>NZ_JBGKEC010000007.1:0-205319 GCF_041399405.1 Enterobacter sp. KB-280D8
AGTGTTGATGGTGATACCACGAGCTTTTTCTTCTGGCGCGTTATCGATCTGGTCGAATGCACGAGCAGAACCACCGTAGGTTTTAGCCAGAACGGTAGTGATTGCAGCGGTCAGGGTAGTTTTACCATGGTCAACGTGGCCGATAGTACCAACGTTGACGTGCGGTTTTGTACGTTCAAATTTTTCTTTAGACACGGCTATATTCCTTACTATAGTGCTCTCCCCTCTGGAGAGAGCACGGGACTTAGGTTTTAATCCTGTGGATTACTTACCACGGGCTTCAATAACGGCCTGAGCAACGTTGTTAGGCGCATCATCATACTTCAGGAATTCCATGGTGTATGATGCACGACCTTTGGTCAGAGAACGCAGCTGAGTTGCATATCCGAACATTTCGGACAGCGGAACTTCAGCGTGGATCTTAACGCCAGTTACTTCGGATTCCTGACCACGCAGCATACCGCGACGACGGCTCAAGTCACCGATAACGTCACCGGTGTTCTCTTCAGGAGTTTCTACTTCAACCTTCATGATTGGCTCAAGCAGAACTGGTTTTGCTTTCTTAAAGCCTTCTTTAAAGGCAATAGACGCAGCCAGTTTAAACGCCAGTTCAGAGGAGTCAACGTCGTGGTAAGAACCGAAGTGCAGACGGATACCCATGTCAACAACCGGATAGCCAGCCAGAGGGCCCGCTTTCAGCTGTTCCTGGATGCCTTTATCAACGGCTGGGATGTATTCGCCAGGAATTACACCACCTTTGATGTCGTTGATGAACTCGTAACCTTTCGGGTTAGAGCCCGGCTCCAGTGGGTACATGTCGATCACAACGTGACCGTACTGACCGCGACCACCAGACTGCTTAGCGTGTTTACCTTCAATATCGGTAACTTTCGCGCGAATCGCTTCGCGGTAAGCAACCTGAGGTTTACCCACGTTCGCTTCAACGTTGAATTCACGCTTCATACGGTCAACGATGATGTCCAGGTGCAGTTCACCCATACCAGCGATGATGGTCTGGTTAGATTCTTCATCAGTCCATACGCGGAATGATGGGTCTTCTTTCGCCAGACGGCCCAGAGCCAGACCCATTTTTTCCTGGTCAGCTTTGGTTTTTGGTTCAACTGCGATGGAGATTACCGGCTCAGGGAATTCCATACGCTCCAGAATGATCGGGTGATCCGGGTCACACAGGGTGTCACCAGTGGTCACGTCTTTCAGACCGATAGCTGCAGCGATGTCGCCCGCACGAACTTCTTTGATCTCTTCACGTTTGTTAGCGTGCATCTGTACGATACGGCCAAAACGTTCACGCGCCGCTTTCACGGAGTTCAGGATGGTGTCACCGGAGTTAACCACACCAGAGTAAACGCGGAAGAAGGTCAGGTTACCCACGAATGGGTCGGTAGCAATTTTGAACGCCAGTGCAGAGAACGGCTCGTCATCACTTGCGTGACGCTCAGCCGGAGTATCTTTACCGTCGTCCAGGATGCCGTTGATCGCAGGAACGTCAACCGGGGATGGCAGGTAGTCAACTACCGCATCCAGCATCGCCTGAACACCTTTGTTCTTGAACGCAGAACCACAGGTTACCAGGATGATTTCGTTGTTCAGAACGCGCTGACGCAGAGCTTTTTTGATCTCTTCTTCAGACAGTTCTTCACCACCCAGGTATTTCTCCATCAGCTCTTCAGAAGCTTCAGCAGCGGATTCGATCAGGTTCTGGTGCCATTCGTCAGCCAGGTCCTGCATCTCAGCCGGGATATCTTCGTATTCGAAGGTAACGCCCTGGTCTGCATCGTTCCAGTTGATGGCTTTCATTTTCACCAGGTCGATAACGCCGGTGAAGCCTTCTTCAGCACCAATTGCCAGCTGCAGCGGAACAGGGTTCGCGCCCAGACGGGTTTTGATCTGGCCAACAACTTTCAGGAAGTTAGCACCCATACGGTCCATTTTGTTAACGAACGCGATGCGTGGAACTTTATATTTGTTCGCCTGACGCCATACGGTTTCAGACTGTGGCTGAACACCACCAACTGCGCAATAAACCATTACCGCGCCGTCAAGAACACGCATGGAACGTTCTACTTCGATGGTGAAGTCAACGTGGCCCGGGGTGTCGATGATGTTTACGCGATGCGGTTCGTACTGCTTAGCCATACCTGACCAGAATGCAGTAGTCGCTGCGGAGGTGATGGTAATACCACGCTCCTGCTCCTGTTCCATCCAGTCCATGGTGGCTGCGCCGTCATGAACTTCACCGATTTTATGGTTTACACCGGTGTAGAACAGAATACGTTCGGTAGTAGTGGTCTTACCGGCGTCGATGTGCGCACTGATACCGATGTTGCGGTAGCGTGCGATGGGTGTTGTACGAGCCATTTGATTCCTCGTTTGTTTCTTTAGGCGTTCAGTTAAGTTACCCAGAGCGGGCGGCTTCTCTGAAGCGCCCGCCTGGTGACTAATACTCCGAAGGGATTACCAACGGTAGTGTGCGAACGCCTTGTTGGCTTCTGCCATACGGTGAACGTCTTCACGTTTCTTAACTGCAGTACCTTTGTTTTCTGCAGCATCAGAAAGTTCGTTCGCCAGACGCAGAGCCATGGATTTATCACCGCGTTTACGAGCAGCTTCAACGATCCAACGCATTGCCAGGGCATTACGACGAACCGGACGAACTTCAACTGGAACCTGATAAGTAGAACCACCAACGCGGCGGGACTTAACTTCTACAGTTGGGCGAACGTTGTCGAGAGCGACTTCGAAAGCTTCCAGTTCATTTTTACCAGAACGCTGAGCCAGGGTCTCCAGCGCGCTGTATACGATTGCTTCTGCAGTAGATTTTTTACCATCTACCATCAGGATATTTACAAATTTTGCCAGCAGTTCTGATCCGAACTTCGGATCTGGAAGAATTTTACGCTGACCAATGACGCGACGACGTGGCATGGGAATACTCCGTTGTTAATTCAGGATTGTCCAAAACTCTACGAGTTTAGTTTGACATTAAGATAAATCAGTTTGGCCTTACTTAACGGAGAACCATTAAGCCTTAGGACGCTTCACGCCGTACTTGGAGCGAGCCTGCTTACGGTCTTTAACACCTGAGCAGTCCAGCGCACCACGAACGGTGTGGTAACGAACACCCGGAAGGTCTTTAACACGACCGCCACGGATCAGGATCACGGAGTGCTCCTGCAGGTTGTGACCTTCACCACCGATGTAGGAAGTCACTTCGAAACCGTTAGTCAAACGCACACGGCATACTTTACGCAGTGCGGAGTTTGGTTTTTTAGGAGTGGTGGTATATACACGAGTACATACGCCACGTTTCTGCGGGCAGGCTTCCAGCGCAGGCACGTTGCTTTTTGCAACTTTGCGTGCACGTGGTTTGCGTACCAGCTGGTTAACTGTTGCCATTAAATAGCTCCTGGTTTTAGCTTTTGCTTCGTAAACACGTAATAAAACGGCCTCATACAATATGAGGACGCGAAATTTTAGGGCTACGTCGAAAAGGTGTCAAGAAATATACAGCGATCTCAAATCACCAGTTCATTTGACTGGCGTGCGTCACAGTAAGATTGACGAAATCAGTATAGCCAACCACGTCAATTTTGGCTGAAATTTGACCAGAAAGACCCCGCGCATCCAGATCGTCCTTCAGCGCAGAGACAGTTATGGGGGCATTCGTGAGAATTTCAACGAAACGGCCGCCTTCAAGCGCAGCGAGCACGCCATCCTGAATCAGCAGCAGATCGTCACCTTCGCGCAGCATGCTCAACAACGTGTCGATATCACATTGCCATGGTGAATGGCTGAGAATATGGAGCATGGAAGCCTCAGAAAGTCAGAATGGTGTCGTAGTGGGAAAGCTGTTCACGCAGTGCTGCGGCAGGTAAGGTCGTCACATCCAGCACAAAAGGCGTCTTATCGCTTAAACCGCGTGCCGTTAAAGAGTCGGCACAGACATAGCAGGTTTCAATATCGTAAAGCGGCAGCACTTTGAAGGTGGAAATGTAGTCGCGCGCCAGAATGGCCTGCGGCTGTTGGCCCGCCAGAAGCTGAAGCACGCCGTCCCCCATAAAGAAGACACCGATATCTTCTGTCAATGCCGATGTCGCAAGCAGCGCATCCAGTCCTTCGCGGCCAGAGGCGCTGCCGTGCGGCGCAGAAGTAAAAACAAATGCCACACGCTTCATCAGAATTGCACCACTCTGTCGCAGGTTAACGCCGCCTGGGCCAATGCGCCCAGACCACTCAACGAAAAACCAGGCTGCAGGTTAGCGCCCGATAACCCCAGGCGTTCGGCTTCGGCTGTATCCGTCACGCCGCGACGCAGCGCCGCCGCTACGCAGATATGCAGCTCTACGCCCTGCTTTTCATTTAACACCTGCCAGGCGCGGACCAGGTCAAACTCGTCACTCGCCGGTGACGTAAATTGGTTCGCGTTATACACCCCTTCCCGATAGAAGAAGACGCTCGCCAGTTGGTGCCCGGCCGCCAGCAGCGCATGCGCAAACTGCAGCGCGCTGCTGGCCTGCTGAGTCCCATACGCGGGGCCCGTTACCATTAACGCAAAACGCATTACTTATCTTGCCCCACGAAATCGCCGCTTTTGAACTGACGGATGTAGAGGTAAACCGTATGCTTTGAGATGTTCAGACGATCGGCCACCTGGTTGATGGCATCTTTAATATCAAAAATCCCTTTCTCGTAGAGATTGAGAACGATCTGGCGATTCTTGGCGTTGTTCGATACGTTGCGGTCGGCATTGACCTCTTCAATGGTGAACTCAAGCGTCTGCGTCACAAGATCTTCAACGGAGGAGGCAAAGTTAACAGAAGAGCCGACGTCTGGCGTTTCTGGCGGAATAAAGGTGCTCATGATCTGGGAGAAAGGAACATCAAGGTTCATGTTAATGCACAGCAGCCCAATCACACGATGCTCACGATTTCGAATCGCGATGGTTTCTGATTTCATCAGCACGCCGCTTTTGGCGCGGGTGAAATAACATTTTGAGACGCTGCTGTCCGCGCCGGTCATGTCATGCAACATACGCAATGCAAGGTCGGTAATTGGCGAACCAATTTTACGGCCGGTATGCTCACCATTAGCAATGCGGATGGCGGAACACTTCAGATCTTGCAGGGAGTGCAATACGATTTCGCAGTGGGAACCAATGAGCATCGCTAACCCGTCCACTACCGCTTCATAGGATTTCAGAATATCGAAGTCGGTCTGGTCAAAAGGACGTTGATCCAGCAAATCAAGTTCACTGGTTTCGTTGGTTAAAAGCGACCTGGACATGAAAAAAACACTCCTTTTCAGGAGCCTGTCGTTAGGTTTTCAGGGCAGGCTCATTATCTACACGGACAACTAAATTAATACAGCGTGCCTAACGCTTTCCAGTGTTAATTATATCTGCCCCACAATAAAAAACCGCCGCCTTAAAAGGCGGCGGTTTGCATCACATTACTTCTTCGCGTCTGTCGCAGCTTTCTGATCTGCCTGCGCTTCCGGTTTCGCATCCGCTTTCGGCGCTGGTTTGATGTCCAGCAGCTCTACGTCGAAGACCAGAGTGGAGTTAGCCGGGATACCCGGAACGCCAGTTTTGCCATAGGCCAGATCCGGTGGGATAACCAGCTTGATTTTGCCGCCTTTTTTGATGTTTTTCAGGCCTTCAGTCCAGCCAGGGATCACACCGTCAAGACGGAAGGAAAGAGGCTCACCACGAGTGTAAGAGTTGTCGAACTCTTTACCGTCGATCAGCGTACCTTTGTAGTTCACCACAACGGTGTCGCTGTCTTTAGGCGCATCACCGGTACCTTCTTTCTCAACTTTATACACCAGGCCAGTAGAAGAGGTTTTCACACCCTTCTCTTTAGCAAAGGTATCGCGGTAGGCTTTGCCTTTCGCTTCGTTGTCTTTAGCGTCCGCTTCCATCTTGGTCTGAGCGGCACCCTTCACGCGCGCTTCGAACGCCTGCAGGGTCTGTTCGATTTCCTGGTCAGAGAGCTTGCTCTTATCAGCAAAGGCGTCCTGAACACCCGCGATCAGCTGGGTTTTATCCAGTTTGATGCCCAGTTTCTCTTGTTCTTTCAGAGAGTTTTCCATGTAACGGCCCAAAGATGCGCCCAGTGCGTAGGCGGATTTCTGGTCGTCATTTTTGAACGCCGCTTTGCTGTCTGCAGTGGCAGCAGGCTTCGCAGCAGTATCAGCAGCGAATGACAGCGGCGCGTTCAGTGCAACAGCCATCGTCGTCGCCAGCAGCGTTACTTTAAACAGTGATTTCATCCATATCTCCAGGGCCTGGGGACTCTCACCCCAGCGTTAAACGTAAATGAGTGACGTACTATAAAACGTTGCGGAAGAAATCTACAGACAGACACTTCCAATTCTCGCCACTTTTCAGACTATTTTTGTTTAAATAAGTTTCTTGCCAACGGTATAGAGACTGTACTTAAGGATAAACTCAGTTAAACTGCGCCGCCGCTGGGCCAATATGGCATATCAGATATAAACGAGGTGAATGATGAAGGATACAACGATAGAAGCGAGAATGGCTGAGCTGGAAAGCCGCCTGGCTTTTCAGGACATCACCATCGAAGAGCTTAACCAGACCGTGACCGCGCACGAACTTGAAATGGCGAAACTGCGGGATCATATGCGCCTGCTGACGGAAAAGCTGAAGGCGACGCAGCCGTCAAACATTGCCTCGCAGTCAGAAGAGACGCCACCACCTCATTATTGAGGCGTAAAAAAAGCGGGATTATCCCGCTTTTTTATTTTCCGCATGACGGAATTAGTGGCAACCGCAGCCGCCGTTACCGCAACCACCTTTACCATGGTCATGACCATGGTCGTGGCCATGACCACCGCAGCAGCCGTCGTGGCCGTGATCGTGATCGTGGTCGTGACCGTGCGCACCGTGAACGTGGCCATGAGCCAGCTCTTCTTCGGTCGCTTCACGGATCGCAACAACTTCTACGTTGAACTTCAGGTTCTGGCCAGCCAGCATGTGGTTGCCGTCAACCACAACGTGGTCGTCTTCAACTTCAGTGATTTCAACAGGAACCGGACCCTGGTCAGTTTCAGCCAGGAAGCGCATGCCAACCTGCAGCTCGTCAACGCCCATGAACACGTCTTTAGGAACGCGCTGAACCAGGTTGTCGTCATACTGACCGTAAGCGTCGTTCGCGCCTACAGCAACGTCAAATTTGTCGCCAACTTCATGACCTTCCAGCGCAGTTTCCAGGCCGGAAATCAGGGAACCGTGACCATGCAGGTAGTCCAGCGGCGCACTCACCGGAGACTCATCAACCAACACACCGTCTTCTGTACGTACCTGATAGGCCAGGCTGACCACCAGGTCTTTTGCTACTTTCATGATATCTCCTGAGCGTGGGAAAATTGCTGGCGCAGATTGTAGCGGAAATCTGCACCCGTGTACCCTTAAGCTTAAAAAAACTCAGAGCATATCGCTAGTCTGGATGAAAAATGCCGATCACTTGCTCTTCTTTGCGAACGTGATCGCGTGCTTCTTTGTCGGCCTCACGCATCTGGTGACCGCACTTAACACACTCAACAACATCAATATTATTTTCCCGCCACATCGCCAGGGTATCTTGCGCCTGGCAGGACGGGCACTTTGCACCCGCGATAAAGCGTTTACGTACAGCCATCTTTCGTTACCCTTTATTCAAATTCATCCCAGCCGTCGAGCTGGCGTCGTTCCTGCTGCATCTCTCTCTGGAAGATCTCCTCCAGCTCGCGACGCGCTTCCCGCACGCGTGAGATCTGCGCCGTATCGGTATGTACCGGCATCAGCTCACGCAGCATTCTCATATCCAGCCGGCGGAAATGCATCTGGGCGCGCTGCGCCTGGTGAGGATGCATCCCCAGGGAAATTAACGCCTTGCGCCCCAGCTCCAGCGCACTGGAGAACGTCTCGCGTGAGAAGTGTTTCACACCCGCCTGCAACAATTCGTGAGCTTCAACACGTCCCCGGGCACGCGCCAGAATATGCAGGTGCGGAAAGTGCTGCTGACACAGTTCCACCAGCTTCATCGTATCTTCCGGATCGTTGCAGGTGATGACGATAGACTCTGCGGCTTCCGCCCCGGCCGAGCGCAGAAGCTCAAGTTGGGTCGCATCGCCGTAATAGACTTTGTAGCCATATTTACGCATCAGGTTAACCGCGCTGATATCGCGCTCCAGCACCGTAATGCGCATTTTGTTCGCCATCAACAGGCGGCCAATCACCTGCCCGAAGCGGCCAAAGCCCACGACAATAACCTGCGGCTTATCGTCTTCCACCCACGGCGCTTCATCTTCATCGTCTGCCGGATTCAGGCGCCGCGACAGGAGTTTATCCACCATCTTCATCAGCAGCGGCGTGGTCATCATCGACAGCGTCACCGTTACCAGCAGCAGCGCCATCTGGTCGTCTTTAAACAGCTTCTGTGAGGAGGCGGTAGAAAACAGCACGAACGCGAACTCGCCTCCCTGACTCAACACGCTGGCAAACTGCATGCGTTCTGAACTGCGCAGCCCGTAGATACGCGCCATGACGTACAGTACCAGCGTCTTCACCGCCACCAAAATGGCGACGCTAACAATGACCCACAGCAGATGGGTATAGAGCACGCCAAGATTGAGCGCCATTCCCACAGAAATAAAGAACAGGCCTAACAGCAGTCCTTTAAAGGGATCGATGGCAATTTCCAGTTCGTGACGATATTCGCTCTCCGCCAGCAGCACCCCGGCGATAAAGGTGCCCAGCGCCATCGACAGCCCCAGCGCGTCCATAAACAGCGCCGAGCCGAGCACCAGCAGCAGCGTCGCCGCGGTAAATACCTCGCGCACGCCCGAGGCAGCAATAAAGCGGAACACCGGACGTAACAGGAAACGTCCACCAATCAGCATGCCCGCGAAGGCCAGCACCTTCATGGAAATTTTTGCCCAGTCGAAGTGATCGTCGCCCGAGCCCGCCAGCAGCGGCACCAGCGCCAGCGCCGGGATCACCGCTAAATCCTGAAACAGCAGGACCGAAAAGCCCAACTGTCCGGCTTCATTGCGGTTCATACCCTTGTCGCGCATCAGCTGCAGCGCCATCGCCGTCGACGACATGGCAAGGCCTATCCCGCCGATGACCGCCGCCTGCCAGGAAAAATGGGTCAACATGAGCAAGCCAGCCAGAATCGCGGCGCTGAAAAGCACCTGCGCGGCGCCCACGCCAAAGATAGAGCGTCGAAGCTGCCAAAGCTTCGAGGGATTCAGTTCGAGGCCGATGATGAACATCAGGAACACCACGCCGAGCTCCGAGAAATGGAGTATTTCATCCACGTCGCTGATGAAACCCAGCCCCCAGGGGCCAATGGCGATCCCCGCGAGCAAATACCCCAGCACCGCCCCGATGCCGATACGAGCGGCAAGCGGCACCGCGACAACGGCCGCAAATAAAAACAGCACCCCGGCGAGGAGCAAATTCGATCCTTCCATTAACGACCTCCTGCCGGAATCGGTGATGCCAGCCATTCGCCGTAGGCTCTGGCGTGGCTTGCCAGTTCTTTCGGATCCTGACGCCGTGCCCAGTAGACAATAATCGGACTCATCCAGTGCATGCGGCACATGGCCGCAGTCAGCTCGAAAGGCCGCAGGATATCGCTCATCGGATAGCGGTTCAGCCCGTCGTGACGGTAAGCGCTTTCGGGTTCACCGGTGGTGATCACACTGCGCCAGTACTTTCCCGCCAGTTGGTTGCCCCCCACCCCGCTGGAGAAACCCCGGCTCAGCACGCGGTCCAGCCACTCTTTCAGCAGCGCCGGGCAGCTATAGGTATAAAGCGGATGCTGGAACACGATCACGTCATGCTGACGCAGCAGTTCCTGCTCGTAAGGAATATCAATAAAGAAATCAGGATAGTGCGCGTAGAGATCGTGCACCGTTACGTTACTGAGCTGTGTGGCCGGCTTAAGCAGCACCCGGTTTGCCACCGAGTCCTGAGATTCCGGATGGGCATACAGCAGCAGCACTTTTGCTGTCTGAGACATCATTCCCCTCCCGGTCTTGTTTCTGTTTTTGTGTATCGTCGTTGTTTTGGGCTACCATGGCGGCCCGGTGCGGAAAACGGCCCACACCTTACATTATCATAATGACAAATTAACATAGTCGGAACATACGGCGCTTCTATGATTGTTTTCTCCTCGTTACAAATTCGTCGCGGCGTGCGCGTCCTGCTGGATAACGCCACTGCTACCATCAACCCGGGCCAGAAAGTGGGTCTGGTCGGCAAAAACGGCTGCGGTAAATCCACCCTGCTGGCACTGCTGAAAAACGAGATTAGCGCAGATGGCGGAAGCTTTACTTATCCGGGAAACTGGCAGCTCGCCTGGGTGAACCAGGAGACGCCCGCCCTGAGCGAACCGGCGCTCGACTATGTTATCGACGGCGACCGTGAATACCGTAAGCTCGAAGCGGAACTCAACGCCGCAAACGAGCGCAACGACGGTCACGCCATCGCTACCGTTCACGGCAAGCTGGACGCCATTGACGCATGGACAATTCGCTCCCGCGCCTCCAGCCTGCTGCACGGACTGGGCTTCAGCAACGAACAGCTTGAACGTCCGGTCAGCGATTTCTCCGGCGGCTGGCGCATGCGCCTCAACCTGGCGCAGGCGCTGATCTGCCGCTCTGACCTGCTGCTGCTCGATGAACCCACTAACCACCTCGATCTCGATGCGGTTATTTGGCTGGAGAAGTGGCTCAAGAGCTATCAGGGCACTCTGATTCTCATCTCCCATGACCGCGACTTCCTTGACCCGGTGGTGGATAAAATCATTCATATCGAACAGCAAACGATGTTCGAGTACACCGGCAACTACAGCTCCTTTGAGCGCCAGCGCGCGACGCGCCTTGCCCAGCAGCAGTCAATGTATGAAAGCCAGCAGCAGCGCGTGGCGCATCTGCAGAGCTTTGTGGATCGCTTCAAGGCCAAAGCCTCAAAAGCCAAGCAGGCCCAGAGCCGCATCAAGATGCTGGAACGCATGGAGATGATTGCCCCGGCACACGTGGATAACCCGTTCCACTTCAGCTTCCGCGCGCCGGAAAGCCTGCCTAATCCGCTGCTGAAGATGGAAAAGGTCAGCGCGGGCTATGGGGAGCGCACCATCCTCGACTCCATCAAGCTCAACCTGGTGCCGGGTTCGCGCATTGGCCTGCTGGGGCGTAATGGCGCAGGTAAATCAACGCTCATCAAACTGCTGGCCGGCGAGCTTAACCCGGTCAGCGGTGAAATCGGGCTGGCGAAGGGCATCAAGCTGGGCTACTTCGCCCAGCATCAGCTGGAATTTTTACGCGCGGATGAATCCCCGATTCAGCACCTCGCGCGTCTGGCGCCGCAGGAGATGGAGCAGAAGCTGCGCGATTACCTCGGCGGCTTCGGTTTCCAGGGCGATAAGGTGACTGAAAACACCGAGCGCTTCTCCGGGGGCGAAAAAGCCCGTCTGGTGCTGGCGCTGATCGTCTGGCAGCGGCCCAACCTGCTGCTGCTCGATGAACCGACCAACCACCTGGATCTCGACATGCGCCAGGCCCTGACCGAAGCGCTGATCGAGTTCGAAGGCGCGCTGGTTGTGGTTTCGCACGACCGTCACCTGATCCGCTCCACCACGGACGATCTTTATCTGGTACACGGCGGCAAAGTCGAACCGTTCGACGGCGATCTGGAAGACTACCAGCAGTGGCTGACGGACGTGCAGAAGCAGGAAAACCAGCCGGAAGAGTCAGCCAAAGACAACGCCAACAGCGCGCAGTCGCGTAAAGACCAGAAGCGCCGCGAAGCGGAGCTGCGCACCCAGACCCAGCCGCTGCGTAAAGAGATTGCCCGTCTCGAAAAAGAGATGGAAAAGCTCAACGCCACGCTTGCCACCGTTGAAGAGAAGCTCGGCGACAGCGGTCTGTATGACCAGAGCCGAAAAGCTGAACTGACGGACTGCCTGCAAACGCAGGCGAAGACTAAATCGAGCCTCGAAGCGTGCGAGATGGCGTGGCTGGACGCGCAGGAACAGCTGGAAGCGATGCTGCAGGCAGATTAAACCATCGGGAGGGTTATGCGTTTCGATACCACGTGCGACATTACATTCCGTAAGCTCAGCATCTTCATGACCTTCATGGAGAAGGGGAACATCGCGCGGACCGCCGAAACGCTGGGCCTGAGCGGCGTCAGCGTACACCGCGCGCTGCACACCCTGGAAGAGAACGTGCGCTGCCCCCTCTTTACCCATAAGGGGCGTAACCTGATTGCGCTCCCCTCCGCCTGGACGCTGCTGGAGTATTGTCAGGAGGTGATGCAGGTGATGGAGCGCGGGCTGGAAGAGTCCCGCAAAATTGCCGGTGTTGGTCAGGGGCGGCTGCGCGTGGGCACGCTCTACTCGCTGACGCTGGAAACCGTGCCGCGTCTTATTATGGGTATGAAGCTGCGCCGTCCCGATCTCGAAATGGATCTGACGATGGGCTCCAACGACACCCTGCTGCACATGCTGGACGAAGGCTCGCTGGACGCGATTCTTATCTCCATTTCCGAAAGCGACATCGACCGTAACAGCCTCGAAGTGCTGCCGCTATTCCATGACGACATCTTCCTTGCTGCACCGGCTTCCGCCACGCTGAATACCCGCGGCCCCGCGGATCTGCGTGATTACAAAGACCAGAAATTTGTCGCTCTTGCAGAAGGGTTCGCCACGTATGCAGGGTTTCAGGAAGCGTTTCATATCGCCGGGTTCGAACCGGAGATTGTTACCCGGGTGAATGACATTTTCTCGATGCTGAGCCTGGTGCAGGCTGGCGTTGGTTTTACGCTGATGCCGGGCAGGATGAAGAAGGTGTACGAGAATTCCGTGCAGCTCCTCAAGCTGGCGGAGCCGTACCAGATGCAGCAGCTGATCGCGATTGTCTTTGCCCGCAACCGTGAGCATGATCCGAGCCTGCGGGCATTGGCCGCCGAGGGGCGGATGTATGCGCGCAGCTTGCAGGACGGAGCCTGATGTATTGCCCGGTAAGGCGCAGCCGCCACCGGGCTAAAAACTCACGCACGAAGTCGCTTCGCCAGATGCACCGCCACGTCCACCCCGCTGCGCTCCAGCGAAATGGTCTCTCCTTCCCACGCAGCCTGCCGCGTCAGGCAGGTCAGTACGCCGCCGGGCGGCATTTCAATCGCCAGTCGGGCTTCACGTTCGTTAGCGGAAATCACCGCCTCCTGCCAGCGCACGGTTCGCGCCATGTTCATCGCCAGATCGTCAGCGATTTTTTCCGGCTGCCAGAGCACGCGGCCGGTACTGCCGCTCAGGTAGGCGCAGCGTGGACGAGCCAGCGTGACGGACTCAAACGCCGCCGCCAGCTTTTGTGCCGGTTCCGACAGCAGTTCACAGTGGGACGGCACGCTTACCGCCAGCCGTCTGGCCTTACTCGCCCCTTTTGCCAGCGCGCATGCCGCCACCTGCGCCATCCCGTCATCGCTTCCGGCGATCACGATCTGCGTTTCAGCGTTCAGGTTGGCAATGTAGGTTCCGGTGCCTTCAATCAGCGTTTCCACCTGCGGCAGGGTTAAGCCCATGATTGCCGTCAGGCCGTAGCCGTGCGGGTAAGCCTGCTCCATCAGATCACCGCGCAGCGCCACCAGCTTCAGCGCGTCCGAAAAGTCCAGCGCGCCTGCGATAACCGCCGCCGGATAAGCGCCGATGGACAGCCCGCTGACGATATCCGGCGTCACGCCACGGCGCTCCAGCTCGCGCCCCCAGGCCACACCGGCAATCAGCAGCGAAAGCTGAACCGCGCGGGTATGGGTTAACGCGTCTGCGCCGTCCAGCGTATCCACTTCGGCGCCAAGCACCTCTCGCGCCTGTTCCAGCTCCGCTCCCGGCAGTTTTTGCAGCATCCCTTCATGCTGCGTGCCCTGTCCCGGAAAGGTAAACAATATTTTCATCACTCCTCCCTGCGCCACGGATCCGCCACCAGGCGCGGTCCGCGGCGAGTTTTTAGCAGCGTTTTTCCGTCGCGCAACCACTCCGCCAGCGCGAAGCCTCCTTCAGGCGTATCGACCTGCGTATCCGCCCGGCACAATGCGCGGCTCAGCTGCGACTGCCATGCGGTAAAAGCATCAGGGGAAATCGGCTGCGGCGCGCGGATCAGCAGATCAAGATCGCTGTCGGCATGTATAACCGGAATGCCGGTCGCCAGCGCGTAGCCGGTGCTGCCGGTAATACCCCACGTCCACGGCCATGCCTGCTGAGCAAGCTGCAGCGCCACCTGAACCGGCTGCTGGGTCACAAACGGCGAATGCAGCAGATCGGCGGTAACGCACAGATCTTCAGGCGATATCACGCGCAGCACGTTTTCGGGCTTCACCCACCCGGCCGCCCGCTGGTCGCGGCGCAATCCGCGCACGCCAACGGGAATGCGGCCTTCGCTATCAACATCACGCCGCACCACCACCGGCAGGCCGGTATGCCAGGCCGCCTCCACCCAGGATTCGGTGATGCCTTCCAGCGCGTCTCGCGCGCTAAGCCAGATGAGGTCGTGCGGGCGTAATGTTGTGGTCATGGTTACATTCCTGAAGTCAGCGAGATAAACAGCGGCAGCGACAGGATACACAGTACAGAGCTTAACAGCAGCACGGCCTCAGCATCCGGCGACTGCACGCCAAAACGGTTACCGAACACTACGCCGAAGAAGCCCGCGGAGAGCGCAATCATCAGGATAGCGGTGATCGCCACGGAGCCGTGCAGACCGAAGATAAGCACAATACCCCAGGCAATCGCTGGCTGTATCAGCAGCTTGGCGATGGTGGAGGTTATCACCATGGTGTTGATCTGCAGCTTGCGGGCAGAGAGGATCACCCCGGTCAGGAACAGCGCGGCAGCGGTGGCGGACAGCCCCAGCGGTTTAATCGCCGCAAGCACCAGTTCCGGCATTTTGATGCCGATGGCGGAGAGAATTACACCCAGCAGCGGGCCCATCACAATCGGTTTCTTAATAGAGCGCCACATCAGTACCGGCAGCATGGAGAGCGTTGAGCCGGAATTATTCCCCTCGGCGCGCGCTTTCTCACGCTCCAGGATCAGCAGGCAGAACGGGGTCATCAGCACTGAGCCGCAGGCAATAGAGACCGCGACGGACAGAGACGTAGAAGATCCTTCACCCAGCACGCTGCCCAGAATCGGCAGACCAAGCGCTGCGTAGTTCGGTAAGGCTACCGTCAGGGTCAGCACGGCTGCGTCCTGCGGGGATTTCTTAAAGACGTTGGTAGCGAGGAAGTAGATGGCCGCATAGGTAATCCACATCGCCAGGGTGAGCACCAGGATCAGCGGCGACTGTGCCACGATGCCGGTCCACGGGGTTTGCACGGTGGCGCTGAACAGCGCGGCAGGCAGTGCAAAATCCATCACGAAGATATTCAGCAGGGAAACATTTTTGTTATCGACCATCTTTGCCTTACCGGCCCAGAATCCCAGCAGCATGATGACGAAAATCGGTGCAAGAGCATGAACAATTACGTAAGTCATAAATCACCTGTAGTAAAAAAGTTTAAGCACTGGCGCGATGATTATTATTTTCAGGATGCAGGCTCCCGCGCGGGCGCAGCAGGCGCGCCCACGGGGTTTGCATCTCTGGCAGGTCTTTTTTTTACTTACCAGCTGGCTCGCATACGTTCGCGTACGAGCGCCGAGCTGCGGCGGTTGTCAGCACCGAGACGATTTTTAAGCGTCGCGTCCTGACGAGCGTCACTGATGGCCTGTTGCAGGGTGGTTTTCACCTGAGCCAGATCGTTATCGGATGGGGCATCCGGGTTGCTGATGTCCAGCAGGCTGGAGAGCAGTCCCAGCGTGGCATAGTTGCTGATGTCGTACGCCATGGGCGGAATGGTTGCCGCCAGTTTTTCCAGCGCCTCGACGGTACGTAGCGTGATGCGCGCCGCAGACTCTTTACCCATCGCGTGGATCAGCACGCCTTTGTCGTTAAAGGCAATCAGACGGTTGGCCTGGTAGCCGTGCGCCAGGAACGCGCCGGACATCGCCTTGCCGACGATAAGCCCAATCACCGGGTGACCGGCCAGTCGCGCGTTAGCATACGCGGCTGCGGCTCCCGCCAGCGCCTGATGAATACCAAACGCCTCTTCGCGACGGCCATAGGCCTGGCTTGGGACGTCAATCACCGCCACTATCGGGCGCTTCACGGCCTTATCGGCATCCGCCGCTACGGTTTCGCTGACCACTTTTGCCAGCGTCCAGCCTTCCAGGAGACCCACTTCGCCTTTCGCCGCCCGCGGGAAGTGGTTGTTGGCATCCGGCACCACGGCCACAAAGCGCACCGTCTCACCGTTCAGCTCGCCGTCTGCCGCCTGAACGGACGGGCACAGCCCCGCGATACGTTTGGCGTTCGGGGCGAGGGTTTCCAGCCAGAGCTCGCCACGGCTTTTTGAATTACTCATCATTTCACCTCCCGGGCAAAAAGCGCGTTAATCTGTTCGGCATCGGCCTGTTTGCGGGTGTCGAAATTGGTCAGACGGTTCAGGTAATCGTCGTAGTTGTCGGTGCGGTGTTTCGCCGGTACGCCTTTCGCAATCGCGTCGTTCATCGCCGCTTTCACCGCGTTTACGCCGTCGCTCACCAACGCGTCCACCAGCCCGCTTTGATAGCGCACTTCGCCGCCGGTCATGCTCCAGATAAACGGACGGTCGCGGGAGTCGTACTCTTCAATGCCCGCCTCCTGCTCGATAACCTGCGGGCCGTTGAGGCCAAGACGCGCTTCGCGGGTCACGATCAGGTAGCTGCATAGCGCCGCGGCAATGGACATCCCGCCGAAGCAGCCCACGGTCCCGGCCACAATCCCGATGACGGGCGTGTAGCGACGCAGGTCTACAATCGCTGCGTGGATATCGGCAATCGCCGCCAGGCCGAGGTTAGCCTCCTGCAGACGCACGCCGCCGGTTTCGAGGCACAGCACCGCCTGCGTCGGAATGCCGTTGCGGTTATCTTCCGCCGCCAGCTCCAGCGCCGCCGCCATTTTGGCGCCAGACACTTCGCCCATGCTGCCGCCCTGGAACGCGCCTTCAATCGCGACCACGACCGCAGGCTGACCGTTGATGGTGCCTTTCGCCACCACCATGCCGTCATCGGCCTGCGGGACAATGCCCTGTGGCCCAAGCCACGGGGAGATAATGCCTTCAAACGGATCCAGCAGTTCGCGGTAGCTGCCGTCATCCAGCAGGGCTTGCGCGCGCTGGCGCGCTTTTAGTTCGATAAAGCTGCTGTCATCACGCATGGCTCACCCCCTCAAAAACCTGTTCGATGCGAATGCGGGCTACGCCCGGCGTCGCGCCGAAGTCGTGGATGGTCAGTTTGCCTGCAGGCAGGCTGCTGACGGTGTGCAGGCGGTTGAACAGCGCCTCCCAGCGGCCACGGCTGTTGTCGACGGAGGTGGTGATATCAACGATTAAGGTCTGGCCCGGTTCGGCGGTGAAGAGCACCTCCATATCCCCGGAGCCGACGACGCCTGCCAGCGCCCTGCCGCTTAACGCGCGGCTGGCGGGCACGGTCAATGTAATTTTTTCCATAACATCCTCTTAATGCTTTGAATAAGGCGTTTCGACACGATCGAGAAACAGCGCGGCGGCAAGCAGGTCGGCAGCGCCGCCCGGTGAAGCGTTAAGCGCCAGCATCTGACGGTCCAGGTTCGCCAGCGCCTGCTGGCCTTCGGACGTTGCACAGCCTCCGGCGTTCAGTACAGCGCGGGCACCGCTCTGCATGGCGTCCAGCCCCTCCATTCCGGCGCGGGACAGCACGCAGGTATCGGTGAGCGAGGTCATGATGGCCATCAGCGCGTCGAGCCTGGCGTACGTTTCGCTGCTGCCGTTGAGACGGCTGAGGCGAAGCTGCGGCAATGCGCGCTGCATAACGTGCGGGAATGCCTGCTGCGCCTCTTCACGCGCGCCCGGCACGCGGTAGCGGTGCGTGGCTCGCAGGCCTTTGCTGAACACTTTCGGTGCCGCCTCGTCCGGGAGTTTCGCCAGCTGCGCGGCAGTGTTCGCGACGGCCTGCGCAGTTGCATCCCCGCCCAACATCGCCACCGCGCTTACCAGCAATCCCAGCGCCCAGATCGCGCCACGATGGGTATTCACCCCGTCGGTGGTCGCCATCATCTGCTTCTCGCCTTCGCGGCCAAGACGGCCAACGGTTTGTCGAAGCGCAATATCTGCCGGACGCAGCCAGCTTTGCTGCGCCAGCGCCTGAAACGTGGGGGCCAGGCTGCGCGCGGAGCGCTCCATCAGCGCAAGGGATAAATCGTGGTGCGCGCCGTTCCCCCGACTGTCCACCAGACCGGGTTTCGGGCTTAAACGTGCTTCGTCGATCAGACACTGCGTGGCGGTTCGCGCCAGCCATTCGGCACCGCCTTCAGCCTGAATCTGGGGCAGAAGTGTCATTACCAGCTCCGGAATTTCGCAGGTGGGTTATACAGACCGCCGGACCACTCCACGAGGTCAGACACGCTGCCCGCAGCCAGCAGAGAGCGGGTGGCGTCGGTGCGGCGAATCCCCATATCTTCCGGATACACCACCTTGCCGCTCTGGCGCAGTTCCGCCACGCGCCTGGCGTCCACACCCAGGCCGATATCGGTGATCCCCGCAACGGCGGCAACCATGGCACGACGCTCTTCCAGATCTTTCGCCCGGTAGAGGTAGGCAATCCCTTCTTCCGTCAGCACGTGCGTCACGTCATCGCCGTAAATCATCACCGGTGCCAGCGGCATGCCGGAGGCTTTCGCCACGTCTACGGCATCGAGTTTTTCCACGAAGGTTGGCTTCACGCCCGCCTGGAAGGTTTCCACCATCTGCACGACGAGTTTTTTACCGCGCTGCATTGGGTCAGGCTCGGTGATCATGTTCAGCCAGGCCGGCGTGGCGTGGCGGCGACCATGCGGGTCATGGCCCATGTTTGGCGCACCACCGAAGCCAGAAAGACGACCGCGAGTCACGGTTGAGGAGTTGGCGTAACCGTCAACCTGCAGCGTAGAGCCGATGAACATATCCACCGCGTACTGGCCTGCCAGCTGGCAGAAGGCGCGGTTGGAACGCATGGAGCCGTCGGCACCGGTAAAGAACACGTCCGGACGGGCGCGGATGTACTCTTCCATCCCCAGCTCGCCGCCGAAGCAGTGCACGCTTTCGACCCAGCCGCTTTCAATGGCCGGAATCAGCGTCGGATGTGGATTCAGCGTCCAGTACTTACAGATTTTGCCCTTCAGACCGAGCTGTTCGCCGTAGGTAGGTAGCAGCAGCTCAATCGCCGCAGTGTTAAAGCCGATACCGTGGTTCAGGGACTGCACCTGATGCTCCGCGTAGATGCCTTTGATGGCCATCATCGCCATCAGAATATGTTCCTGTTTAATCAGGCGCGGGTCGCGGGTGAACAGCGGTTCGATGAAGAACGGCTTATCTGCAACGACCACGTAGTCAATCCAGGAGCCTGGAATATCTACGCGCGGCAGATCGCACTCGTCGTCCACCAGCTCGTTCACCTGTGCGATGACGATACCGTCGTGGAACGCAGCGGCTTCCACCAGCGCCGGGGTATCTTCGGTACTCGCCCCGGTGTAGAGGTTGCCTTTGCGGTCCGCTTTAAAACCGGCAATCAGCGCCACGTTGGGCGAAAGGTCGACATAGAGGCGTGAGTACAGTTCGATGTAGGTATGGATCGCGCCGATTTCGAGCTGACCATCTTCCAGCAACTGGGAGATCCGCAGGCTTTGTGTCCCGGAGAAGGAGAAGTCCAGCTTGCGGGCGATGCCTTTTTCAAAGATATCCAGATGCTCGCTGCGGCCAACGCTCGGCATGATCATATGCAGGTCGTGGACGATTTGCGGGTTCACTTCGGCAAGCGAGCGGGACAGAAAATCCGCCTGCTTCTGGTTGTTGCCCTCCAGTACGACTTTGTCGCCCGGTGCGATCAGTTTTTCCAGCATGCCGACAATATCGCCGGTTGGCAGTACTTTCCCCTGCACCGGTACGGACGCCAGTCGACGCGCTTTCTCGCTGCGTCGTGTGTTCCATTGCCGCGCGGGTGTTTGCCCAGATAACATTATTAACCTCCTGATTCAGCACATCATTCTGATTTGCTTAACGTTGAGTAAAGTCTGCGCTCTGGCGAGAAAGGCATCAATTAAGCGTAGGGCGGAATCATTAGCCTGAGAGTAATAATCAAGGTAAATATTTGTGATCGGGATCAGTTCCTGGTTCGGAAATCCAGGCTAAACGGGGTACAATTCGGAAAGTATCGTAAATTTCCGACAAGAATCAGCATCGCGCTTATGACCCAAATCATTCCATCAGACTTCGACATTGCGGCCGAAGACAGCACCGAGTTCGTGCCCCTGCGCGGCGTGGCCAATCCCCATTTGCAGACCATGCTGCCGCGGCTGATCCGCCGCAAGGTTCAGTTCACTCCGCACTGGCAGCGGCTTGACCTGCCAGACGGTGATTTTCTGGATCTCGCCTGGAGCGAAGCGCCGGAACAGGCGCGTCATAAGCCTCGTCTGGTGGTCTTTCACGGTCTCGAGGGGAGCCTGCACAGCCCGTATGCACATGGGTTAATTGAGGCAGCAAAAGCGCGCGGCTGGCTCGGCGTGGTAATGCATTTTCGCGGCTGTAGCGGCGAGCCGAACCGGCAGAAACGCATTTATCACTCGGGTGAAACCGAAGACGGAACGTGGTTCTTACACTGGCTGCGGAACAACTTTGGCACCGTGCCAACCGCCGCCGTGGGCTATTCGCTGGGCGGAAATATGCTCGCCTGCCTGCTGGCCAAAGAGGGCGACAGCGTACCGCTGAATGCTGCAGTGATTGTTTCCGCGCCGTTTATGCTGGAGCAGTGCAGCTACCATATGGATAAAGGCTTTTCCCGCGTCTATCAGCGCTACCTGCTTAACCTGCTGAAGGCCAACGCGGCGCGTAAGCTCAAGGCCTACCCGGATACCCTGCCGGTAAGCCTGCGCCAGCTGAAAAAGGTGCGCCGTATTCGCGAGTTCGACGATCTGATCACTGCGAAAATCCACGGCTTCGCCGATGCAATTGACTATTATCGTCAGTGCAGCGCCATGCCGCTGCTCAGCAAAATCACGCAGCCGACGCTGATCATTCACGCCAAGGATGACCCGTTTATGGATCACCACTCGATCCCCGCGCAGGAATTCCTGCCCGACAACGTTCACTATCAGTTAACTGAACATGGCGGCCACGTTGGGTTTATCGGCGGTACGCTGCGCCGCCCGAAAATGTGGCTGGAGGCGCGTATTCCTGACTGGCTTACTCCTTATCTGGACGGTACAAAATGATCATTCCCTGGCAAGATCTGGCTCCCGAAACGCTTGATAATCTGATTGAAAGCTTTGTATTACGCGAAGGCACCGATTATGGTGAACATGAGCGTTCGCTTGAGCAAAAGGTCAACGATGTTAAACGCCAGCTGAAAAGCGGCGACGTGGTGCTGGTGTGGTCAGAACTGCATGAGACGGTCAATATCATGCCCCGCAACGCGTTTCACGGCTGATCTTCCAACCTTTTCAGTCAGGGAGTTGCTATGTCTGCCAGACATCCCATTATTGCCGTTACGGGGTCGAGTGGTGCGGGAACCACCACTACCAGCCTCGCTTTTCGCAAGATTTTCGCCCAGCTGAATCTCCGTTCGGCGGAGGTCGAAGGCGACAGCTTTCACCGCTATACGCGTCCGGAGATGGACATGGCGATCCGCAAGGCGCGCGATCTGGGTAAACACATCAGCTACTTCGGCCCGGAAGCCAATGATTTCGGTCTGCTGGAGCAAACCTTTCGCGAATACGGGCAGAGCGGTACCGGGCAGTCCCGCAAGTATCTTCACACCTACGATGAAGCCGTACCCTGGAACCAGGTACCGGGCACCTTTACCCCCTGGCAACCGCTGCCGGAACCCACCGATGTATTATTTTATGAAGGATTACACGGCGGCGTGGTTACGCCTCAGCACGACGTGGCGCGCCACGTGGATCTGCTGGTCGGGGTGGTCCCTATCGTTAACCTGGAGTGGATCCAGAAGCTAACGCGTGACATGAGCGAGCGCGGCCATTCGCGCGAGGCGGTGATGGACTCCGTGGTGCGATCCATGGAAGACTACATCAATTACCTCACGCCACAGTTCTCCCGCACCCACATTAACTTCCAACGCGTGCCGACGGTGGACACCTCCAATCCGTTCGCGGCGAAAAGCATCCCGTCGCTGGACGAGAGCTTTGTGGTGATCCACTTCCGCAATCTTGAAGGCATTGATTACCCCTGGCTGCTGGCGATGCTGCAGGGCTCGTTTATTTCGCACATGAATACGTTAGTGGTGCCGGGTGGAAAAATGGGGCTGGCAATGGAGCTCATCATGACGCCGCTGGTTCAGCGGTTGATGGAAGGGAAGCAGATCGCGTAAAGATGTTCCCTCTCCCCGTGGGAGAGGGTTAGGGTGAGGGCATCAACACGCACGATGCCCCGTGAATCACACCTCAATCACTTCATACGAATGCGTGATTTTTACCGCTTTCTCCAGCATTAGCGCCACAGAGCAGTATTTTTCTGCAGAGAGGTCCACCGCACGTGAAACCGCCGCGTCTTTCAGCGCTTTCCCGGTGACAACAAAATGCAGATTAATATGGGTGAACAGGCGTGGCGCCTCTTCGCGACGTTCTGAGGTGAGTTTAACCTCGCAATCCGTTACGTCATGACGACCTTTTTGCAGAATCGACACCACGTCAATCGCACTGCATCCACCTGCCGCCATCAGCACCATTTCCATTGGGCTCGGCGCTTTATCGCCGGAGTTACCATCCATCAAAATCTGGTGTCCTGACGCGGACTCCCCCAGGAACGTTAAACCTTCAACCCACTTCACGCGCGCTTGCATATTCATTAACTCCAACGTTGCATTTTTGGTGACAGATTACGCGTGCGTTACATTTCTCGCAATGGAAGGCGACCTGCATCATGCTGAAGCGAGACACCAGGAGACACGCGGCGAAAGCTATGCTAAAACACTCAGGATGCTACAGTAATACATTGACGTTACACATGTATGCAGAGGACATCAAACTTTACTGGCTGCGAAACGTTACGACAGCCGACTTCCCAGGGTATGGGTAAGAATTCGATTGCAACCCCAGAGTCCGGATGCATCTGATGACTCTGGTGACAGCTTATAACAGAGGATAACAGCGCATGGTGCTTGGCAAACCGCAAACAGACCCGACTCTCGAATGGTTCTTGTCTCATTGCCACATTCATAAGTACCCATCGAAGAGCACGCTGATTCACCAGGGTGAAAAAGCGGAAACGTTGTATTACATCGTCAAAGGCTCGGTGGCAGTGCTGATCAAAGATGAGGAAGGGAAAGAGATGATCCTTTCTTATCTGAACCAGGGCGATTTTATCGGTGAACTGGGCCTGTTTGAAGAAGGCCAGGAACGTAGCGCCTGGGTTCGTGCAAAGACAGCATGTGAAGTGGCTGAAATTTCTTACAAGAAATTCCGTCAGCTGATTCAGGTAAACCCTGACATCCTGATGCGTCTTTCTTCCCAGATGGCGCGCCGTCTGCAGGTGACGTCAGAGAAAGTGGGTAACCTCGCCTTCCTGGACGTGACCGGCCGTATCGCGCAAACCCTGCTGAACCTGGCGAAACAGCCAGACGCTATGACCCACCCGGACGGCATGCAAATTAAAATTACCCGTCAGGAAATTGGTCAGATCGTTGGTTGCTCCCGTGAAACAGTGGGCCGTATTCTGAAAATGCTGGAAGATCAAAACCTGATCTCCGCCCACGGTAAAACCATCGTGGTTTACGGAACCCGTTAATCCTGCTTAAACGGCGTGCCATCGCGAGGTGTCACGCCGTTTTTGTCTCTTTTCCCCATGTGGCGCAGGCTGATCTATCACCCGGAAGTTAACTACGCACTGCGACAAACGCTGGTGTTGTGTCTTCCCGTGGCCGTGGGCCTGCTCCTGGGTCATCTTCAGCAGGGCCTGCTGTTTTCCCTCGTGCCCGCCTGCTGCAACATCGCCGGTCTGGACACGCCGCATAAGCGCTTTTTCAAACGCCTGATTATCGGTGGCTGCCTGTTTGCAGGCTGTAGCCTCGCGGTGCAGCTGTTACTGGCTCGCGATATTCCCCTGCCACTGATCCTGACCGTGCTGGCGATGACCCTCGGCGTCACGGCGGAAATCAGCTCGCTGCACGCTCGCCTGCTTCCAGCGTCACTCATTGCGGCCATCTTTACCCTGAGCCTCGCCGGGAATATGCCCGTGTGGGAGCCGCTGCTGATCTACGCCCTCGGCACGCTGTGGTACGGGCTGTTTAACTGGTTCTGGTTCTGGCTATGGCGAGAGCAGCCGCTGCGAGAATCTCTGAGCCTGCTCTACGTGCAGCTTGCGGATTACTGCGAAGCCAAATACACCCTGCTCACCCAGCATACCGATCCGGAAAAATCCTTACCGCCGCTGCTGACGCGCCAGCAAAAAGTGGTGGATTTGATAAGCCAGTGCTATCAGCAGCTGCATATGCTCGCCGCAAACAAGAACCACGAGTACAAACGGCTGCTGCGTACCTTCCAGGTGGGGCTGGACCTTCAGGAGCATATCTCCGTTAGCCTTCATCACCCGCAGGAGGTGCAAAAGCTGGTTGAGCGCAGCCATGCCGAAGCGGTGATTCGCTGGAACGCGCAGACCGTCTCCGCGCGCCTGCGGGTGCTGGCTGACGATATACTTTATCACCGCTACCCCACGCGCTTTAACATGGACAAACAGCTCGGCGCGCTGGAGAAAATTGCCCGTCAGCACCCGGAAAATCCGGTCGGCCAGTTTGCCGCCTGGCACTTCAGCCGCATCGCCCGCGTGCTGCGCACCCAGCGACCGCTTTATCCCCGCGACCTGATGGCGGATAAACAAAAACGTCTGCCGCTGCTGCCGGCGCTCAAAAGCTATCTTTCTCTTAAATCGTCCGCCCTGCGCAACGCCGCACGAATTAGCGTCATGCTCAGTATCGCCAGCCTGATGGGCATGGCGCTGCACCTGCCGAAACCCTACTGGATCTTAATGACCGTGCTGTTTGTCACCCAGAACGGCTATGGCGCCACGCGGGTGCGCATTCTGCACCGGGCGGGCGGCACGATGGCGGGGCTGATTATTGCAGGCGTGACGCTGCACTTTCACGTGCCCGAGGGCTATACCCTGGCGGGCATGCTGGCTATCACCCTGGTGAGCTATCTAATCATTCGCAAAAACTACGGCTGGGCGATGGTGGGCTTTACGGTAACGGCGGTATATACCCTGCAGCTGCTTACGCTTAACGGCGAACAGTTCATCGTTGCCCGCCTGATCGACACGCTGATTGGCTGTCTGATCGCCTTTGGCGGTATGGTCTGGCTGTGGCCACAGTGGCAGAGCGGGCTGCTAAGACAGAACGCCCACGACGCGCTGGAGGCCGATCAGCAGGCCATTCGTCTGATCCTGAGCGACGATCCGCAGCCTTCCCCGCTTGCCTACGAACGTATGAAGGTCAACCAGGCGCATAACGCCCTCTTTAACTCGCTGAATCAGGCGATGCAGGAGCCGGGCTTTAATTCACATTATCTGGCGGATATGAAGCTGTGGGTGACGCACAGCCAGTTTATCGTCGAGCATATCAACGCCATGACGACGCTGGCGCGCGAGCACACGATGCTGACGCCGGATCTGGCGCAGCGCTATTTGCAGTCGTGTGAAATTGCGTTGCAGAGGTGTCAGCAGCGTCTGGAGTATGACGCGCCGGGCGAATCGGGCGACTCAAACATTCTGGAAGCGCCGGAGACGTTAACCCACGGGCCGATGAGCACGCTGGAGCAGCATTTGCAGCGTGTGCTGGGACATCTGAACACCATGCACACCATTTCGTCGGTGGCATGGCGTCAGCGCCCGCATCACGGGATTTGGTTAACGCGCCGGTTAAAGCGAACCGAGTATTAGCCTTTAACGAGCTTCGCGACCGCTGCGGCAAAGCGGGTTAACCCGTCTTCAATATCTTTTTCTTCCACCACCAGCGACGGCGCAAAGCGCATCACGTCCGGCCCCGCGTTGAGCACCATGACGCCTTCATGCGCGGCAGCGTGAAGGAAATCGCGCGCGCGGCCTTTGTACTGCGGCTTCAGCTCGGCGCCAATCAACAGCCCCATTCCGCGGATCTCGCTGAACACGTCGTACTGTTCATCAATCTTTTTCAGGTGTTTCACAAACAGCTCGCGTTTCGCGCTAACGCCGTTCAGCACTTCCGGCGTGTTGATGATGTCGAACGCGGCTCCCGCCACGGCGCTCGCCAGCGGGTTACCGCCGTAGGTGGAGCCGTGAGATCCGACGTGAAACGCGGAGGCGATCTCCTGCGTCGTCAGTACCGCACTCACCGGGAAACCACCGCCGAGCGCTTTGGCGCTGGTCAGAATATCCGGCGTCACGTCGTAGTGCATGTAGGCAAACAGGTCTCCGGTACGCCCCATCCCGCACTGTACCTCATCAAACACCAGCAGCGCCTGATGTTCGTCGCACAGCGCGCGCAGCCCTTTCAGGAACTCCGGGGTCGCCGCCGTCACGCCGCCTTCACCCTGAATCGGCTCCACCACTACCGCGCAGGTGTGGTCGTCCATCACCGCTTTCACCGCGTGCAGATCGTTAAACGGCACGTGGACGATGTCTGCCGGTTTTGGGCCAAAGCCGTCGGAATACTTCGGCTGGCCGCCAACGGAGACGGTAAAGAAAGAGCGTCCGTGGAAAGCGTTATGGAAGGCGATGATTTTGGTTTTGTAAGGACTGTGACGCGTTGTCGCGTAGTAGCGCGCCAGCTTGAAGGCGGTTTCGTTGGCCTCGGTGCCGGAGTTCATAAACAGCACGCGCTCGGCAAAGGTGGCATCAATGATCTTACGGCCCAGGCGCAGCGCCGGTTCGTTGGTGAACACGTTACTGGTGTGCCACAGGGTTTCGCCCTGGGTTTTCAGCGCCTCCACCAGCGCAGGATGGCAGTGACCCAGCGCCGTAACCGCAATACCGCCCGCGAAATCCACATACTCTTTGCCCTGCTGATCCCAGACGCGGCTGCCCTTCCCCTTCACCGGGATAAACTCAGCCGGTGCATAAATCGGCAGAATCACTTCATCGAATGTCGCGCGGGTAATTGCTGGTTGTTCAGTTGCCATGTCATGCCCATCCATTTTATGTCACATTGATTGTGAAAATATAATCACAAAATATGCATAAAAAATCACAGCAAGGCAACAGATATTCAGCGATTGAGGAAATTTGCCAGCAGCGCGTGCCCCTGCTCGCTGAGGATACTTTCCGGGTGGAACTGTACGCCTTCGAGATCCCACTCGCGGTGGCGAATCCCCATGATCTCCTGGGTATCGCTCCAGGCGGTCACGTCAAAGCAGTCGGGTAGCGTCGGCGGGTCAATCACCAGCGAATGGTAGCGCGTCACGGTTAACGGGTTATTAAGCCCTGTGAATACGCCCGTGCCGGTGTGGGTAACCGGCGAGGTTTTGCCGTGCATCACTTTTGCGGCACGCACGATGGTAGCCCCAAATACCTGGGCAATCGCCTGATGACCCAGACAGACGCCCAGGATCGGCAGCCTGCCGGCATAGTGGTGAATAACGTCCAGAGAAATGCCCGATTCCGATGGCGTACACGGCCCCGGCGAAATGACGATTTTCTGCGGAGCCAGCGACTCGATATCGGCCAGGCTGAGCTCGTCGTTGCGGCGGACAACCACCTCTGCACCCAGTTCGCAAAAATACTGGTAAAGGTTCCAGGTGAAGGAATCGTAGTTATCAATCAGCAGAATCATGGCGGCTCCCGAAAAAAATGCCGCCCTATTCTACTCAGATTCCCGCGCTTCGCTCACTACTTTGGCAAAGATAGCGCTCAGTGCGCTCAAATCGCCCATGGCGCCGCTTCGGTTCGCCGCTACCCACTGCTCGGGATCGATATCCCGCCAGCTCAGCGCGTAACCTGCATGGATAGCCAGCTGCTCAAAGAAGACGCGCTGCGCAATGCCATTACCGCGGATAAAGGGATGCAGCATGTTGATTTCACAGTAGTAGTGACTCACTTTGTCAACAAACGCCGCTTTTTCCAGACCCACAAGATACTTTTCGCTTTCCAGCGCCGCCATCAGCTCATTACCCATCTTCTCGATGTACTCAAAATGGCAAAAGGGAATGTCACCCTTAAAAATATCGTCGGTACGGAATTCGCCTGCCTGCCTCATCTCTCTGTGATACAGATGACGGTGAATAAGGCACAGATGCGGTAACCCTGGCGCTGAAGGCCCAAGCTCCAGCGTCTCAATGCCGGGCTCTGAAGGACCATTACCTTTTTCAAGGAGACAACTGGCCTGAAAATTGACGTTACGTTGCTGCTCCCAGAGACGGGATTTTTGCTTGTCGGTGAGTTTTTTCACTAAACGCCTCCCTGAATAGTCCGTTTGCCACAAGTATAAGCAGCAAAACGCGCTTTCGCAGGGAGGGGACACAGCACGGGCGAGGATCGCCCGTGTCGAAGAGGCTTATGGCAGAACTTTCGCGGAGAGGATCACGACAGGTTTGGACGGCACATTCTGGTACGGGCCAACGTCATGAGTCGGTACCTGCGAAATCTTGTCCGCCACGTCCATCCCTTTCACGATTTTACCGAAGACCGCATAGCCGAAGTCACGCTGGCCGTGGTCGAGGAAGGCGTTATCCGCCACGTTCAGGAAGAACTGGCTGGTAGCGCTGTCTTTATCCGCCGTGCGCGCCATGGAGATAGTGCCGCGCTTGTTCAGCAGGCCATTGTCCGCTTCGTTTTTAATAGGCGGGTTCGGCTGTTTCTGCTGCATCTGCTCGTTGAAGCCGCCGCCCTGAATCATGAAGCCAGGGATCACGCGGTGGAAGGTGGTGTTGTTGTAGAAACCACTGTTCACGTAGTCGAGGAAGTTTTTCACAGATACCGGAGCTTTCTGGCTATTCAGTTCCAGCTCAATGTTCCCGGCAGAGGTGGTCAACAGAACGTGAGGGTCCCCATTTGCTGCCAGCGCAGCAGGGGAAACGGCAGAAAGAGCAAACACAGCTGCGACAGCCGCCAGTGTTGATTTGAGCATGAGAATTCCTTAACAAAGCGCAGTATAAAAAGCGAATGGCTTGATTCTAAAGAGCAGTATGAACGTAGACCAGCCTTTTACCTAATTTTACGAAATTGAAACAATTATTACTGCGCAAACGATTGGTTAGACCGTCACTTAATGTGATTTAGATCACATTAAAACCTGCAATGACATAATCATTACCCTTAAAAGATAGGAATGGATCACTTTAGCGACTAAAATCTGCCCGCTCTCAGCGCCCCTTCGGCGCTTTTCTTTTTCTGAACAGGCCAGACATGACTAACAGCAATCGCATCAAGCTCACATGGATCAGCTTTTTCTCCTACGCCCTTACCGGCGCGTTGGTGATCGTCACCGGGATGGTGATGGGAAATATCGCAGACTACTTCCAGCTGCCCGTTTCCAGCATGAGTAATACCTTCACCTTCCTCAACGCGGGGATCCTGATCTCTATCTTCCTGAATGCCTGGCTGATGGAAATTGTCCCACTGAAAACACAGCTGCGCTTTGGCTTTGTGCTGATGGTCGCCGCCGTGGCGGGCCTGATGCTGAGCCACAGCATTGCACTGTTCTCCGCCGCCATGTTCGTGCTTGGTCTGGTTAGCGGGATCACCATGTCGATCGGTACGTTCCTGATTACCCATATGTATGAAGGCCGTCAGCGCGGCGCGCGCCTGCTGTTTACCGACTCCTTCTTCAGCATGGCCGGAATGATTTTCCCGATGGTCGCCGCCGTTCTGCTGGCGCGCAGCATTGAGTGGTACTGGGTATACGCCTGCATCGGCCTCGTCTACGTGGCGATCTTTATCCTGACCTTCGGCTGTGAGTTCCCGGTGCTGGGCAAGAAAGCGCAAACTACTGCAGAGCCCGTCGCGAAAGAGAAATGGGGCATCGGCGTGCTGTTCCTCTCCATCGCCGCCCTGTGCTACATCCTGGGCCAGCTGGGCTTTATCTCCTGGGTACCGGAATACGCCAAAGGCCTGGGCATGAGCCTGAACGATGCGGGTAAACTGGTGAGCGATTTCTGGATGTCTTACATGTTCGGCATGTGGGCGTTTAGCTTCATCCTGCGCTTCTTCGACCTGCAGCGCATTCTGACCGTGCTCGCAGGCCTGGCGACCGTGCTGATGTACCTGTTCATCAACGGTTCACCGGAGCATATGCCGTGGTTCATTCTGACCCTGGGCTTCTTCTCCAGCGCGATTTACACCTCGATCATCACCCTGGGCTCCCTGCAGACCAAAGTGGCCTCGCCGAAGCTGGTTAACTTCGTGCTGACCTGCGGCACCATCGGCACCATGCTCACCTTCGTGGTGACGGGCCCGATCGTTGCCCACAGCGGCCCGCTGGCGGCGCTGCACACCGCTAACGGTCTGTATGCCGTGGTGTTCATCATGTGCTTCGTTCTGGGCTTTGTGACCCGCCACCGCCAGCACAACGCGACAGCGGCGTCTCACTAATCCCTACGCCCCTTTGCGCTCGGCAGAGGGGCTGTTTCTGGCAAAACTCACCTCTTCTCCCCCGATATCCATCTGGATCCACGTCTGCGCCAGCTGCGTAGTAGCAATCACCCTCCCCTGACGGATTGACCAGCGCACCGGCACCTGGCAGCGCACGGCTTCAAACCCGCTCTCCGCAGGCAGAATAATCAGGTTCGCCGGATTTCCCGTCTCAATACCGTAGTCGCTCAGGCCAAAAGTACGGGCGCTGTTATGGGTGATCAGATTAAGGCCGCTGTCGATCTGCGGATAGCCCATCATCTGGCACACGTGCAGCCCCATGTGCAGCACCTGCAACATGTTGCCGGTGCCGAGCGGGTACCACGGGTCGAAGACGTCGTCATGGCCGAAGCAGACGTTGATGCCTGCCTCCTGCAGCTCTTTCACCCGGGTGATGCCGCGGCGCTTCGGATAATCGTCAAAACGCCCCTGCAGGTGGATATTCACCAGCGGGTTAGCCACGAAGTTAATCCCCGACATCTTCAGCAGGCGGAAAAGCCGCGAAGTGTAAGCGCCGTTGTAAGCGTGCATGGCGGTGGTGTGGCTGGCGGTGACGCGCGGGCCGATGCCGGCCTCATAGGCCAGCGCTGCCACTGTCTCGACAAAACGCGACTGTTCGTCGTCAATTTCATCGCAGTGGATATCCAGCGGGCGGTCATATTTCTTCGCCAGATCGAAAGCGATATGCAGCGACTGCACGCCATACTCGCGGGTGAACTCGAAATGTGGGATCGCCCCCACCACGTCAGCCCCCAGTTTTAGCGCCTCTTCCAGCAACACCGCGCCGTTCGGGTAAGAGAGAATACCTTCCTGCGGGAACGCGACGATTTGCAGCGTCACCCACGGGGCAACCTCCTGCTTCACCTCCAGCATCGCCTTCAGGGCGGTGAGCGTCGGGTCGGAAACATCAACGTGGGTACGCACAAACTGAATGCCGTTGGCAATTTGCCACTTCAGCGTTTTCCAGGCACGCGCTTTCACATCTTCATGGCTGAGCAACGCTTTGCGCTCGGCCCAACGCTCAATGCCCTCAAACAGCGTGCCGGACTGGTTCCAGTTCGGCTCGCCCGCCGTCTGAGTGGTATCAAGATGGATATGCGGCTCAATAAACGGCGGAATAGCCAGACCACCCCGCGCATTTAACACTTCATAACTCTCGGCGTGAGTGTCGTCCATTGGGGTGATGTCACCAAATCGGCCGTTCTCAATGGCAAGCTGCCACAGTCCTTCCCGGCCGGGTAAGCGAACATTCTGAACAAGCCAAAGCGGTGTTGTAGACATTTCCTATCCCCTGATAAACGCAACGTTGTTTACGCGTATTTTTGTTTAAAAATCCGCCATTGTTTTGTACACAAAATCGACGACATCGAAAAGCCTGCGATTTCCATAACTTATAAAAATCCTGACAAATCAGCCGCATACCCCCTAAGGAGTAGGCGAAGACGTATTTGATTTACATCAATAAGCGCCCCTGCTGAATCGTTAAGGTAGGCAGTAATAGAAAAGAAATCGAGGCAAAAATGAGCAAAGTCAGACTCGCTATCATCGGTAACGGCATGGTCGGCCACCGCTTTATTGAGGATCTTCTTGATAAAGCCGATGCTGAGCAGTTCGATATTACCGTGTTCTGTGAAGAACCCCGCAAGGCGTACGACCGTGTGCACCTGTCTTCCTACTTCTCCCATCATACCGCCGAAGAGCTCTCTCTGGTGCGCGAAGGATTCTACGAGAAGCATGGCGTAAAAGTGCTGGTGGGCGAACGCGCCATCACCATTAACCGTCAGGAAAAAGTGATCCACTCCAGCGCCGGGCGTACGGTTTTTTACGACAAGCTGATCATGGCGACGGGCTCGTATCCGTGGATCCCACCCATTAAAGGCTCGGAGACTCAGGATTGCTTCGTTTATCGCACGATTGAGGACCTCAACGCCATCGAATCCTGCGCGCGCCGAAGCAAACGCGGCGCGGTGGTCGGCGGCGGCCTGCTGGGTCTGGAAGCGGCTGGCGCGCTCAAAAACCTCGGGGTTGAAACCCACGTTATCGAATTTGCGCCAATGCTGATGGCCGAACAGCTGGACCACATGGGTGGCGACCAGCTTAAGCGTAAAATTGAAAGCATGGGCGTGAAGGTTCACACCAGCAAGAACACCAAAGAGATCGTGCAGGAAGGCACAGAGGCGCGTAAAACCATGCGCTTTGCCGACGGCAGCGAGCTGGAAGTGGACTTCATCGTCTTCTCCACCGGGATCCGCCCGCGCGACAAGCTGGCAACCCAGTGCGGTCTGGCGGTAGCGCAGCGCGGCGGGATCATGATTAACGACGCCTGCCAGACTTCCGACCCGGATATCTACGCCATCGGCGAATGCGCCAGCTGGAACAACCGCGTATACGGTCTGGTCGCGCCAGGGTACAAAATGGCCCAGGTCGCCGTGGATCATATCCTCGGCAGCGAAAACGCCTTTACCGGCGCAGACATGAGCGCCAAGCTGAAGCTGCTGGGCGTCGACGTGGGCGGTATCGGCGATGCGCACGGCCGCACCCCGAACTCCCGCAGCTACGTTTACCTCGACGAAAGCAAAGAGGTCTACAAGCGTCTCATCGTCAGCCAGGACAACAAAACCCTGCTCGGCGCGGTGCTGGTGGGCGATACCAGCGACTTCGGTAACCTGCTCCAGTTGGTGCTGAACGCCATTGAGCTGCCGGAAAACCCGGACGCGCTGATCCTCCCGGCTCACGCCTCCAGCGGCAAGCCGTCTATCGGCGTGGATAAACTGCCGGACAGCGCGCAGATTTGCTCCTGCTTCGACGTTACTAAAGGCATGCTGATCTCCGCCATCAACAAAGGCTGCCACACCGTTGCGGCGCTGAAAGCCGAAACCAAAGCCGGTACCGGCTGCGGCGGCTGTATTCCGCTGGTGACTCAGGTACTGAACGCCGAGCTGGCGAAACAGGGCATCGAAGTGAACAACAACCTGTGCGAGCACTTCGCGTATTCTCGCCAGGAGCTGTACCACCTGATCCGCGTGGAGGGCATTAAGTCCTTCGACGAACTGCTGGCGAAGCACGGCCAGGGCTACGGCTGTGAAGTGTGTAAACCGACCGTCGGCTCGCTGCTGGCGTCCTGCTGGAACGAGTACGTGCTCAAACCAGAACACACGCCGCTGCAGGACACCAACGATAACTTCCTGGCGAACATCCAGAAAGACGGTACCTATTCCGTCATTCCGCGTTCCGCCGGTGGCGAAATCACCCCGGAAGGTCTGGTCGCCGTGGGCCGTATCGCCCGTGAATTTAATCTGTACACCAAAATCACCGGCTCCCAGCGTATCGGCCTGTTTGGCGCGCAGAAGGATGATCTGCCGGAAATCTGGCGTCAGTTGATAGAAGCAGGCTTCGAAACCGGCCACGCGTATGCCAAAGCGCTGCGAATGGCGAAAACCTGCGTGGGCAGCACCTGGTGCCGCTACGGCGTCGGCGACAGCGTGGGCTTCGGCGTTGAGCTGGAAAACCGCTACAAAGGCATCCGTACCCCGCACAAAATGAAGTTCGGCGTCTCCGGCTGTACCCGCGAATGTGCGGAAGCGCAGGGTAAAGACGTGGGGATCATCGCCACCGAGAAAGGCTGGAACCTGTACGTGTGCGGCAACGGCGGGATGAAACCACGCCACGCGGACCTGCTGGCGGCGGATCTCGATCGCGATACGCTGATCCAGTATCTCGACCGCTTTATGATGTTCTACATTCGTACCGCCGATAAGCTGACCCGTACCGCTTCCTGGCTGGATAACCTGGAAGGCGGTATCGACTACCTGAAGTCCGTCATCATCGACGACAAGCTGGGCCTGAACGAACAGCTGGAAGCCGAGATGGCTCGCCTGCGCGAGGCGGTGATCTGCGAGTGGACCGAAACCGTCAACACCCCGGAGGCGCAGACGCGCTTCAAACACTTTATCAACAGCACCCAGCGCGACCCGAACGTACAGGTTGTACCGGAGCGTGAACAGCATCGCCCGGCGACACCGTATGAACGTATTCCGGTGACGCTGGTGGAGGAAAACGCATGAGCCAGTGGGTAAACATCTGCGAGATTAACGACATTCTGCCCGCCACCGGCGTGTGTGCGCTGCTGGGCAACGAGCAGGTCGCCATTTTCCGCCCTCGCCACGATGAACAGGTCTTTGCCATCAGCAATATCGACCCGTTCTTCGAGGCCAGCGTGCTCTCACGTGGACTGATTGCCGAGCATCAGGGTGAGCTGTGGGTCGCCAGCCCGCTGAAAAAGCAGCGTTTCCGCTTAAGCGACGGTTACTGCATGGAAGATGAAAGCTTCTCCGTGAAGCACTACGACGTCCGCGTTAAGGACGGCAAGGTGCAGCTCAAGGCGTAACCCTCCGCCTTTTCAATAGGAAAGGCTTATGACCCCTTATGGGTAACGGCAGGAAAAACCGTATGTTCTGTACGATTCCTGCTGTTATCCTGACGTCAATTCTTACCCCCTCCTTGAATGCTGTGAGGTAATGTCGTGGACCACCTGCCGATTTTCTGTCAATTACGCCATCGCGACTGCCTGCTTGTGGGCGGCGGCGATGTGGCTGAACGCAAAGCGCGCCTGCTGCTGGAAGCCGGAGCCCGACTGACCGTCAATGCCCTCACTTTCGCCCCGCAGTTTGACGTCTGGGCTCAGGAAGGGATGCTCACGCTGGTGCAGGGAGAGTTTGATGAGTCCCTGCTGGATACCTGCTGGCTGACCATTGCCGCGACAGATGACGATGAAGTGAACCAGCGCGTCAGCGACGCCTGCGAAGCGCGCCGTATCTTCTGCAACGTGGTGGATGCGCCGAAAGAGGCCAGCTTTATCATGCCGTCGATTATCGACCGTTCACCGCTGATGATTGCGGTGTCGTCCGGTGGACGCTCGCCCGTTCTCGCCCGCCTGCTGCGGGAAAAGCTGGAAGCTATTTTGCCGCAGCACCTTGGTCAGATAGCCCATTACGCCGGGCAGCTTCGCTCCCGCGTGAAGCAAACCTTCTCGACCGTTGGCGAGCGCCGTCGCTTCTGGGAAAAATTCTTTGTGAACGACAGGCTGGCGCAGTCGCTGGCCAATCAGGATGCGAAAGCGGTGGAAGAGACGACCGAGCAGCTGCTGAGCGAGCCGCTGGATCACCGTGGTGAAGTGGTGCTGGTCGGGGCTGGTCCGGGCGATGCGGGCCTGCTGACGCTGAAAGGGCTTCAGCAGATCCAGCAGGCGGATATCGTGGTTTATGACCGCCTTGTCTCCGATGACATCATGAACCTGGTGCGTCGCGACGCCGACCGCGTCTTCGTCGGCAAGCGCGCAGGCTACCACTGCGTGCCGCAGGAGGAGATTAACCAGATCCTGCTGCGCGAAGCGCAGAAAGGTAAGCGCGTGGTGCGCCTGAAGGGCGGCGATCCGTTTATCTTTGGTCGCGGCGGCGAGGAGCTGGAAACCCTGTGCAATGCCGGCATTCCGTTCTCCGTGGTGCCGGGCATAACGGCAGCGTCCGGGTGTTCAGCCTACTCTGGCATTCCGCTCACCCATCGTGATTACGCCCAGAGCGTGCGTCTGGTGACGGGCCACCTCAAAACCGGCTGCGAGCTGGACTGGCATAATCTGGCCGCTGAAAAGCAGACGCTGGTGTTCTACATGGGGCTAAACCAGGCCGCCACCATTCAGGCGAAACTGCTGGAACACGGCATGGAGGCGGATATGCCCGTTGCGCTGGTGGAAAACGGTACGTCAATCAAGCAGCGCGTGGTGAATGGCGCGCTGACGCAGCTCGGTGAACTGGCGCAGCAGGTCGAAAGCCCGGCGCTGATTGTGGTGGGTCGCGTGGTTGAACTGCGCGATAAGCTGAACTGGTTCTCGAATCACTAACGCAGAGATCGGAAGCAAGATGGTATTTGTCGGGTGGCGTCTCCGCCTTACCCGACCTACACGATCCCGTAGGCCGGGTAAGCGTTCGCGCCACCCGGCAAAGCAGGCTTAAGGTTTGCCCACAAACCCAATCGCTTGATACACCGCTTTCAGGGTTTCGGACGCGCGCGCGCTGGCTTTTTCCGCGCCGTCTTTCATCACCTTCTGCAGGAAAGCTTCGTCGTTGCGGTAGCGGTGATAACGCTCCTGCAGCTCGGTCAACATGCCGGAAACGGCTTCTGCCACTTCACCTTTCAGGTGGCCATACATCTTGCCTTCGAAGTGCTGTTCCAGCTCAGGAATGCTCTGCCCGGTCACGCCGGAGAGGATATCCAGCAGGTTGGAGACGCCCGCTTTGTTCTGCACGTCGTAGCGCACTACTGGCGGCTCGTCGGAATCGGTGACCGCGCGCTTGAGCTTTTTGACGACCGATTTCGGATCTTCCAGCAGGCCGATAACGTTGTTGCGGTTATCGTCAGACTTGGACATCTTCTTGGTCGGCTCCAGCAGCGACATGACGCGCGCGCCGGATTTCGGAATAAACGGCTCTGGCACTTTAAACACGTCGCCATAAAGCGCGTTAAAGCGCTGGGCGATATCGCGGCTCAGCTCCAGGTGCTGCTTCTGGTCTTCACCCACCGGCACCTGGTTGGTCTGATACAGCAGGATGTCAGCCGCCATCAGCACCGGATAGTCGAACAGGCCGGCGTTGATGTTTTCAGAGTAGCGCGCGGATTTATCCTTGAACTGAGTCATACGGCTCAGCTCGCCGAAATAGGTGTAGCAGTTCAGCGCCCAGCCCAGCTGTGCGTGCTCCGGCACGTGAGACTGAACGAAAATGGTGCTCTTCTCTGGGTCGATACCGCAGGCCAGGTACAGCGCCAGGGTGTCCAGGGTGGCTTTGCGCAGCTTCTCAGGATCCTGACGGGCGGTAATCGCATGGAGATCGACGATGCAGTAAATGCAATGGTAGTCATCCTGCATGCTGACCCACTGACGTAACGCACCCATGTAGTTACCAATGGTCAATTCACCTGAAGGCTGTGCGCCACTAAAAACGATGGGCTTAGTCATTATTCAATTCCTGATGTTCACTGTGCGAAAGCCCGAGTGCGGGCAACAAATCTTTGAAGTGGTCGAACACAACGTCCGGCTCACTCAGCGTGATGGCTTCACCGTAGTTGTAGCCATAGGTTAATCCGACGGAAGGACACCCAGCCGCTCGGGCAGCCAGAATATCATTACGTGAATCCCCGACAAAGAGCAGCTCCGCAGGCGTTAAGGATAATTTTCCTGCCACCAGCAACAGTGGTTCCGGATGCGGCTTTTTGTTCTGCACGTCATCCCCACCTACAATCACGGAGAAGTATTTCGCAATATCCAGCGCCTCCAGCAGCGGCGCAACAAACGGCGTCGGCTTGTTGGTCACCAGCCCCAGCGGGATCCCTTTGGCATGCAGCGCGCTCAAGGTTTCCAGGACGTCCGGGAACAGGAAGCTCCCCTCCTCGACGGTCTCTTCGTAGAAGCGGTCAAACAGCTTGCGAAGAATACGCAGCTGCTCATCCTGCGGGATATCGGCGTGATCGACGCTCGGTTTACCCTGCGCGGAACGCTGCGACGCGCGTTCCTGACGAGCCCATGTTAACGCGCGCTCCATCAGGACATCGGCACCGTTGCCAATCCACGTAATAACACGATCTTCGCCCGCAACGGGCAGTTCAAGAGCGTACAACGCCTGGTCTACGGCGCTCGTTAAGCCCGGCGCGCTGTCGACCAGCGTGCCGTCGAGGTCGAATGCCACACCCCGAATTGCCTGCAATTTATCCATGACTTACCTTCGCCAGCTCTCGGCGCATTTCATCAATGACTTTTTTATAATCCGGTTGGTCGAAAATTGCCGAACCTGCAACGAACATATCCGCGCCCGCTGCCGCAATTTCGCCAATGTTATTCACTTTCACACCGCCGTCCACTTCCAGACGAATATCGTAGCCTGACTCGTCAATGCGACGGCGCACTTCGCGCAGCTTATCCAGCGTGTGGGGGATGAACGACTGGCCGCCAAAGCCCGGGTTAACGGACATCAGCAAAATCACGTCCAGCTTGTCCATAACGTAGTCCAGATAGCTCAGCGGCGTAGCCGGGTTAAACACCAGCCCCGCCTTACAGCCGTTCTCTTTGATCAGCTGCAGCGTGCGGTCAACGTGCTCGGAGGCTTCCGGATGGAAGGTGATGATGCTGGCGCCCGCTGCGGCGAAATCTGGCACGATGCGATCGACAGGCTTCACCATCAGGTGAACGTCGATCGGTGCGGTAATGCCGTAGTTACGCAGCGCCTTGAGCACCATCGGACCGATGGTCAGATTGGGAACGTAGTGGTTATCCATAACGTCGAAATGGACGACATCTGCGCCAGCTGCGAGAGCTTTAGCCGTGTCTTCACCCAGGCGGGCAAAATCGGCCGACAGAATTGAGGGGGCAATCAAAAACTGTTTCATCCGCATCTCCTTGAAATGTATTTACCGGCGGGCAAAACGGCTCAGGGGCGATAAAGAGCCAGGAGTTCGTCCACCTTTTTACGTGTGCCGCCGTTGCTGCTAATGCTACGCCGCACCTTAACCTGAAAATGCTTCGCGGCTTTGTACCATTCGCGCGTATCAGGGGTATCGTGATTTGAAATTAACACCGGAATTCTTTTGCTGACCAGCTTTTCCGCCATCTCCGCCAGACGGGCCTGTTCGGCCGGGCTGAAACTGTTGGTGTGGTAGGCGGTGAAGTTCGCCGTCGCAGACAGCGGCGCGTAAGGAGGATCGCAGTAAACCACCGAATTTACGCCTGCCAGCTCCATACACTCTTCATAGGAGAGGCAGTGGAATTCTGCATTCTGCGCTTTTTCCGCAAAGTGATACAGCTCGTCCTGCGGGAAATACGGGCGCTTATAGCGACCAAACGGCACGTTAAATTCACCGCGCAGATTATACCGGCACAGGCCGTTGTAACCATGGCGGTTGAGATAAAGGAACAGCAGCGCGCGGCGGAACGGATCCTGGCTCTGATTAAACTCCGCGCGGAACTGGTAGTAGACGTCAGGGTTGTTGTTCTCTGGCGTAAACAGCTTGCGCGCCTCTTCCACATACTCATCGGTACGCAGCTTAACAATGTTATAGAGGCTGATAAGGTCGCTGTTGATATCCGCCAGGATATAACGAGAAAAATCGGTGTTCAGGAACACCGATCCCGCGCCCACGAAGGGCTCGATAAGACACTCGCCTTTTGGCAGGTGCTTTTTAATATCATCGAGCAGGGGGTATTTCCCCCCTGCCCATTTCAGAAAAGCGCGATTTTTTTTCATGCTGACTAACTGATTACACCTTCTCCGGCTGTGGAGAAAGCTCCGACAGCATCCTGCGCTTTAAACATTACTTCAGATCGGCCTGCACCTGATGAATCGGCTTCGCCCATGGGTTCTTAGCCTGAACATCAGCAGGCAACGACGCCACGGCGCGTTTCGCTTCATCTTTGGAAGCGTAAACACCGCTTACCAGCACATACCACGGCTGACCGTTACGGGTCGTCTGATAAACCACGTAGTTTTTCAGATTCGATTTCTTCGCCCAGCCGTTGAGGTTGTCATAGTTAGACGAACTGCTCAACTGCAGCGTGTAGTTGCTGGATGGCGCAGATTTCAGCGAACCGACGTTGCCAGCGGTTTTACCTGCTGCTGCACTGGAAGCCGTCGCCGTTGCGGCAGGCACAGCGGTGGCAGCAGGTGCCGTTGTAGTTGCCGTCGCTTTCGGCGCAGTCTGCGTGACTGGCGCTTTAGCTGGTTCGCTTACTGCAGCCGTTTCTGTGCGTTTCGGCTGTGCCGGTGCGGCTTTCACTTCAGGCGCTTTTACCACGGCCTGAGGTTTGGTTTCACGCTTAGGCTCAATGACAGCCTGCTTACGTTCAGGACGTGTTGCAGTTTGCGTCTGGCGCGGCTTGGTTTCCGTTGCTGCAGTCTGCGGCTGAGCGGTAGAACCGTGAATCGGCGCGACGGTTGCAGGTTCAGTTGGCAGCGTAGAGTTAACCACGACGTTATCAACCTGCTGCTGGTTTTGCGGCTGCATCAGCGCATTGTTCAGGTCTCCCTGAACTTCAACACGCTGCTGGCCTTGAGGCGTGACAGGGGCCTGGCCCTGAGCAGGCGTTGACGAAACGGGCGGCAGAGAAACATCCTGCGGCGTCGTTGTGTTGCTGGCAGTCTGCTCAGCAGAAGTGGTACCCGGCGCTGGCTGTGCACCATTCGCCTGATCCGTCGCATCATTACCGGAGAGGTTGATGCTCTTCTCTGCGGAGGCGGTTTGTTCGGTTGAGTTGGTGGACGGTGCTTTCAGCGCGGAGCCAATGCCAACAATCAGCAGTACAAGCACCAGAACGCCAAGCCCCATCATGATGTACTGACGGGAGGCCGGTTTTTGCGCAGCGGCTTTTTTACGTTTACGCGGGCGACGCTCTACAGGCTGTTCGTCCATTGAATCTTCTTCGGACTCATAATCCTCTTCTTCTCGCTCATCACGCGCGTTACGGCTGCGCGAAGGGCGACGATCGTCTGCATCCAGATCAACATCGTCAAAGTTGATCTGCGGCTCGTTATCACGTTCTGAAGATTGACGAGAACGACCAGTACGACGATCGCTGGGATCGGGTTTCAGCTCGTCTTCTGGTTTGAATTCATCCATTTAACACCCCACTCAAAGGCTTATGCCTACGTCTTTGCATTTCGCCTGAAGCTAAACGACCACCGGTAACAGTGGCCTGACCTTTCTAGTTGTTACGCCTGCTGGCAATCAGCAATAGCGCCAAGAACGACATCGTGCGACACTCCGCCGCGCACTTCACTCTTCCCTATTGCAAGCGGGAGTACAAGACGCATCTCACCTGCCAATACTTTTTTATCGCGCATCATGTGGGGTAAATACGCTTGCGCCGACATCTCTTGCGGCCCGGTTACCGGCAAACCCGCACGTTCAAGCAGTGCAATGATACGTGCCGTTTCTTCCGGTTTAAACTGCCCAAGGCGTTCAGAGGTGCGGGCTGCCATGACCATGCCGGCCGAGACGGCTTCACCGTGCAGCCAGTTGCCGTAACCCATTTCGGCTTCAATGGCGTGGCCAAACGTATGCCCAAGATTCAGTAAAGCACGTAAGCCCGTTTCACGCTCGTCTGCGGCGACAACTTCTGCTTTCAGCTCACAACAACGACGAATGCAGTATGCCAGTTTCGCCTCATCCAGGCGCAGCAACGCATCCATATTCTCTTCAAGCCAGTTAAAGAACTCGCCATCCAGAATAATGCCGTATTTGATCACTTCAGCCAGGCCAGAAGCCAGCTCGCGCTTCGGCAGGGTTTTCAGACAGTCGAGATCCACCACCACCGACGCAGGCTGGTAGAACGCGCCAATCATGTTTTTGCCGAGGGGATGGTTAACTGCCGTTTTGCCACCCACAGAGGAGTCGACCTGAGACAGCAACGTGGTCGGGATTTGAATAAAACGGACGCCACGTTGGTAGCTTGCGGCCGCAAAGCCGGTCAGATCGCCCACAACACCGCCGCCCAGGGCAAGCAGTGTTGTATCGCGACCGTGCGGTTTTTGCAGCAATGCGGTAAAGACGGTATCGAGCACCGTCAGGCTTTTATACTGCTCGCCATCGGGCAGAATCACACTGTCGACTTTTACGCCTGCCTGCTCAAGCAGGTGGCGTACGCGGTCGAGATAAAGCGGAGCAAGCGTCTCATTGGTGACCAGCATCGCCTGATCACCCGCTTTTAGTGGTAAAAAGGAAGCTGGGTCGTTAAACAAACCAGCCGCGATGGTGATAGGGTAACTACGTTCCCCGAGAGTAACTGTAATCCTCTCCATGACGCGACATCCACCTTTAATGCTTTTACCCGCAGGCGAGTGTATATAAAGCCAGAATCAGTTGCTTTCCAGCATATGAATAATCTGGTTTGCAACCACTTTAGCGCTCTGATCGTCAGTACGAATGGTCACATCGGCAATCTCTTCATACAGCGGATTGCGTTCATCGGCCAACGCTTCCAGAACTTCGCGTGGTGGCGTTTCAACCTGCAGCAGCGGGCGCTTTTTATCGCGCTGCGTACGTGCCAGCTGTTTCTCAATGGTCGTCTCGAGATAGACCACTACGCCACGGGCGGAGAGACGGTTGCGGGTTTCGCGAGATTTCACAGAGCCGCCGCCTGTTGCCAGTACGATGCCCTGTTTTTCCGTGAGTTCGTTGATCACTTTTTCTTCTCGGTCACGGAAACCTTCTTCGCCTTCTACATCGAAAACCCAGCCCACATCAGCTCCGGTTCGTTTCTCAATCTCTTGATCAGAATCGTAAAATTCCATATTGAGTTGTTGAGCTAACTGACGCCCAATAGTGCTTTTGCCGGCACCCATAGGCCCAACCAGAAAGATATTGCGTTTCTCTGCCATTTTATCGGTACTACTAAGACTATTCGTTAATGGTAATCCCCGCTTCGCAGACACCCGGCGTAGCAGGACATGAACTGAAACCTCATATGCAATAGAGCGAGAGTCAGACTAAAAATTATCTCAATACTCCGGCTTGTTTGGCAACTGATTAAATCACCGCGCCGGGCGCATAAGGTAATAAGACGTAAGTCCAACTCAAATCGGTACTCCTTGTATGCTAATTCATGCCCCACGTCAAACATCTGCAACAAACTGAATGCAAAATCATTGCGGGGATCGTTACCCGTTAGTGAATACCGACCAGACGTGGCGTAATAAACACCACTAACTCACGCCGCTCATTATCTTTTCCATCATGGCGAAAAAGCTGTCCCAGCCAGGGGATGTTCCCAAGCCCGGGCACGCTGTCGCTGCCGGTTTTGTTCTTTTGCGAAAAAATTCCGCCCAGCGCCAGCGTTTCTCCACTTTTTACCTCCACCTGGGTTTCTATCTCCTGCTTGTCGATAGCCAGCGTTTCTCCATCGGCCTGCTGCAATACCTGTCCCGGCATGTTTTCACTGATGTGTAACTTCAGGCGCACGCGCCCGCCGGGCAATACTACCGGCGTGACCTCCATTCCGAGTACCGCCTCTTTGAACTCCACCGAGGTCGCCCCGCTTTCACCGCTTGAAACCTGATACGGGATCTCGCTTCCCTGCTTGATGCTGGCCGGTTGCATGTGCGAGGCCAGCAGCCGCGGGCTGGCGATGATATCGACCTGCTGTTTTTGCTCCAGCGCAGAGAGCTCCAGATCCAACAGCCTTCCGTTAATCCGCCCGATGTTAAACCCCACATGCGTGGTAGCACTGGCCACAGAAAGATCGCTGCCAAGCGTCGTGAGCTGTCCAACCTTGCCCGCCTCAGTGGCCTCGGCAAGATTCCACTTCACCCCCAACTCACGCAGGCTTTTTTCATTAATGGTGACAATGTGCGCCGCCAGCTCAACCTGCTCGACGGGAATATCCATCTGAGCCGCCCACTTCTGCAGCGCCTCCAGCACCGCCTGACTATCCCTGACCAGCAGACGGTTAGTGCGTTTGTCGACAGATAAACTCCCCTTTGGACTCAGGAGTGTTTCCGCAGCTTTTTGCAATTCTCCGGCATCCGCATAAGAAAATGGGATGCTTTTTGAGACCAGCGGTGCATCAAGTTGACGACGCGCCCGCTCCTGCTCTAAACGTTCCCGCTGCTCGCGCTGCCATGCCGCGGTATGAACATAAAAAATACCGCCCTCCTCACGCAAAACGAGCCCGGCGCTGGTGACAACCGTCTGTAACGCCTGCCGCCAGGGGATGCGCGTCAGGTTAAGCGAGAGCGTGCCGCTGACATCCGGCGATACCACCAGATTACGGTTCTCCTGCTTAACCAGCGCCTGTAGCACCTGAACCACCGGCACGTCATCCACCACCAGCGTGACCGGCTTTGGCGCGGCGGCCCACAGCGGGCGGCTGAACGCCAGCAGCAACAGCACTATCCTTAACTTCATTTTTATCCTTTCCTTCTCGTTGCCACGCCCATTCTTCGGGATCACATGTGTCACCCACATCAACAACCAGTTCCGTTTCATTGATGGCCGTTATCCGCCAGCCCGCCGGGAAACGTTCCTGCGCTTTCAGGCGATGCCAGCGCCGTTGCCCATCCTGTAAAATGCCAACGCGCTGCTGCCCTCCTATCATTCCGCGGTAGTGCCACTGTGCCAGCTCGGCTGTGGCGCAGGGGTCATCCGGCGGGCGAAAGGGATCGCGCATGCCGGTCAACAGCAACGCCGAGCAAACCAGCAGGTATCTCGCGCTATTTCGCATGTTCCAGCTCCAGCCGCAGGCGTAACGCCGTATTTTGTGGCGAAAGCGTAAAAGCAGCGACCCATACATCCCGCTGCGCCAGCCGGGAAAAAAGAGGAGGGATCGCCTGCCACTCCGCCTCCAGCGCCAGTTCTCCGCCGTTCTGCAACGGCTTCCAGTAAAGGAGCCTTGTGCCCTCCCCCTGAAAATCGAGCGGTGAAAAGGGCTTTAGCTCCAGTGCCGTCCGGGTTTGCGGGCTAAACGGCGCCTGACTGGCGGTGGGCCACAGCGACGCGTTAGTCCGCGCGGCCTGGATCAACTGCTGCTGTCGCTCCGCACACTGCTGCTCTACTGGCCGGAGCAATACGCCCCATGCTGCCAGCCCCATCAGGAGAATAGCCAGCCCTCCGCAGACCAGCCGACACCAGGGACGACTTTCACACCAGCGTTCTAACAAGGTGTCCACGCGTTACCCCTCGCTTTTCAGGTGCAGAGTGAACATCCAGCGCCCCTGGCTATCCTGCCGGAGTTCCCCCTCTGGCCCGGTCGTAAAGCCGTCTATGTGCTCCAGCCCATTACGTAAGGCAGAGAGCGCCGGCAGGGTGGTGGCATATCCGATCAACATCAGAGCTGGAGGCTGATAACGCAGCTCTGTCAGCCAGACCTGCGCAGGCATAGCGCCAGAAAGTGTCTCCAGCACCCGTTGCCATGCGCGGCGCGGCGGCGTGCCAGCAGGTTTCTGCGCCTCTGCTGTGGGTCGCTGGCGAGACACAAGGCCACGCTGCACGGACTGCGTACCCGCCAGTTGAGCCTGTAGCGCGCGCAGCGTTACCAGATGGTTCATCCTTACGCTAAAAACGGCCAGCAGCATGAGCAGCAATGCGCCGGCAAACACGCCGCCCCAGAAACGCAGGCATCGCGCGCGCCGCTGCTGACGCCAGGGCAGGAAGTTGGTCATGTTCATTCAGGCACCTCGCTCATGGCCAGCGCCAGCGCGACGGTATAGTCAGCCCCGCATTCGGGAAGAGGCGCATGCCAGCGCTGCAGCGTTTCCCATGGGGTTCGTTCGGCATCAAAGAGCGCGATGTCGTTCTGGCTGAGAGCCAGCAGCGCCGCCAGCTCAGTGACGTTTTCTGCTTCAGCGGTATAACGACGCCCCCACTGATGGCGCATGGCCCACAGCCATTGATGCGCATCCCGCCAGGCGACGCACTGCGTCGGCGCTACCGCAGGCAGCAGGTTCGCCAGCGCGCTGGCATCCGGAGTGATGGTAGCCAGCCGCAAACGTAGCGTTTTCGCCAGAGTCAGAAGCGTTTCAACCTCTTTGTTTTGTGCAGCAGTCACGTGAAACGTATTGCTGAAGGTGTCCTGGGTGTAGTCGAAACAGAGGGACTCAGCAGACATCTCCAGTTCGCGCGAGAGCGCCGCCCCCAGCCACGAGAGCTGCTCGCTGTCGCGCAATGCAAGTGCTGGACGGGGCAACGATTTTTGCAGAGTCCGTGCAGCAGGGAAGGAGAGAAACACCCGGTGGTAGTGCGGTAGCGCTTTCCGCCAGCCGCGTAAGGCATCGGCCAGCGCTTCTGGCTGACAAATTTTGCCGTCACGAATGATGCCTTCGGCCAGAGGAATGGCCCACCAGCGGCGTAAGCACCAGCCGCCTCTCTCCCGGGCCAGCGCCGCAATCAGCACCCTATCCTGTTGAATATGCACGCCCGTTTGCCATGTTTTGAAAGCCATGCTTCACGATCTCCTTATCGCCCGTCGCCTTGACGGCTATATCAATGAATCAGGCTTGCCTTTATACTACCGCGCGATTGTTTAGAAACTGCCCAAGTGAAACCAAATGGGAAATCTCCGGTGAAGTTCGTAAAGTATTTATTCATCCTTGCAGTCTGTTGCATTCTGCTGGGAGCAGGCTCGATTTACGGTTTGTACAAATATATTGAGCCACAGCTACCTGATGTCGCCACGCTCCGCGATGTGCGCCTCCAGATCCCGATGCAGGTCTATAGCGCCGATGGCGAACTGATGGCGCAGTATGGCGAGAAGCGTCGTATCCCGCTGACCTTAAACCAAATCCCCCCCGTGATGGTGAAAGCTTTTATCGCCACAGAGGACAGCCGTTTCTACGAGCACCACGGTGTCGATCCGGTGGGGATTTTCCGTGCCGCAAGCATTGCGTTGTTCTCCGGTCATGCCTCCCAGGGGGCGAGTACCATTACGCAGCAGCTGGCGCGTAACTTCTTCCTCAGCCCCGAAAAGACGCTGACACGTAAGATCAAAGAGGTGTTCCTGGCGATCCGTATTGAGCAGCTGCTGAGCAAGGACGAGATCCTTGAGCTGTACCTCAATAAAATCTACCTGGGCTACCGTGCCTATGGCGTGGGGGCTGCCGCACAGGTGTACTTCGGTAAGCCTGTTGAGCAGCTCACCTTAAGCGAAATGGCAACCATTGCCGGTCTGCCAAAAGCGCCCTCTACGTTCAACCCGCTCTACTCGCTCGATCGCGCCACCTCACGTCGTAACGTCGTCCTTTCACGTATGCTGAGCGAAGGCTATATCAGCCAGAGCGAGTACGACCAGGCGCGTAACGACGTTATTGACGCCAATTACCACGCCCCTGAGATCGCTTTCTCTGCCCCTTATCTGACCGAAATGGTGCGCCAGGAGATGGTGAGTCGTTATGGCGACAAGGCCTATGAAGACGGCTATCGCGTGTACACCACCGTCACCCGTAAAGTGCAGCAGGCTGCTCAGGACGCGGTGCGCAATAACGTGATGGACTACGATATGCGTCACGGCTATCGCGGCCCGTCGAACGTGCTCTGGAAAGTGGGTGAGAGCGCCTGGGACAGCAAAAAAATCACCAGCACGCTGAAAGCGCTGCCAACATACGGTCCGCTCCTTCCAGCCGTGGTCACTCAGGCCGATCCTCAGGAAGCCGTTGCGACGCTGGCGGACGGCACGTCCGTTTCTTTGCGTATGGACGGTATTCGCTGGGCGCGTCCATACCGTTCAGACACCCTGCAGGGGCCAACGCCGCGCAAAGTGACCGACGTGGTACAGACCGGGCAGCAGATCTGGGTACGCAAGGTTGGCGATGCCTGGTGGCTGGCGCAGGTACCGGATGTCAACTCGGCCCTGGTTTCTATCAACCCACAGAACGGGGCGGTAATGGCGCTGGTCGGCGGGTTCGATTTCAACCAGAGCAAATTTAACCGCGCCACGCAGGCCCTGCGTCAGGTCGGTTCCAACATCAAACCGTTCCTCTACACGGCTGCGATGGATAAGGGACTGACCCTTGCCAGCATTCTTAACGACGTGCCAATCTCCCGCTGGGATGCCGGTGCCGGTTCCGACTGGCAGCCGAAGAACTCCCCAGCGGAGTACGCCGGTCCAATTCGTCTTCGTCAGGGTCTTGGGCAGTCGAAAAACGTGGTGATGGTGCGTGCCATGCGCGCGATGGGCGTCGATTATGCGGCAGAGTACCTGCAGCGCTTCGGCTTCCCGGCGCAGAATATCGTTCGCACCGAGTCGCTGGCATTAGGTTCAGCCTCCTTTACGCCGCTTCAGGTCGCGCGCGGATACTCGGTGATGGCTAACGGCGGCTTCCTGGTTGACCCGTACTTCATCAGTAAAATCGAGAACGACCAGGGCGGTGTGCTGTTTGAAGCGAAGCCGAAAATCGCCTGCCCTGAGTGTGATATTCCGGTCATTTACGGCAATACGCCGAAATCCGAGGTGCTCGAAAACAAGGACATGGAAGATCCTGCCGTGTCTCAGGAGCAGCCGAATATCGTCTTACCGCAGCCGCAGCTGGAGCAGGCTAACCAGTCGCTGGTGGCGCAAACCGGCGCGCAGGAGTACGCCCCGCACGTGATCAACACGCCGCTGGCGTTCCTGATCAAGAGCGCGCTGAACACCAACATCTTCGGTGAACCGGGCTGGCAGGGTACCGGCTGGCGTGCAGGGCGCGATCTCCAGCGCCACGATATCGGCGGTAAAACCGGGACAACCAACAGCTCGAAAGATGCGTGGTTCTCCGGCTACGGGCCGGGCGTGGTGACGTCGGTCTGGATCGGTTTCGACGATCATCGCCGTGATTTAGGCCGTACCACGGCCTCCGGTGCGATTAAAGATCAGATTTCCGGCTACGAAGGCGGCGCCAAAAGCGCGCAGCCGGCCTGGGATGCCTACATGAAATCCGTTCTTGAAGGCGTGCCGGAGCAGCCGCTGACGCCGCCGCCGGGCGTGGTGACGGTCAATATTGACCGCAGCACCGGTCAGCTCGCAAACGGTGGTAATAGCCGCGCCGAATATTTCATTGAGGGCACGCAGCCAACCACGCAGGCGGTGCACGAGGTGGGAACGGAGATTATTGATAACGGCGAGACGCACGAGCTGTTCTGACAACAAAGCAAAACGGCAACCTCGGGTTGCCGTTTTTGTGTTTGCTCCCTCTCCCGTGGGAGAGGGTTAGGGTGAGGGCATCAGGCCACTACAGTCTCCCCTGCCCCTTCAGCCACTCCCGGACCAGGAACAGCGCGCTCACGTTGCGCGCCTCGTTAAAGTCAGGGTCTTCCAGCAAATCCATCAGGTGCGCCAGCGGCCAGCGAACCTGCGGCAGCGGCTCCGGCTCGTCTCCCTCAAGCGATTCAGGATAGAGATCTTCAGCCACCACGATATTCATTTTGCTGGAAAAATAAGACGGTGCCATGCTCAGCTTTTTCAGGAACGACAGCTCGTTCGCACCAAAACCCACCTCTTCTTTCAGCTCGCGGTTTGCCGCTTCAAAGACCGTTTCGCCCGGATCGATGAGCCCTTTCGAGAACCCAAGCTCGTAAGATTCCGTCCCCACGGCGTATTCGCGGATCAAAATCAGATGATCGTCGACGATAGGCACAATCATTACCGCTTCGCGCGAGGAGGGGCGCATACGTTCATAAACACGACGCACACCGTTGCTGAACTCCAGGTCCACACTCTCGACATTAAACAGGCGCGATTTAGCGACAGTTTCAACATTCAGAATGGTGGGTTTTTGTAGTGGTTTGCTCATCTTGATGGGGTCTTAGCAGTGTGAACTGGCTTTATTGTGCGATATGCCGCACGGTTTCGGCAATGTCAATCGTTCTTTATTTACATTTATGCAACGTAGCAGGGATCAATCCTCAATTCAAAACAAATGTCAAGAGGTTGAAATGTTTCCAGGAATTTGCTGATATCGCGCCATGGCAGGCTTTGCTATCATCACCGGTCACTGGGATGCGCTTCAGAATGCTCAAGTTCGACTCCATACTTGCCGATAGCCAGCCACAGATTCTCATTCAATGTAAAGGTGCTACTGACTACACCTGTAAGATAAGTAAGATGGGGAAAGCATGAGCACCATTTTGATTGTTCTCGCTGCTATGCTGGTCAGCGCATTGATTGCAGGGTGGCTGTACAGGCGACGCGTACAGCGTCGCTACCGGCTGCCCTTTTTAAATGCCTTCGCGGGTGCGACAACCCGTAAGCTCACGCAAGACGAGCGCGATGCAGTTGAAAACTATCTCGAAACGCTGAACCGTTCTCAGTTAACGCCTGGGCCGACGGGAGCCACCGCTGCGCCTGTCGCGCTTAAGCTGAACGCGCAAAGTGACACCGTGCTCTGCGTGACGCGCTCCATCACGCGCTACGGCATTACGACTGACGACCCCAACAAGTGGCGCTACTACCTTGATTCCGTTGAGGTGCATCTGCCCCCTTCCTGGGAGCAGTACATTAACGACGAAAACAGCGTTGAGCTGATTCACACCGATTCGCTGCCGCTGGTGATCTCGCTCAACGGCCATACCCTGAATGACTATCTTCACGAAGCCCCGCGCTTTGCGCTGGAGCGCACGAGCTCAACGCAGGCCTCTATTCGTGGTGAAGAGACCGAGCAGATTGAACTGCTGAATATTCGTCAGGAAACGCATGAAGAGTACGCTCTGAGTCGTCCGGACGGTATTCGTGAAGCCATCCTGATCGTTGCCGCTTTCCTGCTCTTTTTTGTCTGCCTGCTGACGCCGGACGTCTTTGTCCCGTGGCTGGCGGGTGGCGCAGTGTTGCTTCTGGCGGCCGGGTTGTGGGGACTCTTTGCCCCGCCGACCAAAACCTCGCTGCGGGAGATCCACTGCCTGCGCGGCACGCCAAAGCGCTGGGGCCTGTTCGGTGAGAACGATCAGGAGCATCTCAACAATATTTCACTCGGTATTATTGACCTTATCTATCCGCGCCACTGGCAGCCGTGGATTGCGCAGGATTTAGGGCAGAAAACCGATATTGATATCTACCTTGACCGCCACGTTGTGCGTCAGGGGCGCTTCCTGTCTCTGCATGATGAAGTGAAAAATTTCCCGCTTCAGCACTGGCTCCGCAGCACGGTCATCGCCGGCGGCGCCGGGCTGGTGTTTATCATGCTGCTGCTTTTCGTGCCGCTGGATATGCCCATCAAATTTACCCTTTCGTGGATCAAAGGCGCGCAGACCATCGAGGCGACCAGCGTCAATCAGCTCGATGAAGCGGGCGTGCGGGTGGGCGATACGCTGCGCCTGAAGGGCACCGGGATGTGTAACATCCATACTCCGGGGGCGTGGAACACGCGCCAGAACTCGCCGTTCATGCCGTTCGACTGTTCGCAAATTATCTGGAACGACGCGCCGCCGCTGCCGCTGCCGGAATCTGAAGTGGTGAATAAAGCCACGGCGCTGACCCAGACGGTTAACCGCCAGCTGCACCCGAAACCGGACGATGACTCACGCGTCAGCCCCGCGCTGCGTTCCGCCATTCAGAAATCAGGTATGATTCTGCTGGATGATTTTGGCGATATCGTTCTGAAAACCCAGGATTTATGCTCCACGCAGGATGAGTGCGTACGCCTCAAAAACGCGCTGGTTAACCTCGGGAACAGTAAAGACTGGGACTCGCTGGTGAAACGCGCCGAAGCGGGACGACTGGATGGCGTCAACGTGCTGCTGCGTCCGGTCAGCGCGGAGTCGCTGGATAACCTGGTCGCGACGTCGACATCGCCGTTTATGATGCGCGAAACCACCCGGGCGGCTCAGGCGCTCAACAGCCCGGCGCCGGGCGGCTTTGTGATTGCAAGCGATGAAGGCAGCGACCTGGTCGATCAGCCTTACCCGCAGGTTGCGCTTTACGACTACCCGGCGCAGGAGCAGTGGAGCCAGTTCCAGCGCCTGGCGCAGATGCTGATGCAAACGCCGTTCAGTGCTGAAGGGATTGTCACAAGCATCTACACAGACGCTAATGGCACCCGCCATATCGGCCTGCACCGGATGCCGGACAGCGCAGGATTGTGGCGTTACATTGGCACCTCTCTGCTGATGGTCGCCATGCTGATCGCCATTTTCTGGAACGGTTTTATGGCGCTGCGCCGCTACCAGCGCTCGCGAACGCGTCTGGCTGAGATCCAGCAATATTACGAGAATTGCCTCAATCCTAAGCTGATCCCCTCCTCTGAGAGCCTGATCTGATAACGTCGTTGCGCGACAAGATGTGCTACCCTGTCGCGCACGTTTCTTCTGGCTGGAGTTCCCCCCTATGCATCTTGATATCGACTGGCAGCAGGTCGACACCGTTCTGCTGGATATGGACGGCACGCTGCTCGATCTCGCCTTTGACAACTATTTCTGGCAAAAGCTGGTGCCGGAAACCTATGGTGAACAGCAGGGCATCTCCCCGGCAGAAGCGCAGGCGTTCATTCGTTCGCAATATAGCGCGGTGCAACATACGCTAAACTGGTACTGTCTGGACTACTGGAGCGAGCGCCTCGGTTTGGATATTTGTGCCATGACCACCGCCCAGGGACCACGCGCCGTGCTGCGCGAAGATACGGTTCCATTCCTGGACGCGCTGAAAGCCAGCGGCAAGCGCCGTATTTTGCTTACTAACGCGCATCCACATAACCTGGCCGTGAAGCTGGAGCACACGGGGCTGGCGTCGCACCTTGATTTATTACTTTCTACCCACACATTTGGTTATCCGAAAGAGGATCAGCGGTTGTGGCATGCGGTGAAGGAAGAGACCGGCCTGCAGCCGGAACGCACACTGTTCATTGACGACAGCGAGCCCATTCTGGATTCCGCGGCAACGTTTGGCATTCGCTATTGTCTGGGCGTTACTAATCCTGACTCTGGCCTGGCTGAAAAACGCTATCTGCGCCATCCGGGGCTGAACGACTACCGCCAGATGATCCCCTCACTAACCGTGAAGGAGACGCCATGAAAGAAAAGCCCTCAGACGGGGTAAGACTGGATAAATGGCTGTGGGCAGCCCGTTTTTATAAAACGCGCGCCCTTGCCCGCGAGATGGTTGACGGCGGTAAAGTGCATTACAACGGCCAGCGCAGCAAGCCGAGCAAGCTGGTTGAGCTGAACGCCACCTTAACGCTGCGCCAGGGCAACGACGAACGTACGGTAGTGATTAAAGCCATTACCGAACAGCGACGGCCCGCATCGGAAGCCGTACAGCTTTACGAAGAAACGCCTGAAAGCGTTGAAAAGCGCGAGAAAACCGCGCTGGCGCGCAAAATGAATGCGCTGACCATGCCCCACCCGGACCGGCGACCGGATAAAAAAGAGCGCCGCGATCTGATGAAATTTAAACACGGTGAGAGCGAGTAACCCTCACCCGCACGAGAGATGAAAATGGCCCAACACGACCAATTACACCGCTATCTGTTTGAACAATTCGCCGTGCGCGGCGAGCTGGTCACCGTATCCGAAACCTGGAAACAGATTCTGGAAAACCACAACTACCCGCTGCCGGTGAAGACCCTGTTGGGCGAACTGCTGGTTGCCACCAGCCTTCTGACCGCAACGCTGAAGTTTGCCGGCGATATCACCGTGCAGCTGCAGGGTGACGGCCCGATGACGCTGGCGGTGATCAACGGCAATAACCAGCAGCAGATGCGCGGCGTAGCGCGCGTTCAGGGCGACGTGCCTGAAAATGCAGACCTCAAAACGCTGGTGGGCAATGGCTACCTGGTGATCACCATCTCCCCGGAGGAAGGTGAACGCTATCAGGGCGTGGTGGGTCTGGAAGGCGATACCCTGGCAGCCTGCCTGGAAGACTACTTCATGCGCTCCGAACAGCTCCCAACGCGTCTGTTTATCCGCACCGGTGAAGTGGACGGCCAGCCTGCTGCGGGCGGCATGCTGCTCCAGGTTCTGCCTGCACAGGACGCGCAGACCAATGACTTTGAGCATCTGGCGACGCTGACCGAAACCATCAAAGCGGAAGAGCTGTTCAACCTGTCGGCAACCGACGTGCTGTGGCGTCTGTATCACGAAGAAGAAGTGACCGTGTACGATCCGCAGTCCGTGGAGTTTAAGTGCACCTGCTCACGCGAGCGCTGCGCTGGCGCACTGAAAACCCTGCCGGATGAAGAGATCGACAGCATCATGGCGGAAGACGGCGAAATTGATATGCACTGTGACTACTGCGGTACGCACTACGTGTTCAATTCGATGGATATCGCTGAGATCCGCAACAACGCCTCCCCGGCGGATCCACAGGTTCATTAAACCTCTTCCCCCCTCACCCTAACCCTCTCCCCTTTGGGGAGAGGGCCGGGGTGAGGGGCAAATATCCCATCCAAGCTGAATCGTTTTCCCTATGTAACTCTTACGTAATTTTCTTACATGTATGCGATTACATTCACATTCTTTCCGATAAAATCACCAGTCTTTAACCTTTTCGGAACATTTTCCCCAACCAAAAAGCGATTCCTGCGATAATCCGCCTGCACTGTGACTGGAGTCGCAGCGTTTTCCGTTAGTAAGGGTTTTATCCAGATGCACAAATCTATGAGCCCCGTCGCGGTTAACATCCCCAGAAAAACCCTACAATTTCAGGCAGTACATATTGGCTAAGGAGCAGTGATATGCGTGTTACTGGTTTAACCCCGCAAGATCTCAAGGCTTATGGTATTCACGACGTCCAGGAAGTCGTCTACAACCCCGATTACGATACGCTGTATCAGGAAGAGCTCAATCCAGCACTGGAAGGATACGAGCGCGGTGTGTTGACGAACCTTGGTGCTATCGCCGTCGATACCGGTATCTTTACCGGTCGTTCGCCGAAAGATAAGTATATCGTCCGCGACGAAACCACCCGCGATACGCTGTGGTGGGCTGACAAAGGCAAAGGGAAGAACGACAACAAACCGCTCTCCCCGGAAACTTGGCAGCACCTGAAAGGGCTCGTCACCCATCAACTTTCCGGCAAGCGTCTGTTCATTGTCGACGCTTTCTGCGGCGCTAATGCCGATACCCGCCTTTCCGTGCGTTTCATTACCGAAGTGGCCTGGCAGGCGCATTTCGTTAAGAATATGTTTATTCGTCCGACCGACGAAGAGCTGCAGGACTTCACACCTGACTTCATCGTGATGAACGGTGCGAAATGCACCAACCCACAGTGGAAAGAGCAGGGCCTGAACTCTGAGAACTTCATTGCCTTCAACCTGACCGAGCGTATCCAGCTGATTGGCGGTACCTGGTACGGCGGCGAAATGAAGAAAGGGATGTTCTCGGTCATGAACTACCTGCTGCCGCTGCGCGGTATTGCCTCCATGCACTGCTCGGCGAACGTCGGCGAGAAAGGCGACGTGGCGGTATTCTTCGGCCTGTCCGGCACCGGGAAAACCACGCTCTCCACCGATCCAAAACGCCGTCTGATTGGCGATGACGAGCACGGCTGGGACGATGACGGCGTGTTTAACTTCGAAGGCGGCTGCTACGCGAAGACCATTCGCCTGTCTGAAGAGGCCGAGCCGGATATCTTCCATGCGATCCGTCGCGACGCGCTGCTGGAAAACGTCACCGTACGTGCCGACGGCTCTATCGACTTCGACGATGCGTCAAAAACCGAAAACACCCGCGTCTCTTATCCGATCTACCACATCGACAATATCGTGAAGCCGGTGTCAAAAGCGGGCCATGCCACGAAGGTGATTTTCCTGACGGCGGATGCGTTCGGCGTGCTGCCTCCGGTGTCCCGCCTGACCGCCAGCCAGACGCAGTACCATTTCCTCTCTGGCTTTACTGCCAAACTGGCGGGTACCGAGCGTGGCGTCACGGAGCCAACCCCAACCTTCTCCGCCTGCTTCGGCGCGGCATTCCTGTCGCTGCACCCGACGCAGTACGCTGAGGTGCTGGTGAAACGCATGCAGGCATCCGGCGCGCAGGCCTACCTGGTCAACACCGGCTGGAACGGTACCGGCAAGCGTATCTCTATCAAAGATACACGCGCCATTATCGACGCCATTCTGGATGGTTCACTGGATAATGCCGAAACCTTCACGCTGCCGATGTTTGATCTGGCCATTCCGACGGAACTGCCGGGTGTGGACACGCGTATCCTCGACCCGCGCAATACCTACGGATCGCCAGAGCAGTGGCGCGAGAAGGCGGAATCGCTGGCGAAGCTGTTTATCGATAACTTCGAGAAGTATACCGATACCCCGGCGGGTGCTGCGCTGGTGAGTGCGGGACCGAAGCTGTAGCCCTTCTCCCTCTCCCCGTGGGAGAGGGCCGGGGTGAGGGCATCAGGCCGCAGAGGTCTTATGTTGTCGGGTGGCGGCTTCGCCTTACCCGACCTACAAAAAAGGGTGGCTAGCGCCACCCTTTTTTTAACTCTCTTTCACCTGCCCCCGCGTCACCGGTACCGGTAGCCAGGCGCGAATGCTCAACCCACCCCGCTCGCTGGTACCGATCTCCAGCAATCCGTTATGGTTATCAATGATACGCTGCACAATCGCCAGGCCTAAGCCCGTACCGCTGGTGCTGCGCGCGCTATCGCCGCGCACAAACGGCTGGAACAGATGCTTACGCTGCTCGGGCTTAATGCCCGGACCGTCGTCTTCCACCTGGAACCAGGCGCGGTTGAGTTCAGACCCGCTGCTGACCTTAATCCAGCCGTTACCGTAACGCGCCGCATTGACCACCATGTTAGCCACCGCACGCTTAATGGAGAGCGGGTGCATACGAACCTGAATTTCACCGTCCTGAAGGTCAGTGTCAATTTCACGTTCATAACCACTTTCTGCGGCCACCACTTCGCCCAGCACCGCGTTCAGATCGGCCATTTCCATCGGCATTTCCTGGCCGGTGCGCAGGTAGTCGATGAACTGCTCGATGATGGCGTTACACTCTTCGATGTCCTTGTTAATGGACTCGGCGAGATAACCGTCCTCTTCCCCCATCATCTCCGTCGCCAGACGAATACGCGTTAGCGGGGTGCGAAGGTCATGGCTGACGCCTGCCATCAGCAGCGTACGGTCGTCCGCCAGCTGCTTCACGCCTGCCGCCATATGGTTAAACGCGCGCGTTACCGAACGCACTTCAGAGGCACCATATTCGCGCAGCGGAGGAGGAATGATGCCTTTACCGACCTGCAGCGCCGCGTGCTCCAGGTCGACCAGCGGTCGGTTCTGGATACGGATAAACAGCCACGCGCCACCTATCGCCAGCAGCATAATGGCCAGGGTGTAGCGGAACAGCGGCGAGAAGTCGCCCTGATGGATTTCGGTCAGCGGAACGCGCACCCAGATGTTGGGTGACAGCCAGGTTTTCAGCCAGACGACGGGCGAGCTTTTGTTGACCTCAACGCGCACTTCCGTTGGGCCACCCAGCTGCTGCGCCATCTGCTGGCTGAGAAATTCGTAGTGCTGCGCCCAGCGCAGGCCAGCGTCTTCCGCCGCCTCATTCGAGTAGAGCGAAATGCCCAGCTCACGGTAAATTTCACGGCGAAACGCCGGGGGAACAACCAGCTGCGTACCGTCCTCCAGCTGCAGCTTATCGGTCATCAGCATACGCACTTCGTAGGCCAGGACCTTATTAAACTGCTGGAGGCTCGGCAGGATCGCAAAGTTCAGCACAACCAGGTAGGTCGTCACCAGGCTGACGAACAGCAGGGTGACGATCAGCAGCAGGGTGCGGGCAAACGAGCTTCGCGGCGAGAAGCGCATTCGCCTCATGCTTTAGAGCCGTCCGGGACAAATACGTAGCCCAGACCCCACACGGTCTGAATATAACGAGGATGCGCCGGATCTTCTTCCACCATGCGGCGCAGGCGAGAGATCTGCACGTCGATGGAGCGTTCCATTGCTGAGTATTCGCGACCGCGCGCCAGGTTCATCAGCTTGTCACGGGAAAGCGGCTCGCGCGGGTGGCTGACCAGCGCTTTCAGTACGGCAAACTCACCGCTGGTGAGCGGCATTGGCTCATCTTCACGGAACATCTCGCGCGTGCCGAGGTTCAGCTTGAACTTGCCGAAGGCAATCACCGCTTCTTCCTGCGACGGTGCGCCAGGCAGTTCGTTCGCCTGACGGCGCAGCACGGCGCGAATACGCGCCAGCAGTTCACGCGGGTTAAACGGTTTTGGAATGTAGTCGTCCGCGCCGATTTCGAGGCCCACAATACGGTCAACCTCTTCACCCTTCGCGGTCACCATGATGATTGGCATCGGGTTGCTCTGGCTGCGCAGACGGCGGCAAATAGAAAGCCCGTCTTCGCCCGGCAGCATCAGGTCGAGAACCATCAGGTGGAAAGATTCACGGGTCAGCAGACGGTCCATCTGCTCAGCGTTCGCGACGCTACGAACCTGGAAGCCCTGCTCGGTCAGATAACGCTCCAGCAGCGCGCGCAGGCGCATGTCGTCATCCACGACCAGAATTTTGTAGTTCTCTTGCATTGTGTGTACTCCCAAAGGTTCGGATAGTCTTTGTAACAGCGTATTCTAAAAAAGTGCACGTATTCGACCAGTTAATTCTGGTATAAATTCTAGTCGAAATTGTTACAAAGCATATTTAACAGCAGCTTATCTGTTCATTTCATCACATAAATCATTATTAATCCTGTCTGTTACACTGTGCGCTACGTATTGTGCGCAAAGACAGTTAACCGGCATTAAAGGCTGCACCATGAAAACGCCCCTGATCACCCGCGAAGGGTACGAGAAACTCAAGAAAGAGATGGATTACCTGTGGCGCGAAGAGCGTCCTGAGGTGACCAAAAAGGTGACCTGGGCGGCCAGCCTGGGCGATCGCAGCGAGAATGCGGATTACCAGTACAACAAAAAGCGGCTGCGCGAAATTGACCGCCGGGTTCGCTACCTGACGAAGTGCCTCGAGAATCTCAAAATTGTCGATTACTCCCCACAGCAGGAGGGTAAAGTGTTCTTCGGCGCGTGGGTGGAAATTGAAAACGATGACGGTGACACCCTGCGTTTTCGCATTGTCGGCTACGATGAAATTTTTGGTCGTAAAGATTACATCTCCATCGACTCCCCGATGGCCCGCGCGCTGCTGAAAAAGGAAGTGGGCGATCTGGCCGTCGTTCAAACCCCAGCCGGTGAAGCCAGCTGGTACGTCAATGAGATCGTCTACGTAAAATAGTCCGAGAGCGCCCTCCCCGGCTGGCATTTTGCCGTGTCAGCCCGTATAACTATCCCCTGATTTTGACCCACAAGATGATAAAGCCATGATGAAAGATTCGCTCTGCCGCATTATTGCGGGTGAACTTCAGGCCAGAGCCGAACAGGTAGAAGCTGCCGTTCGCCTGCTTGATGAAGGGAACACCGTGCCGTTTATTGCACGCTATCGTAAGGAAGTCACCGGCGGTCTGGATGACACGCAGCTGCGTAACCTGGAGACCCGTCTGGGCTATCTGCGCGAGCTGGAAGAACGTCGTCAGGCGATCCTCAAATCCATCGGCGAACAGGGCAAGCTGACCAGCGAGCTGGAAAGCGCCATTAACGGCACCCTGAGCAAAACCGAACTCGAAGATCTCTATCTGCCGTATAAACCGAAGCGCCGCACGCGCGGGCAGATTGCGATTGAAGCGGGCCTTGAGCCGCTGGCCGACCTGCTGTGGAATGAGCCGTCTCACGACCCGGACACCGAAGCGGCGAAATTCATCGACGCCGACAAAGGCGTCGCGGACACCAAGGCCGCTCTGGACGGCGCGCGCTACATCCTGATGGAGCGCTTCGCGGAAGACGCTGCCCTGCTGGCCAAAGTGCGTGATTACCTGTGGAAGAATGCCCACATCGTCTCTACCGTCGTCGCGGGCAAAGAGGAAGAAGGCGCGAAGTTCCGCGACTACTTCGATCACCACGAACCGATTTCAACCACCCCTTCTCACCGCGCGCTGGCGATGTTCCGCGGCCGCAACGAAGGCGTGCTCCAGCTCTCCCTGAACGCCGACCCGCAGTTTGACGAGCCGCCGAAAGAGAGCCACTGCGAGCAGATCATTATCGACCATCTCGGCCTGCGCCTGAACAACGCCCCAGCGGACAGCTGGCGCAAAGGCGTAGTGAGCTGGACCTGGCGCATCAAGGTGCTGATGCACCTGGAAACCGAGCTGATGGGTACCGTACGCGAGCGCGCTGAAGATGAAGCGATTAACGTTTTCGCCCGTAACCTGCACGACCTGCTGATGGCCGCTCCTGCCGGCCTGCGCGCCACCATGGGTCTCGATCCGGGCCTGCGTACCGGCGTGAAGGTCGCTGTGGTTGACGGCACCGGCAAGCTGGTCGCCACCGACACCATTTACCCGCATACCGGACAGGCAGCGAAAGCCGCCGTCGTGGTGGCGGCGCTGTGCGAGAAGTACAACGTGGAGCTGGTTGCCATCGGTAACGGCACCGCATCACGCGAAACCGAGCGTTTCTACCTCGACGTGCAGAAGCAGTTCCCGAAAGTGACGGCACAGAAAGTGATCGTCAGCGAAGCGGGCGCATCGGTCTACTCCGCCTCTGAGCTGGCGGCGCAGGAGTTCCCGGACCTGGACGTTTCCCTGCGTGGTGCGGTCTCCATCGCCCGTCGTCTGCAGGATCCGCTTGCCGAACTCGTGAAGATCGACCCGAAATCCATCGGCGTGGGCCAGTACCAGCACGACGTGAGCCAGACGCAACTGGCGCGCAAGCTGGATGCGGTGGTGGAAGACTGCGTAAACGCCGTCGGCGTGGACCTGAACACCGCCTCCGTTCCTCTGCTGACCCGTGTGGCGGGCTTAACCCGCATGATGGCGCAGAACATCGTGGCCTGGCGTGACGAGAACGGTCAGTTCCAGAACCGTCAGCAGCTGCTTAAAGTGAGCCGCCTGGGGCCGAAAGCGTTTGAGCAGTGCGCGGGCTTCCTGCGCATCAACCACGGCGATAACCCGCTGGATGCCTCTACCGTTCACCCGGAAGCATACCCGGTTGTTGAGCGCATCCTGGCCGCTACTCAGCAGGCGCTTAAAGACCTGATGGGTGACAGCGGCGCCCTGCGCAACCTGAAAGCGGTGGACTTCACCGACGAAAAATTTGGCGTGCCTACCGTCACCGATATCATCAAAGAGCTGGAAAAACCGGGCCGCGATCCGCGTCCTGAGTTCAAAACGGCGACCTTTGCTGACGGCATCGAGACCATGAACGATCTCCTGCCGGGCATGGTGCTGGAAGGCGCGGTGACCAACGTCACCAACTTCGGCGCGTTTGTGGATATCGGCGTGCACCAGGACGGTCTGGTGCATATCTCTTCCCTTGCCGACAAGTTTGTTGAAGACCCGCACACCGTGGTCAAAGCGGGCGACATCGTGAAGGTGAAAGTGCTGGAAGTGGATCTTCAGCGCAAGCGTATCGCCCTGACCATGCGTCTGGACGAGCAACCGGGCGACACCAACGCGCGCCGTGGCGGCAACGGCGGAGGCCGCGAGCAGCAGCGTCCGGCCGCGAAAGCCGCAAAACCGCGCGGGCGTGATGCACAGCCTGCGGGCAATAGCGCGATGATGGACGCACTGGCGGCCGCGATGGGTAAGAAACGCTAAGGCAACAACCCCCCCTCACCCTAACCCTCTCCCCAAAGGGGAGAGGGAACTTTAACACCCTCGCCCCTTTGGGGAGAGGGCCGGGGTGAGGGGAATAAAAACATCTCGAAATATATGAAACCGATTGCACAGCCATATTTAAACCACTAATTATCACCCCGTTAACAAATATCCCTCTTTTCATTTTCCCGGCAATTCAGCAAATATTGAGCAAGGTCAATCAGACCGCAAATTAATACGATTAACAACATCCCGTCACATTTTTATTATTGCTGATAAAAACTATTCTCATTATCATCGCAGTGTAGATTATTTAACCTCTCGTGGAATCAGGCATTATGCAATTCACTCCAGACAGTGCATGGAAAATTACCGGTTTTACCCGCGAAATTAGCCCGGCCTATCGGCAGAAGCTGCTGTCACTGGGCATGCTGCCCGGCTCATCATTCCAGGTCGTGCGCGTAGCGCCGTTGGGCGATCCTGTCCATATCGAAACCCGGCGCGTGAATCTGGTTCTGCGCAAAAAAGACCTCGCATTAATTGAAGTTGAATCTTTATCCCGTTAACAAGCCAGCGGTTTCGGTGGGTCTAATACAATGAAAAAATTAACTATTGGCTTAATTGGCAATCCTAATTCCGGCAAGACAACCTTATTTAATCAGTTAACCGGCGCGCGCCAGCGCGTGGGAAATTGGGCAGGCGTAACGGTTGAACGTAAAGAAGGCCAGTTCACGACAACGGACAATCAAGTGACCCTGGTCGACCTTCCCGGCACCTATTCCTTAACCACGATTTCATCCCAGACCTCGCTCGATGAGCAAATTGCCTGCCACTACATTCTTGGCGGCGATGCCGATCTGCTGATCAACGTGGTCGACGCCTCTAACCTCGAACGAAACCTTTACCTGACGCTGCAGCTGCTGGAGCTGGGGATCCCCTGCATCGTGGCGCTCAACATGCTCGACATTGCAGAGAAACAAAAGCTGCGCATTGACGTCGATGCCCTCTCTGCGCGCCTTGGGTGCCCTGTCGTTCCGCTGGTCTCGACCCGCGCTCGCGGTATCGACGCGCTGAAGCTGGCGATTGACCGCCACGCGGGAAACCGCGACGTTGAGCTGGTGCACTACGCCCAGCCGCTGCTGCGCGAAGCCGATCTGCTGGCGCAGGAGATGGACAAAAATATGCCTGCGAAACAGCGTCTGTGGCTCGGCCTGCAGATGCTGGAAGGGGATATCTATAGCCGCGCCTATGCCGGACATGCGGCAGATAAGCTGGACGTGACCCTCGCCCGTCTCAGCGGCGAGCTGGACGACCCGGCGCTGCACATCGCCGATGCGCGTTATCAGGCCATTGCGTCAATTTGTGACGTGGTCAGCAACGCCCTTACCGCGGAACCCAGCCGCTTTACGGCGGCGGTGGATAAGATTGTGCTCAACCGCTTCCTCGGTTTGCCGATCTTCCTGCTGGTGATGTACGTGATGTTCCTGCTTGCCATTAACATTGGTGGCGCGCTCCAGCCGATTTTTGACGCGGGTTCTGTCGCCGTTTTCGTTCATGGTATTCAGTGGCTGGGTTACACCCTGCACTTCCCGGAATGGCTAACCATCTTCCTCGCTCAGGGGATCGGCGGCGGTATCAACACCGTGCTGCCGCTGGTACCGCAGATCGGCATGATGTATCTGTTCCTCTCGTTCCTTGAAGATTCCGGTTACATGGCGCGCGCCGCGTTCGTGATGGACCGCCTGATGCAGGCGCTGGGTCTGCCGGGTAAATCCTTCGTCCCGCTGATCGTCGGCTTCGGCTGTAACGTGCCGTCGGTGATGGGCGCGCGCACCCTGGATGCGCCGCGTGAACGTCTGATGACCATCATGATGGCGCCATTTATGTCCTGCGGCGCGCGTCTGGCAATCTTTGCGGTTTTTGCAGCCGCCTTCTTTGGTCAGCAGGGCGCGCTGGCGGTCTTCTCGCTGTATGTGCTGGGCATCGTGATGGCGATCCTGACCGGCTTAATGCTCAAGCACACCATCATGCGTGGTGAAGCGTCGCCGTTTGTGATGGAGCTTCCGGTCTATCACGTACCGCATCTGAAAAGCCTGGCGATCCAGACCTGGCAGCGCCTGAAAGGCTTTGTGCTGCGCGCCGGTAAGGTGATTGTCATTGTCAGTATTTTCCTGAGCGCGCTGAACAGCTTCACCCTGAGTGGACAGACGGCGGATAACATCAACGACTCTGCCCTCGCCTCCGTCAGCCGCGTCATCACGCCGGTCTTTAAACCAATTGGCGTGCAGGAAGATAACTGGCAGGCGACCGTGGGACTGTTCACCGGGGCGATGGCGAAAGAGGTGGTCGTCGGGACCCTGAACACGCTCTACACCGCAGAGAACATTCAGGAGCAGGAATTTAACCCGGCGGAGTTTCACCTCGGTGACGAACTGCTGGGTGCCGTTGAGGAGACCTGGCAGAGCCTGAAAGATACCTTCAGCCTGAGCGTGCTGGCGAACCCGATTGAGGCCAGCAAAGGCGACGGCGAAATGGCGACCGGTGCCATGGGCGTGATGGGCGAGAAGTTTGGCAGCGCGTCTGCGGCCTACAGCTATCTCATCTTTGTCCTGCTCTATATCCCGTGCATCTCCGTCATGGGAGCGATTGCCCGCGAGTCCAGCCGCGGCTGGATGGGCTTCTCCATCCTGTGGGGGCTGAATATCGCTTACTCGCTGGCGACGCTGTTTTATCAGACCGTTAACTTCAGCCAGCACCCGCGCTACAGCCTGGTCTGCATTCTGGCGGTTGTGCTGTTTAACGTAATGATTCTCGGTCTGCTACGCCGGGCACGCAGCCGCGTCGACATCGACCTGCTGGCGAATCGTAAAACCGCCGCAACCTGCTGCAGCAGCCCGGCTGGCGACTGTCACTAAGAGGAAACCAGATGGCATCGTTGATTCAGGTTCGTGACCTGCTGGCGCTTCAGGGGCGGATGGAGGCAAAACAGCTCAGCCTCAGCCTGCATACGCCGCAGCCGATGATCGATGCCATGCTGGAACGCCTGGAAGCGATGGGTAAAGCCGTGCGGATTCAGGAAGAAGCGGACGGCTGCCTCTCCGGCAGTTGTAAAAGCTGCCCGGAAGGAAAGGCCTGCCTCAGGGAATGGTGGGCACTGCGCTAACAAAGCCGGGCATTGCTGCCCGGCTTTATCGTATTACTTATAGACGTCCGCGGTAGCGCGTACGTTTTTGGTCTGTTTTTCTGCACTGGTGACGACGTAGTACGTCCCGCCCAGCTCATCCGCTTTCTTCGACAGCTCTTTTCTTGCATCCATCGGCGCGGTGGTGTCAGACGTAGAAATCTCACCAATTTTCGTCAGATTCATCCCGGCAACTTTATCTTTTTCCAGCTCTTTCGCCGCAAAAACGCCAAATGACAGTGACCCAATAACCAGAGAAGTGACAATACCTGTAACAAGTTTCATAGCCTGACTCTCCATAGGATTGTTGTTTTTGATTATCGTAGGCAGAACAACCGCAACGACATCTGGAGTATGGTTGCGGTGTGTAACTTTTTCCAGGCTGGATAGAAAATAATCAGTCTAAACGTTGACTTAACGCAACCAGCGCTGAACAAAATTCCGTCGGATGAGAGATAAACGGAGCATGCGCGGCTTTGGCAATGACCCGGGATTCGCTGTCCGGCCAGAGGGAATCCAGAAGTGGAACCACTTTGCGCGGCACCAGCCCGTCCAGATGGCCATAGATACGCAGATGCGGCATGGCCAGCTCAGTCAGCGGCTCCCGCAGGTCGACCGTTTTCAGGATCTCAAGACCGCCGTTAAGCACCTCGACGTCCGGCATCGGCAGGGAGAGCACCACCTGCTTCAGCGCTCTGGCATCCTGACGCGCGGTTTCCGTCCCCATTGTCTGCAATGCGAGGAATCGCTCGACAGTCCGCTGGAAATCGTCGCTCAGCTGCTGCTGGAAGCCCGCCAGCACGTCAGGTTTGATGCCGGGCCACGTCTCTTGCGCGCTAAAGCATGGCGACGAGGCCACGGTGACCAGCGCCTTAACGCGCTCGGGCCAGGAGAGCGCAATCTGGCTTGCCACCAGCCCGCCCAGGCTCCAGCCCAGCCAGATGGCATTTTGCGGCGCGGCGTCCACAACCTGCTGCGCCATCTCATCAAGCGACATCGCGCTAAAGCCGCGGCTGCGACCGTAGCCCGGTAGATCAACCAGATGTAACGTAAATTGCGAGGCAAGTTCCTCGCTTATGCAATGCCACACTTCCGCATTCAGGCCCCATCCGTGCAGCAGCACAAGATGGCAATTTCCTGTCCCTACGGTCTGCCACCACAGCGTCTTCATCAGTTACTGTTCTCTTTTTTCACATGGAGGTTGCACATGCTAACAGTGCCTGGCTTGTGCTGGCTATGCAAAATGCCGCTTGCCCTCAGCGCGTGGGGCGTCTGTTCCGTCTGCACGCGCTCGCTGGCAAGGCGTATCACAACCTGCCCGCAATGTGGTTTACCGGCGGCTAACCGCTATTTGCCCTGCGGCCGCTGCCTGAAAAAATCCCCGCCGTGGAGCGCGCTGGTAGCCGTGGATGATTATGTCCCACCGCTGAGCGGGCTTATTCACGCCCTGAAGTTTTCCGGCCAGAGTTCGCTGGCGCAGCCCCTTGCCCGCCTGCTATTACTGGCGGTTTTACAGGCGCGAAGAACCCGCGCTCTGCCGAAAATCGATAGGGTGGTGAATGTCCCCTTATACCAACGTCGGCACTGGCGGCGCGGCTATAATCAAAGCGACCTGCTCTGCCGCCCGCTCGCCCGGTGGCTAGGCTGTCGCTATGATGCCTGCGCGCTTACCCGCGTACATGCCACCGCTATCCAGCATCAGCTCAACGCCCGGCTTCGCAAAAGGAACCTGAAAAACGCCTTTCGCCTTGAATTGCCGGTCAAAGGCCTCCATATCGCCATCGTGGATGACGTCGTCACCACAGGCAGTACCGTTGCTGAACTTTCCCGACTGCTTTTGCAAAGCGGCGCCGCGTCGGTTCAGGTATGGTGTCTGTGCCGTACCTTGTAGCCCTTCTTCAATGGGCGTATGATTATACCCAGGTAATTTAGTCAACTATTAGGCCAAAGCTATGATCCGTATTTCCGATTCTGCACAAGCGCACTTTGCCAAACTGCTGGCAAATCAGGAAGAAGGGACGCAGATCCGCGTGTTTGTGATCAATCCAGGCACTCCGAATGCAGAATGTGGTGTCTCTTATTGTCCTCCGGATGCTGTGGAAGCAACTGACACTGCCCTTAAATTTGAACAGCTCACCGCTTATGTCGATGAACTGAGCGCGCCGTATCTTGAAGATGCGGAGATCGACTTCGTCACCGACCAGCTGGGTTCTCAACTGACCCTGAAAGCGCCAAACGCCAAAATGCGTAAAGTGTCTGACGATGCGCCGCTGATGGAGCGCGTTGAGTATCTGCTTCAGTCCCAGATCAACCCACAGCTGGCTGGCCACGGCGGTCGCGTTTCCCTGATGGAAATCACGGAAGACGGCCTGGCGATCCTGCAGTTCGGCGGCGGCTGTAATGGTTGCTCTATGGTCGACGTGACCCTGAAAGAAGGGATCGAGAAGCAGCTGCTGAACGAGTTCCCGGAACTGAAAGGCGTGCGTGACCTGACCGAGCACCAGCGCGGCGAGCACTCTTACTACTAATTCAGTACCCGCCCGTATTGCCCGGTGGCGCCACGCTTACCGGGCCAACCTCCCTTGCCTTCCCACCTCGATATGTTGACCTGCGTCTCATAATTCAAATTTTGCCTCACTGGGTGATTCTCAACCGCGATATGTTACCCGTATCATTCTCGTGGGCACTCAACACCCTTATAACAGCCGACTAAACTTAACTGTTTCGCAGGCATCAGTATGAGTGCCGTTAACCACTCTGTTCCCAGTTGGGACAATCGGAATTTGTCGTTGAAACAATGACGTTACCCATAACAATTCAAAGGCCAGGTAAATCATGCCATTAGTCATCGTTGCTATCGGTGTTGTGTTATTACTGCTCTTGATGATCCGTTTCAAAATGAACGGATTTATCGCTCTGGTTCTGGTGGCACTTGCAGTCGGTCTGATGCAGGGGATGCCGCTGGTTAAAGTTATCAGCTCTATCAAAGCCGGCGTCGGCGGCACGCTCGGCAGCCTGGCGCTGATCATGGGCTTCGGTGCCATGCTCGGCAAAATGCTGGCGGACTGCGGTGGCGCGCAGCGTATTGCCACCACCCTGATTGCCAAATTCGGTAAACAGCACATTCAGTGGGCAGTGGTGTTAACCGGTTTTACCGTCGGTTTCGCGCTGTTCTATGAAGTGGGCTTTGTGCTGATGCTGCCGCTGGTGTTTACCATCGCTGCGGCAGCGAACATCCCGCTGCTGTTTGTGGGTGTGCCAATGGCTGCGGCCCTGTCCGTGACCCACGGCTTCCTGCCGCCACACCCGGGTCCAACCGCTATCGCCACCATCTTCCACGCCGATATGGGTAAAACCCTGCTGTTCGGTACGATTCTGGCGATCCCGACCGTGATTCTGGCGGGCCCGGTGTATGCCCGCTTCCTGAAAGGCATTGATAAGCCTATCCCGGAAGGTCTGTACAGCGCCAAAACCTTCACCGAAGAAGAGATGCCGGGCTTTGGCGTCAGCGTCTGGACCTCTCTGGTGCCGGTGATCCTGATGGCGATGCGCGCCGTGGCGGAGATGATCCTGCCGAAAGGTCATGCTTTCCTGTCCGTTGCGGAATTCCTGGGTGACCCGGTAATGGCAACGCTGATTGCGGTGTTGATCGCGATGTTCACCTTCGGTCTTAACCGCGGTCGTTCAATGGATCAGATCAACGACACGCTGACCTCGTCCATCAAAATCATTGCCATGATGCTCCTGATCATCGGCGGCGGCGGTGCGTTCAAGCAGGTGCTGGTCGACAGCGGCGTGGACAAATACATCGCTGCCATGATGCATGAAACCAACGTGTCGCCGCTCCTGATGGCCTGGTCTATTGCTGCAGTTCTGCGTATTGCGCTGGGTTCTGCGACCGTTGCGGCGATCACCGCAGGCGGTATCGTTGCCCCGCTGATTGCGACCACGGGCGTAAGCCCTGAGCTGATGGTTATCGCCGTCGGTTCCGGTAGCGTGATTTTCTCTCACGTTAACGACCCTGGCTTCTGGCTGTTCAAGGAGTACTTCAACCTGACGATCGGTGAAACCATCAAGTCCTGGTCCGCGCTGGAAACCATTATTTCGGTGTGTGGTCTGGTCGGGGTGCTGCTGTTGAATATGGTTGTCTGATGTAAAAAAGCCGGGTGGCGCTGACGCTTACCCGGCCTACATTCTATTCCCTCTCCCTCCGGGAGAGGGTTAGGGTGAGGGTGAAACTACCGCTTCTTACCAACCGCCCTTCTGCGCTTGTCCAAATCCTTAATCAGCCTGTTCACCCCGTCATCGGCAAACATCGTCTCAAGGGTTGTGGACAGCTTGCGACGCCAGTTCTTGTACTGATAGCTGGTGCCCGGAACGTTCACCGGCTCCGCCATATCAATCCAGTCTTCCGGCTGCAGGCCGAGCAACGCGCTGTTGCTGTCGGCAATATAGCGCTGCAGGCCACGGTTGAGCGTTGGGGTCATCGCCATCAGCGACGCTTTATGCCCTGCACGCTTCGGCAGACAGCCATGCTTATGCAGCGCATCCAGCAGCCCCTGCTTCGCCAGCTCACGATCCTGATACAGACCGCGCAGAACCTCTTCATCAGGATACAGTCCCAGCGTTTTGCCGAGGGTCAGGTCGCCGCTTTCCCAGTAGCCCCTGAGCGTAGGAAGATCATGCGTCGTCGCGACTGCCATTGACTGTTCAGGGTACGCTTTCGGCGCGCGGAAGGTTTTCTCATGGTCGTTTTCAAAATAGAGCACTTTATAGGAGTAGACGCCGCTGTCGCGGAGCTTGCTGACAATTTCCACCGGCACGGTACCGAGATCTTCACCGATCACCATGCACTGGTGACGTTTACTCTCCAGCGCCAGGATCGACAGCAGATCGTCAACCGGATACTGGACGTACGCCCCGTGATCGGCCGTTTCACCGTACGGGATCCACCACAGGCGCAGCACGGACATCACGTGGTCAATGCGCAGCGCCCCGCAGTTCTGCATGTTGGCGCGCAGCAGGTCGATAAACGGCTCGTAGGCGCGCGCCGCCATCACGTGCGGATCCATCGGCGGCAGGCCCCAGTTCTGCCCGAGCGGCCCGAGGATATCCGGCGGTGCACCCACGGAGGCTTTCAGACAGTAAAGTTCACGATCGCACCAGGTTTCCGCGCCGCCTTCCGCCACGCCCACGGCCAGGTCACGATACAGACCGATCGGCATCTTATAGCCCTGGCTCACCTGCCAGCAGGCAGCAAACTGGCTGTACGCCAGCCACTGCAGCCACAGGTAGAAGTCCACCTCATCGGCATGATTTTTACAGAAGGCTTTGACTTCAGGGGTATCCACGGTCTGATACGCTTCCGGCCAGACCGGCCAGCCCCAGCGCATTTCGTCCTCTTTCACCTGATATGCGTGCAGCGCATCAAATGCCGCCTGCCAGTAGAGACTTTCGCCTTCCTGCATCACAAACTGGCGGAAGGCCGCCATCTGCTCGTCGTCGCGCTGCGAAAAGCCTTTCCACGCCAGACGCAGCGCGGCCATTTTCAGCGCCGTGACGGTGGAATAGTCCACCCAGTCCGCGTCGCGAGCCTGCTTCAGCATCTGCCGGGTGGTATCAAGCTTCCACCACGCCTGCGCCTCTTTGCTGTTTTTGAAGTCGTCTAACGCGTTAACGTCGATGTAAATCACGTTCAGCCAGCGTCGGGAAGACGGGCTGTACGGGCTGGCGCTTTCCGGATTCGCCGGATAGAGCGCGTGAATTGGGTTGAGGCCAATAAAGGCCCCACCGCGCTCGCCCACGGATGCCAGCATGTTCTTCAGGTCGCCAAAATCGCCGATGCCCCAGTTGCTGTCGGAACGCAGCGTATAGAGCTGCACGCAGGCGCCCCACAGCTTTTTGCCTTCAAGCAGCGCCTGCGGCTCATAGCAGCGTTTTGGCGCGACGATCACCCGGCAGTGAAAACGCTGTTCGTCCTGGGTGAGCGTCAGGCTGTGATAGCCCTCCGGCAGCTTCGCCGGAAGGTTTAACGTTTTGCCGCCGATGGCGTGGCCTTTATGCTGATGCCCCTCTTCGGTGGTGAGCAGCCAGCTAAACTCGCCGAGCCCCTCCACCGCCAGCGGCATCTTTTTGCCTGCGGTAAAGACCTTCACGTTTGGCACCGGGGCAACCGACGCTTTCGCGTCGGTTTTGTGCATCGCATCCAGCAAACGTCTTTTGGTGTCCGCACCAATAGACTGCGGTTTGCCGTGCGCGTTGATGTAACTGAGGCTAATTCCCGCCGCCTGCGCGGCACTGTCCAGACGTTTACTCTCCATCGCGCTTCCTTAGCGTTTTGCCTGCCAGATACGGGCCTGATAATCACGGATTGAGCGGTCAGAGCTGAACATGCCGCAGCGCGCGGTGTTCAGAATGCACGCCCGGGTCCACGCCTCCTGGTCGCGATACAGCACGTCGACCTGTTTCTGCGCTTCAACGTAGGCCGTGAAGTCCGCCATTACCAGGTATGGGTCGCCGCCGTGTTTGTCCATGCTGTGCAGCATCTGGTCAAACGCGTGCTTGTCGCCGTCGCTGTATTTGCCGCTTTCCAGCTCCTTCAGCACCGCATCCAGCACTTTGTCTTTCTTACGCCATTTCACCGGATCGTAGCCTTTGGCCTTGATGGCTTTCACCTCTTCCACGGTATGGCCGAAGATAAAGATATTCTCTTCACCGACCTTCTCGGCGATTTCGACGTTCGCCCCGTCGAGCGTGCCGACGGTCAGCGCGCCGTTCAGCGCCAGCTTCATGTTGCCGGTACCGGACGCTTCTTTCCCTGCGGTCGAGATCTGCTCGGAGATATCCGCCGCCGGGATAAGCATTTCAGCCGCCGAGACGCAGTAGTCCGGCAGGAACACCACCTTCAGCTTGTCGCCCACTTTTGGATCGCTGTTGATCGCCGCCGCCACTTTATTAATAGCGAGGATAATGTTTTTCGCCAGGTAGTAGCCCGGCGCCGCTTTCGCACCGAACAGGAACACGCGCGGCACGCGGTCGGCCTGCGGGTTCTCGCGGATCTCTTTGTACAGCGCCAGAATGTGCAGCAGGTTCAGGTGCTGGCGCTTGTACTCATGCAGACGTTTGATCTGAATGTCGAAAATGGCATGCGGGTTGATCTCAATCCCGGTACGCACTTTCACGAACTCCGCCAGGCGAACCTTGTTCTCCAGCTTGATCGCACGGTACTGCTCGCGGAATTTCGCGTCGTCAGCGTATTTTTCCAGGTTGATCAGCTGGTCCAGATCGTTGGCCCACTCTTTCTTCAGGGTCTTGTCCAGCAGGCCGGCCAGCAGCGGGTTGCACTGCTTGATCCAGCGACGCGGCGTGATGCCGTTGGTCACGTTGTGGAATTTGGTCGGCCACAGCTGGTGATATTCCGGGAATAGATCTTTCACCACCAGGTCGGAGTGCAGCGCCGCCACGCCGTTAACGGCAAAGCCGCTGACTACGCACATGTTTGCCATGCGCACCTGTTTGTCGTGCACCACTGCCAGCTTGGCCCAGACGGCTTTGTCGCCCGGCCAGGTTTTCTCCACCAGCGCTTTAAACTGGTCGTTAATCTTGTTGATGATCTGCATATGGCGCGGCAGCAGCGCTTTCACCAGCTTCTCATCCCAGCACTCGAGCGCTTCTGGCATCAGGGTGTGGTTGGTGTAGGCGAAGGTGCGGCTGGTGATGGCCCAGGCGTCGTCCCAGCCCAGCTGATGCTCGTCGATCAGCACGCGCAGTAGTTCCGGGATGGCAATAGTCGGGTGCGTGTCGTTGAGCTGGATAACTTCGAAGTCCGGCAGCTGCGCCAGCTTGCGGCCCGCCAGATGATGGCGACGCAGAATGTCCGCCACGGAGCAGGCGCACTGGAAGTACTGCTGCATCAGGCGCAGCTTTTTACCCGCCAGATGATTGTCGTTCGGGTAGAGGACCTTCGTCAGCTTCTCGGCGTCAATGCCCTGCTGTTCGGCGCGCAGGAAATCACCGTCGTTGAATTTGGTCAGGTTAAACGGATGCGCGTGCTTCGCCTGCCACAGACGCAGCGGCTGCGCCACACCGTTACGGTAGCCGAGCACCGGCAGATCCCAGGCTTCACCGGTAATAGTGAACGCCGGCTCCCAGAGCCCCTGCTTCGTCACTTTCCCGCCTATGCCGACCTGCACATCCAGCTGCGCGTTGTGGCGGAACCACGGGTAGGTGTTACGGTGCCAGTCGTCCGGCGCTTCCATCTGATGGCCGTCGGCAAACGACTGACGGAACAGACCGTACTGGTAGTTCAGGCCATAGCCAATCGCCGACTGGCCGACGGTCGCCATGGAGTCAAGGAAGCAGGCCGCCAGACGACCCAGACCGCCGTTACCCAGCGCCGGGTCAATCTCTTCTTCCAGCAGGTCGGTCAGGTTAATGTCATGCTCTTTCAGCACATCACCCACCTCCTGATACCAGCCAAGGTTCAGCAGGTTGTTGCCGGTCAGGCGGCCAATCAGGAACTCCATCGAGATATAGTTGACGTGACGCTGGCCTTTGACGGACTTCGTCACGGGCTGAGCATCCAGCTGCTCTGCGAGCGCCCCGCTCACCGCCTGCCACCACTGGTGAGGCGTCATCTCGTTTGCAGCATGAAGGCCAAAACGCTGCCACTGACGCGTCAGGGCAGCCTGGAATTGAGCTTTGTTGAAGGTAGGCTGTGACATAGGGGATCGGCATCCTTTAGAAAGAAAACACAAGTTGGCGCTAGTGTGCCTGGCTCATTTCACCTCTTCCTCCTCCCGTGGGGGATTAGACAGGGAGGAGTAGCGGGGATGAGCATAAAAGTGTGATCGAGGCCACTCTGAGAGCATAGTCGTAGCGTGCCAGGAAGTTAAAAAAGTAACCGGGGAGAATGTCAAAGAAATGAAATGCGGTTTCGGGTGAAATTAATCCGCCCGGAAATGATTGCTTACGGAGAATAATATTTCAGCAATGGGCTCATACCTAAGGAGATTATTAATCTCACTCAACTTTACCCGAAGTTTATTAAATTCGACGTCATTATACCTTTCTGAAACCAGTTTCAGCCCAACCGGGTGACATCCATACAAGCCAGCATTCACGCGGCATCAAAGCCTTTTCAAAAAAGTTCCAACACTGGCCGGAATGTTTTGTGACAGAGTGCAAATTAAGAGCCACAAAAGCCAGACATAACTTGCAATAGTTCTCTTTCTGACCGACCTTATAGCTATTAATTACGAAGCGCAAAAAAAATAAATTCTCTCGTTCCCCACAGTGAAGTGAAACCTATGTTGATTCCGTCTAAATTAAGTCGCCCGGTTCGTCTTGACCATACAGTGGTCCGCGAGCGTCTGTTGGCTAAACTTTCCGGCGCGCATAATTTCCGACTGGCGCTGGTTACGAGCCCTGCAGGTTATGGAAAAACAACGCTCATTTCACAATGGGCCGCAGGTAAAAGCGATCTTGGCTGGTACTCTCTTGATGAGGGCGATAACCAGCAAGAGCGTTTTGCCAGCTATCTGATTGCCGCTATTCAACAGGCAACCAATGGACACTGCGTCGCCAGTGAAGCGATGGTGCAAAAGCGCCAGTACGCCAGCCTGTCCTCCCTTTTCTCTCAGCTATTTATCGAACTGGCCGAATGGCATCGCCCGCTGTACGTGGTAATTGATGACTATCATCTGATTACGAACCCGGTGATCCACGAGTCGATGCGCTTCTTCCTGCGTCATCAGCCGGAAAACCTGACCTTAGTCGTGCTGTCACGCAACCTGCCGCAGCTGGGAATTGCCAACCTGCGCGTGCGCGATCAGCTTCTGGAAGTGGGCAGCCAACAGCTGGCCTTCACCCACCAGGAAGCGAAACAGTTCTTCGACTGCCGCCTGACCTCACCGATTGAGGCCGCTGAAAGCAGCCGCCTGTGTGATGACGTCGCGGGCTGGGCGACGGCGCTACAGCTGATTGCCCTCTCTGCCCGGCAAAACAACAGCCCGACGCACCAGTCTGCGCGTCGTCTGGCCGGCATCAACGCCAGCCATCTTTCTGATTACCTGGTGGATGAGGTGCTGAACAGCGTCGATCCATCGACCCGTAATTTCCTGCTGAAAAGTTCCCTGCTGCGTTCCATGAACGACGCGCTGATTGTGCGCGTTACCGGCTGTGAAAACGGCCAGCTGCAGCTGGAAGAGATTGAACGTCAGGGCCTGTTCCTGACGCGCATGGACGATCCCGGCGAGTGGTTCAGCTACCATCCGCTGTTTGGCAGCTTCCTGCGCCAGCGCTGCCAGTGGGAGCTTGCCACGGAATTGCCGGAAATCCACCGCGCCGCCGCCGAAAGCTGGATGGCGCAAGGCTTCCCGAGCGAGGCCATTCACCACGCGCTTGCCGCCGGTGACGCCAGCATGCTGCGCGATATCCTGCTTAACCACGCGTGGGGGCTGTTTAACCACAGCGAGCTGACGCTGCTGGAAGAGTCGTTGAAAGCCCTGCCGTGGGAGAGCCTGCTGGAGAACCCGCGTCTGGTGCTGCTCCAGGCCTGGCTGATGCAGAGCCAGCACCGTTACAGCGAAGTGAATACCCTGCTGGCGCGCGCCGAGCAGGAGATGGAAAGCGAAATGGATATCACCCTGCATGGCGAATTTAACGCCCTGCGGGCGCAGGTCGCGATTAACGACGGCGATGCGGATGAAGCGGAACGGCTGGCGATGGTCGCGCTGGATGAACTACCGCTGGCGAATTTCTACAGCCGGATTGTGGCGACCTCGGTGCACGGCGAAGTGCTGCACTGCAAGGGTGAGCTGACGCGTTCCCTTTCGCTGATGCAGCAAACCGAGCAGATGGCGCGCCGCCATGATGTGTGGCACTACGCGCTGTGGAGCCTGATCCAGCAAAGCGAGATTTTATTCGCTCAGGGGTTCCTGCAGGCGGCCTGGGAAAATCAGGAAAAAGCGTTCCAGCTGATTCGTGAACAGCACCTGGAACAGCTGCCGATGCACGAGTTCCTGTTGCGTATTCGCGCTCAGCTCCTGTGGGCGTGGTCGCGCCTGGATGAAGCAGAAAGCTGCGCCCGTCAGGGTGTGAGCGTGCTCTCTGGCTTCCAGCCGCAGCAGCAGTTGCAGTGTCTGGCCCTGCTGGTGCAGTGCTCGCTGGCGCGCGGCGATCTGGATAACGCCCGCAATCACCTTAACCGTCTGGAAAACCTGCTTGGCAACGGTCAGTACCACAGCGACTGGGTATCGAACGCCGACAAGGTGCGGGTGATTTACTGGCAGATGACGGGGGACAAAAAATCCGCCGCCAACTGGCTGCGTCAGACACCTAAACCGGAATTTGCCAATAACCACTTCCTGCAAAGCCAGTGGCGCAACATCGCCCGCGTGCAGATCCTGCTGGGTGACTTTGAGCCTGCCGAAATTGTGCTGGAAGAGTTAAACGAAAACGCCCGCAGCCTGCGCCTGATGAGCGATCTGAACCGCAACCTGCTGCTGCTTAATCAGCTTTACTGGCAGGCGGGGCGCAAAAACGACGCCCAGCGCGTGCTGCTGGAAGCCCTGCAGCTGGCGAACCGCACCGGGTTTATCAGCCACTTCGTGATTGAAGGTGAAGTGATGGCGCAGCAGCTGCGTCAGCTGATTCAGTTGAACACGCTGCCGGAGCTGGATCAGCATCGCGCCCAGCGCATTCTGCGCGAGATTAATCAGCACCACCGTCACAAATTCGCGCATTTCGACGAGAACTTCGTTGAACGCCTGCTGAACCACCCGGAAGTGCCGGAGCTTATTCGCACCAGCCCGCTCACCCAGCGCGAATGGCAGGTGCTGGGGCTAATCTATTCAGGCTACAGCAATGAGCAGATTGCCGGAGAGCTGGCGGTGGCGGCAACCACCATCAAAACGCATATTCGCAATCTGTATCAGAAGCTGGGCGTGGCGCACCGTCAGGATGCGGTGCAGCATGCGCAGCAACTGTTGAAGATGATGGGATATGGGGTTTAGATCCTCTGCGGTCTGATGCCCTCACCCCGGCCCTCTCCCACGGGGGGAGGGTGAAAGGCTTTTCAACACAACTCTAACTGCAAATTATTATCTTTAATTACCTGCATCACGCCCGCCGGCGGCATCACGTCGGTATAGACCGCATCCACCATGCTGATGCTGCCCATGTTCACCATTGCGTTACGGCCAAACTTCGAATGATCCACCACCAGCATCACGTGACGCGAGTTTTCAATAATCGCGCGCTTGGTGCGCACCTCGTGGTAATCAAACTCCAGCAACGAGCCGTCGGTGTCGATGCCGCTGATCCCCAGAATGCCGAAGTCGAGGCGGAACTGAGAGATAAAATCGAGCGTCGCTTCGCCGATAATCCCGCCGTCGCGGCTGCGCAGTTCGCCCCCCGCGAGGATGATGCGAAAATCGTCTTTCTGCATCAGAGTGTTGGCGACGTTCAGGTTGTTGGTCACCACGCGCAGGTTCTCGTGATCCAGCAGGGCATGGGCGACCGCTTCCGGCGTGGTGCCGATGTCAATAAACAGCGTCGCGCCATTCGGGATCTGGCTCGCCACTTTACGGGCAATGCGCTCTTTTTCAGCCGTCTGCGTGGCTTTACGGTCGTGCCAGGAGGTGTTGACCGAGCTGGACGGCAGCGCGGCCCCGCCGTGGTGGCGCAAAATACGGTTCTGATCGGCCAGATCGTTCAGGTCGCGACGGATGGTTTGCGGGCTGACGGCAAACTGCTCGACCAGCTCTTCGGTGCTGACGTATCCCTGTTTTTTGACCAGTTCGATAATGGCGTCATGACGTTGTGTTTGTTTCATCAATTATCCCTGAGAATTATGTTCGTTTTCGCGCATGGAGCGTGTCGGCAAGCGCCATTGCCAGCCCGACCGCCAGGCCGGTGACGTGCGCACCATTGGCGATAGACATACCAAACAGATCAAACCATCCGGCAATTAGCCATATTAACGCAAAGGCTATTAATCCGCGTTGTAAATAGATGCCGCTTTCCGGGTCGCGCTCCCCGCGAAGCCAGACGTAGCCCATCAGGGCGTAGACGACACCCGACAGCCCGCCGAACCACGGGCCGCTGAATCTATGCTGCACGTAGCCGCTCAGCAGGGCGCTAATCACGGTGATGACAATCAGCTTACCGCTGCCGAGCCGCTTCTCAACGATGCCGCCGAGATACCACCACCACAGCAGGTTAAAGAGGATATGCATCACCGAGAAGTGCATCAGCGCGTGGGTAAAGTAGCGCCAGACGTCAAACTGCAACGATGGGTCATACGGCCACGCCAGCGCGATCATTACGCTCTGGTCGCCCACCACGTTCATAATAATGAAGACGATAATACAGGCCGCCATCAGCAGCAGCGTAAACGGGCCCGCGCGCTCGCGAATCGTGGCAAGGAAGGGAAAACGGCTGTAATGCAGTCCGCTGCCGGTCTGGCCGGATTGCCAGCTGGCCGCCAGATAGCGCGGGTCGCCTGGGTTCTCAAGAAAACGCGCCAGCTCTTCGTTTACCCGCCCTGCCTGGCTCTCGTCGGCCAGCCAGACGTCGGTCTGAGTATGTTGCTGAATGGTCAGAATAACGCCCTGCGTCGCCATATAGTCGACAAACGCCTGGGCGACGCGCGGGTTGGTAAAAGAGGTGATCATCAACATGGGCAGCGGTCGCTTATTTCCACACAAAAGGGAACAGTATAGCGGGATTAGCGCTCAAACGCGTATTCCACTTCTGCCGGGAAATGACGATGCCAGGCATCGAAGCCGCCATCGACGCTGTATACCGCGTCGTAGCCCTGCTGAATAAGATACTGCGCCGCGCCTTTGCTGCTGTTGCCGTGGTAGCACATGACCATTACTGGCGTGTCGAAGTCGTTATCGCGCATAAACGCGCCCAGCGTGTCGTTGGTGAGATGGAACGCGCCCGGCGTGTGGCCCATCGCAAAACTCTGCGGATCGCGGATGTCCACCAGCACCGCTTTTCCCTGGTGCATCTTCTGGTGGGCTTCTTCTACGTTAATACATTCAAACTGATCCATGGTGTTCTCTTTCGCTTATTCAGGTGTGGTGCGTTTTTCCCCTCACCCTACCCTCTCCCGGAGGGAGAGGGAAACGGATCACCCTCTCCCCGTGGGAGAGGGCTGGGGTGAGGGCATCAGACCGCACTATTTTACCCCGTAGTGTACGTCCTGACGGCGGGTAAACGCCATTATGTTATCCATATCACTCTAAATTGTTTTTTTGATGTTACCAAAAGCGCGTTCCTTTGCTATTATGAGCGATATCGAACATTTTTGAGCTTTAACGAAAGTGCATGAGGGTGTTATGGAAACCAAAGATCTGATTGTGATAGGCGGTGGCATCAACGGTGCCGGTATTGCGGTTGATGCCGCAGGACGCGGTTTATCCGTGCTGATGCTGGAAGCTAACGACCTCGCCTGCGCGACGTCGTCCGCCAGCTCCAAGCTGATCCACGGTGGCCTGCGCTACCTGGAACACTACGAATTCCGTCTGGTCAGCGAAGCGCTGGCCGAACGTGAAGTGCTGCTGAAAATGGCCCCGCATCTGGCGATCCCGATGCGCTTCCGCCTGCCGCACCGCCCGCACCTGCGTCCGGCGTGGATGATCCGCATCGGTCTGTTTATGTACGATCATCTGGGTAAACGCACCAGCCTGCCGGGTTCGAACGGTTTGCGTTTTGGCTCAGAATCGGTCCTTAAGCCGGAAATCGTGCGCGGTTTCGAATATTCCGACTGTTGGGTGGACGATGCGCGTCTGGTGCTGGCGAATGCGCAGATGGTCGAGAAGAAAGGCGGCGAGGTGAAAACCCGGACCCGCGCGACCGCCGCACGCCGCGAAAACGGCCTGTGGATTGTGGAAGCAGAAGACATTGATACCGGCGAGAAATTCAGCTGGAAAGCGCGCGGCCTGGTGAACGCCACCGGCCCGTGGGTGAAGCAGTTCTTCGACGACGGCATGCACCTGCCTTCACCGTACGGCATTCGCCTGATCAAGGGCAGCCACATTGTGGTGCCGCGCGTGCATACCCAGAAGCAGGCGTACATTCTGCAAAACGAAGACAAGCGCATCGTGTTTGTGATCCCGTGGATGGACGAGTTCTCCATCATCGGCACCACCGACGTGGAGTACAAAGGCGATCCGAAAAACGTCGAGATCGACGAGAGCGAAGTGAACTACCTGCTCAAAGTGTATAACGCACACTTTAAGAAACAGCTGTCACGGGATGACGTGGTCTGGACCTACTCCGGCGTGCGTCCGCTGTGCGATGATGAGTCTGACTCACCGCAGGCCATCACCCGCGACTATACGCTCGATATCCACGACGTAGACGGTCAGGCACCGCTGCTGTCGGTGTTTGGCGGCAAGCTCACCACCTACCGCAAGCTGGCCGAGCACGCGCTGGAAAAACTGGCGCCGTACTACAAGGGCATTGGCCCGGCGTGGACCAAAGAGGCGGTACTGCCCGGTGGAGATATCGGCGGAAACCGCGACGATTACGCCGCGAAGCTGCGCCGTCGCTTCCCGTTCATTACCGAAGGGATGGCGCGCCACTATGCCCGCACCTACGGCAGCAATACCGAGCTGTTCCTGGGAGAGGCAAAAGAGATTGCGGATCTGGGCGAGCATTTCGGCCACGAGCTGTATGAAGCCGAGCTGCGCTACCTGGTCGAGCACGAATGGGTTCGCCGCCTGGACGATGCCATCTGGCGTCGTACTAAAGAAGGGATGTGGCTGAACGCCGAGCAGCAGTCTCGCGTGGCGCAGTGGTTACTGCAAAATGCGGGAAAGCGTGAGCTTTCGCTGGCGTCTTGATGCGATCGGTGCGGGCTGATGCTCTCACCCTGACCCTCTCCCACAGGGAGAGGGAACAAACACTAAAAACGGCAACCGAGGTTGCCGTTTTGCTTTTACAACCTCACCGGATCAATATGCCAGATCGTCTCGGCATACTCCTTGATGGTCCTGTCAGAAGAGAAATACCCCATGTTGGCGATGTTATGCATCGCTGCGCTGGTCCATTTCTCCTGCTGGCGGTATAGCTCATCCACCTTATCCTGGCAGTCCACGTAGCTGCGATAATCCGCCAGCACCTGGTAGTGGTCGCCAAAGTTAATCAGCGAATCCACCAGATCGCGATAACGGCCCGGCTCGTCGGGGCTGAACACGCCGGTCGCAATCTGCGTCAGAACCTGACGTAGCTCTTCATCCCCTTCATAGAACTCACGCGGCGAGTAACCTTTCCTGCGCAGCGCCTCCACCTCTTCCGTGGTGTTACCGAAGATGAAGATATTCTCTTCCCCGACGTGCTCCAGCATTTCGACGTTCGCCCCGTCCAGGGTGCCGATGGTCAGCGCTCCGTTAAGGGCAAACTTCATGTTACTGGTGCCGGACGCTTCCGTGCCCGCCGTGGAAATCTGCTCAGAGAGATCCGCCGCCGGGATGATCAGCTGCGCCAGGCTGACGCTGTAGTTCGGGATGAACACCACCTTCAGCTTGTCGCCAATATCCGGATCCTGGTTCACCACCTTCGCCACGTCGTTGATGAGATGAATGATGTGCTTCGCCATGTAGTAGGCGGAAGCCGCCTTACCGGCGAAGATCTTCACGCGCGGCACCCACTCGGCGGTTGGATCGGCCTTAATGCGATTGTAGTGGGTGATCACGTGCAGCACGTTCATCAGCTGACGCTTGTACTCGTGGATGCGTTTGATCTGCACGTCGAACAGCGCTTTCGGGTTTGCCACCACGTTGAGGTGCATCGCCAGCCAGACCGCCAGACGTTTTTTGTTCCGCAGCTTAGCTTCCCGCACGGCTTTATTCACCGTCGGGAAATCAATGTGCTGCTTAAGCTCGCTCAGCTGGCTCAAATCGGTACGCCAGGTGCGGCCGATATTCTCATCCAGCACGTCGGACAGCGGCTGGTTCGCCAGCGCCAGCCAGCGGCGCGGCGTGACGCCGTTGGTGACATTGCAGAAGCGCGTCGGGAAGATCTTCGCGAAGTCGGCGAACAGCGACTGCACCATCAGGTTTGAGTGGAGCTCAGACACCCCGTTCACCTTGTGGCTGATCACCACCGCCAGCCAGGCCATACGCACGCGACGGCCGTTGGATTCATCAATAATCGAGGCTCGGCTCAGCAGGCCGGTATCGTTCGGATACTGCTCCTGCAGCGTCTTGAGGAAATAGTCGTTGATCTCAAAGATAATCTGCAGATGGCGCGGCAGGATTTTGCCGAGCATATCCACCGGCCACGTCTCCAGCGCTTCGCTCATCAGCGTGTGGTTGGTGTAGGAGAACACCTGACACGTCACCTCAAACGCGTCGTCCCAGCTGAACTTATGCTCGTCGATCAGCAGGCGCATCAGTTCAGGAATGGAGAGCACCGGGTGGGTGTCGTTAAGGTGAATCGCCGTTTTCTCCGCCAGGTTGGCGTAGGTTTTGTGCAGCTGATGGTGGCGACTGAGGATGTCCTGAATCGTCGCGGAGACGAGGAAATACTCCTGACGCAGGCGCAGCTCGCGGCCGGAATAGGTGGAGTCATCCGGGTACAGGACGCGGGAGACGTTCTCAGAGTGGTTTTTATCTTCCACCGCCGCAAAGTAGTCGCCCTGGTTAAATTTACCGAGGTTGATCTCGCTGCTGGCCTGGGCGTTCCACAGGCGCAGCGTGTTGGTGGCGTCAGTGTCGTAGCCGGGGATGATCTGATCATAGGCCACGGCGAGGATCTCTTCAGTTTCTACCCAGCGGGACTTTTTCCCTTCCTGCTGGATACGCCCGCCAAAGCGCACTTTGTAGCGCGTGTTGTGGCGTTTGAACTCCCACGGGTTGCCGTACTCCAGCCAGTAGTCAGGGGACTCTTTCTGACGACCATCGACGATGTTCTGTTTGAACATGCCGTAGTCATAGCGAATACCGTAGCCGCGGCCCGGCAGCGCCAGCGTCGCCAGCGAGTCGAGGAAGCAGGCGGCGAGACGCCCCAGCCCCCCGTTGCCCAGCCCCGGGTCGTTCTCTTCGTCAATCAGCTCTTCTAAATCCAGCCCCATCTCTTCCAGCGCGGTTTTGACGTCGTCGTAGATACCGAGCGACAGCAGCGCGTTAGAGAGGGTGCGGCCAATCAAAAATTCCATCGACAGGTAATAAACCTGCCGCGTCTCCTGCGAAAGCTGAGCGCGGTTTGAGCGCAGCCAGCGTTCGACCATGCGGTCACGCACCGCAAACAGCGTGGCGTTCAGCCACTCGTGCTTGTTGGCAATGACCGGGTCTTTCCCGATGGTGAACATCAGCTTGTAGGCGATGGAGTGCTTTAACGCCTCAACGCTGAGCGTGGGTGAAGAGTAGCTAAATGGAGCGTTCATATCAGTAACTTCGCCTCGTTACATCAAGCGTTGATAGAGATCGCGGTACGACTGCGCCGCAACGTGCCAGCTAAAGTCCATGGACATCGCCTGACGCTGTACGTAACGCCAAAGGGATGGACGGGACCACAAGACGAAAGCACGCCGAATCGCCCGAAGCAGCGACCAGGCATTACTGTCTTCAAAGACAAACCCGCTGGCAATACCGTCCGCCAGGTTTTCCAGAGAGCTATCCGACACCGTATCCGCCAGCCCGCCCGTGCGGCGCACCAGCGGCAGCGTGCCGTATTTCAGGCCGTAGAGCTGCGTCAGGCCGCAGGGTTCGAAACGGCTCGGCACCAGAATCACGTCCGCGCCGCCCATGATTCGGTGCGAGAACGCTTCGTGATAGCCAATCTGCACGCCCACCTGCCCCGGATGTTCCGCGGCGGCGGCGAGGAAACCCTCCTGCAGCACCGGGTCGCCTGCGCCGAGCAGCGCCAGCTGTCCGCCCTGCTCCAGTAAACCGGGCAGCGCTTCCAGCACCAGATCCAGCCCTTTCTGGCTGGTCAGGCGGCTGACCACCGCAAACAGCGGCACCTTGTCGTTGACCTTCAGCCCCATCGCAATCTGCAGCTGGCGTTTGTTTTCGGCTTTGTCTTCCACCGAGTCGCGGCCATAGCGCGCCGCCAAAAGGAGATCGGTTTCCGGGCTCCAGATCTGTTCATCCACGCCGTTCAGAATGCCCGACAGGCGGCCTTCGCGGTGGCGCTGCTGCAGCAGCCCTTCCAGGCCGTAGCCAAACTCCGGCTGGGTGATTTCACGCGCGTAGGTGGGGCTCACCGCCGTAATGTGATCGGCATAGTACAGCCCGGCCTTCAGGAACGAAATTTGCCCGTTGAACTCCAGACCGTGCATGTTATAGAACGACCATGGCAGATCGATGTCATTCATATGATGGGCGTAGTACATGCCCTGATACGCCAGGTTGTGCACCGTAAACACCGATTTTGCCGGATGCCCTTTTGCCGCCAGATATGCAGGCGCCAGCCCGGCGTGCCAGTCATGCGCATGCACTACATCCGGACGCCAGAACGGATCCAGCCCGACGGCCATCTCCGCCCCCACCCAGCCGAGCAGCGCAAAGCGCAGCACGTTGTCGGTATAAGCGAACAGGTTCGTATCGTGATACGGGCTGCCCGGTCGGTCGTACAGATGCGGCGCGTCGATCAGGTAGATCCCTACGCCGTTGTAATGCCCAAACAGCAGGGTGATGCGTCCGGCAAACGTTTCACGGCGGGTCACGACCTTTGCATCAGGTATGCCGCGCCGGATATCCGGGAAGGCGGGCAGCAGGACTCGGGTATCTACCCCTCCGGCGATCTGCGCCGCGGGTAATGCACCCAGAACATCCGCCAGACCGCCCGTTTTTAACAACGGGAACATCTCAGAACATACGTGTAAAACCTGCATCATCGCTCCTGTTTGATCTGCAGCTTCCGCAACATTTCCCGTGTGACTAACACGATCCCCTCTTCAGAACGGTAGAAGCGACGCGCGTCTTCTTCCGCGTTTTCACCAATCACCATTCCCTCAGGAATGACGCAGGCCCGGTCGATCACGCAGCGACGCAGACGACACGAACGCCCTACCCAGACATCCGGCAGCAGGACTGCCGAATCGATATTACAGAATGAGTTTATACGCACGCGCGGGAACAGCACGGACTGCACCACCACCGAACCGGAGATAATGCACCCGCCGGAGACCAGCGAGTTCAGCGTCATGCCGTGGCTGCCGGAGCGGTCCTGAACAAATTTCGCAGGCGGCAGGGATTCCATATGGGTACGAATCGGCCAGTTCTGGTCGTACATATCCAGCTCGGGCGTCACGGACGCCAGGTCCAGGTTGGCTTTCCAGTATGCTTCCAGCGTTCCCACATCGCGCCAGTAAGGCTCCGCATTCGGGTCGGACTGTACGCAGGACAATGGGAAAGGATGTGCATAGGCCATGCCAGCTTTGGTTATTTTTGGGATGATGTCTTTGCCGAAGTCGTGGCTGGAGTTTTCGTCTTTGTCGTCTTCTTCCAGTAGCTCATAAAGATAATCCGCATCAAAGACATAGATCCCCATGCTGGCGAGCGATTTGGTGTCATCCCCCGGCATGGTGGGCGGGTTCGCCGGTTTTTCTACGAAGTCGATAATCTTATCGTCCGCATCCACGTGCATCACGCCAAACGCCGTCGCCTCGGCAACGGGCACCGGCAGACACGCCACGGTGCATCGAGCCCCTTTTTCGACGTGGTCGATCAGCATATGCGAGTAGTCTTGCTTGTAGATGTGGTCCCCGGCGAGGATCACGATGTATTCCGCGCTGTAGCGACGAATGATGTCGAGGTTTTGGGTCACGGCATCCGCCGTGCCGCGGTACCAGTTTTCGCCGTGAACGCGCTGCTGCGCCGGGAGCAGATCGACAAACTCGTTCATCTCTTCGCTGAAGAATGACCAGCCGCGCTGGATGTGCTGCACCAGGGTGTGCGACTGATACTGCGTAATGACGCCAATGCGGCGAATGCCCGAGTTCAGGCAGTTGGAGAGCGCAAAGTCGATGATGCGGAACTTACCACCAAAGTGAACGGCCGGCTTGGCACGCTTGATGGTCAAATCTTTCAGACGGGTACCACGCCCGCCCGCGAGTATCAGGGCAACCGTTTTTAAGGGTAGCTGGCGTGCCAACATTAAGGGATCGTTCTTCTCTAATCTAACCATGACTAACTCCTTTTTTATCATCTTTGGAATACGCACACTCCGTGCGCAGGCCCGTGCCAGACAGCCATTACTACCGGATTATCCGCTCCGGCAAAGGGGGGAACGGCTCGCCACTCCCCGTCAGGTAAAACAATCTCTGCGACGTCGTCCGTCGCGTTCAGCGTCACCAGCCACTTATCCGAGAGCAGAATTTGCAGACAGGTGATGCCGTGTTGCCACTCTTGCGCGCTCAACGGTTGCGCGTCTTTATTCAGCCAGCGAACGTTGCCGTCACCCTCTTCCCACCAGCGGTCGGCGGTAAGGGCGGGGATCTGCTGGCGAAGGTGGATCAGCGCCGCGGTGAAATGGGTCAACCCGCTGTTCGCCTCGCCCCAGTCGAGCCAGGTCAGGGTGTTGTCCTGACAATAGGCGTTGTTGTTGCCGTGCTGGCTATGGCCGTGCTCGTCGCCCGCCAGCAGCATCGGCGTGCCCTGCGACAGCAAAAGCGTCGTCAGCAGCGCATGAACGCTGGCGCGTCGCCGCTCGATCACATCCAGACTTCCGCCTAATCCTTCTATACCATGATTGAAGCTATGGTTATTGTTAGTGCCATCGCGATTCTCTTCGCCGTTGGCCTCATTGTGTTTCTGATTGAAACAAACGCAGTCGCGCAGCGTAAAACCGTCGTGCGCCGTCACCAGGTTGACGGTGGCCGACGGACGTTTGCCGTCGCGCTTAAAGAGATCGCTGGAGCCGGCAAAGCGCCCGGCAAATTCGCCAAGTGACAGATCGCGCGCCAGCCAGAAGCGGCGGATGGCATCACGGTAGTGGTCGTTCCACTCGGCAAACAGCGGCGGGAAGTTCCCCACCTGATAACCGCCGTCACCGATGTCCCACGGCTCCGCGATGAGCTTCACCTGTGAAAGCACCGGGCAGTTTTTGATTGCCTCAAACAGAGGCGCCTGCTGGCTAAAGGACGGCGTGCGCCCCATCACGGGCGCCAGGTCGAAACGGAAACCGTCCACGTGGAACGTCTCAACCCAGTATTTCAGGCACTCGTACGCGTAATGCGAGACCGCCGGGTGACTGAGGTTGAGGGTGTTACCGCAGCCGGTCCAGTTCTCGTAATCGCCGTCGTCCCTGATCCAATAATAGCTACGGTTATCGATTCCGCGCTGTGAGAGCGTTGGGCCGTCAAGATCGCTTTCCGCACTGTGGTTCAGCACCACGTCCAGAATGACCTCAATTCCCGCGGCGTGGAGCGCCTTCACCGCGTCGCGAAACTCATCCCGCGCCTTCTCCGGATGCGCGGCATAGCGCGGTTCCAGGGCGAACATCGCCAGCGGGTTGTAGCCCCAGTAGTTGCTCAGCCCCAGGCGCTGCAGGCGCGGCTCGCTGGCGAAATGCGCCACGGGCAGCAGTTCCAGGGCCGTGATGCCCAAATGCTTCAGGTAAGCGACCATCGTCGGATGCCCAAGCGCCTGATAGGTGCCGCGCATCTCTTTGGGGATCGACGGGTGCAGGTAGGTCAGCCCTTTGACGTGCGCTTCATAAATGACGGTGTTGCCCCACGGCGTGCGCGGCGGGGCATCGTCTTCCCAGTCGTAGAGATCGTGCACCACCACGCTTTTTGGCGCGACGGGCGCGCTGTCGCGGTGGTCGGGCTCGCCGTAGCCGACGTGGAACAGCGGGTCGTCTTTGAACTCGCCGTCCACGCGGTGCGCGCACGGGTCAATCAATAGCTTCGCCGGGTTAAACCAGTGCCCCTGAGAGGGCTCCCACGGGCCGTGTACGCGAAAACCGTAGTGCATCCCCGGACGCCCGCCCGACAGGTAACCGTGCCAGATGTCTCCCGTGCGGGACGGTAAATCGTAACGGTGCTCGTTACCCTCCCCGTCAAACACGCAGAGCTCCACCCGCTCCGCGTGAGCAGAAAAGAGCGTGAAGTTCACCCCCTTTCCGTCATAGCTCGCGCCGAGCGGTTCGGGTTTACCTGCCGTAAGCTGCGTCATTCTCCCTCCCGCATCAGCCAGATGGTGCCAAGCGGCGGCAGCGTCAGGCTCAGGGAGTTTGGTCGCCCGTGGCTTTCGACGGCATCGCTCTGCACCAGCCCGCCGTTGCCAGCGTTGCTGCCGTGGTAGTGCATGGAATCGGTATTCAGTATCTCGCGCCATTTGCCCGGCTGGTTAATGCCGAAGCGGTAGTGTTCGCGCGGCACCGGCGTGAAGTTGCTGGCGACGATAATCTCGTTGCCCGCTTTATCGCGACGCACAAAGACAAACACCGAGCGCTCGTGATCGTCCACCACCAGCCACTCAAAGCCGTACGGGTCGAAGTCCAGCTCGTGCAGCGCTTTGTGGTGGCGGTAGGTCAGGTTCAGGTCGCGCACCAGACGCTGCACGCCGTGATGCCAGTTGTCGCCGCCTTCCAGCAGGTGCCAGTCGAGGCTTGAGTCGTGGTTCCACTCGCGCCCCTGGGCGAACTCATTGCCCATAAACAGCAGTTTTTTACCCGGGAAGGCAAACATCCAGCCGTAGTAGGCGCGCAGGTTGGCAAACTTCTGCCACGCGTCGCCGGGCATGCGGTCGAGAATGGATTTTTTGCCGTGCACCACTTCATCGTGCGACAGCGGCAGCATGAAGTTTTCGGTGTAGTTGTAGAGCAGCCCGAAAGTGAGCTTATCGTGGTGATACTGACGATAAACCGGGTCGAGCTTCATGTAGTCGAGGGTGTCGTGCATCCAGCCCAGGTTCCACTTATACCAGAACCCCAGGCCGCCTGATGACGGTGGGCGGGAGACGCCTGCAAAGTCCGTCGACTCTTCCGCCATGGTCACGGCGCCGTCCACCTGCTCGCCAATAATGCGGTTGGTATTGCGCAGGAACTCAATCGCTTCCAGGTTTTCACGGCCGCCGTACTCGTTCGGGATCCACTCGCCCTCTTTGCGGCTGTAGTCGCGGTAGATCATCGAGGCCACCGCATCCACGCGCAGGGCGTCAATGCCAAATCGCTCGATCCAGTACAGCGCATTCCCGACCAGGTAGTTCGCGACTTCACGGCGCCCGTAGTTGTAGATCAGCGTGTTCCAGTCCTGGTGATAGCCTTCGCGCGGGTCGCTGTGCTCGTACAGCTTCGTGCCGTCAAACTCTGCCAGCGCAAAATCGTCCGACGGGAAATGGCCCGGCACCCAGTCGAGGATCACGTTCAGCCCGGCGGCGTGCGCGGCATCAATGAAATAGCGGAAGTCATCCCGCGTGCCGAAGCGGCGCGTCGGGGCGTACAGCCCGGTGGGCTGATAGCCCCAGCTGCCGTCGAACGGGTGCTCGTTAACCGGCAGCAGTTCGAGGTGGGTAAAGCCCATCCATTTGGCGTACGGCACCAGCTGGTCGGCGAGCTCCCGGTAGCTGAGCCAGAAGTTGTTATCGGTGTGGCGGCGCCAGGAACCGAGATGCACTTCATAAACGGAGATCGGCGCATCAAAGCGGTTAGCCTGCTTACGCTCCTCCGTCTGGACGACCTTCTCCGGCAGGCCGCAAATCAGCGACGCGGTATCCGGGCGCATCTGCGCCTCGAAGGCATACGGGTCGGCTTTAATGCGCAGCTTGCCGTGGGCGTCGATCATTTCGAATTTATAGAGCTGGCCGTTGTGCGCCCCGGGGATAAACAGCTCCCAGATGCCCGTCTCACGGCGCAGGCGCATCGGGTGGCGGCGGCCGTCCCAGTAGTTGAACTGCCCGACAACGGAGACGCGCTGGGCGTTAGGCGCCCACACGGCAAACCGCGTACCGGTAATTCCGTCCATAGTATCCGCATGGGCACCCAGCGTTTCATAAGGGCGAAGATGCGTGCCTTCGGAGAGCAGCCAGGCATCCATCTCTTTCAGCAGAGGGCCAAAGCTGTAGGGATCGTCGATCAGGTTTTGCTGGCCGTGCCAGATAACGGCGAGCTGATAGCGAAAGGGGTTTTTACGGCGGGGCATGACGCCCGAGAAAAAGCCGCGCGAGTCGAGGCACTCCAGGTTGCCCACCTTGCGGCCGGTTTTGGGCTCGATGACCCACACTTCGGTGGCATCCGGTAACAACGCCCGGACTTCCAGCCCGGCCTCTGTATGGTGCATCCCCAGCACGGAAAAGGGGTCGGCAAAGTGACCCGCAATAAGCGCATTAATCACGTCTCTATCCACACGATCGGACATGGTATTCATCCTGTTTTTTATGTCGTCCTTTTTTAGCGCCTGGGACGACTTTAATGTGACCTGAACGGGCATCCACTTAGTCCCGTCCTAACCTCAGGTAAGAAATGACTCTTCCTTAAAGCATAGCCAACGCTCTACACGACTCCTGATAAAAATAAGACATACGCGCGTTACTCCATGTATTACGCAAAAAAAAGGGGGTGAAAATCACCCCCGGTAGTTAACAAATTATTACGCCAGCTGACGCAGCATGCGGCGCAGCGGCTCGGCGGCTCCCCACAGGAGCTGGTCGCCGACGGTGAACGCGGAGAGGTACTCCGGCCCCATGTTTAGCTTGCGCAGACGACCAACCGGCGTGGTCAGCGTGCCGGTAACGGCTGCCGGGGTCAGCTCACGCATGGTGATATCGCGATCGTTTGGCACCACTTTCGCCCACGGGTTGTGCGCGGCCAGCAGCTCTTCCACGGTCGGAATAGACACATCTTTTTTCAGTTTAATGGTGAAGGCCTGGCTGTGGCAGCGTAGCGCGCCGATACGCACGCACAGACCGTCAACCGGGATCGCCGACGCGGTATTGAGGATTTTGTTGGTCTCGGCCTGGCCTTTCCACTCTTCGCGGGTCTGACCGTTATCCAGCTGTTTGTCGATCCACGGGATCAGGCCACCGGCCAGCGGTACGCCAAAGTTATCCACCGGCAGCTCGCCGCTGCGGGTCAGCTCGGTCACTTTACGTTCGATATCAAGAATAGCGGACGCCGGGTTTGCCAGCTCGGCCGCAACGCTGTGGTGCAGCTGGCCCATCTGGGTCAGCAGCTCGCGCATGTGGCGCGCGCCGCCGCCGGACGCGGCCTGGTAGGTCGCCACGGAGACCCACTCCACCAGATCCTGCGCGAACAGGCCACCGAGGGACATCAGCATCAGGCTGACGGTGCAGTTACCGCCGACAAAGGTTTTCACGCCGTTATTCAGGCCGTCGGTAATGACGCCCTGGTTAACCGGGTCGAGAATAATAATGGCATCGTCTTTCATACGCAGCGAAGAGGCCGCGTCAATCCAGTAGCCCTGCCAGCCGCTTTCACGCAGCTTTGGATAGATTTCGTTGGTATAATCGCCGCCCTGGCAGGTCACAATAATATCAAGTGCCTTCAGCGCCTCCAGATCGTAAGCATCCTGCAACGTGCCTGTGGTACCACCAAAGGACGGAGCAGCCTGGCCGAGCTGAGAAGTGGAGAAGAAGACCGGGCGGATAGCGTCGAAATCGCGCTCTTCAACCATGCGTTGCATGAGTACAGAGCCGACCATACCGCGCCAGCCGATAAAACCAACGTTTTTCATAGCATTTTTTTCCTGCTGAGGGTGTGTGCTGATTGTGCAAGCCAGTATTGAACTGGGATATGCTTCACATTACAAAATGCTGCCAAAGTCGCAAGCGAAATTAATCGATGATTGCCCGGCAATCAGAAATACAGCTAATTATCATAATAACCATAGAGAGTTTCAGGGATAATTTACATGAGTGAAATCATTTCAGCAGCGGTTTTATTGATCCTGATAATGGATCCACTGGGCAACCTGCCAATCTTCATGTCGGTGCTGAAGCACACCGAGCCAAAGCGTCGCCGGGCGATCATGATCCGCGAGCTGCTTATTGCCCTGCTGGTGATGTTTATCTTCCTGTTTGCCGGTGAAAAAATCCTCGCCTTCCTGAACCTGCGTGCCGAAACCGTTTCGATTTCCGGCGGGATTATTCTGTTCCTGATCGCTATTAAGATGATTTTCCCGAGCGCGGAAGGCAGCAGCAGCGGCCTGCCCGCGGGTGAAGAGCCGTTTATTGTGCCGCTGGCGATTCCCCTCGTCGCCGGGCCGACGATTCTGGCGACGCTGATGCTGCTGTCGCACCAGTATCCGAACCAGATGAGCCATCTGGTGATTGCCCTGCTGATCGCCTGGGGCGGGACGTTTATTATCCTGCTGCAGTCGTCCCTGTTCCTGCGCCTGCTGGGTGAGAAAGGGGTGAACGCGCTGGAGCGTCTGATGGGGCTGATTCTGGTAATGATGGCGACGCAGATGTTCCTGGACGGAATCAGGGCGTGGATGAAAGGATGACTTTCTCCCTCTCCCCGTGGGAGAGGGCCGGGGTGAGGGCATCAGGCCGCAGAGGACAGCCCACCTACCCCTTACGAATCAAATACCGGTACGGCAGCGCCTCGGTCTGCTGTGCCACCAGTTCATGCTCCATAAAGGTACAAAAGCCGGGAATATCGCGCGTGGTGGCCGGGTCGTCGGCAATAATCAGCAGCGTTTCACCCGTTTGCATGTTGCGCACGGTTTTGCGTACCATCATTACCGGCTCCGGGCAGCGAAGGCCCTGGGCATCAAGGGTGTGGTCTGGGCTGGAAAACAGGTCGGTCATGATCTTCTCGGTCAGGTAAAAACGGCTGTAGTTTACGCCCCGGCGCGGGCAATGCAAACCAGGTTAACGATTGCGCAAAAACTAACCATTGCAATGTCCAGCCAAAGCAGTATCATGCTGCGGTTTTTATTGGGTTCCCTCACCCCAACGTATAAAAAGGTCACAATATGACGCAGTTCTCTGAATCACAGCGCGTAAAAGCGTTGTTCTGGCTTTCGCTTTTTCACCTGCTGGTGATCACCTCCAGCAACTATCTGGTGCAGCTCCCGATCTCCATTTTTGGTTTTCATACCACCTGGGGCGCGTTCAGTTTTCCGTTTATTTTCCTCGCCACCGATCTTACCGTGCGTATCTTTGGCGCACCGCTGGCGCGCCGCATTATTTTTGCGGTCATGCTTCCGGCGCTGTTCATTTCATACGTGGTGTCATCCCTGTTTTATATGGGAAGCTGGCAGGGCTTTGAGGCGTTAACCCACTTCAACCTGTTTGTTGCCCGTATCGCTGCCGCAAGCTTTATGGCCTACGCGCTGGGGCAAATCCTCGACGTGCACGTGTTTAACCGCCTGCGTCAGAATCACCGTTGGTGGATGGCACCCACCGCCTCCACGCTGTTCGGTAACGTGAGCGATACGCTGGCCTTCTTCTTCATCGCCTTCTGGCGCAGCCCGGATGCGTTCATGGCCGAACACTGGATGGAAATCGCGCTGGTGGACTACTGCTTCAAGGTGCTCATCAGCATTGTGTTCTTCCTGCCGATGTACGGCGTGCTGCTGAATATGCTGCTGAAAAGGCTGGCAGATAAATCTGAAATCACGGCATTGCAGGCTGGTTAAGGGTTCGCTTTATCAGTTGTGATAAGATGGACGAATGAGCCGCTATGGCCGTTTATCGAAAGGAAGAAGTCAATGCGCAATCTGGTTAAATATGTCGGGATTGGCCTGCTGGTTGTGGGTCTTGCAGCCTGTGATAACAGCGACACGAAAACGCCTGCTCAGGGCGCATCCGCAGAGAGCAACGCGACCGGTCAGCCGGTGAATCTGATGGATGGCAAACTCAGTTTCTCTCTGCCAGCCGATATGACTGACCAGAGCGGCAAGCTGGGCACCCAGGCGAATAACATGCACGTATACTCCGACGCAACCGGCCAGAAAGCGGTCATTGTGATTGTGGGCGACGACACCAGCGAAGATCTGGCCGTCCTGTCCAAACGTCTGGAAGACCAGCAGCGCGGCCGCGATCCGCAGCTGCAGGTGGTGACCAATAAATCCATTGAGCTGAAAGGCCATAAGCTGCAACAGCTGGACAGCATCATCTCCGCAAAAGGCCAGACCGCTTACTCTTCTGTGGTGCTGGGTAAGGTGGATAACAAACTGCTGACCCTGCAGATCACTCTGCCAGCGGAAGACCAGCAGAAAGCGCAGACGGCCGCTGAAAACATCATTAACACCATCGTGATCCAGTAACCTTTCACGACGATGACGTGGCCTCCGGTGCCTGCACCGGGGGCCATTTTTTTAGCCGCCACGTCAGCAGTAAGGCAAGAATCACCAGACCTGCCGCGGCAATGTAGATCACCGGTACCCCCGCCCAGGCCATTACCAGCCCTGCCAGCGGCCCGGTAATGCCCAACGACATATCCATAAACACCGTATAGGTCGCCAGCGCCGCCCCCTGGTTCTGCTGCGGCACCGCTTTCACCGCCACCACCCCCAGCGCCGGGAAGACCAGTGAAAAACCCGCCCCTGCAAGGAAGACGCCAATTTTCGCCATCCAGGATGCGCTGGCTATGCCGGTTAACAGCAGCCCGACAATCTCAACCGCAAAACAGATCATCGCCACATTCAGCCCGCCCAGGCGGTTGATACCGTTCGGGAAAAGCAGGCGTGCGCCAACAAACGCACCGCTAAAGAGAGTTAACGCAAAGGCCGCGCCCTCCCAGCCTTTGGCGTCGTAAAAGAGGGTAATGAAGGTTGCAATTACGCCGAAGCCGGTGGTCGCCAGGGCCAGCGCCATACCGTACGGCCAGACGCGCCCCAGCACGGCCCGAAACGGCAGCGGCTTGCCCTTGCTGGCCCTCACTTTCGGGCGCGGCAGCGCAAACAGTATCGCCACAAGCGCGACCGCCATAATGGTGAGCGACAATCCATACAGCCCGCCAAAGGCATAAAAGGCCACGCCAAGCGGCGCGCCGAGCGCCATCGCGCCATAGGTGACAATCCCGTTCCAGGAGATCACCCGGCCAATGTGCGGCGCACCTACAACCCCAACGCCCCACAGCGTCGAGCCGGTTCCCGCCAGGCTTTGCCCAATGCCGAGTATGATGCGGCCCAGGCAAAGCAGCGCCAGGCTAACCAGCGGCCAGGCGCTGGCAGCAGCAGCCAGCAGATAGCTCAGGCCGCTCAGGAAACAGCCGCATAATCCCACCACCACGATGCTTTTAGGACCAAACAGGTCGGCGTAGCGCCCGGCGTGCGGGCGGCTCAGGAGCGTGGCGAAATACTGCAGGCTGATGACCAGCCCCGCCCAGAACGCACTAAAACCCATCACGTCATGGACATAGCCCGGCAAAACCGCCAGCGGCAGGCCGATCGTCAGGTAACTGGCAAAGTTGAAAATAACGACGGAAACGATACGCAGATTGAGGCGCAATCCGCTCAGCGCCGGTTCGGCGGCAGCTTCGGGCATGGGGGTTTACCTGAATTTTTTGCAACAGTGTTTCACTATTACCACGGCGCAATAAGAAAATCAGCCCCGACTTTCAGATTATCGGCGCCAGACGAAGCGGCCCCCAGGCACTACACTTATCGGGTCATCATCTTAAGGAACGCGCATGTTAGCTCCCCAGCCCGATAAAGCAGGACTCCACATCTTACTAAAGCTCGCCTGTCTGGTGGTTATTCTTGCGGGCATTCATGCTGCCGCTGACATTATCGTCCAGCTCCTGCTGGCCCTGTTTTTTGCCATTGTTCTGAATCCGCTGGTGACCTGGTTTTTACGCCGGGGCGTGAGCCGTCCGGTGGCCATCACCATCGTGGTTATCGTGATGCTGATTGGCCTGACGGCGCTCTTCGGGGTACTGGCGGCCTCGCTGAGCGAGTTCTCCACCATGTTGCCGCAGTACAATAAAGAGCTGACGCGTAAAATCGTCGCGCTGCAGGAGATGATGCCCTTTCTTAACCTGCATATTTCGCCTGAACGGATGCTGCGCAGGATGGATTCCGAGAAGGTCATGACCTACGCCACCACGCTGATGACCGGTCTTTCCGGCGCGATGGCCAGCATACTGCTGCTGGTCATGACGGTAGTGTTCATGCTGTTCGAAGTCCGCCACGTCCCCTATAAGCTGCGCTTTGCTTTAAATAACCCGCAAATACACATTGCCGGCCTACACCGCGCCTTAAAGGGCGTCTCCAAATATCTGGCGCTGAAAACGCTGCTCAGCGTCTGGACCGGCATTATCGTCTGGCTGGGGCTGATGCTGATGGACGTACAGTTCGCGCTGATGTGGGGGGTGCTGGCGTTTCTGCTGAACTACGTGCCGAATATTGGCGCGGTGCTTTCCGCCGTGCCGCCGATGATCCAGGCGTTTCTGTTTAACGGTTTCTACGAATGCATGTTGGTCGGGGCGCTCTTCCTCGTCGTGCATATGGTGCTGGGCAACATTCTTGAACCACGCATGATGGGGCACCGGCTGGGCATGTCGACGCTGGTGGTATTTTTATCGTTGCTGATTTGGGGATGGCTGCTGGGCCCGGTCGGCATGCTGCTGTCGGTCCCGCTGACCAGCGTATGTAAAATCTGGATGGAAACCACCAAAGGGGGCAGCAAGCTAGCGATCCTGCTGGGGCCAGGGCGGCCAAAAAGCCGGTTACCAGGGTAACTTGGCTATGTCATCAGGCTTAGACCGTCAATAGAACGCCTTAATTACCGCGACGCTCACCGTCGCGGTATTTTTATTTGCGTTAAGGCATATGCTCCCGTTTTTATTCACCTCACCCACATTTCGCTTTAACGCAAATTAAAAAAAACGGAATGATTAATTATTTTGCGTGATATTATACCCCGCCTTAGCGTCAACTTAATGCAAACATTAATATTGATTAAAAAAGACACCTGATTTAATCCGTAGGTCTGGTGATGCTTATTTGTAAAAAACACTACCTTTAATTGTTATTATTGATATGGAGTTGTTGATGAAAAAGATCGTTAAATGGTGCGCTGCTGCAGTATTCGTTGGCGCTCTGGCTGGCTGTGCGCGTACCGCCCCAATCGCTCAGGTTCACTCTGTCGTGAGCGCAGGTCATACTGCCGATCAGGTGAAAACGGCAATTTTGAAAGCAGGCCAGAAGCGTGACTGGATCATGACGGAAGCGGGCCCGGGCGTTATTAAGGGGCGTCTGCAGGCACGCGATCACTCGGTCCAGGTACGTATTCCCTACACTGCGACAAGCTATTCAATTAATTACGAAAGTAGCCTGAATCTGAAAGCGGCAGACGGTAAAATTCACAAAAATTATAACCGCTGGGTGAACAACCTCGACCACGATATTCAGCTGAATCTCTCTGCGGGTGCCGCGCTGTAATATTTTTCTAAAGTCGGGCCGGACATGGCCCGATAACCTCATTTCTTGCCCTGAAAGGTTACGCAACAATGTACGAAAAGGACACGCTCAGCGCCCTGGATGCCATTACCGAAGCGCAACGCATCGCTTTTGCTCCGATGTTATTTCAGACCGCGCTTTGTCTGCGTAACTCGGGTGTCCTCGCCTGGCTCGATAAACAGGGTAATAAGGGGGCGAGCCTCGAAGAAATAACCGAAAACAGTACCCTGAGTAGCTATGCCGTCAGCGTATTGTTAGACATGGGATTAAGCGGGCGGATAATTACCTGGAAAGAAAGTCGTTATTTCCTGGCGAAAGTGGGCCATTTCTTACTCCACGATCCCATGACCCGCGTTAATATGGATTTCACGCAGGACGTCTGTTACCAGGGGTTATTTCACCTGGCCGACGCCCTGCAGGAAGAAAAACCGGCCGGATTATCCGTGTTTGGCGACTGGCCAACCATCTATCCGGCCTTATCCCAGCTTCCTGCCCGGGCAAAAGAGAGCTGGTTCGCCTTCGATCACTACTATTCTGACGCCGCTTTTGACGCCGCGTTGCCATATATATTCGCAAGCTCGCCGACAAAATTGTACGATGTGGGCGGAAATACGGGTAAATGGTCGTTACGCTGCTGCCGCTATGACGATAATGTTGCCGTGACGATCCTCGATCTCCCGCAGCAGATAGCGCTGGCGCAGGAAAACATCGAAAAAGCAGGTTTTTCTCATCGTATTGGATTCCATGCTGTCGATATGCTTAGTCCGGCGGCATTGCCGGGAGATGCCGACGTCTGGTGGATGAGCCAGTTTCTGGACTGTTTCTCTCCGGATCAGATTGTCGCCATGCTGACGCGCGTCGCACAGGTCATGAAGCCAGGCGCACGGTTGTGCATCATGGAGCTTTTCTGGGATGCCCAGAAATATGAAGCGGCGGCTTTCAGCCTGAATGCCACCTCGCTCTATTTCACCTGTATGGCGAATGGTAATAGCCGTTTTTACAGCGTAGAGAAGTTTTATCACTACCTGGAGAGGGCGGGCTTCTGCATTGAACAGCGGCTGGATAACCTTGGGGTAGGTCATACCCTGTTAATATGCACCAAACGTGAACAATAGCGCAGCCTGGCTGCCCGGGTGGCCCAGCCTGCCCTTTGAATACGGTATTCCGCGGACGCGCGTAGATGAAATTTTCACTGAACATTATTGACTGGCAGGCAAGAGCGCCAGGACTAAGCGATGCCGCAGAGTGGCAGGCGTGGTCGCGCCTGCAGTCGACTATAGACCCAACGGCCCCGCTTCCCCGGCTGACTGCGTTACCCATGATGACCGCGCGCCGCCTTAACTCGGGCAGTAAGCTGGCGGTGGATCTTGGTCTTGCCATGCTGCAAAGCCACGCCGTTGATGCCGTCGTCTATTCCAGCCGCCACGGCGAACTGGAGCGCAATTACCGTATTCTGCATGCGCTGGCAACCGGTCAGGCCGTCTCGCCCACCGACTTCGCCATGTCCGTGCACAACTCCGCTGTGGGCAATCTTACTATTACCGCTCGCCAGCCTGTTGTCTCGTCATCCATTTCTGCCGGGCTGGACACCTTCCAGCAGGCCCTGTGTGAAGTGCTGAGCCTGCTGCAGGCGGGCTACTCCCGCGTCTTGCTGGTGGATTTTGACGGCACGCTGCCGGAATTTTACCACCCGGCATTGCCGCCGCAGATGCCCACCTGGCCGTACGCGCTGGCGCTGGTGATTGAATCCGGCAGCGAATGGCAGTGCGAAACCCGCAGCGGCAGCACGGGCGAGGAGCCTACTCTGCCGCAAAGCCTGATGTTCCTGCAACGCTATCTCCGCGAGGAGCGGCAGTTTGTGGTGCCCGGCGAACGCCTGCTGTGGCAGTGGGCGCGCCAATGAACCGCCTGGCCGCCCGGATCAACTGGCTATGGCGTCTGGCGATGACCGGACTCTGCTTCGTGCTGTTTGGCGCGGGCGGCCTGCTGCTGTCGCTGATCTGGTTCAACCTGCTGCTGATTGTTCAGCGCGATCGCGCCAAACGCCGTCGCCTGGCGCGCCGCAGCATTGCGGCCAGCTTCCGCGTCTTCTTAACCGTTGCCCGCGGCACCGGGGTGCTGGACTATCGCATTCACAATCTTGACGCGCTTCGCGGCGATCGGGGCTGTCTGGTGGTGGCTAACCACCCAACGCTAATTGACTACGTGATTCTGGCGTCGGTGATGCCCGAAACCGACTGTCTGGTGAAGAGCGCGTTACTGCGCAATCCCTATGTCAGCGGCGTTATCCGCGCGGCGGATTACCTGATTAACAGCGAAGCCGAGCCTCTGCTCGCTGCCAGCCGGCAGCGTCTGGCCCACGGCGACACGCTGTTAATCTTCCCGGAAGGCACGCGTACCCGGCCAGGTGAGGCTATCGCCCTCCAGCGCGGCGCGGCAAATATCGCCGTGCGCTGCCGCAGCGATCTGCGGATCGTGCTGATCCACTGCAGCGAGCACCTGCTGGATAAAAAAAGCCGCTGGTATGACGTACCGCCCGCAAAACCTGTCTTTACCGTGGATGTGCGCGATCGCGTGAACATCGACGAATTTTACGATGCAAATGAACAAGAACCGGCGCTGGCGGCAAGGCAGTTAAACCGGCATCTGGAGCATCGATTAACATCAGGCCTTCAATCTTTGTCAGGAATTAATGATGCAAGCGCTTTATCTTGAAATTAAGAATCTCATTATCACCACGCTGAATCTGGACGAGCTTACCGCAGAGGATATTGATACCGATGCCGCGCTGTTTGGCGATGGGCTGGGTCTCGACTCTATCGACGCGCTGGAGCTCGGTCTGGCGGTGAAAAACCAGTATGGCGTGGTGCTTTCTGCCGAAAGCGAGGAGATGCGCCAGCACTTCTTTTCCGTCGCCACCCTGGCGTCCTTTATCCATGCCCAACGCGCCTGAGACGTGAACTATGACCGAACAAGAAACCATTTATCAGGAAGTCTGCGGCCTTCTGATCAAACTCTTTGAAATCGACCCGCAGGACATTACGCCCGAAGCCCGTCTTTACGAAGACCTGGAGCTGGACAGCATTGACGCGGTGGACATGATTGTCCATCTGCAGAAGAAAACCGGTAAGAAAATCAAGCCGGAAACCTTCAAATCGGTTCGTACCGTTCAGGATGTGGTAGACGCCGTCGAACAGCTTCTGCGCGAAGAGTAAAACACCGTGCGTGGTGGACGGACGTTGCCGGTTATCCCCCTTCTGACGGGGCTGATGCTGCTGGCGTGGCCCTTCCTGATTGGATTTGGGCTGACGCATAACAGCCTGCCGTGGCTGCTGCCCGTGATGGCGCTGCTGTTGCTGCTGCGGCTGCATCAGGCGCGGCGGAACACCGGCCCGATGCGGTATGTGGTGCAGTGCGTGGCGCTGGCGGGCATCGCGCTCTGCGCGGCAAGCTACCTGCTGAAAACCCACCAGTGGCTGCTGTTTTACCCTGTGGTCGTCAATCTTGTGATGCTGGCCGTGTTCGGGGGTTCGCTCTGGACCGCGATGCCGCTGGTCGAACGTCTGGCGCGCCTGCGTGAGCCAAATTTGCCCCCGGAGGGTGTGCGCTATACCTACAAGGTGACCCTCGTCTGGTGCGGATTTTTCATCGGCAACGGGGCGATGGCGCTGTTTACCGTCCTGCACGGTGACATGCATCTGTGGACGCTGTGGAACGGTATGGTGGCTTACATCCTGATGGGAACGCTGATGGCGACAGAGTGGCTGGTGCGTCAACGGGTGATAAAAAAAGAGATGCACAATGACTAACCCCCTTCCGCTGGGCCAGTGGTTAAACGCGCCCCGCCCTGACGACACGCCCGTCGCCTGGCTTGACGATCGTACCTGGACGCTGGGCCAGCTGCGCCACGACGTGACCCTGCTGGTCGACACCCTGCGTCAGCAGGAAGGCGAGCGCTGGGCGCTGTGCTTTGAAAACAGCTACCTGTTTATCGTTGCGCTGCTGGCCTCGCTGCATGCGGGTAAAACGCCGGTCATTCCCGGCCATAGCCGCATTTCGCTGCTTGAAGAGCAGCAGTCGCTGTTTAGCGGCGTTCTGAGCGACAGGCCCCTCGGTTACCCTGGAAAGCTGATTGTGGTGGCTTCCCGCCATCAGACGATCGCCCACTGGGTGCCCCTGCCGGATATTGCCGAAAGCCGCTTTGTTGAGCTTTTCACCTCCGGCTCCACGGGGACGCCGCGTCGGGTGGTTAAGCACATCGTCAGCCTGGATCGCGAAGCCCGCCTGCTGGCTGACCGCTTCGGCGCGCGTCTGGCTGGCTGTAGCGTTGTCGCCTCCGTCGTACCGCAACACCTGTACGGTCTGACATTCCGCATTGTATTGCCGATGGCGATGGGCCTGCCGCTGCATGCCGCGATGCTCTATTACGCAGAGCAGCTGGCCGCCCTTCCTCATGACAGGCATTACCTGTTCATCAGCAGCCCGGCGTTCCTGAAACGCCTGGATACCGAACTAGCCGCGCCGCCCGTCAGGATGCTGATTTCCGCGGGCGGAATGCTGCCCTGGCGTGACGTCTCCACCACCGCTGGCTGGCTTAACATCTGGCCGGATGAAATTTATGGCAGCACCGAAACCGGGATCCTCGCCTGGCGCCATCGCCAGGAAGATAACCTGCCGTGGCTGCCCTTCCCCGGCGTAAGCTTCCATCAGGAAGAAGAAGCGTGTCGCGTCACGTCGCCACTGATCCATGAGGCTGAAGGACTCCAGTTGGACGATATCCTCCACTTCGACAGCGAGGGGCTGTTCAGCATTGCCGGTCGTCGCGGGCGGGTGGTCAAAATTGAAGAAAAGCGCATCTCGCTTAACGAAATAGAACGCCGCCTGCTGGAGCTCGACGGCGTTTGCGAAGCGGCTGCGCTGCCGGTCACGCGCGGGGGCCGCCAGGGAATCGGCGCCCTGCTGGTGCTGGATGAGGCGGTTCGTCAGCGCTGGCACCTGCAGGATAAAAAAGCGCAGGAGTTCGCCTGGCGTCGCGCTCTGCTGCCCTGGCTTGAACCGGTCGCGGTGCCGCGCTACTGGCGGATTGTGGATGAGATGCCGGTAAACAGTATGAACAAGCGTGTCTATGCGCAGTTAGAGGAGTTATTTCATGAAAATTCATGAAATTGAGCGCCATCAGGCACAGCCGGAGAAGCTGGAGATCGTTTTGCATCTCGACGCGTCTCTGTTCTGGTTTCAGGGCCATTTTGCCGTACAGCCGCTGCTGCCCGGCGTTGCGCAGCTTGACTGGGTCATGCACTACGCCACGACGTTACTGGCGCCGGGTTACCGCTTTCACAGCATTCAAAACGTGAAGTTTCAGGCGCCTCTGCTGCCGGAAACTACGGTGACGCTGGTGCTTGAGTGGCATGCCGAACGTCAGATGTTGACCTTCAGCTACCAGCGTCACGCCGGGGCGGAGCGCCATACCGCCAGCAGCGGGAAAATTCGTCTATGTCAGTGATCTTTCGCCCCTGCGTGCTGATCCCGTGCTACAACCACGGTGCCATGATCGCCAGCGTGCTGTCACGCCTCGCCCCGTTCGGCCTGCCGTGCCTGGTGGTGGATGACGGCAGCGAAGCGATCACCCGTCAGGAGCTCGAACGCCTGGCGGCGGAGCAGCCGCAGATGACGCTGATCCGTCTGGGGCAAAACGCCGGGAAAGGTGCTGCGGTCATCAGGGGGCTGGAGGAGTGCGCTCGCGTGGGCTATACCCACGCCGTGCAGGTGGATGCGGACGGCCAGCACGCCATTGAAGATATCCCCAAACTGCTGGCGCTGGCGGAGCGCCACCCGGATGCGCTGATTTCCGGCCAGCCCATTTACGATGATTCCATTCCGCGCTCGCGGCTCTACGGGCGCTGGGTCACCCACGTCTGGGTATGGATTGAGACCTTATCCCTGCAGCTTAAAGACAGCATGTGCGGCTTTCGGGTCTACCCGGTCTCGCCCACGCTGCGGCTGGCCGCGCGTGAAACGCTCGGTAAACGGATGGACTTTGACACCGAAGTGATGGTCCGTCTCTACTGGCAGGGCAACACCAGCGTCTTCCTGCCCACCCGTGTGACCTACCCGCAGGACGGGTTATCCCACTTCGACGCGTTAAAAGATAACGTGCGGATCTCCCTGATGCATACCCGGCTGTTCTTCGGCATGCTGCCCCGCATTCCCGGCCTGCTCTTCCGTCGACGCGGCCAGCACTGGGCGCAGCAGGACGAGGTCAAGGGGCTATGGGGCATGCGCCTGATGCTGCGCGTCTGGCAGTTGCTGGGGCGGCGGGCCTTTACCGTGCTGCTGTGGCCAGTGATCGGCGTCTACTGGCTTATCGCGCGTCCGGCGCGGCAGGCTTCGCGGCAGTGGATTGCACGCGTGAAGCAGGTGCTGATGCAGCGGGACATGCCTGTTCCCTCACGGCTCAACAGCTTTTTCCATTTCATGCGCTTCGGCAACGCGATGCTGGACAAAGTTGCCAGCTGGCGCGGCGAGCTGAAGTTTAATCGCGACGTGGTCTTTGCCCCCGGCGCGCGCGAAACGCTTAATATCGCGGCGCCGCAGGGCAAGCTGCTGCTGGCCTCGCATCTTGGTGACGTAGAGGCCTGCCGGGCGCTGGCCCAGCTGGACGGCAGCAAAACCATCAATGCCCTGGTCTTCAGCGAAAACGCCCGGCGCTTTAAGCAGATTATGAGCGAAATGGCGCCCCAGGCGGGCGTGAATTTAATGTCGGTCACCGACATCGGCCCGGACACCGCGATTGCCATCAAAGAGAAGCTTGAGCGCGGAGAATGGGTCGCGATTGTGGGCGACCGCATCGCGGTGAATCCGCAGCGTGGCGGCGAGTGGCGCGTGATCTGGAGCCGGTTCATGGGGCAGCCCGCGCCGTTCCCTCAGGGGCCGTTTATCCTGGCCTCGATTCTCCGCTGCCCGGTGGTGCTGATTTTTGCCCTGCGCCAGCAGGGCAAGCTCGTCCTGCACGGCGAACCGTTTGCCGACCCGCTGATCCTGCCGCGCGGGGAACGCCAGCAGGCGCTGCAGGATGCCGTCGATCGCTACGCGCAGCGGCTGGAGCATTACGCCCTGATGTCGCCGCTCGACTGGTTTAATTTTTTCGATTTCTGGCATCTGCCAGAGTCCAGAGAGAAGGAGTAAAGGGTGCTGACCGATCCCCGCTTTACGACTGAAGTCGAGATCACCGTTCCGTTCCACGACGTCGATATGATGGGCGTGGTCTGGCACGGTAACTATTTCCGCTACTTTGAGATCGCCCGCGAGGCGCTGCTCAATCAGTTTGACTATGGCTATCGCCAGATGAAGGCCTCCGGCTACGTCTGGCCCGTCGTCGACACCCGGGTGAAATACCGCGATGCGGTGACCTTTGAGCAGCGTATTCGCGTCCGCGCGCAGATTGAAGAGTATGAAAACCGGCTGCGCATTGCCTATCAAATTTTCGATGCGCAGACAGGCAAGCGCACCACCACCGGGTACACCATCCAGGTGGCGGTGGAAGAAGCCACCCGCGAAATGTGCTTTGTCAGCCCGGCAATACTGTTTGAACGAATGGGAGTAACTCCATGAAATGGTTGCCTTTGCTGGCGCTGTTCGTCAGCCCGCTGGTCAGTGCCGTGACGCTGGATGAACTACAGCAGCGGTTTACCGAGCAGCCCGTGGTGCGCGCGCACTTTGAACAGGTTCGCACGATAAAAGATATGCCGCAGCCGCTGCGCTCGCAGGGCGAGATGCTGATCGCCCGCGACAGTGGCCTGCTGTGGGATCAAAAAGCGCCGTTTCCGATGACGCTCCTGCTGGACGACAAGCGGATGGTTCAGGCGATCAACGGCCAGCCGCCGCAGACTATCACTGCCGACAATAATCCGCAGATGTTCCAGTTCAACCACCTGCTGCGGGCCCTGTTCCAGGCCGACCGCAAGGTGCTGGAAGAGAACTTCCGCATCGATTTTAAAGACCTGGGAGCGGGCCGCTGGTCGCTGGTGCTTACGCCAAAAACGACGCCGCTGGACAAGATTTTTGCCTCCCTCGATCTGGGCGGCGCGACCTATCTGGAGACGATTCGCCTGAATGACAAGCAGGGCGACCGTACCGATATCGCTCTTTCAAACCACCAACTGACGCCCGCCAGCCTGACCGATGACGAACGCCAACGCTTTGCCGCACCGTAAATCCCTGCGCCCGGCGCTTCTGTGGGCCGCAGCATGCCTGATCCTGCTGGGCGTGCTGCTGTCACTGCTGCCCGGCGCGCGTCTGAACAGCAGCGTGCTGGCCATGCTGCCGAAGCAGACGCTGGGGGCGATCCCGTCGGCGCTCAACGACGGGTTTATGCAGCGTCTCGACCGCCAGCTGGTCTGGCTGGTCAGCCCCGGCAAAGAGCCCGATCCGCGCGTGGCGCAGCAGTGGCTGACGCTGCTGCAAAACAGTCACTCGCTCAGCGAGGTCAAAGGCCCGATGGACGCCGCCGGGCAGAAAGCCTGGGGAGAGTTCTTCTGGCAGCACCGCAACGGCCTGATCGATCCCGCCACCCGTGCCCGTCTGCAAAACGGCGGAGACGCGCAGGCGCAGTGGATTTTATCCCAGCTCTACTCGGCCTTTTCCGGCGTCAGCGGCAAAGAGCTGCAAAACGATCCGCTGATGCTGATGCGCGGCTCGCAGCTCGCCCTGGCGCAAAACGGCCAGAAGCTGCGGCTGATGGACGGCTGGCTGGTCACGCAAGATGAGGCGGGAAACTACTGGTACCTGCTGCACGGCGAGCTGGCAGGCTCGTCATTTGATATGCAGCAGACCCACCGGCTCGTGACGACGCTTAACGCGCTGCAACAGACGCTGAAAGCGAGTTACCCGCAGGCCCAACTGCTTTCCCGCGGAACCGTGTTCTACAGCGATTACGCCAGCCAGCAGGCCAAACGCGACGTCTCGACGCTGGGTATCGCCACCCTGCTTGGGGTGTTCCTGCTTATCGTCGCGGTGTTCCGCTCTCTGCGCCCGCTGCTGCTGAGCGTGCTCTCCATTGCCATCGGCGCGCTGGCGGGCACGGCGGTGACACTGCTGCTCTTTGGCGAACTGCACCTGATGACGCTGGTGATGAGCATGAGCATCATCGGTATTTCCGCAGACTACACGCTCTACTACCTGACCGAACGGATGGTCCACGGCGCGGAGCTTTCCCCCTGGCAGAGCCTGGCCAAGGTACGCAATGCGCTGCTGCTGGCGCTGCTGACGACCGTCGCCGCCTACCTGATTATGATGCTGGCCCCCTTCCCCGGGATCCGCCAGATGGCGGTGTTCGCCGCCGTGGGGCTGAGCGCCTCCTGCCTGACGGTGATTTTCTGGCATCCGTGGCTGTGCCGGGGTCTGCCGGTGCGCCCGGTTCCCTTTATGGTCCTGATGCTGCGCTGGCTGGCCGCCTGGCGACGCAGTAAAAAACTGTCCGTTGGCCTGCCCGTCGCGCTGGCGCTGGTCTCCGCCGCGGGGATGAGCACCCTGAAGGTGGACGATGATATCGCCCAGCTGCAGGCGCTGCCAAAAGATATTCTGGCGCAAGAGAAAGCCATTACCGCCCTGACCGGCCAAAGCGTCGATCAGAAATGGTTTGTGGTGCACGGCGCTTCGCCCCAGCAAACGCTGGAGCGGCTGGAAGCCTTCACCCCGGCGCTGGCCGAGGCGCAAAAAGCGGGAGAGATTGCCCGCTGGCGTACCCTGCCGCTGAACTCGCTGGCCCGCCAGAAAAGCGATCTTACGCTGCTGCGCGACGCTGCCCCGGCGGTAACGAACGTGTTGAAAAGCGCCGGGCTCAACGCCGTATCCCCGAATCTGGACGCCATGCCGGTCAGCGTGGACGCGTGGCTTAACAGTCCGGCCAGCGAAGGCTGGCGACTGCTCTGGCTGACCCTGCCCGGCGGGGAAAGCGGCGTGCTGGTGCCGGTGGACGGCGCGAAAAACAGCGCGGCGCTCGGTGAGCTGGCCGCGCGCCATGACGGCGTCGTCTGGGTGGACCGCAAAGCCAGCTTTGACAGCCTCTTTGCCCTCTACCGCACGCTGCTGACGGGGCTACTGTTTGCAGCGCTGGCGGTGATTGCCTGCGGGGCGATGCTGCGCCTCGGCTGGCGTAAGGGACTGATAAGCCTGGTGCCGTCCGCACTGTCGCTGAGCTGCGGTCTGGCGGTCCTGGCCGCAACGGGCCACCCGGTAAATCTGTTTTCACTGCTGGCGCTGGTACTGGTGCTCGGCATTGGCATTAACTACACGCTATTTTTCAGCAACCCGCGCGGTACGCCGCTGACCTCGATGCTGGCGATTACCCTGGCGATGATGACCACCCTGCTGACGCTGGGCATGCTCGTCTTCAGCACCACCCAGGCCATCAGCAGCTTTGGTATTGTGCTGGTGAGCGGGATTTTCACCGCCTTCCTGTTGGCTCCGCTGGCGATGCCGGATAAGAAAGAGAGAAAACGTAAATGAACGCTGTTTATCGCGCCGTTGCGCTGGCTGCGGCGCTGCTGCTGGCAGGCTGTAGCCATTCGACCGATACTAAAGAGACGCGGCCTCAGGCCTGGCTCCAGCCGGGCACCAAAGTTACGCTCCCGCCGCCCGGCATCAGCCCGGCGGTAAGCTCCCAGCAGCTGCTGACCGGCAGCTTTAACGGACAAACGCAGTCTCTGCTGGTGATGCTCAACGCGGATGCGCATAAGATCACGCTGGCCGGGCTCTCTTCCGTTGGGATCCGTCTGTTCCTGGCAACGTACGATGAGAACGGTATTCATACCGAGCAGTCCATCGTCGTGCCGCAGCTGCCGCCAGCCAGCCAGGTGTTGGCCGACGTGATGCTCAGCCACTGGCCGATTAGCGCCTGGCAGCCGCAGTTGCCGAAGGGCTGGACGCTGACGGACAATGGCGATCGGCGCGAGCTGCGTAACGCCAGCGGCAAGCTGGTGACGGAGATTGTCTACCTCCAGCGCAAAGGCAAGCGCGAGCCGATCAGCATCGAGCAACACGTATTCAAATACCACATCACCATTCAATATCTGGGTGACTGAGATGATCTATATATCCGCTGTTGGCATGGTCAACGCGCTGGGCAACTCGCCTGATGAGATTGCCGCGAACCTGACGGCAGGCGTGGCGCCGGGTATGCACGCCCGGGCCGGCTGGTTGCAGGGAGCCCCCGAAGCGGTACTGGGCGCCGTGGAAGGCGAGCTGCCGCCCATCCCGGACAGCTTCTGTGCACACCGCACCCGCAATAACCAACTGCTGCTGGCCGCACTGGCGCAGATTCAGTCAACCGTTGACGAGGCCATCGCCCGCGTCGGTCGCGACCGCGTGGCCGTGGTGCTGGGAACCAGCACTTCCGGGCTGCATGAAGGCGATGAGCACGTTAGGCGCATGACCGACGGCGAGACCAGCACGCGATGGCAGTATCCGCAGCAGGAGCTGGGCGATCCGTCCCGCTTCCTTGCCAACTGGCTGCAGCTTGAAGGCCCGGCCTATACGATCTCCACCGCCTGCTCCTCCAGCGCGCGGGCGATGATTGGCGGCAAACGCCTGATTGAAGCCGGGCTGGTGGACATCGCCATTGTCGGCGGGGCCGATACCCTGAGCCGGATGCCCGTCAACGGTTTTAACAGCCTTGAATCCTTCTCCCCTACGCTCTGCGAGCCGTTTGGGCGCGACCGCCGGGGGATCACCATCGGTGAAGCGGCGGCGCTGATGGTATTGAGCCGGGAACCTGCGGACGTGGCGCTGCTCGGGACGGGCGAATCCAGCGATGCGTACCATATTTCCGCCCCGCATCCTCAGGGCGAAGGGGCGATAAGGGCTATCACTCAGGCGCTCAACGAAGCGGGCATGCAGCCTGACGACATCGGCTATATCAACCTGCACGGCACGGCCACGCCGCTCAACGATCAGATTGAATCGCAGGTGGTACACGATCTCTTCGGGGAGAGCGTGCCGTGCAGCTCAACCAAACACCTGACCGGCCACACGCTGGGCGCTGCCGGTATCACCGAAGCGGCACTGAGCTGGCTGATTCTGACGCGCGATCTGCCCTTGCCGCCGCAGGATTTTTCCCGCTATGCCCCGGACGACACGCTCGCGCCGTGCGGCCTGCTGCACCAGCGCGCCGCCCTGAAAAAGCCGGTGATATTGTCTAACTCGTTCGCGTTTGGCGGCAACAACGCCAGCATTCTGCTGGGGAGAGCGTCATGAGCTATCTATCACCCGAAGCCTATTTGCCGCACGAGGCGCCCATGATGCTGCTGGGGTCCGTTGAGAATGTCACGGACGACACAGCGGTCTGCCGCGTCGCGGTTGACAGGCAAAGCGTGCTGGCGCCGTTTCTCAATGCCGATGGCGACCTGCCAGGCTGGTACGCGCTCGAATTGATGGCGCAGACCGTTGGCGTCTGGTCAGGCTGGCATCGTCAGCAGCAGGGGCAAGAGCATATCGCGCTGGGCATGGTGCTCGGCGCGCGCGAGCTGGTCTGCGCCAGCGGGCGTTTCGCCAAAGGCTTAACGCTGGACATTACCGTTAAGCTGCTGATGCAGGACGAACGGTTCGGCAGTTTTGAATGTACGATTTCCGCAGATGAAGAGACGCTGGCCACGGGCCGGGTCAACACCTTCCAGCCGAGTGCAGAAGAATTAACATCGCTTTTTAATCAGGGATCCCACGCATGAGTCGTTCCGTTCTGGTCACAGGGGCCAGCAAAGGCATTGGTCGCGCCATCGCCCGCCAGCTTGCCGCTGACGGGTTCACCGTCGGCGTGCATTACCACCGTGATGCCGCAGGCGCGCAGGAGACGCTGGACGCCATCACGCAGGCGGGCGGCAGCGGTCGTTTACTCTCGTTTGACGTGGGCAACCGCGAACAGTGCCGCGAGGTGCTGGAGCAAGAAATTGAAGCTTATGGCGCATGGTATGGCGTGGTCAGCAATGCCGGGATCGCCCGCGACGGTGCCTTTCCGGCACTGAGTGAAGACGACTGGGACAGCGTGATCCACACCAATCTCGACAGCTTTTATAACGTCATTCACCCCTGCATTATGCCGATGATCGGCACCCGTAAAGGGGGACGCATTATCACCTTATCGTCCGTGTCCGGCGTGATGGGCAACCGCGGGCAGGTGAACTACAGTGCGGCAAAAGCGGGCATTATCGGCGCCACCAAAGCGCTGGCGATCGAGCTGGCAAAACGCAAAATCACCGTGAACTGCATTGCCCCAGGGCTGATTGATACCGGCATGATTGAGATGGAGGAGGCTGCGCTGAAGGAAGCGATGTCCATCATCCCAATGAAACGTATGGGCCAGGCTGAGGAGGTCGCCGGGCTGGCCAGCTATCTGATGTCGGATATTGCGGGCTACGTCACCCGACAGGTCATTTCCATTAACGGAGGAATGCTATGACGCGTCGCGTGGTGATTACGGGCATGGGCGGCGTGACCGCCTTTGGCGAGAGCTGGCAATCTGTTTCCAGCCGGCTGCTGGCGTATGAAAACGCCGTGCGTAAAATGCCGGAATGGCAGGTGTACGAAGGCCTGCATACCCTGCTGGGCGCGCCGATCGACGATTTCGCGCTGCCGGAACACTATACCCGCAAGCGTATCCGCGCCATGGGCCGGGTGTCGCTGATGTCGACCCGCGCTACCGAGCTGGCGCTGGAGCAGGCGGGGCTGATTGGCGAAGCGGTGCTCACCAACGGGCAAACCGGTATCGCCTACGGCTCTTCGACAGGTAGCACCGGCCCGGTCAGCGAATTCGCGACCATGCTCACCGAAAAGCACACCAATAACATCACCGGGACAACCTATGTCCAGATGATGCCACACACCACCGCGGTGAATACCGGCCTGTTCTTTGGATTACGCGGCCGCGTCATCCCGACGTCGAGCGCCTGTACCTCCGGCAGCCAGGCGATAGGCTACGCCTGGGAGGCGATTCGCCACGGGTATCAGACCGTTATGGTCGCGGGGGGCGCGGAAGAGCTTTGTCCGTCAGAAGCGGCGGTGTTTGACACGCTGTTTGCCACCAGCCAGCGCAACGACGAACCCAAAACCACCCCGTCGCCGTTTGATACGCAGCGCGATGGTCTGGTGATTGGGGAAGGTGCGGGTACCCTGATACTCGAAGAGCTGGAGCATGCCAAAGCGCGTGGGGCCACGATCTACGGCGAAATTGTAGGCTTTGCCACTAACTGTGACGCGGCCCATATCACCCAGCCACAGCGCGACACCATGCAGATTTGCATGGAGCAGTCGCTGGCGATGGCGGGATTAAGCGCCCGGGATATGGGGTATATCTCCGCGCACGGTACCGCCACCGACCGCGGCGATATCGCCGAAAGCCAGGCTACTGCCGCCATCTACGGTGACAGCGTGCCGGTTTCCTCGCTGAAGAGCTATTTAGGCCACACGCTGGGGGCCTGCGGCGCGCTGGAAGCATGGATGAGCCTGCAGATGATGCGCGAAGGCTGGTTTGCCCCGACGCTCAATTTAACGCAGCCGGATGAGCAATGCGGGGCTTTAGATTATATTATGGGAGAAGCCCGTCAGATTGACTGCGAGTATCTGCAGAGCAATAACTTCGCGTTTGGCGGCATCAATACCTCGATTATTATTAAACGCTGGGCGTAACTATGTACCGGTTTGTACTGGGAAAAATTTCCACCCTTTGCGCGGACCCGCTGGCGTCAACGCTCGCAGACAGGGCACCTCAGGGTGCACGACATGCCTCCTGGCTGGCAGGCCGGACGCTGCTCGCCAGAACATTATCCCCTCACCCGCTCCCCGACATCATTTACGGCGAGCAGGGGAAACCGGCCTTTGAGAAGGGGAATCCGCTGTGGTTCAACCTGAGCCATAGCGGTGACGATATCGCCTTACTGATGAGCGATGAAGGTGAAGTGGGCTGCGATATCGAAGTGATTCGCCCCCGCAAGAACTGGCAGGCACTGGCCAACGCCGTTTTCAGCCTGACAGAGCATGACGAGCTGGAGCGTGAAGCGCCTGAGGAACGGCTTTCCGCTTTCTGGCGTATCTGGACGCGAAAAGAAGCGATTGTGAAACAACGTGGCGGCAGCGCCTGGCAGATTGTCAGCATCGACAGCACGGCCCGGTCGCACGCGGTCAGCCAGCTACAGCTCGGTTCTCTGAGCCTTGCCGTCTGTACTGCAACCCCTTACACCCTGACCACCGAGTCGATTATTCACGTCGGGGCAGGAAAATCACCAGTACACCCAGCATAATAAACCCGACGCCCGCCAGCCCGCGCCAGGAGAAGCCTTCTCCCCAGCCGGGCAGCAGGATCGCCGCGCCCCACACCAGGATATAGCTGAGGCTCAGCAAGGCATAGGCTTTGCTGAGCGCCATGCGATGCAGCGCCAGATACCAGCAGCCCATGGAGGCCACGTATCCCGTCAATCCCAGCAGCAGCGCGCCCGTGCCGGGCGAGACGTGCCACAGCGCAGAGATAAACGTCAGAAAATCGCTGACTGGTGGCAGAGCCTGCATGGCATCGCGCAGCAACAGCTGCGCGGCGCTGACTAACAGCACGCTGCATAACGCCCAGAACGCGCCTTTCACAGGCTTCCTCCCAGCACGATAATCCCAATGATGATGAACCCGACTCCCAGCCAGTGATGCACAGCAACGTGCTCACGCCAGAAGACCTTCGCCGCCAGCGTTACCCAGACAAAATTGAGGCTCAGCATCGGATAAGCGACGCCGACGGGCAGATGCTGCAGCACCACCAGCCAGACCAGCATACCGCCGCCCAGCGCCAGCATTGCCAGGCCAAGCCACAGCGCGATGTGCGCGCCACGCCGCCCGGCCTTCGCCGGACGGGTGGCCTGTTTCTGGCACAGCTGCCCCGCGCAGCTGAGCAGGCTTGCCAGTACGAGCCAGGTCCAGGTCATCACTTCGGCAGATACTCCAGCAGGGCCAGACGCCCCTGGATATAGAGATTGTCCGGCTGCGGTAAATTCGCCTGTGAAAGATCGTCACGCTTTGAGAGCAGTATCACCAGCGACACGCGCCCCTGCTGACGATGCGTTGCCAGCCACTGCGCGAAGTCGTCCTCACTGACAAAACGGTCTTTCACATCGGGATAATCCAGCCCGTAGCGCAGCTCGCCGCTCTGACCAAAGAGCGTGATGTCATTGCGCTTCAGTTCCCACGCCAGGCCCGCGGCCACGCCCACGTTATTGGCCAGCACGAATCGGCTTTCCTGCAACGGCTCCCGCACGGTATCGACCAGCGACTGGGGCTGTTTGGAGTCCACCACCAGGTTAGGAATGGCAAAACCAATCAGCAGCGCCAGGCCTGCTGGACACAGCGCCGCCAGCCACCAGCGCTGCTGGCTCTGCCGGAACGTAAACCAGCCTACCGCGGCCCAGATGAGGAACGCTACCACCGCACAGAAGACTTTATACAGTTCAACCGACGTCCAGACCGGATGCTTAGCCAGTCCCCACGGCGAAACCACCAGCGCCGCCACCACGCCGATGACGCCAAACGCCAGGTTAATCCCGCCGTTAATGCGTAACGCTCTGGCGCCTTTTTCCGCCGCGAGGCAGGCATAGTGCGCCATCAGGATAGCCAGCGGAGCGAAACAGGGCAGGATATAGGTTGGCAGCTTGCCTTTGGCGATGCTGAAGAACAGCAGCGGCATCACCACCCAACCCAGCAGATAGAACCCACCGCCCGCGTTTTGTCTGTCATTCCAGCCGAGGCGCAGCGCGCCGGGCAGCAGCGCCAGCCACGGCAGGCTGCCGGCGATCAGGAATGGCACGTAGTACCAGAACGGGGCTTTATGCTGTGCGTCGCTCTGGGCAAAACGCTGAATATGCTCAACCCAGAAGAAGTAACGCCAGAAATCAGGCTCACGGTGCGCAATGGCCAGCGCCCACGGCAGAACAATCAGCACGCAGCTGAGGATCGCGAGCCAGCCAAAAATCAGCACCTCTTTCCAGCGCTTCCGGACGATGACCCACGGAAGCACGCCAATCACCGGAACGGCCAGTGCCAGGAAGCCTTTGGTCATCACCCCCATTCCGCAGGCCAGCCCAAGTAGCACATAGCCACCCGCTTTTCCGGCCACGGTTTGGGCCTGCGACGCCAGCCAGAAGCTGCACATCGCCGCCACCAGCCACAGGGTGATGATAGGATCCAGAACCGCATACGTGCCGATGCCGTACACCAGAAACAGGGTCAGGAAGATAAGGCCGGAGAAAATGGCTGTCCGCTTATCCCGCCAGAGCCGCCATGCCATCCAGATAACCAGCAGCGCCGCGAGCCCCGTGGAGAAGATCGACCCGGCGCGTACGGCAAAGTTCGTGTGCCCGAACAGCCATTGCCCGATACTGTTGATCCAGTAGCCGGCAATCGGCTTTTCAAAGTAACGCAGCCCCAGAAAATGCGGGACAACCCAGTCACCCGATGCCAGCATTTCGCGGCTGATTTCCGCATAGCGCGTTTCATCGGGCTGCCACAGCAGACGGATATCGACCGGAATGAGGTAGTAAACGATAAACAGTGCGAGAAGCGCTACGCCATAACGGGCTGTTTTCATGGGACCGGACTCACGATTTGTTGATAGCCAAGCCAGCCTTCCCGGCCAGCCAGTTCACTACGGACCACTTTGCCCACGGGCAGGGTGCTGAGGTCGTCCGGCAGCAGCTCGCTCAACGGGCAGAATTCAATGCCCTCCTGAGCGGCCATCGTCAGCAGCGCATCGAAATCATGCTGATACGCAATCCCTTCCACTTCGGCATGGATGGTATACACCGGCGTACCGGCGTCTCGATGGATGCGGTCCAGAATATAGCGATTAAATTCTTCCGCTTTGACCTCGCGCCCCACCACCTCATCCCACGTAGGAAGCGTGACCGGAATTTGCACGGTACCGTAGCGATTTTCGCCTAACAGCGGCAAAAATGGCCCGGTTCCGCGGCAGTCGCTGTTGTAGCGAAACGCGAAATGCTCTTTGGCTTTAACCACCCGCTGGTCGGCACGCCATCCCGCCACGGCGGAGCAGCGTACGGGCTGACCAATGATGGCCTCAAGCTCCAGCATTCCACGTTCGACCTCACGGGACAGGCGTGAGATATCCCAGACGCCTGCCCAGGCCTGCCAGGCATGGTGATCCCAGGCATGCAGGCCAATTTCATGATGCTGCGCCGCCTCGCGAATCACCGCTTCATTACCCGCGCCGATGCGTCTGCCGGGCCAGGCGGTGCCGGCCAGCAAAATATCCCAGCCGTAGAGGGATGCCGCGCGCGAGCGAAGCATTTTGAACAGAAATGCCGGTTTAACCAGACGCCATAAATGGCGTCCCATGTTGTCAGGCCCCACGCTGAAGAAAATGCTGGCACGCACGCCATGCCTGCTCAGCAGTTCCAGCAGTCCGGGCACGCCGTCACGCGTTCCCCTGAAGGTGTCGACATCAATGCGTAAACCGACTTTTTTCATGAGGCCTGTTCCGACAGCTCCACGGTGCGCAGGAAGAAGTCGAGCGTCTCATCAATGGTCTGCTCCATCTTCACCGTCGGCGTCCAGTTCAGGCAGCGCTTCGCGTTGCGGATGCTTGGTTTACGGTGCTCGACGTCCTGGTAGCCCTTACCATAGTAGCTGCTGCTTTCCACTTCGCGGAAACCGGCAAACGGCGGGAAGCGATCGCGCAGCGGGTGGCGCTCAAAGCTGGCCAGCAGCATCTCTGCCAGCTCGCGAATGCTCGCCTCGTTTTCCGGGTTACCGATGTTGATGATCTCTCCGTTGCAGCGGTTATCTTTGTTTTCGATGATGCGGAACAGGGCCTCGATACCGTCGCTGATATCCGTAAAGCAGCGTTTCTGGCTCCCCCCTTCAATCAGCTTGATAGGCGAGCCTTCCACCAGGTTCAGGATCAGCTGGGTGATCGCGCGGGAGCTGCCGATACGCGCCGCGTTCAGGTTATCCAGACGCGGCCCCATCCAGTTGAACGGACGGAACAAGGTAAAGCGCAGGCCCTCTTTCTCGCCGTAGGCCCAAATCACGCGGTCCAGCAGCTGTTTGGAGACAGAGTAGATCCAGCGCTGTTTGTTGATCGGCCCCACCACGAGGCTGGAAGTGTCTTCATCGAAGTTTTTGTCGGTACACATGCCGTACACTTCAGAGGTGGACGGGAAGATGATGCGCTTGTCGTATTTCACGCAGTCGCGGATGATCTTCAGGTTCTCCTCGAAGTCCAGCTCGAACACGCGCAGCGGGTTACGGGTGTACTCGATTGGCGTGGCAATGGCGACCAGCGGCAGCACCACGTCGCATTTTTTAATGTGGTATTCGATCCACTCGGAGTGGATGCTGATATCCCCTTCAACGAAGTGGAAGCGCGGGTTGTTGAGGAAACGGCTGATGGCGTCAGAGCCAATATCCAGACCGTAAATCTCGTAGTTATCATCCCTGAGCAGACGTTCGGTCAGGTGGTTACCGATGAACCCGTTCACGCCGAGGATCAGCACGCGGGTGCGGCGCTTGATGGCAACCACCGGCGCGCTGGTGATCAGCGCCCCGGCCACCAGCCCCAGAGACTGCGCCAGCTGCGTGCCCTGAACGTACAGGCCGTTGTCGGTCTGACCGGTGACGATCTCCAGCGCCTGCTCGCCGCAGCTCACCACCAGCGGAGAGACGGAGACGACGGTGCCCGGTTTAGCCGCCGGGATATCGTCACGCACGCGGGATTTCCAGACGATAAATTTGCTTACGCCCGCAAAGCTGTACGCGCCCGGCCACGGGTCGGTCACGGCGCGCACCAGGTTATGCAGCTGGCGGGCGGGTTTGTTCCAGTCCAGGCGACCATCTTCCGGCGTGCGGCGGCCAAAGCAGCTGGCCTTGCTTTCGTCCTGCCCGGTCTCGCTGAAGGTGCCGTTGAGGATGGCTGGCAGCGCGTCACGCAGCAGGCTTTGCGCCGCGGTGCAGAGTTTCTGATGCAGCTCAAGCGCCGTTTCATCCGCGTCGATTGCCACGCGCTGCTGGGCGACGATGGCCCCGGCATCCGCGCGGTGCACCATGCGGTGCAGCGTCACGCCGGTTTCGGTTTCACCGTTGACCAGCACCCAGTTCAGCGGCGCGCGGCCACGGTAGGCGGGCAGCAGAGAGCCGTGAAGGTTAAAGGCCCCTTTGGCGGCTAAACCTAAGATCTCGTCGCAGATCAGGTTGCGATAGTAGAACGAGAAGATGACATCCGGGGCGAGCGCGCGGATGCGATCCACCCACAGCGGGTGGTTGACGTCGTCCGGGGCATAAACCGGAATACCACGCTCGGCGGCGATACGCGCCACGGAGCCGAAGAAGTGGTTCTCTCCCGCCGCGTCCGGATGGGTAAAGATTGCAGCAATGTCATAGCCCGCTTCCAGCAGGGCCAGCGTGCCCGCGCACCCCATATCGTGATAGGCAAATACAACGGCTTTCATGGGTGGGTTTCCTCTTGAGATGCTTTGTGTTCCTGACGGACAACACGTTGAATAAAGTAGCGCGGACGTGCGCGAACATCGTTGTAGATACGGCCAATGTATTCACCGAGCAGGCCCATTCCGACGAACTGGGCGCCGATGAACATAAACAGCACGGCAAAGAGCATGAAGACCCCTTCCGCCGCCCACTGCGGGCCAAAGACCAGGCGCAGCACCACCAGCAGGACGGACAGCGTAAAACCGGCCAGGGCGATGATGCTGCCGAACACGCTCAGCAGGCGCAGCGGCGTGGTGGTCAGGCAGGTGACGAGGTCGTACATCAGGTTGATGAGACGCATAAAGCTGTACTTCGATTCCCCGTGCTCGCGCTCGGCGTGCAGGACCGGAATTTCCGTTGCCTTGCGGGCAAAGGTGTTGGCGAGGATCGGAATAAAGGTGCTGCGCTCATGGCAGTGAAGCATGGCGTCGACAATATGGCGGCGGTAGGCGCGCAGCATGCAGCCGTAATCGCCCATCGCTTTACCGGTGGTGCGCTGAATAAGACGGTTGATGGTTCGCGAGGCCAGCTTACGGAAAAGGCTGTCCTGACGGTTCTGACGCACCGTGCCAACCACGTCATAGCCTTCATCAGCTTTCGCCACCAGACGCGGGATCTCCTCCGGCGGGTTTTGCAGATCTGCATCCAGAGTGATGATCAGATCGCCCGTCACGTGGCTGAACCCGGCCATAATGGCGGAGTGCTGGCCGTAGTTACGGTTGAGCAGCACGGCAACAATATGGCTGCCTTCGGCCTGGGCGGCTTCGGTCAGCATCAGCGCGGAATCATCACTGCTGCCGTCATCCACCAGCAGAATTTCATAGGCTTTGCCCAGCGTGTTGCAGGCGGCCGTGGTGCGGCGGATCAGCTCGGGCAGGCTCTCCTGCTCGTTATAAACAGGGATGACCACCGAAACTTTTTGTACAGGCGGTGCGCTGAACATATCAATGTCCTGCAAGCTGATGGAGCGCGGTAATGACGCGGGTTGTGTCGTCATGAGTCATGTCCGGGAAAAGAGGGAGAGAACAAATACGCGCGCTGTTCCATTCCGAATTCGGAAGCGATACATCAGGAAAGCGCTCGCGATAGTATTTTTGCGTATGCGCCGCTCGGAAGTGGAGGCCGGTGCCGATGCCTTTCTCCTTCAGCGCCGCCATCAGGCCGTCGCGTGAGATCCCGCAGCGCGCTTCATCAACGCGAATAATAAACAGATGCCAGGCGTGTACGTGCGGCCATGACGGAATGGTGAGTGGCTGGAACGGCGTATCGGCAAGTTCGCGCAGGTAGCGTTGCGCGATTTCCTCACGGCGTTTATTGGCCTCTTTCAGCTTGCCCAGCTGTACCAGCGCCAGCGCGGCGTTGATATCCGCCAGGTTGTATTTATACCCCGGCGCGATCACTTCCGCCTGCGGCGCACGGCCGTGCGTCTGGCGGTCATAGGCATCGACGCCCAGACCGTGGAATTTCAGACTGCGGATCCGCTGTGCCAGCCGGGCATTATCCGTGACGACTAAACCGCCTTCCGCGCAGGTCATGTTTTTGATGGCGTGGAAGGAAAAAATCGCCGTGCCTTTCCAGCCCACGTGACGGTTCTTGTAGTACGTTCCGGCGGCATGGGCCGCGTCTTCAATCACCGGAATACCGTGACGCTCGCCGACGGCATGAATGGCGTCGATATCACACGGCGCGCCGGCATAATGCACCGGAATAATCGCTTTGGTACGCGGGGTAATGGCGGCTTCAACCGCTTCCGGCGTAACCATCAATGTCTCTTTGTCCACATCGATCATGACCGGCGTGGCGCCCAGCAACACGATCATATTCAGCGTGGAGACCCAGGTCTGAGAGGGGGTAATGACCTCATCGCCCGGGCCAATATCCAGCGCCATCAGCGTGACGTGCATGCCCGCCGTCGCCGAACAGACGGCAATCGCGTGCTGGTTCCCCGTCAGCTGACAAAATGCCGCTTCAAGTTCCTGATTTTTAGGCCCGGTGGTGATCCAGCCGGAGGTTAAAACCTCCTGCAACGCCGCTAATTCCTCATTACCCATCGACGGGCGGGAAAAAGGCAAAAAATCACTCATCATTAATTTCCTTGCAATAAGAATGGCACGCGCTTGATATTAACCAATTGCCTGTTCGTTTATTTCAACGAACCATAAACTCATATCAAGGTATCGTTCATTTCTTAGGGAAAAATTAAGATGCGTATTCCAGACGTAACAAAAACACCATCATTCCATTTATAAACAGTCACTTATATAATTATGAATTATTTATTTCGTGATCCAACTCAATTTTTACAAAATGTTATTTTAAACCAGACATCAACAAACAAAAAAAATCCCGGCTATTTCTTAAAAAGAAGAAATAACCGGGAACTTTTCTTTTTAGTTAATTGTCGCGCTTATTTTAAGTTATCGGGAAAGTTTTCCGGTAACTCGCTGGCCGCACAGGCAATCACGCTTTCATCATTGGCACCACAGTCGCGTACAAAGGTGATTGTTGCGAATTCATCAATCACTTCCGTTGGATAGGTCGGGCCAGCGTCGCGATAGCTGTTCATCAGCGGAATATGATCGTTCTGGAAGCAGACGGTTTTTTCCGGGTTATTCATGACCCAGCGTGGGAAGAAGATGGTGCCGTGAAACAGGCGGTCACCCAGGTTGGCGATCAGGCTGACGTCGGTGCCGGTTGGCTCGGTCCAGGAAATTTTATAGATGCTTTCACCGACGCGAACGATATACACCCGCTGATCTTTCACCCAGCGATTACCCACCAGACCGCTGTGAATACGGTAGTCGATGGTGTTTTCATTTTTGATGTAAATTTCGTAATTCCAGCCGTTATCGTAGGTATATACCAGATGTTTACCAACGAAGCCGCTTAAGTCGTGTTTGTCGAATGTGTTCATAAAATGTCTCCTTCGTTTTGATGAGACGATCTTAAACCTTCAAAAAATGAATGAATAACGCTATGTTTTAATCAAATTCATCCAAAATTTAGATACGTTATGCACAAGACGACGCTGGAACAGTGGGCTTTACTGGAAAAAGTGGTGGACGCGGGCAGCTTTGCCAAAGCCGCGGAAGAAACCCACCGCAGCCAGTCATCGGTAAGCTATAACCTGTCGCTGCTGCAGGAGCGGCTGGGCGTGGCGCTGCTGGCGCCAGAGGGGCGCCGGGCGGTGTTAACCCCGGCCGGAGAACTGCTTCTCAGCCAGGTGAAACCGCTGCTAAAAGCGTTTTCGTACGTCGAGACGCGCGCGGCGACCCTTCGTAACGGGATGCGCACGCGTTTGGATCTGGTGGTGGACTCCATTTTCCCCCGCCGCCGCCTGTTCGCCATTCTGCGCCAGTTCCAGCAACAGTATCCGCAAACTCAGGTCCGCCTCACGGAGGTGCTTGAAAATACCCGCGCCGATGTCATGAACAACGAGGCCGATGTGATGGTCTTAACCCGCCGCCAGGACATTACCGGGCTCGGCGAATGGCTGATGAATATCGACTTTGTCGCCGTCGCGCATCACCAGCATCCCCTCTTTAGCCTCGACGCGCCGCTGAATGATGAGATGCTACGCCCGTGGCCGCTTATCCAGATAGCGGACAGCCAGAACGCCGCGCGGGCTGCGGGCGAGTCGTGGACATTCTCGACCGTTGATGCCGCCATAGAGGCGGTCGTCTCTCAGGTCGGCTACGGCTGGCTGCCCGAAGAGCGCGTTCAGCCCCAGTTGGAGCAAGGCGTGCTAAAAATCCTCCCGCTGAGCCACGGCGTTCGTCGGGCCACGCCGCTGCATCTGATCGTGAAACGCACCCTCGCCCCGCTGGATGAGCAGGTCGAGACGCTGCTGCGTCTTTTTAGCCAGGAGCCGTCACCATCACCTGCTACGCTTTAAGGTCCGAACGTTAAAACGATAAGGAGCTGATGATGAAAATCGACTTTGCGGGGAAAGTGGCCCTGGTCACCGCCTCAACCGGCGGGATCGGGTTCGCCATTGCCAGAGGCCTGGCGGAAAGCGGCGCGGAAGTGATCGTTAATGGCCGCAGCACCGACTCGGTGAACAAGGGTATTCAGCAGCTGCAGCAGGTTGTGCCCGGCGTGCAGGTGCGTGCCGCCATTGCCGATCTCAGCACCGCGGAAGGGGTTGAATCCCTGCTGAAGGTCGCGAGCGACGTCGATATTCTGGTGAACAACGCCGGGATTTACGGCCCGCAGGATTTCTATGGCACCGACGATGAAACCTGGGAACGCTACTGGCAGACCAACGTGATGTCCGGCGTACGCCTCTCCCGCGCCCTGCTGCCGGGCATGGTGAAAAAAGGCTGGGGCCGCGTGGTGTTTATCTCCTCCGAGTCGGCCTGCAATATCCCGGCAGACATGATCCACTACGGGGTGACCAAAACGGCCCAGCTCTCGCTGGCGCGCGGGCTGGCAAAGTTCGTGGCGGGAAGCGGCGTGACGGTGAACAGCGTGCTGCCGGGCCCGACGATGTCGGACGGTTTCGCTGAAATGATGAAAGATGAGATCGAGAAAACAGGTAAATCGCTGGAGCAACTGGCGAAAGAGTTTGTGATGGCCAACCGCCCCAGCTCGGTTATCCAGCGCGCCGCCACGGTTGAAGAGGTGGCGAATATGGTGATTTATGTCTGTTCGACGCAGGCCTCCGCCACCTCGGGCGCGGCATTGCGCGTCGACGGTGGCGTTGTTGATGACATTATTTAATATCGTCAGGCCGCGCTGCCCGCGACACGACGGGCGGTAATGTAACGATCCTGCCAGTAGCCATCAGTCAGGGTTGAAACCGTTACGCCCTGGCTGCTGGAGGCATGAATAAACTGGCTGTTACCAATATAAACACCGACGTGCTTGCGGTTCGGGCCCGTCTGGAAGAAGACTAAATCTCCCGCCTTCAGACGGTATTGCTCCAACTGCACACCGCGATGGATCTGCTCGCTCGTCGTGCGCGGTAAGTGAAGATTCGCCGCATCGCTGAACAGATGCTGCATGAGCGCGCAGCAATCCACCCCGCGGTGCGTGGTGCCGCCCCACTGATAGTGGGTACCTTTCCATTTCTGGTATTGATCCAGTATCCGGGAGCGGAGTGGGCCCGTCTCCTGGTGAAGCAGGGCCGACTTCACCGGCGATTCCGCAAAGCCACTCTTCACCGAGATCATGGAGGCGGGCAGCTGAAAACTCAGTGCGGAAAACGAAGCAAAACTTAACGTGAGGATTGAAATAAGCGATCTGAATGTCATATCTGAACAGGAGCTAAGAGTGAATTTTTCCTTACCTGTGGGGGCCAACGTTCCCCCTAAATATCTTTCGATGTGGCGATAATATAGACAGCTCATTTTTTCACCAATCATTATTGAGGCCAAAATTGGACTCACTTTCAGATCGCAAGATTGAGAAAAAAAAGGGTGGTGATGTAAGGACTGTTCAGGTAAAGCAGGTAAACTGATCGACAGAATGTGTATTTCAGCTAAGACGTATTTATGACCAATATGATTGCCGACGAGACGGTGGCGAAATCCAGCGTGCTCTCTGTCTTTGACTTCGATGGGACGCTCACGCACCACGACAGCTTTATCCCTTTCCTGCGTTTTGCCTTTGGGAAACGCTACTTTGCGGGTCGCCTGGTGCGCATGGCGCTGCCCACGCTCCACTGCGTGCGCCGCAAGCTGACGCGCGATGAGCTAAAGGAAGTGCTGATCAAAACGTTCCTGACGGGCGTGGACGAACGCTGGCTACGCCAGCAGGCGGAAGCCTTTTGCGAAAAATACTGGAACAAGCTGATGCGCCCCGAAGGGGTTCTGGCTGTGGCGGCTGAGGTGAATTCAGGGGCGGAAGTGACTATCTGTTCCGCGTCTCCGGCGCTGGTGCTCCAGCCGTGGGCGGACAAGCTTGGCATCAAGCTAATTGGCACGCAGCTGGAAGTGAAGGACGGCAAGCTGACGGGGCGCATCACGGGAAATAACTGCCGCTGCGCCCAGAAGGTGGCAAGGCTGGAAAAAGTGTACGGCGATCTGAACGCCTATCATCTGCGCGCCTGGGGAGACACCCGCGGCGACCACGAACTGCTGGCGGCGGCGCAGGATCCGCACTGGCGGCACTTCCACCATCCGCGCAAGCGCCGGAATTCGCCGATTAAGGGTTAGGTGCGGTCTGTTGCCCTCACCCCAGCCCTCTCCCACAGGGAGAGGGAGAAAAGCGGTGCATCAGGCCTCACGTTTCCCCGGGAACATCACGCTCGCAATAATCCCCAGCGCCAGCACGCCTAACACCACAAACAGGCTGGCCGTCGCGCCAATGCTGTAACCGTGGTGCCAGAAGTGGTCGGTGGCATTTAACCCCAGCTTGAACGCCACGAAGAACAGCAGCAGCACCACCGCTTTCTCAAGGTGCACCAGATACTGCTTGAGCGCTTCCAGAACAAAGTAGAGCGTACGCAGGCCGAGAATGGCGAACATCATGGCGCTGTAGATAATCAGCGGCTCGCGGCTCACGGCAATAATGGCCGGCACGGAGTCAAACGCGAACATCACGTCAGAGAGTTCCACTACCGCCACGCAAAGCAGCAACGGCGTCGCATAGCGTTTCGCCTTCTTCACGCGACCTACCGTCACGTCCTGGTTTTCCGGCTTCTCCAGCTCCGCATCTACCTCTTTCTGGGTCAGAATAAAGGCGTGGCTGCTGATTTTTGGCCAGACCGGGTAAAAGCGTTTCACCAGGCGATAAGCGAGATGCCCGGAGTAATCCTCCACTTCATCACTCTCTTCATTGCGTTTGAGCATCATCACCGCCGTCCAGCCGACGACCAGCGCGAAAATGACCTCCACGTACGGCCCCAGGCTCAGCAGGCTGGTGCCGATCGCCACGAAAATACCGCGGAAGACTATCGCCCCCAGTACGCCCCAGTAGAGCACGCGGTGACGGTACTTATCCGGCACGCCGAACCAGGCGAAGATCGCCATCATCACGAACAGGTTATCGATGGACAGCACCTCTTCCAGTGCGTAACCGGTGAGGAACAGGCTCGCCATCTCGGCGCCGTGGTGGATATACAGAAACCCGGCGAAGGCCATCGCCATCGAGAACCAGAAAACGGACCACATGGCCGCACTTTTCAGCGAAACAGGTTTATCGTGACGGTGCATGAAGAGATCGATAAACATCGCCCCAACGGCCATCACCACAAAGACAACAACGGTTTCAGTCGGGAAACCGAGATGAGCAGAAGCCATGAATCTATCCTTAACCTTCATCTGCGCGCTGGCAGAGATAACGTTTGCAACAAAAAGAAGAAAACGCCCGTATCACCGGGCAAGAGAATAATAATAACACTTCTTCGCACCGGCCCGGCAATGTAAATGTGATGTTAAAATCGCCAGAGAGAGAAGCAGTAAAAAAACGCATAGCGCGATGTCATCCTGTCCTGCATTACGACGGCCCCTCATATGCGTCCTTTTCAGAAAGGCAAATTATTCTTTCGTAGATTATTCTTTCATTATTCTGAGAATTTTATTGTCAGAGCAGAACACATTATTCTGCGAGTAGTAAATAAGCCGTAAAATTCTCACAAAAAAATGCTGATAAAACCCTGATGAAAGAATTATAACTAATTGATTTTAAAGAGACAAAAGACAAATCACAGCGTTATCACTTTATTTTTTTTAATCTCTTGTTAACCTGATTACGCAATATATTCAGACTTCTGGCGATGGAAATTGTTCATACGTACTGGTAAGCAATGCTGAATACCCACGTTAACTTTTCGCATTAACGGAATATCCGCGTTTCGCGGACACAGCAACTCTGTTGAGTTACAAACCTGAAATAATAATGTTCTAACATTTACACACTAAGGAATAGTTTAAAGATGAATAAATCCGTCATTGCCATGGGATTATTATTGGCTGCCGCTGCCAGTCCTTCCAGCCATGCGGCAGATCCTGGTAAGGGTGCAGGGCAAATCAACTTCACGGGCACCATTACCGCGAGCACCTGTGATGTCGATATTAATGGTCAGGGAGGTAACCCAACGATTCAAATGGGTACCATCTCGTCTTCGGCGTTTAAAGAAAAAGGTGACGTTGCGGGTATTCACCGCATCCAGATAGATCTGTCCAACTGCGATACCGCCGTTCTTAAAGAAGCCGGAGCACGATTTGGCGGTGCTTATGATTCTAATGATAACAATCTGCTCGCGCTTAAAACCGGTGCAGACGCCGCAACGGGTTTGGGTATTGAATTCCTGAATGAAGATGGAACACCTATGAGACTTGGTGAAAACCCAAATAAGTTTGTTCCTATTACCGGTGATGGCACCACGGGGACAGCCACCCTGCTGTATTCAGCCCGTTATAAATCAACCATTGATACTGTGACCGCCGGTAAAGCAGATGCGGTTGCGGATTACACCATTATCTATAAATAAATTACTCAACTCAGTTCCGGGCTATGAATAGTAGCCCGGAACGCAAGGATGTTTTATGTTAAGGAAACGCTACCTGACGCTGCTGGCCTTGCTCCTGGGCTCTTGTTTGTCACACGCCAGTGTGACCTTATCGAATACGCGAGTGGTATATAATGCCGACAAGAAAGAGAGCAATATTAATGTCAGAAACAATACTGCCAGCCCTTTCCTGGTACAAAGCTGGGTACAGGGCAATGATACACAGGGTACCAAAGCCCCGTTTATTGTAACGCCACCGCTATTTCGTCTTGATGGAGGTAAAGCCAACGCACTACGTATTATCTATAACGGCGCCGCGTTGCCGCAGGATCGTGAGTCGCTTTTCTGGCTCAACGTAAAATCGATCCCGTCTTCTTCAAGAGAGGATGTCAACAAACTCCAGATAGCGGTAAATACCCGAATCAAATTATTTTACCGCCCGGCGAATTTAGCAGATGAAACGAGGGACATTGGCAAGAATGTCCAGTGGTCTGTTAAAAATAATGAACTCATCGTACGCAATAACTCGTCTTATTACATTTCATTTGCGGAGGTGAAGATCAATAACAAAAAATGGTCAGAGATTGATATGCTGGCACCTAAAAGCAGTAAAAAAATCACTGTGAATAACGCGCAACTAAAAAACAACGCAACCGTACAATGGAAATATATCAATGATTATGGCGGCAACAGCCAGTTAATCACACAAAAAATAGAATAACAATTTTAAAACAATAACCTCGCAGGGGTATTTTTCATGACTATATTTTGGGGCATTCGTCCAGCGCTTTGCTTTGCCTGGATATTACCCAGCGCACTATACGCCAGTGATTATTTCGACCCGGCCTTTCTGGAAACAGGCGGCGCGCCGCGTACCGCTGTCGACCTTTCTCTCTTTGAGAATAAAGATAGCCAGACACCCGGCGTTTATCGCGTTGACCTCTTTCTTAACAATAAAATGATCGACACGCGCGATATTACGTTTCGACTCGAAGAGAACGCGCAGCATAAAAATATTCTCGCTCCGTGCCTTAGCAGGGAGACGCTTCAGTCGTTTGGCGTAAAAACGGCTGCCTTCCCGCTGCTGCAGGATGATACTCAGGGCTGTGCAAAACTGGCGGCAATCCCGCACGCGAGCAGCGAGTTTGACTTCAGCGAGCAGGCGTTAAGACTTAGCATTCCCCAGGCGGCCCTGGACAGCCAGGCTCACGGCTACATCGATCCCGCGCGTCGGGAGCAGGGAATTCCGGGCCTGACGCTCAGCTACAACTACAGCGGCGCCAGCTGGACCTCGAATAACGGGACGGGAACCGATAGCCAGTACCTTAGCCTGCGTCCGGGTCTGAACGTTGGCCCATGGCGTTTACGCAATTTTTCGACCTGGAGCAATAGCCAGGGGCAAGCCGGTCGCTGGGAATCGGTCTATACCTATTTACAGCGCGATATCAGCGCCCTGAATAGCCAGCTGATTGTCGGGGATAATAGTTCAACCTCTGACGTCTTCGACAGCACCCCATTTCGCGGCGTGCAGCTCTATTCCGACGAACAGATGCTTCCGGGAAGCATGCGGGGCTATGCCCCCGTAATCCGCGGTATCGCCCGTACTAATGCCCAGATCACCATTTATCAGAATGGCTACAGCATTTATCAAAGCTATGTCCCGCCCGGCGAATTTGTCATCAACGATCTTTACCTCGGCAGCAGCGGCGAGCTGAAAGTGGTTGTGAAAGAGGCAGATGGCAGCGAGCAAGTCTCTTTAGTCCCCTACGCGTCGTTAGCGGTTATGCAGCGGGAAGGACAATATAAATATGAAGTCATTAGCGGCACCTATCGTTCCAGCAGCAGCGATGCTGAGAATGCGCCGTTTTCGCAAGGGAGCCTGATTTACGGTCTTCCATGGGAAACCTCGATATACGGTGGCATGCAGGCCGCCAGTCAATACCAGTCCCTGCTCTTTGGCATGGGAAAAAACATGGGTGATTTTGGCGCACTGTCATTTGATATTACCCAGGCCTGGGCAACCACGAAGCATGCAGAGAAAAACCGGGGGCAGTCGCTACGCCTTCGCTATAACAAAAACCTGCTCTCTACCGGCACTAACGTTGCGATTGCGGGCTATCGCTACTCGACGTCCGATTTCTACACGCTCGGTGAAACCCTGAGCAGCTACCACTCGCAGCACTCCATCCCGGAGCGACGTCGCAGCCGTACAGAACTGACGCTGAACCAAAATCTGGGAGACAACCTCGGCTATCTCTCCTCCATGCTGGTCAGCGAGGATTACCACACCAGCAAAAAACGCACGACCTCTGCCTCGCTGGGCTATGGCAATAGCTGGAACGGTATCAGCTATAGCCTGAACTACAGCCACTATCTGAACGTAACAAAAGAGGATAACCAGCGTCGCTATAACCAGGACAATCTGTTCAGCCTGAGCGTGAGCGTTCCTCTGGACAAATGGCTCCGCTCTGCACGTGCCGGTTACTCATTTTCCGCAGCAGATAACCGCTCGCCTGGCCACAGCGTTTCCCTGAGCGGCAGCGCCCTTGAGGACAATAACCTGAACTGGAGCGTACAGCAGAACATCAACCCAGGCAGCCAGGCAAACAGCAGCGATGCATCGCTTAGCTATAGCGGACGCTATGCGCAGGTTGGCGCCGGGTATGGCTATAGCCGGGACGCACAGCGGCTGAATTATAACCTGCGAGGCGGCGTGCTGGTTCACCCGCATGGCGTCACGCTGGCGCAGTCGCTGGGTGAAACGGTCGCTCTGGTTGAAGCGCCGGATGCAGCGGGTGTCAGCGTCCGTAACCACGCTGGCGTGCGTACCGACTCCCGGGGATATGCCGTGGTGCCGTACCTGGCCCCTTATCAGGAGAGCACAATCCAGCTGAGACCCGACACGCTGCCAGATGATGTTGAGCTGGAAAGCAATAGCCATAAAGTCGTTCCCACCCGGGGAGCCATCGTTCGGGCACGTTTTACCACCGCGGTGGGTAAACGCCTGATGATGACGCTGAAAGATGCGCAGGGTAAACCCGTTCCGTTCGGCGCCGTTGTTTCTCAAAACACCACCAGCAGCATTGTGGGTGATGAAGGCAGCGTATTCCTCACAGGGATGGCGGAAAAAGGAACGTTAGACGTGAGCTGGGGTAAGAAACTCAATCAGCGTTGCCAGGTTAACTATCAGCTTTCTGGCCAGGAACCCACGATTAGCGGAATTGTGCAGTTAACACAGATCTGCAAAAAACCCGTTAATGATGTAAGGAATTAATCATGAAAAAATTAGCGTTACTCGTGTGCCTGGCAGCAGGCGGATTGATGGGATCGCCTGCCTTTGCTGCTATTCCGGGCAGTTGCTGGCCAATTGGCGGAGCAACCGTTTTTCCGATTAGCAAAAATCTCACTGCCGAACATATACCAGGGTCTGTACAGGAGGGATGGGATAATAATCAAAACTTTTCGGGCATATGCTTCTGTAAAAACTCGTCCGATAAAGAAAGTGTCTTCTTTAAATTTACCAGTGACGTGCTGAAATCGGGAAGTGGTAAACGTAATGGCGAGTTTATTTACTATCCATTCGATGAAGAGAAAGGTATTAATATCGGCTTTAGGATAGACATTGGTGGTACTATCCAAAATCAAGCGACTGTTGATTTGCAAAATCTTTCAGGGGTAGATAATCAAAACATAACGAATCTCGACTGTGACGATGTTAATGAAGAACATCCGTTTAAAACGGGTTCTAGTGGGACGGTTTCAGTAGAGTTAACCAAGAAGATCACAGGCCATCATGTATACCCTGCACAAGAGCTACTTACAGTTTACGCCCGAAAAAAATCAGGTGATTTCGATCCCACTAAACCATTTGTGAAACTCAGCTTTGAAATGAGTATTACTATCCCGCCAAATTGTACGATTAATGGCGGAGAACCCATTAACATTCCGTTTGGTGATATTCCAGCAAATGAATTTACGCCTGAAGCCAACAGTAAGCAAAAAAGCATTCCGCTCAACGTAACCTGTGATGACGAAGCGGATGTCAGCAAGGCGAATATTAAATTTCGCACCTCCGATTTTAATGACGCTGGTTTTATCAGAACCCGTAATAAAGAAGGAGGGGATCGCAACGATTTAGGGATAAAACTTGAACACAACGGTAATAAAATTGATGGCAGCAGTTCGGCCATTCCGACACAGGAGGGTAATGTCACTATTGTAGCTACGCCCGTGCAACAAGGAGAAAAATCTCCAGAACCGGGGAAATTTGAAGCCACATCAACGCTGGATTTCGAGTTCAAATAAAGAAAAAACTTAACCCACTAAAGAAATGTCTTATTTCACTGCAACTCATAGCGCTATAGAAATGAGTTGCCGGGTATTTAAAAATGGATTTGTATAAGGATATATAGCATGAAACTAAAAAGTAAAACGCGCATAGCATTTTGCATTGCGGCCTTATTAGGTACAGGCTTCACGGCATCTCAGGCCATCGCCAGCGATATTGAGCCCTACTCAGCGCCTTTTGCCATCAAGGGTGAAAAGAGTAATGACTATTTCGGTATGACAATGACCACTATCGGTAAGTTTTCCGATAAGGACAACGGCACACATATCGCGGGCGAAGATATTGTGATCACGGCCCCCTGGGGGGATGGCGCGAAAGGGATTGCCTACGTTATTTTCGGAACTTCCGGCGGTAAAACCATGCAGGAAGTGAACAACGTAGGTGAATTCGATCCGCAAAACGCGCTTAAAATCTTCCACAGCAATAAAGCGAATAAGCCCGGCTCAGTGACGACAAAATGGATGGGCGTTGCGGTACGCAAAATTGGTGATATTAACGGCGATGGATATGACGATTTAGTTATCGCCTCCCACTGGCATGATCAGGTCTATATTATCTGGGGCGGACCGCATCACCGTACAGGCGCGCGGCTCTCTAATCAGATAGACCTCAATGATATCGACAATGGCGACGCTCGCCTGGGTATTCGCATCCGTACGGTGAATTCTTCAGGCAATGCGAATACCGGCGGCTGGTTTGGCGCCGCGGTAGGCCCAATTAAATATAAAAATTCTGCAGTGGCTAACAAGATGGTCGATCTCGCTATCGGCGATATCGAAGGCACTGGCGGACGCGGCGGCGCGGTCATTATCTACGGCGCCCAAAAGCCAGGCGACCAGTGGCAGAATATCGATATTAAGCGCAACAACCTGGGCGACTGGGAGATCCCTGCCGCAACCGGCGCCTATATTCGTCCGCAGATGACCGCCACCAACGGTCCGGAGAAACCGCTTAACTACAACCTTGGACAGCAGATCAGCGATGTCGGGGATATTAACGGCGACGGCTTCAGTGATTATCTGATCGTCGACCCGGAATCCGTCAATGAAGGCCGTAAATCCGAAAACAGCGGCACTGATGGGCGCGGTACGGCTTATCTTGTCTACGGCAGCAGCTTCAACCAGGGGAATCTCGACATTGCCTCGTTAAACGCGACGCAGGCAACCCGCATTCACGGTATGGGGGCAGCTTTCCTTGGCGGTCAGTCCGGCGGAGGTGAAGGGAGTAACGATCATAGCGCCTATACGCAGGATAAGCCCAATAACGGCACCATTACGCCGTTAGGTAACTTCCTGAGTACACATTATAACGCTTTTGCGATTAGCGCCCCTGCCGACATGGGTATCGATAAAAAACGTTCCGGGCTGGTCTGGATTATCAAAGGTAAGACCGACGGCAGTAAACTGCCATCATCCCTGTTCCTTGATGCGGCACACACCCGGCTGAACTACAACAAAAAATTTAGCGTACGAGATGGCTATGCTATCTACGCCGACAGGCCTGGCAGCAAGCTGGCAGGGTTCGGGAACAGCATTCTCGGTAATGTGGACTTGAACGGCGACGGTAAGAAGGATCTGGTGATTGGCGATCCGAATGCGCTGAACTCCAGCGGCACTCAGGTCGGCGCCGTGTATGTGATCAACGGCGGTAAAAGCCTGGATGATTACGCTGATGATGAAGGCATGATCGATATTAATACGCTGGTGAGTGAAGGTGTTGCGAAAGTCTACTGGGGTAAAAATCAGTATGAAAAATTCGGTGCCTCCATTGCGGCCGGGAACTTCAATGGCTTCACTCAGGACAGTCTCGCCATTGGTTCTTACCGTGATAACAGCTGGACGGGTAAAGTCACCTTCCGCATTGCGGATTACATCATCCCGGATTAATTCTTACATCATCTGAATGGAGCAACACTGCCGGGGAGGAAACTCCCCGGCAATTTATTGCGCGTTTTGCAGCGCCTGCGCGCACGCCCAGGCGCTCGACCACGCCCACTGGAAATTATATCCGCCGAGCCAGCCGGTAACGTCCATCACTTCGCCGATAAAGTAGAGCCCCGGTACGTTACGCGCCTCCATCGTGCGTGAAGAAAGCTCATTCGTGTCAACGCCGCCCAGCGTCACTTCCGCCGTGCGATACCCCTCGGTGCCGTTTGGCTGAACGCGCCAGTTCGTTAGCGTATCCACCAACGCTTCCTGCTCGCGGCTGTTAAGCTGCTTGAGCGACACGTCCGGGATCTGCCCCAGCACCTGCAAACATTCCACCAGACGTTTTGGCAGCTGCATTGCCAGGGTGTTTTTCAGGCTCTGATTCGGGTGCGCGGTACGCTGCTCGTTAAGGAACGCGTCGAGATCGCAGTCCGGGAGCAGGTTAACCGTGACGAATTCCCCCGGCTGCCAGTAGCTGGAGATTTGCAGTACTGCCGGGCCGGAGAGACCGCGGTGGGTAAAGAGCAGGTTTTCGCGGAATACCGTCCCGTCTTCTGCAGTAATGACTGAAGGTACAGAGACGCCGGAAAGCGTCTGAAGCTGCTCCAGCAGCGGCTTATGCAGCGTGAACGGCACCAGCCCGGCGCGGGTTGGCAGAACCTTCAGGCCAAACTGTTCGGCGATTTTATAGCCGAACGGTGACGCGCCCAGACCCGGCATCGAGAGGCCGCCGCTGGCGATCACCAGATTATCGGCGCCGACGGTTTCACCGTTCAACTGCAGCGTGTAGCCCTGCTCGTCGCGAGCCACCTCCAGCACTTCCGTGCGCAGGCGCATCACCACGCCGCCCTTCTCGCACTCGGCCACCAGCATATCGACAATCTGCTGCGCGGAGTCGTCGCAGAACAGCTGCCCCAGGGTCTTTTCATGCCACGCGATGCCGTGCTTACCCACCAAGTCAATAAAGTCCCACTGGGTGTAACGCGCCAGCGCAGATTTACAAAAATGACGGTTCTGGCTCAAATAGGCCGCGGGTTCGACATAAAGATTGGTGAAGTTGCAGCGCCCGCCGCCCGACATCAGGATTTTGCGGCCTGGCTTTTTCCCGTTGTCCAGCAACAGTACGCGACGACCCGCCTGTCCGGCCATCGCCGCACAAAACATACCCGCCGCACCGGCGCCAATTACCACGGCATCAAACCTTTCCACGTCAAAACCCTCTTCGTTAACTGCCGCGGATTGTAAAGTTTCCTCTGTGGTCACACCAGCGTAAAAAGATATTACAAAGCCATTCCATTGAAATTTAACGATTATCCTTTCAGGCACTTTTCTCAAATCAGGTGGTATGTCAAAAAAAGTCTATATTTCACTTTGCCCGTTGCGCATTTGTCCTGGATAATGCGCCGCGTTCATGTCCTCAAAATGGCGTAACGTCCTATGCTACATTTGTTTGCCGGCCTGGATTTACATACCGGGCTTTTACTATTGCTTGCTCTGGTTTTTGTACTGTTTTACGAAGCGATCAACGGCTTCCACGACACTGCAAACGCAGTAGCAACGGTTATCTACACTCGCGCAATGCGATCGCAGCTTGCGGTCGTTATGGCGGCGGTATTTAACTTTTTTGGTGTCCTCCTGGGCGGACTGAGCGTTGCGTATGCCATCGTGCATATGCTGCCAACGGATCTGCTGCTTAACGTGAGTTCCGGTCATGGCCTTGCCATGGTGTTCTCAATGCTGCTTGCTGCCATTATCTGGAACCTCGGTACCTGGTATTTCGGCCTGCCTGCATCCAGCTCTCACACCCTCATCGGCGCGATTATCGGTATCGGGTTAACCAACGCCCTGATGACCGGGACATCGGTTGTTGATGCGCTGAACCTGCCTAAAGTACTGGGTATTTTCGGCTCTCTGATCATCTCCCCTATCGTGGGCCTGGTGGTTGCGGGTGGATTGATTTTCATCCTGCGTCGCTACTGGAGCAACACGAAGAAACGCGCGCGTATCCACCTGACGCCAGCTGAGCGTGAGAAGAAAGACGGCAAGAAAAAGCCGCCGTTCTGGACGCGTATCGCCCTGATCATTTCCGCTATCGGCGTGGCCTTCTCTCATGGCGCGAACGACGGGCAGAAAGGCATTGGTCTGGTGATGCTGGTTCTGATCGGCGTCGCACCGGCGGGCTTCGTGGTGAACATGAACGCTTCTGGTTACGAAATCACCCGTACCCGTGATGCGGTCAACAACGTTGAGACCTATTTCCAGCAACACCCTGAGCTGCTGAAAAAAGCGACCGGCGTTGATCAGCTGATCCCTTCCCCGGAATCAGGTGCGACGACGGCACCGGGCGAATTCCACTGCCATCCGGCTAACGCGATTAACGCGCTGGAACGCGCCAAAGGCATGCTGGGCAATATCGAAAGCTACGACAAACTGGCCGTTGAACAGCGTGGTCAGCTGCGTCGTATCATGCTCTGCATCTCTGACGTGACCGATAAAGTCGCGAAGCTGCCAGAGGTGAATGCTGACGACAAACGTCTGCTGAAGAAACTGAAAAGCGACATGCTCAACACCATCGAGTACGCGCCTATCTGGATCATCATGGCCGTCGCGCTGGCACTGGGTATTGGTACGATGATTGGCTGGCGTCGTGTAGCGACCACCATCGGCGAGAAGATCGGTAAGAAAGGCATGACCTATGCGCAGGGTATGTCCGCGCAGATGACGGCGGCGGTATCTATCGGTCTGGCGAGCTATACCGGTATGCCGGTATCCACCACCCACGTACTCTCCTCGTCCGTGGCAGGTACCATGATTGTTGACGGCGGCGGTCTGCAGCGCAAAACCGTGACCAACATTCTGATGGCCTGGGTGTTCACCCTTCCGGCGTCCATCCTGCTGTCTGGCGGTCTGTACTGGATTTCGTTGAAGCTGATTTAATCGCTTGAAGGCGACAAAAAAGCGGGTCAGGAAACTGGCCCGCTTTTTTTATGCTCAGTGCCAAATCATCAATGCAATCATACTGACCACGACCAGCCCGCACAGGGCGCTGGTCAAAATGAACTGACGACGCAGACGCTCGCAGCGACGGATAAACTCTTCATCGTGATGATCGCGGTAGCGCTGGTAGTAGATATACCCGACCAGACGCATCTGCTTGCTGGGCTGTCCATGCGAGGTGAAGAACCCTCCACCGTCCACATACTGATACAGCAACGGATCGCAACCACGAAGTACCACTAACAGCGCACGTAACGATGAGAAGTAGCGCGCCATATTCACTATGCAAACTACGCATAACGCCCAAAACAATGCGACGGTGCTAATCATACATCCTCCCCGGCGTCCGCCCACGAAGCAAGGCTCCTGAGCTACCGCACCCCAATGCCCTGACAGACAGTTCAGTGAAAGAATGACCAAAAGTCGATCCGGTTCGCGTTTTAATATCCGAACGGCTCATTAAATAGTGTAGGAGATCCGTTAATTTTTTTGCCACAAGGTTAATCGTTATCAACACCAAAGCTTGAAAAATATGTTTAACTGGGCCGTAATGAAAGTATCAGACGACGGCATTCTCATTTAGTCATCGATAACTTAAGGAAGGAGTAACACTATGGCTTACAAACACATTCTCATCGCGGTAGACCTCTCTCCGGAGAGCAAAGTGCTGGTTGATAAAGCAGTATCCATGGCACGTCCCTACAACGCGAAAGTCTCCCTGATTCACGTTGATGTGAATTACTCCGACCTCTACACCGGTCTGATCGACGTAAATCTCGGCGATATGCAGAAACGCATCTCCGAAGAGACTCACCATGCTCTGAGCGAACTGTCCACCAACGCGGGCTATCCGATCACCGAAACCCTGAGCGGCAGCGGCGACCTGGGCCAGGTACTGGTTGATGCGATTAAGAAATACGATATGGATCTGGTGGTATGCGGACACCATCAAGACTTCTGGAGCAAGCTGATGTCTTCCGCGCGCCAGCTGATTAACACCGTTCACGTGGATATGCTGATTGTTCCACTGCGTGACGAAGAAGACGAGTAAGTGCATTAGATTCCCCTCACCCTCTCCCCATAGGGGAGAGGGAACGATCGAGCCCCTATGGGGAGAGGGGTTGGGGTGAGGGGATATAAATATCAAACCGGTGTCCTTTAGTGGTCACCGCGTTGGTCGTGGCAACGTCCGCCAGCGGCGGCGCGTAGTCCGGACGCTTCACCACCACCCGCTTCGTCGCGAGCTGACGAGCCGGCTCCAGCAGGCCATCTGCGTCTAAATCCGGCCCCACCAGCGACTGAAACACCCGCATCTCTTTCTTCACCAGCGCGCTTTTCTGCTTATGCGGGAACATCGGGTCGAGATAGACCACCTGCGGGCGCGGGGTGATATCGGTCAGCGCCGTCAGGCTTGAAGCGTGGATAAGCTGCAAGCGCTCCTGCAGCCACGGGCCGATTTCCGGGTCCGCATAGCCTCGCGTCAGCCCGTCGTCGAGCAGCGCGGCCACCACCGGATTGCGCTCCAGCATGCGCACATGACAGCCCACCGACGCCAGCACAAACGCATCGCGCCCCAGCCCCGCCGTGGCGTCCACCACGTCCGGGAGATAGCTTCCTTTAATGCCGACCGCTTTGGCCACCGCTTCGCCGCGACCGCCGCCGAACTTGCGCCGGTGCGCCATCGCCCCGCCAACGAAGTCGACAAAAATCCCGCCGAGCTTCGGTTCGTCGCGCTTGCGTAATTCGAGATGCGCTGTCGTCATCACCAGCGCCATCAGGTTCTCTTCGTCGTGCTCCAGCCCCCAGCGGGCCGCCAGAACAGATAAGGCGCCGTCTCCGGCGCCCGTTTCATCAACTAAGCAGATCTTCACGTAACAATCAGCCTTTGATCCCGTAATGTTCAAGCATCGCATCCAGTTGCGGCTCGCGGCCGCGGAAGCGTTTGAACAGCACCATTGGCTCTTCAGACCCGCCACGGGTCAGGATGTTGTCGAGGAACGACTGGCCGGTTTCGCGGTTGAAGATCCCCTCTTCTTCGAAGCGAGAGAAGGCATCCGCCGCCAGCACGTCGGCCCACAGGTAGCTGTAGTAGCCCGCCGCGTAGCCGCCCGCGAAGATGTGGCTGAACGCGTGCGGGAAGCGGCCCCAGGTTGGCCCTGGAATAACGGCAACCTGCTTTTTAATCTCGGCAAGAGTTTCAAGGATTTTCGCGCCCTGCTCCGGGCTAAACTCCGCGTGCAGGCGGAAGTCGAACAGGCCGAACTCCAGCTGACGCAGGATGAACATTGCCGCCTGGTAGTTTTTCGCCGCCAGCATTTTATCCAGCAGCGCTTTTGGCAGCGGTTCGCCGGTTTCATAGTGACCGGAGATAAACGCCAGCGCGTCCGGCTCCCAGCACCAGTTTTCCATAAACTGGCTTGGCAGCTCGACCGCATCCCACGGCACGCCGCTGATGCCGGCAACGCCTGCGGTTTCGATGCGGGTCAGCATATGGTGCAGGCCGTGACCGAACTCGTGGAACAGGGTAATCACTTCGTCATGCGTGAACAGCGCAGGCTTGCCGCTCACCGGGCGGTTGAAGTTACAGGTCAGGTAGGCGACCGGCTTCTGCAGGGAGCCATCGGCTTTACGCATCTGGCCCACGCAGTCGTCCATCCACGCCCCGCCGCGCTTGTTTTCACGCGCGTAGAGGTCAAGGTAGAAGCTGCCGCGCAGCTCGTTTTTCTCGTCATACAGCTCGAAGAAGCGCACGTCCGGGTGCCAGACGTCGATATCAGTACGCTCTTTGGCGGTGATGCCATAGATGCGTTTCACCACTTCGAACAGGCCGTTTACGGCTTTGTTTTCCGGGAAGTACGGGCGCAGCTGCTCGTCGCTGATGCTGTAGAGGTGCTGCTTCTGTTTTTCGCTGTAGTAGGCGATATCCCACGGCTGCAGCTCGTCCACGCCGAACTCCGCTTTCGCGAAGGCGCGCAGCTGGGCCAGCTCTTTCTCACCCTGAGGACGGGCGCGTTTCGCCAGATCGGTCAGGAAGTCGAGCACCTGCTGCGGGTTTTCCGCCATTTTGGTGGCGAGGGATTTATCGGCGTAGCTGTCGAAGCCGAGCAGCTGGGCCAGCTCGTGGCGCAGGGCGAGGATCTCCGCCATCACCGGGCTGTTGTCCCACTTACCGGCATTCGGCCCCTGATCGGATGCGCGAGTGCTGTACGCGCGATACATCTCTTCGCGCAGGGTCTGGTTGTCGCAGTAGGTCATCACCGGCAGATAGCTTGGGATATCCAGCGTTAACAGGAAACCTTCCTGCTCTTTCGCTTCGGCCTGGGCTTTTGCCGCCGCCAGCGCGCTTTCAGGCATACCGGCCAGTTCAGATTCATCGGTAATCAGCTTTGTCCAGCCCATGGTGGCGTCGAGGACGTTGTTGCTGTACTGGTTGCCCAGCTCGGACAGGCGCGCGGCGATTTCACCGTAGCGAACCTGCTTCTCTTTTGGCAGACCGATACCGGACAGCTCAAAATCACGCAGGGCGTTATCGACGGATTTTTTCTGCGCCGTGTTCAGTTCAGCATAGTGGTCGCCGTCGCGCAGGTCGCGGTAGGCTTTGTACAGCCCTTCGTGCTGACCAACCCAGGTGCTGTACTCAGAGAGCAGCGGCAGGGTTTGTTCGTAAGCTTCGCGCAGTTCCGGGCTGTTTTTAACCGAGTTCAGGTGGCTCACCGGGGAGAAGATGCGCCCCAGCACGTCGTCCACTTCGGCCAGCGGCTGACACAGATTTTCCCAGGTGTACGGCCCGCCCTGCGCAACCACGCTTTCTACCGCCGCACGGCAGTTTTCCAGCGACCGGGTAACGGCTGGAACAACATGCTCAGGGAGGATTTTAGAAAACGGCGGCAACGAAAAAGGCGTCAGTAATGGATTGGTCATAAACGCTGTCCTGTTGAAATAGGTGAATGAAGCGCGCATCCGGCGCTGTGCATATTGTTCAGTAATGGGGTTAAGTGTAGAGGATTTCAATAGCCGCGCTTACCGGGCCTACGGGTAATCTGTGCCGTTCTGCTGTAAACTGTGGCAAATCGTCAATTCAGCGGAATATCAATACCCATGCTCAGTTATCGCCACAGCTTCCACGCAGGCAACCACGCCGACGTCCTTAAACACACCGTTCAGAGCCTGATCATCGAATCGCTCAAAGAGAAAGAGAAGCCGTTTCTCTATCTGGACACCCACGCGGGCGCGGGCCGTTACCAGCTGAGCGGCGAACATGCTGAGCGTACCGGCGAATATCTGGAAGGGATTGCCCGCATCTGGCAACAGGACGATCTGCCTGCCGAGCTGGAGCCGTACATCGGCGTGGTCAATCACTTCAACCGCAACGGCCAGCTTCGCTACTACCCGGGCTCGCCGCTGATTGCCCGCCAGCTGCTGCGCGAGCAGGACAGCCTCCAGCTGACCGAGCTGCATCCGAGCGACTTCCCGCTGCTGCGTTCTGAATTCCAGAAAGACAGCCGCGCCCGCGTGGAAAAATCCGACGGCTACCAGCAGCTGAAAGCCAGGCTACCGCCGGTTTCCCGTCGCGGCCTGGTGCTGATAGACCCGCCGTACGAAATCAAAACCGACTATCAGGCGGTGGTGACCGGCATCCACGAAGGCTACAAACGCTTCGCCACCGGGACATACGCCCTGTGGTACCCGGTAGTGCTGCGCGCGCAGATCAAACGCATGATCAAAGATCTGGAGGCGACCGGCATCCGCAAAATCCTGCAGATTGAGCTGGCGGTACGCCCGGACAGCGATCAGCGCGGCATGACCGCCTCCGGGATGATTGTGATCAACCCGCCGTGGAAGCTTGAAGCTCAGATGAACAACGTGCTGCCGTGGCTGCACAAAACGCTGGTGCCAGCGGGTACAGGCCACGCCACCGTCAGTTGGATCGTGCCTGAGTAATCGCAGCCATCGGTGGAAACTATTGATTTCAGGTATACAATCGCGGCAATTCACGATTAAGGACAAAAGCTATGACTAAGCATTATGACTACATCGCAATCGGCGGCGGCAGCGGCGGCATCGCCTCCATCAACCGCGCGGCCATGTACGGCCAGAAGTGTGCGCTGATTGAAGCCAAAGCGCTGGGCGGCACCTGCGTGAACGTGGGTTGTGTACCGAAGAAAGTGATGTGGCACGCGGCGCAAATCCGTGAAGCTATCCATATGTACGGCCCGGACTACGGCTTTGACACCACCATCAACCACTTCGACTGGGACAAGCTGATCGCCAGCCGTACCGCCTACATCGACCGTATTCACACCTCATACGACAACGTGCTGGGCAAGAATAACGTCGACGTGATCCACGGTTTCGCCCGCTTTGTTGACGCGAAAACGATCGAAGTGAACGGCGAGACGATCACCGCCGATCATATTCTGATCGCCACCGGCGGCCGTCCGAGCCACCCGAATATTCCGGGCGCTGAATACGGCATCGACTCCGACGGTTTCTTCGAGCTGCCTGCCCTGCCAAAACGCGTTGCCGTTGTTGGCGCGGGGTACATCGCGGTGGAACTGGCCGGCGTGATTAACGGCCTGGGCGCAGAAGCGCACCTGTTCGTGCGTAAGCACGCGCCGCTGCGCAGCTTTGACCCGCTGATTGTCGATACCCTGGTCGAAGTGATGAACACCGAAGGCCCGACCCTGCACACTAATGCCGTGCCAAAAGCGGTGGTGAAAAACGCGGACGGCAGCCTGACGCTTGAGCTGGAAGATGGCCGCAGCCAGACCGTTGATTGCCTGATCTGGGCGATTGGTCGTGAACCGGCGAACGACAGCTTCAACCTGGCTGTAACGGGCGTGAAAACCAACGATAAAGGCTACATCGTCGTCGATAAGTTCCAGAATACCAGCGTGCCGGGCATTTACGCGGTCGGCGATAACACCGGTGCCGTTGAGCTGACGCCGGTAGCTGTTGCGGCGGGCCGTCGTCTCTCCGAGCGCCTGTTTAACAACAAGCCGGACGAGCATCTGGACTACAGCAATATCCCGACCGTGGTCTTCAGCCACCCGCCAATCGGCACCGTCGGCTTAACCGAGCCTCAGGCGCGCGAGCAGTATGGCGACGACCAGGTGAAAGTGTATAAATCGGCGTTCACCGCGATGTATACCGCGGTTACCTCCCACCGCCAGCCGTGCCGCATGAAGCTGGTCTGCGTGGGTCCGGAAGAGAAGATTGTCGGCATCCACGGCATCGGCTTCGGCATGGATGAGATCCTGCAGGGCTTTGCGGTGGCGCTGAAGATGGGCGCAACCAAAAAAGACTTCGACAATACCGTGGCGATCCACCCGACGGCGGCGGAAGAGTTTGTGACGATGCGCTAACCAGAGCGTTACAGGATGGCACTACGCCATTTTTTCCTGTATCGCTTTTTTGACATCACGGACAAATGCCGCAACCTGCGGCATTTTTTCTGCCCAGTCCACGGTGACCAACCCGAGATACTCTGCACGCGCCTCCTCCAGCAGTTTCGCATGAGCTTCGGGCAATTGCGGCCGCAGCCAGGCAGCGGCCTCGTCTTTAGCCGCGATCTTACCCGTCTCAACGCTATACCCGATACGCGCCAGCGTCAGGAGGATGTGTCTTTCATCCCCCTTAAGATCGTCAGCCCTGCTCCACAGCGCCAGAGTCTGACGAAAGGTCTCCAGCAGATCGTTTTCTGGCACAGCCTCGAATAACTCGCAGGCCGCTTTTCCCCGCAGAGGGAGACTGTTCTGACGCGCTTTGGTCAGTAAAATCGCCAGATCGGGGTCGGGCTGAGCCGGTTCGTATTTCCCGTTTGTAATATCATCCCGTAGCCATTCTCCAAACTGCAGTTCCCGCACGGGCGGAAAGTGCCATGGCACAATCTGCGACCAGACTACGACCGTTACTTCCAGCGCCCGGTAAATCTCCGACGTGCCGGGCCAGGCCGAAATCGCCAGCAGCTTCTGCATCAAGGTATGGCGTTGTTCATCCCGCAGCGGCGAACGTACCGTGACCAGCAGGTCGATATCGCTCAGCGGCTTCAGGCCGCCGTCCATCGCCGAACCGTATAAGTGAATTGCCATCAGCTCGCTTCCGAGAACGCTTTCGATGAGCGCGCAGGCGCTCTGTAGCTGTTTTTGTGCGCAGGGGGGCTCGTTCATCCTACCTCTTCGTCTGACGATAGCTGCTGATTAAACCGGGTTATCTCTTCCAGCACGCGGTTGACCAAAAGGTCAATCTCTTGCCAGGGTCGATCGTCGTTACAGGCTGTTTCCAGCTGTTCACAGGCTTGCTGCAAAGATGTCATGCTCATCATCCTTGCGCCACCATTGATACGGTGCGCCATACGGCCAACCTTATCGCGATTTTTCTGTGCGAGCCACTGCGTCAACTGGCTGGCATCCTGTCTGTTCACCTCCACCATTTCGGCCTGCAGCGCCCGCGTGGCATCGCTCTCCAGGGCAGGCATCGCGCTGCTGCCGGCAAAATAACGATCCAGCAACGTCTGGAGTTTTTCCGCCGTCAGCGGTTTCTCCAGATATTCATTCATACCAGCATCGATACAGCGCGCTGCCGTTTCTACGCCGCTCATCGCCGTCAGGCCGAATATCGGGATAGGCGGATGACCATAAAGCTGTTCGGTATGACGGATCTGCTGCGCCAGCTCATAGCCGTCCATCTCCGGCATCGTGCAGTCGGTAATAATCACATCGTAGCGGCCAGGATTTTGCTGCCACATCGACAGCGCCTCCGCCCCCTGTGTCGCCAGCGAAACCCGGTGCCCCCAGGACTCCAGCCGCTGCCGCAGCGCACGGCGTGCTGGCGGATAGTCGTCGACCCCAAGAATATGCAGGCTGCGCATATGTTCGACAGGCGGAGGGGTTAACACTTTGCTGGCGGCAGGCACCGCGTTGAAGTGAAGGCTCACCACGCAGCCCTCATGCGGTTCACTGTCGATACGTACCTCCGCACCGGCGGCATGGGCCATATACAGGCAGGCCGGTAAACTGAACCCGGTGTCGGTCCACTCTGATTTCAGCGTCACGTGGTGCGCTCGTCTGGCAATGTCCTCAATCAGGTGCTCGTCAATGCCCTCGCCCCGATCGCACACTTCGATGACCAGCGGGATCGTCGTGGCATTCGGCTCTTTGCTGCCCTCATACACTTCAACGTCAATATCCTGACCATTCGAATGCTTGATGGCGTTACGCAGCAGGCTGGAGAGGATGCGAATAATCAGCAGCGGATCGGTGGTAAAACGCTCGGTAGAGAGCTCGATCAGCACGTTCAGGGTGATCCCTTTCGCTTCAGCCTGCTGCCGGTAAAGCGCCACGGTACTGTGGATTAACTGGGGCAGATGCGTGCTGCGCATCGTTCCGTTCAGCTGCGGGTTATCTGCACGGAAGACGTCAAACATATCGCCGATCAGCGAAAGCAGGTTGAGGGAGGATTCCCAAATCAGATTCAGGTTTTCATTATGCTCATGCCGCGCATCAAGCGCCTGAAGCTCCATCTCCAGCAGGCCGGTGATGACGCTGAGTGGGGTGCGCACTTCATGCCCCATGCTCTGCATAAAGGCGTTTTTGCTGCCTATTGCCTGCTCAAGATTACCCTTCGTCTCAGAGAGCTGAGCAATCAGCAGCTCTTTTTCAGTGACATCCAGCCAGCCGCCAATCAGACCACCAATTTCACCCTGACTGTCGTGCCACGGCACAACCCAGCCCTGCAGGTAGCGCGTCTGGTTGTTTATCGTAAAACTGTCAGCCCAGTTCTGCGGTTGCCCATCCTGTAACGCCTGCTGGTATTTCGCCTCCAGGTTCGCCAGCACCGCCGGTTCTACCATGTCGATCGCGGTTACTGGCTGCCCCTGGAAGGCATCGCCCGGCTGGCCGATGGTATCCGCCCAGGCCTGGTTGTAGCGCAGCAGATGGCCGTTACGATCGCGAACGTAGAGCGCCACGGGCGAGGCGTCGATCAGCGCCTGGGTAAAACGTAACTGTTCGGTAAGCTGGCGCTGCAAGACATTGCCACGGCGCAGCGCGGCGCGCAGATACTGTATCCATAGCCAACACCCTGTCACCACCAGCAGAAGCAGCACGCCCCAGACCAGAGAATTGAGTAATGAACTTTGCGCCCAGGTTTCGCTATTGTCGATGGCCGCTTGTCGCCAGTCACCCGCCAGCTGCATCAGTGCCTGCGGCTGCATATCTGCCAGCGCTTTATTGAGAATATTAACTGGCTGGCTGGTCTCGGTTTGCGCGGCAATGACGACATCGATGAGGGGGACAGGCACCGTGACGGCCAGATGAAAACGGGTGGGATGATGGCGCGTCACCAGGTAGTTGGCGATAAACTGCGGCGCGATCACACCGCGCACTTCGCCTTTTTTCAACCGCGCCAGCGCGTCGTCCATGTGGGTCAACGACACCAGTTTGATTGTAGGATACCAGGTTTCCAGCCAGGGGCGCAGCGGATCGTCGGCCATAATCGCCAGCTTTTCACCCTTCAGCTGGGCAAAATCGTCCGGCCGTTTGATCGTCTGATCCATCACCACCACGGCCGGCGTGGTGAGCAACGGCGAGGTCATCGCCATGGCCGCGGACGTTTTTTGCGACACGTCAGCCACCTGCCTGAGCACCAGCGCATCCGGGTTATTCTGCTTTAACGCGTTGAGTTCGTCGTCGCTACCGGCGGTCAATATCGTGAAGTGAATATCATACTGCTCGCTAAATTGGTTGAGCAGATCAACCACCAGACCCGCTGGCGTGCCATCCTCCAGAAACGAGAGCGGGCGCTGGCGACTATCCAGAATCACCTGGATCTGACTATGCTCACGCAGCCAGTTCTCCTCCTCCCGATCCAGCGCCAGCGGATTGGCGGTAATGACGAAGCTCCGGTTAAGCCCCCAACTGGTGGTAATACGCAAACGGCTGGCTAAGGGGATATGTTTGAACACCGCGTCGATGGCTTCCACCAGTTGCGGCAGCTGGCGATCTACACCAAAACTCATGTTCAGATTGGGCAGCGCCGGGCTGTAGCGCCAGCGTATCCCCTGAGCCTGATGATACTGGGTAAGGTACTCCGCACTGGCCCGGTTAATCCACAGGGCATCTATCTGCTTAAACGCCAGCGCGCTGACGGCTGAAGGATACCAGGACTGGAAACGGAGCATACTGCCGGGATAGTGGCGACGCAGCGCCGGGCTGGCGTTGGTATCAGTCATCAAACCTAATGTCTTTGGGCTCTCTTCAGGCGCGTCATCGGCTCGCTCGCGAGTGGTCATTAAGACTGACTTATCCAGCAGCCATGGCGGCGTGGTCACCAGTTCGGCGTTTGGCCACAGCTCCGGGTTCCACATCGCCACCATCTGAATTTCATGGCGACGCAGCGCCTGGAAAGCATCACGACTCTGGTTGTAATAGTGGAGTTTGACGTTGACCTTCAGGCTATCTTCCAGCAACGCTAGATAATCGGCCGCAATCCCGCTGAAAAGTCCGTGCCCCATGCCTTCGCTGAGAGGAGGATGCGGAGACCCCCAGACGCCCACGTGAAGCGTCTGATTGTGTTTCAGCCATTGTTGCACGTCACCACTAAACTGGACATGCGGCGCATTGACCTGCACGCGGCGTTGCAGGGTCAGTTCCTGGGCCTGAATCTGCCCGATACTGCAAAGCAGCATAAAAAGGCTAATTAACCGGGCAGTGATAAAACGCATCGTTGGAGTCGTTCCCTGAAAAGTGAGGGCTGGAAATCAGCAGGCTGGCACAGCGTTAATTTTAGCAACCGCGCTTCGTTATGCATTGTCTGGATAACCGCCATAATTTGCAGGAATTTTAGCAATAGGTGGGCAAATCGGGATTAAGGTCGGTCTTGTTTTTAAAAACTATCGTCAGCGGATTTTTATAAGACCGGACTTATTGTCCCCTCCTCTGCTGGAAGGTAAAAACGCAGCAGATTTGCTATGCGTAAACAGGTTCCACAAAAAATGAATAACACGTTAACTGCCCACGGCGAAAACACTGCCGATGCCCATAAAGAGATGGCGACTGACGATCAATTCCCTGCACTGGTCGAAATCGCGCTCGGCGATATTTTCATTCAGGGGGAAGAGCGTCTTTTTATCGACGACGTTAATCAGCAGCTACTGATAAAAGGCCCTCCCGGGCAGCGGGTCAATCTGTCCGATCTGCTTCCAGCAGAATCAGAGCCAGGAGAATGGATGAAAGCCAGAGGCTCCGTTACCGTGAATGGCGTGCAATATGAGGTTTATCACCATCCGGGTATTGAGACGGAGCTACTGGTCCAGACAGGACTAGACGTTGCGCCTCAGACGTAATCAGGTTGCGTAATAACCTCAACCTGCACCTCGCCCGCGCGAAAACCGTCAGCAAGGAAGAATGGGATAGGCAATCGCCACTGCCCATCACGCACCAACGCCGTATAGCGATAGCTCTCCCCCTCAATCCGTAATACGACAGCCTGCTTTTCACCGCTGGCTTTCTCGCTCGGCCCCGCCAGCACGGTAAACCCGGCGTTGCTGCCCACGTGGAAGTGCTCAGTCTGCCAGCGAACAGGCGGATGTGCAGGCCACGGTTGAGCATGGTGAAAGGCGAAGATCTCATCATGATTCAAAATGCTCTGCCGGACCGTAGGCCAGATCGCCACTTTGAGGAAATACTGGTCGGTGAAACGGGCGCTTCCCCGGTAGCTCGCCACAAACTGACGCATCATTCCTTCCACGTCTGGGATCGCGCCGCCACAGCCGCCCCACATCCCTGCCAGCAACAGCTCGGTATGGGTGAAATAGTCGCGCATATGGTGGAAATAAAACGGCGAGCGCAGCCAGTCTTCCACGCAAACCTGTTCCCGTTCAGAGAGCAGAGAGTCAGCGTCACGCACTAAAAAACGCTCGACCTGCGGGTCATCCATCACCAGAAAACGCCACAGCGTGGGATAGATGCGCTTTTCCTGGCTCATATCCACCAGCGCGGCACCCGCCTGCGCCAGCCGCTGCCAGACGTGCTGGGGCACGGAGTCATCCAGATACACGCGACAGCGCCAGCCGGGAAACAGCTCTGCGGCGGCCTCAATGTTTTTAATTAAGGTTTCGCAGTAGCGCGGCAGATCGCCATACAGACTGAACGCGATAATGTTTTTTTCCGGGCAATCCGCCTGAAAAGGTGGCGGTGGTGTCTGGGGCAGCGGCCAGGCGGTTCCCTGACGAAAACGCTGGTCAGAGAGGGTCAACGACTCCAGACCATACGCGCGCATTTCATCCGTTTTGCCCATATGGCCGCACAGTTCCGCCAGGCCATCGAGCCAGGTTTCTGACGCTTCATGACGACGGGGCGACTGATAAATCTTGCGGTAGACTTTGTACGCCTTGTCATGTTTTCCCTCACGCATCAGGCTAAGGGCGTAATCGCTCTGTACCGACATATTATGCGGCAGAACGGCCAGCGCTTTTTCGCAGCAGCGAGAGGCCGTCGCATAATCCGTCACGGCCATTGCATGACGGTACTGCTCCGCCAGGGCAGCAAATGTCTGACGCATTGCTTCTTGTTTTGCAGCAGATGGATGAGGTTGAAGGGATCGACGCATTGTCCAGGCTCAAAATCAAATAATCGTGCGTATGATTTTCCCATTCGTCTGTAAAGTAAGCGACAAGACCCGTCTTGATGTTCCCGGCAGTCAATGATGGCGCAGGATTTAAGCAGCAAAAAGCAGGCGAAAATGCACGCTTATATTAGTATTGAGAGGATAGCGTAGAAATAATAACGTTCCTGACCAGACATTGTGCTTTTCGTTATTCACAATCGCCAGAATAATAACCAAGCCTTGTCTTATAACAATGCTTTTAACGTTTAATCAGAATATCACTTTCAGTATCTTATGCTCAGGAGCGTTATAAAAAGTTATGCGTCACTACCTTCGTCGTTTTTTGCTTCTGGTTTTATTTTTATTCGTGATGCCTCCGGCACACAGCGAAGAATATAAGATTCTGATGCGCACCCCCATTGAGGGCATGAGTCGCTTGCCGCTCACTGACGAGCAGGCAACGCTGCTAAAGCATATGCAAAACTTGACGGTGGGTATCACACGTTATGACGTGCCTCCTTTCGGCATGCGCAACATACGCCATGAATATGAGGGGCTGAGCGCCGACTATCTCGGCCTGGTGTCCTGGCAGCTTAATCTGCCGGTGCAGGTTAAAATGTACGACTCGCAGGAAGAGCTGTGGCAGGCGCTGGCGCGCGGTGATATCGATCTTATCCCCTCGGTCTCCGCCTTTGACGCCAACGACGCATTTGTCTTCTCAACGCCCTATGCCAGCGATAAACCGGTGCTGGGGGCGAACGACCGGGATACCCAGCCTCTCGCGGACGACCTTGCTAACACCGACGTCGCGATGGTCCGGGACTACCTGCCTCTGGCACAGGTGAAAGCGGCCTATCCCAACGCGCGCTTTCGCCTGTTTGACAGCTATCAGGAAGCGCTGAGCGCCGTGGCGTTTGGGCATTCACGCGCCTATCTCGGTAACAGCTATTCGCTGAGCCGAAACTATTTAAACAATATTCATATCGATCGCATCTCGCGGCTGCCCAACCGTGAAGTGGGGTTCGCCCTGAGCCAGAATAACCCGCTGCTTAACCAGTTGATTAACGCGACCATCCGCGCGGTACCCGAAGAGGAAAAGCTGGATCTCTATCGCCGCTGGCAGCCCGATCGGGTCGATATTGCACAGGGAACCAAGTCGCTGGTCTTTACCGACCAGGAGAAAGCGTGGATCGCCCGGCATCCGGTGGTGAACGTGCTCATCTACAGCCAGGATAATGCCGCCCCGGTCTCCTTTATCGATAACAAGGGGATGCTGCGCGGGGTAGTGGCGGATCTCTTCTCCGTGGTGTCATTGCGCACCGGCTTGCGCTTTAGCTTTGAGACCGGCAATACCACCGATGATTTGATAGCCCAGGTCAACCACGGGCAGGCTGACATGCTCGCGTCAGTGACGCCGAGCGAGGCGCGCAAGGGTCAGGTCCTCTTCACGCGGCCCTACTTACGCAGCGCGTTTGCTCTTGCCACATCATCCTCACGTAACGACATTAACACGCTGGCCGACCTGCGCGGCAAACGCCTGGCGCTGGTGAAAAACATCGGCGTGGAGCAGCTGGTGCGCGAACGTTACCCGGAGATCAAAATAGTTCACGTGGGCAATGAATCGCAGCTGCTCGCCAGCATCACCAACGGCGATGCCGACGCGGCAATAGGTATTCTGGTGATGACGGATTACCAGATCTACACCAATTTTCAGGACAAGCTGAAGGTGGTTTCGATTGTTGGCGACTCCCCCGCCTGGATCTCCTTTGGCGTTGGCCTGGCAAGCCCGGAACTGCAGAGCATTCTGGATAAAGTCCTGCTGAGTATCTCACCCATTGAGATGGAAAACCTGGCGAACCGCTGGCGACCCAACGAGCTGGTGGTGGTCGACAGCTTCTGGTATCGCTATCGCGAAGTGCTGATTGCCACGGGTGTCTTCAGCGCCGTTCTGGTGCTATTAGCGCTGGGATGGGCGCTCTATTTACGTCGGCAGATTGTGCGTAAAGCGGCGCTGCGCAGGCAACTGAACGAGCAGCTCACCCAGCTGCGCGAGATGCTGACCGAACGTGAATCGCTGCTGGCGGAACTGAGCGAGGCGAAAGATCGCGCCGAAGACTCTAACCGGGCAAAATCGGTGTTCCTGTCAACCATGAGCCATGAGATCCGCACCCCGATGAACGCCATTATCGGCATGCTGGACATCGTTCTGAAAAAAGGGCGCAAGGGCGAGCACGATCTTCAGGCGCTGGAAGTCGCCTACGACTCGGCAGAGGGTCTGGTGGGGTTGATTGGCGATATCCTGGATATCTCCCGTATCGAGGGAGGGCATCTCGATTTCAACCCGGAACCCGTGCAGTTCGGCAAACTCATCGACAACATGATGCGGGTGTTCCAGGGCGTGGCGATAGAAAAAAATATCCAGTTGAATAAGGTCTTCCCGACAGAGGCGCTGTATGAGGTCTATGCCGACCCGCTGCGTATTAAGCAGGTGCTCTCCAACCTGCTAAGCAACGCCATCAAGTTTACCGACCGCGGCAGCGTGACGCTGACCTTATCTCAGCGTGAGGAGCCCGGCACCGATAACATCCAGTTTGTCATTGAGGTGCAGGACAGCGGTATCGGTATTGATGCCAGCCAGCAGGCCGCACTCTTTAAGCCGTTCAGCCAGGCGGACAATCGTCGGGCGGGCACCGGCCTTGGGTTATATATCAGCCGAACCATCTGTGAAAGCATGAATGGCACGCTCACGCTCGCCAGCGAAAAGCATGTCGGTACCACCGTCAGGGCGACCTTCTCCCTGCCTAAAGTTACCCGTGCCGTTACGCCCCGTGCCCAGCCTGATGCGGAAGATGAAAAGTTACCGGCGCTTAACGTGCTGGTGGTGGATGACAATCCCGCAAACCGCATCCTGTTGGCCAAACAGCTGGCCTGGCTGGGGCAGCATGCGCATCTGGCTTCCGGTGGCGATGAGGCCCTCAAAATCTGGGCCGATACTGCCTTTGATGTGGTTATCACCGACTGCAATATGCCGGGCATCAACGGTTATCAGCTAACGGGCATGATGCGTAACGCTGAGCGTGAGCAGGGCCGGACACCGGCATGGATTATTGGTTTTACCGCCAATGCGATGCATGAGATTAAGGAACGGTGTTTGCAGGCGGGAATGAACGATTGTCTGTTTAAGCCGTGCTCTATTAGCGATCTGGCGACGGCGCTGCGTAACAGTACTTCTTGCCGGGTGGCGCTGCGCTGAGCTGGCCTACAATCGACAATAATATCAATTAATTGAACGATTTATTGTAGGCCCGTGCAAGCGTAGCGCCGCCGGACAACACTCACAGCAGTTGGTCGTGCCAGAGGAACAGCTCAGGGTCGGTCTTCACGCCCAGCTTTTTCATTGCGGATTTCTTCTGGCCGCTAACCGTTTTGCGGCTCCGGCTGAACTTCTCAGAAATTTGCAGCACCGACATACCGGAAAGGAAAAGGCGTAACACCTCCAGTTCCCGGGCAGAAAGCTGGTCCAGACGGCCAATGCCGTCAATTACATGCTGTTCATCTTCAGCGTCACCGGATGCAGATGGCTCGGAGATAAGATAAAACTCCTTCTCCATGCTTTCGGAAAGGCAGATATGCCCAGCCGCCACGCGGCGCACGGCATCCACCACTTCCGAGGCGTCACGGCTTTTGCCGATATGCCCGCGCACGCCTGCCTTCAGCGCCATACGAACAATGGCGGTATTTTCCAGCGTCGATGAGATCAAAATTTTCAGCCAGGGAAAATTGCTCATTAACTGCTTAATCATCGGCAATCCGTCAATGTCTTCATCCCCGAGCAAATAGTCGAGGATAAGCACATCAATCCGGTTGGTACGTAAAAAGTTAATCAGATCAATGCGGCTGGCAAAGCTGCCTTTCAGTTCGAAATCCGGCTCCTGGCTGAAAATAATTTCCAGCCCTTTGCGGACAATCGGATGATCGTCGAGTAAGGCGATATAAATTTTCTTTCCTGAATACTGATTCATCTGCACTCTCTTTCTGTGCCTGCTGTGTGGGTCATTATAAAAATGGCTGATTACTGCTTTCTCAGCCACTGCAATAATGTTCCCGCACTGGCATAACTACGAAAAATAGCAGCGTAAGCGTCAAAGCGGTTGGTGGCTTCTGCAACCTGGTTACCGTAATAATCACTTTCTGCACTCAGCACATCCAGCAGGGTTCGTCTGCCAAGGTGGTACCATTGATCGAAGAAATCATGGCGAATGCGATCGGATTCAAAGGCTAAGTCATGGTACAACTCAGCGCGTTCCAGCATGCTGCGGGCGTCCTGATCCGCCGCGCGCACGCGGTTATCCAAATCGCGTAACTGTTTTTCTATAGTTTCTCTGCTGGCGTCCGCACGACGCGCGGCAGAGAGTGCAGCGGCTCGCTGAGAACCGCCGCGGAAAATCGGCCAGCTCACGTTCACACCCGTCTCCCAGGACTGTTCACGCCCCAGTTCGTCACGCCCGGTGCTTTTGCCCACGTTCCAGGTCACTGTCGGGTAAGAGGCCGAGCGCGCGACATCCGCATCCGCCAGCGCCGACGCGGTCTCCGCCTGAGCCTGGCGAATCGTCGGATGCGTGTCGATGGCCGAAAGCTGTGTCGTCAGTTCACCCGGTTTCAGGTTCCAGGTCGTCGCCGCAGGCAGGGGTACTTTTTTGTCCCCCAGCAGGCGGTTAAGGGTAATTTCAGTATCTCGCGCACGTGAGACGGCCGTGTCCAGCGACGATTGCGCCTGGAGCAGCCGCCCCCGGGCCTGCGTCAGCTCGCTGCGGCGCCCCTGATCAACCTTCACGATCCCGTCCAGCATCTCAACCAGCTCGTTCATCCGCGCCACATACTTTTGGCTCAGACTGATAATCTGGCGCTGCTTGCTCAGTTCGACGAGCGCGCTGCTGACCTGCCAGGCGATATCTTCCGCCTGGGCATCGACGTTATTTTTCGCCGCGTCATGCAGGGCTTCACGGCTTTTGATGGTGTTACTGGTGCGGCCAAAATCGAGCAGTGTGGTCGCCATATTCACGGTGACCGCCGGTCGGCTGTCGCTGTAGCGACGCTCACCACCACCAAACTGATAACTTTTGGAACGGGTGCCGACATCAATCTGCGGCCAGCGCTGACCTTTCGCTTCGTCAACATTCGCTTCTGCCGCTTCAGTATTATAATTCGCGCCACGCACTTCGGGGCTGATACTGAGCGCGGTATTCACCGCATCATTAAACAGGGCGCGAATTTCCCTTTCGCTGGGCGTGCGGGCCGTATTATCACGTTTCGGCGCGGCGGCCGCATGTGTCACCGGCGCCTGCTCCACTAACGGCGCAGCGGGTGCGGGCGGTGTCGAGGCCATCACCATGCGAGATTTTACCGCAGGGTCTACAGGCGCAAAGGCTAATAAGCCGTCACTATTTGCTGCACTTTTAGCCGATGCCAGGCAAGCCGCGGCCGTTAACAGCGCCGCCAGGCGGCGCTGCATAAAAATAGAGTTACTTTTCATATTAACGCTCGCGGAACGCTTCCTTCGCTTTGAAGATAGGTTTCAACAGGTAATCGAGAATGGTTTTTTCACCGGTGCGGATTTCAACCGTGGCAATCATGCCGGGAATGATAGGCAGAGATTTACCGCCCGCATTCAGCGTGCTGCTGTCAGTTAATACCATCACCCGGTAATAGGTGTCGTCAGGGCGGCCGGCGGCAGCTTTGGCGTCATCCTTCAGCGTATCCGGGCTGACCAGAGACACGTGCCCTTTCAGGCCACCGTAGATGCCGAAATCGTATGCGGTGATTTTCACCATTGCCGGTAATCCGGCATGCAGGAAGGCGACGTCAGACGGTTTGATTTTCCCTTCAACCAGCAGCTGGTCTTCCAGCGGCACGATTTCCATAATGTGTTCACCGGGCTGGATAACGCCGCCGATGGTGGTGACACGCACGTTTTTCACGGTGCCTTTTACCAGCGCGGAGATGGTTGTCCGGCTCACCACGTCGGCACGTCCTGTCAGGCTCTCTTCGGCCTGCACCAGATCCAGCTCCTGGCGAATCAGCTCGGCGTTGGCATCCGCCTGATAGCGGTTACGACGCTCGACAATTTGCGATTGCAGGTCATTCGCCTGACGACGCATACGCAGCAGCTCCACTTCTGAGAGCAGGCCGCGCGCGGCCAGCGGCTCGGACATGGCAATTTCGTTTTGCGCCAGGCGGTAGCTTTTCTCGAGCGAGGCCACCCCTTCTTCCAGCGCCTGTTTGCGGCTGTTGTAGGCGCGGGTTTCCAGGTCCACTTCGGAAGGGTACTGTTTCACCCGGTCGCTAAACGTCAGCGGCAGGCCGTAGGCCTCTGCACGCAGGCGGTTAACGGTCGCTTCCAGCGCCACCACTTTACGCAGCGTCTCCTGATAGCTGGACTGGGCGCGGGTCGGGTCTATTTTCAGCAGTACCTGCCCCGGCTCAACAATGTCGCCCTCACGGACGTTCAGCTCTTCGAGAATCCCGCCCTCCAGGCTCTGGATAATTTGCTCGCGGCTTTTCGAGACGATTTTCGCGTCGCCTTTGGTGATCTCTTCCACCTTGGCGAAATGCGCCCAGGTTAAAAACCCGACGAACACCACCAGAATCAGCCATAGCACCAGGCGCGACTTTGGCGTGGTCTGGGAGAATAGCGCTTCCTGGATATCGCTCATCCAGGCGGCATCACGCGCGGATAATGCCTTGCTGTTGTTACGTTTTAAGAATTTCATGCGCTGGCCTCCACGGGCTGTTTTCCTGTAGCGGCTTTTGCAGGGGTACTGTCGTTTGCGGGTGCGCCGTTAAGAGCGGCCAGCACCTGCTGTTTAGGACCATCGGCCACAATTTTGCCGTCATCAATAATGACCATGCGATCGACCAGCGCCAGAAGCGACGGGCGATGGGTAACCACCACCAGCGTGTGTCCGGCGGTCGCGACTTTCAGGTGTTGTAAGAAAAGGGCTTCCGTCTGGGAATCCATCGCGCTGGTCGGTTCATCCAGCAGCAAGAGATTCGGTTTCGCCAGCAGCGTACGCGCCAGTGATACCAGCTGACGCTGACCGCCGGACAAACTGTTGCCCTGCTCGCCAACAGGCATGTGGATACCGCGCGGGTGACGCGCCGCAATCTGATCCAGCCCCGTCAGACGCAGCACGTGCAGGAATTCATCAGAGGAGGCGTTCTGACGGCCAATCATAATGTTTTCACGCAGGGTGCCGTAAAAGAGGCGCGCTTCCTGGCCGACAAAGCCCACATTATTACGCCAGTCGGAGGGCTCAATCTGGTTCACATCCAGACCGCTGCTGAAGAGCTGCCCTTTCACCGGGGTGTAAAGGCGCGCGATGATGCGCAGCAGGGTCGATTTACCGCTGCCAATCTTGCCGACAATCGCCACGCGCTCGCCCGGCTTGATCGTCAGGTTGACGCCCTTGAGGATCTCCGGGTTTGGCTGCATCGGCGGCGCCGGATAGGAGAAGGTCACGCCTTTCAGCTCAATATCACCATTCAGCTCAGGCTGTTTGATGTAATCAATGTCGCTGCTGCGATCGGTCGGGTGTTCCATCAGTCTGTTCAGCGAGCCCAGCGCGGCTTTCGCTTGCTGATAACGCACGGCTAAACCAATCACCTGGCTTAATGGCGCGGTCACGCGACCCGCCAGCATTACGGTACCGATCAGCGCACCCTGGGTCAGGTTACCGGCATCGATCAGGTATACACCGGTGACAATCAGCATCACCGTCTGCAGCTGCTGCAGGAAACTCACCGAGTTCATCGCCAGCGTCGAATAATGTTTTGACGCCGCCGCGCTGGAAGATTGCATGGCGCTGAATTTCTGCCAGCGGCTCTGCATCCAGGATTCACCGCCGACCGATTTCAGGGTTTCCATGCCTTCAATGGATTCAATCAGTACGCCCTGCTTTAACGAGGCTTCCTGCAGGCTGGCTTTCATTACCTTCGCCAGCGGCCACTGGATAAGCAGGCTGACGATCAGGATCATCGGCAACATCAGCATCGGAATAAAGGCCAGCGTACCGCCGATGGCAAAAATAATGCCGATAAACAGCAGCACAAAAGGTAAGTCGGCAATGGCCGCCAGGGTGGCTGATGAGACGAAGTCACGCACGGATTCAAACTCGCGCAGCTGGTTGGCAAACGAGCCGGAAGAGGCCGGTTTATGCTCCATTTTGACCGCCAGCGACTGACGGAACAGAACGCTGCCGACAATCAAATCCGCTTTCTTGCCGGCGGTGTCGAGCAGATGCGCCCGCACGGTACGGGTAATGGCCTCAAAGACCATAGCCACCAGTACGCCAGCCGCCAGCGACCAGAGCGTCGTAAAGGCCTGGTTAGGGATAACGCGGTCATACACGTTCATGGTGAAGAATACCGTTGCCAGCGCGAGCACGTTGACCAGCACCGACGCCAGCGCCGCGCTGCGGTAGTAGCTTCGATAGCGCCACAGGGTACTGAACAGCCAGTGACCTTTTGGTTGCGGCGGCGCGATATCGCTGACCCGGCTGTCAATGCGCGCAGTTGGTTTCGCCGCAATGGCATAACCGACATACAGCTCGCTGAGCGCCTCATGGTTCAGCTCAACCGGCTCGTCGCCCACTTCCGGCATGATCAGGGAGTAGAACAGATCCCATTTATCGTCGGCATTTTTACGACGCTCGCGCGCAAGCAGCACCATGCCGCCCGCACCTTTGCGCAGCAGAATCATGGGGAAAACCTGCTCGGGCAGTTCCGCACTATTACGCTTGATGAGCCCCCCGGTGATACCGGCATTTTTAAGCGCATCAAGCGCTAAAGAGGGTGTGAGAGTTTGTTCAACAGGCAGACCAGCCAGCAAGACATCGTCGCTCTTACCCAGACCATAATGATCGGACAGCCAGGCAATGCTTCTGAGCAGAGTGTCGTCATTGAGTCGGGTATCACGGGCGATAGTGTGCAGCTGTTCCTCCTGGGTATTGGCCATTGAGGATTCCATAATTCGCGTGTTCCTGGTTGTTAAAAGACAGTTAAATCAAAAAGATAAAATGACTTTTTGAGATGAATTAGGAATATTCTGTCACGCGGAATGGTCTTGCCTTAATGAGACCTGTCTCAATGGAACTGGTTATTTTTTGTCACGAATCAGGTTTTAGAGAGGAAACAGGGGGAAAAGATGGTGCCCTCCCGTTACGGGAAGGCAGGGTTTAGCGATTATTTCTGCGCAGGAGCAGTCACGTTCTGATCGCCGCTTACGCGTACCACAACGCGGCGGTTAGGCGACAGACAGGAGATCAACGCGCTCTTGTTCGAGGCGTCACAGTCATTGACTACAGGCTCATTGCTGCCCACGCTGGTCGCCGTCATCAGGCGAGCCGGAAGACCGTTTTCAGCCAGCATGGTGCGGACAGTCTGCGCGCGCTTCAGGCCAAGCGCATAGTTGCTACGATCGCTGCCGATGGCGTCCGTGTGGCCGATCACCTGGATCTGTTTCAGTTCAACGTTTTCACGTTTGATCGTCGCCACCAGATCTTTTACTGCCTGGCGACCCTGAGCGGAAACGCCTTTCTCATTTCCCTTACCAAAGCGGAACATCACATCGCCCGAGAGGGTGTAATCTTTGTACTGTGGCGCAAGGTTCTTACAGGCCTCTACGCTTGAGGCACGGGACAGCACGTGTGTCTGCTCACGCAGACCAGCGAGATCCTTTTCCGCCTGCTCGCGCGTACGGGCTTCCGGCACCGCATTCATGGTTGAGCTGACGCGCACGAAATAGGTCTGGCCGCCGCTCATCTCGACGTTGTAGCCCTGCTCTTTGCCGCGATACTGCGGTGCATCATTCTGGTACGCGCCCAGATTATGCTTGCCCGGCGCCAGACAGAAAACGGTATAGCCGCCCGGCAGCAGTGCGTCGTGGAATTCGTTATCGACATAAATATGCGCCGCGCCACCTGCGGTGTTGCTGGCATCACGGTAGTAAACCACCTGCGTCTGCGTCTGGCCGACGGGAGCGACAGGCTGATAGGTCTTACCAAAATTCTCCGCCGCCAGCGCCGGGTGGATAACAAATGCGGAGGTAGTAAACAGCGCCGCGAATAAAGAGGTCTTGAAAAAAGTCATAAATCCTCCACAGGCCCCCTCCCGGGGGCCTGGAAAAGTTTTAGTTAGTGATTATTCACGTTGACGGTGACGCCGTTCTGCACCAGCAGTTCAACATCAAGGTTTTCCACCTGGTAAACCTGATATTCCACGCCGGAAACTTTAACGTTGCCTGCATTGGTCCAGTTACCCGGATCGCTGTTGTCTGGCAGCAGATCGCTCAGGTTCACAACATCACCTTTGTTACCCTGAACCATCATCTGTTTATTGCCATCGGCGATAAACAGATCTTTCTCCGCGTGGGTCAGCACGTCGTTCAGACTGATATTCAGCTTGTCCTGCTTGCTGTTGGTCAGATCAATGGTCTTGTGCTGGAGGTTATCCAGATTGATCTCGTGACCGTTCAGCGTGCTGACGGCATGGGTGTTGTCGTCATGCTGCTCTTCCGTGCTCATCATCATGCTTCTGGAGGCAGTGCGGGTGGTGTTAACCGTCCAGCGAACATCATCAATCATGTACTGATCGGTGTTGATGGTATTACCACCGCCCGACAGACCACTGCTGGCCCCACGCCCCATATGGAAGACAATATTGCCAATCTCGCGTCCCGCTGGTGCGGTGGCGGAGAAGGTCGCTTCCCCAGAAGGCAGATACCCGGATGAAATCACCTTGCCTGCAGTATCGTAGACAATGAAGGTGGATTTCACGACACTCGATTGAATTGAGTCGTTTGCACCGGAAAGCTTCATGCTTACCGCATTCACACCATCAAAATGCATGGTGATATCGCCGGTCAGTGCCAGTTTACGGCTATTCCCTACACCCCACTGATAAATTGAACCACCGTAACCCGGATAATAGTTATCGCTTAACGTAAATTTCAGACCACTCGCCAGTGTAACCAGCCCCTTCCCATAGCTCTGTGGGGTCAGCGCATTAAAGTCCTCAAAGCCACTTGTTTTCGGTGAGATTACCGTCAGGCTACGGGAAACACCCGCACTCCTGTTACCCGCCTGATCAATCGAGAAGACGCTAAAGGTATGGTTACCCAGAGGCAGTGCAGACGGTGTAAAGCTCCAGCTACCCGTCGCCGAGGCGGTGGTCGAGTAGGTGCCACCATTCACGGCGATATAGACCGTACTGCCTGCCTCCGCCGTACCGTTCAACGTTGGCGTGCTGTCATCCGTTTTACCCAGGTTGGCAACATTGCCGGTTTCATTCCCGACGTTATCCATCACGCTGGTAATGGTCGGTGCTGCGTTAACCGTATCAACCACTACATAGTGCTGGTTACCCAGAGCACTCTTGTTGCCCGCCAGGTCAGTCTGATTAGCACGGAAATACCAGGTTCCATCCTGCAATGCCTTCGGAATTTCCAGGCTCCAGGTACCGTCCGCTTTGGCGGTGGTGGTGTAAACGAGGTTTGTACCGCTCGTCCACCCCTGACTACCCAGCGCCAGCACGATTTCGATCTTCGCGCCCGCTTCCGCACCGTTACCGGTGATGGTCGGACGGTTGTCGTTAGTACGATCTCCGTCAACCAGGTTACCGACTTTACCGCCCGCCACGTTATCAGTAATAACCGTTACGTTCGGCGCGGCAGCCACGGTATCGACAACAACATAGTGCTGGTTCCCCAGAGCGCTCTTGTTGCCCGCCAGGTCAGTCTGATTAGCACGGAAGTACCAGGTGCCATCCTGCAATGCCTTCGGAATTTCAAGGCTCCAGGTACCATCGGCTTTGGCCGTGGTGGTGTAGACGAGGTTTGTACCGCTCGTCCATCCCTGGTTACCCAGCGCCAGCACGATCTCAATCTTCGCACCCGCTTCGGCACCATTACCGGTAATGGTCGGACGGTTATCGTTAGTACGATCTCCGTCAACCAGGTTACCGACTTTACCGCCGGTCACGTTATCAGAGATAACCGTTACGTTCGGTGCGGCCACCACGGTATCCACGGTAATCGCGAAGTTGGTGGAGTTCTCCGAACGGTTCCCGGCTTTATCAACAGAGTAAGCCTGGAAGTTATACGTCTGGTTATAGTTGGTGGTCAGCGGGAAAGACCATTGTCCATTCGCACCCGCCGTGGTTGAACCATGCACCCCACCGTTTGCCGGGTTGATGATATACACCACGCTGCCCGCTTCCGCCGTGCCGCGTAAATCCAGCGTTCTGTCGTTGGTTACGCCACCGTTACCCACCAGACCGTTATACACACCGCCCTGAACGTCATCCCAGGAGCCGGTAATGACAGGTGCGTTATTGACCGTATCAACTGTAATCGAGAACTTCGCAGAGTCCACTGAACGGTTGCCCGCCGGATCGACAGAGTACGCATGGAAGTCGTACTGCTGGTTGTAGTTAGTCGTGACAGGGAATGCCCAGTTACCTTTCGCATCCGCCGTCACGGAACCCGCAACAGTGCCATAGTTATCGATCACAATGTAAACAACACTATTTGCTTCCGCCGTGCCGCGTAAATCCAGCGTTCTGTCGTTGGTTACACCGCCATTACCCACCAGACCGTTATATACACCGCCCTGGACATCATCCCAGGAGCCGGTAATAACCGGCGCGTTTGGCGCTTCGGTATCAATGGTCAGGCTCCACGCAGCCGTTGGTGCGCTCTTCACGCCGGTCGGGCTCTGGAATACCGCCGTCAGAGACAGCTCAGTGCCGTTGTTCTGCTGTGGCAGCGTGTAGTTCCAGGTATTTGCTGGCCCTACGGTGACGGAGTCAAGCAGTCGGGTACCGTCGTAGATAAACACCACATCACCTGCCACACCTTTACCGTACAGGGTTGGGGTGGTGTCATCGGTCACGGCCGGGTTCGCCAGATCGTCCTGAACCAGACCCACGTCATCCGCGACGCGATCCAGAGAACCTGTCGGCACTCGCGTATCCAGCGTCAGTTCGAACGGTGCGGTTTGTGCACTCTCACCTGCGCCTGCGTCTTCGCTGGCGGTGATCTTATAGGTTGCATCCGCTGTCAGCGCCGGGCTGAGCGTGTACTGCCATGCACCGGTTACGGCGTCAGCGCGCACGCTGTCGATGTATTTGCCATCAACGTACACTTTCACCAGGGCACCCGCCGTCGCACGGCCCACCACTGTTGGGGTCGTGTCGTCAGTGTGGCTACCGCTGCCCAGATTACCGACGAAGTCGCCCTGATCGTCCACAACGTGGCTGATGGAAACACCGTTACGGCTGGTATCCACGATAAAGTGGATAGGGTCAGAAGCCGGACCCACGTTACCTGCTTTGTCTTCGATAGAGACTTTCCAGGTATAGTCGCCATCCGCCAGCGCTGGTGCCGGGGTGTAGCTCCAGTTACCTTTCTCGTCTACCGGTACGCGCACGGTAGTACCGTTACCCAGATCGATAATCGCGGTACCGTTCGCCTCACCCTTACCACGGTAGGTTGGGGTGTTGTCATCGGTGGTGCCGTCATTGGCGATGAGACCCGGCGTGCCGAAGTCGTCCCACAGCTCAATGTCCGTAGGTGCCAGCGGATCAACGGAATCGACAATAATCACCCACTCGCCGGTTTCCGGACCGCGGTTACCGGTTCTGTCTTCGGCCACAGCACGGAAGCGGTGCTCGCCCTGCGGCAGATCAGAATCAAAGTCAATGGTCCAGCGGCCACCCGTTACCGCGGCACTGCCGATCGGATCCGGGTTAGTGCCATCGTACAGATAGACCGTGGTGCCATCCTGTGCGGTACCGGTAATGGTCGGGCGTGCGTCGTTCGTGATGCCGCCGTTTTGTACCGTACCCACGTGCGCGTCAACGTCGTCGATCACGTCAGTAATGGCCGGAGCCGTCGGAATACCGCCCGCCAGCAGGTCAAACGAGAACGCATCAGACGGCTCGGAACGCAGCCCCGCTTTGTCCTGCGCCACAACGGTGACATCGTAATGGCCGTTGGCCATGCCCAGTGCTGGCGTCCAGGTCCAGATCCCGGTTGAGGCGTCAGCGGTCACAGAGTCAACGGTTTTCCCGTTCACAATGATAAACACCAGGCTGCCCTTCTCGGCTGTACCGGTAAAGTCCGGGGTGCTGTCGTCCGTAATACCACCGTTAGCGATATTGCCGGTATGCTGACCTGCGTCATCATAAACGGTATCGATCGTCGGTTTTGCCGGCGGCTGCGTGTCGACGATAAAGTCGATCGGATCGGACGGCTCGCTGGCGTTGCCCGCAGGATCGGTGATCACGACTACCGCTTCATGTTCGCCTTCCGGCAGCGGTTTCTCCGGGGTCACTTCCCATTTACCGTCGTCACCGACAATCGCGGTCCCCACGACTTCGTCATCAACAATCAGTTCAACGGTATCGCCAGGCACGGCGCCTTCGCCGCTGAATACCGGCTGCGAATCATCCGTGGTGTCACCGTTGTGAATAGGGCCGACATCCGGACCCTGGTCGTCCTCGACGTCGCCAATAATCGGTTTGTTTGGTGCTTCAGTATCAATCACCAGCTTCCACGGTGCGGTCGGTGCGCTTTCCACACCGGTCGGGCCACGGAAGACCACGCTGACGTCCAGCGCAGTGCCGTTCGTCTGCTCAGGCAGGGTGTATTCCCAGCTGCCGTCAGGGCGAACAGTGACTGAATCAATGATGTCGCTGCCGTTGCGCACGAACACGATATCCCCCGGACGGCCGGTACCGTGCAGGGTTGGGGTGGTGTCATCGGTCACGCCCGGGTTGGCCACATCACCCTTATAACGGCCTTCGTTGTCTTCAATACGATCGAAGGTGCCGGTCGGCACAACGGTATCTACCGTCAACAGGAACGGACGCGTCGGCGCAGGGATTTCGCCTGGGCCGCTATACTCGCCCGCGGTGATTTCGTAGGTTTTACCCGATTCCAGCGCCGGGTTGATCTCAATCGCCCACTCGCCGGTGACCGGATCAGCGGTCATCGAGCCAACAGGTTCGCCATCAACGTACAGGGTCACCAGGGAGCCCGGCGTCGCCGTCCCCACGATAACCGGGTTAACATCATCCGTGCTGCTGCCGCTTGCCAGCGGGTTGGTCAGCGTACCGGTGTTATCTTCAGCGTGGCTGATGGAGACCGCATTACCTACCGTATCGATGGTGAAGCTGATTGGCGGGGTAGACGGACCGCGGTTGCCCTGATTGTCTTCCAGAGCGACTGACCAGGTATAAGACCCGTCCGCCAGCGCAGGCGCAGGGGTCCAGCTCCAGATACCTTCTGAACTGACCGGTACGCGAACGCTCTGACCGCCACCGAGGTCGATCACCGCCGTCATGCCCGCCTCACCCTTACCGCTAAAGGTTGGGGTGTTATCTTCGCTCGGATCGCCGTTGTGAATTTCACGCGGGAACTGGTAGTCGTTCCACAGTAAAACGTCTGTCGGCAGCGGTGGCAATGTCGCCATTGCGGCGATATTTTCGGTATTGTTGTTAGAAGTAATGGTCTTTTTCATACAATTTTCCAAATGAATTCTGTTTATGTTTTGGTCTAAAACGTTCTGGAGGCTCCGGTGCAGGAGCCTCACTTTCCTGGCATCAATTAATGGTTCTGTAGCGTGACCGTGACTCCCATCTGAACGAGGATCTCGGTATTCAGGCTATCCATCTGATAAGACTGATACTCCACTCCCCCAACATTCACCGTCCCGCCATCGGTCCAGTTACCCGGGTCCATACCGTTCGGCAGCAGGTCGCTCAGATTCACCGTGTCCCCCGCGTCGCCCTTCACCATCATTTGGTTGAAGTCGTTGTCGTGGAACAGGTTCTGCGTGGCGTTTTCCAGCACATCCCCCGCACTCAGCGTCAGGGTGTTGTTGCCTGTTCCCGTAATGTCGAACACTTCCACTGACTGGACAGGGTGGGTCAGCGCGCTCAGGTCGAGGTGCTGATCCGCCCCCAGCAGCTTCAGCGTGTCGGTGCCTTCTCCACCCTGAATCACCGCACCGGTCAGGCTGGCCACGTCCGCAACCTGATACAGGTTGTCCGCTGCGTCCCCGTACCAGACATCGCCCTGGTTATCCGCCAGGAACTCACCCGGGGTGACGGTTTTCGCCGTTCCGCTCACCACCAGGTTATCGATGCTGAAACCAAACCCGGTGCTTGTTGGTTGCTCCTCGTGGTGGATCTCCATCCGGTAAACCGGTGTATCATCCGGGCTGGTAAACGACACCGGGACGTTACGGTTGCTGAGGAAAGCACTCACCGTCTGCGAACTAATCTCATTGCCGTTGATGTCGTAGAACGTCACCACCGTCGATGGGCCAGCAAGGCGCGGGTTGAAAACGAAATCGATCGTTTTAGCGCCATACTGGAAATCAACGAACATGCTGCCTGCCATCCCGTTATCTCCTGAGCTACTGTAGAGATACAGACTGTTGGTGCTACCCGTACCAATGACCTGTTTGTTGAACTCATAATCCGTCGGGCCGGTACCTGGTGTGTGGGAGAAACGCATCCCGTGTACCCACGCTCCCGCGTTAATGTCCGCGAACTCCGTGTCGTCTTCGAAGTTGTTGGTACTGGTAAACGCGCTGGTGCGGTAGCTGGAGCTGTTACCCGCCGCGTCAACAATCGCCGCGCCCACCGGAATATCGGTGTAGCCACCCGCAGGCATGGTCAGGGTCACGTTGCCGTTAGCAATGTCGGCAGCCGTCAGCGTATGGGTCACGGTAACGTCGCCGTTCTTCACCAGCACGGTGTCGCCCTCGACAATCCCGCTGCCTGGCAGCGTTACCGTCACGTCATTACCGCTGCGCACCACGTCGGTCGGTGCATCAGGTGCCACCTGATCCAGCACCACTTTCTGCGAGGATTCGGTGTAGTTCCCGGCGATATCGACCACACGCGTCAGGACAGTCCAGTCAGCACTGTGTCCCTGTCCGTCAACAAACGCCCATTTGTCGCCGTCGACCATCGCTTCAAGCCAGGTGTTCCCGCCGTCAGTGGAGACCAGTACTTTCCCGCCTGCTTCCAGCGGAGCTGAGAGATGACCGCTGATCAGGCTACCGGCTTTACCACTGTTAGTGATGAAGTCGCTGCCGCTGACACCGGAGTCCTGGGTCATCGCATCCACCACCGCGCTGCTTGTCGGCGCGTCGGTATCAATGGTGATTTTCCACTCCGCGGACGGGGCGCTTCTCACGCCGGTCGGACTCTGGAACACCGTCTTCAGGGCCAGTTCCGTGCCGTTGTTCTGTGCAGGCAGTGTAAAGTTCCAGGTGTTGCCCGGGCCTACGGTCACGGAGTCGATCAGCGTGTCACCGTCATAAATAAACACGACATCACCCGCGACGCCGGTCCCGTGCAGAGTTGGCGTGGTGTCATCGGTCACTGCCGGGTTCGCCAGGTCGTCCTGCACCAGACCGACGTCATCCGATACGCTATCGAATGAGCCAACCGGTACGCGGGTATCCAGCGTCAGTTCAAACGGCGCCGTCTGCGCGCTATCACCGGTGCCGGTATTTTCACTGGCGGTGATCTGGTACGTCTTGTCAGTGGTCAGCGCCGGGTTGAAGGTGTATTTCCACGCACCGGTCGCCGGGTCAGCGATCACGGTGTCGACAAAGTTGCCGTCCAGATACACTTTCACTTCGGCACCAGGCGTTGCGCGGCCCACAACGGTTGGTGTCGTGTCATCGGTATGGCTGCCGCTGGCCAGATTGCTCTTCAGTTCGCCTTCATCGTCTTCCACGTGGCTGATAGACACACCGTTGTGGCTGGTGTCCACGGTGAAGTGGATCGGCGCAGACTCTGGTCCAACGTTACCCGCTTTGTCTTCAATCGAGACTTTCCAGGTGTAGTCACCATCCGCCAGGGCCGGTGCCGGGGTGTAGCTCCAGTTACCGCTGCCATCTACCGGCACGCGCACGGTGGTGCCATTACCCAGATCGATGATCGCGGTACCGTTCGCGTCACCCTTACCACGGTAGGTTGGGGTGTTATCGTCGGTGGTACCGTTATCCGCAATAATTCCCGGCGTGCCGAAGTCGTCCCACAGTTCAATGTCCGTAGGTGCCAGCGGTTTAACGGAGTCCACAATAATCATCCACTCGCCGGTTTCCGGGCTGCGGTTGCCCACGGCGTTTTCCGCCACCGCGCGGAAGCGGTGCTCGCCCTGCGAAAGTGCAGTGTCGAAATCAATGGTCCAGGTGCCACCCGTAACCACAGCGCTACCGATTGGCGTCGGGTTAGTGCCGTCATACAGGTAAATGGTCGTCCCGTCCTGACCCGTACCGGTGATGGTCGGTTTGTCATCGTTCGTGATGCCACCCTGCTGTACGGTGCCAACATGGGCATCAACATCATCGATTACGTCCGTGATTGCCGGTGCCGGAGGAATGCCGCCTGCTACCAGCTCAAACGAGAACGCATCGGATGGTTCGGAACGCAGACCCGCTTTGTCTTCGGCAACCACTTTCACATCGTAGTGGCCGTTCGTCAGCGCCGGAGACGGCGTCCAGGTCCATTTACCTGTCGGGTCAGCGGTAACGGAATCCACTTCCTTACCGTTAACAATGATGTGCACCAGGCTATTTTTCTCAGCGGTACCGGTAAAGGCCGGGGTGCTGTCATCGGTGACCTCGCCGTTGGTCAGGTTGCCTGTTTTCAGGCCAGCATCATCAAACACGCTATCAATCGTCGGTTTTAACGGCGGCGTGGTGTCTACGATGAAGCCGATCGGATCGGACGGATCGCTGGCGTTACCGACCGGATCAACGATGACGACGACAGCTTCATGATTCCCTTCCGGCAGCGGTTTCTCCGGAGTTACTTCCCACTTGCCGTCATCACCAACAATTGCGGTACCCACAACTTCGTCGTCAATAATCAGACGCACGGTGTCGCCAGGCGTACCCTTGTCGCCACTGAACACCGGCTGGGTATCGTCAGTGGTGTCACCATCATGAATTGGCCCTACGGACGGTCCCTGGTCGTCTTCAACGTCACCAATGACCGGCTTGTCAGGACCTTGCAGATCAACGATAAATTCGAAATCATCAGACGGTTCGCTGGCGTTGCCTTCTGGATCGGTAATCACCACTTTCCCGGTGTGGCTGCCTTCCGGCAACGGTTTCTCAGGGGTCACTGCCCACTTGCCGTCGTCACCGACGATCGCCGTTCCCACCAGTTCATCGTCCACGATCAGTCTGACGGTATCGCCAGGCGTGCCGTTTTCACCGCGGAACGTCGGCTGCGTGTCGTCAGTTGCACCGCCGTTCTGGATTGGCCCCACAACGGTACCCGCGTCATCTTCTACTTCGCCGATGACCGGTTTTTCTGGCGTAACGATAAATTTAAAGTCATCAGACGGTTCGCTGTCGTTCCCGGCCGGATCGGTGATGATCACCTTACCGGTATGGCTGCCTTCCGGCAGAGGGTTTTCCGGCGTCACTTCCCATTTACCGTCTTCACCGACGATCGCCGTGCCGACCACTTCGTCGTCAACGATCAGGCGCACGGTATCGCCAGGCGTGGCACCTTCACCGCGGAAGACCGGCTGTTTATCATCAGTCGCATCGCCGTTTTGGATTGGGCCTGTTTTCGCGCCAACATCGTCTTCCACTTCGCCAATAATCGGCTTAACAGGGGCTTCCAGATCGACGGTGAAATCAAAAGAGTCGCTCGGCGCGCTGGTGCGGCCATCCGGGTCTTTACCGATCAGCACAATGCTGTGGTCGCCGTGCGCCAGCGGGGTTTCCGGCGTCCAGGTCCAGGTGCCGTCAGCGCCGACACGGGTTTCGCCGAGCTTGACGTTGTTTTCCCAGAACTCAACAATATCGCCCGCTTTGCCTGTACCGCTAAATGTTGGCGTGGCGTCATCAGTCACGCCGTTTTGCGGGATCGAGCCGGTTTTGGTGCCGTAATCGTCGTGCACGTCGGTCAGTTCAGGGGTAGCAACAGGTGCAACGGTGCCTTTTTTGTCACCGCCATCGTCACGGTTATGACGAATAATGGCGCCCAGGCCTACCAGCGCACCAATCCCGGCTAACGCACCCAGCGCCAGCAGAGCAGGAGAAAATGCGGTGCCCGCAACGGCCAGACCGTCGAGACCTGCAATCGCCCCTGCGCCCAGCGCATGAGCGGAAGATTCGCCGTCCAGCAGGAACGCGGCTTTGTGGTCGTCGTCGCCATCGGTGGCGATGTACTCATGCCATTGACCGTCTTCGCCTTTACCGACCAGCTCACCTGGGTTATCGAAATAGTCTTCAATGATCAGCTGTGGCTGATCCTCATCAGTGCCTTCCAGCATGACGAACAGGTCTTTGCCTACGCGTTTCAGCGTAATGTTTTCTGGCGCGACGCCATTTTCCCCTTCAGCAAGAATGTATTTTGCATTCGGGATGGCCTTAATTTTGACAGCACTGCCAACCTTTTCACTGCGCAGAACGTCAGCTTTGACAATCGTATCTTTCTCTACGACTGCAATATTTACTGGCTTGAGAGTCATTTTTTAAATTCTCGTGTAAATAATCGATCTGTGTCCGCGCAACGCGCCAGACGCACTTCCATACGGGATACATTCCCTGGCTGGCGCTATCTTCCCGGCTGGCAAGTGTTGGCTTAATAAGACCTGTCGCAAACCGGTCTTATAAGTCATTTAAGGGAAAGGTTCGGTAGAGATGGCGTGAAGAAAATAATGGCAAAGATAAAGACAAGTCTTGGTTCACTTTTTTAGAGACGGAGAGAAAATAATGTTTTTGTTACCCACTCAGGACAGACAGGAATGTCAGGTAGAAAAGTCATTCTCATGGATTCCAGCCCACTGCTGCGTGCAGGTATCAAGGGCTTATTAACAGAACAAGATTATGAGGTTGTGGCACAATTTCCTACAATCGAGGAATTGCACAGCGCATTACCTGCGTTAAGCGCGGACCTGATTATCATGGAACATCTGCAACAAAGCGCTGAGGTATTTTCTTACCTGGCGAAAATAAGAAAAACGTACCCGGATATTCGGATTCTCATCTTGTCCTCGTCTTTCAGCGATTTTCACATCCAGCTAAGCAGGCGAGCTGGCGCGGCCGGTTACATCAATAAAAATAGCTCGTTAGATAAAATAATCACTACCATCAATAACGTACTCTCCGGCCAGTATTGCTACGGTTCTGAGCTTTGGCATCATCATGCCAGATATCCGCGGGATGCCTCGTTATTATTATCTTTGTCCCATATTGATATTTGTATTTTGCGCTACATTTCTGCCGGCTATAGCAACCAGATTATTGCCTCGATGCTGGACATGAATAATAAAAAGGTGAGCGCGTATAAGCAGCGTATCATGGCAAAATTTAACATTACCCGTCTGGCGGACCTGGTCGATCTGGCAAAACGGAATTATCTGTACTGAGCACCGGAAGATGCCCGGATGACGGTTTGTTCGGGCTTGATGACATAAATCGTTGCAAAACGAATGCTCCGAAAAGAGTGATCTACCGCACATATCCCTCCACATCTACCGAAGCGAATGTCTACGCTTATAAGACGCCCGGAAAAACCTGTCTTTAGAACACACAACCGGAGGTCCTTATCACCATGTTCAACCAGAAACTACAGGCTACCGAGAACATCGAATTCGAGATTGCAGAAGAGCTGCGCTACGAGACCGATCCCTGCGAGTTGAAACTGGATGAGATGATTGAGGCGGAGCCGGAACCCGAAATGATCGAGGGGCTACCCGCCTCCGATGCGTTGACGCCCGCAGACCGCTATCTTGAACTGTTCGAACACGTACAGTCGACGCGGCTGTTTGCGGACAGCAAAACCTTCCCCGACTGCGCGCCGAAGATGGATCCGCTGGATATCCTGATCCGCTACCGCAAGGTCAGACGCCACCGGGATTTTGACCTGCGCCAGTTCGTGGAGAACCACTTCTGGCTGCCGGAAACCTACAGCACTGAATATGTCTCCGACCCTGGCCTGTCACTGAAAGAGCACATTGATAGCCTGTGGCCCGTCCTGACGCGCGAACCGCAGGATCACATTCCCTGGTCCTCCCTGCTGGCGCTGCCGCAGGCCTATATCGTCCCCGGCGGGCGGTTCAGCGAGACCTACTACTGGGATTCATACTTCTCCATGCTGGGGCTGGCGGAGAGCGGCCGTAACGATCTGCTCAAATGCATGGCGGATAATTTCGCGTGGCTGATCGAACGCTACGGCCATATTCCGAACGGTAACCGCACCTACTACCTCAGCCGCTCCCAGCCGCCGGTCTTTGCCCTGATGGTGGAGCTGTTTGAAGAGGACGGCGTGCGCGGCGCGAAACGCTACCTTGAGCACCTTAAAATGGAGCATGCCTTCTGGATGGACGGCGCGGAGTCGCTGCTGCTTAATCAGGCCTACCGCAGCGCGGTACGCATGCCGGACGGTTCATTGCTGAACCGCTACTGGGACGACCGTGATACCCCACGCGACGAATCGTGGATTGAGGACGTGGAAACGGCCCGCCACTCGGGTCGTCCGCCGAATGAGGTATATCGCGATCTGCGCGCCGGTGCGGCCTCCGGCTGGGATTATTCCTCTCGCTGGCTGCGCGAGCCGGGCCGATTAGCCAGCATCCGCACGACGCAGTTTATCCCGATTGACTTGAACGCCTTCCTGTTCAAGCTGGAGAGCGCGATCGCCAATATTTCGGCGTCGAAAGGGGATAAAGAGACCGCCGAGCTGTTCCGCCAGAAGGCCAGCGATCGCCGCGCGGCGGTGAACCGCTACCTGTGGGATGAAGAGAACGGCTGCTACCGCGACTACGACTGGCGCCGCGAGGTGATGGCGCTGTTCTCCGCGGCGAGCATTGTGCCGCTGTACGTGGGCATGGCCACCCATGAGCAGGCCGAGCGCCTGTCTGATGCGGTAAAAGCGCGCCTGCTGACACCGGGCGGGATTCTGGCAACCGAATACGAAACCGGCGAGCAGTGGGATAAACCCAACGGCTGGGCGCCGCTGCAGTGGATGGCGATTCAGGGGTTCAAACAGTACGGCAACGACTCGTTGGGGGATGAAATCGCCTGGAGCTGGCTGCATACGGTGAACCACTTCTACAAGACGCACCACAAGCTGATCGAGAAGTACCACATCGCCAGCAGTACGCCGCGCGAAGGGGGCGGCGGGGAGTATCCACTGCAGGATGGCTTCGGCTGGACGAACGGCGTGGTGCGACGGTTGATTGGGTTGTATGGGGAGCCTTGAGAGGGGTGCGGTCTGGTGCCCTCACCCCGGCCCTCTCCCACAGGGAGAGGGAGAATAAATCAGCGAATCACCTCATAAATGGCGGTCTGAATGGACTGCCATTTTTTTGTGGTGGCATCCGGCTGTGACTGCGCGCGTCGCGTTGCCATCTCAAGATCGTGCTTCTGGCGCTTCACCACGGCCGGCACGGTGCAGAACGCTTTCAAATACTCTTTACGTATTGAGGTCAGAGACTCGCCGTTCGACATGGCGTGGCTGAGCGTATTGATGAAACGACGACACGGCTTCTCTTCCGCCATGTTCTGCCGGTAGCGCAGCATAAGCTCCAGAACGTCGTCATAGCCGGCCGACATCGCCTCTTCGGTCCATGACAGCTTCCAGTCCATCCCACCCTGCAAGAAGAGCAGCGCCACGCGGGTATCGTTGCGGTTAATCGCCGAACGGAAATTATTGTCGTCCCAGGTCACCCCCATGCGCGTCAGCGTCTCGCGCGAGGAAGGGGTTTCACGCATCTCCTGCGGCGGAGCCGCTTGCGCCGTATTTTCCGCCGCAGGCTGCGGTTTGCCGCTGGTCACCAGCCAGAAGCCGCCTACCACGATGGCAATCATCATCACGCCAACCGCCCCCCATAACGCACCGGAGATAAGCTGCTCACGCTGTTCGGGCGTGCGCGGCGCGCGCTGGGTCGGTTTTTCAATCGTGTCGCGAACTTCAAACAGATCCCCACCGGTGACCCGATCCATTTTTTGCGCCTTTTCCCAGAAAGCGTGCAGCTCGCTGGCATCCACCGCCATGAATCCAGCCGGGTTGACGCGCGTTCTTCCCTCTTCAAACGCGCGTTGAACCGGCCGGGAGATCTGCATGTAGTAGTTATCCAGCAGCTGAATTTGCGCCGAACTTAACGTTTTCTGCACCGTGATGTTGTTGCGGATTTGCCGGATGTCGTCGAGAAATGTTTGCAGCGTTTTGCGCGGCTCTACCAGGAGCGTCAGCATGGACGGGTCGCTAAACAGCGAGGCGTAGTAGCGACTGAACTCTTTTTTATCCACCAGCATCTGCGCCAGTTCGCTGAACATCATGCCGCTCAGGACATCGTTGATTTCGCCATGCTTCAGCCAGCGTCGTACGCGGTCAGCGTTGAATAAGGTTTTAAGATGATTATTGAGCCGCACCTGATCGGGCCAGGCCTGCTGAATGAGGCCTTTAATCATTAACTCAATTGCGCGTACCTGCTTGTGCGCCTGCTGCTGCTGAAGCTCGCTACCCGGCACCAGCTCGGTGCTGTAGGTCAGAAGCGGCTGCTGTAGACGAAGATGTTCCAGCGTAGTCACAAACCGCATCGCCGCAATAAGCTGGTTTTCGCTGACATCCTGCCCGCTTTCATACTGCGGGACGCGCTGCTGCAGCAGGCGCAGCTGCAGCGTAAATTCCGACATCTCGGCATCATTCAGGTTGAGCTTCTTCGCAACCGCAGCCCATCCTCCGAGGCCTAAACGCGCACTGTCCAGCTGTTCCAGAAACCAGCGTGGATCTTTTCCCTCAGAAACATGTACATTCAGAAGAAGCAAGATTTCCACCGACGCCTGGCGAATGACCGCCAGACAGTGTTCAAACTGCTCGCGGATATGATGTGATGTGCTGAGAGTCATTGTTTTCCTTAAGCGACAACGAAGACATCCGGAATGGGCACTAACGGCCGTTTTTCTTTTTATTTATACGCGCTTAACCATACCTGACTTTCTGTTGAAATAAAGTGACAACCCTAAAATCATTTAAAAAGCTTCAGGAGAATCTCAATGCCAGTTTTAATGACCTCGCGCCTGACCTGCACCCACGTGCAGGAACAAGACTGGCCCTTTTTCCTGGCGCTGCAGCAGCATCCCGACGTCATGCGCTTTGTGGCGGAGGACCGCCCCGTCGCGGCGATCCGCGAGGCGTTTGATTCGCGCCTGACGCCCTGGACGCCGGGGAGCGCGCACTGGCTGTGCCTCGTCGTTCGTGACGCCCTCTCACAGGCCCCGCTGGGCCTTACCGGGTATATTCATCGGGAGGAGGATTGCGCCGAAGTAGGCTTTCTTTTTGCCCCCGAGGCACAGGGAAAAGGTTACGGCTTCGAATCCCTGCAGGCACTTTGCGATTACGCTTTTCATCAGGGCGGTATACGTCGGCTCACCGCCACCGTCACTGCAGGAAATGTCGCCTCCAGGCGCCTGCTGGAAAAAGCCCGCTTCCAGCTGGAAGGCGAGCTACGCGAGAGCTATTACCTTTCCGGTCGCTGGCAAAATGACTGGTTATTTGGGTTATTGCGGCAGGAATACCTGAACAAAAATTCCTGAACAACAGCCATTTGGCGGATATTTCTCCTGCCTCGATTCCTCTACAGTATCGCCATTAAGAGGAAACGAATATGAAAGGTCATGCGCTGAATATTTCTTCTGCCGCCATTGAGTTAATAAAGAAACATCAGGGGCTTTCACTGGAGAAATATCGTGATGAAAAGGGTTTATGGGTAATCGGCTACGGACATGCGATCCGCGAAGGGGAACATTTTCGCGGCCTTATTACGCCTCTTCAGGCTGAATATTTACTCCACGAAGATATTCAGCGGGTTGAGACGCTGCTGCAGGAAAAGGGGGTTGGGCCATTAACCCAGCAGCAGCATGACGCTGTAGTACTGATGATATTAAGTTTCGGCGCGGCATCCGCGCTCCCGAAAGCGGTGCTTCAGGCCGTCGCCCGGGTATAGTACATGGCGGCCTGGGTTCGGTTTTTCACCTCCAGCCGGCGAAAAAGCGCTTCCAGATGTGCTTTTACCGTGGCCGCACTGATGTTGAGATTGCGGCCAATCTCTTTGTTTGATTCACCCGCCGCCAGCAGCTTCAGAACCTCTCGCTGACGCTCGCTCAACGAGAGTAACGCCTGCGCTGACGATTGCTGGCTGACCCACTCGCCGGGAAAGCAGACCATCCCTCTCGACACGGAATCCAGCACGGCGGCAAACCGCTCAGGGTTGGCGTTACGGGGGATAATAGCCATCACGTTTCGCTGCATGAGTTGCTCAACCCATCTGGTCTCTTTTTTTGCCAGAACCATCATCACCCGTACCGACGGGAAGCGATGCATGATTTCGTCCAGGAAAGAACTCTCCTCATCCTGAATTAAATTGCCGTCAATCATGACGATAGCAGACGGTGACGCGGATATTTGCGCCCATAAATCGTCTGCCTGACAAGTCCCCGTTATATTTATTTCAGGAATTAATTTCCGCAAACCGTGTATCGCTCCATGAATAAATATCGACTGCCTGTCAAACATGATTACTCGCATCGTATTTCTCCCTCTGAGAATAGCGAAGGGGGATTCTACAGAGGCGCAATTTAAGAAAAAACTCAATGAATGCAGAGGTTACAAATCCGCCAGTGGTTTTTATATTTACCCGTATTTTGACACATCCATATTAAGGATTTCCTTAAGGGGTTCCCTCCCCTTAACATCAGACATCACAGGAACATACCGCCTGACACTTCAATACGTTGCGCATTCATCCAGCCCAACCTGTCGCTGAGCAGGGCCGCAATAGCATCGCCGATATCGTCCGGCAGCCCCACCCGCCCCAGCGCCGTCTGTGACGCCAGCATCTGGTTAAGCTGCGCGTTGTCGCGCACGCGTCCCTCGCCAAAGTCGGTTTCGATCGCGCCTGGCGCGATAATATTGACGGAGATTCCGCGCGCCCCAAGCTCCTTCGCCTGATAGCGGGTGAGCACTTCCATCGCCCCTTTCATGGCCGCATAGGTTCCTGAACCTGGCTGGGTAAAGCGGGCCAGTCCGCTGGAGACGTTGAGGATCCGCCCCCCGTCGTTAAGCAGGGGCAGCAGGCGCTGCGTCAGGAAGAAAGGCCCTTTGAAGTGAATGTTCAGCGCTTCATCAAACTGGGCTTCCGTCGTGTCGGTGTAGGGTGCGTATAAACCCGTTCCGGCGTTGTTCAATAAATAATCAAAGGTTTCACGCTGCCAGACGCTGCTCAGGATCTCCTGAAGCTGGTGAGCAAAATTTTCGAAACTGGCAATATCACCGACGTTGAGCTGTAATGCCGCCGCCTTGACGCCTTTTCCCTGAATTTCGCGCACCACGTCCAGCGCTTCCTGCTGGCTGCGATTGTAGGTCAGGATAATTCCCGTGCCGTCTGCCGCCAGCTTTAACGCAGCGTTTTTACCCAATCCACGGCTACCACCCGTCACTAATGCGATACGTTCAGTCATCATAAACCTCGTTTTGGCTGTTATGGAGATTGAGAAAGAGCTTATTAGGTGATAGAAGATCAATAAAGATGGGCAATAACGCTTCACTGTTTCAGTACAAACAACAATGAGCTTCATCTATGGATAAAATTCACGCAATGCAGCTGTTTGTTCGCGTCGCGGAACTGGAGAGTTTTTCCCGCGCGGCAGAGACATTAACGCTTCCGAAAGGCAGCGTTTCCCGGCAAATCCAGGCTCTGGAAAACCGGCTTGGCACCCAGCTACTGCACCGCACCACGCGCCGCGTCAGCCTGACGCAGGACGGCATGGTCTATTACGAACGGGCAAAAGATCTGCTGGCGAACCTGGATGAACTCGACGGTATGTTTCAGCACGATCCCTCCAGCATCAGCGGAAGGCTCCGCGTGGATATGCCCGTCGGCGTTGCTCGAAATGTCGTCATCCCCAAACTGCCTGCTTTTTTACAGCAGTATCCGGGTATCGAACTGGAGCTCAGCAGCAGTGATCGCCTGGTGGATGTGATCCGCGAAGGGTTTGATTGCGTCGTCCGCGTGGGTTCCCTGAAGGACTCAGGGCTGATTGCCCGTCCGCTGGGCAAGCTGTCGGTGATCAACTGTGCCAGCCCGGATTATCTGGCGCGTTTTGGCTACCCCGACACGCTGGACGATTTAGGCTCGCACGCCGTGATTCATTACGCCGCGATGCTGGGAAGTCGCCCTCAGGGCTTTGAATTTTATAACGGCAGCACGACGCAGTGGATAAAAACGGGCGGGGTGCTAACCGTAAACAGCACGGAAACTTACCAGGCCGCCTGCCTTGCCGGGCTGGGGATCATTCAGGCCCCGCGCGTTGGGGTACGCGACCTGCTGCGCGCGAAGAAACTGATTGAGATCCTCCCGCAGTATCGCGCGGAACCGATGCCTGTCTCCCTGATTTACCCCCACCGGCGCAACCTCTCTCGCCGGGTTCATCTGTTTATGGAGTGGCTAACCGAACTCACAAAAGCTTACGTGGATTAGTCGCAAGCTATAATTCAGTAACATCCAGCCAAACGAAAAAGGAAAAGACGCGTGACGCCGGAAAATAACCCGCAACGACCCACCCAACATTTAGATTATGAACCCATCAAGAAGATGGAAACCGAGCCAGAAGAGGCTAAAGCCCCCGGTACCGCCAGCAAGGCGCTGGGCACCGTCACCAGCCTGGCGGAGAGAATTCAGCAGTTTCCCATGGTTGCGCATCTGATACGTGCGGCCGAACGCTTTAATGACCGCATGGGGAACCAGTTCGGTGCCGCGATCACCTATTTTTCGTTCCTGTCGATGATCCCCATCCTGATGGTGTCGTTTGCAGCGGCCGGTTTTGTGCTCGCGTCGCACCCGACGCTGCTGCAGGATATCTTCAATAAGATCCTGAATAACGTCAGTGATCCGACCCTCGCCACCACGCTGAAAAGCACCATCAATACCGCCGTTCAGCAGCGTACTACTGTTGGCATCGTCGGTTTGCTGATCGCCCTATATTCCGGCGTTAACTGGATGGGCAACCTCCGCGAGGCCATTCGCGCCCAGTCGCGCGACGTGTGGGAGCGCACGCCTCAGGATCAGGAGAAAATTTGGATTAAGTATTTCCGCGACTTTGTTTCGCTGATAGGTCTGCTCGTCGCGCTGGTCGTGACGCTCTCGATCACCTCTGTTGCCGGTTCAGCGCAGCAGATGATTATCTCTGCGCTCTATCTTGATTACATCGAATGGCTGAAGCCCGCCTGGCGCGGCATCGGGCTGGCGATTTCTATCTTCGCCAACTACCTGCTGTTCTTCTGGATTTTCTGGCGCTTGCCTCGCCATCGTCCGCGCAAGAAGGCGCTGCTCCGGGGCACGTTGATTGCGGCAATCGGCTTTGAGGTGATTAAGATCGTGATGACCTATACCCTGCCGTCGCTGGTGAAATCCCCCTCCGGCGCGGCGTTTGGCTCTGTGCTCGGACTGATGGCCTTCTTCTACTTCTTCGCCCGCCTGACCCTGTTCTGCGCGGCGTGGATTGCCACCGCCGAGTACAAAGGCGACACGCGGATGCCCGGAAAAACACACCGCTAACTCCGCTCTCGGGCTGATATTTCAGCCCGACTCATCATTTCAGCATATAAATCCAGTCCGTAACTTTTATTTAACCGAAAACCAGTTTTATCCACCAATATTTAAAAACTGTGAAGCATTTCATGGAAGCATTTTGGCTGGCCTGAACATTATCCGCTTTTTGTTGCTTTTTTCACCAGAACGCGGCTTTGTTACAGATTGAAATGTCGCTTTTGCTGTGCGTAATATGGCCTTTCGTTCGACAAAAATAAGAAAATATTATGCAATCAACAGCCACAACACTCGACTCTGGTTCGGAACACGTCCCGGTAAACTCGCGCAATAAAGTCGTCGTCGCATCGCTAATTGGCACCGCCATTGAGTTCTTCGACTTTTACATTTACGCCACCGCGGCGGTCATCGTTTTTCCGCATATTTTCTTCCCGCAGGGAGACCCGACGGCGGCAACGCTACAGTCTCTGGCGACCTTTGCTATCGCGTTTGTGGCGCGTCCGATTGGCTCTGCGCTGTTTGGACATTTTGGCGACCGCATTGGTCGTAAGGTCACCCTGGTGGCCTCGCTGCTGACGATGGGGATCTCCACCGTGGCGATTGGCCTGCTGCCGACCTACGAAACCATCGGCATTCTGGCGCCGGTTCTGCTGGCGCTGGCGCGCTTTGGTCAGGGTCTGGGGCTGGGTGGTGAATGGGGTGGCGCGGCGCTGCTGGCGACCGAGAACGCCCCGCCGCGTAAACGCGCGCTGTACGGTTCATTCCCGCAGCTTGGCGCGCCGATTGGCTTCTTCTTTGCCAACGGGACCTTCCTGCTGCTCTCCTGGCTGCTGACGGACGAACAGTTCATGAGCTGGGGCTGGCGTATTCCGTTTGTCTTCTCGGCGGTACTGGTGCTGATTGGCCTGTACGTCCGCGTTTCCCTGCATGAGACGCCGGTGTTTGCGAAAGTGGCTGCGGCGAAAAAACAGGTAAAAGTGCCGCTGGGTACCCTGCTGACCAAACACCTCCGCGTAACCGTGCTTGGCACGTTTATCATGCTGGCGACCTACACGCTGTTCTACATCATGACGGTGTACTCCATGACCTACAGCACCGCCGCCGCGCCGGTAGGGCTGGGCCTGCCGCGTAACGAAGTGCTGTGGATGCTGATGATGGCGGTGATTGGGTTTGGCGTGATGGTACCGATTGCCGGCCTGCTGGCGGATAAATTCGGCCGTCGTGCGAGCATGATTACGATCACCACGCTGATCATTCTGTTTGCTCTGTTCGTCTTCCCGCCGCTGTTGAGTTCAGGTAACCCGGCGCTGGTGATGGCGTACCTGCTGATTGGCCTGAGCCTGATGGGACTGACCTTCGGCCCGATGGGCGCGCTGCTGCCGGAGCTGTTCCCGACGGAAGTGCGTTATACCGGCGCGTCGTTCTCCTATAACGTCTCCTCCATTCTGGGCGCGTCCGTGGCGCCGTATATCGCCACCTGGCTGCAGGCAAATTATGGTCTGTTCTACGTGGGGGTGTATCTGGCGGCCATGGCGGCGCTGACGCTGATTGCCCTGCTTCTGACGCACGAGACTAAGCATCAGGCGCTGTAATTTATTGCGGCCTGATGCCTTCACCCCGCCCCTCTCCCACAGGGAGAGGGAGAAAGCAAAAACAGGCCGCACCTTACTTCTTCATCTGCGACAAAATCGTCCGGCACTGATTCGCTTCGCCTTCTGACGGCGAGATCAACGCCAGCAGCGCGGCGGCCGGGGTGACCAGCGTCGCGAGGGCTGCGGCCACCGCGCCACGCGCAATCAGCGGTCCGGGCTTGACGCCCGCCTGCGGATTTTTAAAGGTCCCGCGCACGTAAAGCGGCGAGCGCAGGGTAATAATACGAATCCCCTTACTTTCCGGGTCAATGGTCAAATCCAGCTGCTCCGAGGCCATGCTGGCAGTACCGGTCACGTTAATCACCGCGTTTTCCGTGTCGAAGGCAAAAATCTGCGGACGCGCCACGCCGTTAACCAGATCCACATTCGCCGCTGCGCAGTTCACCCGCACCTCATCATCGCCAAAGATTTGCCCGATGATAAAGTTACCGACGTTTAGCCCCAGGATCTCCATCAGGTTGCGGCTGACCAGCCCGTCGTTCATCAGCAGTTTCAGGTTACCGTTGCCGCTGCCCAGCAGCGCCGCCACGGAATTCCCCACCCCGCGAATGTCCGCATCGCCGTTCATTTCACCGAGGGTTTTCTGCATCAGCTCCACGTTCGGCATCAGCTCTTTCAGCTTCAATCGACGCGCCTGGATCTCCGCCCGTCCCTGCATCGGCTTCTTATCGCCTTCCAGGTGAATGTTGGAGGAAATCGTCCCGCCCGCCATGCCAAACTTCAGCGGCTGCAGGCGCAGATCGGCATTTTTCAGGATGATATGCGTCGACAGATCGCTCAGCGGCAGCGTGCTGCCATGCTCAATTTTACGCCCTTTGAAGCGCACATCCGCATCCATCACGTCCCATTTGTCGGTTTCAAAGCGATCGTAAGGCAACACTTTACCCGCAGGCTGAACGTCCTTTTTGACCTCTTTTGATTTGGTGCCTTTTCCGGAATCCACGCCAATCAGCGGGCCAAGATCGGCCAGACGAAGCTGGCGAGATTCGACATCCCCTTCCAGTTTCGGCCGTGGTTTTCCGGTGGTGTAGGTCAGCGTGCCGTGGATATCGCTGTCGCCGATGCGGCCGTTGAAATCCCGGTAGTCAAAAACGGACGATTTTTCGGTGTCGATTTTGGCAACCAGATGCCCGTCCGTTTCGAACGGCGGGGTATCCGGCAGCAGTACGCCGGTCAGTTCATACAATTCACCCAGCGAGTCACCGGCAAACTTGAGCTGGAGGTCGACGCCCCCCATGTTCATCGGGTCGTTAACCGTGCCCACGAACGCCACGCGCGTGTTCCCCGAGCGGAAATCCGCCTGCACCGGGAACGGCGTGCCTTCGCTCCTGAGCGCCAGCATGCCGCCGATTTTCCCTTGCCCGGTCAGCGGCTGGCCGTTGTAGCGCCCTTTTGCCGTCAGGCCGAAGACATAGTCACCCGCTTTGGTGCTATCGTCTTTCGCTTTGTTGCCCGTGACTTCGCTAAATGGCAGCGGTTTGCCCAGCGGATCGACCAGGATCTCCACGTCCGCCTTGCTGACCTTATCGTCGATGGCGATCCGCCCGCGATCAAAAAGAATATTGTCGAGACGGAATGACCATGATGAGGGTTGAGCATTTGGATCCTTTTCACCGTCGCTGGCAAGGTTAAACGTCCAGTTATTGTTTTTTTCAGAGAGGCGGATCAGGCGCGCATCGGGCTGCTGGAGCTTGATCCACGGCAGATAGACGGTTTTGGTCAGCAGCGCTAACGGTGCCAGCGTGGCCTCCACGCGCGGCAGATGGATCATGGTTACTTCGGGGATATCCGGCGGGTTGCCGAGAATGATGTCGTCGGCGTGGACGTGGGGCCAGGGGATCCAGCTTCGCCAGCCGGTCTCCTCTTTCTGACGCTCCCATACCACACCCAGATCGCCTCGGATGGCGAAGGGACGGTTTAGCTCAGCGGAGACTTTCTGGTTGATGGTCGGCTTAAGGCGGTTCCAGTCAAACGTCGCGATAATGACGACGACGATTGCGATCAACAACAAGAAAATCCCTGTAGTCCAGGAAATCACCCTGGTTGTTTTTGTCATTGTTATCCCCTTTCCTGATGACCTGTCCTGTAAAACTATAGTCCAGACAAAGGGAAGCGGGGTTATCAGAGGGTCGTTCTGACGCTTTCGAGGAGATCCATCGGCACGGGGCGAGAGAGGAAATAGCCTTGCGCTGCCGCTGCGGGAGAGTTTTGCACGTCACGCCACTCTTCCAGCGTTTCCACGCCTTCAACGATCACGCCCTGGCAATAGTGATTCATCAGCTGCAATAACAGCGTAAACAGATTCCGTCCTTCCGGGGTCTGGCGCAGCATGATGAACAGATCGCGGGCCACCTTGATGTAGTCATAGCGCACTTCGCTGAGGGCCGAAAAGTTCGCCATACCGGTGCCAAAGTCATCCAGCCACAGCGGACCAAATTCACACATCGACGCAAAAGAGGAATCCTGCGGCAGGCGAACATGCTCCACCAGCTCAAAGCGCAGCCACGGCAGAGTGGCGATCAGCTCCTGCAGTTTCGCGTTCTGACGCAGCGCCAGCAGGGTCGGGCCGTCCACGTTAACCGAGGCGAGGATAGTATGCTGCTCGAAAAAGGCCTGTTTTGTCGCCAGCATACGGAGCTGCTCTTCCAACACGTCCAGACGCTGGCGAACGGCAACTTCGGCAAAATAGCGATCCGGCGCGATACGCTGGGAAGGGTTTGACGGGTGCGTGACGACGGTCAAAACTTCAATTGCCATCAGTCGACCGTCCGTTCGGTAGATCGGCTGATACGTGTACGCACGCTCGCATTGCAGCCAGTAGCGATGCTCCTGCAAGTTCTCAATACTTGCCTCAGGCGTAGTGCTCAGCCGCTGGATAACCTGCTCTGACTTCATTTCAGATGTCCTGTTGTTGGGATGCCCTTTCTGGACTCGTCACTGGGTTATCGGCGCGATAATTGAGAACTTTATGTTCAATTCACCGTGAAAATGAAATTAAGATGACAGAAATTTGCCGGAACACGCGCTGGCTCAAATAAAATAATGGAACGTCGTTTTAATATAGTTGACCATCTAATTCACTCAGCGCACACTGCTGAAAATTCTTCTGTTCAGGTTCATGACTATGTCCAAAAAAATTGCCGTGATTGGCGAATGTATGATTGAGCTGTCCCAAAAAGGCGCGGAAGTCAGCCGCGGATTTGGTGGCGATACGTTAAACACGTCCGTTTACATTGCCCGTCAGGTTGCGCCTGAAGCACTCGCCGTGAACTACATCACCGCTCTTGGTACGGACAGCTTCAGCCAGCAGATGCTGGAAGCCTGGCAGAGTGAACATGTTGAAACGTCGCTGATCCAGCGTATGGAAAACCGCCTGCCTGGGCTGTATTACATCGAAACCGACAGCACCGGCGAACGCACGTTTTATTACTGGCGTAACGAAGCCGCGGCCAAATTCTGGCTGGAGAGCGATGCTGCCGCAGCCATCTGCGAAGAGCTGGCGACGTTTGACTATCTCTATCTGAGTGGGATCAGCCTGGCGATTTTAAGCCCGGCCAGCCGCGAAAAGCTTCTCTCGCTGCTGCGCGAATGCCGCGCCAACGGCGGGAAGGTGATTTTCGATAACAACTACCGCCCGCGCCTGTGGGCCAGCCGCGAAGAGACGCAGCAGGTTTATCAGCAGATGCTTCAGTGCACGGACATCGCCTTCCTGACGCTCGACGATGAAGACGCCCTGTGGGGTGAGAAGCCGGTCGATGACGTGATTGCCCGTACGCACGCAGCAGGCGTGAGCGAAGTGGTGATTAAGCGTGGTGCGGAGTCGTGCCTGGTCGCGATTGCGGGTGAAACGGTGGTTGAGGTCCCTGCGGTGAAGCTGCCCAAAGAGAAAGTGATTGATACCACCGCAGCGGGGGATTCCTTCAGCGCGGGTTACCTGGCGGTACGCCTGACGGGGGGAACGCCGGAAGCGGCGGCACAGCGTGGGCACCTGACGGCCAGCACCGTGATTCAGTATCGCGGGGCGATTATTCCGCGCGAGGCGATGCCTGTTTAGGCTCCCCTCACCCCGGCCCTCTCCCCAAAGGGGAGAGGTTTTTTATCGTTCCCTCTCCCCTATGGGGAGAGGGTTAGGGTGAGGGGTCTACTGCCCCTGCGGAATATCCGTCGCGTCCTGGTGGAGATCGTCAGCCGTGGCTGCCTGCGCCGGCTGCGGCGCGGTAGCCATAATGGAATCCCAGGTCTTCTGAAGTTCCTTCATGTCATATTCCGGCTCGCCTTTCGGCTGCAGAAGGATCAACGCCATATCCTGCGACAGCTGCTGACGTAAATCCTGATTCAACATATTCACGGTCAGACCGTTCAGGAAGTCCTGACGAAGCTTCTGGTACTGCTCAGGCGCAATGTCGACAACCTGGTTCTGCAGGGAGCGAATACGCTGGCTGATCAGAATGTCAGTATCGGCACGAGCGTAGGTGGCAAACAGCTTCTGCAGCTCCAGTTTTTTCTGGGCAACCAGCGCGTTGAACTCCTCTTCAGAGAGCCCCTCTTTACGCACTTTTGCCAGCTCTTTCGCCACCACACCGAGATTGGCATTCAGCTTATCGCCCGGCGATTCAACGTTAATGGCACATTGCGCACGCTGGAACAGCACGCGGCAGTCAAAGCCAAGGCCAATGTTCTTCACGTTGTTTTTGCTGAGCGTCTGTTGAACGTGCCAGAACAGCGCTTCACGCGCCAGATCGGCACGCCAGTAGCGCAGCAGCGCTGCGGACTCGCGAATAGGTTGCCAGGCGTTATCCCACATCACGGAGAGTCGGTCCTGACGCACGGTGTCCGTCATAATGCTGACAGGCTCGGCGCGCAGCGGAGAGAGCGTCGGGACAGGGGCTGGCGTTTCGCGTTTGCCCTTCAGATCGCCAAACGCTTTGTTGATCTGCTCAACCACCGCGCGGCTATCCACATTGCCGACGACGATCAGCGTCATCGCGTCCGGGGTGTACCATTTCTGGTAGAACGATTTCACCTGCTCAACGTCCACCGGCTGCTTCAGCGGCTCCGCCGGGTCGTGCCCCAGCAGCGTTGAGCCTTTCAGACGGTAGCGCCACCAGCCCTCTTTGGTATCCGCAGGCCAGGTCGCCACCATGTCGCCGTTGCTCAACGCATAGTTCACGGTGTCCGGCGTAATCGCCAGGTTGCCAGAGGCATCAGAGAGATACGTAAGGGCTTCTTTAAGCAGGTCGTTACGGTTATTTGGCAGGCTCAGGTTAAACATAGTGTAGTCATAGGAGACCACGGCCGGAGGAAGGGGGCGTTTCGGATCGATGGCCTGTTGCCACAACGAACGCACCTGAACCGCTTGCAGGCTGCCGCTCTGCGTGAGCGCCAGACGGGGAATAAAATGGCTAAAACCGGTTTGCTGAGTGCTTTCCGTAAGGGAGCCGGTATTAACGGACAGACGGATTTCAATACGATCGCTGGGCCGCTGCGGGGTGGATAGCACCTGCCACTGAAAACCGTTCGCTAACGTGCCTTGTTGCCAGGCCGGGTCTGGCTGGAGCGCATCTGCCTGCACATAACTGGCTGCTGCCATCATCAGCAAACCGCCGGTTAAGAGTCGAATTTTTGTGCCCTGCATGTGAACCCCTGATCAACATTCCTGGTTAAAAAGAGTGTCTCGCGACGCGCTGCACTCTAAAAGATGACGATGAAAACACGTCGATTAGACCGCGCGTTCGGCAAAACGTCACGGTCCGAAGTGAAATATACCCAAAAAAAATCTTGTCGAATTATGACAGGTATGAACAGTTATTATGCGCAGGAGCCCGCATCCCGACAAGGGAATGCGGGCAATTGTGACAAGATTAGGAGGTTAAACCAGGATTTTTGCTATCAGACGCGCGATTATTCAGCGTGTCGTTAAGCTTCTTGTGATCCAGCTCTTTCACCCATTTCGCGACCACCACCGTTGCCACGCCGTTACCCACCAGGTTGGTAAGGGCACGCGCCTCAGACATAAAGCGGTCAATACCAAGAATCAGCGCCAGACCCGCCACCGGCAGATGCCCCACAGCGGAAATGGTGGCCGCCAGTACGATAAAGCCACTACCCGTAACGCCCGCAGCCCCTTTAGACGACAGCAGGAGCACTACCAGCAGGGTAATCTGATGGAAAATATCCATATGGCTGTTGGTCGCCTGGGCGATAAACACGGCCGCCATCGTCAGGTATATCGAGGTACCGTCAAGGTTGAAGGAGTACCCTGTCGGGATCACCAGGCCGACCACCGATTTACGGCACCCGAGCTTTTCCATCTTATCGAGCATACGCGGCAGCGCCGATTCTGAAGAGGAGGTTCCCAGAACAATCAGCAGCTCTTCGCGGATGTAGCGAATGAATTTGAAAATGCTGAAACCAGTCGCACGGGCGATGGAGCCCAGCACCACCACCACGAAAAGAATACAGGTGATGTAGAAGCAGATAATCAGCTGACCCAGCTGCACCAGCGTGCCGACGCCATACTTGCCGATGGTGAAGGCCATCGCACCGAAGGCACCAATCGGCGCCAGGCGCATGATCATATTGATAATGCCAAAGATGACCTGCGAGAAGCTTTCAATCACGTTGAAGATAAGCTGGCCTTTGCTGCCCAGACGGTGCAGGGCGAAGCCAAACATCACGGCAAACAGCAGCACCTGTAGAATGTTTCCGCTGGCGAAGGCGCCGATGACGCTGCCGGGGATAACGTCCAGCAGGAAGGCCACCACGCCCTGATCCTTCGCCTGTTCGGCATAGACCGCGACGGCTTTGGCATCCAGCGTAGAGGGATCAACGTTCATACCCGCACCAGGCTGCACCACGTTGACGATGACCAGACCAATAATCAGCGCAAGGGTACTGACCACTTCAAAATAGAGAAGCGCCACTGCACCGGTACGGCCAACCGCCTTCATGCTTTCCATGCCAGCGATGCCCGTTACCACCGTACAGAAGATCACCGGGGCGATGACCATTTTAATGAGCTTAACGAACGCGTCGCCAAGCGGTTTCATTTGCGCGCCCAGTTCAGGGTAATAGTGCCCCAGCAGAATACCGATGGCGATGGCTGTCAGGACCTGGAAATAAAGACTTTTGAAGAGTGAGGTTTTCATAGGGTGTCCTTGGGAAGAAAAACCACAGGCTTTGTAAGGTTATGGTTAACCTGCGGCTCTAAAATAACACCCGTATAACAGGACAGAAATAAACTCAGTTCAAATTTGAAACACAAATGTTAAGAACTTTGAACTGGCTCGCACAAGCCAGCAACAAAATTACACTTTTGCGTTATGGTCAGCGCCGGAAAGGTATCGCTGTTCGAAGACATCCGGCGGCACCGCGGGGGCAAAAAGGTAGCCCTGGCCGCTCTCGACGCCCGCCTCTGCAAGCCAGGCGCGTTGCGCTTCGGTTTCAATCCCCTCGGCAATAAGATGCAGGTTGAGACTGCGCGCCATCTGGACGATGGCCTGCACCATGCTGCTGTCCTCCGGCAGCCCGTCGACAAACGATTTATCGATTTTGAGCACGTCCACCGGCAGGGTTTTCATGTGCTGAAGCTGACGCAGTCCGGCGTATCCCATACCAAAATCGTCCAGCGCGATGCGAATGCCAGCATTGCGCAGCGGCTTCAGGATGGCAACCGCGTCGTTAGGATCGTCAATGCGTCGGCTTTCCGTCACTTCCAGCGTCAGCGTATCGGGCTTGATCCGGTAACGATGGATCAGCTCCAGCATCTCGGAGACCATCGTCGGATGCATAAGCTGCAGCGCTGACAGATTGACCGACAGCGGCAGCGTAACGCCGCGCTCCTGCCAGGCGGCAAGCTGGCGGCAGGACTCCTCCAGCACCCAATAGCCAACGGTGACCATCAGACCACAGGATTCGATGCGCTCAATCAGCCCTTCCGGCAGCTCCCATGAGCCATCCGGCTGCTGCACGCGGAGCAGCGCCTCGGCACTTTTCACTTCACCCGTCTGTAAATTCACCTGCGGCTGCAGCCAGAGGGCAAACTGACGGTTATCAAGCGCGGTCAGGATGTCGCTCTCTTCCGTCAGGCGCTGCTGCGCTTTTTCCATCTGCTCCGGGTCGAAGAACTGGATCTGATTTTTCCCTTTACGCCGGGCGGTAAACGCCGCCGAGAACGCGCGGCGGTAAAGCTGCTCCGCCGTTAAATCACCGTAGTACATGGCGATACCGATGCTGGCGCTCGGACGAAGCTGGATACCCTGAACGGGCAGCCGCTCATTTATGACAGTGAGTACTTGCTGACCTAATGTAATGGCGTGCCACGGCTCTTTCACGCCGTTGGCAATCACCACCAGGTCGTAACCGCTGACCTGGGTCAGCACCATGCGCGGGGCAAGGACGGACTTCACCTTTTCCACCAGCGTCAGCAAGAGCATTTCACGCTGGCTCTCCTTTAGCACGCCGGCCGTATCCTGCAGGGTTTCACAGGCGATCACCATCAGCGCCGTGGTTTGCTGCCGCGCAACGGTCTGCTCCAGCATCGCCATCAGAAACGCTTTGTTGGGAAGCTCCGACACCGGGAAGCGCGTAGCGCTGTTGTTTAACTCATCCTGCTGACGCTGGATGCGCTGCTGGTTGAGGTTGTAGCTGCGCACCAGCATCCCGATCTCATCGTCATGATGCAGGCGCGGCAGCTCAAGCTGGTGCCCCAGCTGATCCTGCGGCGCAAGCGAATTCAGCTCGCGGGCGATACGGCGCAGCGGGTGAACAATCAGCCGGTTAATGCACCAGGTCAGCGCCACGCTGAGGATAAGGGTCATAAGTAAGCAAGTGGTTACTAACGTAACCACCCAGCTCATGACGAATTTATACATCCGGTACGAGTCCGCCTGCAGAACCAGGTAGGCCAGCGGCTGCGGATTGGCAGGGCGCTCAAGCGAATAGACAGGCAGAGAAATTTGCACCGGCAGCTCAAACAGGCGCATCACCATCATCGGAACGGGACGCTCCGGGATAAAGCTCATCCGCAGCGCCTGAAACTGGTTGGGCAAGACGACATCGGCGCGGCTAACGACGCCGGCAGGCTGAATGCGTTTTAAGATGGTTTCCGCTTCGGGAATATCTCCTTTCAGGATCGAGGCGGAGAGCGGGCCGCGCACCGAGCGGGCGATACTTTCTAACTGCGAAGCCGTGTTATAGCGATTCTGCTGTACGGAATGAAACAGCAAAATTACGCAGAAGAGCAGTACAAACAGCATAGTGACGGCAGAGACCATCGCCATCTGTTTGATCGTTAAGGAACGGCTGACACGCAAAATGACTCTCCACAAAACTCGAAGCGCAGGGCGCGCCAGGGTGTAAACCTGGCGCGCCTGAGTATACCCGATTGCCGCGCTATTAAGAGAGACTTACAAATGGATTAAGGAAAATCCGATTACCAGTCCGCGTAAGGAATAAGCGGCTGCGGCGGTAAGTCCATATCACCCTGCCAGCCTGCAGCAGAGTAACGCACATAAATCAGCGCATGGCTTGGGGTATAGTCTTTCGCTTCCTGAATATCCACGCCCATGCCCACAAACCAGTTGGACGTGACCCGGCGTTCGATAATCGCCCGCGCGGTATAACCCGTCCCGGAGGAGCTGCTGCCGGTTTCCATCGCGCCCCGGTCAGTATAGCGGCCTGGCTCATCGGTCGGGATCAGGCTCTGGATCGGGTAGCGCAGCTCGTCTTTGGTTTTGGAATGGGACCAGGACACCGAGCCTCCCAGCTCCCAGGACCAGTTTTCCGTGCGCTTACGCCAGGTTACAGGCAGCGCGAAGGAGACATACTCCTGCGGGCTGTAGTAGCCGCCCTGACCGAGGGAATAGCCGCTCAGATCTTTGTCGTAGTGCCAGAGCATATTGGACACGCCGACCGTCAGGCGCTCGTTGTTTTTATTGATGAGCTTGTAGTAGTAACCCGTCATCCAGCGGACGCGCCAGTTATCTTCCACATTTTTACCCGTCAGCGTTTCCGCGTTCAGGCTGGACCAGACGCCGTTCGCCTCACCTTTGTCATAGCTGATGCTCACGCCACCGCCGGTTGCGCGTACGCCGCCCCAGGTGGTGCCGGTATTGGTATCTTTTTGCCCGGCGAAGGCCAGCAGCGAACTGGAGATAGGCCGACGATGGGCGTTGACGGTATAGCCGATGGGACCTAAATCACTGCTGTAGCTGATGCCGCCCACCACGTCGACGACGTCAAAGCCCATTGGCGTGGTGCCAATATCCATCGCCCAGGTTTTATTCTGCCAGCCGACGGCGACGCTGGCGCCGCTGTCGCTCTGGCTGGTGTTGCCGCTACACGGCGTGTCGTAGCAGGTCCCCCATTTAGGATCGTAAGTCCCATTATTGTTATCAAAAGTACCGGCATCCATGTTGACCAGATCGCTTCTGAAGAACATGCGCCCGTCAGAGAGCGGTGCGTCCACCTGGAGCATGGTGGTATGCGCTTTCAGGTCGGAATAGCCGCCCGTGCCGCTGGAGCCCCAGTAGTCGTGCTGGAGCGTGACGTTAACATCCTGCTGACGGTACAAATCACCAGCGTCACTGCGCACGCCGCGCTTCAGCCAGTCATCTTTTTCATCGTTACGCGTCAGGCGGGTGAAACTGTCGTTGTCCACCGGACGCGTCGTGGTAATGCCGGACGACACCATCGCATCTTTATACGTCTCCAGCGCCTGTTGCGGCTGGCCGTTTTGCGTCTGGAAGCGGGCAGCATCACGCAGCACCAGCGCGCTTTCCATGGAGGCGGGCTGCGATTTGGCCTGAGGAATGATTTTGCTGAAGGTCTGTTCTGCGGCAGCGGAATCGCCCAGGCCCGCCTGCGCCATCGCGATCCGGCGCTGCATATTGAGCGAGAGTGGCTGGTCATTTTGCCCGGCGGGCAGTTTCGCGAGCTCGGCACGGGCGGCATCTTTGTTACCTTCCGCGCTGTAAATCTCGGTCAAACCGAGGATCGCGTCCTCGTTCTGCGGCTCACGCTGCAGGACGGCGTTGTAGGTGGTTTTCGCCGACGCCAGATCGCCACGCTGCTGCGCCCAGTCCGCCAGCGTCAGGTCGATGCGGGTGGAGGTCGGCTGCTGGCGCAGAAGGTTTTCCGCCTCCTGCTCTTTGCCACTGTCGCGCAGACGGTTAGCAGTTTCCAGCACCTGGTTGCTTTGCAGGCGGTCGGCAAGTTCCTGAATATTGCCGTTCCACTGGCTGCGCGGCAGGGTATCCAGATGCGCCAGCGCGGCCCGGTCCTGGTCGTTTCCGGAAAGATAGAGCCCGTTGGCATAGACCTGATCCGGGTCAGACGGTTTTTGGCGGGCAAGCTGGCGCATCAGGGTATCCGCCTGGCTGCGCTGACCCGCGCTGTAGAGATCGCGCGAGAGACGATACGTTATCCAGACGTCACCGGGCGAGAGCGCCAGACGACGACGCTGGATTTCTGCCGCCTGAGCGTATTTCCCCTGACTTTCCAGCTGTTCTGCCTGGGCAGACAGCTGCTCGTTAGTCAGGCTACGCTCAATATCATCAATGCTCCGGCGTTGGCTGGCAGAGAGCGACTGGATAAACTGCGAGGCTTTCTCCGGGGACTGTACGCGGTAAATATTGGCAAGGCCGCGAACCGCATTGCTGTTGCCGCTGTCCATACGCAGCGCCTGGCGGTAATAACGCTCTGCCGCGTCGTTATCTTTACGCGCCGCGGCGGCATCTCCCAGCCCCAGCACCGCGTAGCTGTCGGTATTGTCGATGTTACGCGCCTGCTGAAAGTATCGTTCCGCCTGCGCCGGGTTATTCGCCTTCAGCGCCGCATCCCCCTGCTGGATCAGCAGCCAGTAGCGGTTAACCTTCAGTAAACTGTCCCATTTACCGCGGTTATCGCTCTGCGGATCGAGGGCAATCGCCTTTTCAAACTGTGCCACCGCGCGGGCGCGGTCGCCTTTCTGGGAATAGGCTTGTCCAAGGGCACCCACCGCTTCACTGTCGGCATGGTTGGCACTAACGGCTTTTTGCAGCTCCGCCACCGCCTTACTCCCCTGCCCGGCATCCACCGCCGCCAGCCCTTCCGCTTTCGCGCGGAACGCCGGGTCAGCGAGCTGTTTTTGCTGCGCCTCAAGCTGGGCGCGCGCCGCCGCGACGCTATCCCCGTCGCTGAATACGGTCAGGTATTTTTGCAGCGCGGTAACGCTGGCGCTGCTGGCGGGCTGGTCTTTAATCTGCTCATACCACATGTCAGACGCCTGACTGCGACCGCCGGTAGATTTAGCCATCTCCTGCAGCACCGCAAAGCCTTCATCACGGCGTCCGCTCTGGAACAGAAGCTGAGCCAGCGTCGTCTGCAGCTGCGTATTACCGGGGCTGCTGCTGTTAATTTTTTTTAGTTGGTTAATGGCCGAAGCGCGACGGGCAGGATCTTTCGCCACCACATTCCAGTATTCCGTCGCAACGTCGCCGCCCGGCGGGTTGCCGTCAAAGAGCTTGTCATAGGCGGCTATCGCCTCCTGCGTGTGCCCTGTTGTGGCGAGTAAGCGCGCCTGCTGAAGCTGCTGGCGGCCATCCGGCGTGGAAAGCAGCATCGTGTTGCGTGAGGACTGGTAGGCGCTGGAGCCCGGGGCGATCCCTTTCAGGCGATCCAGCTCTTTTTGCGCTCCGGCGTTATCGCCCTGGCGCAGCAGGTAGCGAAAGCGGGCGGCAATGACGTCAGGGTTGTTCGGATCGATCAGCTCAAGACGGTAGAGTGACTGACGAACCAAATCCTCACGATGGGTCGATTCGCCCAGCCGAACCTGCTCCAGCAGCTGTTTCTGCTGCGGAGAGTTGACGGCCTGCGCCAGCGGCATCAGTGCCAGCCCAAGCGATAGAGTGAGTAGATTTACTGTGAACTTGCGCATTCCTGGCCCCAATCCGGTATTAATTCACCCTTAGCGGTGAAGCGAAAACGATGCTGATCCCATCCCTGACCAAAGAGAGTCAATACATAGCTGTAGTAGGCATTTTTATCGGGAAAATGGTCTGCCACGCGCTGGCGCTGAACCGCCTGGGCATCGCGCTGTTGTAAAAACGGCAGCATGGCGGCAGAGAACCCGACCGGGCCATTGCCGGTGCGTTTCCCCGTCGCCACATCCACTTTCTCCGGCGGCACGCCCTGTTTGATTGTCGTTGCCGCCATCGGCTGGAAGCGGGTCAGCAGCCGGGCTTTTTGAGGATCTTTATCGCTCATCATGCCCACCCAAAGATAGACACGTATGGCGTCATAGCCCCCCACCAGCGTCTTATCCTGCTGTAACTGCCAGCCTCTGTTTTTCTGATACTGCACCCAGTCCGGCGAGAACCCCTTCGGCGCGCTTTCCAGCAGTAGCCGCAGATTGGTTTCACGCAGCGTGGTCCACGGGGCTCCGTAGCGGGTGAAATAGCTCGCTAGCTGTGGAGGAAGGTAGCTGGGGTTAAAGCGCCAGGCGTTTTCATCGGCAAAGCCGACTTTACCGGGAAGCAGCATTGAGCCGAGCCCCGGCACTTTCACCACTTCCTCGCTGGCAATGCGTTTTAGCAGCGCCTTGCCCGTTTGGGTATAGTCCGGGTGTTTCCATAACCGGCCCGCTTCGAGCAGCGACCAGGCAATCCAGACATCGGCATCTGAGGCGGAATTAGTATCAATCACCCCCCAGTTTTCTTTGTCTTTCTGCCCCCAGAGCCAGGCGGGCAGACGATCGTTGAGATTGCCGCTGGCAAGGTTATCGCGCGTCCAGGTCAGCAGCAGGTCAAACGCGTTGCGATCGTTAGCGGCAAGGGCAAAGAACAACGCATAGCTTTGCCCTTCCGACGTCGTAATTTTGCGCGTGTCACTGGGATCAATGACGCGCCCGCCCTCGCTGATGTAATCCTTTTTAAACTGCTCCCAGGCAGGCCAGGTACAGGCGGCGCGAAGCGGGAGCGCCGCCAGCATCAACGCTACAACTACACACCAGCGAATGGCTTTCATCACGTCTTACTCATCGGGGTTAAGGCGACGACGGCTGATGATACGCAGCAGACGCCACAGCACCCATGCCAGCAATACCACGCTGACCGCAGCCAGGATGGCGAGCAGAACCGGATGGTTAGACAGCGCATACCACAGACGTTCGAACCACGGCAGATGGCCGACGTAGTACACATCACCCACGCGCAGGCTGTTGACGCCGGACTCGCGGATCACCGACACCGAGCCAAACATCGCGGCGCGTTTACCGCTGTCGTTCATCGCGGTATTCAGCAGCTCATAGCCACGGGGGCTGTCCGCCAGCAGAGCTATCACGCTACGCTGATCGTTGTAAGGGGACTGGAAGCCCACCACTGCAGCCATCGCTCCCTGAGAGGTTACGGCCGTCTGCGCGCTGGCCTTGCGATCGTTCACATCCGGCATAATGCTCGGGAACTCGGTCTGACGCAGCGGCGTGTTAACCCAGGACTCAGTGGCTTTTACCAGCAGATCGATACGTTTTTCATCCTTCAGCTTATCCGGGATGGTGCCGATCACCATAATATCCGCATCTTTGTTCTGGATTTGGCTGCCATCATCCGTCAACGTGACGTTAATTGCCGGTAATCCAGTTTGCGCGCCTACGGTCGCCATGGTGTCGAGCAGGGTCGTCACCTGACCTTCGTTTGGCGCTTTTGGCATCACCACAATGGATTCAGAGAGATCGGCCATGCGGCTGAACGGGAAGCCCGCGTTAGCAAAGGCACGCAGATCCGGCATCGCCAGGAAATGGTAGTACTTCGAGAAGTCGATGGTCGACTCATCGCCGATCACGACGTGGTTCTGTACCGGCTGGAAGGTGATGCAGTTCTCCACCGAACCGCCAGGCATCGGGTTCATGTACTGGAAATCAAAACGCAGCTGGTTAATCGCGCCAAGCTTCAGTGCCGGAATAGAGACGTCCGTTTTGCCGTCCAGCAGCCCCTGCAGCACCGGCAGGCGGAGCATCAGCCGGTTAGTATCCTGGGTGCTTTGCAGGCTGAACGATTGCAGGAACTGGTTGTTCAGGCTGATATCCATGCGCGAGCTGTCTTTCGTCGCCGGCGCGGTATAGCGATAGTTGAGATTGATATCAATGCCGTTGGTGCGCAGCAGGTACAGATCCGGCGGCAGGTTCAGTGACAGGTTAATCGACGATGGTTCCAGCCCGGACGCCTGCAGCTGCTCTTCATAGGTTTTCAGTTCACCAAACGTCACGGCACGATCGGTACGCACCCAGTTTGGCGCGTCATAAGGTTTACGTGCCAGCAGCGGCTTAACCTCGTCCACCACCACGCTGTTGCCGCGGAACAGGACGTTGCCCTGGGCAATTGCTTTTGCCGCCTGAACCAGATCTTTATCGTCACGACCAAAGACCACCAGCAGCTTCACGTACGGGTTATCCGGGTGGCTTATCATCTCAATAGTTGGCGCTTTGACTTCCGGGTGGTCGCGCAGGAAGGCCGGACGCTTGGCGTTAGTTGCAAAGACAATCGCGTTTCTGTCCGGCATTTTGTCATACATCACCGGGAAGTTCTGACCGCGCCAGCCAGAGCGGGAGCCAAACCAGGAGGCCACAATGGTCGCCGCCAGCTGCTCGGTCACGTCAGGGGATGACGCAAATACCATCGGCAGCGTGAGCGGACGGTTATCACGCGGATCAAAGAACGGAACCGGGAATGCCGAAAGATCGTTTTTCAGCGCCAGCGGCTGGTAGGTCATCTGCAGCGAGGAGTTGCGCCCGACGTCCAGCCACAGCGTGTTGCTGGCGGGGTTTTCGCAGACATCGCGGTAGTGACCAACAAACTCCAGACGGATACGGTTAAAGTCGGTGATGAACAGCGGGTTAATCGGTACCTGCGCCTGGGTTTTCTTACCCAGCTGCTCTTTGGTCACCGGCAGAACGTCCATCAGCTCATCATTGAGGTAGACCTTCAGCTGAGACTGCGTCGGCAGCAGGGATGGCGACGGCGTATATTCAAGGTTCAGTACCGCATTCGAAACAACCTCATCGCTGCGCATACCAAATTCAATGCTGCCGTTAGGATTGACGCCGCGCAGCACCATGCTGCCCGGCGGCGGCGCGATTTGCGCGAAGGTCAGCTTCACGTCCCGCGACGGCGTGTTCTCCGCGACAACGGGCGCGTTAGCCCCCCGCACGCCCGGCATCACCTGCCCGATGACCGGGTTCTCGGCCGGGAGGGTGTTCCCCTCCGTTGGCTGGTTCGGAATGATGTTTTCTGTTTGACCGGGTGCCGCCGTGATAACCGGATCGGTTGCCTGCGCGACGACAGGTACCGTCGGCGCAGGCGTAGCCGCTGCGTTACCAGGTGCTGCGTTAGCCATTGTTGCGGGGAGTGCACTCACTCCCATTGCCACTGCACATAACCAGGAAAGTTTTGTTTTCATCGCGTTATCATCATTGTTGAGCCATAACCGGGTCCGCCTGCTTCGCCTCATCCCGCTCAGGACGACGAGGAACAAACGACACGACCCAGGAAACCAGCGAAGTAAGTGACCGGAAAATTAATTTCACCGACGACGGGGCAAATTCTGCAAGGTGACGATAGCCACGGAACCCCAGCTTCAGAATATCCAGCAGGCTTTCCAGAGGTTTATCTTCCGGGAAGCTGTCCTGCCAGAGAGCCCATGTATCCGCACGGGCAAACGTACACTGCACAAAATCAATATGTTGCTTTTTGGTCAACGGCATCAGTTGCAGACCGACCTCACTGCCTGCCACACGCACCACCTGCGTCGGGAAGACATACTCCTGCTGGCCGCGCTTGAGCAGCAGGTTAACCTTCTGCCCTTCCAGCACTTTCGCCTGGCCGTTGATTTTGATCCCCAGACCACCGTCAGAGAAATCGTGCACCGTACAGGAGAAGAGGTGGCCATCTTCACGGGCAATCGCCGCAGGCATGCAGATTTCAACGCGATGCGCGCGACGAACCTGTTTACTCTCCACCGACACCGCCACCGCGCCGCCGAGGATAATCAGGTTGTAGAACACCCAGGCCATACTCACAAACACGGTCAGGATTTCGTTTTCCGGGCCGTAGAAGTAGCGCCAGATGCCGGCGATAACGCCGACAATATTCAGCAGCACGAGGAAGATGTACGGGCGGGAGATCACCCAGTCGACGTACTCCTCTTCCACCAGACCACCCTTCGCGGTGACGTTGAATTTACCTTTATGCGGGTTAATCAGCGCCACCATCGTCGGCGGTGCGATGTACCACGCCAGCACCGTTTCGTAGATTTCACTCCAGAAGGAGTGGCGGTATTTGCCCTGGATCTTCGAGTTCGTCAGGCTCGCGTGGATCATGTGCGGCAGAACGAACAGCGCAATCATCAGCGCGGGGGCGTAGATGATATAGGCATGAAGGAGCAGGAACGCCAGCGGCGCGGTCAGGAAGATAAGCCGCGGGATGCCGGACAAGAAGTGGAACATAGCGTTGACGTAGCAAAGACGCTGCGCCAGCTTGAGCCCTTTCCCTATCAGCGGGTTATCGAGACGGAAAATCTGCACCATGCCGCGCGCCCAGCGAATACGCTGGCCAATGTGCGCCGAGAGTGATTCCGTCGCCAGACCGGCGGCCTGAGGGATACGCATATAGGCAGAGGTATAGCCCCGACGGTGCAGGCGCAGAGAGGTGTGCGCATCTTCGGTCACCGTCTCAACGGCAATACCGCCAATTTCATCCAGCGGCTTACGGCGGATAACCGCGCAGGAGCCGCAGAAGAAGGTGGCATCCCACATGTCGTTCCCGTCCTGCACCAGCCCATAGAACAGCGTGCCTTCGTTCGGGGTTTTGCGGAAGCGGCCAAGGTTACGTTCAAACGGGTCCGGTGAGAAGAAATGGTGCGGCGTCTGCATCATCGCCAGCTCTTTCTCTTTCAGGAACCAGCCCATGGTCATCTGCAGGAACGAGCGCGTCGGCACGTGGTCGCAGTCAAAGATCGAGACGAACTCCCCGGTGGCATACTTCAGGGCGTTGTTGATATTACCGGCCTTCGCATGCTCGTGAGTCGGACGGGCGATATACTCGACGCCGACCTCTTCTGCAAACTGGCGGAACGCCGGACGATTGCCGTCATCCAGGATCCAGACTTTGAGCTTATCTTTCGGCCAGTCGATGCCCAGCGCGGCATAGATGGTGTTTTTCACCACGCTCAGATCTTCGTTGTAGGTCGGAACGAAGAGATCGACAGTCGGCCACTGCGTGGTGTCCTTTGGCAGCGGAACCGGCTGGCGGTTGAGCGGCCAGATCACCTGGAAATAGCCCAGAACCAGCACAATCCAGGCATAGGTCTCAGCAAACAGCAGCACCAGACCGCACACCAGGCTGACCGGATCGTCCCAGTTCAGCGTTGAGGTGTAACGCCACCAGATGTAGCGGCAGGAAACCGTCAGCGACAGCACAATCAGCATCAGCGCCGAGAAGCGGCCCGGAATACGGCGAACCAGCAACGCCACGCCCCACAGCAGGATCAGGAAGGTGAACTGCGCCAGGGGGTTGAAGGGTTGTGTGATACAGACCAGCGCCAGAATGAGCGAGAACACGACAATCACGCCAAGGATAAAACGCCGCAAGCCCGGATGGAGGTGCCCGAGTTCTTTATGGTTATCCAGATGGCTGGTCTTATCGCTGACGCTATCGGGCAGTTTATCCAGCCACTGGTGATAGCGTTCACGTAACTGCTGTACGCGGGAATAGCTGCGCCAGTGCGGCGTTATTTTCTCCGCACGGGATGACGTGACCGCCAGCCAGATGGCCTGAAAAAGATAGCGCGCCGGATCCAAAGGCCGTGGCCGGTCGGGGTTAATGTGTGGATATAATTCGCCGTGGCGTGCACGCATGCGCTGCCAGCGCGGGTGTTCGAGTGGAATGAACGTCCAGGCCAGAATCATCCAGAAACAGCCGAGCGCGGCGCTGAATGCCGGGGCGCCATGCCGGCGAAAGTGCCGGTAATGGTCGCTTAAACGCGAACTGACCGGTGGGATAAGAAGCCAGCTGGCGAGTCGACTCATACCGAACTCCCTGCCGGCTCCGCCTTGCTGGCGAAGTTCAGCAGACACCAGTTAGCCAGCGTCAGGATCTCTTCTGCTGCCAGCGAGTCGCTGCGATATTCGCCTAGCGGCTGCTTGGAGGCGAGGCATTCCGCCATTCCCTCATCGCGATGAATCACAATGGGCAGCAGGCGGCGCTGGCTTTGCAGCCACACCTGATAGAGATCGTCCTGAATTTGGCTACCGATACGTAAATCGTTAATCAGAAGATGCGCATTTTGAGGCAGACCCTGCTGATGCAGGCGAATATGGCAGTTCGCATCCACGTTCACCACGGAAAGTACATGGTCGCACTGGGCGATGAGCTGTCGGGTCAGCGTCCCGGCGCCGTGTGGCAGATCCAGCAGGATCCACTGGTAGTGCCCCTTTTCTTTCAGACTCTGCAGCGCAAGCGTGAACTGCGAAAACAGACGCTGATAGGCGGCCTCATTCTCGCGTTCCGTGGTGGTCAGTTGGCCAAAAGGCAGCAAATCAAGCTGGGAGGTATAGCGCAGACCCGCATCCCGCCAGTCTTTGTCATCAAGCAGCGCGCGGGCCCAGCCCTCTTCGCGAGTAAAGTCGACGTTGAACGACATACGCAGCAAATTATCGGCGCAGGCGTCAATCACCAGCACCGATTCACCTAAAAGCTGTAATGACCACGCCAGCGCCGCGGTAACAGATGTGGTACCCACACCGCCACGGACACCCTGTAATCCGAGTATGGCCATCAATGGCTCCCTTATTGTTGATGGGCGAATTCAGCTAATAACGGCCAGCGTTTAATAGCCGCGGCCAACTGTTCCCGCTGGGAAATATCGGTATAATCTATTTCAGGTAGAGAAAAGGCCTGCGCCAGCGCCAGAAAATCGTTTTGGAATGTGTAACCCAGAGTCGAATCGACTGGGGTTCCAGGTTCGTTATTATCCATTCTTATTCCATCCCTATGAGGAAAATCGCACGCTCGGAAGTTGCAGGGCGTCCTGCCCTGACAAATTTCATTTACATGCTAAATCTGATGTTCTTTAATTTCAATGTTAGGTTTATTTCTACGCTTTCGCTAGTAAACTGAGATACAGACAAATTAGACGAAAAGAGGGACATCGTGGACTCCATATTTTCTATTGGCATCCAGTCATTATGGGACGAATTGAGCCACATGCCAGTCGGTGGAGTCTGGTGGATTAATACGGATCGTAATGAAGATGCTATCAGCCTGGTAAACCAGACAATTGCCGCTCAGGGTAAGGATTCCCGCGTGGCCGTCATTAGCATGGGCGAAGAGCCGAAGAAAATTATCACGCTGGAAAGTGACTGCGGACCTCAAAAAGTACGTTTATTTTCCATGTCAGCGGAAGCGGATAGTCTATACTTTTTGCCCCGCGACGTTCAGTGCTCTATTGATCCGGATCACTATTTAGTGATTCTTAAATGCGCAAATAACACACTGCAAAATATTCCTGCCGAAAAACTGCTGTCGTGGCTGGAAAAAATCAATAAATGGGCAAAATTTCAAAATTGCACGCTATTGGTCGTCAACCCCGGCAGTAATAATGACAAGCTATTCTCACTTTTAATGGGTGAATATCGCTCCCTGTTCGGACTGGCAAGTCTTCGTGACCAGGCAGGAAGCTATCTCTACGATATTGCCTTCTGGTGCAATGAAAAGGGCGTGAGCGCCAGGCAACAGCTGACCCTTAAACCTGTTGAGGGGAAATGGCACCTGGCACAGCAGGAAGAAACCGTGGTGCAGCCGCGCAGTGACGAAAAACGCATCCTGAGCCATATTGCAGTTTTAGAAGGTGCTCCTGCGCTTTCGGAAAACTGGTCGCTGTTTGAGTCTAACGAAGCGCTTTTTCATGAAGCCCGTACCACCCAGGCAGCCACCCTTATTTTCTCGTTGATGCAGAATAACCAGATTGAGACGCTGGCGAGACAAATTCATACCCTGCGCCGCCAGCGCGGCAGCGCGTTAAAAATTGTGGTGCGCGAAAATAATACCAGCCTGCGCGCAACTGATGAGCGTCTGCTTCTGGGCTGTGGTGCAAATATGGTTATTCCATGGAATGCACCGCTGTCACGCTGCCTGACGCTCATTGAAAGCGTTCAGGGCCAGCAGTTCAGCCGCCATGTACCGGAAGACATCTCCACGCTGCTCTCCATGACCCAGCCGATGAAGCTGCGCGGCTACCAGAAATGGGATACGTTCTGCGATGCCGTCGGCAACATGATGAGCAACACGTTACTCCCCGCGGACGGTAAAGGGGTCATGGTTGCCCTGCGCCCGGTACCGGGTATTCGCGTTGAGCAGGCGCTCACCTTATGCCGCCCGAACCGTACAGGGGACATCATGACCATTGGCGATAATCGCCTGGTGCTGTTTTTATCCTTCTGCCGGGTAAACGATCTTGATACCGCGCTTAACCACATCTTCCCCCTGCCTACCGGGGACATCTTCTCGAACCGTATGATTTGGTTCGAAGATAATGCTATTAGCGCGGAGCTGGTGCAGATGCGCGCACTTCAGCCTGAACAATGGGTTAAACCGCTCGCAATCACGAGCGATGTAAAACCGATCCTTAATGCCAGACATGACGGACATGTCTGGCGTCGGGTTCCGGAGCCCCTTCGCTTATTAACTGAGAATGGGGAGAACGCACCATCATGAATATCAGCGATATCATTCAACTGGTCGTATTCTGTGCGCTGATCTTTTTCCCGCTTGGCTACTATGCGCGCCATTCCATACGCCGTATCCGTGATACGGCCAGAGTGATGTTTATAAAACCTCGCTATGTAAAACCAGCCGGAACACTGACACGGGCATCACACGTCAAGGCAGACCGTAAACATGACTAATTCTACCTATACCGCTTCGTCACCCTCGCCGCTCTGGCAATACTGGCGCGGCCTTTCCGGCTGGAACTTCTACTTTCTGGTGAAGTTTGGTCTGCTGTGGGCAGGCTATCTGAATTTCCATCCCCTGCTTAACCTGGTGTTTATGGCCTTCCTGCTGATGCCTCTGCCGAACATCAGGCTGCATCGTTTACGTCACTGGGTTGCCATCCCCGTCGGCTTTGCGCTGTTCTGGCACGATACCTGGCTTCCCGGACCGGAAAGCATAATGAGCCAGGGATCGCAGGTCGCGGGATTCAGTGCAGACTATATGCTTGACCTGGTTGAACGTTTCATTAACTGGCAGATGATTGGCGCCGTCTTTGTCCTGCTGGTTGCCTGGCTGTTCCTGTCTCAGTGGATCCGCGTCACGGTGTTTGTCGTCGCCATTATGATCTGGCTTAACGTGCTGACGCTGGCGGGGCCAAGCTTTTCCCTGTGGCCTGCCGGCCAGCCGACGACAACGGTGACCACGACGGGAGGAAGCGCAGCGGCTACCGTTACAACGGCAGGCGATACGCCGGTGGTGGGCGATATTCCAACGCAGACCGCACCGCCAACCTCCACCAATCTCAATGCGTGGCTTTCCAGCTTCTATACCGCAGAAGACAAGCGACAGACGAAATTTCCCGACGCGCTGCCGGCAGATGCTCAGCCGTTTGAGCTGCTGGTGATTAACATCTGTTCCCTCTCCTGGGCCGATGTGGATGCCGCCGGTTTGATGTCTCACCCTCTGTGGTCCCACTTTGACATCCAGTTTAAAGATTTTAACTCTGCCACCTCGTACAGCGGCCCGGCGGCTATACGCCTGCTGCGCGCAAGCTGCGGTCAGACTTCGCATAAAAACCTCTATCAACCCGCCGGTAACCAGTGTTATCTGTTCGATAACCTCGCGAAGCTGGGCTTTACGCAGCACCTGATGCTGGGGCATAACGGCCAGTTCGGTAACTTCCTGAAAGAGGTGCGTGAACAGGGTGGCATGCAGGCGCCGCTGATGGATCAAACCGGTCTTCCCGTTACGCTGCTGGGCTTCGACGGTTCGCCGGTTTATGACGATACCGCCGTGCTGCAGCGCTGGCTGCAGACCATCGAAAAGGACAGTAATCCGCGCAGTGCGACGTTCTATAACACCCTGCCGCTTCACGATGGTAACCACTTCCCTGGCGTGAGCAAAACGGCGGATTATAAAGTGCGTGCGCAGAAATTTTTTGACGAGCTGGACGCGTTCTTCACGGAGCTGGAAAAATCCGGCCGTAAAGTAATGGTGGTAGTGGTACCTGAGCACGGTGGCGCGCTGAAGGGCGACAGAATGCAGGTGTCAGGTCTCCGTGATATCCCAAGCCCGTCCATCACCAACGTGCCTGCAGGCATTAAATTCTTTGGCATGAAGGCACCGCACCAGGGTGCACCGATTGAGATCGCTCAGCCAACCAGCTATCTGGCGATCTCAGAACTGGTGGCCCGCGCCGTTGACGGTAAGCTGTTTGTGGAAGATAGCGTGAACTGGGATCAGCTCACCAGTAACCTGCCGCAAACGGCAGAAGTCTCCGAGAATGCCAACGCGGTGGTGATTCAGTATCAGAACAAGCCGTACGTTCGTCTGAACGGCGGGGATTGGGTACCGTATCCGCAGTAACTGATTTCCCCCTCACCCTAACCCTCTCCCCATACGGGAGAGGGGATAGTCAGAGCGCTATTATTGCGCCAGCTTTTTCAGGCTTGCCGAACAGTCGTCGTCTTTAGCGGTGATTTTGGGCTCTCCGGAAGACTGTCCCATCGTTAACTCCATCCGATTATTCGGCGCTTCGCAGGGAAATTTCACCACCCACCCAGGGCTTGATCGCGCCATCCTGCTCCAGAAGCAGCGCGCCCTGTGTGTCAATACCGCGGGAAACCCCGTAGATTTCTTTGTCACCAATCAGCAGTTTCACCGGGCGGTTAATAAAGTTATCCAGCTTTTCCCAACGAGACAGGAACGGTGCCAGACCTTCCTGTTCAAAAAGCGTGAGTGAGCTACGTAGCTCTTTAATCATGCGCACGGCAAGGGTGTTACGATCGATGACGATCCCCGCCTCCTGGAGGTTGGTCCAGGCCTGATTCACCACGTCATTCTGGACAGTACGCATCACCATATTGAGGCCCGCACCAATGACAATTTGCGCCGCATCACCGGTCTTGCCCGTCAGTTCGACCAGGATCCCGGCAAGTTTACGATCGTTGAGGTACAGATCGTTTGGCCATTTAACACGGACCCGATCGGCACCCAGATCGTGCAGTACTTCCGCCATGACAATACCAATGACCAGACTCAGGCCAATGGCTGCGGCAGGCCCCTGCTCCAGACGCCAGTACATGGACAGATAGAGATTAGCGCCAAATGGCGAGAACCATTTGCGACCGCGACGGCCACGACCGGCCTGCTGATACTCGGCAACACAGGCATCGCCGGATGAGAGTTCGCTCAGCCGATCCATAAGGTACTGGTTCGTCGAATCAATCACCGGCAGCACCGCAACATTGCCGTGTCCAAGCTGGCTGCGGATGACGTCTTCATTCAGCAATTGAATTGGCTCCGGCAGGCTGTAGCCTTTTCCGGGTACCGTGAACACATCAACACCCCAGTCGCGGAGGGTCTGAATATGCTTGTTAATGCCGGCACGGCTCATGCCAAGCTGCTCGCCCAGTTGCTCGCCAGAGTGGAACTCCCCGTCTGCAAGGATGCTAATCAGGGTTAACGGAATGGTATTGTCCTTCACGCAATGGTCTCCACGGCATTCACTTCACCTGTGCGACCAATGAAGCGGACTTCTGGCTCCAGCCAGACGTTAAACTTTTCGCCCACACGCTGACGAACATAATGAGCCAGCTGCACAACATCATCGCTGGTCGCATCGCATTGATTAATCAGTACCAGAGCCTGCTGCTGGTGAACGGCAGCGCCACCTACTGAAGCGCCTTTTAACTGGCATTGATCGATCAGCCAGCCTGCAGCCAGCTTCACGCTGCCATCGGTCTGAGGATAATGTGGCGCAGTGGGCCATCCTTCAAGGAAGGCTTTTGCATTTTCGCTGCTGATAACCGGGTTTTTGAAGAAGCTTCCAGCATTTCCGTTTACTTTCGGATCGGGAAGTTTAGTCATCCGCATATGGCAAACCGAGTCAAATACGTCGCGGGGGGTGACGGTAGCCGGATCGAGCCGCGTTAAATCACCGTAGGTGAGTACGGGCTGCCAGTTTTTCGACAGGCACAGGCCCACGGCGATAATCACGTAGCGATCCTGATATTCATGCTTGAAGATACTGTCACGGTAGCCGAAACGGCACTGCTCTGCCGTTAAGCGATTAGCCGTTCCGGTCGCCAGTTCGATGCAGTCGACATACTCACAGACATGTTTCAGTTCGATGCCGTAGGCGCCGATGTTTTGAATGGGTGACGATCCGGCACAGCCTGGTATAAGCGCCAGGTTTTCCAGACCCGGCATCCCTTTTTCGAGGGTAAATTGCACCAGGTGATGCCAGTTTTCTCCGGCACCTACGTGCAGATGCCAGCTATCAGTGCGCTCTTCCACACCAATACCCATGATGCGGTTAACAATTACCGTGCCCGCGAAATCGTCGAGAAACAGGACATTGCTTCCTTCGCCCAGAATCAGTACGGGTTCGTTATTTTCTGTTGCGCTTTGCCATGCATCCAGCAACTGCTGTGCTGTATCGGCACGTACAATTTGATTAGCATTACGTTGAATGCCAAAGGTATTCCAGGGCTTAAGGGAGTGGTTCATAGACGCTTTCCTGATGCAAAAACGCAGGTAGTTTACCGTATAAGCAGAGCGTTGGGGGATTAGTTTGTGCAGCGCAG
>NZ_JBGKEC010000008.1:0-182918 GCF_041399405.1 Enterobacter sp. KB-280D8
CTGAGCCGCCCTGGCACGTTCACCGGCCAAGTCCTTACAGAGTAGCAAGGAACATAAAGTGAACGGAATGACCACCGGAGCCGTATGTTCCCCCTCACCCTAACCCTCTCCCCAAAGGGGCGAGGGGATTGTTCACTGCTCGCATTAATTTGTGCGGATCACTCAGCCCACAGGGAGAGGGAGATGGAAGCGTCAGGCAATCGTGACTTTGCTATCCAGATAGACGTCCTGAACCGCATTGATCAGCTTCACGCCGTCGGCCATCGATTTCTTAAAGGCCTTACGGCCAAGGATCAGCCCCATGCCGCCCGCGCGTTTGTTGATCACCGCCGTACGCACCGCGTCTGACAGGTCGGTATCACCGCCCGCCGCACCGCCGGAGTTGATCAGCCCCGCACGGCCCATGTAGCAGTTCGCCAGCTGGTAGCGGACCAGGTCGATCGGGTTATCGCTGGTCAGCTTGCTGTAAACGCGATCGTCGGTGTAGCCAAAGTTCACAGCCTTATAGCCGCCGTTGTTCTCAGCCATTTTCTGCTTCACGATATCTGCGCCGATGGTCGCCGCCAGGTGGTTCGCCTGCCCGGTCAGGTCGGCCGACACATGGTAATCCACCCCGTCTTTTTTAAACGCCGAGTTACGCAGGTAGGCCCACAGCACGGTGACCATGCCCAGCTCGTGCGCGCGCTCAAACGCTGCGGAGATCTCTTCAATCTGGCGGCGGGACTGTTCAGAGCCGAAGTAAATCGTCGCCCCAACGGCCACCGCCCCCATGTTGAACGCCTGCTCGACGCTGGCGTAGAGGGTCTGATCATATTCGGTGGGGTAGCTGAGGGTTTCGTTATGGTTCAACTTCACGAGGAACGGAATGCGGTGGGCATAGCGACGCGACACCGAAGCCAGAACGCCGTAGGTGGACGCCACGCAGTTACAGCCCGCTTCAATCGCCAGCTCAACAATGTTCTTTGGATCGAAGTAGAGCGGGTTCGCCGCAAAGGAGGCCCCCGCCGAATGCTCGACGCCCTGGTCCACCGGCAGAATAGAGAGATACCCGGTGCCGCCGAGCCGCCCGGTGTTATAGAGCGTCTGCATGTTTCTCAGAACCGCAGGCGGACGGTTGTTATCAACCATCACGCGATCAACGTAGTCGTGACCAGGCAGGTAAAGCTGGTCGGCTGGAATGGTCATACAACGATGCTGTAAAAGGCTGTCGGCGTCTTTGCCAAGCAACTGCGCAATATCAGTCATGTGATACTCCCGTAAGTCCGACGTCGTGTCGGTGTGTGTTTATCCAGTCCCATTTTTTATGGGCAGACTAAGCCTGGTACCGACTTAACAGATTTTCCACCATTTGCATTTTTTTTCAGCACAATCTGCTGGCTCGATTCGTGTACAACAAAACTGTTACATTGATCAAACAATCGCCACAAAGGTATTTAAAAGGTATTATTGAGTGGTATGTTAAAGGCGTACCCTCTCTGACATGCAGGATTAAAAAATGAAAACGAAAGTCCAACTGTCATTCATGATGTTTGTTGAATGGTTTATCTGGGGCGCGTGGTTTGTGCCATTGTGGCTGTGGCTGAGCAAAAGCGGGTTTACCGCCGGGGAAATCGGCTGGTCTTACGCCTGTACCGCGATTGCCGCGATCCTCTCCCCGATCCTGGTCGGCTCGCTGACGGACCGCTTCTTCGCCGCGCAGAAGGTGCTGTCAGTGCTGATGTTTGCCGGCGCGATCCTGATGTACTTCGCCGCGCAGCAAACCCAGTTCAGCACCTTCTTCCCGCTGCTGCTGGTTTACTCCCTGACCTATATGCCGACCATCGCGCTGACCAACAGTATCGCCTTCGCGAACGTGGATGACGTTGAGGCCGACTTCCCGCGCATCCGCGTGATGGGCACCATCGGCTGGATCGCCTCGGGGCTGGCGTGCGGGTTTCTGCCGCAGATGCTGGGCTACAACGATATTTCCGACACCAATATCCCGCTGCTGATGACGGCGGCCAGCTCCGCCCTGCTCGGCGTCTTTGCCCTGTTCCTGCCGAACACACCGCCGAAAAGTACCGGCAAGCTGGATTTCAAAGTCATGCTGGGGCTGGATGCGCTGATCCTGCTGCGCGACAAAAACTTCCTGGTGTTCTTCTTCTGCTCGTTCCTGTTCGCCATGCCGCTGGCTTTCTACTACATCTTCGCCAACGGCTATCTCACCGAAGTGGGCATGAAAAACGCCACCGGCTGGATGACGCTCGGCCAGTTCTCCGAAATCTTCTTTATGCTCGCCCTGCCGTTTTTCACCAAACGCTTTGGTATTAAGAAGGTCTTACTGCTGGGCCTGATTACCGCCGCCATCCGCTACGGGTTCTTCGTCTACGGCGGTGCGGAGCAGTACTTCACCTACGCCCTGCTGTTCCTCGGTATTCTGCTGCACGGCGTGAGCTACGACTTCTATTACGTCACCGCGTATATCTACGTGGACAAAAAGGCGCCGGCGCATATGCGAACCGCCGCGCAGGGCCTGATTACGCTGTGCTGCCAGGGCTTTGGTAGCCTGCTGGGATACCGCCTGGGCGGCGTAATGATGGAAAAAATGTTCGCCTACAAAGAGCCGGTGAATGGGCTGACCTTCAACTGGGCCGGAATGTGGACATTTGGTGCAATCATGATTGCCGTGATTGCCGTGCTGTTTATGCTGTTTTTCCGCGAATCGGATAAAGAGATCACCGCAATTGAGGTGGTTGATGGCGATACCGCGCTGACACAAGGGGAAGTTAAATGAAACAAGACCGTATTCTCGGGGCCCTTTACGGGCAGGCATTAGGGGATGCGATGGGCATGCCGTCGGAGCTGTGGCCGAGAAAGCGCGTCAAAGCGCACTTCGGCTGGATCGACCGCTTTTTACCCGGCCCGGCAGAGAATAACGCGGCCTGCTATTTCAGGCAGGCAGAGTTCACCGACGATACCTCGATGGCGCTGTGCCTGGCGGATGCGATCATCGAGTGCGACGGCGAGATTAACGCGGAGGTTATCGGCAAGCATATCCTGAACTGGGCGCTCGACTTCGACGCGTTTAATAAGAACGTGCTTGGCCCGACCTCGAAAATCGCGCTTAACGCGATCCGGGACGGTAAGCCGGTCAGCGAGCTGGATAACAACGGCGTGACTAACGGGGCGGCGATGCGCGCCTCCCCGCTGGGCTGCCTTCTCCCGGCGACGCGGCTGGAACACTTTGTGGGGCAGGTGGCGCTGGCCTCCAGCCCAACGCATAAATCGGATCTTGCCATCGCCGGTGCGGTGGTGATTGCCTGGGCGGTTTCCCGCGCCATCGACGGAGAGCGCTGGCAGAACATCGTCGATGCGCTGCCGGGGATCGCCCGCTATGCGCAGGAGGTGAAAACCACCACCTTCAGCGCGTCGCTGGCGGCGCGCATTGAGCTGGCGCTTAAGACCGTACGGGAAGCCAACGGGATCGACTCCGCCAGCGAGCAGATTTATCAGCTCACTGGCGCAGGAACCAGCACCATCGAGTCCGTTCCGGCGGCCATTGCGATGGTGGAACTGGCGGGAACCGACCCGAACCGCTGCGCGATTTTATGCGCCAATCTGGGCGGAGATACCGACACCATCGGCGCGATGGCGACAGCCATCTGCGGCGCGCTCCACGGCGTTCAGGCGATTGACCCGGCGCTGAAGGCCGAGCTCGACGCCGTTAACCAGCTCGATTTTGGCCACTACAGCGAGAAGCTGCTGCACTTCAGGGAGCAAAGGGAGGGCGTATGAATTCATTTGCCCAACGTCTCGACACCCTGCACGCCACCCGCCCGGTGACGGTGCTGGGCGCGGCGGTAATTGACGTCATCGCCGACGCCTACGCCCTGCCCTGGCGCGGGTGTGATATCGAGCTTAAACAGCAGGGGGTAAATATTGGCGGCTGCGCGCTGAATATCGCCATCGCCCTGAAACGGCTCGGCATTGTGGCGCAAAACGCCCTTCCCGTAGGCCACGGCGTGTGGGCGGATATTATCCGCAACGCGATGGCGAAGCAGGATCTGCGCAGCGCCGTGGAGGCTGAAACCGGCGACAACGGCTGGTGTCTGGCGCTGGTGGAGCCTGACGGCGAGCGCACCTTTATGTCCTTTAGCGGCGTCGAGAACCAGTGGCAGCAGCGCTGGCTTGACGAGCTATACGTTCCGCAAAACAGTCTGGTTTATCTCTCCGGCTACCAGTTGGCCTCGCCGTGCGGCGAGCTGCTGACGGGCTGGCTGGAAGGGCTGCAGGACGTGACGGCGCTTATCGATTTCGGCCCGCGCATCGCGGATATTCCCGACGCGCTGATGACGCGGATTATGGCCTGTAAACCGATCGTGTCGCTTAATCGTCAGGAAGCGGAGCTCGCTGCTGAAAGGCTGGGTGTAGAGGCTGAACACCTGGGTGAGGTGTGGCAGCAGCGCTTCGGCGCCGCGCTGATTGTGCGCCACGATAAAGACGGTGCTACGTGGTATGACGGTGCCGTCTCGGGCGTTGTTCCGGCGTTTCCCGCCACGGTGGTGGACACCATTGGTGCAGGCGACAGCCACGCGGGCGGCACGCTTGCCGGGCTGGCGGCGGGATGGTCACTGGCAGACGCCGTTCTGCTGGGGAATGCCGTGGCGTCCTGGGTGGTCAGCCACCGCGGCGGGGATTGCGCGCCCACGCGTGAGGAATTACTCCTCGCACACAAAGACGTATAGATCGCTGCGACAGTAGCTGATGCTGTACTCAATCGGCCGGTGCTGCTGGTCAAGCGCAACCTGCTTGATCACCAGCACCGGTATTTTTTCGTCCATCTGAATGTGCGCCTGAAACTCGCTGTCCGGCATGCGGGCGCTGACCCGAGAACGGGTGCGCTGCGGGAAGATATTCTGACTGCGGAAGTAGTCGTACAGCGAAATCCCTATCGCATCCGGATCGGGAATGAGCCCGACCGGTACCCAGGACTCTTCAATCGACACCGCATCGTCATCCACATAGCGAATGCGCTTCAGCAAAAAGACGTCGCTGTTCGGCTCCAGCGACAGGTGGCCCGCCACCTCTTCCGGGCATTTCACCACGCGTTTATTGACCCACAGCGTGTTTGGCGTTTTGCCGCGCAGCACCACCTGCTGAGAGAAACCGCGCGCTTCCTTGAGCGAGTATTCGAAGATGTTGTTAATTTGCGTGCCGTAACCCCGGGCACGCGTCACAACCCCCTCGGCTTCCAGCGCCTGCATCGCTTTGCGCACGGTGATCCGCGACACGCCGGTTAACTGGCTCAGATCGCGCTCGCCGGGCAAAATGTTCCCGTGCTCCAGCACCCCGCTGCGCACCGCGTTTTTTACCGTTTCGGCAAATTTCAGGTAAAGCGGCGTGTTGTCAGGCGCGGCGATCCGTTCAGTCAGTTGAGCGATTAACCGGGTATGCGCTTGTTCCATCTCTGTTTTCTCAGGCGTGGTGTTTCCTGCCAGTATACTGGGTTACCACCACGCATGAAAATGATGAACCGGCCCAATACCGTGACCGACTTCCAGAGTATCGGCTTTTGCCAGCGCCGCCGAAAGCCAGGTTTTCGCTTCGCGTACCGTATCGGCCCAGCCGTCATGCCGCGGGCGCAGCGCCGCCAGCGCGGCTGAGAGGGTGCACCCCGTGCCGTGGGTGTTTTTGGTCTGCACGCGCGGGGCGGTAAACCGCAATTCGCCGTCACGGGTAAAAAGCCAGTCCGGGCTTTCAGCATCATCCAGATGCCCGCCCTTCATCAGCACCGCCCCGCAGCCCATCGCCAGCAGCGCATTGCCCTGCTCTTTCATTTCCCGTTCAGTTTGCGCGTGCGGCGCGCCCAGCAGCGCGGCGGCTTCCGGAAGATTGGGCGTGATGAGCGCTACCTGCGGCAGCAGCTTATTGCGCAGCGTCTCGACGGCGGAGGCGGAGAGCAGCGGATCGCCGCTTTTTGCCAGCATGACGGTATCCAGCACCACATTTTGCACCTGATAGCGCTTAAGCCGTTCGGCCACCGCTTCCACAATGTCCGTTTCGGCCAGCATGCCGATCTTGGTGGTATCAATACGCACATCGCTGAACACCGAATCCAGCTGTGCGGCAACAAAATCCGGCTCGATGCGGTAGACCGACTGTACACCGCGCGTGTTTTGTGCCACCAGCGCGGTAATCACTGAGCAGCCGTACGCGCCAAGGGCCGAGAAGGTTTTCAGATCGGCCTGGATGCCCGCGCCGCCGCTGGGATCGGTGCCGGCTATGGTCAGGGCGTTAATCCGCTTCATGCCTGCTCCTCCAGCGTGTAGAGTTCATCCAGGAACGCGGCGGCAAAACTGCCTGGCCCGCGCGAGCGCGTAACGGCTGCCGTTCCGGCTCGCTTAATCCATCCACAAGCGGCGGCAACGTTATCCAGCCTGTCCCCCGGCAGCGAACAGCTGGCCGCTACGACGGCAGAAAGCGCGCATCCGGTTCCCACCACGCGGGTCATCAGCGGATCGCCTCCCGTAACCGTGCGGGTGCATTGCCCATCAGTGATGTAATCCACTTCACCGGTGACCACTATGATGGCATTGGTTTGCCGGGCCAGCGCCTGAGCAGCAGGTAGCGCGCTGGCCGCGGTGTCGGTTGTATCGACGCCGCGCCCGCCCGCGCTCATTCCCGCCAGAGCCAGGATTTCTGAAGCGTTGCCGCGAATGGCGGCCGGTTGCAGGGCAAGGATTTGATGGCAAAAACGGGTGCGGAACGTCAGGGCGCCCACGGCAACCGGATCCAGCGTCCAGGGCTTGCCTGCCGCTACGGCGCTTTCTATTGCCCGACGCATCGCCTGCGCGCGCGGCGCAGTCAGCGTCCCGACGTTAACCAGCAGCGCGTCAGCGACGGCGGCGAACTGTTCAGCCTCTTCGGCCTCAACCACCATTGCAGGGGATGCACCAAGTGCCAGCAAAACGTTGGCCGTAAAGGTCTGTACGACATCGTTGGTCATACAATGGGTAAGCGGACAACGGGTGCGGAAGTGGTGTAAAACGTGTAAATCGAGCAGGTCAGGCTGCATGGGTTCGCTCCTGCCTTGCGTGAAGAAGCGATGACCGGGAAGGCATCTGACTTCCCTACGCTGGCATTATCCAGATCAGGTAATACGGGTATTTCTCAGCCTTCACAAAGAAGGGCACCCCGAGTCAAAATACTTATAAAACAATATATTAGAAGATACATATTGCCGTCATTCAGTGTAACCGCGGCGGCGTGCCAGGCGCAAGGGGTTTCGATTGTCATTGAATTTATCGCAGCATCTCCTTCAGACGGCTTTTTGCATTCCCTTGCCTATATTTATTACAGCTTAGTTAATTATACCTCAATACTTGTTAACTATTTATTAAAAAGCAGTATTACGCCCGCTTAACGAGTCAATTATTTTTAATTTTATTTTTGCTTCACGTCGTCTTTTATAAGAGATAAAAACTTCTTTCGTACGAAACAAAAAGAGAGCATTACTTTATTCTCCGCCATGAATTATTCGGATTACCATCAATAGCTTATCGTCAATGAGTTATTCATCATACAATTCGTAAGTTAATGTATACATTGAATAAATCAGCATTACCACGCATCCTGTCGCCGTATTTTTCCCTCTCATTTATGATTTAGATCAAAATCATCAGTTTGGGTTTAATTGATAGTTTATTCACGTTACTAAAAAAGATTTGAGCGAAAAAAAATCCGTATTACCGTACCGGTATAAGGATTCATCTTCGCTCAAAAATCCAGGCTATTCGGCATAATTCGATTTATCAATACGTTAATGATGTGAGTCCTTAAAATGAAATATCTTAATAAATCTTTTATTTCTGTTGTTGTAGGTATTGTAGTTGGGGGTGTAATTAATACAGCTGGAGCTGCTAATATGGTTTGGGATGATGCATACATCTCTTATATTGTAAATGATCATCAAGACCAAATTGCACAAAATAAGGTTGACAGTATTACTCGCGATCTCTCAATTGAAAATCACTTAACGCAAGTTGATAGCGATCTTCAATCAACGAAATTAGGTGTTTTGGTTCTGGAGCAAGCCACGAATGATGCTAACCAAAAGGCATTACTTGCCGGAGCGCTTGCTGATACTGCGAATCAAACAGCCGCAATAGCTTTACAGGAAAGTGCTAAAAATGGCTCGGATATCATTGATCTGCAACAACAAACACAACAACAAGGCTCAGTATTAACCGATCACGATCGGCGCATCACGTCTTTGGAAAATGCACCAAAACCAACTAACGGCGTTGATGGAAAAGACGGCGCTAAGGGTGATAAAGGCGATACCGGCGCGACAGGCGCACAAGGCGTTGCCGGGATTAACGGACGTGACGGAGCGAATGGTAAAGACGGTCAGGACGGCGCTAAGGGTGATAAAGGCGATACCGGCGCGACAGGTGCACAGGGCGTTGCCGGAATTAACGGACGTGACGGAGCGAATGGTAAAGACGGTCAGGACGGCAAAGATGGAAAAAATGGCGTGATGACCACCGTGACACGCACGCAGGTAGACACGGCAACACAGGCTAAAGTCGCTACTAATAGCCAGGCGGTTACGGCCGAGGCTCAGGAGCTGCTGGCGACCAAACAGACATTACAGGCACTGAATAATAACACTAACCAGCAATTTAAATCGCTGCGTGAGGAAGTCGATAATAATAAGAAGGAAGCAAACGCAGGTATCAGCGGCGCGATGGCGATGGCCGGTTTACCACAGGTGCAAACGAATCAGCGCGTGATGTTCTCGGCTGGCGGTGCGACGTACAACGGTGAAAGCGCTTTAGCGGTTGGGGCGTCTGTTAACTTTAACGAACATATGATTGGTAAAGTGAGCTTCTCTGATGATACCGCAAATAACATGGGTGCTTCAGTCGGCGTAGGGATCGGTTTTTAATAAATAAGCAGCATGACAAAATACATTGCTATCTCTGTAATATTGTACCTGATGCTTATTATCGTTGGCGCATGGTTAGGTATTATGTATCAGGCTTATTATATTTGCGGTTATTAAACATCCTTCTATCGTATTAAGGTATTTTTGAAATGAAAAAGTCACTCCTGGCGGTATTAATAGCTGGTGCTGCCATCCTGCTTTCTGCGTGTACCTCATCTGCTCAGCGCATGGCCGATTGCGAGCGCCAGGGGATCAGCAAAGATACCTGCTACCTGGCTGAGCAAAACCGCCAGAATGCCTACAATGAATCCGCACAAAATGCAGCATGGGCGAACGCGCGTGATGCCGCTGCGGGTACGGGTCTCTGGGCTAAGAAAGACGCGAAACAACATGCTCAGGCAGCTAAAGCGACTCACGCCTTTAAATGGGAAGGGATGAAGATCACCATTAAAGGAGAGATATTGGATGTTGACGGCGTATTGGGCGCGCTGGATGAAAACGAGCCTCAGGCAAAGGTCTATTCGCAAGGGTTATACACCTTTATTTACTATCCTGCTAAGGGCAAATTAGCGGTGAGTAAAGAGGGACAGTTCCAGGGCTACGCCAGAAAGATTAAATAAAACTAAAGGCGACATCAGTCGCCTTTATTATTTGCTGACATTACTGGATTTTTCTGACGTAACCCATTTACTCTAGTTGCCACGCCCCGGCCTCAATGAGCGATGCCGTCCCCGTCCAGGCAAACAACGCCAACTCGCGCGCCCCTTCGCAAGGGTAAATGCGGCTGCTCAGGCACGCCTCCCCCTCGTTAACAAACACCTCTACCGACGAGCAGTCAAAGAACAGGCGCAGGTTGAGCGCTTCGTTCAGGTTAAGCGCGACGCTTCGGGTACCGCACAAGCCATACTCCGGATAATGGCGTTCAAGCACCAGACGCTGCACCTGCGCATCGACGTAGACGCGTAATCCGTCGCCAAGGCGAAGGCCGTACTGCTCCGCGCTGCTGTTGGCGCAATCCCACTGCAGAATGACCTCCATCGCGTCGCACCTTTCCACCTGAGCGATCTGCTGATTATTAAGCGAACTTACCGGCCAGGGGAACCATGCCCCGCGCAGGCTTTCCACTTCTCTGGCCGGCCGCATTTGCAGACGATTATCTGCACTGAGCGTCATTTCACGCGGTAAAGAGAGCATGCCCGCCCAACCATCCTGCTGTTCCGGCAGGGGCGATTCCCACATGTCCAGCCAGGCGATAACAATACGACGACCGTCGGGCGTCAGGAAACTTTGTGGTGCATAGAAATCATGCCCGTGGTCCATCTCCTCAAATTCTCCTTCACGCACGAAAGGTTGACCGGGCTGCCACTCGCCAAGCAGGTAGCCGCTCTGGAAGAGATTACGATTTTTGAATCCGTCTGCCGCCAGCCCCTGAGGTGAAAACATCAGCACCCGTTTACCATTGAGGGTGAAAAAGTCCGGGCATTCCCACATATACCCCATCTCTTTTTCGGCTACCGCAATCACTCCCATATCCAGCCACTCGCGCAGGTCGGCAGAACGGTATACGCGCACCTGGCCCGTATCACCCTCCCGTGCGCCAACCACCATGTACCAGTACTCCCCTTCGCGCCACACTTTCGGATCGCGGAAGTGATGCAGGCCAGGCGGCGTATCAACGATCGTTCCCTGCCGGGAAAAATGGACGCCATCACGGCTGGTGGCCAGGCACTGCACCTGGTAGAGATTAGCCTCATCATCAGGATCGCCGTGGAATTTATGTCCGGTGTAAATCAGCGCCAGCGTATCGCCATCCACCACCGCCGACCCGGAAAAACAGCCGTCTTTGTCTTCTGGCCCTTCCGGTGCCAGTGCCACCGGAAGGTGTTCCCAGTGAACTAAATCCTTGCTGCGCGCATGGCCCCAGTGCATCGGCCCCCACTGGGTTGAGTACGGATGATGCTGGTAAAAGGCGTGATACCAGCCGTCAAACCACACCAGACCATTCGGATCGTTCATCCAGCCGGCACGCGCGGCGAGGTGGTAACGCGGATACCAGCGCAGGTTAAGACTGCCTTGTCTGGCCTGCAATTCCTGTTCAGCTTTGGCGATGGAATACGTCATTTGTTTACTCTTTTAGTCAGATAGTAGAGGGTTGCGGCATGAGCGGGTCAGAGGAGGACTTACCCGAGCGCAACAGAAAAATAGAGATCAGCGTGGTGCTGAAAACCAACAGGCCCATAATGAGATAGGATTGGGCAAAGCCGTATTTCTCATAGCTGTAACCTGCCAGCGGCGACAGGACAGAAGCAATCACCGAGCTTGTGCAGGCAAAGCCCACCAGATAGAGGGTGGAGGAGAGCCGCTTATCAAAATGCAGGCTGTTGTATTTAAATACCGAAACCAGCAATACGGGCAGTTCAACCGCATGCAGCAGCTTGGTAATGGAGATGAGCACCGGCCCCTCAACCAGACCCGATCCCACCATACGCATTGCCATCACCATTCCCGCGAAAATCAGGCCGTTTTTCGCGCCGAGGCGGTTCACCAGCCACGGGGCGCAAAACATGCCCGCCGCCTCAAGGAAAACCTGGAAGGAGTTGAGATAGCCGTACATGGCATTCCCTTCCTGCAACGTCGGGAACTGGGAGGAGAAATAGACCGGGAACTGCTGGTCATAAACGCCATAAATACAGGTGCCGATAACGAAAAATACCAGCGCCCAGAAACGAGGCTGCGTCAGCAGGCGCAATGCATCTTCCAGCGTCACCTTGCCACCGGACACCGCTTCCTGCATGGCGTGCGGTGCAGAAGAGACCCTGAGACGTGCCAGCAAAACAAAAAACACCAGCCCGGCGCAGCTCGCAACAGCGAAATTCAGCTTCGGATTGATGTTAAACAGGAGCCCCGCAAAAAAGGTTGCCACCGCCCAGCCAAGCGATCCCCACATTCTCGCCTTGCCGAACTCAAACTGGCTCTGGCGGGCCACGCGTTCAGTATAGGATTCCAGCACACCTATCCCGCCGTTAAACGTCAGGCCGATGAAAATCCCGCCGAAAATGCTGCCGAGTAACACGTTAATCTGCAGCAGGTAACCAAACAGCAAAAAGGCCGGGCCGGAAAGAATGAGCAGGCAGGTCAGAAACCAGAGCAGATTTTTGCGCAAACCGAGCTTGTCCTGAATAAATCCATAACAAATTTGCGCACACAGCGCGGAGACGGAAAGCACAGCATAGATAACGCCGGTGTCCCCCGCTTTTAAGCCCACTTCCTGATGAAGCCAGATCGAGAGCAACGAGCCGGAAGATGACCATGTGACAAAAAAGAAAAACAGTAATGCGCTTAGTAAAGGGTAGCTGTGAGAGTGATGCGTTTTCATCATGGCATTCTCATGTTGGAGGAATGCCTGGATGGTAACGTTAACATTGGTTCTTTCTCATGCTGTTTAGTTAAGATTTAAGATGTTAATCACGAAAGTTAACGTTAACATTAAGGGAATGAGATCGCGATCAAATATTCATCACTGAGGTAAGCATGACCTGAGCCGGGCATCAGCCTTCCTTTTACATCAGCGACTTAGTTGTATACCCTCTAACACAGAGCATTAACGGAGTAAGAAAATGGCTTCCCTGAAGGATGTCGCAAAGCTGGCTAACGTATCGCTGATGACGGTTTCCCGCGCGCTTAACAGCCCGGAACGCCTTAAACCGGAAACGCTGGCGCGCGTTCAGTTGGCTATCGAGCAGACCAGCTACGTTCCCGATCTGTCCGCCAAGAAAATACGCGGTGCGCATGCATCGCCTAAAACCATCGGCGTGCTGGCGCTTGATACGGTGACGACACCTTTCTCGGTTGAGATAACGCTGTCCATTGAAGAGACGGCCCGAATGCACGGCTGGAACAGCTTCGTGATGAATATGTTTACCGATGACAACCCGGATACCATCGTCGACCTTCTCCTCTCCCACCGGCCTGACGGGATTATCTACACCACGATGGGGTTACGTCAGGTTCCGCTTCCCGCCAAGCTGCTTACCCTTCCCTGCGTGCTGGCCAACTGCGAAAGCGTCGATGAAAAGGTCGCCAGCTATATCCCGGATGATGAGCAGGGGCAGTACTCCGCCGTCAGGAAGTTACTGGCGGAGGGCTACAGACGGCCTCTTTGCCTGCATTTACCCGCGGGCCATCTGGCCACAACCCGACGCCGCCAGGGGCTGGAACGCGCCTGCCGTGAAGCCGGGATCGACCCGGACAGTCTGGAACATGAGTATATGGCGCTCGGGGATGAGCATTATCGTGATATTCCGTCCGCATTGCTGGCGCGCATCCAGAATGGCATCCCCCGGTTTGACTCCGTTATCTGCGGTAACGATCGTATCGCGTTTATGGTGTACCAGACGCTGCTGGCGCAAGGGCTTCGCATCCCTGAAGATGTCGCGGTTCTCGGCTATGACAATATGGTGGGCATTGGCGAGCTATTTTTGCCTCCTCTTTCAACGGTTCAATTGCCCCACTACGAAATTGGTCGCCTGAGCGCTCTGCACATTATTAACGGTGAACAACATCGGGAAACGACGCGCGTTGAAAGTCCTTTTTTAAAGCGTGATTCCATTATGCATGCCGTGTGATCGCCGCTTTTCGCTGACGACGCAGAAATAAGGGGGTAAAAAGGCGGCTATCCTCTTTTTTATCTCCGCCGATGGCACGATTTGTCACACTCTTTTCCATGCCTTTACACTCCAGATAAATACGACGTAACACAATGTTTTTATTGGTTATAAAGTGCAATCTTCCTTTTAAAAAAGGGGATATTTCCTCGCCTGTGCCTTCTGTCACAAAACAGTAAACAAATTAACCATTGAGCCCCGTGGCAAAAGGCTCTATATTGGCGGCGTTTTTTTCAGGCCCCCATCTGTTTTTTAACTTTTTATTCAATCGTTGCTCATAGCGAAGCGGCGGTTGTAGGAGTGATATGATGACGGATAAAGTCCGTATTGACACCGTAGATGCCCACAAAAGCAACGAAACCTATCTGGCCCGTCAGGCCGAGTTTGAATCTAACGTCAGGAGTTATCCGCGCAAACTGCCTTTAGCCATCACTAAAGCAGAAGGCGTGTGGATCACCGATGCAGATAATAAAGAATACCTTGACTGTTTAGCAGGCGCAGGGACCCTTGCGCTTGGCCATAACCATCCTGATGTGCTGAAAAGCATCCAAAATGTCATTACCAGCGGCTTGCCGTTACACACTCTGGATCTGACTACGCCTCTGAAAGACGCGTTTTCTGAATACCTGCTCTCTCTGCTGCCAGGTCAGGGCAAAGAGTACTGCCTGCAGTTCACCGGTCCATCCGGTGCCGACGCCGTTGAAGCGGCGCTGAAGCTGGCGAAAAAAGTAACCGGTCGTAGCGGTATCATCAGCTTCTCTGGTGGTTACCACGGTATGACCCACGGCGCACTGTCCGTGACCGGCAACCTGTCACCGAAAGAAGCGGTTGACGGTATGATGCCAGAAGTGCAGTTCATGCCTTACCCGCACGAGTACCGTTGCCCGCTGGGTATCGGTGGTGAAGCGGGCGTGAAAGCGCTGACTTACTACTTCGACAACCTGATTAACGACGTCGAAAGCGGCGTGCGTAAACCTGCTGCGGTGATTCTGGAAGCCGTTCAGGGTGAAGGCGGCGTGAACCCGGCTCCGGCTGAGTGGCTGCAGCGCATCCGTAAAGTGACTCAGGAACACGGCATTCTGCTGATCCTCGATGAAGTTCAGGCAGGCTTTGCCCGTACCGGTAAATTCTTCGCCTTCGAACACGCGGGCATCGAGCCAGACATCATCGTGATGTCTAAAGCAGTGGGTGGCGGTCTGCCGCTGGCCGTGCTCGGTATCAAAAAGCAGTTCGACGCATGGGCGCCAGGTCACCACACCGGTACCTTCCGTGGCAACCAGCTGGCGATGGCAACCGGTCTGACGACGCTGAAAATCCTGAAAGACCAGAACATCGCAGGCAAAGTGGCTGCACAGGGCGAATGGCTGAAAGGCCAGCTGAAAGAGATGGCGAAACGTTATCCGGTCATCGGTCACGTGCGCGGTCTGGGCATGATGATCGGTATCGAGATCGTTAAGCCACACGAAGCCGCTGACCACATGGGCTGCTTCCCTGGCGACGGTGAGCTGTCTGCGCTGATCCAGAAGAAGTGCTTCGAAGCCGGTCTGATTCTGGAGCGTGGCGGCCGTAACGGTATCGTTCTGCGTCTGCTGCCTTCTTTGCTGATCAGCGACGAAGAGCTGAAAATCTTCCTGGATAAATTCGAGCAGGCACTGCTTGCTGCGGGCGTTCGCCCGGCGTAACCGGAGTAGTTGATTACGATGTCTGATTCAAACCCAATTTTGTTCTCCTCTGCGCAGAGCATTGAAGCTTACCAGCAGGCGATTGAACAAAGCACTCAGGCTGTGATGCAGTGGCTGAAACAGCCTGAGATGTACCAGGGCAAAACGGTCGCGGAGCTGCGCGACCGTATTAAGCTGGATTTCAACCCGAAAGGGCTGGGCAACGAAGCGGCGATTGAACGCGCCGTTGAGTTCTTCCTGAAAGACAGCTTGTCCGTCCATCACCCGCAGTGTGTGGCGCACCTGCACTGCCCAAGCCTGGTGGTAAGCCAGGCGGCGGAAGTGCTGATCAACGCCACTAACCAGAGTATGGACTCCTGGGATCAAAGCCCGTCCGCAACCATTATTGAGATCAAACTGATCGAATGGCTGCGTACCCGCGTGGGTTATCAGGCTGGCGACGCGGGTGTCTTCACCAGCGGCGGTACCCAGAGCAACCTGATGGGTCTGATGCTGGCCCGTGATGCGTTCTTCGCACGTCAGGGTCACTCCGTACAGCAGGACGGCCTGGTGGGCGATCTGCGCAAGATCCGCGTACTGTGCTCCGAAAACGCGCACTTCTCCGTACAGAAAAACATGGCGCTGATGGGTCTGGGCTACCAGTCCGTGGTGCAGGTGAAAACGGATGAATTCTCCCGCATGGATCTGACCGATCTGGCGGCGAAAATCGAGCAGTGCAACGCGAACGGCGAACAGATTCTGGCGATTGTCGCAACGGCGGGTACCACCGATGCCGGTGCGATCGACCCACTGCGCGCGATCGCTGAACTGGCGGCGAAGCAAAACATCTGGGTACACGTTGATGCGGCCTGGGGCGGCGCGCTGCTGATGTCTGAGCAGTATCGTCACTATCTGGACGGCATCGAGCTGGTGGATTCCGTAACGCTGGACTTCCACAAGCAGTTCTTCCAGACCATCAGCTGCGGCGCGTTCCTGCTGAAAGAAGCGCGTCACTATGAGCTGATGCGCTATCAGGCGGCATACCTGAACTCCGAGTTCGACGAAGAAGCGGGCGTGCCTAACCTGGTGTCCAAATCCCTGCAGACCACTCGTCGTTTCGATGCGCTGAAGCTGTGGATGAGTCTGGAGGCGCTGGGTCAGGAGCAATACGCGGCAATCATCGATCACGGCGTGACGCTGGCACAGCAGGTTGCGGCCTACGTGAAGGAGCAGCCTGCTCTGGAACTGGTTATGCAGCCGCAGCTGGCAAGCGTGCTGTTCCGCTTCCGCGGACAGGTGCAGACGGACGACGCGGGCATCGCCCTGCTGAACCAGAAAATTGGTGATGCGCTGCTGGAATCCGGCCGTGCAAACGTTGGTGTGACCGAGCATAACGGCATCACCTGCCTGAAGCTGACCCTGCTGAACCCAACCGTGACGCTGGAGGATATCAAAATCCTGCTGTCGCTGGTTGAGCGCACCGCGCAGGAAGTTCTGGCTAAGTAATACAAAACCCCTCTTCCGTCGGGAGAGGGGTTATCTTTATACGCCTGCCCACCACATTCTGATTTTCAATCCCCAGTAGCTCGTCCAGCCCGTTGTGGCGCTGACAACGTTCCCCTTTGACACAATCACCAGCGTTGGCGTTACGCTCACCTGCCACTGCTGCGACAAGGCGCCGCTTGCATCGTTAATCACCGGCATACTCAGGTTTTTCTTTTCAACCCAACGGGCAAGCTTTGCATTATCACCGGAGCGCATGGCAACGCTCACGACGTTACCGCCCTCTTTTGCCAGCTTATCGACCGCAGGAGTTGTATAGCGACAGATGCTGCACCAGGTTGCCCAGACGTAAATCAGCAGCGGGCGCTCCTGGCTGAGCGCCGCGATATCGTAAATGTTACCGTCGATGCTCTGCATTGGCGTTGCGCTAAAGCTGGCGGGTAATGACGGCTTTCGGTATTGATCCACACCCCACATGACCGCCAGCGTAAGCAGAATGAGTATGATCCCCTCCCGCGCCCAGCGGCGCAGGCGACTCAATTTACGGTTATCCATTATGACCTCTCGATTTAACGGAGGTCATCTTAACGGGCTATTCGGCGTCATGCTGTAAAGAAGTGTCGCGTCGCTTTTATTCCGGAGTGTAGCCGCCGTAGTCGTAATGGCTGTACCCCGAGTGGTAATAGAACGCCGCGGATTTCACAATATCATTGAGAATCGCACCTTCAACCTGCACGCCCATTTGCTGCAGACGCTTCAGGCAGTTCTCGATCTCTTTGATGCTGGTTTTACCGAAGCGGGCAACCAGCAACGTGGTTGCAGCGGCTCTGGCGACGAGTAGCGCATCCGTCACGGCCAGCACCGGTGGCGTGTCGACAATCACGATGTCGTACTCTTTGTCTATTCGCGACATTACCGTCCGGAAACGCTCATTCATAAGCAGTTCCACAGGATGCGAAGGTTGTGGTCCACAGGTCAACACGTCAAAACCCCCTTTCTCGAAGCGTTGAATTGCATCCTGCCACTCTACGCTTCCCCCCAGCACGCTGGACAATCCATGGTGGTTGTTCAGTTTGAAAATATTGTGGACATATCCTTTGCGCATATCCGCATCAATGAACAGCACGCGCTGTCCGGCCTGAGCCGCAATCGACGCTAGCGAGGTGCTCACCAGGGTCTTTCCGCAATCCTGCGAAGGGCCTGAAACCACAACGATCCGGTTAGCGGCATCCATCATGGTGAAATGCAGACTTGTGCGCAGCCCGCGCACCGCCTCGACAAACATATCCGCCGGTCGGTCAACGGGCAGGAAAGGTACGTTTGACGTCCTGTGCTTCCACTGGGAAGCAAACAGCGTCCTCCTGCGCAAATGCGTTTTTTTCCAAAGCCACACCGAACGAGGGAGCGTAGCCAGAAGAAGCATTCCCTGCGCTTCCAGCGGTTCAGACGAGGTGATGCCCCGTTTAAAGGCAGAGCGAACCAACACAGTCCCTGCCGAGAGCATCAATCCCACCAGCATACCGAGCACAATGATAATCACTTTGCGCGGTTTGACTGGGGCAGGCTGCGATACAGCAGAGTCAATGATCCGCACATTTCCGATGGCACTGGAGCGCGAGATATTCAATTCCTGCTGGCGCGTCAGCAGCTGCAGGTAGATGGTGCGACCGGACTCAACGTCACGGCTTAAACGCAAAATTTCCTGCTGCGTAGAAGGCATGGATGAGACGCGGTTATTCAGGCGCGTACGTTCCTGCTCAAGGGTCTGCTTTTTTTCCCGTAAGGCGCGGTAGGTTGGGTGATCCTTTTTGAAAAGCTGAGAAACTTCTGCTTCGCGGAACGTCAGCTCGTTAAGCTGATTTTCCACATTAACAACCTGATCAAGAACCGTCTTCGCCTCAAGGGATAAATCGACTGAATCGCGTTGCTCTCTGTAGGCGTTCAGCCGTGCTTCGGCTTCATCCAGTTCGCGGCTGATTTTAGGCAGTTGATCCTGTAAAAACGTCAGGCTACGGGTATCTTTAGCTTCCTGGCGCGCAATATTCTGGCTGAGATAATTTTCAGCAATGGTGTTAAGCACCGCGGCGATCTTGTCAGGCTCCTCTCCCGTTAGCGTTAAGGCGATCATTCCGCTCTGTTTCGCCGACTCCGAAACAATGAGCCGACGCTGAAGGGCGTTAATTGCCTCAAGCTTTGTGACGGTTTTGAGGGAAAACTGGGTCCCTGGTGCCGCGCTGAGGGAGGTGACAAGAAGCGTTACTCCGTCTTTAACCAGCGTTTTCCCAACAACGCCTTCAGCCTCAAGCGTTTTTCCTTCGAGGTGATACCGGCCCTGCTCCTGAACGGTCAGTAAAAGTTCCTGTGGCTTGTCTTCCAGAAGAGGAATAGTCAGCGCGCCAATTGTCAATTCACCCGCTTTACGCCCTCGTTCCAGCAGCGGTCCAATGACGGGCAGCACGTGCCGTTTGACGCTGTACGTTAGCCCCAGCTTATCAACGGTCTCTCCCAGAATCATCCGCGATTTGAGCAGCAAGAGTTCGGGTGCAGCATCAGGTGAAAGATCGGTACCAAACTGGCTTAAGCTTTTGAGCAACGAGTTGTCCTGCTTCGCTTCTATCTGCACAAGGGCATCAGCCTGATAGATCGGTGTGACGCTATATGCATAGATCCCGGCGCATACGGTGAACAGGAGCGTGATGCACGCTATCATTACCCGATGATCAAACATCTCAGCCAACAGCTGAATGAGATCAATTTCATTATCATGCGGTGTCGCAGCACCAAATTTGTCTGATTTATGAGACGACATTATTGCTTCATTCCTTGTTGACGCAAACGACGGGCCCATTCCTGGCTGGCTTTTCCTAACTGCTCGAAAACATATTCGAAGGCTTCCCGGCTTTTACGATACGGGTCGGGAATGTCCTTTGTTTCCAGCCACTGACCAAACAACAGCGATTTCCCCCGATTCTCCGGCGCCACAGAGGCAATAAAACGGAGATGCTCTGGCTCCATCACCAGAATCAAATCGGATTTTTGTAACAGATAACGTGTGACCTTACGCGCCACGTGACCTTCAAGCGAAACGCCATGACGTAAGGCGACTGCCTTTGCAGCCGCATCCGCCGGGCGTCCTTCAAGCCCGAAAATGCCTGCCGAGGATATCTGCGTGTTGGGTAACTGCTGACGCAACAGCCGCTCACCAATCGGTGAACGGCAAATATTGCCGGTGCAAACCACGAGAATTGAATTGAACATTATTGCGGCCACGACCTGATGTAACGGACGGTTTCGGTCAGGTCATGTACGCCACTGATGGTGGGTACCAACTGGGTGATCACACGATTCCAGCGCGAAAGCGGTGCCGTCGTGACATAGACAATGTCGTACGGTTCCAGTTGGAATTCTGTACTCAGCACCATGGCTGAGGCATCTTCCGCATTGAGCTGATAGATGTTGGCGATTTTATCTTTCTCGCCTTTTCGTGAAACCGGGCGAATAACAAAAATTCCGGTTGCATCGGCCATATTCTGGTTCAGCCCGCCGGCACTCCCCAGGGCTTCGGCCAGCGTCATGCCGCTACGATCCATCTTAAGCGTGCTCTGCTTAACCACCTCGCCCATCACAAACACTTTCAGCGCGTCGTTCCGGGGAACAAACAGGATATCGCCCGGATAAAGCAGCTTATTCTGGGTCAAATCGCCATGTTGCATCAGGGCATAAAGTGAAAGCCGCGAATCCTGGCCATCATGCGTAAGCACGACGTTACGCCAGTCGGCATCCGCAGAAAGGCCGCCAGCGGCGTTGACCGCATCCATCACCGTCAGCGGAATATTGGTTATGGGTTGTTGCCCCGATTTTTCGACCTCTCCGGTGACGTAGGCCTTTTGCGAACGGAAGGCGGCAATGCTGACGTCCACCTGCGGGCTCTCAATGACCTTATCCAGCCGCGCGGTGATCTCCTCACGTACCTGCGAAACCGTTTTGCCCGCCACTTTCAGCCTGCCGACGTAAGGATAGAAGAGCGTGCCATCAGCGTTAACCCAGTTACCCGAGTCGCTCGCGCTACGGTATTGCCCTGCGGGCGTCGTGAGTTCAGGGTGATCCCAGACGGTGACCGTCAGAATGTCTCCTGATCCAATGCGGTATTCCCAGTTTTTGATCTGCTCATCCAGATTAGGATTTGCCTGAGATTTCAATACGGCCGGACGCAGTTTTTCAATCAATCCCGGCGTCAGTGGAAAAATTTCCACGTGCTTATCAAGCTGATAATTGACATCTTCCGCAGCAATGCCTTTTTTCCCGGACAGACTCAAATTCTGTCCGGGGGAAAACACACACCCTGTTAATTGACTAACAGTAAGAAATAACAGCGAAAATGCAGTTGTACCTTTCATTATATAAATATTTCTTTTTAACGTTACGTTTATCATCAAGCCCGCAAAGAGACTTTATCTAAGTTTATGAAATTTAATTGCTTATTTTTCTACAATATGAAATTCTGGCATTATAAACGTGACAAAACCGCTCTCTAAAAAAACAAAAGCAATACTCAACCCTGTAAAAAAGGGAAGCAAGCCTGCTTCACCCGAAGACAATATTAAATTTTCTTTAGTGGGAAAGCATTCGCATAGCAGTCCATTCTTGATGTGAAATGTTATTTTCAGAATTTATTAATGAAATAATAAATATTAAAAATACAAGGCGCAGGCAATATTCGCCTTAGTGATAAACATCATCCAATTCGACTACACAAAACCGTCCACTTTTGTTACATTTTTTTTCAAACATACCCTGCGTTGATACTTAAAATGGACTGTCTGCTCCGCTTTGCACGACCCGCAGACAAAAAGTATCTGTAACGATATCACTGGAGAAAAAATGGCTAAGCGTAAATTGCTGCTTCTGGGTGTACTACTGTCTCTGGCGGGATCCGCATTCTCTGCCCCGCAAACCGCCGCTGCGCCATCTGGCATCAAGGCCTATGAAGAACAAGAGTTCATCGCGGATTTCACGAAGTTCAAAATCGGCGATACGGCACCGGCGCAGTATCAAACGCCGGAGTACACCATTAAACAGTACCAGTTGCGTAACCTGCCGGCGCCGGATGCCGGAACCCATTGGACCTATATGGGTGAGAACTATGTGCTGATCGGCGATGCTGATGGCAAGATCTACAAAGCCTACAATGGAGATATTTTCTATCACCGCTAACGCAATTTTGATTCGTCCCTGGCAGGAAAGTGACCGACCTTTCCTGCGCACGCTCTACATCCACGCCCGGCGTGAAGCCTGGCCATGGCTGGACAGTGCAGACTGGCAGCTTGAAGACTTTGACGCGGCAACCCGTGACGAAGTGATTTGGGTTGCTGTTCAGAACGGGCATCGACTGGGTTTTGCCTCCGTCTGGACGAACGATAATTTCCTGCACAACCTGTTTGTCGATCCGCAGTATCAGAGCCTGGGCGTCGGACATGTGTTGCTTGAGCACGTACAGAAGACGTTTACCAGTACGGGTTCGCTTAAGTGTCTGGTGAAGAATGCGCGGGCGGTTGCATTTTACCAGCGCCACGGCTGGCACATCGAGGCGACGGGGAATTCTCCGGACGGCGAATATTATTTGATGCACTATCGGCTGAGTTAACGTCAGGTGGCGCTATGCTTACCTGACCTACACGATCGTAGTTGGCCGGGTAAGGCGAAGCCGCCACCCGGCACTAAGGCGCAGAGGCGTTACACCGCGCGGAAGGCGATTTCACCCGGGATCACTTCACCCTGCCAGTAGAGCTGCGCCGCAACGCGCCCCGCCAGCTGGCGATACATCTCCGCGAATTCGCTGTCCGGACGGCTGACAACCGTCGGTTTCCCGCTGTCCAGATCTTCACGCAAGGAAATATGCAGCGGCATCTGCCCCAGCAGCTGGGTGTGATACTGTGCCGCCAGTTTTTCCGCCCCACCCGTACCGAAGATAGGTTCGTGGTGTCCGCAGTTACTGCAGATGTGCATGCTCATGTTCTCGACGATGCCGAGCACCGGCACTTCCACTTTCTCAAACATCACGATGCCTTTTTTGGCGTCGATCAGTGCGATATCCTGCGGCGTGGTGACCACGACGGCGCCCGTTACCGGAATGTTCTGCGCCAGCGTCAGCTGTATGTCACCGGTGCCCGGCGGCATGTCCAGCACCAGATAATCCAGATCCGGCCACATCGTTTCCTGCAGCATCTGCAGCAGCGCTTTGCTGGCCATTGGGCCGCGCCAGACCATAGCGTTGTCGTCGGTCACCAGGTAACCGATGGAGTTAGTCGCCAGACCGTGCGCCACGATCGGTGCCATATGCGTGCCGTCAGGTGAGGTTGGACGCTGATTTTCCGCACCCAGCATGTTTGGAATAGAAGGACCGTAGATATCGGCATCCAGAATACCGACCTTTGCCCCTTCCGCCGCCAGCGCGAGCGCGAGGTTTACGGCGGTAGATGATTTACCCACCCCACCCTTACCTGAACTCACGGCGATGATGTTTTTCACCCCGTTGACGCCCGGCTGATTTTTCACACGCTTCAGCGTGGCGATGCTGTGGCTCAGCTTCCAGTCAATCGCTTTTGCACCGGTAATGCGCAGCAACTCAGCGCTGGTCTGCTCTTTCAGCGCGTCAAAAGCGCTGGTCCAGACGAACGGCATCTGCAGCTCAACGTGCAATGTATCGTCCAGCCATGCGACGTGGTGTAACGCTTTCAGCGCAGTGAGGTTATGTTTCAGGGTTGGATGCTGAAAGTTAGCCAGCGTCCCGGCGACCATTGCTCGTAAGGCTTCCGGTGATTTGGCCTGGGATTGAGAACTCATCCCGACTCCTTTGTTCTTGTGAATAAGACCTTAGGCAAACAAGTTTACCTGAAAGGCCGCGGTTTGTGCTTACTTAATAATGCCCCTTTTGGTAATATCGAAAACCCTTTTCACAGTTAAAAGAAGTAATGCCTACTATGACTCAAGTCGCGAAAAAAATTCTGGTAACGTGCGCCCTGCCGTACGCCAACGGCTCAATCCACCTCGGCCACATGCTGGAGCATATCCAGGCTGATGTCTGGGTCCGTTACCAGCGAATGCGCGGCCACGAGGTTAACTTCATCTGCGCGGACGACGCCCACGGCACGCCGATCATGCTGAAAGCGCAGCAGCTGGGGATTTCCCCGGAGCAGATGATTGCCGAAATGAGTCAGGAGCATCAGACCGATTTTGCTGGCTTTGACATCAGCTATGACAACTATCACTCCACGCACAGCGACGAAAACCGCGAGCTGTCGGAGCTGATCTACACCCGTCTGAAAGAGAACGGTTTTATCAAAAACCGCACTATCTCTCAGCTGTACGATCCGGAAAAAGGCATGTTCCTGCCGGACCGTTTTGTCAAAGGCACCTGTCCGAAATGTAAATCCCCGGACCAGTACGGCGATAACTGCGAAGTCTGCGGCGCGACCTACAGCCCGACCGAGCTTATCGAGCCGAAATCCGTGGTTTCCGGCGCCACGCCTGTGATGCGTGATTCCGAGCACTTCTTCTTCGACCTGCCGTCCTTCAGCGAAATGCTGCAGGCGTGGACCCGCAGCGGCGCGCTGCAGGAGCAGGTGGCGAACAAGATGCAGGAGTGGTTCGAATCCGGCCTGCAGCAGTGGGATATTTCCCGCGATGCGCCGTACTTCGGCTTCGAAATCCCGAACGCGCCGGGCAAATACTTCTACGTCTGGCTGGATGCGCCAATCGGCTACATGGGCTCGTTCAAGAACCTGTGCGACAAGCGGGGCGACACCGTCAGCTTCGACGAATACTGGAAGAAGGATTCCGACGCCGAACTGTACCACTTCATCGGTAAAGACATCGTCTACTTCCATAGCCTGTTCTGGCCGGCAATGCTGGAAGGCAGTAACTTCCGTAAGCCAACCAACCTGTTCGTACACGGCTACGTAACGGTGAACGGCGCGAAGATGTCCAAGTCTCGCGGGACGTTCATTAAGGCCAGCACCTGGCTGAACCATTTCGACGCGGACAGCCTGCGCTACTACTACACCGCGAAGCTCTCTTCCCGTATCGACGATATCGACCTGAATCTGGAAGATTTCGTGCAGCGCGTGAACGCGGATATCGTGAACAAGGTAGTGAACCTGGCGTCCCGTAACGCAGGGTTTATCGCCAAACGCTTTGACGGTGTGCTTTCTGCCGAACTGGCCGATCCTGAGCTGTATAAAACCTTCACCGATGCCGCCGCTGCGGTTGGCGAAGCCTGGGAAAGCCGTGAGTTCGGTAAAGCGATTCGTGAAATCATGGCGCTGGCCGATGTTGCCAACCGCTATGTGGACGAGCAGGCCCCGTGGGTTGTCGCGAAACAGGAAGGCCGTGACGCCGACCTTCAGGCAATCTGCACCATGGGTCTGAACATGTTCCGCGTGCTGATGACCTGGCTGAAGCCGGTTCTGCCGCAGCTGGCAGCCCGCACCGAGGCGTTCCTGAATACTGAACTGACCTGGGACGCTATCCAGCAGCCGCTGCTCGGCCACAAGGTGAATACTTTTAAAGCGCTCTATAACCGCATCGAAATGAAGCAGGTTGAAGCCCTGGTCGAAGCCTCTAAAGAAGAAGTGAAAGCGGCGGCGGCACCGGTAACCGGCCCGCTGGCTGACGATCCGATTCAGGAAACCATCACCTTCGACGATTTCGCGAAAGTCGACCTGCGCGTGGCACTGATTGAAAACGCGGAGTTCGTGGAAGGTTCTGACAAGCTGCTGCGCCTGACGCTGGATCTGGGCGGCGAGAAGCGTAACGTCTTCTCCGGCATCCGTTCAGCCTACCCGGACCCGCAGGTGCTGATCGGTCGTCAGACCGTGATGGTGGCGAACCTGGCGCCGCGCAAAATGCGCTTCGGCATCTCTGAGGGGATGGTGATGGCCGCAGGCCCTGGCGGGAAAGATATCTTCCTGTTAAGCCCTGACGAAGGCGCGAAGCCGGGCCAGCAGGTGAAATAACAAAAAAGCCGGAGATTCTCTCCGGCTTTTTTGTTCTCCCTCTCCCTGTGGGAGAGGGCCGGGGTGAGGGCATCATGCCGCACCCATGCCACATTTACGCCTTAGGATGATGTACCCGGTGGGTCAGCCCGCGCAGGAAATTGCGCAGAAACTGGTCGCCGCACTCGCGGTAGTTTTTATGATCCGGCGCGCGCATCATGGCGGTCACTTCCGGTACGGATACGCGGTACTTTTGCTCCGTCATGATCGCCACAATATCGTCCGTTTTCAGCGAGAACGCGATACGCAGCTTTTTCAGCACCGTGTTGTTGTTCACGCGGCGCTCCAGCGCCAGCTCCGGCGCGGCCGGATCTTTGCCACGCTTATCGTAAATGAGGCCGTTCAGGAAACCCGACAGAATGATGTCCGGGCAGCGAACGAAGCCCTCTTCGTCTTCTTTGGTCATCCAGGTATCGAAACCTGCAGACGTGGATTCCATATCGGACAGCGCAAGAATGCGCACCATGTCGTTATTGTTTGCTTTCAGGGTGTAGCGCAGGCTACGAAGAATGTCGTTACTTAGCATAGAGCCTTCGAATGTCGATGATGCAATGGCGCGCAGTGTACCAGTTTTACAGGCCAATCGCCTCTTTCAAACTCTTCAGATAGCGACGGCTGACGGGGACGGTCTGCCCGGCACGCAGCACCAGCTCGGCCTGGCCGTTATCTTCCAGGCGGATCTCCTTCAGGTGCGCCATGTTCACCAGATACTGGCGGTGGCAGCGGAGCAGCGGCGTGCGGCTCTCCAGCGTGCGCAGAGTCAGTTCGGTGAACCCTTCGTTCCCTTCCGCACTGGTGACAAACACCCCGCTCAGGCGGCTACTGACAAACGCCACATCATCCATCTGCAGAAGATAAATCCGGCTGTGCCCGGTGCAGGGGATAAATTTCAGCGGCTGCTGGTTCTCCGGCAACAGCGTAACGTCCTGAACGGTTCGCTCCTGGCGTAAACGGCTGAGCGTTTTTTCCAGGCGCTTCTCTTCAATCGGCTTGAGTAAATAATCAAACGCGTGTTCCTCAAAAGCCTTAACGGCATACTCGTCGAACGCCGTCAGAAACACGATGTAGGGGCGATGCTCCGGGTCGAGCATGCCGACCATCTCCAGCCCGCTGATGCGCGGCATCTGAATGTCCAGGAACAGCACGTCAGGGCGCAGTTTGTGCACCGCGCCGATGGCCTCAATGGCGTTGGCGCACTCTCCCACAACCTCAATATCTGGCTGCTCCTGCAGCAGAACGCGCAGGTTTTCCCGTGCCAGCGGCTCGTCATCCACAATCAGCACTCTTAACATGCGTTTTCCTCCAGCGGCAGTCGAACGGTAATACGGGTAAATCGGTCGGGCTCACAGGCAACGGTAATGCCACAGTCATCGCCAAAGTGGGCGCGCAGACGTTTATCCACCAGGCTCATCCCTAAACCGCCGGAGGCGGAAGGCTGGTAAAGCCCGGCGTTATCTTCAATATCCAGCACCAGATGATGGTTAAAACGGCTGGCGGCGATGGTGACCTCCCCTGTCCCCAGAAGCTGCGAGGTACCGTGCTTGATGGCATTCTCCACAATAGGCTGCAGGGTAAAGGCCGGAAGATGCTGATGCGCAAGCTCATCCGGAACGGAGAGCGACACCTGCAGACGGGACTGAAAACGCGCCTGCTCAATCTGCAGATAGGCATTCACGTGCTCAATCTCGTCGGCGAGGGTCACGATCTCAGAGGGCCGCTTCAGGTTCTTGCGGAAAAAGGTCGACAGAAACTGCACCAGCTGCGCGGCCTGATCGCTGTCGCGGCGGATCACCGCTTTGAGCGTGTTGAGGGCATTGAACAGGAAATGCGGATTGACCTGGGCATGTAGCAGCTTAATTTCAGACTGCGTCAGCAGGGCTTTCTGCCGCTCATACTGCCCGGCGAGGATTTGCGCGGAAAGAAGCTGGGCTATCCCCTCCCCCAGCGTGCGGTTGATGGAGCTGAACAGACGGTTTTTCGCCTCATATAGCTTGATGGTGCCCATCACCCGCTGATTTTCCCCGCGCAGCGGAATGACCAGCGTGGAGCCCAGCTTGCACTGCGGGTGCAGCGAGCAGCGGTAAGGCACTTCGTTACCGTCGGCATACACCACCTCACCCGTTTCAATAGCGCGCAGCGTGTAGGTCGAAGAGATCGGTTTGCCAGGAAGATGATGATCGTCCCCGGTGCCGGTAAACGCCAGCAGCTTTTCGCGATCGGTAATGGCAACGGCGCCGATATCAAGCTCCTTGTAGAGCACCTGCGCGACCTTCATGCTGTTCTCTTCGTTAAACCCCTGACGCAGGATCCCTTCGGTCGAGGCGGCAACCTTCAGCGCCGTGGCGGAAAAGGCCGAGGTGTATTTTTCGAACATAGCGCGCTTGTCGAGCAGAATACGCATAAACAGCGCCGCGCCGACGGTGTTGGTCACCATCATCGGGGCGGCAATATTGCTGACCAGGTGCAGCGCATCCTCGAACGGACGCGCAATCAGCAGAATGATCGCCATCTGCGCCATTTCGGCCACAAAGGTAATGGCCCCGGCGGTAAGCGGGCTAAAGACTTTATCCGGGCGACCGCGCTTAATCATATAGCTGTGCACCAGGCCGCCGAGCAGCCCCTCGACGATCGTGGAGATCATGCAGCTGAGCGCCGTCATCCCACCCATGGAATAGCGATGAAGTCCGCCCGTCAGACCCACAAGGCCACCGACGACCGGGCCGCCCAGCAGCCCGCCCATCACCGCGCCGATGGCGCGCGTATTGGCAATAGAGTCTTCGATATGGAGACCAAAATAGGTTCCCATGATGCAAAAAATAGAGAAGGTGACATAGCAGAGCAGCTTGTGCGGCAGGCGTACGGTAACCTGCATCAGTGGGATGAAAAGACGCGTTTTGCTCATCAGCCAGGCAATGACCAGAAACACGCACATCTGCTGAAGCAACAGCAGCACCAGGTTAAACTCGTACATACTCAAAACCGTACACGCTAAAAAACGCGTAACATACACGGATGCGGATGAACTTTCTTTGAAGCATCCCATAAAAGCGTAAAATCGTGTCCGTTATCACACCTTTTTCTGCATATCGCGCATGCTTCGCATTATTTGTCTAAAAATTAACCACCCCTTCCTGGTTCGGCAAAGTGGGTCTACAGTTAAGCTGGGGACGCGTAAGCCAGGGGGCAAATATGGCGCTTTACACAATCGGTGAAGTGGCACTCCTTTGTGATATCAATCCCGTTACCCTACGGGCGTGGCAGCGACGGTATGGATTGCTCAAACCGCAGAGAACGGACGGTGGTCATCGTCTTTTCAACGATGCCGATATCGACCGGATCCGCGAAATCAAAAGCTGGATCGACAACGGGGTGCAGGTCGGCAAAGTGAAGTCTCTGCTGAGCCACGACGACCCGGACACGCAACATCTCTGGCGTGAACAACAGGAAACCCTGCTGCGGCTCCTGCAGGCCGGTAACCTGCAGCGCCTGCGCGCCTGGATTAAAGAGCAGGGGCGCGATTATCCGGCGAAAACGCTTATCACCCATCTTTTCATTCCGCTCCGTCGACGCCTGCAGTGCCAGCAGTCTACCCTGCAGGCGCTGCTCAGTATGCTTGACGGGATGCTGATTAACTATATTGCCGTCTGTCTTGCCTCGGCGAAGAACAAGGCCGGAAAAGATGCGCTGGTGGTCGGCTGGAACGTGCACGATACCACCCGTCTGTGGCTGGAAGCGTGGATCGCCACCCAAAAGGGCTGGCGCGTGGATGTCCTTGCGCACTCGCTGGGGCAGCTCAAACCCGAGTTTTTCGACGGCCAGACCCTGCTGGTCTGGTGCGGCGAAGTGCCGTCCGCCTCGCAGCAACAGCTGCTGACGGAATGGCGTGAGCACGGTTATCCGGTTTATTCCCTGGGCCCGGATGAACCATAACGGCATTTAATGGTTCATTAACAGCTGCGCTTCACCGTATAATTGTTCCGTTAACAACAGGAGCACATGATGAAGGCAACCAAACTCGCCATTATTACCCTTTTTGTCCTGATGGCCGTAAGCGGTATCGGCGGCGTGATGCTGGCCGGGTACTCGTTTATCGTTCGTGGCGGTGTCGGCTGAGGTACAGCGCCAGCCGCTCAAAAAGGCGATCGACGACGATGGCTGCCAGCGCGACCAGCACCGCCCCCTGCACAATATAAGCCGTATTAAACCCGCTTAAGCCGATGATGATCGGCGTTCCCAGCGTATTGGCACCTACCGTAGACGCAATGGTCGCCGTCCCTATGTTAATAATCACCGACGTGCGGATCCCGGCAATAATAACCGGTGCCGCAAGCGGCAGTTCTACCTTGCGAAGCCGCTGCCAGCGGCTCATCCCCATTCCTTCCGCCACGCTTAATACAGACGCAGGGACCGCCGCAACGCCCGCCAGCGTGCCCTGGAGAACGGGCAACACGCCGTATAAAATCAGAGCAATAATCGCGGGCTGCTGACCAAAACCCATCACCGGCACCGCTATCGCCAGCACCGCCACCGGCGGAAACGTCTGCCCAATGGCCGCAACCGTCTCCACCAGCGGACGAAACTCCCGGCCCGCAGGTCGCGTGACCGCAATGCCCGCCCCTACTCCCAGCACCACCGCGATGACGCTTGAGAGCGCCACCAGCCAGAGATGCGCCAGGGCGAGGTTGATAAAGCTCTCCTGCTGATAGACCGGCCGCGGCAGCCCGGGAAAAAGGGCGTTAAACAGCGCCGCGCTGTGGGGCATCAGAAACAGTAAGGCGACAAAGAGCGCTGCCAGCCAGAGGAGCGGATCACGCAGTGCCTTCACGCGTCACCTCCCCGGCCAGCAGATCGCGAAAATGCAGGCTTCCGCACGGCGCGCCCCGGGCATCCGCCACAGGCAGGACTTCACACCGGCGCGCGACAAACGCGGAGAGGGCGTCCCGCAGGCTCATCTGCTCCTGTAGCGGTTCGCCGCTCACCGCTGTCTCCTCGGGACGCATATAGTCACCAACCGTCCGCAGTGAGAGCAGCCTCACGCCCAGCTCGCTGCGGCCAAAAAACTCGCGCACAAAGTCGTTCTTCGGCCAGGTTAATAGCTCAAGCGGCGCGCCCTGCTGCACCACCTCGCCGTGGTCCATCAGCACCAGATGGTCGGCCAGGCGCAGGGCTTCATCAATATCGTGCGTCACGAGGACGATGGTTCGACCGAGAATGCGGTGAATGCGGGTCATCTCCGCCTGCAGCGCCCCGCGCGTAACCGGATCCAGCGCGCCGAAGGGTTCATCCATCAACAGCACCTGCGGGTTGGCCGCCAGCGCGCGCGCCACGCCCACGCGCTGCTGCTGCCCACCGGAGAGCTGGTGCGGATAGCGATCGCGCAGCGCGAGCTCCAGCCCCAGCAGAGACATGAGTTCATCAACGCGGTCAGCGATTTTAGCCCGCGACCATTTCTCCAGCTGCAGCACGGTGGCGATGTTCTGCGCCACCGTCCAGTGCGGAAACAGGCCGATAGACTGAATGGCATAGCCCATCCGGCGGCGCAGCTCCAGCACCGGCAGGCTGCGGATCTCTTCTCCGGCAAAGCGGATCAGGCCGCTGTCGTGCTCAACCAGCCGGTTGATCATCTTCAGCGTGGTGGATTTTCCCGAACCCGATGTGCCAATCAGCACGGAAAACGCGCCCTCGGCAAAGTTCAGGTTCAGGTGGCTCGCCGCCGGGCGACCGGCAAAGGTTTTACTGACATCATGAAATTCAATCATTGGCTCTTCTCCTGAGCAGCGCGAGCCATAAGGCAAACAGCGCGTCGACGACAACCGCCAGCGCAATGGTGGGAACCACGCCCAATAACACCAGATCGAGGGCGCTGCTCAGCAGCCCCTGGAATACCAGCGCGCCAAAGCCGCCCGCACCAATCAGTGCGGCAATCACCGCCATGCCGACGGTCTGGACCGCCACCACCCGCAGGCTGCGCAGCAGCAGGGGCAGCGCCAGCGGAAGCTGAATCCTCCAGAAACACTGTCGCGCGCTCATGCCCATCGCATGGGCGCTTTCCAGCACATCCGGCGCGACCTGGCTTAATCCCGCGACCACGCCGCGCACCAGCGGAAGCAGCGCGTATAGCACCAGCGCAATCAGCGCGGGCGTTAACCCCGTTCCGGCTATGCCCACCGCGCCCAGCGCAGGAAACGACTTCACCAGCCCGGCCAGAGGCGCAATCAGCAGGCCAAACAGCGCAACGGAGGGAATCGTCTGGATGACATTGAGCACGGCAAAGACCCCCCCCTGGCGTGTAGGATGACGATAACACCACATGCCGAGCGGTATCCCAAGCAGCAGAGCCGGGATCAACGTGCCAAAAAGAATTGTCAGATGTTGCGCCAGGGCATCATCAAACACCTCCTGACGGTTGGCGTACTCTTTTAACAGCGAGAGGTTATTTAGTTCCCCGCTGAACAGCAGGAACAATGGAATACACCATATCTGCGCGTTGAGCACCCAGCGCCAGACGGCGCTGGAGATGAGTCGACGAATGGCATCGCTACTGGCCAGCAGACACAGCGCCAGCCACAGCCAGAGGCCGCTACCCACCGTGGTTCTCGCCAGCGGACTTTCCGCCGACGCCATATGCGTCGCCGCCTGCCCGGCGCCCCAGAACAGGACGATAAACAGCCCTTCAGCGAGGAGCAGCGTCAGCCACTGCGCCGTGCGCCCTTGCCAGAGCGACAGTGCAACCCACGCGCCCAGCGCCGCCGCCAGCCACCACGGCGTGAACGCCCACACTTCCCAGATATAGCGCCCTTCCCCCGACATCAGGCGGTTAGGCGCGACGTTCACAAACGGTAACGCGACCGCCGCGATGGCCACGCAGGCCAACAGCAGCAGTACGCGGTTATGACATTTTATTGGCACAGCCCTTTCCCGTTACTTCACAAGCCCTTGTTGTTTCAGGAAGTCGGCGGCCACTTTTTTGGCATCCAGTCCCTCGACGGCAATGCTGGCATTCAGCTGCTGCAGCGTTTTTTCATCCAGCTTTTCGAAGACCGGTTTGAGCCAGTCGGCAATCTCCGGATAGGCTTTCAGCACCGCCTCACGCACTACCGGGGTCGGGGCGTAAATTGGCTGTACGCCTTTAGGATCGGTCAGGGTTTGCAGGCCGAGCGCCGCTACCGGGCCGTCGGTGCCGTAGGCCATCGCCGCGTTAACGCCAGAGGTTTGCTGCGCCGCCGCTTTGATGGTTACCGCGGTATCCCCGCCCGCGAGCGAAAGCAGTTGCGCCTGGTCGAGCTTGAAGTCGTACGCTTTTTCGAACGCGGGTAGCGCGTCAGGACGCTCGATAAACTCCGCGGAGGCCGCAAGCTTAAAATCGCCCTTCTCTTTCAGATAGCGGCTGAGATCCGCAAGCGTAGTCAACTTACCTTTCTCCGCCACGTCCTTACGCACGGCGATAGTCCAGGTATTGTTGGCCGGGGCCGGGGTTAACCAGACCAGCTTGTTCTGCTCTGCGTCGAGTTTTTTGACTTTTTCATAGCCAGCTTTGGCATTTTTCCATGCCGGATCGTTTTCGTCTTTGAAGAAGAACGCGCCGTTGCCGGTGTATTCAGGGTAGATATCCAGCTCGCCGGAGGTAATCGCGCCGCGCACAACGGGCGTGGTGCCCAGCTGAACTTTATTGACGGTTTTCACGCCGTGGCTTTCCAGCACCTGGAGAATAATATTCCCGAGCAGCGCGCCCTCGGTATCGATCTTTGAGCCCACTTTTACCGGCTCCGCCGCCTGTAGCGGCAGGCTTAGCGCTGCGAGTAGCACCGCAGAAGCTACCATCCCCGTTTTAATCGTCATTCCGCTGTCCTCATTTTTTTATCGCCTTTTTCAGAGGCTTGAGAGAAAAGCGTAGCTTAAAACGGCGGATTTACCCGGCAAAATGCCTTTTTAGCATAAGGTAAGACGCATCCCCCGGAAGTCGGGGGATGCAAAGGGAAGGAAAGGTTACAGCAGCTCGAACTCGCCTTTATTCACGCGGGCGGAATCCACCCCGATAAAGACGTTAAACTTGCCCGGTTCCGCATCATATTTCATCTGCTGGTTCCAGAACTTCAGCGCGTCCACGTCAATCGGGAAGCTGATGGTTTTGGTTTCGCCAGGTTTAAGATCAACCTTTTCGAAACCGCGCAGCTGCTTCACAGGACGGCTCATCGACGCAGTCACATCCTGCACGTACATCTGAATCACCGTTGCCCCTTCGCGCTTGCCGGTGTTGGTCACCTCAACGCTGGCGGTAACTTTGCCGTCACGCTTCAGGGTTGGCGCCGACATTTTCACGTCAGAGACCTTAAAGGTGGTGTAGCTCAGGCCGTAACCAAACGGATAGAGTGGGCCGTTAGCTTCGTCGAAGTAACGAGACGTGTACTTGTTCGGCTTGTCGGCGTTGTACGGGCGACCGGTGTTCAGGTGGCTGTAGTAGACCGGGATCTGCCCGACGGAGCGCGGGAAGGACATAGGCAGCTTGCCAGACGGGTTGTAATCACCAAACAGCACGTCGGCGATGGCGTTACCGCCTTCGGTACCGGCGAACCAGGTTTCCAGAATGGCGTCAGCCTGCTGGTCCTCTTTCACCAGCGCCAGCGGACGGCCGTTCATCAGCACCAGCACCAGCGGTTTGCCGGTGGCCTTAAGGGCGGCGATCAGATCGCGCTGGCTCTGCGGGATGGTGATGTCGGTGCGGCTGGAGGCCTCATGCGCCATACCCTGCGCTTCCCCCACGACCGCGACAACCACATCGGACTGCTTCGCGGTGTTGACCGCTTCGTCAATCATCTCCTTCGGCGTACGCGGATCGACCTTAACCGCTTCCTCGTACTGGTTAAGGAACGTGACGATGTCTTTATCGTCGGTGACGTTCGCCCCTTTGGCGTACACCACTTTGGCGTTTTCACCGACGGCGCTCTTGATGCCGGTCAGGACGGTGACGGACTGATCGGCCACGCCCGCAGCAGACCAGCTGCCCATCACGTCGCGCTTGCTGTCAGCCAGCGGGCCGACCACAGCAATGGTGCCAGATTTTTTCAGCGGCAGCGTATCGAGGCGGTTCTTCAGCAGCACCAGACTTTCGCGCGCCACTTCACGTGCTTCTTTACGGTGCAGGCGGCTTTCGGCGTTGGTATCAGCCGGGTCAGAATCTTTCGGGCCCAGATGGCTGTACGGATCGTTAAACAGCCCCATGTCGTATTTCACGTTCAGCACGTGGCGCGCGGCATCGTCCAGCTCCGCCATCGTTACCTTGCCGCTCTTCACCAGCCCCGGCAGGTATTTGCTGTAGTACTCATCGCTCATGCTCATGTTAATGCCGGACTTGAGCGCCACGCGCACCGCGTCTTCCGGGTCGGACGCCGTACCGTGTTTGATCAGCTCTTTAATCGCGCCGTGGTCGGAAACGGTGATGCCCTTAAAGCCCCACTGGTCGCGCAGGACGTCTTTCAGCAGCCAGGAATCGGAGGTCGCTGGCGTGCCGTTTAGCGAGTTCAGCGCCACCATCACCGCGCCGCTGCCCGCGTCCAGCCCTGCCTTGTACGGCGGCATGTAGTCGTTAAACAGGCGCTGCGGGCTCATGTCGACGGTGTTGTACTCTTTACCGCCCTCGACGGCGCCGTAGGCCGCGAAGTGTTTGACGCTGGTCATCACCGAGTAGCGGTCCGCCGGACTTTTGCCCTGCATCGCTTCCACCATGGTTTTGCCCATCGTGGCCGTTAAAAAGGTATCTTCACCGAAGCCTTCCGAGGCGCGGCCCCAGCGTGGATCGCGCGAAACGTCCACCATCGGCGCCCAGGTCATGTTCAGGCCGTCGTCCGCCGCTTCATAGGCAGACACGCGCCCGACGGTTTTCACCGCGTCGAGGTTAAAGGAGGAGGCCAGGCCGAGGCTGATGGGGAAGACGGTACGCTGGCCGTGCACCACATCATAGGCGAAGAACAGAGGGATTTTCAGGCGGCTGAGTTCCATCACCTGATCCTGCATTTTACGGATATCCTGACGGGTGACGGTGTTAAAAATCGCGCCCACCTGATTCTCTTTGATCATCTCGCGGATGGCCTCTTTCGGGTTATCCGGGCCGACGCTGATCAGACGCAACTGGCCGATTTTTTCATCGACCGTCATCTTCTTAAGCAACTCCGTGACAAACGCGTCGCGGGCTTCAGGCGTGAGCGGGTGATTACCAAACAAATCCTCTGCCAGCGCAGGTTGCAGCGCCAGGCTGACGGCGACACCTACAGAACATAGCCATTTCATGTTGTTATTCTCTCTCATCAATAACCGTGGGAAGCACCCGGCCAGACCGTGCGAAAAGCGCAGTGTGCCACAAACCCTCTGAACGTTGCAGGGTTATTCTCTGATTTTTCTCGTGAATACTCGACCGTTGAACAGTTAATCGCGCTATGCTTTACAGCGAGAAATTTGCCCCACCACAAGGAGTGGAAGATGACTTCTGTTCGAACTGACGATAACAAGACTTTTATTAACGAACTGTCGCGCCTGGTTGGCTCCTCTCACCTGCTTACTGACCCGGCCAAAACCGCCCGCTACCGTAAGGGTTTCCGCTCCGGTCAGGGCGAGGCGCTGGCGGTGGTCTTCCCCGGCACGCTGCTGGAGCTGTGGCGCGTGCTGAGCGCCTGCGTAGCCGCCGACAAGATTATTTTAATGCAGGCGGCCAATACCGGCCTGACCGAAGGCTCTACGCCGAACGGCAACGATTACGATCGCGATATCGTGATTATCAGTACCCTGCGCCTCGACAAGCTGCACCTGCTGGACAAAGGCGAGCAGGTGCTCGCGTTCCCCGGCACCACGCTCTACTCCCTCGAAAAAGCGCTTAAGCCGCTGGGACGCGAACCGCACTCGGTGATCGGATCCTCCTGCATTGGCGCCTCGGTGGTGGGCGGGATCTGCAATAACTCCGGCGGCTCGCTGGTACAGCGCGGCCCGGCCTACACCGAAATGTCGCTGTTTGCCCGTATCGACGAAAACGGCAAGCTGACGCTGGTGAACCACCTGGGCATCGATCTGGGCGTAACGCCGGAACAGATCCTCAGCAAGCTCGACGACGACCGCGTGAGGGACGAAGACGTACAGCACGACGGTCGCCACGCGCACGATCACGATTACGTCACCCGCGTGCGCGATATCGAAGCCGACACCCCGGCGCGCTATAACGCCGACCCGGACCGCCTGTTTGAATCCTCCGGCTGCGCGGGCAAGCTGGCCGTTTTTGCCGTACGCCTTGATACCTTCCCGGCGGAGAAAAAGCAGCAGGTGTTTTACATCGGCACCAATCAGCCTGAGGTTCTGACGGAGATCCGCCGTCATATTCTCGGTGAATTCACCCACCTTCCCGTGGCGGGCGAGTACATGCACCGGGACATTTACGACATCGCGGAGCGCTACGGGAAAGACACCTTCCTGATGATCGACAAGCTCGGCACCGACAAAATGCCGTTCTTCTTCACCATGAAGGGCCGCACCGACGCGATGCTGGAGAAGGTGTCGCTGTTCAAGCCCCACTTTACCGACCGCTTTATGCAGAAGCTGGGAAACGTTTTCCCTGCGCATCTGCCGGAGCGAATGAAAACCTGGCGTGATAAGTACGAACATCATCTGCTGCTGAAAATGGCCGGGGACGGGATTGCCGAAGCGCAGAGCTGGCTCACCGAGTTCTTCAAAACCGCCGAGGGGGATTTCTTCGCCTGTACGCCGGAAGAAGGCAGCAAAGCCTTCCTGCACCGTTTCGCCGCCGCGGGTGCCGCCATCCGTTACCAGGCGGTACATTCCGAAGAGGTGGAAGATATTCTGGCGCTGGATATCGCCCTGCGACGAAACGACACCGAATGGTTTGAGCACCTGCCGCCGGAAATTGACAGCAAGCTGGTGCACAAGCTCTATTACGGCCACTTTATGTGCTACGTTTTCCATCAGGATTACATCGTCAAAAAAGGGGTCGATGCACACGAACTGAAGGAGCAGATGCTCGCCCTGCTGCGCGAGCGCGGCGCACAATATCCTGCGGAACACAACGTTGGGCATCTTTATAAAGCCCCTGACGCACTTAAGCAGTTTTATCGCGAGAATGACCCTACAAACAGTATGAACCCCGGTATAGGGAAAACAACGCGGAAGAAATACTGGCAAGAAAGTGCAGACGCGGAGCAGCACATAACGCAAGCGTCTGATTAAACCCTACAGCCAAATTTGAGAGATTGTTTCGCGCGCCGTAATCGTAATAGAGTAGCGTTCAGTCGCCGGAGAAACGTTTCTCCGGCATTCGATAACGAGGAGCGGGCACGTCATGTCGGCTGTTGATGTTTTATCCGAAACCGAACTGGAAGTGCGCGACGCCCTTCCCGATGATGTGCATGCCATCGCCGCCATTTACGCCTGGCATGTGCTTCACGGACGCGCGTCGTTCGAAGAAGTTCCCCCCACCATCGACGAAATGCGTCAGCGCATGAAAAGCGTGGCCGAGAACGGTTTACCGTGGCTTGTCGGGCTGTACCGCGGGATCGTGGTGGGCTACTGCTACGCCGCCCCTTATCGACCGCGACACGCCTATCGCTATACCCTGGAAGAGTCGATTTACGTGGACGCCAGCATGACCGGACGCGGTTTTGGCACCGCCTTAATGAGCGCGCTAATCGCACGCTGCGAGCAAGGCCCGTGGCGGCAGATGATTGCCGTTGTGGGAGATGGCAATAATAATGCCGGATCGCTGCGGCTGCATAAAAAACACGGCTTCGAGATTGTCGGTCAGCTGCGCAGCGTGGGGTATAAGAAAGGCGACTGGCGGGATACGGTGATAATGCAGCGCCCGCTCAACGACGGTGACTGGACGCTGCCGGAATAAAAGCAGTGCGGTCTGGTGCCCTCACCCCGGCCCTCTCCCACAGGGAGAGGGAGAAAACATAAAAAACGGTAACATGCGTTACCGTTTTGCTTTTACCTAATCGTTCTGCGCCGTCGCCATCTGCTCCGCTTTCTGCTTTTTATACGTCAATGCCGCAGCCGGAACGGGCTGCACTTTCCCGGTCTCAATCCAGGTACGCAGGCGGCTCGCATCCGCAAAGTGGGTATATTTCCCGAAGGCATCCATCACCACCAGCGCCACCGGCTTACCGTTAAAAACCGTGCGCATTACCAGACAGTGTCCTGCCGCGTTGGTAAAGCCCGTTTTCGTTAGCTGAATGTTCCAGTTATCCCGGTACACCAGATGGTTAGTATTGCGGAACGGCAGCGTGTAGGACGGGTTCGCAAAGGTCGCCATCTCTTCACGGGTGGTACTGAGCTGACCAATCAGCGGATATTGTTTGCTGGCAATCAGCAGTTTCGTCAGATCGCGGGCCGTGGAGACGTTGTTAATCGACAGCCCCGTCGGTTCAACAAAATGGGTATTGCTCATCCCCAGCGCTTTGGCTTTGGCGTTCATCGCGCGGATAAACGCGTCGTAACCGCCAGGATAGTGGTGCGCCAGGCTCGCCGCCGCGCGGTTTTCGGATGACATCAGCGCCAGCAGCAGCATATTTTTACGGCTGATTTCGCTGTTCAGGCGCACGCGGGAGTAGATCCCTTTCATCTCCGGCGTGTGGCTGATATCCACTTTCAGCTTTTCGTCCAGCGGCAGATGTGCATCAAGCACCACCATCGCGGTCATTAATTTGGTTATTGAGGCAATAGGGCGCACCAGGTCCGGGTGGCTGGCGTAAATCACCTTATTGGTGTTGAGATCGACAATCATCGCGCTGCCGGACGCAATTTGCGGCTGGGCAGCAGCGGCGGTCACCGCGGGCGTTTTGGCGACGGCTGGCACAGCAGCTGACGCGCCCAGCAGCAGCGCCAGGCTAAGTAAAGAGACTCGAAATTTCAGCATGGTGAGACTTCTGATAATTATTCACGCACGTAATGACGTACACCGCCTGTGTCGACGGATAAACACAGGCTGGCTTCGGCATCATAGCGGTCACCGTGCTTTGTCGCCAGCGGATAATCGTGAACAGATGCTGCATTGCTGGCATTTACGCCAGCAATGCAGTGAGCTTAGAAGAGACGGTATCCATACCCCCAAAGAATAACCGTCAGCGCCAGTAACGCCTCCAGCACCAGCACCCCGATGGCAAGCGTGGAGCCGGAGAAGCTCAGGCCCTCTTCTTTGTTGATATTGAGGAAGGTAGGAACGCCCACATACAGCAGATACCCGGTATAAAAGAGGGCAATGGTACCGATCAGCGCGCACAGCCAGACCAGTGGATAGAGCGCAACAATACCGCTTAAGAATAGCGGGGTCGCGACGTATCCGGCGAAGATCATACAGTGTGCCAGCGATGGGCGTTGCGGATAGTTACGCGCCATCCAGTGAATCACGCGTCCCATAACTGCCACCCCGGCCAGCATCAGGCCATAAAAGAGAATGGCAAGATAGAGCCCGGTAAACCAGGAAAGCTGCACCACGGTGCCGTCACCGAAGTTCCAGCCAATTTGTGTTGTGCCAATAAACGCGCATATTACCGGCACCGCGGCCATGAGCAGCACATGGTGCGTGTAATGATGCGAGACCGTTTCGTTCTCACTTTTGATGACATGCATCTCACGATCGGGATGGGAGAAAAGTCCCCAGACATGGTTCATAGCGCCCCCTTGTTGTCGGCCCGTCAGCGATACCTTAAGTATAATGCAGGCTTTAGATTATTTTATGTACAGTGGGAAATTTCCGTTGATTGCCTCGCGGTTGATTCATGGGGTATATGATTAAACGAGGTACGCAGAGGGAGATAACACTTACGTAATGGATATTAACGCACTCATTGAACAATATGGATATGCCGCGCTGGTCATCGGCAGCGTGGCGGAAGGTGAAACCATCACGCTGCTAGGGGGCGTCGCCGCGCATCAGGGCTTACTGAAGTTCCCGCTGGTCGTCGCCGCGGTCGCGCTGGGCGGCATGATTGGCGATCAGCTGCTCTACTTCCTGGGGCTGCGCTTTGGCCCGACGCTGCTCAAGCGTTTCGCTAAACACAAAAAGAAAATCAACCGCGCGCAGCGCCTGATCCAGCGCCATCCTTACCTGTTCGTGATTGGCACCCGCTTTATGTACGGCTTCAGGGTTATCGGGCCGATACTGATTGGCGCCAGCCGCCTGCCGCCAAAAATTTTCCTGCCGCTGAATATTCTTGGCGCGATAGCCTGGGCGCTGATCTTCACGACGCTCGGTTATGCAGGCGGCGAGGTGATTGGCCCGTGGCTGCATAATCTAGACCAGCACCTGAAGCACTGGGCGTGGTTGATTCTGGTGGTTGTGGCGGTGATTGGGGTCAGGCTGTGGCTGAAGCATCGGGAAAAGGTGCGGGATGAGGAGTAGCCTGGTGCGGCCTGATGCCCTCACCCTAACCCTCTCCCCTTTGGGGAGAGGGTTAGGGTGAGGGGAAACCTGCTACCTCTCCGGCTTAAACTGCGGGTTCGCCAGCATAAAGCCCCCGTCGACGATAAACGATTGACCCGTTGTGTAGCTGGCATCGCTGTCGCACAGCCACGCCACCAGGCTGGCAATCTCTTTGGTATGGCCCGGCCTTGCCAGCGGGATTTCCGGCATTGACCCTTCCTTCACTTCGCTGTCGTCCATATCGTTCATCGGCGTGGCAATGGCACCCGGCGCGACGGCGTTCACCAGAATCTTATGCTTAACCAGCTCCATCGCCATGGATTTGGTTAAGCCGCCGAGCGCATGTTTCGCGGCCGTATAGGCGCAGGCCTCCGGCAGCGGGGTGTGCTCGTGCACCGAGGTGATGTTTACAATCCGCCCCCCTTCCCCCTGCTTCACCATTTGCCGTGCCGCAATCTGTGAGCAGAGAAACGCGCCATCCACGTCGACGGTAAAAATATTCCGCCAGTCGTCAAACGCCATCTCAAGGAATGGCGCTTTGGTCATCGCTCCGGCATTGTTAACCAGAACGTCCAGCCGCCCGAAACGCGCAATCAGCGTTTCAATGGCTTCCGCGCCGTCCGGGAGCGTGCTTAAATCAAGATGGATAGCCTCTGCGCGCTGCCCACGCGCTTCAACTTCACGGCAGGTTTCCAGCGCCCCTTTTTCATCGGAATGCCAGGTGACGCCAATATCAAACCCGCGCTCTGCGAGCATCAGCGCCGTGGTTTTACCGATCCCGGAATCCGATGCGGTTACAATCGCTACTCTGGTCATACTCACCTCCTGAAAAACTGCAAAGAGGTAAGTATAGATAATGGCCTTTTTTAGCCCTGGTGATACCCACCGCCCAGCGCTGAGGTCAGCTGCAGCGTGGCGTCGAGATACTGGCCTTTCAGCATGACGCCTTCGAGACGTTCTTTCAGCGCCGGAATTCTGGCTTCGCTGACCCGCGAGCCCGCAATGATACCAGCGCTAAAACGCGCCTGCGCCAGCGCCACCACGCGCGCCGCGTCTTTTTCGACCTGCTGCTGGTGACGATTTTTTGCCGTCAGGGTTTCAACTTCACTGGCCGTACGCGCCACCTGATTGACGGCTTCGACCACAGCTTTGTTGTAGTTCGCGACGGAAAGATTATTCTGCGCCTGGGCAATATCCAGCCTGGCGTTCAGCCTGCCGCTGTCAAAAATCGGCAGCGTCAATCCGGCGGTCACCCCCATCTGCTGCGCTGAAGAGCGAAACAGATCGCTCAGATGGAGGGCATCCTGCTGTAAGAACGCCATCAGGTTCACGTCAGGATAGAAAGCCGCTCTGGCGGCATCCACCTCGCTCATGGAGGCTTCGATATACCAGTGTGCTTCTTGCAGATCCGGACGGCGAGCCAGCAGTTCATAACCGAGCGTCGACGGTAACGAGGCTTCTGCGGCAGGCAACGGGTGGCGTGTAAGGCGTATTGCCGGGGCACCGGTCAGCGCCTCCAGACGCGCTTCAATAGCCTTCATCTTGCCCTTTACGTCCGCCAGCTGTTCATCAGTCTTGCTGGCGTGGATATCGGTTTCAACGCCCTCCACCGAGGAGGTAATCCCGTGCTGATACAGTTCGCGATCGGCGTCGATAATATTTTCCTGCTCCTGTTTAATCCGGGTAAGGACATCCCCTGCTTCGGCCTGGGTCTGCCACGCCCAGTAAAGGCGCGCAACGCTGGTTGAAAGGAGCTGGCGGGTCTGCTCCAGCTCCGCTTTTTGCGCATTCACTTTGCCAATACGCGCTGCGATCCGGTCGCGGTTTTTACCCCACAGATCGAGATCCCAGCCCGCCGTCAGGCTAAAGGTGCCGTTGGTATACCATGGGCCAGTTGTACCCGCCGCCGGGTCGGTCAGGGCAAACGGCCCCATCAGCCCCTCTGCCGACATTTTTTGCCGTTCAACATCCGCAGAAAAATCCATCTGTGGGCCATCGGCAGCAATAGCGGCTCTGGCCTGCGCTTCGGCAAGCGTAATACGCTGCCGGGCAATTTGCATATCGGGAGCATCCGCTACTGCCTTCGCAATCAGCGAATTTAACTGCGGGTCGTTATACGCTTTCCACCACTCATTTTTCGGCCAGTCCGCATGACGAAGTTGGGTATTAACGGAAGCGGCTGTCGCTTGCGTTTTGATTGGCGACACCGTGGAATGTTCCGGTGCGCACGCAGCCAGCATAAAAATAAGGGGAGCACTCAGAGATAAAATAAGAAAACGTTTCATTACGCCATGCACTCAAAAAAATAAAGGCGCAACTTACGCTTGATGACGTTCCATTTTTTAGTAACGCGTGGCAATCCGCAAATTGTCATACACTTACATAATCGGCAAAATATTCACTGTGTGAATTATTTATATTTAAATATAAATGCCAATTATTTTGTCTGTATAACCCGCGCAATATCAGCCGACGTTTGCAGCGTACGGATCTCCTGAAATAACCCCAGCGCTTCGCTGTACTCTTTGCGTAAATAACTCAGCCACTGTTTAATTCGCGCGACGTGATACAAACCGGTGTCGCCCTGCTTTTCCAGACGGCTGTATTTTTGCAGCAGCGTGACGACGTCTGCCCACGGCATCCGCGGCTCGTTATATTTCACTACACGGCTGAGGTTCGGCACGTTCAGCGCACCGCGGCCAATCATCACCGCATCACAGCCGGTAGCGTTCAGGCATGCCTGCGCACTCTCGTAATCCCAGATTTCACCGTTGGCGATCACCGGAATGGTGAGGCGTTTGCGGATCTCACCGATCGCCTGCCAGTTAATGCGCTCGGCTTTGTAGCCATCGTCTTTGGTGCGGCCATGCACCACCAGCTCGGTGGCCCCGGCCTGCTGCACCGCATCGGCGATTTCAAACTGCCGCGCGTCGCTGTCCCACCCCAGACGCACCTTAACCGTCACCGGCAAATGCGAAGGCACAGCCTCACGCATCGCCTTCGCGCCGCGGTAAATCAGCTCAGGATCTTTCAGCAAGGTCGCCCCGCCGCCGCTGCCATTGACCAGCTTCGACGGACAGCCACAGTTGAGATCCACCCCGTAAGAGCCCAGCTCAACCGCGCGGGCAGCGTTTTCCGCCAGCCATTCAGGATACTGGCCGAGCAGCTGAATACGCACCAGCGTGCCGGAAGAGGTCCGGCTCTGGTTGTGCAGCTCGGGGCACAGGCGGTAGAAGGATTTTACCGGCAACAGCATATCGACCACGCGCAGAAACTCCGTCACGCAGAGATCGTAATCGTTCACCTCGGTCAGAAGCTCGCGCACGAGGGAGTCGAGCACGCCTTCCATTGGAGCCAGTAAAACACGCATAGCAGTACCTGTGAAAAAAGACGCGCTATAGTAGCCGCTCTCTATATCGCTGGGAAGCGCTTCTGTTCAGGGAGAAAGTCGGCCGGCGTTGCCCCGACAATGGCGCGAAACGCCGCTGCAAATGCCGCCTGCCCGGAAAATCCCAGCATCCAGGCCACCTGCTTAACCGGGTATCCGTTGGCGAGCAGGTCCAGCGAGGCACAAATCCTTGCGCGCTGTCGCCAGGCCCGGAAGCTAAAGCCTGTATCTTTGATAAACGCGCGTGAAAATGTGCGTTCAGACATCGCGGCCTGTTCCGCCAGACTTTCCATAGAAACATCCCAGAGATTGTTGGCAATGATGTCACAGGCAACGCGATGTAACCGCCCATCAACGGGCATCGGTAATTCGGCCGAAATCTGCTGCGCCTCGCTGAGGATGTCGAGCAGCAAAACGGCCATGCTGCGCTGACTGGCTGGCCGGTATTGCGCACTGAACAGCCCGGCAATCAGCTCTTTTAACAACGATGTCGCCATAATCACGTGAACCTCTTCTTTCCGTGTAAAAGGCTCGCATTGCGATATCAGCGCGGGGCTAAACCAGACTGCGCGGAGCTCCGTGGTGGATAACACGCTGTAGGTGTGTTCCTGAAAGGGAGGGATCCACAGCGCGCGCTGAGGCGGTATGACCCAACGCTTATTGCCAGTCTCGACCAGCATCACCCCTTTGATGGCAAACAAAAGTTGCCCCTGTGAATGCCGGTGAGGGGGATCCACTTCGCCGCGCGTATAACTAATTGCCCCTCTGGACCATCCGATGGCATCGTCGTGAATTGGCGTTTTATCGATAACGGTTGGCATCTCACATTCCTCCCTTCCTCTTATGATGCTGCTTGTACACGTAACCGGAGAGAGACGCAATGCACATTCATTTTATCATTCATGAACATTTCGAAGCGCCAGGCGCCTATGAAATCTGGGGGAAAAATCGCGGCTGTAGCCTGAGCTACTCCAGAGTTTATCAGGGCGATCCGTTACCCGAAGACCTGGAGAGCACAGACTTGCTTATCATCATGGGAGGCCCGCAGTCACCTGCCACCACGCTTGAGGAGTGCCCCTGGTTTGATGCGCAGGCGGAAATGCGACTCATCGGCCGCGCAATAGGGGCGGGTAAAACGGTGATTGGCGTTTGTCTGGGCTCGCAGCTTATCGGTGAAGCGCTGGGCGCAGGGTTTTGCCAAAGCCCGGAAAAAGAGATCGGTAAATTTCCCGTCAGGCTCACAGATGCAGGCAAGGCGAACCCGCTGTTTGAGAATTTTGGCCACGAGCTGAGCGTCGGTCACTGGCATAACGACATGCCAGGGTTGACGCCACAGGCTAAGGTGCTCGCTTACAGCGAGGGCTGTCCCCGTCAGATCGTGCAATATGGCGAACGGGTTTACGGTTTTCAGTGTCATATGGAACTGACGGCGGAGGTCGTTGAGTTGCTGATTGAACATTCGCAGAACGATCTCCGCCGTGCGGATGAATTTCGTTTTGTCGAAACGGCGGAAAAACTACGCTCGCATGATTATCGCGAAATGAATCAGGTGCTGTTTTCTTTTCTCGATAAACTGACCGCCCTGCGCTGATGCATTCTCTGGCTCGTCACTTCGCCACCGCACTCCCTTTCCTCTAAACTGTAGCCAGCCCCTGTGCGGTGATACCGGACGTTCCATTCCGGAATGTCTGGTATGCTCAAATTTCATGATGTGATCCGTGGCACATTTTCAGGTTTAATTGTATGATGAATGCGTTTCAGCAAGGACTATCACCATGAGCAAATCATTGAACATTATCTGGCAATATCTGCGCGCATTCGTCCTGATTTACGCCTGCCTGTATGCCGGGATTTTCATCGCGTCGCTGCTGCCCATCACCATTCCCGGCAGCATTATCGGCATGCTAATCCTCTTTGTTTTGCTGGCGCTGCAAATCCTGCCCGCAAAATGGGTCAACCCCGGCTGCTTCGTCCTCATTCGCTATATGGCGCTGCTTTTCGTGCCAATCGGCGTCGGGGTTATGCAGTATTTTGATTTGCTCAAAGCCCAGTTCGGCCCGATTGTGGTTTCCTGCGCGGTCAGTACGCTGGTGGTTTTCCTGGTGGTGAGCTGGAGTTCGCATCTGGTGCATGGCGAACGCAACGTGATCGGGGAGAAAACAAAAAATGATGGCTAATATCTGGTGGTCGCTGCCGCTAACCCTGGCGGTGTTCTTCGCCGCGCGCAAGCTTGCCGCACGTTTCAAAATGCCGTTGCTGAACCCGCTGCTGGTGGCGATGGTGGTCATTATTCCGTTCCTGCTGCTCACCGGCATTCCTTATGAACGCTACTTTGCCGGCAGCAAAATTTTAAACGACCTGCTGCAGCCTGCCGTTGTGGCGCTCGCCTTTCCTTTATATGAGCAGCTCCACCAGATCCGCGCCCGCTGGAAATCCATCATTACCATCTGTTTTGTGGGCAGCCTGGTGGCGATGATCACCGGCACGTCGGTAGCGCTTTTGATGGGGGCCTCGCCGCAGATTGCCGCCTCGATTCTGCCAAAATCGGTGACCACACCTATCGCGATGGCTGTCGGTGGCAGCCTGGGCGGGATCCCGGCCATCAGCGCGATGTGCGTCATTTTCGTCGGTATTCTCGGTGCGGTGTTTGGTCACACCCTGCTGAACGGGATGCGTATTCATACTAAAGCGGCACGGGGACTGTCGATGGGGACCGCCTCCCACGCCCTGGGCACTGCCCGCTGCGCGGAGCTGGATTATCAGGAAGGGGCGTTTAGCTCGCTGGCTTTGGTGATCTGCGGAATTATCACCTCCCTGCTGGCCCCGTTCATTTTCCCGCTGATTCTGGCGGTGATGGGCTAAAATTTGCGATGCGTCGCGCAAATTTCATTTTGATTTCATAAGTTGCATACATAATGAGAAGTGGATCACATATAAAGCCCTGACGGCTCCGTAAACTACCGATCCATTAACCTTTATGAGGCAAACGCCATGCACCCACGTTTTCAAGCTGCTTTCGCCCAGCTTGCAGAGAATTTGCAGTCAGCCCTTGCTCCCGTTCTGGCAGATGCACACTTCCCCGCCCTGCTGACCGCGGAGCAGGTCACGGTGCTGAAACAGGCAACGGGACTGGACGAAGACGCGCTGGCTTTCGCACTGCTTCCCCTGGCTGCCGCCTGCGCGCGGGCCGATCTCTCCCACTTTAACGTCGGGGCCATTGCGCGCGGCGTCAGCGGCACCTGGTACTTCGGCGGCAATATGGAGTTCCTGGGCGCGACCATGCAGCAGACCGTTCACGCCGAGCAGAGCGCCATCAGCCACGCCTGGCTGCGCGGTGAGAAAGCCCTGAGCGCCATTACCGTTAACTACACCCCCTGCGGCCACTGCCGTCAGTTTATGAACGAGCTGAACAGCGGGCTGCAGCTGCGCATCAACCTGCCGGGACGCGCGCCGCACACGCTGGGCGATTACCTGCCTGACGCCTTTGGCCCGAAAGATCTGGAGATCAAAACGTTGCTGATGGACGAGCAGGATCACGGTTTCGCCCTGTCCGGCGATGACCTGAACCAGGCGGCCATTCGCGCGGCGAACAAAAGCCACACGCCTTACAGCAAGTCCCCGAGCGGCGTGGCGCTGCAGTGCCGCGACGGCCGTATCTTCACCGGCAGCTATGCGGAAAATGCCGCGTTTAATCCAACGCTGCCGCCGCTGCAGGGCGCGCTCAACCTGCTGAGCCTGAACGGCTACGATTATCCGGACATTCAGCGCGCCATTCTGGCCGAAAAAGCCGATGCGCCACTGATCCAGTGGGATGCCACCGCCGCGACGCTCAAGGCGTTAGGCTGCACGACGATCGACCGCGTCCTGCTGGCATAAACCTTCCGGCGGACAGAAATGTCCGCCACGTTGCTGAAAAACCCCTCAGTTGAGTCGCTGTTTCTTGCGCTAACCAGGCGGGTAAAGTAGCCTGAGTTAAATTTCATCCACGAACGAGCCATCTCCATGTTAAAGCGCGTTTTTTACAGCCTGTCTGTCCTGGTCGGCATACTGCTGTTTATCGTGCTGGGTCTCGACCGCTGGATGAGCTGGAAAACCGCCCCCTACATCTTTGACGATCTGCAGGACCTGCCCTATCGTCAGGTTGGCGTGGTGCTCGGCACCGCCAAGTATTACCGCACCGGGGTGATCAACCAGTACTACCGCTACCGCATTCAGGGCGCGCTGAACGCCTACAATAGCGGCAAGGTAAACTACCTGCTGCTAAGCGGCGATAACGCCCTGCAAAGCTATAACGAGCCGGTGACGATGCGGAAGGATTTGATTGCCGCTGGCGTCGATCCTGCCGATATCGTGCTCGACTACGCCGGATTCCGCACCCTGGACTCCATCGTGCGTACGCGCAAAGTCTTCGACACCAACGACTTCATCATCATTACTCAGCGCTTCCACTGCGAGCGAGCGCTGTTTATCGCGCTGCATATGGGCATTCAGGCGCAGTGTTATGCCGTGCCGTCGCCAAAAGATATGCTGAGCGTGCGCGTCCGCGAGTTCGGCGCACGTTTTGGCGCCCTGGCAGACCTCTACATTTTCAAACGCGAACCGCGCTTCCTCGGCCCGCTGGTGCCGATCCCGGCGATGCATGAAGTACCGGAAGACGCGCAGGGTTACCCGGCCGTCACCCCGGAGCAACTGCTTGATATGCAGAAAAAAGAGAAAAAATAGCCTCGCCTTTATACTTTCTTTACGCCGGGCCTGACGCTTTTTATCCCCCCTTTACGCCGCCCCCTTTATGCTGAGTTCACTGCCGCTACGGCTTCATTGAAGAATGACTATGAACTCGATAATGAATGCGTTTTTCCTGAAAAGTCTCCGTCCCTATTTTAACTTTCCCGGTTTATCGCTTCCTGGCGCACTCAATTCCGGCCTTTGGCTTGATGAAAAAATTGACGCGCTGCAGCACAACGTTTCGGTCGAAGTCGCGGATTATCTCGAACGTTACCCGCAGACGAAACATATTGACGTTTACCTGAACGATATCAACGGCATTATGCGCGGCAAGCGGCTCCCGGTAGAGAGCATGCTGGCGCTGGAAAAAGGCTGTTACTTTCCCCTCTCCGTCTACTCTATGGATCAGAAAGGAAAAATCGCCGCCCCGCTTCATGATGAACCGGACCGACTCTGCCTCCCCGTCGCCGGTTCCCTGCGCCCCTGCCCGCAGGATCCGCAGCACAACGCGCAGATCCTGCTGACGATGCAAGACAGCGACGATAACCCCTGCCCGCTGGAGCCACGAGTCATCCTGCAGAACGTCCTGTCCCGCTTCCACCAACACGGGCTCTATCCGGTGATTGCTCCGGAAATCGAATTCTATCTGACGGGACAACGCGATCGGGATCCGCAAAATCAGGGGTGTTTTCATATGGATACCTCAACAACCCATGCGGCACTGTTTGACGAGCTGGAACAGCTGGCGCACCTTCAGCGCATCCCGCTGTCCGGGATCGTGGCGGAAGCCGAATCCGGACAGTACGAATTAAACCTGAAGCACAGCCATCGCGTCATTGAGGTCTGCGATAACGTGCTTGCCCTGCGCCGAATGACCCGTTACGTAGCCGAAAAGCACGGCCTGCAGGCCAACTTTATGGCTAAGCCTTTCAGCCAGCTGTCCGGCAGCGGTTTACACTTCCATTTCAGCCTGAATAACAGTCGCGGCGAAAACGTTTTTGCTTCTCCGGTGAACGCGCTTAACAGCATGATGCGTTTGTGCATTGCAGGGCAGCTGGCGCTGATGCCCGCCTCTATCGCCATCCTTGCGCCGGGCGTCAACGCGTTTCGTCGCCTGCGTAAAAACCTGACGGAACCCGTCTTTAACTCCTGGGGCTATAACACCCGCTCCGCCGCATTGCGTATTCCCTGCTCGGAGGACAGCAACCGCCGCATTGAGTACCGGCTGGCCGGGGCGGACGCCAATCCCTATCTGGTCGCCGCCACGATCCTGACCGGCATGCTGTACGGGCTGGAAAATATCGACGAGGACGATTTGCCTGAACCGCAGCATGATGAACCCGCCCTGCCGCTGTTTCAGCAGGAAGCAATCGAGACATTTTCCCGTTGTCAGTACCTCACCGACAGCCTAGGTGACGCCTTTTGCGAACAGTGGGTGGCCTGTAAGCTTTCAGAGCTCGACTGGTTTGAGAGCATTGTGACCCGCGAAGAGACACATCTGGCGTAGGGCATAAAAAAGCCCGCTCGGTGAGCGGGCCGCATAACGCGAGGAGCAACTACTTCTTGCGCGCGTACTTCAGTGAATCCAGCGCCACCGCGAAGATAATGATGGCACCCTTGATGATGTACTGCCAGTACGGGTTCACGCCGATGTAGGTCAGGCCATAGTTGATGACGGTGAAAATGATCACACCGGTCACCACGCCAAGCACGGTACCCACACCGCCGCTGAACGAGACGCCGCCGACGACGCAGGCAGCAATTGCATCCAGCTCGTACATGAAGCCAAGGTTGTTGGTTGCGGAGCCGATGCGGCCCGCTTCCAGCATTCCACCGAAGGCGTAGAACACACCGGACAGCGCGTAAATCATCAGCAGGTTCAGGGCAACGTTTACGCCGGAGACTTTCGCCGCTTCCGGGTTACCGCCGATTGCGAAGATGTTTTTACCAAAACGCGTTTTGTTCCACAGGATCCAGACGAACGCCACCGCAATCAGCGCATAGAAGGTGATATACGACAGGCGGAAGCTACCCAGCGCGATAAACCCTTGCGTAAAGGTCGAGAAGCCGCTGTCAAAGCCCGAAATCGGTGACGCACCCACAAAGTCGTAGTAGAGGGAGTTGATGCCGTAAACGATGATCATCGTACCCAGGGTGGTGATAAATGGCGTCACGTTCAGGTAAGCGATGATGATACCGTTGATCAGGCCAATCACCGCCCCGATGGCGCAGACGATCAGAATCACCACGAAAATCGGCATGGTCGCCATTTCCGGGAACACCTTGTTGGCGTTTTCCATCGATTGCAGCAGGGTTGCCGCAATAACCGCCGCCAGGCCGACCTGACGGCCGGCAGACAGGTCCGTCCCCTGGGTGACGATAAGGCCCGCCACGCCCAGCGCGATGATGATACGCACGGAGGACTGGGTCAGAATGTTACTCAGGTTCAGCAGGCTTAAGAACGTAGGGTCCTGGAAAATAATAATGGCCAGCAGGACTAAAAGAACAACGTAAATACCGCCTTCTTTCAGGTAAGTGAGAAAACTTTTTTTATTTAACGCACTCATGAGGAGCCCCTGATCTTAAAGGTGCAAAGACGCAAGACGCAAAATTTCGTTTTGCGTTGTCGTTTTGGTGTCAACAATACCGGCAACGAGACCATTGCTCATAACCAGAATACGGTCCGTGATCCCTAACAGTTCCGGCATTTCGGAAGAAATAATAATGATCCCTTTATTCTTTTTCGCCAGCTCGGCAATCAGCTGATAAATTTCAAACTTCGCGCCGACGTCAATACCGCGGGTCGGTTCATCCAGCATCAGAATTTCTGGCTGGGTTAATAGCCAACGGCCGATGATGACTTTCTGCTGGTTACCGCCGGAAAGCGAACCAATTTGGGTACGGTGGCCCGGTGTTTTCACGCGCATGGAGTCAATTACCCATTGGGTATCGCTCTTCATGCGGGAGTTATCCAGCAGCCCGACTTTGTTTTTGTAATTACGGATATTAGAGATTAACGAGTTAAAGTTAATATCCAGATAAGCATAAATACCGGTCGAACGACGCTCTTCCGTCACCAGCGCAAAACCGTTATTAATGGCTTCGTTGGCATTGTGGTTGTTAATTTTCTTCCCGTGCAGCGTGATGGTGCCTTCGGCTTTCTCGCGGATGCCAAACAGGGTTTCCACAATGTCGGTACGCTTTGCCCCCACCAGGCCGGCAATGCCCAGAATTTCGCCTTTGTGCAGGTCGAAAGAAACATCGCGAATGGACGGCTGACGCAGCGAGGTCAGATTGCGCACCTCCAGGATCACTTCGCCCGGCCTGTTCTCTTTGTCCGGGAAGCGCTGGTTCAGAGAGCGGCCGACCATCATGGCGATGATCTTGTCCATGTCCAGCCCTTCCAGCGGCTGCGTTGCAATCCACTGGCCATCGCGCAGGATGGTAATTTCATCGCACAGCTGGAAGATCTCTTCCATTTTATGCGAGATGTACACAATGCCGCAGCCGCGATCTTTCAGCTTACGAATAATGGTAAAAAGGTGGTTAACCTCTTTTTCCGTTAAAGACGAGGTGGGTTCGTCCATGATGACGATTTTCGCGTCGTAGGAGAACGCTTTGGCAATTTCGATCATCTGCATTTGAGAGACGGATAATGTCCCCACGCGGGCGCGCGGATCGATATCAATATCCAGCTCATCAAAAATTGCTTTGGTGTCGCGATACATTTTGTCCTGATCGACAAAGACACCTTTGGTTGGGTAACGACCCAACCACATGTTATCCATCACCGAGCGTTGCAGTACCAGGTTTAATTCCTGGTGAACCATTGAGATACCGTTTTCCAGTGCTTCTTTTGCTGAATGGAAATCGATCTCTTTCCCCTGAAAAAGAATGCTGCCAGAATCTTTTTGATAGATCCCAAAAAGACATTTTAATAATGTTGATTTACCCGCACCGTTCTCCCCCATTAATGCATGAATAGAGTGAGGCCGGACTTTTAAATTAACATTATCGAGTGCCTTAACACCGGGAAATGACTTGTTAATACCGTTCATTTCCAACAAGTATTCACCGGTTGACTGAGTAGTTGTGCTGACCATAATTATACCTTGTTGGCCTCGCATATCGCGTTATAAAAGGGCGCAACAGGTTGCGCCCAGTGAAGACAATGTAGATTGCTTATTTACCGATAAACTCAGCCAGGTTGGACTGGTCTACGCCCACGTAAGGCACGCGAACGATTTTGTTGTCAATTTTCCAGCTGGTGCCATCCGCCGCGCCTTTACCATCGGCGAGGTTTTTCGCCAGATCGAAGGTCGCTTTCGCCTGGTTGTTGGCATCGTTCAGAACGGTACCGGCCATCGCGCCAGATTTAACCAGCGCCAGCGCTTCTGGCAGAGCATCCACGCCAAATACCGGGATGGAAGATTTATTGTGGGCTTTGAGCGCTTCAATTGCACCCATTGCCATCGCATCGTTGTTGGCAATGACGACTTCGATTTTGTTCGCGTTCGGGCCGGACAGCCACGCGTCCATCTTATCTTTCGCCTGAGCGGTATCCCACATCGCGGTATCTAACGCCAGCTGCTGGGTTTTCAGGCCCTTGTCGTTCAGCTCTTTGATAACGTAAGTGGTACGGGCTTCAGCATCCGGGTGGCCGGGCTCGCCTTTCAGCAGCACGAACTGAATCTGACCGTCTTTGTTCAGGTCCCAGTTCGGGTTCGCCGCCCAGTGTTTCGCGATCAGATCGCCCTGAATAATGCCGGACTCTTTGGAGTCAGTACCGACGTAATACGCTTTGTCATAGCTGTCCAGCGCCTTACGGGAAGGTTCTTTGTTGAAGAAGACGATTGGCACATTCTGGCCGCGCGCTTTCTCGATAACCGTGCCTGCTGCTGCCGGGTCAACCAGGTTGATCGCCAGAGCCTTAACGCCTTTTGCCAGCAGAACGTCGATCTGATCGTTCTGTTTGGACTGGTCGTTCTGGGAGTCATTCATCAGCAGCTGTACGTCTGGCGCTGCTTTCGCATCTTTCTCAATCGCTTTACGCACAACAGACATGAAGTTGTCGTCGTATTTATAGATGGTCACACCAATACGGGTATCCGCAGCGTGCGCTGCTGCACCAAAAAGCATGCTTGCCATTACAGCAGACAGGGTCAACACCTTCTTATTCATGGTATCTCCGGTTTTTTTTATGCAGGGTAGTTCTTGTGAATAACGATCGGCAGGCAGGTGTTAATAAAACGTTACTGACAGCCGACGTTCACTTATAAAATTTCTATCTTCCGTGGTCGGTAACGCTCCAGAAATGCGTTTTATTCGTTGTTTGCGGCACATTGGCTATAGTGAAAGTGAATAATCACCGTTACATAGCGTTTCAGCCCCTAAAACGCTGACATCATAGTCAGCGCCTTGTTAAGATACTGTGAATTTACTCACAGATTGAAAACGGTTACATCACCTGATGTAATCAGTTAGTGATCGGAACCACAATTTGCCTGGCCGCGACTGAATGACGACGCACCAGCGTCGGCATGAAGCAGTGCGTTGCCCCTGGATCCAGCAGCCCTGCCGCTCCCTGTAGCGCCAGCTCGGTCGCCAGTTTCGCCATAGAAGCAATGGGATAGCGCACCGTGGTGAGCTGCGGGTCGGTGTAACGGGCAATCGGAATATCATCGAAACCAATCAATGACAAATGCTGTGGCACCGCAATGCCGTTATCCTTCAGCGCAGTCAGCGCGCCCGCGGCCATGCTGTCGTTATAGGCAAACACCGCGGAAAGCTGCAGATTTCGGCCCAGCAATTCCACCATTGCCGCTTCACCGCCCTGCATGTCCGGCGTTCCGGTGCCGATCCAGCTTTCTGATGGCGTAATGCCGTGCTCTTTCAGGGCGTTTTGCCACCCCTCACGCCGCAATGCGTCATCTTCAATTTGATGGCTGGACGCCAGATAGCCGATCCGCTGATGGCCGTTATTGATCAGCATTTTGGTGGCCATCATGGCGCCGCTGACGTTATCCAGCCCGACACAGCGATGGGCATAGCCCGGGACGATGCGGTTGATCAGCACCATACCCGGGATCTGCTCCATAAACCCGGCCAGCTCTTCATCGCTTAAGGCTTTTGAGTGAACAATCAGAGCGTTGCAGCGCTGGCGGATCAGCACTTCAATCGCATAACGCTCCTTTTCTGCCTCGTGATAGCTGTTGCCAATCAGCACATATTTCTGATGCTGCTGGGCGACCACATCGACCGCTTTTACCAGCGCACCGAAAAAGGCGTCCGAGACGTCCATCACCACCACGCCGATGGTATCGCTGACCTGCGTTGCAAGCGCCTGGGCATTGGCATTTGGTCGGTATCCGAGCTGGGTCACGGATTTCATTACGGTTTCACGGGTTTCAGGGCTGACCAGCGCGCTGTTGTTCAGCACGCGGGAGACGGTAGCCACAGAAACGCCCGCCAGACGGGCGACGTCACGAATGGTGATCATATTCACCATCCTTCAAAGGATTGCAGCAACTCACAGACACCCCCTGTGTTTAGCAAGGTGGCTATTTTGGCAGCGAGAGAAAGGGGACTACGTGAAGAAGGTCACACTCATGAAAACGCTTACATCCGTTTTGTTAATGATTGTGATCCAGATCGTTATCTGGATGTATTACTCAATGATACCCCCGAAGCATGTGCGGTTAACTGACGCCACACCCACTCCAGCGGCCCCTGGCGGAAATAACGCAGCCAGATAACCGAAAACGCCAGGTTAACCACCCAGACCGGAATAACAAACGCCAGCAGCGCGAGGCGGTCGAATTTCATAAACAGGCCAAAGCGATAGAAAAGCGTGGTGCAGAGCAGCGTTTGCAGGAGGTAATTGCTTAACGCCATGCGGCCTACGCAGGCCACGGCGCTGACGATCCACAGACGAGAGAGCTGCGGCCAGAAACCATAGATCAGCGCCGCATAGCCGATGGTCTGGAACGGCGCGCTGAGCTCACGCGGCACCTGGAGCAGAAACGCGCACCAGCGGTAATCCCAGTGAAGGTGCCACTGCGCAACCACCGCCGGAAGATTAATCAGCATGCCGAGCAGAACCAGCCCCGCCCCGGTGCGGCGGTAGTGACGCAGGCTAAACTCCCCTTTCAGCCAGCCGGTGCGCATCAGTGACGCCCCCATCAGCATCATGCCCGCCAGTTGCCAGCCGTATTGCGCCCCCAGGGCAAGCAGATTGTCCCCCAGCATATCCGCGCGGTTGCTTATCGCTTCCGTACCGCCTTTCAGCTTCCAGTATTGTTCGTACTGCAGGTTAGCGGCATCCGGGATCCAGGAACGGTTTGTCGCATCACCGGAGATCAGCCCCAGCAAAAACAGAACGCAGAGCCCCATGAGATAGAGCATCACGCCGGTGTTAAACAGGCTTTTCACGCTATGCGCATCGCGAATGAGCCGCCAGCAGATCAGCCCGACTAACCCATAAGCGAGAAGAATATCTCCATCCCAGAAGAACAGGCCGTGGATAAACCCGAGGATGACCAGCAGCGTTAAGCGCGACTGGATCCAGCGTGTGCCGCGTTTGAGCAGAAGCTGCAGGCCCGCGCCGAACAGCAGCGCAAAAAGCGTGAGGAATTTAACCTGGGCAAACAGATCGAGGAGCGCCCACGTCCAGGCATCGCTTCGGGTGATGTCGCCGTACCAGGCGGGATTGAGGTAAGCGGCCTTCGGCAGACCGAAGGCGCTGATGTTCAGCAGCAGGATACCCAGTATGGCGACGCCGCGGACAAAATCGAGCGTGACGTTTCGCTCCATGGTCCCTGCCCTGTTTGATTAGTTGTGGTGACGCACGGCGCGCAGGAACTCCTGGCGGGTGTTCTGGCTCGATTTAAACAGGCCGCCCAGCGAGGTGGTGGTGGTCGCACTGGTCGCATCACGCACGCCGCGGGCTTTCACGCAGTAATGAACCGCGTCAATGGAGACCGCCACGTTATTGGTACCCAGCAGCGTTTGCAGCGCGATCAGGATCTGCTGCGTCAGACGCTCCTGAACCTGCGGGCGCTGCGCGAAGAACTGCACAATACGGTTGATCTTCGACAGGCCAATCACCGTGTCTTTCGGGATATACGCCACGGTCGCTTTGCCGTCGATGGTCACGAAATGGTGCTCGCAGGTGCTGGTCAGGGTGATATCCCGTACCGTGACCATCTCGTCCACCTTCATCTTGTTTTCGATGACGGTAATTTTCGGGAAGTTGGCGTAATCCAGTCCGGAGAAAATTTCGTCAACGTACATTTTCGCGATACGCTTAGGCGTTTCCATCAGGCTGTCATCGCTCAGATCGAGATTCAGCAGTTGCATGATCTCGGTCATATGCCCGGAAATCAGTTTCTTACGGGTTTCATTGTCCATATCCTGAACCGGCGGACGCAGTGGCGTTTCAAGACCGCGCGCGAGCAGGGCTTCGTGGACCAGGGCAGCTTCTTTACTGAGTGATGACATTTTGTTCTCCTGCAGGTGTGGCGTCTTTTGCCCTCGTTGTGGCAAAAGTATGCGCTCATTGTGCGTGAGGCGACGCACATAATCCAGTATTCACGACGATAATTATTGCAATTGCTGTTGCCTTTCAGCGTGGCGATTCCAGACCAGGGCACCGGCGACAAACAGCGCAACGCCCGCCAGCCCCAGCGCAGGCTCCAGCCGGTGGGTTAGCCAGGTCGATACCGCCGAGGTCACCGGACCAATCAATTGCCCGATGGCATACCCGGTGGTGAGCAGCCCCGCCATATAGCGCGTGTGGTGCGGTGCCAGCTCGCGGCCGTATAAAAGTGAGAGCTGCACCGCGCAGAGGAACCCGCCTCCCACCAGCAGCCCGCCCGTCAGCAAGCCGCCAATGCCCGGCAGCAGCCAGGCCGCCAGCACGCCAGCTCCCTGTAACCACAGCACGATGGCCAGCCTGCGGTTAGCCGTTGAGGTGTGGCGCAAAAGAATGCTGAGCGCAATCCCCACCACGGCGGCGGCACCAAAAATTGGCCAGACAAACTGGGCAAACAGGCTGCCGGGAAAGCGCACTGCCGCCATTTGCGAAAGGAAGGTCGCCGGGAGGATATAGCCAAATCCCGCCAGGCTGTAGCTCCAGACCAGGCGCCTTAAATCCGTCGTCAGCACCAGCGGCTCTGGCGCGGTGCCGGGTCGATGAAGCTGCCCGGATCGCGGCAGATAGCGCGCCACCAGCGCAACCAGTACCAGTGCCAGCACGCCGTAGATTTGCCATGCCGCACCGGCCGAAAGGGATTTCGCCTGAATATAAACCGCGAGCAGGCCGCTCAGGGCGATACCTGCCCCGGGCCCGGCAAAGACAGCCGCACTGAGCCCCGGTTTACCCAGCTGTCCCAGCCGCTCGTTGGTCCAGGCAGCAATCAGCACCATTGACCAGCCGCTCATGCAGCCAATCACAAAGCGCAGCAGGCCGTGCACGACGGCGTTATCAGCCGCGGCGGAGAGCAGGGTCAACGCAACCGCGCCGGTGATGCCAAGCCAGAGTCGCGTTTCAACAAAGCGGTGCGCGCGCATGGCATCCCATGCGCCCACCAGATAGCCCAGATAATTCATCGCCGCCACCAGGCCCGCGCTGGTCAGCGTGAGTTGCCCGGCGGCAATCATCAGCGGCACCTGAGGGGTAAAGGCAAAGCGCCCTATCCCCATCGCCACCACCAGAACGACAAAACCACTAAGCGCAATACGCAGCGCCATGACCGCTCCAATTGTTAAAGAAAAGTAAATTTATGATGCAGCATCTCGCCGTTCCGCGAAAGTGAAAGTTGCTCACAGGTAAATGAAAACGCTGTATTATGGCTCTAATGAATAGCTATTCTCATTAAGGAGCCCTGCATGGAACTGCTCGAAGAGCACCGTTGTTTTGAAGGTCGACAGCAGCGCTGGCGGCACGACTCCACCACGCTGAACTGCACCATGACGTTCAGCATTTTCCTGCCGCCGACGGAAAATCCGCCGGTTCTGTTCTGGCTGTCAGGCCTGACCTGCAACGACGAAAACTTCACCACCAAAGCGGGCGCGCAGCGTATTGCCGCCGAGCTGGGCATTGCGCTGGTGATGGCTGATACCAGCCCGCGCGGCGATGATGTGGCGGACGATGCCGGGTACGATTTAGGTAAAGGCGCCGGATTTTATCTCAACGCCACCGAACAGCCGTGGGCGAGCCATTACCGCATGTACGACTACATTCGCGACGAGCTGCCTGCGCTGATTAAGGCTGAATTTGCGGTAAGCGACCGCTGCGCCATCAGCGGACACTCCATGGGCGGACACGGGGCGCTCATCATGGCGCTGAAAAACCCGGGGAAATACGTCAGCGTCTCTGCGTTCGCGCCGATTGTGAACCCAACGCAGGTGCCGTGGGGACAAAAAGCTTTCACACACTATCTGGGTGAGGATGCCGAGAAATGGCAGGAATGGGACAGCTGCGCGCTGATGCTGGCAAGCGATTCGGCGAGCGCGATCCCGATGCTTATCGATCAGGGCGATGCGGATCAGTTCCTCGCCGGACAGCTACAGCCTGCGGTGTTGGCTGAGGCGGCACGCCAGAAGGACTGGCCGCTGACGCTGCGCATTCAGCCGGGATACGATCACAGCTATTACTTTATGGCGTCCTTTATCGAGGATCATCTCCGCTTCCATGCGGAGCATTTGTTTGGGTAAGTGCGCGTCATTGCCGGGTGGCGGCTTCGCCTTACCCGGCCTACGTTCGCTTTTACCCTCGTCGCATCAGAACTTATAATCCACGCCCACAAAGTAGCGACGGCCATCTTCCGTGTAGCTGTAATCGTCACGGCTCAGGTCTTTATCCAGCAGGTTCTGCACGCCCGCGCGCAGCTTCACGCTTTTCGTCGCCTGCCACGCCGCGCCGGTGTTCCAGATGACATATCCACCCGGCGTTGGTGCACTGCTGGTCAGCGCGCGCTTCTCGCCGGTGTAATTGCCCTGAACATAGAACGACCAGTCCTGCGTCGCCTTCCAGTCAACGGTCCCGTTAGCCGTATGGAACGGCAGCTCGGACAGTGGTTTGTTGCCGCCGTTGCTGATATCGCGACCGTCGTTATAGGTGTAGTTCAGCGTCACTTTCCAGTCTTCCGCCAGCGGGAACTTCACTTCGGTCTCCACCCCACGGATGCGCGCCTTGTTGACGTTGTAATAGCGGAAAATCGGTTCGCCGTCCGCGTTCAGACCAACGTAGTTAGGGTAGCTCTGCGCCTGTTTTGCATTCGCCGTACGGCTGATGCTGATGCGGTCGTCCACGTTATTCTGGAAGGTGGTGACGCTGGCCTGCACGCCCTCTAACCAGCCCTCTTCCCCGCTGTAGTACAGACCGAACTCGAAGCTCTCGCTGGTTTCCGGCTTCAGATCCGGGTTACCGACAATCTCGCAGGCGCCGCGGCACGAGCCGGTGACCCAGTCCGGGCTCAGCTGCAGCAGCGACGGCGCTTTAAACGCTGTTGCCCAGCCCCCTTTCACCGTCACGGTATCCGTCGCGTTATAGACCAGATAGGCTCGCGGACTCCAGTGATCGCCGTAGGTATCATGGTCATCCATACGGATGCCGGTGGTCAGCGCCAGCGGCTCAAAGATACGCCATTCGTCTTCGAGGAACAGCGCATACTGGCTTGTTGACGTACTGCTGCTGGAGCCCCCCGTCAGGTTGACCGGATCTTTCAGCTTATCGTGACGCCATTCGCCGCCAAAGGTCAGCAGCTGATTAATATCGCCCAGCGGCAGCACGTATTTCCCGTCTACCGCGTTGCTCTCGGAGGTGATGGGATTGCTGTTGCCCGGGTTTTTGTTATCCACCTTCTCACCGTAAACCTTCAGCTCGCTGTTGCCGACGCCCCAGCGGCCGTTATGGCTGAGAGAGTAGTTCTGACGCTCAAGGCGGTTTTTGTCGAGGGAGTCTGAATCGCGATCCTGGCGGTCAAAGCCGTAGCCCGCAGTGAAGTCGTGGTTTTCTGTTGGAGTCCAGGCGAATTCCACGTTGGCATCACGGCTGGTGAAGCCCTCAATGCGCGGCGTTTCACCGCTCGCCGTGGTGGAGGATTTCTGCTGCCCGTCTTTCTCACGCTTCGCGAGGCTACCGTAGGCTTTCAGGCCCAGCAGGCCGTCCACCAGCGGACCGCTGGTATAAAACTGACCGTTATACGTGTCGCCACGATCGCGGTGTTCCTGAAGGGTAGAATCCGCGCTCAGGGTGCCCGTCCACTTCTGGCCGATTTTTTTGGTGATAATGTTCACCACGCCGCCGAGAGCATCAGAGCCGTAGAGAGAAGACATCGGTCCGCGGACCACTTCGATGCGTTCGATGGCGTCAACTGGCACCCAGTTAAGGTCGAAATCGTTATGGCGGAAGACCGCGTTGCGTGAGTTTACGCGCTTGCCGTCGATCAGGATGAGCGTGTAGCTGCTGTCCAGACCGCGAATACTTACCCCTTTACGGTTGTCCCCTTCGCTCGTGAGCTGTACGCCCGGCACATCCCGTAACACATCTTTCAGGTTCTGAACGGGTTTGCGCTGCAAATCTTCCTGGGTAATCACGCTGATACTTGCCGGTGCGTCTTTCAGGTTTTGCTCGGTCGCGGAGGCCGTTACAACCATTGTGTCGCCAGATTCCGCTGCGATGACAGGCAGTGCCAGGGACATTGCGGACGCGCATAGTCCTCCCCTGACGACGGGATTCAACCTAAACATTCCATATCTCCATGAGGTAAATACAACTCAATCAAAAATCATTGCTCACAGTGCCTTGTTGTCCGCCCACATCTGCGGTGGGTCGGTAGCACGCTTATTTTTTGATAACGATAAAGCAAACGATAATTATTATCAATTAAATTGTTAAAAATTATATCTGCCGTTCATACTGTGGAGATAAAAAAGCCCGCTCAAGTGAGCGGGCTGAAAGAGAGGAAGCGCGGTTATTGTTTAAATCGTTCCGGGAAATCCATTTCACTGTAGCGAACGAAGCGGGTTCCTTTCGTCAGTTTGTAGCCGAACCAGATGACCAGGAACAGCGGAATACCAATATAGGTGGCCGTGACGGCACCCCAGTCAATGGTGTCCGCAAGGAAAGCTTCATAGTTCTGTCCCAGGGTAATAATCAGGCACAGAATGAAGGCAAAAATCGGCCCCAGCGGGAAGAAGCCAGAACGGTACGGGAGGTTATTCAGGTCGTGACCCTGCATAACGTAGCCGCGGCGGAAACGGTAGTGGCTGATGGCAATGCCCAGCCAGGCGATAAAGCCCGTCATGCCGGAGGTATTAAGCAGCCACAGGTACACGGTCTGGTTGCCGAACATAGAGGTCAGGAAGCAGAGGCCCGCAATGACCGTGGTGGCATACAGCGCGTTACGCGGGACGCCACCGCGGGACAGTTTCGAGAAAATACGCGGCGCTTTACCGTCGCAGGCCAGGGTGTAAAGCATACGGGTGGACGCGTACATACCGGAATTACCCGCCGACAGCACCGCCGTCAGGATCACCGCGTTCATTACCGCCGCCGCAGAAAGCAGGCCTGCGTGCTGGAAGACCAGGGTGAAAGGGCTGACGCTGATGTCTTTGACGTCATTACGCAGCAGGCTTGGATCGGTATACGGAATGATCAGGCTGATAATCAAAATAGCGAACACGTAGAACAGCAGAATACGCCAGAACACCTGACGCACCGCGCGCGGAATGTTCTTCTCCGGGTTTTCGGATTCACCGGCCGCGATACCAATCAGCTCCGTTCCCTGGAAGGAGAAGCCGACAATCATCGCCACGCCAATCATCGCCGAGAAGCCCCCGGCAAACGGCGCATCGCCTATCGTCCAGTTGCTCCAGCCCGCAGGTTCAGCCCCTTTGAAAATCCCCACGATCATCGCCACACCGACGACGATAAAGATGATGACGGTTGCCACTTTGATCAAAGAGAACCAGTATTCCGCTTCGCCGAAACCGCGCACGGAGATGTAGTTCAGCAGGAAGATAACGGCCAGGAACAGGGCGCTCCAGATCCAGCCCGGCGTGTCCGGGAACCACCAGGTCATCACCAGCTGTGCGGCAACGAGGTCAACGGCGATAGTGACGGCCCAGTTGTACCAGTAGTTCCAGCCCAGCGCGAAGCCGAAGCCTTCCTCAACGTATTTTTGTCCGTAGGTCGAAAACGAACCTGACACCGGCATGTACGCTGCCAGTTCGCCCAGACTGGTCATCAGGAAATAGACCATCAGGCCAATCAGGATATAAGAGAATAATGCCCCACCCGGGCCGGCTGCCGAAATCGTTGCGCCAGAGGCAACGAAAAGACCTGTACCGATGGAGCCGCCAATGGCGATCATCGTCAGGTGACGCGCCTTGAGTTCACGACGTAGCGTGGGCGCTTCTGTGGATTTAGTTTCTGAAACCATGTGAAAATGCTGTCCATTTAATAAATGAGGCGCAATTGTAGCAGACGATCTCCGTTCCTTCCGGCAGAAATACCCTGTTATAAGAGAGCTTCATGACGCGTCCAGGATTATAAGTAACGCATTATTTTTCCCTCTCCCATTTGGGGTGAGGGGCGCTTTTACATCTCGCAGTAGCGCAGAAAACGCTGCAGCGAGCTGGAAAGGTGTTTCTGACGATGGTGGATGCACCATAGCGTGCGCACCAGTTTCGGGAGCGGAATGGGAATTTCCACCAGCGACCCCGTCTCAAGCTGTTCGGCAATGACGCGCCGGGAAAGACAACTGATGCCCAGGCCATGACGCACCGCGTGCTTGATGGCCTCAGAGTTTCCCAGCTCCATTCCCAGCTGGAAATGCGGCAGATGCGACAGCAGCAGGTAGTCGACAATCTCACGCGTACCGGAGCCCTGCTCGCGGAGGATCCACTGCGCCTGCGCCAGCCGCTCCAGCGTCACCTCGCCCTGCAATAACGACGAGGCCGGAGACGCAAACACCACCAGCTCGTCTTCCAGCCAGGGCTCGGCAATGATATCGACGTTATGGCAAGGGCCTTCAATAAGACCGATATCCACGCGGAAATCGATCACCGCGTTGATCACGTCCTGGCTGTTGCCCACGCTCATCTCCAGCGGCAGAGTCGGAAAATCCCGACGGTAGCGCGCTATCACTTCCGGCAGGATATAGTTTCCGATGGTGCTGCTGGCAAACACGCGGATCGCGCCGTTGTCTTCGCGGAACAGCTGTTCGATTTCGATAGCCTGCTCCAGCAGCGCCAGCGCGCGCGGGTAAAGCAGGCGGCCATGTTCGTTGACCACCAGACGCTTCCCTACCCTGTCGAACAGCTGAACGCCCAGCTGCCCTTCAAGATCGGTCAACGCCGCGCTGACCGCAGACTGCGAGAGCGCCAGCATTTGTGACGCCTGGGTCGTCGAGCCGCTTTTCAGCACCTCGGCAAACACTTCCAGCTGACGCAAAGTAATGTGCATGGTTGCTTACCACTTATATAGATTAATTATAAGTATATAATCAATTTTATTTTTAAGCCAGAGCGCCGTAACCTTTAGCCAGACAAAGGAGAAGGTTATGTCAGAAATCACCTTACAACATCAACGTACAGTGTGGCACTTCGTGCCGGGTCTCGCGCTCAGCGCCGCAGTGACCGCCGTAGCATTATGGGGCGGCAGCATCCCGGCTATCGCAGGCGCAGGTTTTAGCGCGTTGACGCTGGCCATTTTGCTGGGCATGGTCGTGGGTAATACTGTTTACCCGCATATCTGGAAATCCTGCGACGGCGGCGTGATCTTTGCCAAACAGCACCTGCTGCGCCTCGGGATCATTCTTTACGGCTTCCGCCTCACCTTTTCGCAAATTGCGGACGTGGGCGTCAGCGGAATTGCCATCGACGTCCTGACCCTGACCAGCACCTTTTTACTGGCGTGCTTTATCGGTCAGAAGATCTTTGGCCTGGACAAGCAAACCAGCTGGCTGATCGGCGCAGGCAGCAGCATTTGCGGTGCGGCGGCAGTGCTGGCGACGGAGCCGGTCGTAAAAGCCGAAGCCAGTAAAGTAACGGTCGCCGTCGCGACGGTGGTTATCTTCGGTACGCTGGCGATTTTCCTTTATCCCGCGATGTATCCGCTGGTGGCGCACTGGTTTAGCCCGGAAACCTACGGCATCTATATCGGTTCGACCATGCACGAAGTAGCGCAGGTGGTGGCGGCAGGTCATGCCATCAATCCGGAAGCGGAAAACGCGGCGGTGATCGCCAAAATGCTGCGCGTGATGATGCTGGCGCCGTTCCTGATTTTCCTGGCCGCGCGAGTTAATCAGCTGGCCCCGGCTGGCGGCAGCGAGAAAAGCAAAATCACCATTCCGTGGTTTGCGATCCTGTTCATCGTGGTTGCGATCTTTAACTCCTTCCACCTGCTGCCGAAAGCGGTGGTGGAGATGCTGGTGACGCTGGATACGGTGCTGCTGGCGATGGCGATGGCGGCGCTGGGGGTGACCACCCACGTCAGCGCGCTGAAAAAAGCCGGTGCGAAGCCGCTGCTGATGGCGCTGGTGCTCTTCATCTGGCTGATTGTGGGCGGCGGCGCGATTAACCTCGCCGTACACAGCCTGATGGCATAAACCATCTCGTCCTTCTCCTGTTAACCCGCTATCATAAGCGTTTCGGGTTAACAGGAGTCTTTTTATGAAATATGTTGGAGCGCACGTCAGCGCTGCCGGTGGCCTTGCGAATGCCGCCATTCGCGCCGCCGAAATCGAGGCGACCGCTTTCGCCCTGTTCACCAAAAACCAGCGCCAGTGGCGCGCCGCGCCGCTCACCGCCGACGTGATTGACGACTTCAAAGCCGCCTGTGAGAAATACCGTTACGGGCCGGGCCAGATCCTTCCCCACGACAGCTATCTGATTAACCTCGGGCATCCGGTTCAGGAAGCGCTGGAAAAATCCCGAGAGGCGTTTCTCGATGAAGTGCAGCGCTGCGAACAGCTCGGGCTGACGCTGCTGAACTTCCATCCGGGTAGTCATCTGATGCAAATAGATGAAGACGCCTGTCTGGCGCGCATTGCCGAATCCATCAACATGACGCTGGATAAAACCAAAGGCGTGACGGCAGTGATTGAAAACACCGCCGGTCAGGGCAGCAACCTCGGCTTCAGGTTTGAGCATCTCGCGGCGATTATTGACGGCGTGGAAGATAAATCCCGCGTGGGCGTGTGCATTGATACCTGCCACGCGTTTGCGGCCGGGTACGACCTGCGCACCACCGAGGCGACGAAAAACACGTTTGATGAGTTTGAGCGAATAGTCGGCTTTAAGTACCTGCGCGGGATGCACCTGAACGATGCGAAAAGCGCGTTCGGCAGCCGCGTTGACCGTCACCACAGCCTGGGTGAAGGCAATATCGGCCACGATGCGTTTCGCTTTATCATGCAGGACGCTCGCTTCGACGGTATTCCGATGGTGCTGGAAACCATCAATCCGGATATCTGGGCGGAAGAGATTGCCTGGCTGAAGGCGCAGCAAAACGCTGAACAGGCGGCATAAAAAAAGCCGGGTTGCGTTAGCACCCGGCTTTTTTATTGCTTACCGCTTAAGCTGCTTTTGCCACAACTTCCGCTTCCGGACGTTTCAGCACCGCGTAAGACAGACCCGCCACCAGCGTACCGGCAATAATCGCCAGCAGATAACCCAGGACCGGGGTGATGGCGCCAGGGATCAGCAGGACGAACAGACCGCCGTGCGGAGCCATCAGCTTCGCGCCAATCGCCATGGAGATGGCACCCGTTACCGCGCCGCCGACGATACAGCACGGCAGAACACGCATCGGGTCACGCGCCGCGAACGGAATCGCGCCTTCGGTGATGAAGCACAGGCCCAGCACCAGCGCCGCTTTGCCACCTTCCTGCTGCGCTTTGTCGAACTTACGACGGGCAATAATCGTCGCCAGGCCGAGCGCCAGCGGTGGCACCATACCAGCCGCCATTATCGCCGCCATCGGCGCGTAGGTCTGGGTACTCAGCAGGCCAACGCCAAACGCGTACGCCGCTTTGTTCACCGGACCACCCATGTCGGTACACATCATGCCGCCGAGGATCGCGCCCAACAGCACCGCGTTCGCCGTACCCATGGTTTGCAGCCAGTGGGTCAGACCCGCAAGGATGCCCGCAACCGGCTTACCAATCAGGTAAATCATCGCCAGACCGACCACCAGGCTGGAGATCAGCGGAATGATCAGAATTGGCTTCAGCGCTTCCATACTCTGCGGCAGCTTCAGCTTCGAGCTAATCAGCTTCGCAACGTAACCGGCGAGGAAACCGGCGATGATACCGCCGATAAAGCCGGAACCGGTGCTCACCGCCAGCATACCGCCGATAAGACCCGGGGTCAGACCCGGACGGTCAGCAATAGAGAAGGCGATAAAGCCTGCCAGCACCGGCACCATCAGCGCGAACGCGGAGCCGCTGCCAATCTGCATTAACGCTGCCGCCAGCGTGCCCTGCTCTTTAAACGCTTCAATACCGAAGGCGAAGGAGAGCGCAATACACAGGCCACCAGCCACCACCATCGGCAGCATGTAGGAGACGCCGGTCAGCAGGTGACGGTATGCGCCCGCAGACTCTTTTTTACCTTCGGTCGGGGTTTTGGCTGCGCCAGTGGCCTGATACGGTTTGGCTTCTGCCAGTGCCTTATCAAATTCCTGCGCGGTCTTTTTCAGCGCCAGGCCGGTAGAGGTGCGGTACATCGGCTTGCCGGCAAACTTCGCCAAATCCACTTCAATATCTGCCGCCACAATCACCAGATCGGCCTCAGCGACCTCTTCCGGCGTAATGGCATTGCCCGCACCCACGGAGCCACGAGTTTCAACCTTCACCCACCAGCCGCGTTTTTTCGCTTCGGTTTCAATGGCTTCAGCCGCCATAAAGGTGTGCGCCACGCCCGTCGGGCAGGCCGTGACCGCAACAACGCGTTTCGGCCCCGATGCCGTAGCCGGAGCCGCCGCGACCGGCGCGCTGTAGACGGTCGCGTGACCTTTCGCTTCGCTCAGGAACAGTTCCGGGTGTGCCACCGCGCGATTAATATCGCCCAGCCACACTTTTTTGCCGTTCAGGGCGCTGTCAGCGGGGATTTTATCGCCCAGGACAATCGCCAGCTCTGCATCGCCTGGGTTATCAATGATGTCCAGGTGTGCTTTTTGTGCCGCCGCGCCCAGCAGGGTCTTCGCCATGTAGGCGCGAGCCTGTCCGAGACCGGAGTCAATGATCAGCAGCGTTTTCATTATTCCTCTCCTGCTGTTAGTTAAAAGGTTTTAAGTCAACGCGCGCCATCATCGCGGCTAACTGGGTACGATCGGTAATACCGACATTGCTCTGGCTCACGGCCAGGGCTGCAACGGCGGTGGCAAGACGTAACGTATGTTCACTGGATTCACGCATCAGCAGGCCGTAAATCAGGCCGCCAACCATGGAATCCCCTGCGCCAACGGTGCTCACAACTTCCATTGACGGCGGTTTGGCAATCCATTCACCTGAAGCGTTAACCCACAACGCCCCTTCTGCACCCAGCGAGATCACCACGTGAGCAATACCCTGCTCGCGCAGCGCATGGGCAGCCTCAATCACATCTTTTAATTCCGGCAGCTTACGGCCTGCCCAGATCTCCAGTTCGCGGCGATTTGGCTTCACCAGCCACGGAGAGGCTTTCAGACCCGCAACCAGCGCGTCGCGGCTGCTGTCGAAGATAATGCACGGGCACTGGCTGCGCAGGCGCGTCATCCAGTCGGTAAACGCTTCCGGGCTGACGCCGGACGGCAGGCTTCCGCTGACGCACACCATGTCGAACTGACCAAGCCAGGTCAGGGAGTCGTTAACAAAGCGCTCCCAGTCAGCTGGCGTCACTTCGAAGCCAGAGAAGTTCAGATCGGTTACTTCACCGTCTTTCTCCGTCAGCTTAACGTTGATGCGGGTACGGCCCTGCACAACCTGGAAACGGTTGGCAATGCCCAGCTCGCTGAACAGCTGCTGGAAACCATCCTGGTTATCTTTACCGAGGAATCCGCCCACGGTGACATCGATACCGAGATCCTTGAGCACTTTCGCGACGTTAATCCCTTTGCCCGCAGCATGCAGGCCAGTGGTACGCACGAGGTTGACTTCGCCGCGCTCAATTTCCGGGCAAAACCCCACCAGGTCATAAGCCGGGTTCAGCGTAATAGTCGCAACACGTCTGCTCATTATGCGCCCTCCCCCAGACCCGCCGCGATGGCGTCGCCAATTGCTTTCAGCGCCTGTTCAGCATCTGCACCCTGCGCGGTGAAGCGCAGACGATGGCCTTTCTTCACGCCCAGCGCGACGACTTTCATCAGGCTACGGCCGTTGGCCGGTTTGCCCGAACCATCCAGGTTGGTCACGGTAATCTCGCTTTCAAATTGTTTAATGGTGTTAACCAGCATGGTGCCCGGACGGGCATGCAGGCCATGTTCGTTACGCACCACGAACTCGGCGTTCAGCACATCATCGGTGAGTGCGTCGTCACTGGTCAGCAGGGCCAGCACGGTCGCGGCATCGGCGTTCAGCAGTTTTTCAGCTTTATTGTTGAGCAGCAGATCGCCCAGACGCTTCAGAACGGAAACCGGCTGCTCATCGTTCATCGCCACGGTCACCAGCATGGCTGCTGTCTCACCCTCAACGTCGAACGCGGTGGCCGCGCGGCTCACTGCAATCGCGCTGCGCAGGTTGCCCTCAGCGCTGTCGTTCAGCCAGATACCCTGACCAAGATTCAGCGGTTTATCGTTAATCACGCGCGTCACAAAGGCGGCATCAGCGGCACCCGCTTCTTTCAGGCGACCCGCGTTCAGCGCCTGCAGCGTGACCAGGTCGGAGGCCACAACATCCAGCGTCAGCGTGTCGTTATCGAGTTTCAGCGCTTCGCTCTGTTTTTCGCCCATCAGCAACGCACGCAGCTCTTCAGCAGTCGTTGCAGACTTCAGCTGTTCCGCCACGGAGTCATCGCTCAGGACATGCGTCAGCTGACGCAGCAGGCCTAAGTGTTCGTCGCTACTGGCCGCGATACCGATAGCCACATAAGCCACCTGGCCGTCGCCCCAGAGTACGCCCTGCGGGAACTGATAAACCTTCACGCCGGTTTTCAGCACCTGGTCGCGGGTGTCGGTTGTGCCGTGCGGAATGGCAATGCCATTGCCGAGGAAGGTGGAGGTCTGCTGCTCGCGCGCCAGCATACCGTTTACGTAGCCGTCCGCGACGTTACCCGCCTGCACAAGGGCAGCGGCAACCTGACGAATGGCCTCTTCTTTATCCCCGGCCTGAGCGCCCGGGTGAATATCCTGAACAGATAACTGGAACATGGTTCTCCTCTCCTGCTGAAAGTGAATCGTTTCAGCTTACATGAGAAAAAATGCGCTAGCCTGCTCCGTTTTTTTAAACAAGATAGCGCTGAAACGTTTCAAAAAGTCTTGCGCTTTCTGCAATGGCTTGCAAGAAAAGTCGTCTTTCCGATATCAGAATTTAGAGATACTGCACATTTCTTCTGCGCTCAGCTGAATTTTGCTGAAGTTCAGCAAACCAGTTTCAGCTAAGTTCAGCCAGGTGGGGCGTAAGTTGAAATGCCATTTTGATTTTTCGTGGCGTAATTGACTTCACCCACTGTTTATTTTTTAGCTGACGGCGTAAACTCCGCCCCTCTCTGCTACTCGCTAATTATAAAACATGGATAACACCCCTGCGGCCACCGCGCCGAAGCCCTTTGATTTGACATCAACGGCGTTCCTGATTGTTGCCTTCTTCACTGGCATCGCCGGTGCGTTGCAAACCCCGACGCTGAGCTTATTCCTGACTAACGAAGTACACGCCCGTCCGGCGATGGTTGGCTTCTTTTTTACCGGAAGCGCCATCATTGGCATTCTCGTCAGCCAGTTTCTCGCCGGTCGTTCCGACCGCAAGGGCGATCGTAAAAGCCTGATCGTTTTCTGCTGTCTGCTGGGGGTGTTGGCCTGCGTCCTGTTTGCCTGGAACCGTAACTATTTTGTTCTGCTGTTCATCGGGGTTTTTCTGAGCAGCTTTGGCTCAACCGCCAACCCGCAGCTATTTGCCCTCGCCCGCGAGCATGCCGACCATACCGGGCGGGAAGCGGTAATGTTCAGCTCGATATTGCGCGCTCAGGTGTCGCTGGCATGGGTGATTGGCCCGCCGCTGGCCTACGCGCTGGCGATGGGGTTTGGCTTTACGGTGATGTACCTGAGCGCGGCGGTCGCGTTTGTGGCGTGCGGCGCGCTGGTGTGGTGCTTTCTGCCGTCAATGCGCAAAGAGCCCAAAGTGGCAACGGGCGTGCTGGAAGCACCGCGTCGTAACCGCCGCGATGCCCTGCTCCTGTTTGTTATCTGCACGCTGATGTGGGGCACCAACAGCCTTTATATCATCAACATGCCGCTGTTTATTATTGATGAGCTGCACCTGCCGGAGAAGCTGGCCGGCATTATGATGGGCACCGCCGCGGGCCTTGAGATCCCGACCATGCTTATTGCAGGCTATTATGCGAAGCGTTTCGGAAAGCGTTTTTTAATGCGCGTCGCGGCCGTCGCCGGGCTGCTGTTCTACGTTGGTATGCTGACGGTGCATACGCCGGGACTCCTGCTGGCCTTACAGCTGCTGAACGCCATTTATATCGGCATCCTGGCGGGGATTGGCATGCTCTACTTCCAGGATCTGATGCCGGGCCAGGCAGGTGCCGCCACCACCCTTTATACTAATACCACCCGCGTGGGCTGGATTATCGCGGGCTCAATGGCCGGAATCGTTGCCGAGATCTGGAACTATCACACGGTATTCTGGATTGCGCTGCTGATGTGTACGCTGACGATTGGCTGTCTGGTGAGGATCAAAGACGTTTAAGGCGCAGTGAGCGCCTCCAGTTCAAGCAGCCAGGTCATCGCCTGCGCGCGCGTGCTGCCGCACATTTCGGCCGATGGCTGAAGCCCGGAACAGACCTTCGGGCGCAAGGGCGAACCAAAGATCATACACAGGTTGGATTCAGAGAGCTGAACGCAGCGGGTATTGGCAGGCTTGCCCTCCGGCATTCCTGGGATGGGGCTTGAAATGGACGGAGCGGTACAGCACGCGCCGCAATCTGGACGACAATCCATACATGCTCTCTCGGTGACGAACGCCCGTACAGTCGGGCATCGGGCGCACAGTAACACCTTTTGCGTATTGATAGCAAAAGCCACTAATTCCGCTTGCCTGAAAGGCCGCGCGCGAGTAATTTGGCGCGATATTTTTTACCTCCCGTAGACAGGATTACTGCAATGCCAAGAGCGAACGAAATTAAGAAAGGTATGGTACTGAATTACAACGGCAAACTGCTGATTGTGAAAGACATCGACATTCAGGCACCGAGCGCCCGTGGTGCAGCGACGCTGTACAAAATGCGTTTCGCCGATGTGCGTACCGGCCTGAAGGTGGAAGAACGTTTTAAAGGTGACGATATTGTCGATACCGTGACCCTGACCCGTCGCTACGTTGATTTCTCCTACGTCGACGGTAACGAGTACGTGTTCATGGATAAAGAAGATTACACCCCGTATATCTTCACCAAAGATCAGATTGAAGAGGAGCTGCTGTTTATCCCTGAAGGCGGGATGCCAGACATGCAGGTGCTGACCTGGGACGGCGTGCTGCTGGCGCTGGAACTGCCGCAGACCGTCGATCTGGAAATCGTTGAAACCGCACCGGGCATTAAAGGCGCGTCAGCAAGTGCCCGCAACAAACCAGCAACCCTGACCACCGGCCTGGTTGTGCAGGTACCGGAATACCTCTCCGCTGGCGAGAAAATCCGTATCCATATCGAAGAAAAACGCTATATGGGTCGTGCTGACTGATTATGGCATTTGTCGGGTGGCGAAGCCGCCACCCGACAATTCCGGTTACAGAAGCTCCGGATACTTCGTCATCTTCAGCGCCAGCTCAACCCCGCGCACTTCCGCCATCCCCTTCAGGCGGCCAATCGCCGAATAGCCCGGGTTGGTTTTCTTACGCAGATCGTCCAGCATTTGATGCCCGTGATCCGGGCGGAACGGAATAGGACGTACATCGCCCGCCTGCTTGCGACGTGCCTCTTCCGCCAGGATAGCGTCGACCACCGCCACCATATTCACGTCGCCGCCCAGGTGCGCCGCCTCGTGGAACGTCTTTGGATTCTCCTCACGGCAGGTCGCACGCAGGTGCGTGAAGTGGATACGATCCCCGAAGGTTTCAATCATCCGCACCAGGTCGTTATCCGCGCGCACGCCGTAGGAGCCGGTACACATGGTAAAGCCGTTATAGATGCTGTTTACCGTCTCTTTCAGCCACTGCATATCTTCAATGGTAGAAACAATGCGCGGCAGGCCGAGAATAGGACGCGGCGGATCGTCCGGGTGCACCGCCAGACGTACGCCGGCCTCTTCCGCTACCGGCACGATAGCGCGCAGGAAATACGCCATGTTTTCACGCAGCTGCTGCTTATCAATATCGCCGTATTCCGCCAGACGCGCGCGGAACTGATCCAGCGTATAGCCCTCTTCAGCCCCCGGCAGGCCCGCAATAATATTACGGGTCAGCTTTTCGATATCTGCGTCACTGGCAGCGTTAAACCACGCGAGCGCCTGCTGCTGCTCTTCAGCGGTGTAATCCGCGTCGGCACCGGGACGTTTCAGAATATGCAGCTCGAATGCCGCAAAGGCAATCTGGTCGAAACGCAGCGCTTTCGAGCCGTCCGGCATCTGATATTCAAGGTCGGTACGCGTCCAGTCCAGAATAGGCATGAAGTTATAGCAAACCGTATCAATGCCGCAGGCCGCCAGGTTGCGAATGCTCTGCTGATAGTTCGCAATCCAGGTCTGGTATTCACCGGAATGGGTTTTGATATCTTCGTGAACCGGAATGCTCTCTACCACAGACCAGGTTAATCCTTTCTCCGCCAGCAGCGCCTGACGCTGCTGAATTTCCTCAACCGGCCAGACCTGGCCGTTAGGAATGTGATGCAGCGCCGTAACGACACCCGTTGCGCCAGCCTGACGCACATCATCAAGAGAAACCGGATCGTTCGGCCCGTACCAACGCCAGGTTTGTTCCATTACCTCTTCCTCTCAAGTTGTTATACCAATATGGGGTACTGCAATGACGACTACCATACATGTTTACCGTAAAGGGTCAACATACCGCCACACATTGATTGATCAAACTCACAGAACGGGGATATTTACGGCTCACCAATTTTATTTGCTGTCATATAACTTTACACTGACATTGTTAATTAATGGTTAATCAGGTGTGTATCTCATGAAGACAATTGCCTCCACCGCCCTTCCCGCGAAGGTTCAGCAACCGCGCTACGATCGTCAGCAACTGCGCTCCCGCATCGTCCATTTTGGCTTCGGTGCGTTTCACCGCGCGCACCAGGCATTGTTAACAAACCGGGTACTGAATGAAAAAGGCGGCGACTGGGGGATTTGTGAGATTAGCCTGTTCAGCGGCGATGTGCTGATGAGCCAGCTGCGCGCCCAGGATCACCTGTTTACCGTGCTGGAGAAAGGCGCGGAAGGAAATCAGCCGATTGTTGTCGGGGCCGTACATGAATGTCTGAACGCAAAGCTGGACTCTGTTCCCGCTATTATTGAGAAATTCTGTGAGCCGCAGGTGGCGATTGTGTCACTCACCATTACGGAGAAAGGCTACTGCATCGATCCCGCGACCGGTAAGCTGGATCTGCAAAACGCCCGGATCCTTCACGACCTCGAAAACCCCGCTGAACCGCATTCCGCACCGGGGATCCTGGTCGAAGCCCTCAATCGCCGCCGCGAGCGCGGCTTGCCTGCGTTTACCGTGCTTTCCTGTGACAATATCCCGGACAACGGCCACGTAGTGAAAAACGCGGTGCTCGGCATGGCGCAAAAGCGTTCTCCCGCGCTGGCGGAGTGGATCGAAGGCCACGTGAGTTTTCCGGGAACGATGGTCGACAGAATTGTTCCCGCCGCGACGGAGGCCTCGCTCAGGGAAATCGCCGACGCGCTCGGGGTTGACGATCCGTGCGCCATCAGCTGCGAACCGTTCATTCAGTGGGTAGTGGAAGATAATTTCGTCGCCGGACGTCCTGAGTGGGAAGCCGCAGGCGTTCAGATGGTGCAGGACGTTCTGCCATGGGAGCAGATGAAATTACGCATGCTCAACGGCAGCCACTCTTTCCTGGCGTATCTTGGGTATCTTGCCGGGTACGCGCATATTAATGAATGTATGGAAGACACCACCTTCCGCGAAGCCGCCCGCCGGTTAATGCTGGATGAGCAGGCACCCACGCTGCGCATAAAGGATGTCGACCTGAAGGCTTACGCCGACAGTCTGATTGAGCGTTTTGCTAACCCGGCGCTACAGCACCGTACATGGCAAATCGCGATGGACGGCAGCCAGAAGCTGCCGCAGCGGATGCTGGATGGGATCCGCGTCCACCTTGAGCGTAAAACAGCATGGCCGCTGCTGGCGCTGGGCGTCGCCGGCTGGATGCGCTACGTCAGCGGGTTCGACGAACGCGGCAACGCGATTGACGTTCGCGATCCCCTCAGCGATAAAATTCGCGCGATTGTCGACGCCAGCAACGATACCGATCGCGTCCACGCGCTGCTGGGGCTAAGTGAGGTATTTGGTCACGATCTCGCGCAGAATAGCCTCTTTGTAGAGGCTGTCAGCCAGGCCTACCAGCGCATCGCCCGCCGTGGCGCACGTCAGGCTGTTATAGAAACGTTAAATCTTTAGCGATTATTGCGCTTAATGCGAACGGATATCGCCTCCGTTCGCCCTCCCCCTTCTCATTGCGCCCGTTTTTCGCCAGGATAAGAGCATAGTGTTATAGCATCACAATTCTCTTGCGGAGCGCACGTGACCAAAACCAACCTCATCACCGGTTTTCTCGGCAGCGGTAAAACCACCTCAATCCTTCATCTGCTGGCAAATAAAGATCCCGCAGAGAAATGGGCCGTGCTGGTCAATGAATTCGGCGAGGTGGGCATTGATGGCGCGTTGCTTTCATCCAGCGGCGCGATGATTAAAGAGATCCCCGGCGGATGCATGTGCTGCGTAAACGGCCTGCCGATGCAGGTGGGTCTCAATACGCTGCTGCGTCAGGGTAAACCGGACCGCCTGCTGATTGAACCCACCGGTCTGGGCCACCCGAAGCAGATCCTCGATTTACTGACCGCCCCGGTTTACGAGCCGTGGATCGATCTGCGCGCCACGCTGTGCCTGCTCGATCCGCGTCAGCTTCTGGATGAAAAAGCGGTGGCCAATGAAAACTTCCGCGATCAGCTTGCCTCAGCAGACGTTATCGTCGCCAACAAAGAAGATCGCGCCACGCCGGAAAGCCAGGCCGCGCTGGACGCGTGGTGGCAACATTTCGGCTGCAATCGAACGCGGGTGCAGACCACCCAGGGGAACATTGACAGCGCCCTGCTGGATCTTCCTCGCCTGAATCTGACGGAACTTCCGGCCAGCGCGGAGCATGCGCATCACCATCCTGCAAAACAGGGCCTGGCCGCGCTTAGCCTGCCGGAACATCAGCGCTGGCGTCGTAATCTGAACAGCGGTCAGGGGTATCAGGCCTGCGGATGGATTTTCGATGCCGATACCGTTTTCGATACCATTGGCATCCTTGAGTGGGCCAGGCTTGCGCCGGTCGACCGCGTGAAAGGGATTATGCGCACGCCAGACGGGCTGGTAAGGATCAACCGCCAGGGCGACGATTTCTTTATCGAAACGCAAAACGTCGCGCCGCCTGACAGCCGAATAGAGTTAATTAGTGCGGTTAACGCCGACTGGAATGCCCTGCAGTCCAGCCTGTTGAAGCTTCGTTTAAGTTCGGGCGGCTAACGTTGCCCCAGTTTTCACTCTATGCAGAACGTTATGACGACTCGAATTCCCCTGATATTACTGCTTAATGTCGCCGGTCTGGCGCTTTTCTTCTCCTGGTATATCCCGGTGAATCACGGTTTCTGGTTCCCGCTGGATTCATCCCTGTTTCATTTCTTCAACCAGGGGCTAGTGAAGAGCGACGCCTACCTGTGGCTGGTGGCGATCACCAACAACCGCGCCTTTGACGGCTTTTCCCTGCTGGCCATGGGCTGCCTGATGCTCTCTTTCTGGCTCAAAGAGGATTATTCAGGGCGTCGCCGTATCCTGATTATCGGACTGGTGATGCTTCTGACCGCGGTGATCGTTAATCAGCTGGCGCAACATCTGATGCCGGTAAAACGTGCAAGTCCTTCGCTCTCTTTCCCGAATATTTATCGCGTGAGTGAATTGCTGCATATTCCAACAAAAGATGCGTCGAAAGACAGTTTCCCGGGCGATCACGGCATGATGCTGCTTATTTTCTCTGGGTTCATGCTGCGCTATTTCGGCAAGAAAGCGTTCGCTATTGCCCTGCTTATTGTGGTGATATTTGCCTTTCCGCGCGTAATGATCGGCACTCACTGGCTAACTGATATTGTTGTGGGTTCCCTTTCCGCGGTACTGATTGGTCTGCCGTGGGTTTTGATGACGCCGTTGAGCGATCGCCTGATTGCTGTTTTCGATCGCCACCTCCCGCGCAGAAAGCAACAAGTATTAAACAAATAATCAACATCTTTTAACGTTAACGCTCGGGGATCATAGCGATCCCTGATAGAGCGCTTCCCACGATCCTTCCTCGCTGTCATATTCTCGTCATCGTATTCATGATAAAAATGAAGCAATTGCGCGATTACGCTATGGATCTGCCGCTATTTTGAGCATTTACGGATTTTTACTTTCTGTATCACAATTTCTTATAAAAAAAAGGCTTTTTTTACTCGCAATACCCCAGGCAATCGGTTAATCTCGAACTCGTTTTGCCCCATAGGGATAATTATTTCCATGGTGAATAATTTTGTGCGCTGCGCCACAAATGTCGCCAGAAACAATTGTCTCATTGTGAACAGATAATTAGTCTCGTCACGTTTGGCATTTTTATAACGATATTTGTCGTTAAGGACTTCAAGGGAAAATAAACAAAATGGTCAAATCTCAACCGTTTCTGAGATATATCTTACGGGGGATCCCGGCGATAGCAGTCGCGGTACTGTTATCTGCATGTAGTACATCGAACACCGCAAAGAATATGCATCCTGAGACGCGTGTTGTGGGAATGGAAGACGCCTCTTCACTGCAAGCCTCTCAGGATGAATTTGAAAATATGGTACGTAATCTGGACGTGAAGTCCCGCATTATGGACCAGTATGCTGACTGGAAAGGCGTGCGTTACCGTCTTGGCGGCAGTACCAAAAAAGGCATTGATTGTTCCAGTTTTGTACAGCGTACGTTCCGTGAACAATTTGGGTTAGACCTTCCGCGTTCGACCTACGAACAGCAGGAGATGGGCAAGTCGATTTCACGTTCCAAACTGCGCACCGGCGATTTAGTTCTGTTCCGTGCGGGTTCGACAGGTCGACACGTGGGTATCTACATTGGTAACGACCAGTTTGTACATGCCTCCACCAGCAGCGGTGTGACTATTTCCAGCATGAATGAACCGTACTGGAAGAAGCGCTACAACGAAGCGCGACGCGTACTGACCCGCAGTTAATATGATGATTGTATCGTTGGTTATCCCTTGGCTGGCGATACAATAAAAAAAAGCACTGCTTCGGCGGTGTTTTTTTTTTGCCCGTTACAATGAATACTATCAGCGGCAATTCAGGAACCACGACGTTTATGCTCACCCGCTACTTTTCCAGTCATCGAAAGATACTGATCCTCAGTATCATTACCGGCCTGATTGCCGCCCTGCTCCTGGGTTCGTTGCAATTTCTCTGGAGCTACCACAAGCGGGAAATTCGATTCGATACGCTGATTAAGGATGTGAGCATCTACATGGATAGCTATTTTGACGAGCTAAAAGCCTCGATCGACGTGCTCCAGCCGCTCACGCTCAATAATTGCCATGACGTTAACGCGGAGCTAACCTCGCGCGCAGCCTTCAGCCTCAACGTGCGTGCCTTCCTGCTGGTCAGAGACAAAATGGCGTTCTGCTCGTCAGCCACAGGGCCAATGAATGCCCCGATGGAGGAGCTGATACCCGAGCTGCACATCAACAAGCAGGTTGATGTCGCGCTGCTCCCCGGCACCCCCATGCTGCCCAATAAACCCGCGATTGCCATCTGGTATCGTAACCCGCTCGTGAAAGACGGCGGCGTATTCACCTCAGTGAATCTTAACCTGACGCCGTACCTGCTTTATACCGCGCGTCAGGACGAGTTTGCGGGTATCGCGATTATCATCGGCGACAATGCGTTATCGACCAGGTCGAGCACCCTCGTCAGGGCGCAGGATTTACACGAGACGCCCGCGCGCACCGCGACGCTCAAAGACGTTCCTCTGACCATCAACCTGTACGCCGAGGAGTGGACGAGCGATGAGATACTTTACGCCCTGTTCTTCGGGCTGGTATGCGGGATTGCGGCAGGGTCGCTGAACTTCTACATCCTTACCACGCGCCTCAACCCGGGCAAAGAAATTCTGAGCGCCATCAAGCGCGGCCAGTTCTATGTGGTTTATCAGCCCGTTGTCGATGCCAAATCGCTCAGGATGACCGGGCTTGAAGTCCTGATGCGCTGGAAGCACCCGACCATGGGTGAGATCCCGCCGGACGCTTTTATCAATTTTGCCGAAGCGCAGAAGCTGATTGTCCCGCTGACGCTGCATCTTTTTGACCTGATTATTCACGATGCGCCAGTGTTACAGACCGTGCTGCCGCCGGGTGCGAAAGTGGGCATTAATATCGCGCCGGGGCATCTGCATGCGGAAAGCTTCAAAGACGATATGCGCACCTTCAAAGCCCTGCTACCGCCTGATTACTTCCAGATCGTACTGGAAATTACCGAGCGCGACATGCTTAACCATCGGGAAGCTAACAGCCTCTTCGAATGGCTGCATAACGAAGGGTTTGAAATTGCCATCGACGATTTCGGCACCGGCCACAGTGCGTTGATTTATCTTGAACATTTCACCATGGACTACCTGAAAATCGACCGTGGTTTCGTCAACGCCATTGGCACAGAAACCGTGACCTCCCCGGTGCTGGATGCCGTACTGACTCTGGCAAGACGACTGAATATGTCGACCGTTGCGGAAGGGGTGGAAACGCCGGAACAGGCGGCCTGGCTGCGCGAGCATGGGGTTAATTACCTGCAGGGGTACTGGATTAGCCGCCCGATGCCGCTGGAGCAGTTCCGCACGTGGCAAAATACGCTGTCGCCTGACGGTGAATAATTTCACATTGCCGGTGGCGTCACTTATTATTCAGCTTTACTGAGCCGGTCTGTAAAAGAGGGAGCCGCCGCGAGATGTTTATGCGCTTTATGTTGCTTTGGTTGGCAGTAGTGAGCCTGTCCAGCCAGGCGCAAACCATCAAAGAGAACATCGCGTTCGCCGTGATTGGCGAGCCCAAATACGCGGTCAATTTTACGCACTTCGATTACGTCAATCCTGCCGCCCCTAAGGGTGGAAAGGTCACGCTCTCGGCGACGGGAACGTTCGACAACTTTAACCGCTTCGCCCTGCGCGGGGTGGCCGCGGCGCGAACAGAATCGCTCTACGACACGCTTTTTGTGACGTCTGATGATGAGCCCGGCAGCTACTACCCGCTGATTGCCGATAACGTGCGCTACGCGGATAACTTCGCCTGGGCCGAAATTACCCTAAACCCCCGGGCCCGCTTTCACGACGGCACGCCGGTCAGGGCCAGCGACGTGGCCTTTACGTTTCATAAATTTATGACCGAAGGCGTTCCCCAGTTCCGCATTGTGTATAAAGGCACAACGGTGCGCGCCATTGCGCCGCTCACCGTACGCATCGAGCTGAGCGAACCGAACAAAGAGAATATGCTCAGCCTGTTCTCGCTGCCGGTTATGCCTGAATCGTTCTGGAAAAGCCATAAGTTAAGCGACCCGCTCTCCACGCCACCGCTGGCCGGCGGCCCTTACCGCATTACCGACTGGCGCATGGGGCAGTACGTGGTCTATTCCCGCGTGAAAGACTACTGGGCGGCTAACCTGCCGGTAAACCGCGGGCGCTGGAATTTCGACACCCTTCGCTATGACTACTACCTCGACGATAACGTGGCGTTTGAAGCCTTCAAGGCCGGCGCATTCGATTTACGCGTGGAGAGCAGCGCCAAAAACTGGGCGACCCGCTATATCGGCAAAAACTTCACGAAAGGCTACATCGTGAAAGACGAGCATAAAAACGAATCCGCCCAGGACACGCGCTGGCTGGCATTTAATATTCAGCGCCCGGTATTTACAGACCGCCGCGTTCGGGAAGCGATTTCCCTGGCCTTTGATTTTGAATGGATGAACAAAGCGCTTTTTTACGGGGCGTACAGCCGTGCGAACAGCTATTTCCAGAACACCGAATATGCCGCGCGGGATTACCCGAAAGCCGACGAACTGGTCCTGCTGGCGCCGCTGAAAGCGGACGTGCCGCCGGAGGTATTTACCACGGTGTTTCAGCCGCCCGCTTCAAAAGGGGACGGGTACGACCGCGACAATCTGCTGAAGGCCAGCAAGCTGCTGGATGAGGCAGGCTGGCAGCTGAAGAATCAGAAGCGCGTCGATGCGAAAACCGGCAAGCCTTTAAGCTTTGAACTGCTGCTCTCCTCCGGCGGCAACGATCAGTGGGTGCTGCCGTTTAAACACAACCTTGCGCGGCTGGGGATCACCATGAATATTCGTCAGGTTGATAACGCGCAGATCACCAACCGCATGCGCAGCCGTGATTACGACATGATGCAGCGCCTGTGGCCCGCGCAGCCGTGGCCCAGCTCGGACCTGCAAATCTCCTGGGCCTCCAGCTACATCGACTCGTCCTACAATGCGCCCGGGGTAAAAAGCCCGGCGATTGATGCCCTGATTGCAAAAATTGTGGCGGCGCAGGGCGATAAAGAAAAACTTCTGCCGCTCGGTCGCGCCCTCGACAGGGTCTTAACCTGGAACTACTACATGCTACCGATGTGGTATATGGGCGAAGACCGGCTTGCACGCTGGGACAAGTTCTCCGTGCCTGCCGTGCGCCCTGTCTATTCGCTGGGCTTTGACACCTGGTGGTATGACGTAAATAAAGCCGCCAGACTGCCCGCCGAGCGGCGATAAGGAATTATCATGGGTGCCTATTTAATACGCCGTCTTCTGCTGGTCATTCCCACGCTGTGGGCCATTATCACCATTAACTTTTTTATCGTGCAAATAGCTCCTGGCGGCCCGGTCGATCAGGCTATTGCCGCCATTGAGTTTGGCAATAGCGGCGGCATGCCCGGCGGCGGCGGAGAAGGCATGGGCGCGAGCCATGCGCGCACCGGCGTGGGGAATATCAGTGAAAGCCACTACCGCGGCGGGCGCGGGCTGGATCCTGAGGTGATCGCCGAGATCACCCATCGCTACGGCTTTGATAAGCCAATTCACGAGCGCTATTTCAAGATGCTCTGGGATTATATCCGCTTTGATTTTGGCGATAGCCTGTTCCGCAGTGCGTCCGTGTTAACGTTGATCAAGCAAAGCCTGCCGGTTTCGGTCACGCTGGGGCTGTGGGGGACGCTGATTATCTATCTGGTCTCTATACCGCTTGGGATCCGTAAAGCGGTGCATAACGGCAGCCGCTTCGATATCTGGAGCAGCACTTTTATCATCATCGGCTATGCTATTCCGGCGTTTTTGTTTGCCGTCCTGCTGATCGTCTTTTTTGCCGGGGGCAGCTACTTCGACATCTTCCCGCTGCGGGGGCTGGTCTCCGCCGATTTCAGCACGCTGCCGTGGTACCAGAAAATCACCGACTATCTCTGGCATATCACGCTGCCGGTTCTGGCAACGGTGATCGGCGGGTTTGCCGCCCTGACCATGTTGACCAAAAACGCGTTTCTCGATGAAATTCGCAAGCAGTATGTCGTGACCGCCCGCGCCAAAGGGGTCAGCGAGAAGCAAATTATGTGGAAACACGTCTTCCGCAACGCCATGCTGCTGGTGATTGCCGGGTTTCCGGCCACGTTCATCAGCATGTTTTTTACCGGCTCGCTGCTGATTGAGGTGATGTTCTCGCTTAACGGTCTCGGCCTGCTGGGCTACGAAGCCACCGTGTCGCGCGATTATCCGGTAATGTTTGGCACGCTCTATATTTTCACCCTGATTGGCCTGCTGCTGAATATCGTCAGTGATATCAGCTATACGCTGGTCGATCCCCGAATTGATTTTGAGGGCCGCTGATGCCGCGTTTAAGCCCCGTTAACCAGGCCCGCTGGGCCCGTTTTCGCCATAACCGCCGCGGCTACTGGTCGCTGTGGATTTTTGCCGTCCTGTTTGTCCTGAGCATGTGTTCGGAGCTGATCGCCAACGACAAACCGTTGCTGGTGCACTTTAACGACCGCTGGTATGTGCCGGTACTGGCTAACTACAGTGAAAGCGACTTCGGCGGCCCGTTTGCGACGCCGGCGGAGTATCAGGATCCGTGGCTGCGCCAGCAGATCGAACAGCACGGCTGGGCCCTTTGGGCGCCGGTGCGCTTTGGTGCCAACAGCATTAACTTCGCGACCACGACCCCCTTCCCTTCTCCGCCCTCTGCGCAAAACTGGCTGGGGACGGACGCTAACGGCGGCGACGTGCTGGCGCGCATTCTCTACGGTACGCGGATTTCTATTCTCTTTGGGCTGATGCTGACGATCTTCTCCAGCGTAATGGGCGTGGTGGCCGGCGCCGTTCAGGGCTACTACGGCGGGAAAATTGACCTGTGGGGTCAGCGTATCATCGAAGTCTGGTCTGGTATGCCAACGCTGTTTCTGATTATCCTGCTTTCCAGCGTGGTGCAGCCGAGCTTCTGGTGGCTGCTGGGCATCACCGTTCTGTTTGGCTGGATGGCGCTGGTAGGCGTGGTGCGGGCAGAGTTTCTGCGCACCCGTAATTTCGACTATATCCGCGCCGCGCAGGCGCTTGGAGTGAGCGACCGGGGAATCATCTTCCGCCATATGCTGCCTAACGCCGTTGTAGCAACGCTCACCTTCCTGCCGTTTATTCTGTGCAGCTCCATCACCACCCTCACCTCGCTGGACTTTCTGGGCTTCGGCCTGCCGCTGGGGTCGCCGTCGCTCGGCGAACTGCTGCTGCAGGGCAAGAACAACCTGCAGGCTCCGTGGCTGGGCATCACCGCCTTTCTTTCCGTGGCCGTGCTGCTTTCGCTGCTGATTTTTATCGGCGAAGCCGTACGCGATGCCTTCGATCCCAACAAGGCGGTATAAGATGACGCAGCCTCTTCTCAGTATTGATAACCTGTCGATTGCCTTCTCAAAGCAGGGCGAGACGCGGACCGTAGTCACTGACCTGTCGCTGCAGATCCAGCGCGGTGAAACGCTGGCGCTGGTGGGTGAATCCGGCTCAGGCAAGAGCGTTTCGGCGCTCTCCATCCTGCGTCTGCTGCCTTCTCCGCCGGTGAGCTACCCGCAAGGGGATATTCTGTTTCACGGCACTTCGCTGCTGCACGCGGATGAGCAAACCCTGCGCGGGATCCGCGGCAATAAAATCGCCATGATCTTCCAGGAGCCGATGGTCTCTCTCAACCCGCTGCATACCCTGGAAAAACAGCTCTATGAAGTGCTCTCTCTGCACCGGGGCATGCGCAAAGAGGCCGCGCGGGGCGAAATGCTGGATTGTCTGGAACGGACAGGCATACGCAACGCGGCCAAACGGCTGAATGATTTTCCGCACCAGCTCTCCGGCGGCGAACGCCAGCGGGTGATGATCGCCATGGCCCTGCTCACCCGGCCAGAGCTGCTGATTGCCGACGAGCCGACGACGGCGCTGGACGTAACGGTGCAGGCGCAAATTCTGACGCTGCTGCGGGAGCTGCGTGACGAGCTGAACATGAGCCTGCTGTTTATCACGCACAACCTGAGCATCGTGAAAAAGCTGGCCGACAGCGTTGCGGTAATGCAAAACGGACGCTGCGTTGAACAGAATATCGCATCCACGCTGCTGAACGCCCCGCAGCACCCCTATACGCAGCGCCTGCTCGACAGCGAGCCTTCCGGCGACCCGGTGCCACTCGCGGCAGACAGCACACCGCTGCTGCGCGTTGATGATTTATCCGTCTCGTTCCCGATCCGCAAAGGCATTCTGCGGCGCATCGTCGACCAGAATCCGGTCCTGAAAAATATCCGCTTCTCGCTGCGTCCGGGTGAATCCCTGGGGCTGGTAGGCGAATCCGGTTCGGGTAAAAGCACTACCGGTCTGGCACTGCTGCGCTTAATTGCCTCAGAGGGCGAGATCCTGTTTGACGATATGCCGCTGCACCGCTGGAACCGTCGCCAGATGCTGCCCGTGCGGCCCCGCATGCAGGTGGTGTTTCAGGATCCCAACTCCTCGCTTAACCCGCGCCTCAGCGTATTGCAGATTATCGAAGAGGGCCTGCGCGTTCATCAGCCTCAGCTGAGCGCGCAACAGCGGGAACAGGAGGTGATGCGGGTCATGGCTGAAGTGGGCTTAGATCCCGAGACCCGCCACCGCTACCCTGCGGAATTTTCCGGCGGACAGCGCCAGCGCATCGCCATTGCCCGCGCGCTGATCCTGAAACCGGAGCTGATTATTCTGGATGAACCGACCTCGTCGCTGGACAGAACCGTTCAGGCGCAGATTCTTGCGTTGTTGAAAGGGCTACAGGAAAAGCACCGGCTGGCCTATATTTTTATCAGCCACGATCTGCAGGTGGTTCGGGCGCTGTGCCATCAGGTGATTGTGCTACGACAGGGTGAGGTGGTCGAACAGGGGGATTGCCAGCGCGTATTTACTGCGCCAACGCAGAGCTACACGCGCCAGCTGCTCGCGGCAGACTAGCGCTTAAAACGGATACTGGCCGGAGAAAGGCTCAGCAATTGCAACGCCAAAGTTTTTCAGACGGCAGGTCGCGGCGAATTCGTCCTGGCTTTTCACAAACAGGCACGGCTCCCCTTCGCACTCCAGTACGGAGCTGTCCACTTCGATATCCGTCAAAGCCTGGCTGAGACGCTCCATCACCCGCCACGCATTTTCATCGCTCGGGCTCAGCAGCTTGAGCGCAACCAGGCAATTCTCACAGCCCGCGACGCTTTGCGGAATCGGTTCAACTTTCGAACCTGCAAAACCCGCCGACCAGCGGTAGCTCTGGGGCAAGCGATGGACAATGGAGAGTTGTAATGTATTCACGTTCGTTCCCCGGAAGCAAAATTTACTTCACAATTTATTTACATTTATAGTAACACATCATCGCCAACCTGCACTATTCAGCGCTTTTTTATCGGTATCGAGGCTCGCGTCGGCGCTATATGTACCCGTTTCTGCGATCTAACTCAACCTTTTTGAATACAATGATGTGACTTTTTACATAAATAGATTTTACATAAAATAAACAAACACGGGATAAACGAACGCGGGTTTGGTTGATGTGTATCAACAAAAAAGGCCCTTCCGGGCCTTCTCTGTGGTTAGCGAGCCGCTTTTCGCGGCCGACTGGCGTAAAGACAGAAGAGAACGGAGCTGGTTGCGCAAAATGCCATCGCCCACAGCATGGGCCAGGCCGTGCTGAAGGTTGCCATAGACAGTAACGCCCCGACGATGGCGCCAATCCCGAAGCGGAAGGTTCCCGCCAGTGACGATGCGGTCCCCGCCATGTGCGGAAACTCATCGAGGATCACCGCCATCGCATTGGACGAGATCATCGACACGCAGCCGACAAACGCCGCAACGCCGATCACCAGCGCCCAGAACCCCACGCCCAGGAACGCGCTCACCACCAGCCAGACCGCCATCACAAACTGAATCCACAGCCCGGCGCGGAACATGTTCAGCGCGCCCACCCGCCGGACAAAGCGACTGTTAATGATGGTCAGGACAAACAGGAAGACGATATTGAGCGCAAAATAATAGCCAAAGTGCTGTGGCGAAACGTGGTTCAGTTCGATATAGACAAACGGCCCGGCGCTCAGGAAGGAGAACATTCCGGCAAAGCTGAACCCGCTCGCCAGCATGTAACTCAGCACCCGCTTGTGGCGAAACAGCGAGGCAAAGTTACCTATCGTAGTTCGAATATGAAATTTCTGGCGGCGCTCGACGGGCAGCGTTTCATCAATAAAGAAGAAAATCATCGCCGAAGCCAGCAGTGCGGCCAGGGCCAGGATCCAGAAAATCGCATGCCAGCTAAACCACACCAGCACCGCACCACCGGCCATCGGGGCCACCAGCGGCGCAATCGTCGTCACCAGCATGACAAACGACATCATGCGGGAGAACTCTTCCTTCGGGTAGATATCGCGCATCAGGGCGTTGATCACCACGCTCGCAGCGGCAGCGGCCAGCCCGTGCAGGAAGCGCATGGCGATCAGCTGATCGATACTCTGCGCCAGCGCACAGGCGACCGCAGCGGCCGCAAAGACCAGCGTCCCGCCCAGAATCACCGGTTTGCGACCAAGGCTGTCGGCCATTGGGCCGTATAAAAGCTGTCCGAGAGCGAAACCGAGAATATAGGTGCTGAGCGTCATCTGAGCGCTGCCTGCCGGTACGCCAAACTGCGCGGAAATCACCGGCAGCGCAGGCAGATACATGTCGATAGACAGCGGCATCAGCATCGCCAGCAGGCCAAGAATGAAGACAATTTTGAACGACGAGTGTGGCCTGGTGGTCACAGAGTTCTCCTGAAATTAATGCGAAGGCAGACCGACGCTGGCAATCTCTTCTTCCGTTAACGGACGGTATTCGCCTGGCGCAAGGTCGGGATCGAGCGCGATCGCACCGATGCGTTCACGGTGCAGGCCCACAACGAGGTTCCCCACCGCGGCAAACATACGTTTAACCTGATGGTAACGCCCTTCGCTGATGGTCAGACGGACCTCTGTCGGGGTGATGACTTCAAGCACCGCCGGTTTAGTCAGATCTTTTTCATTATGCAGCTGCACGCCTTTCGCGAAGTGCTCTGCCGTGTCATCAGCAACCGGCGACTCCAGCGTGACCAGATAGGTTTTCTCACAGTGGTGACGCGGGGAAGTAATGCGATGCGACCACTGCCCGTCGTCGGTCATCAGCACCAGACCGGTGGTGTCGATATCGAGGCGACCCGCAGCGTGCAGCTTGTGCGCCACCGGTTCGTCGAGGAAATAGAGCACCGTCGGATGATCCGGATCGTCCGTTGAGCAGACGTAGCCTTCCGGCTTGTTGAGCATGAAATAGCGCGGACCGTGCTGCTGGGTCAGCGGATTGCCGTCGTACTCCACCTGATGGTCAGGTTGCAGTTTGAACGCGCTGTCTCTCACAATGTCGCCATCCACGGTAACGCGGCTGGCGCGTATCTCGCGCCCGGCAATAGCGCGGCTTACGCCGAGTTGCTGAGCGATAAACTTATCAAGTCGCATGAAATCTTTTTAGCCTTAATGGTGCTGGAAGTCGGACCGTGCGTCCGAAAAAGAAGCAGTCTGGAACGGTTCAGTATAATGGTCTGGTTGCGCCACTCAAGGGAAAAAGTTTCGTGGCATACTATATGCGGATTAACGAAACCGAGACCCCATGACTTTTACACTTCGTCCCTATCAGCAGGAAGCCGTTGACGCCACCCTCGCCTGGTTCCGCAAACACCGGGAACCGGCGGCCATTGTCCTCCCGACCGGTGCAGGCAAGAGCCTGGTTATTGCCGAGCTGGCCCGCCTGGCGCGCGGTCGCGTGCTGGTGCTGGCGCACGTCAAAGAGCTGGTTGCGCAAAACCATGCTAAGTATTGTGCGCTGGGACTGGAAGCCGATATTTTCGCAGCCGGTCTAAAGCGCAAAGAGAGCCACGGCAAAGTGGTTTTCGGCAGCGTACAGTCCGTGGCCCGCAACCTGGATCTGTTCCGCAGCGAGTTTTCGCTGCTAATTGTCGACGAGTGTCACCGCATCAGCGATGACGACGACAGCCAGTATCAGCAAATCCTCACTCACCTGAAAGAGGTGAACCCTCACTTACGCCTGCTCGGCCTGACGGCAACCCCGTTTCGCCTGGGCAAAGGCTGGATCTATCGCTTTCATTATCACGGCATGGTGCGCGGCGACGAGAAAGCGCTGTTCAGCGACTGTATCTATGAACTTCCGCTGCGCTACATGATTAAGCACGGCTACCTGACGCCGCCCGAGCGGCTGGATATGCCGGTGGTGCAGTATGATTTCAGCCGGTTACAGGCGCAGAGCAACGGCTTGTTCAGCGAAGCTGACCTCAATCAGGAGCTGAAAAAGCAGAAGCGCATAACTCCGCATATCATTAGCCAGATCGAAGAATTTGCACAGACGCGCAAAGGGGTAATGATTTTCGCCGCCACCGTTGAGCACGCTCGCGAAATTACCGGATTGCTGCCCGCAAACGACGCGGCGCTGATCACCGGCGAAACGCCCGGTCCGGAGCGCGACAGGCTGATTGAAGCCTTCAAAGCGCAGCAGTTCCGTTATCTGGTCAACGTCTCTGTCTTGACTACCGGTTTCGATGCACCGCACGTCGATCTAATCGCCATTCTGCGCCCAACCGAATCCGTCAGCCTGTATCAGCAGATTGTCGGCCGTGGCCTGCGCCTGGCGCCGGGCAAAACCGACTGTCTGATCCTCGATTACGCGGGTAACCCGCACGATCTCTACTCCCCCGAAGTGGGCACGCCGAAAGGCAAAAGCGACAACGTGCCGGTGCAGGTGTTTTGCCCGGCCTGCGGCTTTGCCAACACATTCTGGGGAAAAACCACCGCCGACGGCACGCTGATTGAACACTTTGGCCGCCGCTGTCAGGGCTGGTTTGAAGATGATGAGGGACATCGCGAGCAGTGCGATTTCCGCTTCCGCTTCAAAAACTGCCCGCAGTGCAACGCCGAAAATGACATCGCCGCCCGCCGCTGCCGCGAGTGCGACACGGTGCTGGTCGACCCGGACGACATGCTGAAAGCGGCGCTGAAGCTGAAAGATGCGCTGGTGCTGCGCTGCTCCGGCATGGCGCTGCAGCCCGGCGCGGATGAAAAAGGCGAATGGCTGAAAATCACCTATTACGACGAGGATGGCGCTGACGTCAGCGAACGGTTCAGGGTTCAGACGCCTGCCCAGCGCACGGCATTTGAGCAGCTGTTTATCCGCCCGCATACCCGTACGCCTGGCGTGCCGCTGCGCTGGATAACCGTAGCGGATATCGTTCATCAGCAGGTGCTGCTGCGCCACCCCGACTTCGTAGTCGCCCGCAAGAAAGGCCAGTTCTGGCAGGTTCGCGAGAAGGTCTTTGACTATGAAGGCCGCTATCGTCGGGCAAATGAATTGCGCGGTTAGCGGACTTTTCATTGATGTGCGCGGCATTTGAGTATAAAATGCCGCCCGCTTCACATCCGTGAGGCAGAACACTCACCTGCTGCTGGGTCGCCTGTAGTAGGGTTTTAAATACAGAGAGAAATCAATGTTCACTATCGAAGCAGAAGTACGTAACGTGCAGGGTAAGGGTGCGAGCCGCCGCCTGCGTACCGCTAACAAGTTCCCGGCTATCGTTTACGGTGGCGAAGCTGCTCCAGTTGCTATCGAACTGGATCACGACAAAGTATGGAACATGCAGAACAAAGCTGAGTTCTACAGCGAAGTTCTGACCATCGTTGTTGGCGGTAAAGAAGAAAAAGTGAAAGTTCAGGCTGTTCAGCGTCACGCGTTCAAGCCAAAACTGACTCACATCGACTTCGTTCGCGCGTAATCGCAAACCAGTCGAAAAAAAACCCCGCAGCTGCGGGGTTTTTTTATGCCTGTTATTTACCGCCAGAGGTGCGGCGCTGAAGCTGATCGCGCAGGTTCGGCGGCGTGCCTTTGATGGTCAGGGTGTCGGTGGCCGGATCCCAGAAAATGCGTTCACCTAACAGCATGGCGTCAAAGTTGAGGGTTAACCCACCGCCGCTGCCGGCAAATTTGGTTAACTGGCGCAGCGTGCTGCGATCCGCCGGGAAGCTCTCCTCAAGCTCATAGCCTTTCTCAGCGGTGAATTCCTGGAAGCTCACTTCGCTGACGCCAGCCAGCTCTTTTGACAGGGACTCCAGCTCAATCTCTTCCCCCGCCTGCAGCTGCTCGTTGCAGTAGCTGTAAACCTGCTGACGTACGGTCTGGCGTTCAGATTTATCGAGCTGCGCTTCAGCCGTGAAGTCATCAACAGCCTGCAGCAGCCCTTTGTTCTGCGCTTTGGCGTTCAGGCCTTCACTGGCACCGAGGAAGTCCATAAAGAAATCCGCCACTTTACGGCCCACGCGCCCCTTCAGGAAGGTCAGGTAGCGGGTCGACTCCGGGTTAGTTTCCCACTCGGTCAAATCAATACGCGCCACAATATCCGCATGGTTGATATCCAGATAGTGCGTTGAGCTGATGTCCAGCTGCTCGTTCACGCGCATGCTGCTTAAGTTGTTCAGCACGCTGACCAGCAGGTATTCGACCGCCAGATAACGATAGTGGCAGAACAGGACGATGCCGCCGTCGGCGAAGGGATATTTCGCCAGCTCGTCGCGCAGACGCCCGGTTGCGGCGCGGCTAAACGCCAGGAAATCCTCTTCGCCCTGACGCTGCAGGCGCAGGCTATCGGCCAGCTCACTCTCTTCGCTGAACAGACCATAGGCTTTATTTTTGGCGCTGTAAACGCGATGCAGCTCTGCCATCATTTCCACAACGGTTGCCGTGGGTTCCAGTAATGAATCGCGTAGCACCACTTCAAGGGTTTGCTCATCACGCTTGATAAGCTGGTGCAAGGCAATCTGGTTGATTTCCAGACTCATGATAAACTCTCCTTTTAGACCGGGCGGTATTCAACCACCACCAGGACATGTGTGCAACAACAGATAAAAAAGGGGAAAAAAAGCTGTTGCTACGGTAATATGTTGCCCTTTCATCAACAAACTGATTTTGATTTATGCCACAACATTCCCGCTACAGTGATGAACACGTTGAACAACTGCTCAGTGAGCTGGTCAACGTACTGGAAAAACATAAAACGCCGACCGATCTCTCCCTGATGGTTTTGGGAAATATGGTCACCAACCTTATCAACACCAGCGTTGCTCCGGCTCAGCGTCAGGCGATCGCCAACTCTTTCGCCCAGGCATTAAAGTCATCCGTCAGCAACGACCAGGCCCATTAAGGGAAACGAACAACAGTTTATGGTGACGAATCGTCAGCGCTACCGTGAAAAAGTCTCCCAGATGGTCAGCTGGGGACACTGGTTTGCCCTGTTCAACATTCTGCTAGCGACGGTAATTGGCTGTCGTTATCTGTTTGTCGCAGACTGGCCTACAACGCTAACCGGGCGTGTCTACTCCTGGATAAGCGTTGTCGGCCACTTTAGCTTTTTGGTATTCGCCACCTATCTGCTGATCCTGTTTCCTCTGACGTTTATCGTCATGTCGCAGCGCCTGATGCGGTTCTTGTCCGCCATCCTTGCGACGGTGGGGATGACGCTGCTGCTTATCGACAGTGAAGTGTTCACCCGCTTCCACCTGCATCTCAACCCTATTGTCTGGGAACTGGTGATAAACCCGGACCAGAACGAAACGGCCCGCGACTGGCAGCTGATGTTCATCAGCGTCCCGGTGATCCTGTTGATTGAGATGCTGTTTGCCACCTGGAGCTGGCAAAAGCTCCGCAGCCTGACCCGACGCCGTCATTACGCGAAGCCTGTGGCCGCGCTCTTTTTCGTCTCATTTATCAGTTCGCACATTATGTATATCTGGGCGGATGCGAACTTCTATCGCCCTATTACCATGCAGCGCGCTAACCTGCCGCTCTCTTATCCAATGACGGCCCGTCGTTTCCTTGAGAAGCATGGCCTGCTCGATGCCCAGGAGTATCAGCGCCGTCTGGTCGAACAGGGTAATCCGGAAGCGGTTAGCGTGCAGTATCCGCTGAGCGATCTGCGCTATCGCGATATGGGTCGCGGGCAAAACGTCCTGCTGATCACCGTTGATGGCCTGAACTATTCCCGTTACGAGAAGCAGATGCCTGCGCTGGCCGATTTCGCGAGTCAAAACGTGTCGTTTACCCAGCATATGAGTTCCGGTAACTCAACCGATGCGGGTATCTTTGGCCTGTTCTATGGCATTTCTGCCGGATATATGGACGGCGTGCTGTCTGCGCGCATTCCTGCGGCGCTGATCACCGGGCTTAATCAACAGGGTTATCAGTTAGGGCTGTTCTCATCGGACGGCTTCAACAGTTCACTGTACCGCCAGGCGCTGCTCTCTGATTTCTCCCTGCCTGCCGCGCAGAGCCAGTCTGATGCCCAGACCGCAAACCAGTGGATAAACTGGCTGCAGCGCTACGCGCAGGAAGATAACCGCTGGTTCTCGTGGGTGGCCTTTAACGGCACAACGCTTAACGACAGCAACCAGGCAGGCTTTGCGCGCCGCTACGGCCGCGCGGCCGGCGATGTTGACGCACAGATTGGCCGCGTGCTTGACGCGCTACGTGAATCAGGCAAGCTTGATAACACCGTCGTGATCGTGACCGCGGGGCATGGGGTACCGTTAGGCGACGAGACGAAGAGCATGAGCTGGTCACGTCCGAACCTGCACGTTCCGCTGGTGATCCACTGGCCGGGAACGCCGGCGCAGCGCATCAATATGCTCACAGAACATAAAGATGTCATGACGACCCTGATGCAGCGCCTGCTGCATGTCAGCACGCCAGCAAACGAGTATTCTCAGGGGCAGGATCTCTTCAGCGCGGTACGACGTCATAACTGGGTGACGGCAGCAGACCGTAACACGCTGGTGGTGACCACGCCGAAGCTGACGCTGGTGCTGAACAGCAACGGGAACTATCAGACCTATAATCTGCAGGGTGAACGGCTGAAGGACCAGAAGCCGCAGCTGAGTCTGCTGCTGCAGGTTCTGACGGATGAGAAGCGTTTTATCGCTAACTGATTAATTATAAACCAGTTAGCGACAGATTCCCTTGCATTCGAAACGGAATCGAGTAGTATCTTTTTATGCGTCGGCACGTAGCGCAGCCTGGTAGCGCACCGTCATGGGGTGTCGGGGGTCGGAGGTTCAAATCCTCTCGTGCCGACCAAAAACACATTGAAAACCAGCCTCTTACGGCTGGTTTTTTATTTCGCCTCGTCCGGTGTTTTACCCAGATAGATCAGAGTCGCCAGACAAATCACCGCTCCGGCGCAAAACGTATACGGTGCTCCAAAGGTTTCCCAGATTGCCCCGGCTCCCAGGCTGGCGATTAACAATCCCGCGCCGCTGACCAGGCTAAATATACCGTAGGCGGTACCGCGCAGATCCGCAGGAGCCGTTTTCGCAACCATTGCCGCCAGTAGCCCCTGCGTCATCCCCATATGAACACCCCACAGCGCGACGCCTAACACAATGCCCGTCCAGTGGGTGCTAAGCGCCAGCACAATGTCTGCCCCAATCAGAACCACCAGCCCCCACTGCAGCAGCCGGGTGTGGCTCATCGTGTCGGACAACTTGCCAAACGGATATGCCGAGAGAAAATAAAGCAGATTCATGGCCACCATCACCAGCGGGATCAGCGCCAGCGGCACCCCCGACTGCTGTGCGCGAAGCACGAGAAATGCTTCACTGAAACGCGCGAGCGTGAAGATGGCACCCAGGCCAATAACCCACCAGCAGCCTTTCCCGAGGCGTCTGAGGTTCTCTTTTTTGATGGGATTTGTTCGCTTATGTTCGACAGGGGTTTTCGGCTCATGCAGACCGAAAAAAAGCAGTGCAACGGCGAGGACGCCGGGGATCACCGCCACCCAAAAAATAGTGCGAAAATCATCATTCCACAGCAGCATTAAGCCGACGGCCAGCAGCGGCCCGAGAAATGCGCCGATAGTGTCCATCGACTGACGCAGACCAAAGGCCGCACCACGGAGTTCCGGTGGCGTAACGTCAGCGACCAGCGCATCACGCGGCGCCCCCCGGATTCCCTTCCCTACCCGGTCAATCAAGCGTGCCCCAAGAATCATGCCGGAGGAAGAGGCTATAGCGAACAATGGCTTACTCACCGCGCCAAGACCGTATCCCAGTACCGCCAGCCCTTTACGCTTGCCCAGGTAGTCACTGATTGCCCCGGAAAAAACTTTGATAAACAGCGCGGTGGCTTCAGCCAGGCCTTCAATCAAACCAATAAAAAGCACGCTGGCACCCAGCGTTGTGACCATAAACAACGGGAGCAGACTGTGAATGATCTCAGAGGAGATATCCATCAACATACTGACCCCACCCACAACCCAGACGCCTTTCGGGATCCGGCTGAGCGTTGCAAACCGGGATAACATTGAGCCTCTCCTGCTTTATGGCGAACAAGCTTATGCGGAACAGAATATCCTGGAAAAGAGAATAAAAATTATCAGGCATAAAAAAAGCCAGCCCGCAGGCTGGCTTCTTATAGCAGATAAATGCTTAGTGCTTATCACGTCCGCCCAGGAAGAAAATGCCCAACGGGATGGCCAGCAGAACGGTGAAGACAAGGCTGTAAACGAAGATCATCGCCGACTGCAGCACATACATGCTGGTAGTCCAGGCGGAGAGAGGAATGTTGTACTGTTCGATGACGCCAACAATGGTGGCCCGCCCGACGCACGCGGCAGCAATCATAAACACGACCAGCAGCGCCAGGAGGAACTTGCGGCCTTCAGGTGTTTTCAGTTTTGCACGAACCATCTCTCTTCCCTTTCACAGATGAATAACATAATAGAGGGTCTAAAATAACACGAACGCCCGCCACACTCCACACCAGTACAAATACCTGCAAAAATGGGTAATACCAGGTTTATTACGCTACACATAATGAAAATGTAAGTAAATCACACTAATCATTCATACGCGTTATGTTAGTCTGTGCAGGACCGTTTTGACATAAAGGAATGACAATGAAAAACGCACCTAAATTTGCCATCGCGCTTCTCGCCGCCGCGTGCGTCAGCACCAGCGCTTTCGCCAGCGACGCCCAAAAAGCGCAGCCGCTGGAAAAAGTTGCCCCCTATCCGCAAGCGGAAAAAGGCATGAAGCGTCAGGTGATTCAGCTGCCGGTTCAGCAGGACGAAGCGAATTACAAAGTGGAACTGTTAATTGGCAAGACGCTGGAAGTGGACTGCAATCAGCACCGTCTTGGCGGTCAGCTGGAAAGCAAAACCCTGGAAGGCTGGGGTTACGACTATTACGTCTTTGATAAAGTCACCTCTCCGGTTTCCACCATGATGGCCTGCCCTGACGGCAAGAAAGAGAAGAAATTTGTGACGGCCTATCTGGGCGACAACAGCCTGCTGCGCTACAACAGCAAGTTGCCGATCGTGGTGTATACGCCTGAAAACGTGGAAGTGAAATATCGCGTCTGGAAGGCAGATGAGACTGTCGGTCAAGCCGTAGTACGTTGAATATAAGTCGGGTGGCGGCTTCGCCTTACCCGACCCCTCTCCCACCGGGAGAGGGAGAAAACACTAAAAACGGTAACGAATGTTACCGTTTTGCTTTTACCTTACAGCGCGATATCGGCAACCGGTTTGTTTTCCGGCTGAGGCTTCAGCTCCGCTTTTGGCGCAGCATCCGCAGCCTGCGGCTTCACGTACTGCAACTGCAATACGCGGCTGGTGTATTCCAGCTCCTGCTCCGTCGCATCCACGTTACCGTTCAGCTTCGTGCCGTACGATGGAATAATGGTTTTCAGCTTCGCCTGCCATTCCGGGCTGGCAACTTTGTCTTTAAACACTTTTTCCATCAGGTGCAGCATGATTGGCGCAGCGGTAGACGCACCCGGTGACGCGCCCAGCAGCGCGGCAATCGTGCCATCCTTATCGCTCACCACTTCGGTACCCAGACGCAGTACGCCGCCCTCTTTCGGATCGCGCTTGATGATCTGGACACGCTGACCCGCCTGCCACAGACGCCAGTCTTCTTTCTTCGCCTGCGGATAGTACTCTTTCAGCGCCTCGAAGCGTTCGTCGTCAGAGAGCATCACCTGGCTGATCAGGTATTTTACCAGGTCGAAGTTATCCAGACCCACGTCCATCATCGGCTTGACGTTAGAGGTGGTGGTTGCGCTCAGCAGATCCCACAGGGAGCCGTTTTTCAGGAACTTGGTGGAGAAGGTCGCGAACGGTCCGAACAGCACCACGCGTTTACCGTCCAGCATACGGGTGTCAATGTGCGGTACGGACATCGGTGGCGCACCTACGGAAGCCTGACCGTACACTTTTGCCAGATGACGATTCACCACTTCCGGGTTCTCGGATACCAGGAACTGGCCGCCGACCGGGAAGCCCGCGTAGTCGTCAGCTTCAGGAATACCGGACTCCTGCAGCAGCTTCAGCGCCGCGCCGCCCGCACCGATGAAGACAAACTTGGCCTTAATGACGTGCTCGGCTTCATTGTTTTTCAGATCGGCAACCGTCACGCTCCAGCTGTTGTCCGCATTGCGCTTAAAGCCGCGCACTTCGGTGCTGAGCTGCAGGTTGAAGTTCTCTTTTTTCTTCAGGGACGCCACCAGCTGACGGGTAATTTCACCGTAGTTCACGTCGGTCCCGATTTCGGTACGGGTCGCCGCCACTTTTTGGTTTGGATCGCGACCTTCCATGACCAGCGGGGCCCACTCTTTGATCTGCGCGTGGTCTTCGGAGTATTTCATCCCGCGGAACAGGGTGCTCTGCTGCAGCGCAGCGTAACGCGCGCGCAGGAAATTCACGTTCTGCTCGCCCCACACAAAGCTCATGTGCGGTACGGTGTTGATGAAGGAGTGCGGGTCGTGCATCACGCCGCTGTTGACCTGGTGAGACCAGAACTGGCGCGAGATCTGGAATGCTTCGTTGATCTCTACCGCCTTCTCGATACTAATGGAACCGTCCTTTTTCTGCGGCGTATAGTTCAGTTCCATGAGTGCCGAATGACCGGTACCGGCGTTATTCCAGCCGTTCGAACTCTCCTGCGCCACGCCATCGAGGCGCTCGACCATGGTCATGGACCAGTCCGGCTGCAGTTCCTGCAGATAGGTTCCCAGCGTGGCGCTCATGATACCGCCACCAATTAAAAGGACGTCCGTTTCCTGCTCTTTTGGTGCGTCTGCTTTCGCTGCCATCGAGACGGCGCTGAGCCCAACGGCCAGAGAAAAGAGCATGGCAGTCATTTTTTTCATAATTTATGCCTTAGTGTAAAAGTGCTTGATGCGTGGAAAGTGCAGGTGAAAAAAGCTGCGTGGGCACGGTAACAACTTTTAAATATTGTTTAAAGGTTACGAAATTATTGTAATTGTGAAATTTAATGATGGATTGTTTGTAGGGGATTGCGGGGCGCAGCTGGCAATAGAGGGAATTTATGGCTACTATGCTGCACTTTGTGATCGCGCGCACGGAAGCCTGCCCTAACCAGCGAACTGTTATGTCCTTACCCCATTCTGCTGTATCCCCCGAAGACCGCGTAGCCAACGTACTGCGTTCCCCTAAGCAGCTGACGCGTGAAACGCTGGCGGGCGTTATTACCGCCCTGGCCCTGATCCCGGAAGTGATCTCTTTTTCCGTAGTCGCAGGCGTTGACCCAAAAGTCAGCCTGATCGCCTCCGTAGTGCTGTGCCTTGTTCTCTCCGTGTTGGGAGGTCGTCCGGCGATGGTCACGGCAGCCGCCGGTTCCGTAGCGCTGGTCATTGGCCCAATGGTGCATCAGCACGGCGTACAGTACATTCTTCCCGCCGTGCTGATGGCTGGCGTGATACAAATTCTGTTCGGCGTGCTAGGCATGGCAAGACTCATGCGCTTTATTCCCCAGTCGGTCATGACGGGGTTTGTTAACGCCCTGGGTATTCTGATCTTCTTCGCTCAGGTGCCGCATTTCTGGAGCCGAAGCCCGCTGATTGTGGGCCTGTTCGTGCTGACGCTGCTGATCGTGCTGTGGGTGCCGCGCTATATCAAAAGCATCCCTTCCCCGCTGATTGCGATCGTGCTGTTAACCTTGTTCACCGTTTCAACCGGCCAGGTCCTGCCGACCGTGGGCGATGAAGGCTCCATGAGCGGCGGTTTGCCGGGGTTTACCGAGCTGCTGGTACCGCTTAACGTACAGACGCTGAGCATCATCTGGCCGTGCGCCTTGAGTATTGCCTTCGTCGGTCTGCTGGAATCCCTGCTAACGGCAAAGCTGGTGGATGAACTGACCGTAACGCCATCGAGCAAACGCCGCGAGAGCATCGGGCTGGGCGTCGGCAATATTCTGGCCGGTTTTTACGGCGGCATTGCGGGCTGCGCGATGATCGGACAAACCATCGTTAACGTGGAGATGGGGAAAGGGCGAAGCCGTATTTCAACCCTTGCGGCGGGCATCGTGCTGCTGATCCTGGTGACGGCACTCAGTGAAGTCATGGCGAAAATCCCGATGGCGGTGCTGGCGGGGATTATGGCGATCGTCGCCGTCAAAACCTTCAGCTGGCACAGCCTTCAGCCCGCCACGATAAAAAATGCCCCGATTGCCGAAACGGTGGTGATGCTGGTGACCGTTGCCGCAACGGTTTCAACTGGCAACCTGGCGATTGGCGTACTGGGCGGGATTATCGTCATGGCACTAATCCCCGCCCGGATTAAGCGTCGGGTTAAAGCAGAAAAACCGTTGCCAGCCCAAGAAAAATAAAGAAACCGCCGGTATCGGTGATGGCGGTGATCATCACGCTCGACCCCACCGCGGGGTCGCGCCCCAGTTTGGTCATCGTCAGCGGGATAATAACGCCCATCATCGATGCCACCAGTAAATTCAGCACCATCGCCAGCATCATCACCCCGCCTAAGGCCATATCGTCATACAGCCACCAGGTGATGCCGCCCATAATGCCGCCCCACACCAGGCCGTTGATCAGCGCCACGCCCATCTCTCTGAAGATCAGAAAGGCAAAATTACCGGGCTGAATATTTTCCAGCGCCAGCGCGCGGACGATCATGGTGATGGTCTGGTTTCCGGTGTTGCCGCCAATCCCGGCCACAATCGGCATCAGCGAGGCCAGCGCCACCAGCTGCGAAATGGTGTGTTCAAAGCCGTCAATCACGCGGGAGGCGATAAAGGCGGTACACAGGTTAATAGCCAGCCACGCCCAGCGGGTTTTTACCGCCTTGCCGACGGAGGCATGGACGTCATCTTCGGCGCTGATCCCCCCGAGCGCGCGCAGGTCGTTGTCGGTTTCTTCGTAGACCACATCAACGATCTCATCAATGGTCAGACGCCCCATCAGCTTGCCAACGGAGTCTACGACCGCCGCACTCACAAGGTCATCACGTTCAAAGGTACGCGCCGCTTTTTCCGCGTCGTCTTCCGGGGAGAAGACCATCGGCTCGTTTTCCATCACCTCACTCACCTTCCGCTGGGTGCTGTTGAGCAGGATGGTTTTCAGCTCCAGCTCGCCGAGCAGGGTTTTGTCCCGCGAGGTAACAAACAGTTTATCGGTGTTATCCGGCATCCTGCCCAGGCGGCGCAGGTAGCGCTGCACGGTACCCAGCGTGACGTCCGGACGTACCGTGATAACGCCAAACTCCATGATCGCGCCAACGCTGTTTTTCTCGTAGTGCATCACCTGGCGCACGCGCGCGCGTTCATCGGCGGGCAGAGACGCCAGCAGGCGACCGGTCAGGTTACGCGGCAGGTGCTGTACAAGGTAAATCTGCTCGTCGATATCCAGGGTTTGCAGGGCGTCGAGGATGTCCCGGTCGCTCATCTCGTCGATCAGGTCGTCCCAGACGTTTTCCGAGGCTTCAAGCAGGACCTGGCCGCGCTCGTGATCCTGCACCAGACGCCACAGAGCGTGACGTTCTTCCGAGGGAAGCGCCTCAAGGGTATCCGCCAGATCCGGCGGGGGTAAATGAGCAACCAGCGCACCTACCTCAGCAATATCGTCGGCTAAGGTGCCGACATCATATTGCTCAGCCAGGGTCAGTTTGCCTAATAGCGTAGAAGTGACCGCTTTATCGGTCGTGAGAAGCCAGATGAGTCGCGCACGCTCCTGGTCACGCTGCCTGGCGCTGTTTTTCTTTAATACCGACATCAATCATAAATCCATTAAATGAGTTGGGGTTAAGCATAGCGCGGGGATATGTAAATAAGAATAAACAACGGGCCGAGGTGGAGAAAAAAGCGTCATTACAGCCACGATCTATCCCCTCTCCCTGTGGGAGAGGGTTAGGGTGAGGGCATCAGGCCGTACGCGCCACCGCGTCACGCGAGGCCGCATCGCGCTCTTCACCGGTCAGCTCGCTCAGCTTGCCGTCACGCATCTCCAGCAGACGGTCGGCATGAATGAAGTAGTGATCGTCGTGGCTGATGGCGAAAATGGTCTTGCCCATCTCCTGCATCAGCGGCAGCAGCACCTGATAAAACTCGCGGCGGAAATGCGGATCCTGATCCGCCGCCCACTCATCCAGCAGGATGATGTCACGCTCTTCCGCCAACGCCAGCAGCAGCGCCACGCGCTTCTTCTGCCCCTTGGAGAGCTTGAGGTTGAGGATTTTTCCGTCCTGAAGCTCCAGCTTGTGCGCCATCTGCAGCTGCGTCAGCCATTTTTCAACCAGCTCAGGATTGGCCTGCTGCCCTTCCGGCCCCAGCAGCCGGTCAAACAGCCAGACATCGGTGAACACCGCCGAGAAAAGCTTGCGGTAATCCTCGGGCTTCTCTGCACTCAGCGCCTTACCGTCCAGCAGGATTTCGCCCGACTGCGGCTGGTAAAGTCCGGTGAGCAACATCGCCAGCGTGGATTTTCCGCTGCCGTTGCCGCCGATGAGAAACAGCAGTTCACCGCGGTGAATCGTCAGGTTAACTGGCCCCACGGAGAAGGCGTTGTCCTGATAGCGGAACATCACGTCGCGCAGCTCCAGGGTCTGCCAGTTCGGGAAGGCCTGCGGGCGCGGGAATTCGGCTTTGAACGGCGCGAGATCGAATTTTTTGAGCTTATTAAACGCCACCTGCGCGCTGAGTAACGTAGGCAGTGCGCCAACGGCCGAGAGCAGCGGCGTACGTAAAAACAGCAGCGTCAGCGAGTAGGTCGCCGCCACGTTGGTATCCGCCCAGCCCAGGCTGTTCGCCATCCAGAACACCAGGCCAATGGCACCCAGCATCATAATGTTGGACCAGTTCACGGCGCTCAGGTGGAAGGTATCGGCGCGAATGATGTGGTGCCGGTATTCACGCGCGTCCGGAATATAAAGTTGATTGAAAATATGCTCGGCGCGCTCGCGGTTGAGAGTCAGCTCTTTGCGCCCTTCCAGCACCGTCTGATAATCGTTATAGAGCTTATCTTCCGTTTCGCGCAGGACCGCCATGTGCTTATAGACGCGCGACACCAGCATAAAGCCGCCCCAGATGGTGATGGCAATCCACAGGGCGGTCACCGCCAGCATTTTAGTAGAGAGCCAGGCGAGATAGGCGGCAGAGCCAAAGGTCAGGATGATCCCCTGCACCAGCTCCGGCAGGCGGACAAACGCGATGGTAATGGCGCGCACGTCGCTGGTCAGCCCTGCCAGCAGGGAGGCGCTACCGAGCTGCTCCACGCGCTCAACCTGCGTGTCGAGGATCCGCTTGATGAACTCGCTGCGCAGGCGGAAAACGAAATGGTGCCCAAGCGCGGTCAGCGCCAGCTGAGAACCAAGCGTAACCGCCATCAACAGCAGCAGCAGGCCGAGAAACTCTGGCAGTACCGAGAGTGAGGTATCAACCATTTCGATCAGCCGCACGTTTATAAACGCGATCAGGCCAATACCCAGCGCGGCGCTGGCAAGGCTTAACGCCATTACGGCAATGAAGGGCCAGCGGTACTGACGCCAGACAAGAAGAAGTAGTTGCATGCAGGCAATCCGGACAATAAAAATCAGCCAGCAGTGTAAACTGCCCTGCGCGGACATCAAGAATAATTCTTATTTTTGTTTGCTAAAGCCCGCCTGACGGAAAGTCAGATTATAGCGGTACTCGCCAGTAAGGGGATGAACCCCGGGCTTCAGGGGCTGAATGCCGTGATAGTACAGCCGCGACTCCCTGCCCCATACCACCACGTCACCATGTTCCAGCATGATGCGCTTGAACGGATCGTTGCGGCGTAGACCGCCAAACTGGAAGACGGCGGGCAGGCCCAGCGATACCGAGACGATAGGCGCACGCAGATCGGGTTCATCTTTGTCCTGATGCAGGGAGAGCTTCGCGCCGATGGCGTAGCGGTTGATCAGGCAGGCATCCGGCCGAAAGTCAGGATAATCCGCTGCAACGGCAGCTTCGTGGCAGAGAGTCTGAAAAACCGCTGGCATCGGCGGCCACGGCTGGCCGGTGGCGGGATCGTTGGGGGCATAGAGATAGCCCCGCGCGTTCGTAGCCCACCCCAGTTCCCCGCAGTTGGCCATGGCCACCGACATGGTGTAGCCGCCCGGCGTTACCATATGGCGAAACGGTGAAACGGCCGTCACCTCTTCTATGCCGGCAAGCAATGCCTGTGCGCGGGAGAGTGCGAAGCGGCGCAGGATCGTCGCTCCCGGCGCAAGCGGCTCCTGCCAGGGTTCAGCATCCGCAAAAAGATCGAGCATTATCCCTCCCGGCGTTTTGCCTCACGTTTCAGTAATAGCGCTTTTCGCGCCGCCCCCCAGCGATAGCCCGACAGCGCGCCGTCGTTACGAACCACGCGATGACAGGGGATCACAATCGCCAGCCTGTTTGCCGCGCAGGCACCGGCGACGGCACGCACCGCATTGGGCTGGCCAATCGCCTGCGCCACCTGCTGATAGCTGGCCGTGTCCCCGCTGGGGATGTTCCGCAGAGCCTGCCATACCCGCTGCTGGAACGCGGTTCCGCGTATATCCAGCGGCAGGGCCAGCGGCACCGCGCGGTTATCAATACTGGCAATGACCTGACGGAGACGCTGAGCGAAGGCATCTTCACGTGAAGAAGGCTCAGCGTTTGGAAACAGCGTCGCCAGCTCTTGGGCTAATTCGGTATCGCTGTCGCCCAGCAGTATCGCGCAAATCCCCCGCTCGCTTTCAGCGACCAGACAGCGTCCTAATGAACAGTCGTCGATGGCGTACTGCACCGGTACCTCGCCTTTGCGGTACTGTTTCGCCGTCATTCCCAGCGCGTCGTTGGCTTTGCGGTAATAGCTGCTGCTGTCGGGAAAACCTGCCGCCAGCACGGCATCGGTAATTTTGTTTCCCTGCGCAAGCGCCGTGCGCAGACGCTGTCCCCGCGCCGCCTGCTGCCAGGCTTTTGGCGTCATCCCGGTAATGGATTTAAACAGCCGGTGGAAATGGAAAGGACTCATGGCGACCTGCTGCGCCAGACCTTCAAGCGTCAGCGCGGGATCCTGCTCCAGAAGGCGACAGGCATACTCCACTTTCGCCAGCTTCTGCTGCTGCGGATCGCGTTTGTCCGGCATACAGCGCTTGCACGGACGAAACCCTGCCTGAATGGCATGCTGGACATCAGGATAAAAGCAGACATTTTTACGCAGCGCGTGACGGGCACGGCAGGACGGGCGGCAGAAAATCCCCGTCGTCTGCACGGCAAAAACAAACCGATCGTCAGCGCGCGGATCGCGAGCCAGAACGGCCTGCCAGCGATCCTCATCGTTCATGTAGGTTGGATTTTTCATCATCAGCTCCTCTTACAAGCATACCTTTAGCGTGCCCGAGTGCCAGTGATAAAAAACCCGCAACCTTGCTTTTTAATTTTTGTCGCTCACCAGGAAGCTGTTGAACTGCGGCGAGCTCCAGGTTTTGAATCCGTCGCCTTCTTTAGTGATCATGTAAACTGCAAGCCCTTCCTGACGAACCACCTCTTTAGCTTTTTCCGGGCCGAGAACCATCAGGCCGGTATCCCAGGCATCGGCTTCCAGCGCAGTCGGTGCAATCACGGTCACCGAGACCAGGTTATGCGTGATGGGACGTCCGGTCTGAGGGTCAATCACGTGCGAAATACGCTTCCCGTCGAGTTCGTAATAGTTACGGTAGCTCCCGGAAGTGCTGATGCCGTGTCCGTTGATATCCACAATGGCCTGTACGGCGTTTTGCCGATCGGTCGGTTTTTGAATCGCCACGCGCCACGGTTTACCGCTGGCGTTCATGCCCCGGCTAACTAACGCGCCGCCCACGGAGACCAGGTAGCGCGAAATCCCTTCCTGCATCATCAGCGCGGCAAGGTGATCCGCCGCGTAGCCTTCCCCTACCGTCGACAGATCGACAAACAGATCGGGAATATCCTTTTGCAGATACTGCTGACCGTACTGGTTGATGACCGTCAGATGCTGTAGCCCTGTCCGGGCGCGGGCATCATCAATAGCCGCATTGTCCGGCGTGGTCACCGGCTGTTTGTTGGGACCAAATCCCCAGAGATTCACCAGGGGACCGACGGTGACGTCCATCGCGCCGTTGGTTTTATATCCCACGCGCATCGATTCAGTGACGATATCGGCCATCGCTTCGCTCACCGGCCACAGGGAGGTACTGGTGGAGAGATTGAAGCGCATCAGCGCCGAGTCATTTTTATAGGTTGAGAGCAGCTGATCGTCGGCATCCAGCTGAGACTGGATTTTGCCGCGAAGTTCATCAGCGCGCGTTTTGTCCAGGCCCATCACGCTGACGCGCCAGAAGGTGCCCATCGTTTTGCCTTCAAGCACCGTCGCGGCGGGTGCATCGGTTTTCGCCACGGGCGCGGGTTCATCACACGCGGTCAGGAAAAAAAGCATAGCCAGAAAGCTGGCGCGTAAAAAAGTCATGTCCATTCATTATTATCCTCATGCCAGGGCGGCAAGAGTACACCAAAACGGTTGCATTGTGAGGCCAAAAAAAGCACAAAAAAGGGGCCATCAGGCCCCTTAAGTCACACGATGACGCGATTAGAACTGGTAAACCAGACCCAGCGCGACGATATCATCAGTACCGATGCCGGCCTGACGGGTGAACTCATTTTCATCAACCAGGTTGATTTTGTAATCCACGTAGGTGGACATGTTTTTGTTGAAGTAGTAAGTCGCACCTACATCAACATATTTCAGCAGATCCTGATCGCCGTAACCTTCGATGTCTTTACCTTTGGACTGCAGGTAAGCCACGGATGGACGCAGGCCGAAGTCGAACTGGTACTGAGCAACCACTTCGAAGTTCTGCGCTTTGTTAGCAAAGCCGTAAGCGGTAGTCGGGCTGTCGCCGTTAGAGGTACCGAAGCGGGTTGCATTGTAGGTCTGAGAGTACTGCGCTGCCAGGTAGATGTTGTTGGCATCGTATTTCAGGCCGCCAGAATAGACTTCTGCGTGATCGCCGTTACCGTAAACGCCCGGTGCGTTTTGGTCAGCGGTACGTTTGGAGGAGGACATTGCACCCCCGACGCTGAAGCCTTCGCCCAGGTTATAGGTTACAGATGCACCGTAGCCGTCGCCGTTCTGGTTCAGCAGGCTACGTCCACCGACGTTTTCACCGCTTACGCTGCCGTTTTTACCCTGGTACTGCAGCGCAAAGTTCAGGCCGTCAACCAGACCGAAGAAGTCCTGGTTACGGTAAGTTGCCACGCCGTTTGCACGAGACTGCAGGAAGTTGTCTGCGCCGTAGGTATCGCCGCCAAATTCTGGCAGAACGTCAGTCCAGGAAGTTACGTCGTAGATCACGCCGTAGTTACGACCGTAATCGAAAGAACCCGCTTCAGCGAATTTCAGACCGGCAAACGCCACACGCGTCCAGGACTGGTTGTCGCTTTCCGTCGTGTTACCCTGGATCTGGTATTCCCACTGGCCATAACCGGTCAGCTGATCGTTAACCTGAGTTTCGCCTTTGAAGCCAAGACGCATGTAGGTCTTGTCGCCGTCGGCACTCTTATCGTCAGAGAAATAGTGCAGACCATCAACTTTGCCGTACAGATCTAATTTGTTGCCATCTTTGTTATAAATTTCGGCCGCATTTGCTGCGCCTGCTACCAGCAGTGCTGGTACCAGGAGGGACAGTACTTTAACTTTCATTTTATTAACCCTCTGTTATATGCCTTATAATTGCCACTGCTTACTGGTTAACCCTCATTAACCAGTCGGCAATTTCATTCTCCGCAAAATTACAGAATAATCCAATGCGAATATGATACGAAAACTTTGAAGATGTTTCATTTATCTATCAACATGTTTCAAGATGTAAATGAAAAGGAACTTTTACAAAGCACAAAAAGCTTAAAAATTTAGCACTTATAATCAAAAAGAAAAATCAACCCAAACAAATCAATAAGTTAAAATAAAAAAAGTTACCGCACTGAATGACAAAACAAGATCGACTCCAATCTCTAAAATAACTCTCGCTATCATCATTAACTTTATTTATTACCGTCATTCAGCTTTGAATGTCTGTTTATCCCTAATTCAACCGGATGCTTCGCATTCGGTTTTTTTTTACCCTTCTTTACGTAACTTTTCTTTTTTTTGTGCTACCGCAGCGAAATTGTAACGACTATTAACTAAATTCTCGCCCACCTCCGCGCAGAATGCGAAAATTTGAACAAAACTTAATTTCTTGTTAATTCGTGCTATTTAATGCGCGAAAGCATTTTGTATTTGTACACGCATCATCGGCTTGTACACATTTAACACACACTTCATCTCCCGTACGGGCCATCGAAAAAGTCGCCTGTTCCAGGACAGTGGCGCTGGAAATTCAGTTATTACCCTTTATACTGCCCTATCGCCACAGAGCACGACCATCACGGGTTAAAGATATCAATGAGTCAGACTGAAACTACCGCCCCGAGCAAATTCTCCCTCCTTCCCGGGAGCATCACCCGTTTCTTTCTTCTTTTGATCGTTGTGCTGTTAGTCACAATGGGCGTGATGGTGCAGAGCGCGGTTAACGCCTGGCTGAAGGATAAGAGCTATCAGGTGGTTGATATTACTCATGCCGTTCACAAGCGCATTGATACCTGGCGCTACGCCACCTGGCAGATTTACGACAACATTGCCGCGGCGCCTGCCAGTTCGTCCGGGGATGGACTTCAGGAGACGCGGCTGAAGCAGGACGTCTACTACCTCGAAAAACCGCAGCGTAAGACTGAAGCGCTTATCTTTGGCTCTCACGACAGCGCGACCCTTGAGATGACGCAGCGTATTTCGACCTACCTGGATACCCTCTGGGGCGCCGAAACGGTACCGTGGTCGATGTACTATCTGAACGGTCAGGATAACAGCATGATCCTGATCTCGACGCTGCCGTTGAAAGATCTCTCTTCCGGATTTAAAGAGACGACGGTCGGCAGCATTGTCGACTCCCGCCGGGCAGAAATGCTGCAGCAGGCCAACGCCCTTGATGAACGTGAGAGCTTCTCATCGCTGCGCCGGCTGGCATGGCAGAATGGTCACTATTTTACCCTGCGTACCACCTTTAACCAGCCGGGACATCTGGCGACGGTCGTGGCCTTTGATTTACCCATTAATGATTTGATCCCGCCGGATATGCCGCTCGACAGCTTCCGTCTGGAGCCCGACAGCAGCACCCAGAACATGCGTGCGGCGTCTGACAAAGAGGCCGCAGAGAGCGTCACAATCTCCTTTAACGGCTCGAAAATTGAAATTGCCTCGTCGCTGAACTCAACAGGCATGCGTCTGGTGTGGCAGGTACCGTTTGGCACGCTGCTGCTCGACACCCTGCAAAATATTCTGCTACCTCTGCTGCTGAATATCGGCCTGCTGGCGCTGGCGCTGTTCGGCTACAGTACCTTCCGCTTCCAGCCTGGGCGCCAGAGCGACGCGTCTGCGGTCTCGGCGGGCAATACCAATGAGCTACGCGTGTTGCGCGCGCTCAATGAAGAGATTGTTTCCGTGCTGCCGCTTGGGGTGTTAGTTCACGATCAGGAAGCGAATCGCACGGTAATGAGCAATAAAATTGCCGACCATCTGCTGCCGCACCTTAACCTGCAGAACATCACCACCATGGCGGATCAGCACCAGGGAGTCATTCAGGCCACCATTAACAATGAACTGTACGAGATCCGTCAGTTCCGCAGCCAGGTAGCCCCGCGCACGCAAATCTTCATCATCCGCGACCAGGATCGCGAAGTGCTGGTGAATAAAAAGCTCAAGCAGGCGCAAAGGCTGTATGAGAAGAACCAGCAGGGGCGCGCAGCATTTATGCAGAACATTGGCGATGCCTTCAAGCAGCCGTTAAAAACGCTGGCGACCCAGGCGGCGGCGTTAAACACGTCTGAAAGCCACCAGCTCGCCTGCCAGGCCGACTCGCTGGTCCGCATGGTGGATGAGATCCAGCTGGCGAACATGCTGGAGAATGATTTCTGGAAAGGCACCCCTTCTCTCTTCTCCATTCAGGATTTGATCGATGAAGTGGTTCCGGAAGTCCTGCCCGTCATTAAGCGCAAAGGGCTGCAGCTACTGATCAACAACCATTTACCCGCCAATGACGAACGTCACGGCGACCGCGAGGCGCTGCGTCGTATTCTGCTGATGATTATTCAGTACGCCGTGACCACCACGCAGATTGGCAAGATAACCCTTGAAGTGAGCACCGACGAGTCGGCGGAAGATCGCCTGACGTTCCGTATCCTGGACACCGGGGAAGGCGTCACGGCGAGTGAAATTGATAATCTGCACTTCCCGTTCCTGAATGACACGCAAAGCGATCATTACGGCAAGGCTAACGCCCTGACCTTCTGGCTGTGCGATCAACTGGCGCGTAAGCTCGGCGGTCATCTGAATATCAAGGCCCGTGAATCACTGGGTACGCGTTACTCTCTGCACGTGAAAATGGCCGCCAATCCGCAGGAAGAAGATGAAGAACGCCTGCTGGATGATGTCGTGGTGATGGTGGATGTGACCTCAAACGAGATCCGCAATATTGTTGTTCGTCAGCTCGAAAACTGGGGCGCGGCCTGCATCACGCCGGATGAAAGGCTGGCAAGTCAAGAATTTGATCTGTTTTTAACTGATAATCCGTCTAATCTTACTGCCTCGGGCTTGCTTTTAAGCGATGATGAGTCAGGCGTGCGGAAAATCGGCCCTGGCCAGCTGCGCGTCAACTTTAATATAAGCAATGCGATGCAGGAAGCTGTACTACAACTAATAGAAGAGCAGCTGGCGCAGGAAGAGATAACGGAATCCCCGTTAGGCGGCAATGAAAATGCCGAGCTTCACGCCAGCGGATACTATTCCCTCTTTGTTGATACAGTACCAGATGATGTGAAGCGGTTGTATACTGAGTCCGCTGCGAATGATTATGCAGCGCTGGCACAGACAGCACACCGGCTTAAAGGGGTGTTTGCCATGCTTAATCTGGTTCCCGGCAAGCAGTTATGTGAAACGCTGGAACATCTAATTCGTGAGAAAGATGCCTCTGGCATTGAAAAATACATCAGCGACATTGACGCCTACGTCAAAAGCTTGCTGTAGCAAGGTAGCCTTATACATGAACAATATGAACGTAATTATTGCCGATGACCATCCGATTGTACTGTTCGGTATTCGCAAATCACTTGAACAGATCGAGTGGGTGAATGTAGTCGGTGAATTTGAAGACTCTACAGCACTGATCAATAACCTCCCAAAGCTTGATGCACACGTGCTCATTACCGATCTCTCCATGCCTGGGGACAAATACGGTGATGGGATCACGCTCATCAAATATATTAAACGTCACTTCCCGGACATCTCGATCATTGTTCTGACAATGAACAACAACCCGGCGATCCTGAGCGCCGTGCTGGATCTGGACATCGAAGGGATTGTGCTGAAACAAGGCGCCCCGACCGATCTGCCAAAAGCGCTCGCTGCGCTGCAGAAAGGCAAGAAGTTCACGCCTGAGAGCGTCTCTCGTCTGCTGGAAAAAATCAGCGCGGGTGGCTACGGTGACAAACGCCTGTCGCCGAAAGAGAGTGAGGTTCTGCGCCTGTTCGCTGAAGGTTTCCTGGTGACCGAGATTGCCAAGAAGCTGAACCGCAGCATTAAAACCATCAGTAGCCAGAAGAAATCCGCAATGATGAAGCTGGGCGTGGACAACGATATTGCCCTGCTGAACTATCTCTCCTCCGTTACGCTGAGCGCATCGGATAAGGATTGATCCCTGGCGGGTGTGCGGCCTGATGCCCTCACTCCAGCCCTCTCCCCCAGGGAGAGGGTGAAAAACGTAAAAGGCCCTTGCGGGCCTTTTTTATATTCTGGTTTTTCTCACGCGATCCGCGTAAATCGACAACGTCTGCTTCAGCACGTCCAGCGTGACCGGTTTCGACAGGCAGCTGTCCATGCCGGACTCCAGACAGCGCTGTTTCTCTTCCGCCAGCGCGTTCGCCGTTACGCCCACCACCGGCAGCGTCAGGCCAAGCTGTCGGATGCGCTGCGTCAGCCGGTAGCCGTCCATGTTAGGCATGTTGACGTCGCTCAGCACGATATCAATATGATTTTTACTCAGCACATTCAGCGCATCCACGCCGTCATTGGCGGTTTTGCACTGGTAGCCCAGCGATCCAAGCTGGTCAGCCAGCAGACGACGGTTAATCGGATGGTCATCCACCACCAGAATCATCATATCGTCATTCACTGACGCCAGACCTTCCGGTGACGGCAGCGCGCCTGCACCGTCGTTCTCTTCCAGCTCGACTTTGTAGATACGGGCCAGCAGGCTCAACAGCTCATGCGGCGTTGCGACGCTGTGAACCCATTCCCCCGGCGCCCGTTCAACTGGTATGCCAATGTGGCGGCGGCAGAAGAGCACCGTTCCTCTCCCCTGCCACGGCTGTTCAGGCATCTCGTCGGTGATGAGCACATCATCCACGTCCGGCATCTGGCCTTCATAGCGGCAGACCCTCACGCCGCTATGGGTGAGCAGCGCCGTCAGATAGTCATTCAGCGAGGCATTATTGACTGCCAGCCAGCAGCGCTTGTCGCTCAGCCCGTCAACTGCGGCTTTTGCCGGATACTGCGCCGAATAGAGCGGAATGCGGATGGTGAACTGGCTGCCCATGCCGGGCTCGGTATCCACGGAAATGTCACCGTCCATCATGCTGACGAGCTTCTCGCAAATCGCCAGCCCCAGACCGGTGCCCTGGAAGTTACGCTGCACGCCGGTGCCGACCTGGAAGAACGGGTCGAACAGACGTACCACCTCCTTGGCCGGAATACCCACCCCCGTGTCGCGCACGCGGATGCTCAGGTAATCCCCTGCCCTGCAAACGTGTAGCACTATGCAGCCGATATCGGTGAATTTGATGGCGTTGCTGAGCAGGTTAGAGATGACCTGCTGCAGACGCATCGGATCGCCGTGCAGCGTCAGCGGCACATCCGGCTCGATAAAGCAGTAGAGCCCCAGCTGTTTACGCACCACCAGCGGCAGATAGTTGGCGCTGATGTGGTTCATGACCTCACGCGGCGAAAACTCGCGCGGCTCGATTTTCAGCTGCTCAGACTCAATTTTAGAGAAGTCGAGAATATCGCTGATGATCTTCAGCAGCAGGCTGGAGGAGTTGTTCATCGCCGTTACCAGCCGGTCGACGCCTTTCGGCAACTCTTTCGTCTGCAGCAGATCGAGGTTACCGATAATCCCGTACAGCGGCGTACGCAGCTCGTGGCTTACAGTAGCCAGGAACATGGATTTCGACTGGCTGGCCTGCTCCGCGGCCTGCGCCATCTCCTGCAGCGACTCTTCCATCTTCACGCGCGCGGAGACATCCACCAGCACGCAAATCGCTACGTTTTCATTGCGATAGCGGGAATGGACAAAGCTTATCTGCAGGTTGGTGTGGGTGCTGGTGAGCACGTCGACAAAGTTCACCTGCTGCCCGCAGATGATCTGCGTCAGCCTTTGCCGGTCCTCGTGCGTCAGCATATTCAGGTAGTTGTGCGCCAGCTCGTTACTCAGGATGTTGGTCCCGTCCTGGGTACGCAGAATGCAGATCCCCACCGGCGCGGAAGCGACAATTTTGCGGTTGAACTGCTCGTGCTCCTCCAGACGCTGTGCGTCACTTTCGGCGGGAATAAAGATTCTACGCTCATACATGCGCGCCAGCGTGAACAGCGCGCCCCCCACCAGCAGGTTCAGCAGAATCGCATTCATAATAAGAATACGTATCCGCTCGAGCACCATATCCACCGGCAGCGAGTAGACAATGCTCAGCGAAGATGGTGGCAGGCTTTTTTTCAGCACCAGCTCGCGGAAGCCGGAGGTGTAGCCAAACCATGAGCGTTCCTGCATCCAGTGCGGATCGACGTTCAAACTCTTATCCGGCCCGGCGAGTGAGATCAGCTGATGCCCATTTTCATCCAGAATAGTCACGCCCATCGGCAGGCTGCCCGGCGTGAAGAAGTTTTCCATGCGAATGGTCTGCTCAATCCCCAGCAGCGCCTGCAGGCGATTGCCCAGATAAACCGGCGTCAGCGCGTAGAAATAGCCCACGCCCATACGCGGCCCCTGGCTAATCCAGAAGATGTTGTTCCCGCGCTCGTCCTGCGGGGCATTGCGATATTTGACAATACGCTCGTGCAGGCTTTTCAGCGCATCATCGCGCTCGACGGGCACATCGCGCAGGCCAAAGTCAGCCATGCAGAGATTTTCGCTGCCAATCAGGAATACGCGGTTGAGATCGTAGGCGGCAGAGAAGTTATCGCGCCAGTAGCGCATAAACCAGGCGAGGGATTCCAGCGACCCGCGCCAGGTATTGCTCATGGTGGAGCAATCGGAGTCCGGGAACAGCGGCTGGAAGTCCGGCACTTCGGTTTTGTCATTGCGCCCGCGAAGGGCAAGGATACCGTTTTCCGCCGTCAGTCGATTTTCGGCAATATACTTCAGCTCCTTCATCACGTCCGATGTTCGCTGAATGTAGCGCTGGGCCTGATCGGAGCTTAAATTAAACTCCTGGCGAATCTCTGCTTCTTTCTGATGCAGCGCATTGACGATGTAAAACACCGACAGCAAGACCACCAGCAGCCAAAGCAAGAGCGCCAGCGCCCGGAACAGATAGCGAGAAACTTTCAGCGTGGTACGAAAGGAGACGAGGTATTTCAAAGGGGCGAGGCTCCGCCGTCGGGGTCAAAAGAATGTGGTTAAGGTAGCGGTAAACGCGGCTTGTCGCAACGTTCACGTATCTGCAACTGCAAAAGAAAAGGGCCGGAATCCGGCCCTTTATGCGTCATGAGACGTTACTCGTCAGCGTCATCCGCTGCGTCATCGTCGGTCTCCGCTTCCGGTGCGATTTCGTCATCACCTTCCGCGACGCTGCCGTCAATAGAGTCGAGCTCTTCGTCGTCCACCGGCTCAGCAACGCGCTGCAGACCCACTACGTTTTCATCTTCCGCCGTACGGATAAGGATAACGCCCTGGGTGTTACGGCCCACCACGCTGATCTCGGACACGCGGGTACGCACCAGCGTACCGGCATCGGTGATCATCATGATCTGGTCGGCATCGTCCACCTGCACCGCGCCTACAACGGACCCGTTGCGTTCGGTGACCTTGATGGAAATAACGCCCTGCGTGCCGCGTGACTTGGTCGGATATTCGCTTTCCGCCGTACGTTTACCGTAGCCGTTCTGGGTGACGGTCAGGATTGCGCCTTCGCCACGTGGAACGATCAGGGAAACAACGGAATCTTCACCCGCCAGTTTGATACCGCGTACACCGGTCGCCGTACGACCCATTGCACGCACGGCATTCTCTTTGAAGCGCACCACTTTACCGGCCGCAGAGAACAGCATCACTTCATCAGAACCGGAGGTCAGATCCACACCGATCAGCTCGTCGCCTTCGTTCAGGTTCACCGCAATAATACCGGCAGAACGTGGACGGCTGAATTCGGTCAGCGCGGTTTTCTTCACGGTACCGCTGGCGGTCGCCATAAAGACGTTCACGCCCTCTTCGTACTCGCGTACCGGCAGAATAGCGGTGATACGTTCGTTCGCTTCCAGCGGCAGCAGGTTGACGATTGGACGACCACGCGCGCCACGGCTCGCTTCCGGCAGCTGATAGACCTTCATCCAGTACAGACGGCCGCGGCTGGAGAAGCAGAGGATCGTGTCGTGGGTGTTGGCCACCAGCAGGCGGTCAATAAAGTCTTCTTCTTTAATGCGTGCAGCAGATTTGCCCTTACCGCCACGACGCTGTGCTTCGTAGTCGGTCAGCGGCTGATACTTCACATAGCCCTGGTGAGACAGGGTGACCACCACGTCTTCGCGGTTGATCAGATCTTCAATGTTGATATCAGAGCTGTTAGCGGTGATTTCGGTGCGGCGCTCGTCGCCGAACTGATCGCGGACCAGCTCCAGCTCTTCGCGGATTACTTCCATCAGGCGCTCGGCGCTACCCAGGATGTGCAGCAGCTCAGCAATTTGCTCCAGCAGCTCTTTGTACTCGTCGAGCAGTTTTTCGTGCTCAAGGCCGGTCAGCTTCTGCAGGCGCAGATCCAGAATCGCCTGGGCCTGCTGTTCAGTCAGGTAGTACTGACCGTCACGCACGCCGAATTCAGGCTCCAGCCACTCAGGACGCGCGGCGTCATCGCCCGCACGTTCCAGCATCGCCGCCACGTTACCCAAATCCCACGGACGCGCAACCAGCGACGCTTTCGCTTCAGCCGGGGTTGGCGCACGACGGATCAGTTCGATGATCGGGTCGATGTTGGCCAGCGCAACCGCCAGCGCTTCAAGGATGTGTGCACGGTCGCGCGCTTTGCGCAGCTCGAAGATGGTACGACGGGTCACCACTTCGCGGCGGTGACGCACGAACGCGCTCAGGATCTCTTTCAGGTTCATGATCTTCGGCTGACCATGGTGCAGCGCAACCATGTTGATACCGAAGGAGACCTGAAGCTGAGTCTGGGAGTAGAGGTTATTCAGCACAACCTCACCCACCGCGTCGCGCTTGATTTCAATCACGATGCGCATACCGTCTTTGTCAGACTCGTCACGCAGCGCGCTGATGCCTTCAACGCGTTTCTCTTTTACCAGCTCGGCGATTTTTTCAATCAGACGCGCTTTGTTCACCTGATACGGGATCTCGTGAACAATGATGGTTTCACGGCCGGTTTTCGCGTCCGCTTCCACTTCAGCGCGGGCACGGATGTAAATCTTGCCGCGGCCGGTGCGGTACGCTTCTTCAATGCCGCGACGACCGTTAATGATCGCCGCCGTCGGGAAGTCCGGGCCCGGGATGTGTTCCATCAGCCCTTCAATGCTGATGTCTTCATCGTCGATATAGGCCAGGCAGCCGTTGATCACTTCCGTGATGTTGTGTGGCGGAATGTTGGTTGCCATACCGACGGCGATACCGGACGAGCCGTTCACCAGCAGGTTAGGGATCTTCGTTGGCATAACGTCAGGAATTTTTTCCGTGCCGTCGTAGTTATCAACGAAATCAACCGTCTCTTTTTCCAGGTCGGCCATCAGCTCATGGGCAATCTTCGCCAGACGGATTTCCGTATAACGCATTGCCGCGGCGGAGTCGCCGTCGATAGAACCAAAGTTACCCTGACCATCTACCAGCATGTAACGCAGCGAGAATGGCTGCGCCATACGGACGATAGTGTCGTACACCGCGGAATCACCATGAGGATGGTATTTACCGATTACGTCACCAACGACACGGGCAGATTTTTTGTAGGCTTTATTCCAGTCATTGCCCAATACGTTCATGGCGTATAGTACGCGACGGTGTACCGGCTTCAGGCCATCGCGGACGTCCGGCAGCGCACGGCCAACAATGACCGACATCGCATAGTCCAGATAGGAGCTCTTCAGCTCTTCCTCGATGTTAACCGGTGTAATTTCTCTCGCAAGGTCGCTCATCTAACCGCTATCCCTCTACTGTATCCCGGATTCAAAGGTCGCAAATTATAACACAGCCGCGGTGATACAGGTAAACCTATACGCTTTATTCACAGGGATTGCCTGATATACTCCCTTGTCTTGCTAAATAAGGAGTAAAAGCGCCCATGAATGCCGAAAAATCCCCGGTGGCACAAAACGTTGACCACGAAGAGATTGCCAAATTTGAAGCGGTGGCGTCCCGCTGGTGGGATCTCGAAGGTGAGTTCAAACCGCTGCATCGCATCAACCCGCTACGTCTGGGCTATATCGCGGAGCGTTCCGGCGGTCTGTTCGGTAAGAAAATGCTCGACGTCGGCTGCGGCGGCGGCATCCTGGCGGAGAGCATGGCGCGCGAAGGGGCTACCGTCACCGGCCTGGACATGGGCTTTGAACCGCTGCAGGTTGCCCGTCTTCATGCGCTGGAGTCCGGTATACAGGTGGAATATGTGCAGGAAACTGTGGAAGCGCACGCGGCAAAACATGCCCACCAGTACGATGTGGTGACCTGCATGGAGATGCTGGAGCACGTTCCGGATCCGCAGTCCGTGGTAAACGCCTGTGCAAAACTGGTGAAACCGGGCGGCCAGGTCTTTTTCTCGACCATCAACCGCAACGGCAAAGCCTGGCTGATGGCCGTTGTCGGCGCGGAGTATGTGCTGCGCATGGTGCCGAAAGGCACGCACGACGTGAAGAAATTCATCAAGCCGGCCGAGCTGTTAAGCTGGGTTGACCAGACGTGGCTCAAAGAGCAGCACATCACCGGCCTGCACTACAATCCGCTGACCGATAAATTCAAGCTCGCACCGGGCGTGGATGTTAACTATATGTTGCACACAACCGCCAAAAACGACTAACGTCATTCGTTATTCTTATAAAGATTGCGCGACATCATGTTGCGCAATTCTGACCTCCCGTTGAAGAAATCAGCACTCGATCAAATTTTGAATTTTTTTTCTTAATTATTGACATGTCTTCCAGGCCTTACGGTACGAGGACTTACGCTTTTTTACCCTTTCACAACCTCAATTTAACGTCAAAATCAACCCTTGTGCTGAAAAGATTCGATACTAGAATACTCACCATATAGCGTTTTTCTTATCGCAAACCCCCTATATGTAGTATTTATCCACAGAGTTAGTCACAAGACGGATCTGTGGATAAGCGGGGGATATTTTTTATTTCACGGACAGGTAAAACCCACATGAATCAGAGTCTGCTGGTGACAAAGCGCGACGGTACTACCGAGCGTATCAATCTGGACAAAATCCATCGAGTTCTCGACTGGGCAGCAGAAGGACTGAACAACGTATCTATATCCCAGGTTGAACTGCGTTCCCACATTCAGTTCTACGACGGCATTAAAACGTCTGATATCCACGAAACGATCATTAAAGCAGCGGCAGACCTCATCTCCCGCGAAGCGCCGGATTATCAGTACCTCGCTGCACGTCTGGCGATTTTCCACCTGCGTAAAAAAGCTTACGGCCAGTTCGAGCCGCCGAAGCTTTACGATCACGTGGTGAAAATGGTCGAGCTGGGCAAATACGACACGCATCTGCTGGAAGACTATACGGAAGAAGAGTTCGAGCAGATGAACGGGTTTATCGATCACTGGCGCGACATGAACTTCTCCTACGCGGCGGTGAAGCAGCTCGAAGGCAAGTACCTGGTTCAGAACCGTGTGACCGGTGAGATCTACGAAAGCGCCCAGTTCCTCTATATTCTGGTAGCCGCCTGTCTGTTCTCAAACTACCCGCGTGAGACCCGTCTGGACTACGTGAAGCGTTTCTACGATGCGGTATCCACGTTCAAGATTTCTCTGCCAACGCCAATCATGTCTGGCGTGCGCACCCCTACCCGTCAGTTCAGCTCCTGCGTGCTGATCGAGTGTGGTGACAGCCTGGATTCCATCAACGCCACCTCCAGCGCCATCGTGAAATACGTCTCCCAGCGTGCCGGTATCGGCATCAACGCCGGTCGCATTCGCGCGCTGGGCAGCCCGATTCGCGGCGGTGAAGCGTTCCACACCGGCTGTATCCCGTTCTACAAGCACTTCCAGACGGCGGTAAAATCCTGCTCTCAGGGCGGCGTGCGCGGCGGAGCAGCAACCCTGTTCTACCCAATGTGGCACCTGGAAGTGGAAAGCCTGCTGGTACTGAAAAACAACCGCGGTGTGGAAGGCAACCGCGTGCGTCACATGGACTACGGCGTGCAGATCAACAAGCTGATGTACACCCGCCTGCTGAAAGGCGAAGACATCACCCTGTTCAGCCCGTCCGACGTCCCGGGCCTGTACGATGCGTTCTTCGCCGATCAGGACGAGTTCGAGCGTCTGTACACCAAATATGAAAAAGACGACAGCATCCGCAAACAGCGCCTGAAGGCGGTAGACCTGTTCTCCCTGATGATGCAGGAACGTGCCTCTACCGGCCGTATCTACATCCAGAACGTTGACCACTGCAATACCCACAGCCCGTTTGATCCGGTGGTAGCGCCAGTGCGCCAGTCTAACCTGTGCCTGGAGATCGCCCTGCCGACCAAACCGCTGGAAGACGTGAACGACGAAAATGGCGAAATCGCCCTGTGTACGCTGTCCGCGTTCAACCTGGGCGCGATTAAGAGCCTGGATGAACTGGAAGAGCTGGCCGTGCTGGCGGTTCGCGCGCTGGATGCCCTGCTGGACTACCAGGATTACCCAATCCCGGCCGCTAAACGCGGTGCGATGGGTCGTCGTACCCTGGGTATCGGCGTGATCAACTTCGCCTACTGGCTGGCGAAAAACGGCAAGCGTTACTCCGACGGCAGCGCCAACAACCTGACGCACCAGACGTTCGAAGCGATTCAGTACTACCTGATGAAAGCCTCTAACGAGCTGGCGAAAGAGCAAGGCGCGTGCCCGTGGTTCAACGAAACCACCTACGCAAAAGGCATTCTGCCGATCGACACCTACAAGAAAGACCTGGATGCGATTGTCAGCGAGCCGCTGCACCTCGACTGGGAAGGCCTGCGCGAATCCATCAAAACGCACGGCCTGCGTAACTCCACGCTCTCTGCCCTGATGCCGTCCGAGACCTCTTCGCAGATCTCCAACGCCACCAACGGTATTGAGCCGCCGCGCGGCCACGTCAGCATTAAAGCGTCGAAAGACGGCGTGCTGCGTCAGGTGGTGCCGGATTACGAAACGCTGGGCAACAACTACGAGCTGCTGTGGGAGATGCCAAACAACGACGGCTACCTGCAGCTGGTGGGTATCATGCAGAAGTTTATCGACCAGTCGATCTCTGCCAACACCAACTATGACCCGACGCGCTTCCCGTCCGGTAAGGTGCCGATGCAGCAGCTGTTGAAAGACCTATTGACCGCCTATAAATTCGGCGTGAAAACCCTGTACTATCACAACACCCGTGACGGTGCAGAAGACGCCCAGGATGACCTGGTACCGTCAATTCAGGACGATGGCTGCGAAAGCGGCGCATGTAAGATCTAATGAAGGGCGGGGATATCCCCGCCTTTATTTCGTAAGACAGGACACACTCATGGCATATACCACCTTTTCACAGACGAAAAACGACCAGCTCAAAGAGCCGATGTTCTTCGGCCAGCCGGTCAACGTGGCACGCTACGATCAGCAAAAATATGACATCTTCGAAAAGCTGATTGAAAAGCAACTCTCCTTCTTCTGGCGCCCGGAAGAAGTGGACGTTTCCCGCGACCGTATTGATTACCAGTCGCTGCCGGATCACGAAAAACATATCTTCATCAGCAACCTGAAGTACCAGACACTGCTGGACTCCATTCAGGGTCGTAGCCCGAACGTGGCGTTGCTGCCGCTGATCTCCATTCCCGAGCTGGAAACCTGGGTGGAAACCTGGGCGTTTTCCGAGACGATCCACTCCCGCTCTTACACCCACATCATCCGCAACATCGTGAACGATCCGGCGGTGGTGTTTGACGATATCGTCACCAACGAGCAGATCCAGAAGCGCGCGGAAGGCATTGCCCACTACTACGACGAACTGATCGAGATGACCAGCTACTGGCATCTGCTGGGTGAAGGCACCCACAGCGTGAACGGTAAAACCATTACCGTGAACCTGCGCGCGCTGAAAAAGCAGCTGTACCTGTGCCTGATGAGCGTCAACGCGCTGGAAGCGATCCGCTTCTACGTGAGCTTCGCCTGCTCCTTCGCCTTTGCCGAGCGCAAGCTGATGGAAGGTAACGCCAAAATCATCCGTCTCATTGCCCGTGATGAAGCCCTGCACCTGACCGGCACCCAGCACATGCTGAACCTGCTGCGCAGCGGTACGGACGACCCGGAGATGGCGGAAATCGCCGAAGAGTGCAAGCAGGAGTGCTATGACCTGTTCGTGCTGGCGGCCCAGCAGGAGAAAGAGTGGGCAGACTACCTGTTCCGCGACGGCTCCATGATTGGCCTGAACAAAGACATCCTGTGCCAGTACGTTGAGTACATCACCAACATCCGCATGCAGGCGGTTGGGCTGGATCTGCCGTTCCAGACGCGCTCTAACCCTATCCCGTGGATCAACACCTGGCTGGTGTCCGATAACGTGCAGGTTGCGCCGCAGGAAGTGGAAGTGAGCTCTTATCTGGTCGGTCAGATTGATTCTGAAGTCAACACCGACGACCTGAGTGATTTCCAGCTCTGATGAGCCGCGTAACGCTGAGCCTTTCTGGCACCGAAGTGCTGTGCCAGGAAGAGCATCCTTCCCTGCTGGTGGCGCTTGAAGCGCATCAGGTGGAGGTAGAGTACCAGTGTCGTGAAGGCTATTGCGGTTCCTGCCGCTGCCGTCTGGTCGCAGGCCAGGTGGACTGGCTGACCGAGCCGCTGGCCTTTATCAGTGAAGGAGAAATTTTGCCCTGCTGCTGCCGGGCAAAAGGCGATATTGAGATCGAGATGTAAAAAAGGGCCTTACGGCCCTTTTTCTATTTTAAGAACGTCACCGCTTTATCCGGGAAATCCGTAAACAGTCCGTCCACGTCCGCCTGCTTATACAACACATCATAGAGCTGATTCACATCCGTGGCGTACGGCGGCAGCTGGTCTGCACGCACCGTGTACGGATGCACCTGCATCTTGCTGGCGTGCGCCTCTTTCACCATCGCCGTCAGCTTCACGTGGCCCGGCGTTGAGCCTTCCGCCACCAGCATATGGTAATCCGGACCGATGCCATCGGCGTACTGGGCAATCTGCTTCATTGCGCCCGGCTTGAACATCCAGTCGTAGCTGTAGTTCACCCACTTCCCGTCCGGCTGCTTCTCCTGGGTTTCGTTCCAGTCGGTATAGGCAATCAGCTGTACCAGATTGAGATCCATCCCCATCTTCGGCTCCAGCTCGGTTTTGATGCGCTTCAGCTCGGCGGCGTCAAAACATTGCAGGTAAACTTTGTCCTTCTTGCTGGTGTAGCCGTACTGTTTCAGTACCTCCAGCGTCTTCGCGGCAATGTCTTTTCCTTCCTGATGATGGAACCACGGCGCTTTGATTTCCGGGTAGATGCCGATATTTTTACCGGTGGAGTGGTTCAGCCCCTGAACAAATTCAATCTCTTCCTGGAAGGTATGGATTCGGAAGTCGGATTTGCCCATCGGGAAACGTCCCGGGTAGACCTGCACCTTCTTGCCGTTTTCAATCTCGAAGCCTTCGGTAAACTTCAGGGAGCGGATCTCTGCCAGGGTGAAATCTATGGCGTAGAAACGGCCATCCTTGCGGGCGCGGTCCGGGAAACGCTCCGCCACGTCCGTCACGCGGTCAAGATAGTGGTCATGCAGGACGACCAGCTGGTCGTCCTTGGTCATCACCAGATCCTGCTCCAGGTAATCCGCGCCCTGCGCATAGGCCATCGCTTTCGCCGGCAGCGTATGCTCCGGCAGATAGCCGCTGGCACCGCGGTGAGCAATAACGATTTTATCCGCCGCCAGCGCGGAGCCTGTCATCAGGCCTGCCAGCAGCAGACCGGTTGCTAGTTGAGTTAATTTCATCGCAATGCTCCTTATTGACGACGCGCCAGCACTTCCGCGTGGTGACGTTTCTCGCCGATCATCACAATAACCAGCAGCAGAACCGCCAGCACGCTACCGCCGATCATCACCATAAAGCCGCCGTCCCAGCCGAAGAAGTCAACGGTATAGCCCACAATGGCGCTCGCCGCGACCGAGCCGCCCAGGTAACCAAACAGACCGGTAAAACCTGCCGCCGTGCCCGCCGCTTTTTTCGGCGCCAGCTCCAGCGCGTGCAGGCCGATCAGCATCACCGGACCGTAAATAAGGAAGCCGATAACGATCATACAGGCCATATCCACGCCCGGATTACCCGGTGGGTTAAGCCAGTACACCACGGTGGCGATGGTCACGAGGGTCATAAAGAACACGCCCGTCGCGCCGCGGTTGCCTTTAAACACTTTGTCCGACATCCAGCCGCAAATCAGCGTGCCCGGGATCCCGGCATATTCATACAGGAAGTAGGCCCAGGAGGATTTATCCAGCGCGAAGTGCTTCACCTCTTTCAGGTAGGTCGGGGACCAGTCGAGGATGCCGTAGCGCAGCAGGTAAACAAACACGTTCGCTACCGCGATGTACCACAGCAGCTTGTTCGGCAGCACGTACTTCATGAAGATCTGTTTTGCGGTCAGCTCTTCTTCGTGCTTCTCGCTGTAATCGTCCGGATAGTCGTTTTTGTACTCTTCAATCGGCGGTAGCCCGCAGGACTGCGGCGTATCGCGCATCAGGGCGAAGGCAATAATCGCCACCAGAATGGCGCCAAAGGCAGGCATATAAAGCGCGGCGTGCCAGTCGTTAAACCAGGCCATCCCCAGCAGGAACAGCAGAGGTGGAAGCCCGCCCCCGACGTTATGCGCGCAGTTCCACACCGATACAATACCGCCACGCTCTTTCTGCGACCACCAGTGGACCATGGTACGCCCGCACGGCGGCCACCCCATCCCCTGGAACCAGCCGCAGATGAACAGCAGGACAAACATAATGGCAATGCTGGACGTCGCCCACGGCACAAAGCCCATGAACAGCATGACCGCTGCCGCCAGGATCAGACCGGCGGGCAGGAACACGCGCGGATTCGAGCGATCCGACACGGAACCCATGATGAATTTAGAAAAACCGTAGGCGATAGAGATCCCCGACAGCGCGAATCCCAGATCGCCGCGTGAAAAGCCCTGCTCCACCAGATACGGCATGGCGAGCGCAAAGTTTTTACGTACAAGGTAGTACGCCGCGTACCCGAAGAAGATCCCCAGGAAAATTTGCCAACGCAGACGACGGTATAGCGGATCAATTTCTGCCTCTGGCAGACGCGCCCGGTGTGGCGCAGGTTTGAAGATACTGAGCATAACAGCCTCCGTGGCCTTTCAAAAAATGACCAGGCATCTCGTGCCCGGTTACAGAGGCGGGGATGTTAAAAAAACATGCGGTTTGTTACTGTGAATCAACGCACAGATTGTTACAGAAATATGACAGAATGCGCAAAAAAGCGCATGAAATCACGTTTCAGTTTCGAATTTCGCGCGTTTATGTTCGAAATCAAACAAACCACACGATCTATGTGGCTAAATGCTAAAAAACGAACATAGAGGAAAGGCAATGACAATTCACGATCCACGCTACAGCGATGTGATTATCATTGGCGGTGGCGCAACCGGCGCCGGCATCGCACGCGATTGCGCCCTTCGCGGCTTAAGCGTCACGCTACTGGAGCGCCACGATATTGCCACGGGCGCAACCGGACGAAACCACGGCCTGCTCCACAGCGGCGCGCGGTATGCGGTTACCGACGGTGAATCCGCGCGCGAATGTATCGCTGAAAACCAGATCCTCAAGCGCATCGCCCGCCACTGCATTGAGCCGACCGACGGCCTCTTTATTACGCTTCCCGAAGATGACCTCGCCTTTCAGTCAACCTTTATAACCGCCTGCACTGCAGCGGGTATTCAGGCCGAGGCCGTCGACCCGGCGCTGGCGCGGCGGCTGGAGCCGTCGGTGAACCCGGCGCTTATCGGCGCGGTGAAAGTGCCTGACGGCACCGTCGATCCGTTCCGCCTGACCGCCGCCAACATGCTGGATGCCCGCGAGCATGGCGCGCAGATTCTGACCGGACATAAAGTGACCGGGCTTATTCGCGAGGGGCATCGCATCTGCGGCGTGCGGGTGTTTGATACGCAGTACAACGAGCACAGCGAGCTGTATGCCGCCGTGGTTGTCAACGCGGCGGGGATTTGGGGCCAGCGCATTGCGGAGTATGCCGACCTGTCGGTGCGCATGTTCCCGGCGAAAGGCTCGCTGCTGATCCTCGACCACCGCATCAATAACCACGTGATCAACCGCTGCCGCAAGCCGTCTGACGCCGATATCCTCGTGCCAGGCGACACCATTTCGTTAATCGGCACGACCTCCACCCACGTGGACTACAGCGAGATTGACTACAACCGCGTGACCGCCGAAGAGGTCGACATCCTGCTGCGCGAAGGAGAAAAACTGGCCCCGGTGATGGCGCAGACGCGTATTCTCCGCGCCTACGCGGGCGTGCGTCCCCTTGTCGCCAGCGACAACGATCCAAGCGGACGGAACGTCAGCCGGGGCATCGTGCTGCTCGATCACGCCGAGCGCGACGGCATGGACGGTTTTATCACCATCACCGGCGGCAAGCTCATGACCTACCGCCTGATGGCGGAGTGGGCAACCAATGCCGTCTGCCGCAAGCTCGGCAATACCGAGCCGTGCGTCACGGCAGAACAGCCTCTACCGGGATCGCGCCAGTCTACCGAAAAAACGCTGCAAAAAATCATCTCCCTGCCGGCGCCGCTGCGCGGTTCGGCCATCTACCGCCACGGCGACAGAACGCCACAGTGGCTCGGTGAAGGAAGATTGAGCCGCAGTCTGGTGTGCGAGTGCGAAGCCGTTACCGCAGGCGAAGTGCAGTACGCGGTAGAGAACCTGACGGTCAACAGCCTGCTCGATCTCCGCCGCCGCACCCGCGTCGGAATGGGCACCTGCCAGGGCGAGCTGTGCGCCTGCCGTGCGGCCGGGCTGCTGCAGCGTTTTCATACCACCACCGCCACCCAGTCGCTCGATCAGCTCAGCGCGTTTTTGAACGAGCGCTGGAAAGGCATTCAGCCCGTCGCCTGGGGGGATGCCCTGCGCGAAAGCGAATTTACCCGCTGGGTCTACCAGGGGCTTTGCGGCCTGGAGAAGGAGCAACATGATGAAATTTGATACCGTGATTGTCGGCGGCGGGCTGGCAGGCTTGCTTTGCGGCATCAAACTCACGAAGCAGGGGCTGCGCTGCGCCATTATCACCCGCGGCCAGAGCGCCCTGCACTTCTCGTCGGGCTCGCTGGATCTGCTGGACGAAGCGTACCGCGATAAGCTGCCGCCGGAGCACCCCTATCACCTGATTGGCGCGCAGCATATTGACCGCCTGGCGCTGGAAGCCGAAGCGCTGCTGGCGGACAGCGGCGCGCGTCTGAAGGGGAGCGCCAGGCAAAACCATCTGCGCGTTACGCCGCTCGGCACCCTGCGCTCCGCGTGGCTCAGCCCGGAGGAGGTTCCCGTTGCCCCCGTCAGCGCGGGACGAGTGCGGGTGGTGGGTATTAGCGGCTTTCTGGATTTTCAGCCCCATCTCGCGGCGGCATCGCTCTGTCGCCAGGGCGTTAACGCCGACACGGCAGAAATAGAGCTGCCCGAGCTTGATGTCCTGCGCGACAACCCGAGCGAGTTTCGCGCGGTGAATATCGCCCGTTTTCTGGATAACGAGGACAAATGGCCGCTGCTGTATGACGCGCTCAGACCACTCGGCGAAACCTGCGATGCTCTGTTAATGCCCGCCTGCTTTGGTTTAAACGACAACCGCCTGTGGCGCTGGCTGTCGGACCGTCTGCCCTGCACGCTCGGCCTACTGCCCACGCTGCCCCCTTCCGTACCCGGCATTCGCCTGCACACCCAGCTTCAGCGCCAGTTTGTGGCGCAGGGCGGCGTGTGGATGGCGGGTGACGAGGTGAAAAAAATCACCCTGACCGACGGTGCGGTGAGCGAAATCTGGACGCGCAACCACGATGATATCCCCCTTCGTGCCCGCTATACGGTGCTGGCGAGCGGCAGCTTCTTCAGCAACGGGCTGCTGAGCAGCCGGGAGGGCATCCGGGAAGCCATCATGGGGCTGGATGTTCGGCAGATCGCCTCCCGCGCGGACTGGTATCAGAGTGATTTCTTCACGCCACAGCCCTGGCAGCAGTTTGGCGTGATTGTCGATAACCGGCTGCACCCGCAGCTTTCCGGTAAGCCCGTCAGCAATCTCTTTGCCATCGGCTCGCTGCTGGGCGGGTACGATCCCATCGCTCAGGGATGCGGTGGCGGGGTCTGCGCCGTCACGGCGCTGTATGTGGCCGAGCAGATTCGCCAGCGCGTGGAGGCTGAACAATGAACGACACCCGTTTTGAAAGCTGCATTAAATGCACGGTGTGTACCACCGTCTGCCCGGTCAGCGGCGTGAATCCGCGCTACCCTGGACCAAAGCAGGCCGGGCCGGACGGTGAACGCCTGCGCCTGAAGGACGGCAAGCTGTACGACGAGGCACTGAAATACTGCATCAACTGTAAACGCTGCGAAGTGGCCTGCCCGTCGGACGTGAAAATCGGCGATATCATCCAGCGCGCCCGGGCGCGCTACAGCACGCAAAAGCCGTCGCTTCGCGATGCCATTCTGAGCCATACCGATCTGATGGGCAGCGTCTCAACGCCTTTTGCCCCGCTGGTGAATGCCGCGACATCGCTCAAACCGGTGCGCCAGTTGCTGGATGCCACGCTCAGGATTGACCATCACCGAAGCCTGCCGAAATATTCTCACGGCACCTTCCGCCGCTGGTACAAATCCGTTGCGGCGGAACAGGCGCAGTACGCCGACCAGGTGGCTTTTTTCCACGGCTGCTATGTGAATTACAACCACCCGCAGCTGGGTAAAGACCTGCTGAAGGTGCTTAACGCCATGGGAACCGGCGTACAGCTCCTCAGCAAGGAGAAGTGCTGCGGCGTCCCGCTGATTGCCAACGGGTTCACCGATAAAGCGCGCAAGCAGGCCAAAAGCAATGTCACCTCCCTGCGTGAAGCCATCGTCGACAAAGGCATGCCGGTGTTGGCGACCTCGTCCACCTGTACCTTCACCCTGCGCGATGAGTATCCGCACCTGCTGGACGTGGATAACGCCGGACTGCGCGAGCACATCGAGCTGGCGACGCGCTTCCTGTGGCGCAAGCTGGACGGCGGGCAGACGTTGCCGCTGGGGACATTGCCACTGAAAGTGGTCTATCACACGCCGTGTCATATGGAGAAAATGGGCTGGTCGCTCTATACGCTTGAGCTGCTGCGGCTTATTCCGGGCCTGGAGCTGACGGTGCTGGATTCGCGCTGCTGCGGCATCGCGGGAACCTACGGCTTTAAGCGTGAAAACTACGAAACCTCGCAGGCGATTGGCGCCCCGCTGTTCCGCCAGATTGAAGAAAGCGGCGCGGATATCGTGGTGACGGACTGCGAAACCTGTAAATGGCAAATTGAGATGTCCACCAGCAAGCGCTGCGAACATCCGATTAGCCTGCTGGCGAAAGCGCTGGGCTGAACGTAGCCGGGGCGAAAGGCCCCGGCACAGGCGTTACTCAACGAACAGCGACTCGACAACGTTAATCCAGCCGTGCTCGCTGACAACCTCTTTGCCGTTGAGCCAGCGGCGCAGCATGTTCAGCGCCATCATGGCGCACACCTCCTGACGCACCGCCAGGCTGTGGCGGGTGATGCTCATTTTCACCCGCAGCGCCCAGGTGCCTTCCGGCGTCGCCAGCGCGAAGTTGAGGTATTCCTCATCCAGCCCGCCGACAAACAGCGCCAGACCGGCAAAATGCTTCACCCTTCTCTCGGAAGCCCAGCGGGCGGTTTGCGCCAGGGTCTCCTGCTGGAACGGCACCACTTCGCTGGCGAGCAGCGGCGCGTTGACGCGCGACAGCTGCAGCGCCAGCAGGCCACCGGTGAACTGCTCGCTTAGGGTCACGCTGAGCTGGCGAGTCTGGAGATGTTTTGCAATCTGAACGGGTAACCCTTCCGTCCCTTCAAAAATCAGGCTTTCGCCCGCCACGCGCTGCACCTCGGGCCACAGGGCCAGCATCGCCTCTTTCTGCGCAGCAGGTCCTGTTAATTTGAGTTCAATGATCGGCATAGAGGAGCGATAGCCCATGGACACGCCCGGCGGCAGCGGGAGGAGATCGAGGCTCTGGGCCAGATCGCTTTCCGAGCGGCCAAAGGTCGTCAGGCGCAGGCACAGCGGAGGTTCTGGCAGGGTAAAACGAGCGCGAAGGCGCGGCAGGATCTGCTGTTCGACCATCACCTTAAATTCGGAAGGTACGCCCGGCGTGAAGAACATCAGGCAGCGGTTCAGCTGCATGGCGAACCCGCATGCGGTACCGACCGGGTTATCAACCAGCTCGGCGCTGGCGGGAATTTCAGCCTGTTTGCGGTTGCTGGGGGCCATGACGCGGCCACGTTCGGAGAAGAAGTGCTCCATCTGCGAAAGCCACGCCTCGTGCAGCACCAGCCCTTCGCCTTTTGCGGTCGCGGCGGCCAGCGCGCTGAGATCGTCACCGGTGGGGCCAAGCCCGCCGTTCACGATCAGCACGTCGCACTGTTCGCTGCGCTCGCGCAGAATAGCGACCAGCGACTCAAGATTGTCGCCCACGGTATTGCGGCGCGTTAACGGTAATCCTTGCTCAAAGAAAAGATCGGCAAGCCAGGCAGCATTGGTATCGATAATCTGTCCATGCAGCACTTCGTCGCCGGTGGATAACATCTCCACGTTAATCATTGTGTTCTCCCGCTTATTTGGTCAAAACACTATAGCGCAAACGTGGGAGGGAGATGAGAGAAACTGGCGCGACGGAACGCCGCGCCGGAACGATTAGAAGCCTGCGCTCACGCCCACATACGGGCCATCAGCCAGCGCGTTATCGCGGTTACCGTCTTTACCGGCCAGGTTCAGATAACGATAACCCGCTTCGAGGGTAATCGGACGCATGATGGTCCAGCGCGCGCCGGCGTTGGCTTCTTCATAGCTATCGATGCCGCTGGAGAGAGAGTCCGGAGAGTAGTAGTACTCACCAAACAGGCCAAAGCTGTCGCCAATTTTCCACTGCAGGCCGCCGCCCACAGCCGCCGCATACCCTTCATCACCGTCGTTCGGGTTGGTATAGATACCTTTACCACCCACGGTGGCCAGGAATGGGCCAAGAGGAATGTTCAGACCGAGGCCGAGGCTGGCCGCATCGCCGTCGTCGTCGTTGTGGGTCCAGCCGCCGGTCATCGCCAGACCGGAGGTCTCCGTGCCCATGCCAAAACCGAGGTGGGTATAGTCCTGACCCGCCGAACCATTAACACTAATGGCGTTAGCCGCCGCAGATACAACCATCAGGCCGAGGCCCAGTAATGCCACTTTTTTCATTGTCGCGATCCCGCATAATTATTATAGAGAAGTCCCAAAACCGCGAGATTTTAACCTGAGTCTCCCGGGGATCAAGCACTCTGCGTGCGGCGGACAGGAAGATTGTAACGATTTGAAACCTGCGGCTTTTTTACGTAAGCAGCAGAAAGCGCATTTTGACGCACAGGCCGCCCAGCGTTCCGCTGCGGGTCAGCTGCAAATGGCTGCGGTGAAGCCGGGCGATGTCCCCCGCCAGCGCCAGTCCAATCCCGGAACCGGAGGCGTCCCCGACGTTGTCCAGCCGGTGGAACGGCAGCATCGCCTGGTAGATCTGATCCTCTTCAATGCCGGGTCCGCTATCCTCAACGCTCAGCTCAACGGCACCGCCGTCCACGCGCAGGAAAACGGTCACGGTCCCGCCTGCAGGCGTATATTTAATCGCGTTCTCCAGCAGGTTGGCGCACAGCTCACCCAGCAGAACGTCATCGCCTTCGATCATCACCGGCTGCTGTACACCGTCATACCCTAAATCGATCGCCTTGCTCCGCGCCTGCGCCAGCCGGGAGAAGCAGCAGTTCTGCACCACCTGAACCAGATCCACGGGCGTAAACTGACGCTCCCCCTGCTCTTTGCCCTTCACCGCTGAAAGCTGCAGCAGCCGCTCGGTGAGCACGATAGTGTCGTCCAGGGTGGCATTCATTGCCCGCAGGCTCTCCTGCCACAGAGCGGGATCCTGGCGAGTGAGGGCGACGGAGACCTGCGTTTTAAGCACCGCCAGCGGGGTTTTGAGCTGGTGCGACGCATCCGCGTTAAAGCGTTCCTGCCGCGAAAGCACGCCGCGCAACCTGTCGATATAGCGGTTAAAGGCAACAATCAGCAGCCGGGTCTCCGACCAGGGCAGCAGCTCCGGCAGGGGCGCGAGCAGGCCCGGTTCGCGCCGCACCATCAGAGACGAAAGCTGGCGCATTGGGCGCAGCACGCGGCGCAGCAGCCACGCGGTCAGCACCAGCGTCAGCAGCACCAGCAGCCCCTGCGAGACCCAGGATGAAAAGAGCAGCTGGCTGGCAAGATAGCGGCGGGACTGGAGCGTCTCCGCGACGTAAATCTCCGCCATGCCAAAAATATTATCTTCATGTACGGGCTGCAGCAGACGCGCCACCCGAATCGCCTGGCCGCGATATTCAGTGTGGTAAAACCACGCCAGCGCCGGGTAGAGGGTGGTGCGCGACGTCGCAGGCGGCATCTTCGGCAGATCGTCATAGCCGGAGATCACCCGGCCGTCGGGGTCGACCACCTTATAGTAGAGCCGGTCGTTCATGTTGAGCTCAAAGCTGTCGAGCACCACCCAGGGCACGTCCACCGCCAGCCTGCCGTTGTGCACCTCCAGCCGCTCTGAGATGGTGCGAGCAGAAGATAACAGCGTGCGGTCGTAAGCCTGCGTGGCCGCCTGCAGCGCGCTGACGTAGCTGTTAAAGGCCGACAATCCCCACAGCAGCAGCAGCGGCAGGCCAAGGAAAAGCAGCAGCTGCAGGTAGAGCGACTGCGGCTTAACCCACCTCATCGCCGCACTCCAGCACGTACCCAAGCCCCCGCAGGGTGGTGATCCGCACGCCGCTGCCGGCCAGTTTCTTACGCAGGCGGTGAATATAAAGATCGATGCTTTCAGGGCTGACGTCGTCGTTAAGGCTGAATACCTGGTCGAAAAGCTGCTGACGTGAAACCGGACGGGTCCGGCGGTGCATCAGCACTTTCAGCAGGGAGAGCTCGCGCGGCGTCAGGGAAAGCGGTTCATCGCGCAGCAGGAAAAAGCCCTCGTCGTCATACTCCAGCTCCCCAAGGCGCTGGCGCTCCTGCGTCCGCCCCTCGCTTCGGCGCAACAGGGCGCGCAGACGTGCGTCAAGCTCCTCCAACTCAAACGGTTTTGGCAGATAGTCGTCTGCCCCGGCGTTCAGTCCCTTCACCCGATCCGCCACGTTGCTTCGGGCGGTAAGAAACAGCACCGGCAGCGTCTGCCCCCGTTTTCTGAGGCGATGGACCACTTCGAGACCGTCAAAACCGGGCATGCCGATGTCCAGAATAGCAACCGCGTAATTTTCACCCTGCAGCAGATGGTCGGCGGCGCGCCCGTCGGAGACGCAGTCCACGGCAAAGCCTTCCTGCACCAGCGCTTTCTCCAGCCAGTGAGCCAGCTCACGATTATCTTCTGCCAGTAAGAGACGCATGTCACATCCTGTAAAGTTGGTTCCCCATTGAAAGGGAAATGAAAGGTTATTGTTTTAACAATCACGCAACGGAACCGCTACAAGGTGGTTCACATAATCAGAAAAAAGACCCATACCCGTACCCCGGCGTGAGGATAAACGATGAAAAAACAATTACTTTCTACCCTTGCTGCAAGCGTATTGCTGTTGAGTACCTCTGTCGTTCAGGCCCAGGACGCTCCGTCCCGTACCGAATGTATCGCCCCGGCCAAGCCGGGCGGCGGCTTCGATCTCACCTGCAAACTGATTCAGGTTAGCCTGCTGGAGACGAAGGCCATCGAGAAACCGATGCGCGTCACCTACATGCCCGGCGGCGTGGGCGCGGTGGCCTATAACGCCATCGTCGCACAACGACCCGCAGAAGCGGGAACGGTGGTGGCCTTCTCCGGCGGCTCGCTGCTGAACCTGTCGCAGGGCAAGTTTGGCCGCTACGGCGTGGACGACGTGCGCTGGCTGGCGACCGTCGGCACCGACTACGGGATGATTGCCGTACGTGCCGATTCCCCGTGGAAATCCCTGAAAGATCTGCTGACCGCTATGGAAAAAGATCCGAACAGCGTGGTGATTGGCGCAGGGGCGTCTATCGGGAGCCAGGACTGGATGAAAGCGGCCCTTCTCGCCCAGCAGGCAAAGGTTGACCCGCACAAGATGCGCTACGTGGCCTTTGAAGGCGGCGGCGAACCGGTCACGGCGCTGATGGGCAACCACGTTCAGGCCGTTTCCGGCGATCTCAGCGAGATGGTGCCGTACCTGAGCGGGGATAAAATCCGCGTGCTGGCGGTCTTCTCAGAAAACCGACTGCCGGGGCAGCTGGCGAACGTCCCGACCGCCAAAGAGCAAGGTTATAACCTGGTCTGGCCAATCATCCGCGGGTTCTTCGTCGGGCCAAAAGTGACCGATGCCGAGTACCAGTGGTGGGTCGACGCGTTCAACAAACTTCAGCAGACCGAAGAGTTTAAGAAACAGCGCGATCTGCGCGGGCTGTTTGAGTTTAACCTGACCGGTAAGCCGCTTGATGAGTACGTGAAAAAACAGGTGAATGACTACCGCGAGCAGGCGAAAGCCTTTGGCCTGGCGAAATAAGCGGAGGCGCTATGAGCGATCGTATTTTTGCCGGGATATGGCTGCTGCTCTGCGTTGGCGGGATGTTTGTCGCCTGGCAGATCCACAGCGAGTACAGCTATGAACCCGTGGGGCCCCGCCCCTTCCCGATGGGCATCGTCGGCCTGATGCTGCTCTGCTCGGTGGCGCTGCTGCTTCGCCACCCGGATACCGTCGAGTGGCCGCCGCGTCGCATTCTGCAGCGTCTGCTGGTGATGGTGATCGTGCTGCTGATGTATGCCTGGGGCTTTGAGTGGCTCGGCTTCCCGGTGGCAACCGCTATCCTGACGATGGTCATCGGCATGCTGTTTAACGCCACTCTCCCCGCTGCGGGGATCTCTGGCGTGGTGATGGGGATTTTACTGTGGTACGCCTTTGACCGCCTGCTGGACGTGACCTTACCGCTCGGCGCCTGGCTTAATTAACGGAGCACGCTATGGATACCTGGATTTACCTCTCGCAGGGGTTCGCCGTGGCGATGACCCCGGAAAACCTGGTGATCGCCCTGATAGGCTGTTTCGTGGGGACGATTGTCGGCCTGCTGCCGGGCCTTGGGCCGATCAACGGCGTGGCGATTTTACTCCCGCTGGCGTTTGCCCTGCATCTGCCTGCGGAGTCGGCGCTGATCCTGCTGGCAACGGTCTATATCGGCTGTGAATATGGCGGACGCATTTCGTCAATCCTGCTTAACGTTCCGGGGGATGCGGCGGCGATCATGACCGCGCTGGACGGCTACCCGATGGCGCGGCAGGGACGCGGCGGCGTGGCGCTCTCCATCTCTGCGGTCAGTTCATTCTTTGGCTCAATGATTGCCATTGGCGGCATCATTCTGTTTGCGCCTGCGCTGGCCCAGTGGTCGCTGGCGTTTGGTCCGGCAGAATATTTTGCCCTCATGGTGTTCGCCATTGCCTGCCTCGGCAGCATGATGGCGCAAAATCCGCTGAAGTCGTTTTTGTCCGCGCTGATTGGCTTAGGGTTAGCCACCGTCGGCGTGGATGCCAACACCGGGGTTTATCGCTTTACCTTCGACAGCGTTCACCTGTCCGACGGCGTGCAGTTCATCGTGGTTGTGATCGGCCTGTTCTCTGTCTCTGAGATCTTACTGATGCTGGAGCATACCAGCAGCGGGCAGACGCTGGTGCGCAAAACCGGCCGGATGCTCTTTAGCGCTAAAGAGGGCGCGCAGTGCATCGGCGCCACGCTGCGCTCGTCGGTGATTGGCTTCTTCGTCGGCATCCTGCCGGGCGCCGGGGCCACTATCGCCAGTGCCATTACCTACATGACCGAGAAGAAGCTCAGCGGCAACAGCGACAGCTTTGGTAAAGGCGATATTCGCGGCGTCGCCGCGCCTGAGGCGGCTAATAACGCCTCGGCATGTGGCTCGTTTATCCCGATGCTGACCCTGGGCGTGCCGGGTTCCGGCACCACGGCGGTGATGATGGGCGCGCTGACGCTCTATAACATCACGCCCGGCCCGGCGATGTTTACCGAGCAGCCCGATATTGTCTGGGGGCTGATTGCCGCACTGCTGATCGCTAACGTGATGCTGCTGGTGATGAATATCCCGCTGATTGGGCTGTTCACCCGCATGCTAACCATTCCCCTGTGGTTCCTTGTGCCCGCCATTGCCGCCGTCTCTGCAGTGGGGGTGTACGCGGTACACAGCACCACGTTTGACCTGGTGCTGATGGTGGTCCTGGGCGTGTTCGGCTACATCTTGCGAAAAATGCACTTCCCGATGTCACCGCTGATTTTGGGCTTTGTGCTGGGTGAGATGCTGGAGCAGAACCTGCGCCGCGCCCTGTCCATCAGCAATGGCAATGTGTCGATACTGTGGGACAGCAGCGTCGCGAAGGTTCTGTTAGCGCTGGCAGTAATGGTGATTGTGGTGCCGCCGGTGTTGCGCCTGCTGCGTCGTCGCCAGCGCAAACCGGAGCCGGATATCGGCTAACTACACGGACAGTTGGGCATTCACCCACTGTTTTAACGCCTGGCGGGAGATCTTAATCCCGCCATTTTTTAGCTCAGCCGGCAGCACCAGCCAGTGAACAGGCTGCTCAAAGCGTGCCAGCCTGCCCTGTACCCAGGTCGGGAGACGGGTGATATCCGTTCCCGGCTCGCACTCCACCACCGCTACCGGGCGCTGTCCAAACTCGGCGTCATCCAGCGGGACGATAAACACCTGGTTAATCTGCGGGTGCGCGGCGATAACGCGCTCCAGCGATTCCGGCTGGATCCCCTCTCCTCCGCTGAAAAAGAGGTTGTCCATTCGGCCTAAAATCGTCAGACGGTCGCCATGCCATTCCCCGCGATCGCGGGTGGCGAACCAGCCCTGCGCGTTGGTCAGCGGAATTAGCGCGCCGTCCCGCCAGTAGCCGGAAGCCATGCTTTGCGCTTTGATCCAGACTTCACCGTTAACGACCTGCACCTCTCTGCCCGGCAGCACACAGCCCACATCCGGATCGCCGTCAGCCTCTTTTGCGCAAACGGTAGAGGCAAACTCGGTCAGGCCGTAGCCGCAGTACGTCCGAATCCCCTGCTCCCGGGCCTTTTGGGTCAGCGTCACGGGAATGGCCGCCCCGCCAAGCAAAACCGCTTTCAATGCGATGTGGCTTTCGCTATTCAGCAGACGCCAGAGCTGGGTCGGCACCAGCGAGGCGTGGGTGCAGCCGCGCAGCGCCTGCTCCAGCGGCTGCTTCTCGCGCACGGTCAAGCGCGCACCGGCCTGCAGCCAGCGCCATAAAATCCCCTGGCCGGAAACGTGAAACAGCGGCAGCGAAAGCAGCCAGTCGTCGTTATCTCCGTAAGGCATCAACGACAGCACGCCGCGAGCGCTGGCAAGATGGGCGTCGCAGGTATGCACCGCCGCCTTCGGCAGCCCGGTGGATCCGGAAGTCAGCGTCATGGAGGCCAGCCGCGTCGGTTGCCACGCAGCGCAGTACGTATCAGCTGGCTCGCGCATGCTCGGGGCATGAAGACCCTCGTAGCGGCCGTCCAGCACCAGCGCAAAGCGCAGCGTCATCTGCGGGATCAGCACGTCAAGCACCGGACGCGGCAGCTGCGGATTAACGGGAAGAATACGCGCCCCGCACTGCAGCAGCGCCAGCCATGCCAGCAGCGTTTGCGGGTGGTTATAGGCCAGCAGCAGTACGCCGTCGCCCTCCGCCACCCCCTGCTGGTGAAAGCCTGCCGCAAGGCGGTCGACGCGCGCGCACAGCTGGCGCCAGGTGAGCGCTTCGTCATTCAGCCTCAGGGCCGGTTTATCGGCAAAACGCGCGCACCAGTGCCGCCAGGGCCAGTCGGTAAAGCTCATAGCAACGGCTCCAGCGCCTCTGCGTCGAGGCACGGCAGCGCGCTGTCCGGCCACGTGCGGATAAGCTGCGCCTGCATCAGATTAAGCGTGTCGAGGCCAGGAACCGTGTCCGGCGTTAGCCAGGCGGCAACGCGCGCCAGCTGACTCAGCCCAAGGCTGGACTCAATCGACGAGCTGATCACCGCCGTCAGCCCCAGCGCGTGCGCCGCCGCGACCTGCTCGCGCACCTTCGCCAGGCTGCCGGTCAACGTTGGCTTAATCACCACCGCGCTGACGCCGGGCTCGGCGACAAATTCAAAATCGTCCTCGCGCAGGCTTTCATCCCAGGCGATAGCAATCCCCGTGTCGCGGGCAAAGGCGCGCGAATCATCGCGGGTTTTGCACGGTTCTTCGAGGAAGGCAATGCGGCTGCGGTACGCCGGGTTGACGTACTTCGCGAACTGCTGCGCCTTAAGCGGCGTCCAGGCGCGGTTGGCATCCAGACGCAGGTGCAGATCGGGGATTGCTTCCAGCAGCAGGTTAGCGACCATTCCGTCGCGCACCGCTTCGTAGAGACCGACTTTAATTTTCGCCACTTTCTCGCCCGGCATGGCGGAGAGCTGCGCGAACAGCTCGTCCGGATCTCCCGTGCAGAGCGGTGCCGAGCGGTAATTAGCCTCTTTCGGCAGGCTGCCGTCCAGCTCCGCCAGCGCACAGCTGATACCAAACGCTGCGGAAGGCGCGTCCGGCAACGCCAGGTTTGTGCCATCACACCAAGCTTTTGCCCACGTCAACAGCGCAGCCTGCGCGTCATCCATCGACTCCAGGCTAAAGCCCGGCAGAGGCGAAATCTCGCCCCAGCCTTCCCGCTCGTCCTGCTGCAGATGGACGAAGAAGCCGTCACGGGTTTTTAACCGCCGTTCACGCAGCACCACGCCCGCGTCCATCGGTATCTGCCAGCGGTAAACCTGCGCGCGACGCATTACGGGTTCCGTTTGTATTTGCTGAAGTCCGGCTGGCGTTTTTCGTTAAACGCGTTGCGTCCTTCCTGACCCTCTTCGGTCATGTAGAACAGCATGGTGGCGTTGCCCGCCAGCTCCTGCAGGCCCGCCTGACCGTCACAGTCCGCGTTGAGCGCGGCCTTCAGGCAGCGCAGCGCCATCGGGCTGTTTTGCAGCATTTCGCGGCACCAGCGCACGGTCTCTTTTTCGAGATCGGCAATCGGCACCACGGTATTGACCAGGCCCATATCCAGCGCTTCCTGAGCGTTGTACTGACGGCACAGGAACCAGATTTCGCGAGCTTTTTTCTGCCCGACGATGCGCGCCATATAGGACGCGCCCCAGCCGCCGTCGAAAGAGCCCACTTTCGGGCCGGTCTGGCCGAAGATGGCGTTTTCCGCGGCGATAGTCAGGTCGCACATCATGTGCAGCACGTGGCCGCCGCCGATGGAGTAACCCGCCACCATCGCCACCACCGGTTTCGGACAGGTGCGGATCTGGCGCTGGAAATCGAGCACGTTCAGATGGTGCGTACCCGCATCGTCCTGATATCCGCCGTAGTCGCCACGCACTTTCTGATCGCCACCGGAGCAGAAGGCTTTCTCACCTTCGCCGGTCAGCACAATCACGCCGATGCTGTCGTCGTAGCGCGCATCCGCCAGGGCCTGAATCATCTCTTTGACGGTCAGCGGACGGAAGGCGTTACGCACCTGCGGACGGTTGATGGTGATTTTGGCAATGCCGTCGATGGATTTGTGGTAACGAATGTCGGTGTAGCCTTCGGAGCAGTCCTGCCATTCAACCGGCGCATAAAGCATATGTTCATCAGGATAGATCATAGAGTGTCCTTTATTCGAAGACGCAGTATCTTAGCCAGACTCGCGGCAACCGCGTCGGGGTTTTCCCGGTGGGCGTTGTGTCCGGCGTTGGGAATCGCATGGTGAACGGCGTCCAGCTCAGCGGCCAGGGCCGCGAACTTCTCATCCCATTCACCATAGAGATAGTCAAAAGGGAAATTGCATACGCTAATCGCGGCACGCAAATCGGGCTGCACGGCCAGCGATGTTGCGTCGAGCATCTTCGCCAGCGTCGCGCCGTTGTTCTGGCTGCGCAGGGTAACAAGCGCCTTGCGCTGGTCGTCTGTGAGGGAAGCAAACACGGGCTGTTGATACCAGTCGGTAAAAACCGTTTCCAGCGGTTCGGTGCGAAAACGCGTTGCCCAGCGATGGTCGGATAACCGCCGCGCAGTGCGCTCGTTCTCATCCTGCAGGCCCGGATGCCCACCTTCAACAATCACCCCAAGCAGCCCCTTCGGCTGCTGGCAGGCATGAAACATCGCAATGCGGCCGCCGAGGGAGTACCCCACCAGCCAGAAGTTTAGTATGTTGTAACTAAGAAGGGTTCGGGTGAGCAAATGACTCATCTCGTCGAACCCCGTCACGGTTATCTCCCCTGACTCACCGTGGCCCGGCAGGTCAAGATAGAGCCGGGGATACTCGCTGAGCGTCTTCCCGACATCCTGCCACTCGCGGCAGTCGCCGGAAAAACCGTGCAAAAAGACCAGCCAGGGATAGCCTGGCTTTCCGGCCTGCTGCACGCCCGAGAGGATCACAGCTGGCTCACCTGCGCCAGCAGGCTTTGCAGGGTCTGCGCGCCGTCGGCCTCGTTCACCACCAGCTCAATCAGCGTCGCGCCCGGCTGCTTCCAGGCGGTGCTTAACGCCGCATCCAGCTGTTCCCAGCTTTCCGGACGATGGTATTTCAGGCTAAACATCGCCGCGGCGTGTTCAAACTGCACGTTCTGCGGCATCAGATAGAAGCGCTCGCGCTCGCTCTGGGGCGTCGGTAACAGGGAGAAGATCTGCCCGCCGTTATTATTGACTACAATCAGCACAAACGGTGCAGATGCCTGACGCAGCAGCGCCAGCGCGTTGAGATCGTAGAGCGCGGAAAGATCGCCGACGATCGCCAGCGTCGATTTCGCGCTGGCGCGCTGCACGCCTGCCGCCGTCGAGATCAGCCCGTCGATGCCGCTGGCGCCACGGTTGCTGTAAACCGGATAGCCCGCCGGCAGCTTCGAAAAGGCGTCAATCAGCCGCACGACGAGGCTGTTGCCGACAAACAACTGGCCCTGTTCAGGCAGGTACTGGCGAATACGGTGCGCCAGCCCGGCTTCGCTGAATGCCTCACAGCGCGCTTTGGTGATTTCCCACGCCTGACGCGACAGCTCCGGGATCGCCACCGCCCAGGGCTGACGTTTTTCCGCCGGGTGCAGTTCCAGCCAGCTGTCAATTTCGCTCACCAGACGACGGCCGCGATGGTGCGCCGGGTCGAGCCGCCCTTCCAGCGCGTCCACCACCCAGTACTCTTCAGGCGTGCAGGTCGCCTGCCACTGCAGCAGACGTTTGCCGGTAAGGCTTGCGCCGATCTGGACCACAATCTGCGCCTGTGAAAGCTCAGTAACCGCTTTCGCGTTACCCAGCCAGAGATCGGCGCACGGCAGCGGCTGACCGGTCTGGGAAAGCACGTCGCCAATCAGCGGCCAGCCAAGGGTTTGCGCCCATTCGGCGACCCGCCTGCCTTCGGCGGCGCTCATGCGCCCGGCGATAACCACGCCGCGCTTCTGCCGCCAGAAGAACCAGTCGCGCTGCTTCGCGCTCTCAAGATGCGTCTGCTCGCGCAGCCACGGCTTTTCACTCTGCCACCAGTCGCCGAGTGACTGCTGCCAGTCAATACCGGTATCGTCCAGCTCCCCGTAAAGCGGTTCGGCAAACGGGCAATTGATATGCAGCGCCCCGCTGCGCAATGTTGCCATGGCGTGATCGACGGTGGAGACCAGCCAGCTTGCCGGAATATCCTGGGTAGGACGCGGTAACGAAACCGTCTGTGAGGGATGCGAAGAAAACAGTCCCGGCTGGCGTATGGCCTGATTGGCGCCACAGTCGATTAGCTCAGGCGGGCGGTCGGCCGTCAGCAGGATCAGCTTTTCACCGGTTAACCCGGCTTCAATCAGTGCCGGATAGAGGTTCGCCACGGCGGTACCGGAGGTGACGATCACCGCCACGGGTTCTTTGCTAACCTTCGCCAGCCCGAGCGCGAGATGGCCAAGGCCGCGTTCATCAAAATGGGTGTGGTGAATCAACGCCCGGTTTTCAGCGGCTGTCAGCGTCAGCGGCGTTGAACGAGAACCCGGTGCAATACACACGTGCCTGACGCCATGGCGCGTCAGGGCTTCAAGGATCACCGCCGCCCAGCGTCGGTTAAAAGAACTTACTGACATGAGATTGTCCGGTATCAAGAATGCGACACAGTATAAATAATAGAAAAAATTGGAATTTTGATATGAATCGGGATTGCGCGAATCTGTATTAATCCCTTAGGAGCAGAGAGCGCAATCCGGCGGCTTTGTTTTCGATCTCCTGCCACTCCTGCTCCGGGTCAGACCCGCTGACAATGCCCGCCCCGGCGTAGAGCCGCAGGGCGTCTTCCCGGACGCGCGCCGAGCGCAGCGCCACGCAGAACTCGCTTTGCTCGGGGGATAAATACCCGGCTGAACCGGCGTACCACTCGCGGTTAAAGGGTTCTACGTGCTGTATAAACTCACGCGCAGGCTGTCGCGGTAGCCCGGCTACCGCCGCCGTCGGCTGGAGCACGTGCAGGCACAGCTCATCGTCGGCCTGCTTAAGCTCGGTCCAGATACAGCGGCGTAAGTGCTGCACTTTGCGCAGGCGGACGACCTGAGCCGGCAATACCTCCAGCGTCTGCGTATGGTGCTGAAGACGCTGGCATATATCCTCCACCACCAGCATATTTTCGCGCTGGTTTTTATCGTCATTCAGCAGCCACTCGCCGAGACGCTGCGCCTGCTTATCGTCAGTATGGCTGGCAACGGTGCCCGCCAGCGCTTCGGTGCGCAGCAGCTTGCCGCGCCGCCGCCAGAGACGCTCTGGCGTGGAGCCGAGAAACGCATTGCTGGCGTCGAATATCATGCAAAAATGATAGCAGTTTAAATTCAGGGCGCGGCTGGCGGCCATCAGCGCGACGGGGTTAACGCGCTGTTTACACTGCAAATCGGTTGCGCGGGCGAGAACCACCTTTTCGAAATCACCGCGTGCAATCGTCTCTGTCGCTTTGCCGATAAGGCTAAGCCATTGCGGTTTTTCCGGATGATGGGTTTCGCGCTCAACCTGCACGGAGAGCGGACGGATGGGTTTTGCGGGAAGGAGTTGCTGTAAGAGCGCACGCGCGGTGTCGGCATCGTCCTCAAGCGAGCTGTCGCTCCACAGCTGCAGGCGCAACGTGGCGTGGCCAGCGGTACGACGCCACAGCAGACGCGGTAAAAAGAGGCTGCCCTGCTCCGGGTTAAACGCGTTCAGGCCGCAGATACGGGTATCTTCAGGCGCGTGTTGCGCGCGCAAAAACTGCGAGGCTAACGCCAGAGAGGAGAATTGGGTAACCGCTCCCAGCGCGGCCAGCTCTTCATCGCCGTTACGCTGTTGCCAGTAAAACTGCGGATAGCACTGCTGCTCGCCCAGCCAGGCGAGGGGATCGAAGGCATCGTTTAACGGGAAAGAGACGTCGAATTGACGCAGGCCGGATGTTGCAGGTAACGCTTGCGCAAGCTGGGTACGCAGGTGCTCCAGCGCGAGGAAAATCGAATTCACGCGAACCTCTCCCTGTTAAAACCTCATATTATACGGGGTACCATAAGAAATATCAGTACCCACGTATAGGGAGTGGTTAAGCGCCTTAACGACGGGCCAGCAGCAGCCCCAGCACCAGCCCTACGGCTGCCCCCACCCCAATGCCCTGCCACGGTTTTTCATGGACGTAGTCATCGGCACGATAAACCGCTTTTTTGGCGCGGTAGTAATACGTATCAGACGCATGGCTGACGCGGTTTTTAACGTCGTGGAGCGCCTGCTCTGCACGGGCTTTCAGCTCGATATATTTCTGATCGGCAGGGTCGCCTGAGGAACGTAACACCTCTTCCAGCGTTTCGCTCAGTAAGGTCAGGTCGTCGTCGATACGGGTATCCCAGGATTGAAATGACATATTTTTCTCCATGTTAGTACACCAGTCCGCTAACTATAGACAACGACGCGCCATTACGCCTGTTTCGCTTCGCGCGCCATGCCGATGTGCGGAATACCGTCTTCGTCGTAGATGTCGGTGACCGGCATAAAACCGAAATGACCGTAGAAGGATTGCAGGTGTGCCTGCGCGCCCAGGTATAACGCCTTGTCCGGCCACTGTTTTTGGCACGCCTCCAGCGTTTTTTCCATCAGCCGATAGCCCAGCTTTTCACCGCGCGCGTTACCGCTGACGATAACCCGACCTATCGCGACGGGCTCGACATCGTCCTCGCTTTTCAGAATCCTCGCATACGCCACCAGCTCGCCATCCTTCCAGCCAAGGATATGGCGGTTTTCGCCAACGAGGTCATCGCCGTCGATGTCCTGATACGGGCAGGTCTGTTCAACCACAAACACTTCGCAGCGCAGTTTAAGCAGCGCGTAGAGCGAATGAACGGTGAGCTCACTATGATGTAAATCTTGCCACTGAATCATCTCTTTCTCCTTCCTGGGGTTCATCACGTTATACTAAACCCCTCCCCGTTCGGCAAAGGGCTGATTGCGTTATGGAACTGATTTTTCTGGGTACGTCCGCTGGCGTGCCAACCCGCTCACGAAACGTGACGGCAATTCTGCTGGATCTTAAGCATCCCACCCGCGGCGGGCTGTGGCTGTTTGACTGCGGTGAGGGGACGCAGCATCAGCTGTTACATACCTCGTATCACCCCGGCAAGCTGGACAAAATTTTTATTACTCATCTTCATGGCGACCATCTGTTTGGCCTTCCCGGCCTGCTGTGCAGCCGCTCTATGGCCGGTAACGCCAACCCGCTGACGATTTACGGACCAGCTGGTATTCGTGAATTTGTTGAAACCACGCTGCGCCTGAGCGGGTCGTGGACCGATTATCCGCTGGAGGTGGTTGAGATTACGGAAGGCCTGGTATTCGATGACGGAGATTATCGGGTTAGTGCTCAACCGCTCAATCATCCTGTGGAATGCTATGGCTACCGTGTTGAAGCTCATGACAAAACCGGCGCGCTGGATGCCGCCGCGCTGATGGCCGACGGCGTAAAACCCGGGCCGCTGTTCCAGCGACTCAAACAGGGCGAGACCGTCACGCTGGAGGACGGACGCGTCATCAACGGCCAGGATTATCTCGCCGCACCGCAGCCAGGCAGAAAACTGGCGATTTTTGGCGATACGGCCCCCTGCCCGACGGCGCTCACGCTTGCCGAGGGCGTGGACGTGATGGTGCACGAAGCCACGCTGGAGACGGCGATGGAAGAGAAAGCCAACGGCCGCGGCCACAGCTCAACGCGTCAGGCGGCGCAGCTTGCCCGTGATGCGGGTGTAGGGAGACTGATCGTCACTCATGTTAGCTCCCGCTACGACGCGCGGGGGTGCGCAAGCCTGCTGGCAGAGTGCCTGGCGGTGTTCCCGGCGTGCGAGCTGGCCGAAGATTTCGCTAAGGTCAGCGTTTAGCCCTTCATTTTTCTCTCAGAATGCCGATAACGATTAAAAGGTCAGCATTTCTCTCGAGGGTAGAATGGATAATTTCCAGAAAGATATTGATGACAGGGCGAATCTCACCCTGTCGAACCGTTTTGAACTGTTGCTGTTCCGTCTTGGCACCTCTCTGAACGAAAATAAATCCGAGCTGTTTGGCATTAACGTTTTTAAGCTGCGTGAGATTGTGCCGATGCCGGAATTCACAAAACCCGCCGGGATGAAATCACCGCTGATGGGGATGGTGAATATACGCGATCAGGTGATCCCGGTGATCGACCTGGCCGCCGTGGCGGGCTGTAAGCCCACCACCGGGCTGAACATCCTGCTGATCACCGAATACGCCCGCAGCGTGCAGGCCTTTGCCGTGGAATCGGTTGAGAACATCATGCGTCTGGACTGGAAGCAGGTGCACGCGGCGGAAACCGCCGTCAGCGGCCGCTATATCACCAGCATTGCCTGCCTCGATGAGAAAACGGATACCAACGATCTGGCGATGGTGCTGGACGTTGAGCAGATCCTGTATGACATCACCCCGGCCAATCACGATCTGCACGCGACCAATCTGAAGACGACCAAATTCAACATCAAGCCGGGTTCGGTCGCCATTGTGGCGGAAGATTCCAAAGTAGCGCGTTCGATGCTGGAGAAAGGTCTGCAGGCGATGGAGATCCCGGCGCAGCTGCACATCACCGGCAAAGACGCGTGGGAGAAAATTGGCGTGCTGGCCGCTCAGGCGCAGGCTGAGGGTGTGCCGATCACAGACAAGATCGCCCTGGTGCTGACCGACCTCGAAATGCCGGAGATGGACGGATTTACGCTGACGCGCAAAATCAAAACCGACCCGGTCCTGAAAGATATTCCGGTGGTGATCCACTCGTCCCTTTCCGGCAACGCTAACGAAGATCATATTCGCAAGGTGAAGGCGGACGGGTATGTGGCGAAGTTTGAGCTGAACGAGCTGTCGTCGGTGATTGAAGAGGTGCTGGACCGCTCGATGAAGAAGATTGACGGGCCGTTGATTAGCAGGAAGCAGCTGGCTTAAGTCCTGTGCGGGCTGGTGCCCTCACCCCATCCCTCTCCCACGGGGAGAGGGCGCAAACCATAAAAAACCCGCCGAAGCGGGTTTTTTGTTTTTACATTAATGGCATCGCTCGCTGCACAATATCAATCAGCGGCTGCGGATAGATACCGAAGATCAGCACCAGCAGCGCGGAGATGAGTACCACGATACCCCCGGCGCTGTACTGCCAGTTGGATGGCGCATCACGGTTGAGCTGCTGAGGCGCACTCAGATACAGGCTCACCGCCACGCGCAGGTAGTAGTAGAGGCCAATCGCGGAGCCAATCACCACGCCCGCAGTCAGCCACCACAGGTGCGCCTGCACACCAACGGCCAGCACGTAGAACTTACCGATAAAGCCCAGCGTCATTGGGATACCCGCCAGAGAAAGCATCATCACGGTCATCACCGCGGACAGGATCGGACGGTGCCAGAACAGACCACGGTAGGAGAACAGTGAATCGGCATCCGGGCCACGGTACGGGCTGGACATCAGGCTCACCACGCCGAAGGCGCCGAGGCTGCTGAACAGGTAACCTGCCAGATACACGCCCACGGCTTCCATTGACATCTCACCGCTCTGCAGCGCAATCAGCGCCACCAGCAGGTAGCCCAGATGAGAGATGGACGAGTAGCCCAGCAGACGCTTGATGTTGGTCTGGCTCAGCGCCATCAGGTTACCGAAGATGATGGAGACGAACGCGATAATGCCCAGCACCACGCGAACCGCTTCGCTGTCACCGACCGGCGCGTACAGGAACAGACGCATGACCACACCGAAGATAGCGATTTTGCTCGCCGTCGCCAGGAAGGTCGACACCGGCGCCGGAGCGCCCTGGTAGACGTCTGGCGTCCACAGGTGGAACGGAACCAGAGAGAGCTTGAAGCCGAGGCCAACGATCATCATGCCCAGACCCGCCAGCAGCAGCGGCTCATGCAGCATGCCATCACCGAGGCTCTTGCCGAGCGCCATGAAGGAGAGGTTACCGGACTGTGCGTACAGCAGCGCAATGCCAAACAGCAGGAACGAGGACGCAGCAGCAGACAGAATGGTGTACTTGATGCTCGCTTCCAGAGAACGCTTCTGGCGGAAGGCGTAACCAATCAGGCCGAACAGCGGCAGAGAGATCAGCTCAATACCGAGGAACAGCGCGGCCAGGTGGTTGGCATTCGCCAGCAGAATGCCGCCCAGCGCGGCAATCAGAACCAGCAGGTAAAACTCTTCTTTGTTGTCGTTGTAGCCTTCAAGCCACGGGTACGCAAAGGTACAGGTCGCCAGGCTCGCCAGCAGCACCAGACCGGTATAAAGCATGGCATAGCCGTCAACGCGCATCAGCGGGGTGACGTCCATCGCCCCGCCCTGGCCAACAAACCAGAGAGAGACTAACGCGGCGTTCAGTCCGATGACCGACAGCGTGGCATTCAGGAAGTGATTGCGTCGCCACGCAATGGAGAGCATCACAACCACCACCGTCAATCCGACGATCAGCAGCGGTAGCAGCGCGATCAGTTGTTGTGGAGTTATTGTCATGGCGAATTACGGCCTTGTAGTAGAAGCAGAATTAACAAACCACTGCTGGATGTTACCCATCGCGCTGTGCGAGGTATCCAGAATCGGCTGCGGGAAGAAGCCCAGCAGCACCAGCAGTACGACCAGCAGCAGGATGATGAACAGCTCGCGCAGCGACATCCCCGGCAGTTCTTGAGCAGCAATTTCGCTCTTCGCTTTACCGAAGTAAGCGCGGTGCAGCATCGCCAGCGAGTACACGGAAGCGAAAACCAGACCAAAGGTGGAGATCACGGTAATCACCGGTACCACTTTGAAGCTGCCGAACAGAATCATAAATTCGCCGACGAAGTTACCGGTACCTGGCATCCCCAGGGTAGCCACCGCGAAGAACATGGACAGCGCTGGCAGCCACTTAATTTTGCTCCACAGGCCGCCCATCATGCGCATGTCGCGGGTATGCAGACGTTCGTACAACTGGCCGCACAGGATGAAGAGGCCGGCTGCGGACAGACCGTGCGCAATCATCTGGATCACCGCGCCCTGGTACGCCAGCTGGCTGCCGGTGTAGATAGCAATCAACACGAAGCCCATGTGGGAAACGGAGGTGTAGGCAATCAGACGCTTGATGTCGTACTGCGTGAAGGCCATCCACGCGCCGTAGAAGATACCGATTACGCCCAGCCACATGGCGATTGGCGCGAACTCTGCGGAAGCATTCGGGAACAGCGGCAGTGCGAAGCGCAGCAGACCGTAGGCCGCCGTTTTCAGCAAGATGCCCGCCAGGTCAACGGAACCCGCCGTTGGTGCCTGAGAGTGCGCGTCTGGCAGCCAGCCGTGCAGCGGAACCACCGGCATTTTCACCGCGAAGGCGATGAAGAAGCCCAGCATCAGCAGGTATTCAACGCCGTGGGACATTGGTGTCTTCAGCAGATCTTCGTAGTTGAAGGTCCAGGTGCCGGTCGCGTTGTGGTGAACAAACACCAGCGCCAGAATCGCAATCAGCATCACCAGACCACTCGCCTGGGTATAGATGAAGAATTTGGTTGCCGCCGTGATACGCGTTTTACCGTCGGACGCCTTGTGGCCCCACAGCGCGATCAGGAAGTACATCGGCACCAGCATCATCTCCCAGAAGAAGAAGAACAGGAACATGTCGATGGCAAGGAACACGCCGATCACGCCGCCCAGGATCCACATCAGGTTCAGGTGGAAGAAGCCCTGGTATTTTTCGATTTCTCGCCAGGAGCAGAGTACCGCCAGAACGCCGAGCAGACCGGTCAGCACTACCATCAGCAGCGACAGACCGTCAATCGCCAGGTGGATGGTGATACCGAAACGCGGGATCCACGGCAGGATAAACTCAGACTGCCACTGCGGAATGCCCGCAGACTGGGTCAGTGAGTAACCGCCCTGCAACCACAGTTGCAGGCCAAGCGCGAGCGTCAATCCCATGGTGATCAGCGCGATCCAGCGCGGCATCTTCACGCCAAAGCGTTCAGTCTGCCAGCACAGGAAGCCGCCGATGAAGGGAATTAATATTAGCCAGGGTAGTAACATGGCGATTTACATTCCTTTTTAAGGCCCCCAGCAGGGGCCTGATTTTCAACGAATTCGAATAAAATTCACTTAACGATCAACGCAACACCATCAGCAGCGCCAGCACGACAACCGCACCGATGCTCATGGACGCCACATACCAGCGCAGGTAACCGTTCTCGCTGTACAGCAGGCCTTTACCTGCAAAGCGGGAGAGGATCGCCGGGATATTCATCAGGCTGTTCAGTGGGTCGCGCTTCAGCAGCCACGCAATGCCCAGGAACGGCTTAACAAAGATCATGTCGTACAGCCAGTCGAAGCCCCACGCGTTGTACCACCAGGTACCCAGCAGACGGCCCGGCGCGCTGTTGGCAACGGCAGTGACCAGCGTGCGTTTACCCAGCCACAGCCATGCTGCAATCAGAATACCCGCGATAGCGACCACACCGGAGGTGATTTCAAGCGTCAGAACGCGACCGTGCTCAAGCTCGGTAGTGTCTGGCAGTACGCCCTGCAGCGGAGGCACAATCATCGCGCCAACGAAGGTGGAGAGTACCAGCAGCACAATCAGCGGCAGGTGGTGGGTGATCCCCTTACCTGCGTGAGCGTGAATTTGTTCTTTACCGTGGAATACGATGAAAATCATACGGAAGGTATACAGGGAGGTCATAAACGCACCGACCAGACCCGCAACCATAAGATTGATATGACCATTCGCCATGGCGCCCGCAAGGATTTCGTCCTTACTGAAGAAGCCCGCGGTGATCAGCGGCAGTGCCGCCAGCGCCGCGCCGCCCACCAGGAAGCAAACATACACCAGCGGGATGGACTTACGCAGTCCGCCCATCTTGAAGATGTTCTGTTCGTGATGGCAGGCCAGGATGACGGAACCGGACGAGAGGAACAGCAGCGCTTTAAAGAACGCGTGCGTCATCAGGTGGAAAATGGCCGCGTCCCACGCCTGAACGCCCAGCGCCAGGAACATGTAACCAATCTGGCTCATGGTGGAGTATGCGAGAACACGCTTGATGTCGGTCTGCACCAGCGCAGCAAAGCCCGCCAGCACCAGCGTAACTGCACCGACAATACCCACCAGATGCAGAATTTCCGGGGTCATCAGGAACAGGCCATGGGTACGCGCAATCAGATAAACACCAGCGGTTACCATGGTCGCGGCGTGGATCAGCGCGGAGACAGGGGTTGGACCCGCCATCGCGTCGGCCAGCCAGGTCTGCAACGGCAGCTGTGCGGATTTACCCACGGCACCACCCAGCAGCATCAGCGTTGCCCACCACAGCATGTTGTTGCCTGCTTCGAAGTGCGCCGGCGCCAGTTCCACCATTTCGCGGAAGTTCAGCGTGCCCAGTTCGTTGTAGAGAATGAACAACGCGAACGCGAGGAAGACGTCACCCACGCGGGTCACGACGAACGCTTTCATGGCCGCTGCGCCATTCTTCGGATCGGTATAGTAGAAACCGATCAGCAGGTAAGAACACAGACCCACGCCTTCCCAGCCCAGATACATCAGCAGCAGGTTATCGGCCAGCACCAGAACGACCATGCTGGCGATAAACAGGTTGGTGTAGGCGAAGAAGCGGGAGTATCCCTCTTCACCGCGCATGTACCAGGAGGCAAACATGTGGATCAGGAAGCCGACGCCGGTGACCACGGAGAGCATGGTCAGCGAGAGGCCGTCCAGCACCAGGTTGAAACCGATGTTGAAATCACCGACCGACATCCACGTCCACAGCGGCACGCTGAAAGGCTGACGCCCGTTGTTAAAGAAGTCGATACCCGCATACGCTGTGACCAGCGCGGCCAGGCCAACAGAGCCCATGCCGACGGTTGCAGACAGATTCTCAGACCAGCGGCCGCGAGAAAACGCCAGCAGCACGAAGCCAATCAGCGGAAAAATAATGGTTAAGGCAAGCATGTTCATCCACGCAACTCACTTACTGAATCGATGTTCAGATTCTGGCGGCGACGATGGAGCTGCAGCAACAGCGCCAGGCCAATACTCGCTTCGGCAGCCGCGAGGCTGATAGCGAGAATGTACATCACCTGACCATCGGTCTGGCCCCAGTAGCTTCCGGCGACCACGAAGGCCAGCGCGGAGGCGTTAATCATGATTTCCAGACCGATCAGCATAAACAGCAGATTGCGGCGGATAACCAGACCGGTCAGACCCAGAACGAATAAAATCGCAGCGAGGATCAGTCCATGTGTTAAGGGGATCATGCGCGCTCCTCCGTTTTTCTTTTCGCGCGGTCGTCAGTGCGGTTGCTCAGCACCTCGCCAGCACGCTCTTCACGGCCAACGTGGAAAGCCACAACCAGGCCTGCCAGCAACAGCATAGAGGCCAGTTCCACCGCCAGAACGTATGGGCCAAAGAGCGTGATACCCACCTCTTTCGCACCAATCGGCGTGCCGTCGATGCCCTGATCGTTAACACCCAGGATGGCGTAAACGATCACCACCAGCATGATGGCCGACAAAATTGCCGGGCCAATCCACACCTGCGGTTTTAACCACTGACGTTCCTGCTCAATTTCAGAGCCGCCCAGGTTCAGCATCATCACCACGAATACGAACAGCACCATGATGGCCCCGGCGTAGACGATGATTTCCAGCGCACCGGCAAAGTGCGCGCCCAGCGCGAAGAACACCCCGGAAATGGCCAGCAGCGAGATGATTAAGTACAGCAGCGCATGCACCGGATTGGTGTGCGTAATCACTCGCAGCGTGGCCAGGATGGCGATAAGGCCACAGATATAAAAAGCGAATTCCATTGCCCTCTCCTTACGGTAACAGGCTCTTGACGTCGATAGGCTTAGCTTCGTTCTCTGCTTCGCCCTTATCTTTGCCGTCGATTGCCATACCCGCCATCCGGTAGAAGTTATATTCCGGGTATTTGCCCGGACCGGAAATCAGCAGATCCTCTTTCTCGTACACCAGGTCCTGGCGCTTGTACTCACCCAGCTCAAAGTCCGGAGTCAGCTGAATCGCCGTGGTTGGGCACGCTTCTTCACACAGACCGCAGAAGATGCAGCGTGAGAAGTTGATGCGGAAGAACTCAGGGTACCAGCGGCCGTCTACCGTCTCTGCTTTCTGCAGGGAGATACAGCCGACCGGACACGCTACCGCACACAGGTTACAGGCAACGCAGCGCTCGGAACCGTCCGGGTCGCGCGTCAGCACGATACGGCCACGGTAGCGCGGCGGCAGATATACCGGCTCTTCCGGGTACATCCGGGTTTCGCGTTTGGCAAACGCGTGCAGGCCGATCATCCAGATACTGCGTACCTGGGTACCGAAGCCTACCAGTAATTCTTTTAAGGTCATGGTCTATAGCCCCTTATGGCTGCTGCCAGAGAATGACAGCTGCCGTTACCAACAAGTTGACGAGCGTCAGCGGCAGGCACACTTTCCAGCCGAAGGACATTACCTGGTCATAACGCGGACGCGGTAACGCTGCGCGAATCAAAATGAACATCATCATGAAGAACGCGGTTTTCAGCGCGAACCAGATGAACGGCGGTAAGAACGGGCCATGCCAGCCACCAAAGAACAGCGTTACCATCAACGCGGAAATGGTGACGATACCGATGTACTCGCCCACGAAGAACAGACCGAACTTCATACCGGAATATTCAATGTGGTAACCGTCGGCCAGTTCCTGTTCGGCTTCTGGCTGGTCAAACGGGTGACGGTGACACACGGCCACGCCCGCGATAGCAAAGGTAATAAACCCAAAGAACTGCGGGATAACGTTCCAGATGTCGGCCTGGTTATTGACGATGTCGGTCATGTTGAATGAACCGGCCTGCGCCACCACGCCCATCAGGGAGAGCCCCAGGAACACTTCGTAGCTCAGCGTCTGCGCGGAAGCACGCATCGCACCCAGCAGCGAGTATTTGTTGTTACTGGACCAGCCTGCGAACAGCACCGCGTAAACCGCGAGGCCTGCCATCATCAGGAAGAACAGAATGCCGATGTTCAGGTCAGCGACCACCCAGGTCGGGCTGACCGGAACGATAGCAAACGCCAGCAGCAGCGAGGTGAAGGCGATCATCGGTGCCAGAGTAAAGATCACGCGGTCCGAGAAGCGTGGGATCCAGTCCTCTTTAAAGAACATCTTGATCATGTCCGCGACCAGCTGGAGTGAACCACCCCAGCCCACGCGGTTCGGTCCGTAACGGTTCTGGAACAGACCGAGCAGACGACGTTCACCAAAGCTCATGAACGCGCCGCAGGTGACCACCACCAGCAGGATAACAATCGCTTTCAGAATGCTCAGCAGGATGTCGATAAGATCCGGCGTTAACCAACTCATGCTTTTGCCTCCTGCAGATTATCAAGACGCGCGCCCGCCAGAACCGGGGCGATGCCAGGCATACCCATCGGCAGACCCACCTGCCCTGCTGTCAGACCTTCAGAGATAATCAGCGGCAGGCTGATTGTCTGGCCTTCATAGCTAAAGGCGATCTTCGCGCCCGCGTTAACGCCAAGCTTCGCGGCATCCGCCGGGTTGAGCTTGATGTAAGGCTGCGGCATACGGGTCTGGAAGACCGGTGAACGCTGGGACAGCTCGTCGCTACCGAACAGATGGTAGTACGGCGCAATACGCCACTGACCATCCTGAGCCTGGAAGCTCGCCGGTACGGTCGTGAAGAAATCCAGACCGGTTTCGGAGGCTTCAATCAGACGCACGCCCGGATCGCCGTGGCGCAGGGAGCCGCCCACTTCAGCCTGGAACTTGTTCCACGCCTGCGGGGAGTTCCAGCCCGGAGCCCATGCGAACGGGATTTGCGAACGCGGCGCAGACGGCTGGTTGTTCCCTTCCATGGAGAAGGCGAACATGGTGTCTTTATCCTGCGGCTGGCGCGGTTCGTGCACGCTGATGTTGGCGCGCATCGCGGTACGGCCGCTGTAGCGGTGCGGTTCACGCGCCAGTTTCTGGCCGCGAATGCGGAAGCTTGCTTCAGGCGCGGCATCTTTAATGCCTGCCAGCTGAGGCAGTTTTTCGACTACCGCGTCGATAACGTGGTCGAGCTGCGTCCAGTCCACTTCACGGCTCTGCACGGTGCTGTGCAGGGAGTGCAGCCAGCGCCAGCTTTCCAGCATCACGGTGTTGCTGTCGTAGTACGCCGGGTCGTAAACCTGGAAGAAACGCTGGGCGCGGCCTTCGTTGTTAATAACCGTACCGTCGCTTTCTGCGAAGCTTGCCGCAGAGAGCACCAGGTGTGCTTTGTCCATGATCGCGGTGCGCTGATGGTCAATCACCATCACCAGCGGCGCTTTGGAGAGCGCTGCGTCAACGCGAGCGGCAGACGCATGACGATGCAGGTCGTTTTCCAGCACCACAACGGCGTCAGCGGAACCGGACTCCAGTTCGCTTAATGCTTCTTCCAGCGAACCGCCGCCAATCATACCCAGACCGATGCTGTTCACCGCACGGGCAATCATGGTCACGCCAACGTCCGCACCGCGGCCTTTCAGGGCTTTGGCAACGTTTGCTGCCGCCTGAACGATCTCCGCGCTGCCGGCGTTGGTACCGGAAATAATCAGCGGTTTCTTCGCACCCGCCAGGGCCTGAACAATCACGTCGACCTTGTTTTGCAGGTCGCGATCCAGCTCAACGGCTGGGGAGTTGCTGTCCAGCGCGTGGGCAATGGCAAAGCCAAGACGCGCCTGATCTTCAACCGGCGCGCAGTAGGTCCACGCGGCGATATCGTCCAGACGGGTGCTGTCGACGTTGGTCACAAACAGAGGATGCTTCGCGCGCTGGCCAATGTTGAGGATTGCCGCAATCTGCCAGTCGGCCACTTTCTGCGCCGCTGCCATTTCACGCGCTTTGCCCTTCACCGCCTGACGAACCGCCAGAGCCGCGCGTGCGCCGGTCTGCGTCAGGTCTTCACCCAGCACCAGAACCGCATCATAGGATTCAATTTCGCGCAGCGCAGGGGTATGGATACCACCTTCACGCAGCACTTTTAGTACCAGCTGCAGACGTTCCTGCTCGCCCTGGGCGATACCGGTATAGAAGTTTTCCGCCCCAACCAGCTCGCGCAGCGCGAAGTTGCTTTCGATGCTGGCGCGCGGGGAGCCGATACCGATCACTTTCTTCGACTGGCGCAGAATATCTGCCGCGCCCTGCATCGCCTGCTCGGCGTTCAGGGTGATAAAGTCGTCGCCACGGCGCTGAACCGGCTGACGCGGACGGTCTTTCAGGTTCACATAGCCATAGCCGAAACGACCGCGGTCGCACAGGAAATAGTGGTTAACGGTACCGTTGTAGCGGTTTTCGATACGACGCAGCTCGCCGTAACGCTCACCCGGGCTGGTGTTACAGCCGAGGGAACACTGCTGGCAGATGCTTGGCGCAAACTGCATGTCCCATTTACGGTTGTAACGCTCGGAGTGGGTTTTATCCGTGAAGACGCCGGTCGGGCAGATTTCTACCAGGTTTCCGGAGAATTCGCTTTCCAGCGTACCGTCTTCAGGACGACCGAAGTAGACGTTGTCATGCGCGCCATACACGCCCAGATCCTGACCGTCTGCATAGTCTTTGTAGTAACGCACGCAGCGGTAGCAGGCGATGCAGCGGTTCATTTCGTGAGAGATGAACGGCCCAAGGTCCTGGTTACGGTGGGTCCGCTTGGTAAAGCGATAGCGACGGAAGCTGTGACCGGTCATCACGGTCATATCCTGAAGGTGGCAGTTACCGCCCTCTTCACAAACCGGACAGTCGTGCGGGTGGTTGGTCATCAACCACTCCACCACGCTTTCGCGGAACTGTTTGGCTTCTTCGTCATCAATCGAAATAAAGGTGCCTTCGGTGGCTGGCGTCATACAGGACATCACCAGGCGACCACGCGTGTCTTCCGCGTTTTGATATTGCTTCACCGCACACTGGCGGCAAGCACCGACGCTGCCCAGCGCCGGATGCCAGCAAAAGTACGGAATATCGAGGCCAAGAGACAGACAAGCTTCCAGCAGGTTGTCCGCCCCGTTGACTTCGTATTCTTTGCCGTCTACATGAATCGTAGCCATTAGCATGCTTCCAGTTGGCTCGGCCGAAACCGAGCGTTAATCAAAATTCTGTTTTTACCAGCGCGCTTTCAGCAGGTTCGGCTGAATACCATTAATTGAATGGGTATTGCTGAACGGCTGCTTGATGCCTGCTTCGAATTCGTCGCGGAAATATTTAATCGCGCTCTGCAGCGGCTCGACGGCACCCGGTGCGTGGGCGCAGAAGGTTTTACCTGGCCCTAAGAATCGACACAGTTGCTCAAGCGTCTCGATATCACCCGGCTGGCCTTCGCCACGTTCGATTGCACGCAGGATCTTCACGCTCCACGGCAGACCATCACGGCACGGTGTACACCAGCCGCAGGACTCGCGGGCAAAGAACTCTTCCAGGTTACGCACCAGCGAGACCATGCCGATCTCGTGGTCGACGGCCATCGCCAGCGCCGTACCCAGACGGCTGCCCGCTTTACCAATGCTTTCGAATTCCATCGGCAGGTCAAGGTGGGCTTCGGTCAGGAAGTCTGTCCCTGCCCCACCCGGCTGCCAGGCTTTAAATTTCAGGCCATCGCGCATGCCGCCGGCGTAGTCTTCAAGAATTTCGCGTGCGGTGGTACCGAACGGCAGTTCCCAGACGCCAGGATTCTTCACGCGACCGGAGAAGCCCATCAGCTTGGTACCGGCATCCTTGCTTGAGGAGATGCCCTGATACCACTCCACGCCGTTCGCGAGGATCGCCGGAACGTTACACAGGGTTTCGACGTTGTTGACGCAGGTCGGTTTACCCCACACGCCGGAGCTTGCCGGGAACGGTGGCTTGGAACGCGGGTTCGCGCGGCGGCCTTCGAGGGAGTTAATCAGCGCGGTTTCTTCACCGCAGATATAACGCCCGGCACCGGTGTGCACGAACAGTTCGAAGTCAAAGCCGGTACCCAGGATGTTTTTACCCAGCAGACCCGCTTCTGTCGCTTCGGCAATCGCGCGACGCAGGTTTTCCGCCGCTTCGATGTACTCACCGCGCAGGAAGATGTAGCCACGGTACGCTTTCAGCGCGAACGCGGAGATCAGCATGCCTTCCACCAGCAGGTGCGGCAGCTGCTCCATCAGCAGGCGGTCTTTATAGGTGCCCGGCTCCATTTCATCGGCGTTACACAGCAGGTAACGGATGTTCATGGATTCGTCTTTTGGCATCAGGCTCCACTTCAGGCCGGTGGAGAAGCCCGCGCCGCCGCGGCCTTTCAGGCCGGAATCTTTTACCGCGTTAACGATGTCGTCCGGCGCCATGCCGCCAAGGGCTTTACGCGCGCCGGCATAGCCGTTTTTGCTCTGGTATTCGTCGAGCCATACCGGCTGTTTGTCATCGCGCAGACGCCAGGTCAGCGGATGCGTCTCAGCAGTACGAATTACAGTTTTCATTTGTACTGCTCCAGCAGGTCAGGAATCGCTTCCGGCGTCAGATGGCTGTGAGTGTCCTCATCAATCATCATGGTCGGCCCCTTGTCGCAGTTACCCAGGCAGCAGGTTGGCAGCAGAGTAAAGCGTCCATCGAACGTGGTCTGGCCCGGCTTGATATTGAGCTTCTTCTCAATCGCAGCCTGAATGCCCTGATAGCCGGTGATGTGGCAGACAACGCTGTCACAGTAGCGGATCACATGGCGGCCTACCGGCTGACGGAAGATCTGGCTGTAGAACGTGGCTACGCCTTCTACGTCACTGGCCGGAATACCCAGCACTTTCGCGATTTCATAGATCGCCCCATCCGGCACCCAACCACGCTGTTTCTGTACGATTTTCAGCGCTTCAATGGACGCCGCACGCGGGTCTTCGTAGTGGTGCATCTCGTGCTCAATGGCGGCACGCTCTGCTTCACTCAGCTCAAAAGCCTCGGTTTGTGGTTGTTGATTCTCGTGCATAATTAGCGGTCCACATCTGACATAACAAAATCGATACTACCCAGATACACAATCAGGTCGGAGACCAGACTGCCGCGGATGGCGGACGGAATCTGCTGCAGGTGCGCAAAGCTCGGCGTACGCACGCGGGTACGGTAGCTCATGGTGCTGCCGTCACTGGTCAGGTAGTAACTGTTAATACCCTTGGTCGCTTCAATCATCTGGAAGGATTCTTGCGCCGGCATGACCGGACCCCAGGAAACCTGCAGGAAGTGGGTGATCAGGGTTTCGATATGCTGCAGCGTGCGCTCTTTCGGTGGCGGCGTCGTGAGCGGGTGATCCGCCTTGAACGGGCCTTCCGGCATGTTGTTGAGGCACTGCTCAAGGATGCGCAGACTCTGGCGCAACTCTTCCACTTTCAGCATCACGCGGGTGTAGCAGTCGGACACTCCGCCGCCCACCGGGACTTCAAAGTCGAAGTTCTCGTAGCCAGAGTAAGGACGGGCTTTACGCACGTCGAAATCAATACCGGTCGCGCGCAGGCCAGCACCTGTGGTACCCCACTCCAGCGCTTCTTTCGCGCCGTAGGCGGCAACGCCCTGGGAACGGCCTTTCAGGATGGTGTTGCGCAGCGCGGCTTTCTCGTAGGAGGCCAGACGCTTCGGCATCCAGTCGAGGAATTCACGCAGCAGGCGGTCCCAGCCGCGCGGCAGATCGTGTGCCACGCCGCCGATACGGAACCAGGCCGGGTGCATACGGAAACCGGTAATCGCTTCCACCAGATCGTAGATTTTCTGACGATCGGTAAAGGCAAAGAAGACCGGAGTCATCGCGCCGACGTCCTGAATGAAGGTGGAGATGTACAGCAGGTGGCTGTTGATGCGGAACAGTTCTGACAACATCACGCGAATCACGTTAACGCGATCCGGTACGGTGATGCCTGCCAGTTTCTCAACGGCCAGCACGTATGGCATCTCGTTGACGCAGCCGCCGAGGTACTCGATACGGTCGGTATACGGAATGTAGCTGTGCCAGGACTGACGCTCGCCCATCTTCTCAGCACCACGGTGGTGGTAGCCGATGTCAGGCACGCAGTCGACAATCTCTTCGCCATCAAGCTGAAGAATAATACGGAATGCACCGTGCGCAGACGGGTGGTTTGGACCGAGGTTGAGGAACATGAAGTCCTCGTTTTCGGTACCGCGCTTCATGCCCCAGTCTTCAGGTTTGAAGGTCAGCGCTTCCATCTCCAGATCCTGCTTGGCTTTGGTCAGCTCAAACGGATCGAATTCAGTCGCACGTGCCGGGTAGTCTTTACGCAGCGGGTGGCCGGTCCAGGTCTGCGGCATCATGATGCGCGTCAGATGCGGGTGGCCGTCGAAGGTCATGCCGAACATTTCCCAGGTTTCACGCTCGTACCAGTTGGCGTTCGGGAAAAGTTTGGTGATCGTCGGCAGATGCATGTCGTTTTCAGACAATGCCACCTTGAGCATGATATCCGTGTTGCGGTCTATTGAGATCAGGTGGTAGAAAACGGAAAAATCCGCAGCAGGGAGACCCTGGCGGTGCGTACGCAGACGTTCGTCCATGCCGTGTAAGTCAAACAGCATGACGTAAGGTTTTGGCAATTTCTTGAGGAAATCGACAACTTCCAGCAATTGCTCACGCTTCACCCAAACAACGGGTACCCCGGTGCGGGTCGCCTGAACGGTAAAGGCATCCGGCCCAAAACGGTTGCGCAGTTCGCCAATGACGGGGTCATCAAGATGATCCCGGGTCTGCCAGGCGGCTTCTTGCGCGGTTAAGTCGGTCATATTGTTCACCATTGCAAATGGTCCGTGGTGACTGTTAAGCCTGGCTTCGCGCTATTTGAGTAGTGATATGCGAAGGTTTTCTCCAGGCCTACAGGCGCAAATTAAATTTCGTCAGGCGTACGCAGGTTGGTGACGGCAATACGTTCACCACGTTTACGCTCGCGCTCAGACTGCATGTTCGCGCGATAGACACCCTGATCGCCAACAACCCATGAAAGCGGGCGACGTTCTTTACCGATAGACTCCTGCAGCAGCATCAGCGCCTGCATATAGGCTTCTGGACGCGGCGGACAGCCCGGAATGTAAACATCCACCGGAATGAACTTATCAACGCCCTGCACGACGGAATAAATGTCGTACATACCGCCAGAGTTTGCACATGCGCCCATGGAAATAACCCATTTTGGCTCCAGCATCTGGTCATACAGACGCTGAATAACAGGTGCCATCTTGGTAAAGCAGGTACCGGCTACCACCATCAGGTCAGCCTGACGCGGGGAAGCACGCAGTACCTCGGCCCCAAAACGCGCAACGTCATGCACCGCAGTGAATGACGTCACCATTTCAACGTAGCAGCAAGAAAGACCAAAGTTGTATGGCCAGATAGAGTTCTTACGACCCCAGTTGACCATATCGTGCATGGCATGTTCGAGTTTGCCCATGTACACGCTTTTATTGACTTCTTGCTCCAGGGGGTCGGTTACGATCTCCTGTTTTTGCAGGGGGTAACGGTCATTCTCACCGTTAGGATCTATGCGGGTGAGCGTATAATCCATCTTATTGCCTCGCTGTTACTGCTGACGATTAGAGATACTGTTTTCCGGGTTGATGTGTTCACGACGTGAACGCGCAGGCGTCCAGTCAAGCGCGCCAATACGCACCAGATAAACCAGACCGGCCAGTAACACTAAAATGAAAATTGCGGCCTCGACAAAGCCCACCCAACCACTTTCGCGAATGGAGGTCGACCATGCGAACAGGTAGAGCGCTTCCACGTCGAAGATGACGAAGAACATCGCTACCAGATAGAACTTGGCAGACAGGCGTAAGCGAGCGGAACCTACTGAATCAATACCTGATTCGAAAGGTGTGTTTTTGTGCCTTGCACGGGCGCGACCGCCCAGGAACCAGCCGCCGACTAACATCAGGCAGCACAGGCCAATGGCTACAATAAGAAAGATTGCGAATGCCCAGTGATGAGCGATGACTTCTGTGGATGTTGACATACTCATTGCTTACTCATCAAAAGTGATACCAACGACACTGCTCTTGCTGGCAGATGGGCATCACATCGATTCATGGGGAGGAACAAATAACCTTACACTAACTGTCTGAAATGAGACGTAGACAGCAAAATGATGGGGTTTTTTACTCCTTTCTATAACCTATTGTCAACTTTAACAAAGGTTTCTTCACATTAAATTACATCGAGCGATTCTCATTAACATTTGGTGCCCTTTAACCCTGGTGGTTACCGGACTTTTCGTCAAATGTGTGTTGTTGAATCGTGTCCGTTTTGGAAGTAAAAAAAATAACCCTCCTATTTTGACAGGATTTGCCAACGATTCCTCCCCCCAAATAGGAGTATTTTCTTGATCTGAGACACGCTTTTGTTAATTCAACCAAAAAACCGGCAACATATTTGCTGCTTTTTTAACATCGAGGGGCTATGGACGAAGTTAGAACGCAAAACGAACAATATTTAAGCGAAAGCATTTACATCTTTGATATATATGATCTCTTTATGAAAACCTGGTGACGAATGGGGATAATATTGTCAAAAAAAAGCCACTGCGTGCGAAAACGACACGAGTGGCTTTTTTTTACACTTACAATTTGTTACCAGAATTTTGAGCTTTTGATCACTCAAAGTCACCTTCTACGATCAGGGAATCATCCCCCCCTTCGGAGGTAACATGCTCGAACTGCCACGGGTTGTGGTAGTTTTGCATCGCCTCAAACACCACCTTTGCCAACTCGTTGTGACTGGCCGCGTTATGGCAAAGCAGGTACTCGGTATCCGGCAGCGCAGGGAGCCCGTCTGCTTTACCGAGAACGCGCAGATCGGGGCTCATCATCTCCACCGGACGGGCCGTGACGCCAAGACCGGCTTTCACTGCGGCACGCACCGCGGGCAATGTAGATGCCACATAGGCCAGACGCCACGGAATGTTGGCTTCATTTAACGCCGTTAGCACCATATCGCGGAAGGGACTCGGATCGTCCAGTAAAACCAGCGGTACCGGCTCCCCTTTTTGCAGCACATATTCAGCCGCGCAATACCAGTGCGTTGGCGATGTGCGCAACGTCAGACAATCAAACTGCCCGGGACGATGCGTCGTGACCACCAGGTCGACCTTATTCTCATTTAACATCTCAACCATAAAGGCATTACGTTTTACGCTAACATCCAGCGCAAGCTTCGGATAAACCGAGCTAATTCGATTGAGAAGAAACGGCAAAATAGTATCCGCTGACTCATCAGATGCCCCTAAAGTTAACACCCCCTGAAGGTTGCTAAACATTAATGACATACATGCTTCATCATTAAAGCGAAGAATTTTCCTGGCATAACCCAGTAGCTGAATACCGTGTTCCGTTAAGAGCTTATTACGCCCATGACGGGCAAAAAGCTCTTTCCCAACCAGTTGCTCCAGCCGCTGCATTTGCTGGCTAACGGCGGACTGAGTTCGGCAGACGGCGGCAGCAGCTGCTGCAAAAGTGTTGAGATCGGCGACCGCAACAAACGTTCTCAGCAGATCGAGGTCGAGATTCATTATCGGACGATTTGCATTTATCATATCTATTCACTTTCAGGTTGCTCGTGCGGAGCTGCCCGGGTTGAAGCTGTGTGTAACAGTTAAGCAATTCCTTCTGAAGGTTTTCCCTCGCATCCCGGCCCGGCAGACTGCCTGACAGATAGTTATTGTGCTGCTTTATATCAACAGTCAGAAAGCACGTTTCATGACGTTATTTTTATTCTCTTAAACGTTCAGGATATTTAGATGTTCGCAGGTTTATGTAAATTACATTAAAGGCGTAACACTTTTTCTGCCATCTTTATCGCAGCGCTGTCAACGTAGCAGGAGATGTTTGACACATTCCAGCCAGAGATAACTCCAACAATAACAATCAATTAAATCAGAAAGCCAGTTTGAGATATACAAAGCTTGTGCATCTTTCTTCTGCTTTCCTTAAAGACATCTTAACCCAAATCCACTTTATTTATAAGTCTTATTGCAATATTCAGGATTAAGGAGGTTTGTTAAGCTTCTCAACTAATTTTATTAAAATTAACTAAAGTTGCATTTTGTTCGCTAATAATAAATAAATTTTAATTTTGATTAAAGCCATTCATTAATAACACTTAACATTAATTTCACATGATTAACTTTTAGCCGCTTCAGGCTATTACTGCAAGATTTTTCCAACACTCAGGTTTTACGAAAAGTCACTTAGCGTGACTTCTGTCTCTTTCCTGCGCGCCATTTATTTTACATCAGAACAATATACATAATTAATAGAATTATACAGCATAAACAACCTTAACCAGCGACCAGCTCAACACGTTAAGTCCGTAAAATCGTCAACGACCAGCCAAATAGATTCATCAGAAATTCGCATCGTGCACAAAATCTTCTCCTGTACACCCTTCAAAACGGAGCGAGGGGGGAGTACATTATTCCGTGCTGACTTCCACGGCAGGGAGTGGCAATAATAGCGAAAAGGTTAAAGGTTCATGTCCCCTATCGAAAAATCCAGCAAGCTAGATAACGTCTGTTATGACATCCGTGGCCCGGTTCTGAAAGAGGCAAAACGCCTTGAAGAAGAAGGCAATAAGGTTCTGAAGCTCAACATTGGTAACCCCGCGCCATTTGGTTTTGACGCGCCGGATGAGATTCTGGTTGATGTGATCCGCAACCTGCCTACGGCACAAGGCTATTGCGATTCAAAGGGACTTTACTCGGCACGTAAAGCCATTATGCAGCACTACCAGGCGCGCGGTATGCGTGACGTTACCGTCGAAGATATTTACATTGGCAACGGCGTCTCCGAACTGATCGTTCAGGCCATGCAGGCGCTGCTGAACAGCGGCGACGAAATGCTGGTTCCCGCGCCGGACTATCCGCTATGGACGGCTGCCGTATCACTCTCCAGCGGTAAAGCGGTACATTATCTTTGCGACGAATCTTCTGACTGGTTCCCGGATCTGGATGACATTCGCGCGAAAATCACGCCCCGCACGCGTGGGATTGTGATCATCAACCCGAACAACCCTACGGGCGCGGTCTATTCAAAAGAGCTGCTGATGGAGATCGTGGAGATCGCCCGCCAGCACAACCTGATCATCTTCGCTGACGAAATCTACGACAAGATCCTCTATGACGCGGCACAACACCACTCTATCGCCGCGCTGGCCCCGGACCTGCTGACCGTCACCTTCAACGGCCTGTCTAAAACCTACCGCGTGGCCGGTTTCCGTCAGGGCTGGATGGTGCTGAACGGCCCGAAAAAACACGCTAAAGGCTATATTGAAGGGCTTGAGATGCTGGCGTCGATGCGTCTTTGCGCTAACGTGCCTGCGCAGCACGCGATCCAGACGGCGCTGGGCGGATACCAGAGCATCAGCGAGTTCATCGTCCCTGGCGGTCGCCTGTACGAACAGCGCAACCGCGCATGGGGACTGATCAACGATATTCCGGGCGTCTCCTGCGTGAAGCCGAACGGGGCGCTGTATATGTTCCCTAAAATCGACGCGAAGCGCTTCAATATTCATGACGATCAGAAAATGGTGCTCGATTTCCTGCTGCAGGAAAAAGTGCTGCTGGTACAGGGGACGGCGTTTAACTGGCCGTGGCCGGACCACGTGCGTATCGTAACCTTGCCGCGCGAAGACGATCTCGAAATGGCCATCAGCCGCTTCGGGCGATTCCTCTCTGGGTACCATCAGTAATCTTAAAATCAGGCTACTTCGGTAGCCTGATTTGCATCTTCCCTCCCCTCCCCGCACAATGAAGTCCTGTCGCAGTGAAGACAAAAGGTAACCTATGAGTCAGAGCCATTTCTTTGCCCACCTCTCCCGCCTGAAACTGATCAACCGCTGGCCTCTAATGCGCAACGTACGTACAGAGAACGTGTCTGAGCATAGCCTGCAGGTTGCTATGGTCGCTCATGCGCTGGCTGCCATTAAGAACCGCAAATTTAACGGGCAGGTGAATGCCGAGCGCATCGCTCTGCTGGCGATGTACCACGATGCATCAGAAGTGCTGACCGGCGACCTGCCTACGCCAGTGAAATATTTCAACTCGCAGATTGCACAGGAATATAAGGCTATCGAGAAGATTGCTCAGCACAAGCTTATCGAGATGGTGCCCGAAGAGCTGCGCGATATCTTTGAACCGCTCATCGACGAGCATCAGTATACGGAAGAGGAAAAATCTCTGGTCAAGCAGGCCGACGCGCTGTGCGCCTATCTGAAGTGTCTGGAAGAGCTCTCTGCGGGCAATAATGAGTTTTTACTGGCGAAAACGCGTCTGGAAAAAACGCTGGAATCCCGCCGCAGCGAAGAGATGGACTATTTCATGCAGGTATTTGTGCCAAGCTTCCATCTGTCGCTGGACGAGATTAGCCAGGATTCACCGCTTTAACTATTTGCCCAGCGGCGCTGTGCTTGCAGGGCCTACGCGTCATGTAGGCCAGGTAAGGCGCAGCCGCCACCCGGCGATGTTCTCAGAACGGGAATAAAACCGGAATTAACACCACGCACACCACCATCACCAGTACGGTGAACGGCACGCCCAGCTTCACGAAATCGCTGAACTTATAATTCCCCGGCCCCAGCACCAGCGTGTTAACCGGCGAAGAAACCGGCGTCATAAACGCCGCGGACGCCGCCATCGCGACCATCATCGCAAACGGATACGGCGACACGCCCATGGATTTCGCCATCGCCAGCGCAATGGGCGCCATCAGCACCGCCGTCGCGGTGTTGGAGATAAACAACCCTATCGTGGCACACATGACAAACAGACAAACCATCATCATGTACGGACCATACCCGCCGCCCACGTCCATCAAGCCTTTTACGATCAGATCCACCCCGCCGGTTTTTTGCAGTGCGAGGGCAAAAGGCATCATCCCGACGATAAGAATAATGCTCGGCCAGTGAATGGCTTTATACGCGCTTTCGGCGTCAATACAGCGGAATTTCCCCATCAGCAGGCAGGCGATAATGGCCGCGACCGGATTAGGGATTTCATCGGTCAGCATCAGCGCCACCATCAGCACCAGACAGAAAATCGCATGCGGTGCCTGGCTGTGCGCCGGTGACGCATCGCTCTCTTCGACCGGCATGTTGAGCACCACAAAATCACGTCCTTTTTGTCCGAGCTGGCTTATCAGCTTCCAGTTACCGACGACGAGAAAGATATCGCCCAGCAGGATCGGCTCATCGACGACGGCCCCCTCCATCGCCACGCCATCGCGCTTCAGCCCCACGACGTTCAGGCCATAGCGGGTACGGAACCCCATTTCACGCACGGTTTTACCCAACAGTTCCGATTCCGGTATCAGCGACACTTCGGCCATGCCCACATCCAGCGCCTGATCGGAAAAATACTCGCCGCGCAGCACCATCGGCTCCAGCAGCTGTTCGCTGCAAAACTCACGCAGGTCCACCTCCGCGGTAGACATATCGATCAGCAGGACGTCTCGCGCCCGAAATTCCGACACCCCGTTAACGTTGACGATCACCCGGCGAAAACGGCGCCAGCGCTCTACGCCAATTACGTTCGCGCCATAACGCTCGCGCAGCTTAAGGTCGTCGAGCCTCTGGCCAACCATCGGCGAGCCGGGGCGAATGGCCAGACGGCGCGCCCGCCCGGAGAGACGGTACTCCCTGATCAGATCGCGGAAGGTACGTCGCTTCCACCCCTCTTTGTTCTTATCCTGTTTGTCGCCTTTCAGGGCAAAACGGGTCAGCAGCATGTAGATCACGCCCATCGCCAGAATCACCAGCCCAAGCGGGGTGACGCTGAAAAAGCTGAAGCCCTGAAATCCTTCCCGAAGCAGCTCGCTGTTGACGACCAGGTTCGGCGGCGTCGCCACCAGCGTCATCATACCGCTGATCAAACCGGCAAAGCTCAGGGGCATCATCAGGCGCGACGGCGAGCTCTGCATCCGCATGGAGACGCTCAGCACCACCGGGATAAAAATGGCGACCACGCCCGTTGAGCTCATAAATGCCCCCAGCCCGGCGACCGTCAGCATCAGATAGATCAGCATTTTGGTTTCACTGCTGCCGGCCACCTTGACCAGCCACGCGCCCATGATGGTCGCCACACCGGTGCGCACAAGGCCGTCGCCGATGATAAACAGAGCAGCAATCAGGATAACGTTGGGGTCGCTGAACCCGGAGAAGGCTTCCGGTAGCGTGAGCGTGCCGCTCAGCACAAACGCGACAATGACAAACAGGGCAACGGCATCCATGCGCACCTTGCCTGTGGCGAAGAGAATAATGGCGATTAAAAGCAGGCTCAGAACCCAGATCAGTTCACCGTTCACAACCTATCCTTGTCAGTGGAAGATGAGAAATTCTGCCATAAAAAAGCCCCAGCAGCGTGGGGCTATATCATGGGATTACATTTTTAGCGAGACGGTTACAACTCCATCGGGTGCTTTTGCCACCGCCAGCGCCGTCAGGGAATTAATCACAAAGTCAGCCTCGTCCAGGCGTGGGGACCCCGCCGGAACGTTTACGGCAATGACGTGGCTACCGGCGTTCAGCCCGGCCAGCACGCCAGCGGCCGCATCTTCCACCACCACGCACTCTGCAGGCGCGAAGCCCAGCATTTCTGCACCAAGCAGAAACGCATCCGGCTCCGGCTTGCCGCGTTTGACGCGCTCTGCCGTAATGAACACCTCTGGCTTCGGTAAGCCGGCCGCCTTATGGCGGGCATGAGCGACCGGAACAGAGCCGGAGGTAACAATCGCCCACGGGATCTGCGCTTCATTCAGATGCTCAAGCAGTTCGCGCGCCCCGGGCAGCGCGGTAATACCCTCGGTATCGGTGGCCTCAATCTGCTCCAGGTATTTGAACTCCGCCTGGATCTCCTCCTCAGAACGCCCCGCTAAGAAGTGCCGCAATGAGGTAATGGCCTGTTTGCCATGGATAAAATTCAGCACGTCCTGATGATCGATGCCGTGCCGGTCGGCCCAGTGGCACCACGAGCGCTCCACAACCGGCAGCGAATCCACCAGCGTACCGTCCAAATCAAACAGAAAACCTTTACACTGCACACGCACCTCCGTCAGGCATTAATAATTTGTTGAATTTCGTTGCTGCTTAAATGGTACTGGCGCGGGCAGGCGTGCCACGCGCTCAGCATACGCTGGTATTTATCCCACATAGGGGTCTGGGCGTTGAAACCGTGCGTACCCGCATCAAAGTGGGTGTAACGCCCTTCGGTGTTCACCATAAAGCGCACGTAGCTCAGATAGCGCGCTTCCGTCGCTGCATCAAAGCCTAAGAAGGTGACGCGGCGTTCGTCAATGGACTGCTGGTCTTTGAGATTCGTCCAGGACACATGCAGGGCGTGGTACATCTCCATAATGTCGATCACGACGCGGCAGGTTTCTTCTTTCAGCTCGCCAAATTCGCGGTCCAGTTCACGCATTTGCAAACCGAACCCTCGTTCGACGATGGTCTGCAGGCGGCTGTAGCGCGCAGCGTTATCGGGATCAAGCATAGTCATCATCTTGTACTGGTTAGACAAAATCAGACGTTGAGCATGGGTCATTTCCATCTTTCGACTCCTGTAGCGCATTGCACTGTAAAAAAAAGACACGGTAACGGTTTGTTACTGTGCCTTCTTTTGTTAGTCGTTTCGATGATCAATCACAAGTCATCGAGGAATGTTTTATCCAACTGCTTAAAAGCACGCTTTAACGTGTCCGCCAGCGCCTGGTAATCCGGCTTGCCTTCAACCGGGGCCAGCGCCTGCCCGGCCTCCTCCAGTTTTCCACGCACTTCATAAAACCAGTGTAAAATAGAAGGCGGAAGCGGCGTGATGGAGCGTTTACCTAACCACCACAGCCCCTGCATCGGCAGGCTTAACGCGAAGAGCGCCGTCGCGACGGCAGGGCCAAGCTGTCCACCGAGGGCGATTTGCCAGCACAGGGTAAAGATGGCAACCGGAGGCATAAAGCGAATCGCATAGCGCGTAGCGCGGATGGTGCGATTCTCAATAAACATTGGCGCAAGGCTCTTTTCCATTGGCCACGTCTTTGCGTAATGCTGTCCCCGACGAAACAGACTGAAAAAGTTCACGGACGGGATTTCGGGTGTCGACATGGCTGTACCTCAACTTCACATATAAAAATTAAAATTTTTGTGCAAAACCACAACAGGCTATGACAACGTTCAAAATATTTTGTCATCGCTACCCCGTATCGGGTATCCTGTGCCAGCCTGATAGGGCCGTAGACGAGAAGCATTAACTCGTCAAATTATCGCATATTATGCCATTGGCTGAAAATTGTGCAAAATGGCATAAAATCATAGTTATTTCTTTCATCATGCCAGAATGTTCGTTTGCCATGATGTTAATCATAAATGTCTGAGTCATCATGCGTTACGCTGTTAGACTCACTGACGTTTTTTTAGCCACGTATCAATAATAGGTACTTCCATGTCGAGTAAGTTAGTACTGGTTCTGAACTGCGGTAGCTCCTCACTGAAATTCGCCATCATCGATGCGCTCAACGGTGACGAGTACCTCTCTGGTTTGGCCGAATGTTTCCATCTGCCTGAAGCACGTATCAAGTGGAAGATGGACGGCAGCAAACAAGAAGCGGCTTTAGGTGCAGGCGCCGCTCACAGTGAAGCGCTGAACTTTATCGTTAACACTATTCTGGCACAAAAACCAGAACTGTCTGCTCAGCTGACTGCGATTGGTCACCGTATCGTCCACGGCGGCGAAAAATACACCAGCTCCGTCGTGATCGACGACTCTGTTATCCAGGGCATCAAAGACTCTGCCTCTTTTGCTCCGCTGCACAACCCGGCGCACCTGATTGGTATCGCTGAAGCGCTGAAGTCCTTCCCGAATCTGAAAGACAAAAACGTGGCCGTGTTTGACACCGCGTTCCATCAGACCATGCCGGAAGAGTCTTACCTCTATGCCCTGCCGTACAGCCTGTACAAAGAGCACGGCGTACGTCGCTACGGCGCGCACGGCACCAGCCACTTCTATGTGACTCAGGAAGCCGCAAAAATCCTGAACAAACCTGTTGAAGAAGTGAACATCATCACCTGCCACCTGGGCAACGGTGGTTCTGTTTCTGCTATCCGCAACGGTAAATGTGTTGATACCTCCATGGGTCTGACCCCGCTGGAAGGTCTGGTGATGGGTACCCGTTCCGGTGACATCGACCCGGCGATCATCTTCCACCTGCACGACACCCTGGGCATGAGCGTTGACGACATCAACAAAATGCTGACCAAAGAGTCTGGCCTGCTGGGTCTGACCGAAGTCACCAGCGACTGCCGCTATGTTGAAGACAACTACGCTGAGAAAGCTGACGCTAAACGTGCAATGGACGTTTACTGCCACCGTCTGGCGAAGTACATCGGCTCTTACACTGCACTGATGGACGGTCGTCTGGACGCGGTGATCTTCACCGGCGGTATCGGTGAGAACGCGGCAATGGTTCGTGAACTGTCCCTGGGCAAACTGGGCGTTCTGGGCTTCGACGTTGATCACGAGCGTAACCTGGCTGCTCGCTTCGGCAAGTCTGGTTTCATCAACAAAGAAGGCACCCGTCCGGCAATCGTTATTCCAACTAACGAAGAGCTGGTCATCGCGCAAGACGCGCATCGCCTGACTGCCTGATTCCACACCGCCAGCAATGCTGGCGGTGCTGTTTTGTAACCCGCCCAATGTCGGCGGTAACGAAAGAGGATAAACCGTGTCCCGTACTATTATGCTGATCCCTACCGGAACCAGCGTCGGCCTGACCAGCGTCAGCCTTGGCGTGATCCGTGCTATGGAACGCAAAGGCGTTCGTCTGAGCGTCTTTAAGCCAATCGCCCAGCCGCGTGCCGGTGGCGATGCGCCAGACCAGACGACCACCATCGTTCGCAAAAACTCCAATCTGCCAGCGGCTGAACCGCTGAAGATGAGCCACGTCGAGTCTCTGCTCTCCAGCAACCAGAAAGACGTGCTGATGGAAGAGATCATCGCTAACTACCACGCTAACGCGCAAGACGCAGAAGTGGTGCTGGTAGAAGGTCTGGTTCCAACCCGCAAACACCAGTTTGCTCAGTCTCTGAACTTTGAAATCGCGAAAACCCTGAACGCAGAGATCGTTTTCGTAATGTCTCAGGGCACTGACACCCCGGAACAGCTGAACGAGCGTATCGAACTGACGCGCAGCAGCTTCGGCGGTGCGAAAAACACCAACATCACCGGCGTGATCGTCAACAAACTGAACGCGCCAGTGGATGAGCAGGGCCGTACTCGCCCTGACCTGTCTGAAATATTCGACGACTCTTCCAAAGCGAAAGTCATCAAAGTTGACCCGGCTAAGCTGCAGGAATCCAGCCCGCTTCCGGTTCTGGGCGCGGTGCCATGGAGCTTCGATCTGATTGCCACCCGTGCAATCGATATGGCGCGTCACCTGAACGCTACCATCGTTAACGAAGGCGATATCAACACTCGCCGCGTGAAGTCCGTGACCTTCTGTGCGCGCAGCATTCCGCACATGCTGGAACACTTCCGCGCAGGCTCCCTGCTGGTGACCTCCGCTGACCGTCCTGACGTGCTGGTTGCAGCGTGCCTGGCGGCGATGAACGGCGTGGAAATTGGCGCCATCCTTCTGACCGGTGCCTACGAGATGGACCCACGCGTGAGCAAGCTTTGCGAACGCGCTTTCGCCACTGGCCTGCCGGTCTTCATGGTGAACACCAACACCTGGCAGACCTCCCTGAGCCTGCAGAGCTTCAACCTTGAAGTGCCGGTTGATGACCACGAGCGTATCGAGAAAGTTCAGGAATACGTTGCTGGCTACATCAACGCAGACTGGATCGAATCCCTGACTGCCACCTCTGAGCGCAGCCGTCGCCTGTCTCCACCGGCCTTCCGTTACCAGCTGACCGAGCTGGCGCGTAAAGCGGGCAAACGCGTTGTGCTGCCAGAAGGCGACGAACCACGTACCGTTAAAGCGGCTGCCATCTGTGCAGAGCGCGGCATCGCGACCTGCGTGCTGCTGGGCAACCCGGATGAGATCAACCGCGTAGCGGCGTCTCAGGGCGTTGAACTGGGCACTGGCATCGAAATCGTTGACCCTGAAGTGGTTCGCGAAAGCTACGTTGCCCGTCTGGTTGAGCTGCGTAAGAGCAAAGGCATGACCGAAGCCGTTGCGCGCGAGCAGCTGGAAGACAACGTGGTGCTGGGCACGCTGATGCTGGAGCAGGACGAAGTTGACGGTCTGGTTTCCGGTGCGGTTCACACCACCGCGAATACTATCCGCCCACCGCTGCAGCTGATCAAAACGGCACCGGGCAGCTCTCTGGTCTCCTCCGTGTTCTTCATGCTGCTGCCTGAACAGGTTTACGTTTACGGCGACTGCGCAATCAACCCGGATCCTACCGCAGAACAGCTGGCTGAGATCGCTATCCAGTCCGCAGACTCCGCGACCGCTTTCGGTATCGAGCCGCGCGTAGCGATGCTCTCCTACTCCACCGGCACCTCTGGTGCAGGTAGCGACGTAGAGAAAGTGCGTGAAGCGACCCGCATTGCGCAGGAAAAACGTCCTGATCTGATGATCGACGGCCCGCTGCAGTACGACGCCGCAGTAATGGCTGACGTTGCGAAATCCAAAGCACCGAACTCGCCGGTTGCAGGTCGCGCGACCGTGTTCATCTTCCCGGATCTGAACACCGGTAACACCACCTACAAAGCGGTACAGCGTTCAGCAGACCTGATCTCCATCGGGCCAATGCTGCAGGGTATGCGCAAGCCTGTGAACGACCTGTCCCGCGGTGCGCTGGTTGACGATATCGTCTACACCATCGCGCTGACGGCGATTCAGTCTTCGCAGCAGCAGTAATGTTAAAAAGCCCGGTGGCGCTAGCGCTTACCGGGCCTATGGTTTTGTAGGCCGGATAAGCGAAGCGCCATCCGGCAAAAAAGGCGACCACTTAACCGGTCGCCTTTTTTATTTACAGCAGCTCTCTCGCCGCCGACACAATGTCATGCGCAGTAAGACCATATTCCTTCTGCAGGAAATCCTGCGTCCCCACCTGACCGTAGCGCTCCTTAACGCCCACCCGACGCATCGGCACCGGGCAGGTTTCCACCAGCACCTCCGCCACCGCCGACCCCAGGCCGTTGTGAATGCTGTGGTTTTCGCAGGTGACGATGCGCCCGGTTTTCTCGGCGTAGTTTTTCACCAACATTCGGTCGATAGGCTTCAGGGTAAACATGTCGATGACCGCCGCGCTGACCCCCTCCTGCTCTAGCTGGCGCGCCGCCTCCAGCGCCTCCGCCACCATGATGCCGTTGGCAATCAGCGTGATATCGCTGCCTTCGCGCAGCACGTTGCCTTTGCCAATGGTAAAGGTCGAGCCCGGCGCATAGACGCTCGGCGCCTGCTTGCGGATGGTGCGCACCCAGTAAAAGCCTTCGAGGTCGATAAGCTGACGCAGCACGTCCTCGAACATCACCGCGTCTGTGACCTCCAGCACCACCGAATGCGCCAGACCGCGCACGATGCCCATATCTTCGAACGACATGTGCGTCCCGCCGTTGTGGCAGGCCGTCACGCCCGCGTCTGAAGCAATCACCTTCACGTTGTTACGCTGGTAGTCCAGGGACATAAACAGCTGGTCGAAGCAGCGGCGGCTGGCAAACGCGGTGAAGGTATGAACGAACGGCTTACGCCCGGTGAGCGACAGCCCCGCCGCGGTGCCAATAACGTTGGCCTCCATAATGCCGCAGTTAATCACGTGCTGCGGATAATCGCGCGCTACGCCGTCCATCGCCATCGAGCTCATCAGATCCGCTTCCAGGGCGATAATCTCGCTGCCGGCCTCAATCTGCTTTGCTACGAAGCCCGCGTAGACCTTACGCATCTCAACGGCGTCTTTCTGTCCTGCCGGTGCAACCTTAATCATGTGAAGCCTCCAGTTGGCAAATCGTCTCGTTGAGGGCCGCTTTGCTCTCCGCGGTCAACCGCAGGTGGTGCGAGTTGCTGAGCTGTTCCAGGTACGGCACCCCCTGCCCTTTGATGCTGTCGAGGATCACCACCCGCGGACGCGCATCGGCCTCCGGTACCCTTGAAGTCACCTCCAGCAGCGCCGGAACGTCATCCCCCTTCACCGTTACTACGTCAAAGCCAAAGGCGCGGAATTTCCCTTCCAGGTCGAACGCGCTGATGATCTCGTCCAGCTCGCCGTCGAGCTGCTGTTTGTTCCAGTCGACGAACACCGTCAGGTTGTTGAGGCGATGGTGGGCGATAAACTGGAAGGCTTCCCAGCACTGACCCTCGTTCAGCTCGCCGTCACCGACGATGCAGAAGACCCGATTCGGCCGCCCCGCGAGCTTGTGCGACAGCGCCATGCCGCCAGCGATGGAGATCCCCTGCCCGAGCGAGCCGGTGGTGGCGTCCACGCCGCGCGTTTTCAGGCGGTCCGGATGGCTTGGCAGACGCGTGCCGTTCTGGTTCAGGGTGCTCAGCTCCTCCATCGGGAAGTAGCCCTTAATCGCCAGGGTGCTGTAGAGCGCCGGGCCCGCATGGCCCTTCGACAGCACAAAATAGTCGCGCTCCGGCCAGTCCGGATCCGCCGGGTCGATCTTCATCACCGCGCCGTACAGCACGGCCAGGGTTTCGACCACCGACATGCTGCCGCCGTAGTGCCCAAAGCCCAGCTGCGTCAGCGATTTCAGCGTCTCAAGGCGGATCTGGCGCGCCAGTTCAGTTATCTCGTTCTCATTCATGATTTGGCTCCGGTGTTTTCCTGCGCGTTACCGCCAGCAGGTTTGTTTTTCGCGAAGACGTTGTACGCCACCAGCAGTGCGAACAGCGCCACAACCAGCCCGGTGATGGCGAGCGGCGACAGGAAGCGCGCCAGGTTACCCAGCACAATGCCGACCGCGCCGAAATCGGCATCCGAGAAGGTGGTGTTAGCAAAGCCAATCGCGCCCAGTACCGGCAGCAGCAGAACCGGCAGGAAGGTGATCAGCAGGCCGTTGGCGAAAGCGCCTATCATTGCCCCGCGGCGTCCGCCCGTGGCGTTACCGAACACGCCCGCCGTCGCGCCGGTGAAGAAGTGCGGCACTACGCCCGGCAGGATCAGCACCCAGTTGAACTGGCCGCAGATGATTAACCCCACAATCCCCCCCAGGAAGCTGAACAGGAAGCCAATCAGCACCGCGTTTGGCGCATAGGGATAGACCACCGGGCAGTCCAGCGCGGGACGCGCGTTCGGGACCAGTTTTTCCGAGAAGCCGGTAAAGGCCGGGACGATTTCTGCCAGAATCAGGCGCACGCCCTGCAGGATGATGAACACGCCCGCCGCGAAGGTGATCGCCATGATGATGGCGTATACCAGGTAGTTCTGACCGCCGCTGAAGGTCGACTCGACATACTCGCGTCCGGCGCTCACCGCCATGATCAGGTAGATAATCATCATGGTCAGGGAGATGGAGATCGAAGAGTCGCGCAGGAAGCTCAGGTTCTTCGGCAGGTTCATCTCTTCGGTGGAGCGGGAGCCTTTGCCGACTTTGCTGCCAATCCAGCCGGACAGCACGTAGCCCAGCGTACCGAAATGGCCAAATGCAATCTCATCATTGCCGGTAATACGCTTCATATAGCGCTGCGCAATGGCCGGGAAGAACGCCATAATCAGGCCGAGGATCAGTGAGCCGGTAAACACCAGCCCCACGCCCTCAAAGCCCGCCACGGTGAGGATCACGCCAATCATGCACGCCATATAAAACGTGTGGTGTCCGGTCAGGAATATGTACTTCAGGCGGGTAAAGCGCGCGACGACAATATTCGCCACCATGCCGAAGGCCATGATCAGCGCGGTCGAGGCACCGTATTTTTCCAGGGCTATCGACACTATCGCTTCATTGTTAGGAATAATGCCCTGGATATTAAAGGCGTGCTCAAACATGCCGCCTAAGGGATTTAGCGACCCCACCAGCACCGTGGCGCCGCCGCCCAGCACAATAAAGCCGAGAATCGTTTTAATTGTGCCTTTTACGACATCTGAAAAAGATTTTTTCTGCGCAACAAGACCAATTAACGCAATTAACCCCACCAGTACCGAAGGGACTTTTAAAATATCGACAACGAAATTCAGCGTTTCAAGGATAAACATATCCACCTCGCCTTATCAGGGTTATTGTCTGTCGAACCAGGCGCGCAGCTGCGCTTCGAGTTCGTTGATATCAATGATGTTGTTGATCACTACCAGCTGGCTTTCCGGCACGCTGGCGCTTGCCGCAATGTCTTTCGCCATCACGAACAGGTCCGCCGCGCCCGGCGTGGCGGAGGAGAGATCGGAGTGTTCAACCTCGGCGTCAATGTCCAGCTTTTTGAGCACCTTTTTAATGTTCATTTCGACCATAAAACTGCTGCCCAGGCCAGAACCGCAAATAGCCATGATTTTCATTGTTGTCCCCTTATTTTGAGTAGAGCACGCCCCATCACGCTGGCGCGTAATGTTGGGAAGAATCGGATTAAAGAATTAAATCAGAAGCGGTCAATAATGGTTTTAATATCCTCCAGGGTATTCGCCTGATGTAATTTCTCCATATCCTCGTCGCTGGAAAATAGTTCTGCGAGTGCGGATATCATTTCAATATGGCTATGTTTATCCGGTGCCGCGAGCATAATAATCAGATCGACAGGGTCAAACTCTCCGGCACCAAAAGAGACGCCCTGTTTTAGTTTTAGTAATGACAAGCCCAGTCCTTTGGCGCCCTCCTCCGGCCGCGCATGCGGCATGGCCAGCCCTGGTGCCAGCACATAATAGGGTCCTAACGTATGGTGCTGCTGAATGATTGCCGTCACGTATTCCGGTGCAATCACCTGCAGATCCAGCAGCGGTTTCGCGCATATCTCCAGCGCCTGCGGCCAGCTTTCAACGCTATCCTGCAGCGTAATGGTTGTATCATATATCCACTTTTTGAGCATTTTTCCCTCCCGCTAAACGCTAAAGATGGGCAAACTTTATTCAACCCATCAATCATTGACTGCGATCGCGATCACAAAGATAGCGCTACCAATAACTAACATGCAGAAGTGTGATAGCGCTATCAAATTGTCATCATCGTGTGAAATCACAGCAAAAAAAAGGGATTTAAGGCGTATACTGCCTGTCACCTGAAATGAAGGAAAAAGAACGCGTCTGGTCAGCAGGAAGGTGTATGTCTTTAACCCGAAAACGGCGCAGTACCGGAAAAGTCACGCTCGCTGATGTCGCACAGCTTGCCGGAGTCGGCACGATGACCGTCTCCCGTGCACTCCGCACGCCTGAACAGGTTTCCGATAAACTGCGTGAAAAAATTGAAGCTGCGGTGCAGGAGCTGGGCTATATGCCCAATCTCGCCGCCAGCGCACTGGCATCGGCGTCGTCATGGACGATTGCGATGGTTGTTCCCAACCTTTCCGAAGCCGGTTGTTCAGAGATGTTTGCCGGGCTACAGCAGGTGCTGCAGCCGGCCGGATACCAGATCATGCTGGCTGAGTCCCAGCATCGTCTTGAACAGGAAGAGAAACTGCTCGAAACGCTGCTGGCGTCGAATATCGCCGCCGCGATTTTACTCAGCGTCGAGCACACCGACACCGTTCGCCACTGGCTGAAAAATGCGTCGATTCCGGTGATGGAGATGGGTGCTATGCGCGCCGATCCGATCGATATGAATATCGGGATCGATAACGTGGCGGCCATGTTTGAGCTGACGGAAATGGTGATCAGGCGCGGCTACCAAAATATTGGCCTGCTGTGCGCCAACCAGGAGCAGTGGATTTTCCAGCAGCATTTGCAGGGCTGGTACAAGGCGATGCTGCGCCATCATCTGTCGCCGAACCGGGTGATTAACGCGGCGATGCCGCCGAGCTTCTCGACCGGCGCGGCACAGCTGCCAGAGTTCCTGCTGGCGTGGCCGGAACTGGATGCGCTGGTGTGCGTATCAGACGAGCTGGCCTGTGGCGCGCTGTATGAGTGTCAGCGTCGACGCATTAAAGTGCCGGACGATCTGGCAGTCGTGGGCTTTGGTGATAGCGACGTGAGCCGCGTTTGCCAGCCGCCGCTGACGACGATGGCGGTACCGCATCGTAAGATTGGGATTGAGGCAGGAAAAGCGCTACTGGAACGTCTGAATGACGGAGACTGGCGCGACCAAAAACCCATCGCGTCCAGCCTGTGCCTGCGGGAAAGCTGTTAAGACTTACTCAGCCTCTTCCTCTTTTTCCGCTTTATTTTCCGGCTTAGCGGATTCGTTTTTGGCGTTGCGGGTCATCCACAGCGCCAGCGCCTTTAATGAATCTGGCGTGAACTCGTCACAGCGGGCAGTAATCTCTTCCGGCGTCATCCAGCAGACTTCGCTTACTTCCTCTTCCTGCAGGGCGAAAGGCCCGTGGGACACACAGCTAAACAGTCCGCCCCAGACGCGGCAATGCTCGTCTTCGAAATAGAACTGGCCGTGCTCGGCAAACGGCACCCCGGCGATGCCTAACTCTTCTTCCGCTTCACGACGCGCGGAATCCAGCAGCACTTCATCGGCCTGCACGACGCCACCCGCGGTGGCATCCAGCATACCCGGAAGAAAATCTTTAGTGTCCGTGCGGCGCTGGACCAGAATTTTGCCCATGCCGTCATGCACAACGATGTACGTTGCACGGTGACGCAGGCGCTCTGCACGCATTTGTTCGCGGCTCGCCTGCGCGATCACTTCATTTTCTTCGCTGACAATGTCAACCCATTCAGTACTTGCCAAATGATTCTGCTCCACCATCGGGAAACCTTCTCGTCTAAGCGCTCTTTCGGCGCGTTTGCAGTTGTGGTGTAACTTACGGATTAATCGCTACCTGCGCAATAACTTGCTGATCATTAAGTGCGATAACGCTCAGGGTATTTCCATCCAGCATGCCATAACTCGCAGGATATCCGCCTTTCGGGATGCTGACCGACCCCGGGTTAAAGTGATAGATCTCACCGCGTTTTTCAGCAACCGGAATATGAGTATGACCGTAAACCAGGACATCGCCAGCCGCGAGCGCAGGGAGATTGTCCGGGCTAAAAAGATGCCCATGCGTCAGGAACAGCCGACAGTTTTCCTGCAGCACCTGTTGCCACGGCGCGGTAAGAGGAAAATGGAGCAGCATCTGGTCCACTTCGCTGTCGCAGTTGCCGCGCACGGCGATAATGCGCGAGGCAAAGGAGTTGAGCTTCTCCGCCACCTGCGCAGGGGCATAGCCTTCCGGCAGCGCATTGCGTGGCCCATGATTTAACACATCCCCCAGAATCACCAGCCATTGCGCCCCGCTTTGCGAAAACAGAGAAAGCACTCGCTCGGTCGCGGGCAGCGATCCATGGATATCCGACGCAAACATCAGTTTCATCCGTCACTCCCAGGTAAAAAAACTGCCCTTATCATACCTGAAGCGTCAGGGCTTATCAGCCCGCGCGCTTAGCGGAGAGTGCCACATAGCGCTGTACGGAAGCGCGCTGCCACTGGAACGCCGCATAATCCACCAGCAGTTGAGGCACCTCATCGCCGTTGAGGATCAAACGGTTCAGCATCAGCGCCAGATCGGTATCGGCAATGCACCATTCACCGAACAGGTTCGGATTACCGTGAGCGAGCAGCGAGGTGGCGGTTTCAATCAGTTTTTGCGCGCTGTCGACGCCTTCTGCGCTGAGCGCTGGCTTTTTCACACCGGCAAACACGACATCCGTGGAGCGCTCGACGCGAATCGGCACCAGGTCGCTACGCAGCCACGCCTGGATCTGCCGCGCGCGGGCGCGCTTTTGCAGATCGTGAGGATAGATGCGCTCCCACTCAGGCGGCGCAAAACGATCTTCCAGATATTCATCGATCGCCGACGATTCGCTCAGCGCAAAGCCATCGATCTCCAGCACCGGCACGCGTCGGGTCAGGTCGTAACCCTGCCACTGGGGTTTGAGATGTTCACCACCGTCGAGATCGACGGTCTTCAGCGTAAAGGAGAGTCCCTTTTCGGCCAGCGAAACGTATACGCTCATGACGTAGGGAGAAAAGAAATTTGCATCGGACCACAACGTAATTACGGGCTGGTTCATAACATCCTCATCGGCTGATCGGTTTTTACTCAACATATAATCTCTTTGCGTCTCTGTCACTTGATGAAAACTCACGATTTACAACCACCACCTATACTCATTTGTCATGGCACCACTATTCGACTGACAGGAGTTGAGAATGATTGACCTTTATTACGCCCCTACTCCAAACGGCCATAAGATCACCCTCTTTCTCGAAGAAGCCGAACTGGATTACAGAATCATTCGCGTGGATATCAGCAAAGGCGAACAGTTCAACCCTGTGTTTTTGGCTATCTCGCCGAACAATAAAATTCCGGCCATTATTGATAGCCAGCCAGCGGACGGAGGCAGGCCGCTGAGCCTGTTTGAATCCGGCGAAATTTTGCTTTATCTGGCGGAGAAAACCGGCAAGCTGCTGAGCGGTGAATTGCGCGAGCGTCACCACACTCTGCAGTGGCTTTTCTGGCAGTCAAGCGGCTTTGGGCCGATGCTGGGGCAGAACCACCACTTCACCGCCTTCGCGCCGCAGACCATTCCTTACGCCATCGAGCGATATCAGGTTGAAACCCAGCGTCTTTACGGCGTTCTGAACCAGCGGCTGGAGAAAATGCCGTGGCTCGGGGGCGACCATTACAGCATTGCCGATATTGCCTGCTGGCCGTGGGTAAATACGCATGATAAACACCGGATTGACTTAGCGTCTTACCCGGCGGTGAATAACTGGTTTGAGCGTATCCGGACCCGCCCGGCCACCGAACGCGCGATGCAAAAAATCCAGCAAATTTAACCTTGTAGGAAGCTGGGTGCCTGCGAGGCTCTCATGTATTATGGGCGGAAATACTGACACGGAGATGACCTGCAATGTCACAGCCAGACGCTATTATTCGGATAAAAAATTTACGCTTGCGCACGTTCATTGGTATCAAAGAGGAAGAGATTGCCAACCGTCAGGATATTGTTATTAATGTGGTTATCCACTACCCGGCAGACAAAGCGCGGGCCAGCGAAGACATCAACGACGCGCTGAACTATCGCACGATAACCAAAAACATCATTCAGTACGTGGAAAACAACCGCTTCTCGCTGCTGGAGAAATTAACTCAGGATGTGCTCGATATCGCACGCGACCATGACTGGGTCACTTATGCTGAAGTAGAGATCGATAAACTTCACGCCCTGCGCTATGCCGACTCCGTCTCCATGACGTTAAGCTGGCGACGCCAGGGGTAAACCTGGAGGTTGTATGAAGATTTTGCTGACTGGCGGTACAGGCCTGATTGGTCGCCATCTCATTGCCCGCCTGCAGGCGCTGCATCATGATGTCACCGTGGTGACGCGCAGCCCGGAAAAAGCGCGTCAGGTGCTGGGAGCAGGGGTCGATATCTGGAAAGGGCTGGCCGATCGGCAGAATCTGGACGGTTTTGACGCCGTCATCAACCTTGCAGGCGAACCCATCGCTGATAAGCGCTGGACCGAAGAGCAGAAACAGCGGTTGTGCAGTAGCCGCTGGAATATTACCGAAAAGCTGGTTGAGCTGATTCGCAACAGCCACACGCCGCCGTCGGTGCTGATTTCAGGTTCTGCGACGGGCTATTACGGCGATCTTGGCGAAGTGGTGGTAACCGAAGAGGAGCCGCCCCACAACGAGTTTACCCATAAACTCTGCGCCCAGTGGGAGCGCATCGCCTGCGCGGCGCAGAGCGATAAGACCCGCGTCTGCCTGCTGCGTACCGGCGTGGTGCTTGCGCCGAAAGGCGGCATTCTGGGTAAAATGCTTCCGCCCTTTAGGCTGGGGCTCGGCGGGCCGATCGGCAACGGCCGTCAGTACCTGGCCTGGATCCATATCGACGATATGGTGAACGGCATTATCTGGCTGCTGGATAACGATCTGCGCGGGCCGTTTAATATGGTTGCGCCGTATCCGGTACGCAATGAACAGTTTGCCCATGCGCTGGGGCACGCCCTGCACCGCCCGGCGATTTTACGCGTGCCTGCGACGGCGATTCGCCTGATGATGGGCGAAGCGTCCGTGCTGGTGCTGGGCGGCCAGCGCGCGCTGCCAAAACGGCTGGAGGCGGCCGGGTTTGCGTTTCGCTGGTATGATTTAGAAGAGGCGCTGGGGGATGTGGTGCGGTGAATATGTTACAGTGATACGCCATGTTCCGATGAAATGGCGTAACAATGGCAACCATCACCACTCCCCGGCTTCACCTTACCCCTTTCGAACCCGCAGACTGGGCGTTCTTCCGCTCGCTGCGCGAAAACCGCGACATCATGCGCTATATGGCCGCGATTGCTCCCGAAAAAGAGACCCGACGCGTGTTTGCCGCACGCCTGATGGCGGAGCATGTCTTCGTGATCCGCTTTCTGAATGATGATACGCCGCTGGGGGATATCGGCCTGCAAATCAGTCAGGAGAATCGTGCAGAGGCGGACATCGGCTACACGGTTGTGCCTGCGGCGCAGGGAAAAGGTATCGCCAGTGAGGCGCTGCGCGCGGTGTGTGACTATGCGTTTAACCAGACCGGCGTGAGAGCGATTAACGCGTACGTGCTGGCGGACAACGGCGGGTCCGTGCGGGTGCTGGAGAAAGCCGGTTTTGTGCGCACGCAGGTGCTGGAAAAGGCGTATGAGATTGACGGCGTGCGTTATGACGACTGGGTGTATCGGCTGGAGTGTGGTGCGGCCTGAGGCCCTCACCCACGGGGTTGAGGAATCCCCACAAATTAATGCCAGCACGAACGCCCCCCTCTCCCTTGAGGGAGAGGGCTGGGGTGAGGGGGAACATACGGCTCTGGTGGTCATTCCGTTCACTTTATGTTCATTGCTACTCTGTAACGACAATACCTGTGAACGTGCCAGGGCGGCTCAA
>NZ_JBGKEC010000009.1:0-108151 GCF_041399405.1 Enterobacter sp. KB-280D8
TTGAACTACAACAAACGTAGGCCGGGTAAGGCGAAGCCTCCACCCGGCAAGTCAGACCGCACTCCACTTCACAACAAACTCTGCAATCCCATCCACATCATTCAAATTCAGTAACGGAACTTCAAGCGGCAATACAACATCACTGGCCACCGCAATCACATGCTCATCCAGCGTTAACTCGCTGAAATCATGCCCGGCATCGCTTCTGAACAGCAGGATCTTAGGTACGGCCTCATGCTTAAATCCCTCAACCAGCACCAGATCCAGGGTGGAATGATCCATCCGGCTGACCAGATACGCAAGATCCAGCGGTGCCTCATCCGGCGTTTCTGTCATCAACGCCCAGCGCTGGTTGCTTGCCACCATCGTTTGCGCCGCACCCGCTTTACGCAGTTCATAGCTATCTTTGCCCGGCTTATCGACATCCATATTATGGTGCGTGTGTTTAATCAAGCCAGGACGGATGCCGCGGGCGCACAGCGCGGGTATCAGTTTTTTCAGCAGCGTAGTTTTTCCCGTACCGCTCCAGGCGGAGATTGCTAAAACAGGTGTCATCTCTTCTCCTGTATGGCCTGTAAATCTCCTGTCGTGTTCACATTCACGAAGGATGTTTTCATGTCGCTAAAATCAACAGCATGTCCGCCAACCTTGCGCATAAACACCATAACTCTTCGTTCACCAGCAGCCAGATAGCCGCTCATGTCCGGAATCAACGATCTGTTAACGAGCGCGATAGTTGGATGGTCGCGCTCGCCGTCATGCACCCAAACCACGGGCGATTCACCTCGCTGTTGCACCATTCGCTCTACCAGGCAAGTGGGTATAAATGGCGTATCACACGAACAAAAGAGAAACCACTCGCCCTGCGACTGCTGCATCACCGAAAGCATGCCGGCCAGCGGTCCCGGATAATCTGCGAGATTATCCTGATAAACGGGAAACCCGCTACGTTGGTAAATATCAATGTGGCGATTAGCGCTGAGCGCCATGGCCGATACCTGATTGACAAGCGTATCAGCGACGTGCTGCCATAAGGGCTTGCCATTCAGGCGCTGTAACCCCTTATCTTCTCCGCCCATTCGCGTCGCTCTGCCACCGGCCAGAACGACACCGATGATTTTCTGGCTCTCATTCACTAATATCGCCTCTTTTATTGTGGGATTGACCCTGCTAACGTGTCACTCTAAATGAAAGGAGCACCACCATGAAATGTAAACGTCTGAATGAAGTCATTGAACTCCTCCAGCCAGCCTGGCAAAAAGAGCCAGAACTGAATCTGATGCAATTCTTACAAAAACTGGCGAAAGAGTCAGGTTTTGACGGCGATCTGGCAGACCTTTCTGACGACATCCTGATCTACCACCTCAAAATGCGCGACTCGGCCAAAGATGCTGTTATTCCTGGTATTCAGAAGGATTATGAGGAAGATTTTAAAACTGCGCTGCTGCGCGCCCGAGGCGTAATTAAAGAGTAAAAGCTTGTAAGCGGAGCCACCGAAATCGCCACAAGATGATATCCTGAATCATTCGTATAATTTCCGGATGATCGGATGAACGACCAGGCTTTTACTTTCCAGACACTACACCCGGAAACCATTATGGATGCCCTGTTTGAACAGGGTATTCGTGTGGATTCAGGGCTAACCCCGTTAAATAGCTACGAAAACCGCGTCTATCAATTTCAGGACGAGGATCGTCAGCGCTTCGTCGTAAAGTTCTATCGCCCTGAACGTTGGTCTGCACAGCAAATTCAGGAAGAGCACCAATTTGCTCACGATCTGCTGGGTGATGACGTCCCTGTTGCCGCGCCGATAAAGTTCAATAACCAAACGCTGCACACGCATGAAGGGTTTTACTACGCCGTATTCCCCAGTCTGGGTGGCCGCCAGTTTGAAGCGGATAGTATCGATCAGATGGAGTGGGTTGCTCGCTATCTGGGACGCATTCATCAGACGGGACGTAAAACAGCGTTCACTGTCCGACCAACGCTCGGGATTCAGGAATATCTCACCGAACCACGTCAGGTATTTGAAACGTCTGCGCTGATCCCCACTGCGCTAAAGGATAATTTCCTCAACGCCACCGATAAGCTTATTGCTGCGGTGAAAGCCTGCTGGCGTGATGATATTTCCGTTCTGCGCCTGCATGGCGATTGTCACGCCGGAAATATCCTCTGGCGCGATGGCCCGCTGTTTGTCGATCTCGACGATGCGCGCATGGGACCAGCGGTTCAGGATCTGTGGATGCTGCTCAATGGCGACAAAGCCGAGCAGCGCATGCAGCTTGAAACGATTATTGAAGCCTATGAAGAATTTAGCCCGTTTAATTCAGACGAAATTGCCCTGATTGAGCCTTTACGTTCTATGCGTTTTGTTTATTATCTCGCATGGTTAATCAGGCGTTGGGACGATCCCGCATTTCCCCGTAATTTCCCGTGGCTTACCGGAGAAGATTACTGGCGTAGCCAGATATCTACATTCACTCAGCAGGTTAAGGTTCTTCAGGAACCCCCTCTGCAATTAACGCCGATGTATTAATTGGACACACCCAGGAGAGAGTTAATCATGAAAAAAATTTGGCTGGCGCTGGCAGGTATGATTCTGGCATTTAGCGCTTCTGCTGCGCAGTTTACCGACGGTAAACAGTTCATCACGCTGGAAAAGCCGGTTGCTGGCGAGCCACAGGTTCTGGAATTCTTCTCGTTCTACTGCCCGCACTGCTATCAATTCGAAGAGGTGCTGCATGTTTCTGACAACGTGAAGAAAAAGCTGCCGGAAGGCACCAAAATGACCAAGTACCACGTTGAGTTCCTGGGCCCGTTGGGTAAAGACCTGACTCAGGCGTGGGCGGTAGCTATGGCGCTGGGCGTGGAAGATAAAATCACTGCTCCAATGTTCGAAGCCGTACAGAAAACTCAGACCGTTCAGACCACTGCGGATATCCGTAAAGTGTTCGTTGATGCCGGCGTGAAAGGTGAAGAGTACGACGCCGCGTGGAACAGCTTTGTGGTGAAATCTCTGGTGGCTCAGCAGGAAAAAGCGGCCGCGGACCTGCAGCTTCAGGGCGTTCCGGCGATGTTTGTTAACGGCAAATATCAGCTGAACATGCAGGGCATGGACACCAGCAGCATGGATATCTTTGTACAGCAGTATGCCGATACCGTGAAATACCTGGTTGAGAAGAAGTAATTTCGTTGATATGAAAACGCCGGTCACTGACCGGCGTTTTTGTATGAGGATTTAATGCTGTCTATCTGTTGGTCTTTCTCTTTCCAGAGCGTATTAAGCCACTGCTGGAAACCACGTTTGAAATTCTTATCGTTAACGTAGTCACCGTGCAGCTCGACATCGATCGGTACTAAATTCACCCGAACAACAATGCGCGTCAGCTTGCCGCTGAGCATATCGAAGAACGGCGTCCTGTCATTTTCCGGATAGCAGAGCGTAACGTTCAGAAGTTTATCGAACTGTGCACCCAGCACGTTAAGCGCCATCGCAATACCCGCCGCCTTTGGCGGGAGCAAATGCCGATAAGGAGAGCGAGTTTGTTGACGCTTCTCTTCCGTAAACCGGGAGCCTTCAACAAAGTTCACGATGGTTGTTGGATGCGCGCGAAACTTTTCACAGGAACGGCGCGTGGTCTCCACATCCTTACCGCGACGCTCCGGATGACGAATCAAATAGCTGCGCGAATAGCGTTTCATAAATGGCATATCGAGGGCCCAGCAGGCCAGCCCGATAAAAGGCACCCAGGCGAGCTGCTGCTTCAGGAAGTATTTGTTCATCGGGATATGTTTGCGGAAAAGCACGCATAACACCACGATGTCTGCCCAGCTGTGGTGATTGCAAATCAGCAGGTACCAGTTCTTTTTGTTCAGGCTCTCCAGCCCTTCGATATCCCACTTCAGATGCGGGTTCAGGCACAGCAGGATCGCCAGTCCTTCACACCAGCAATACATCATGAAATTACAAAACGCAGAGACGGATCGCCACACCGCTGGCACAGGCAGCAGCAGTTTAACGATCCCGGCGATAATGATCGGCACAGAACAGGCAATCGTCACCAGAATAGTTAAAATGATGCTTAGCGGTAATGTTATTGCAGCGAGCAATTTCGACATGATGAGCTTTTTCAGGTGGTTAGCTGTAATGAAGCGGCCGATAATTCGGCGCTGGGCGCTGATTTTATCAGAAAAATGACAAAATAATGGCGCTTTCATGTCTTCAATTGACGGCTTTTCCCCTGACGCAGAAGATTTCTCTAATACTGTGCGCTATTCAGGACTTATATCCACATAGACTAAATTGTCATCATCAGGCTATTATCATACAGTGTTAGTGTTTAACAATTTGATATGTAATGATTTATTCTCAGCGAATACCTGCATTTAGCACCTGTTTTTCATTTGAAGTGAAAATATTCACAAACTTATCCACAGTTTGAGTTTTGCGAGCGATCCTCACGATCGCAAAATCTTTTCCTGTATCGAACCTGAATAACTGATGTTTTCATCCTTCTGTGGCATCCTTTACGCATAAATTGATTAAAGGCACGGACATTATGGTTCAGATCCCAGAAAACCCACTTATTCTCGTCGACGGCTCTTCTTACCTGTATCGGGCGTACCATGCGTTTCCTCCTCTGACCAATAGCGCAGGGGAACCTACCGGCGCAATGTACGGCGTGCTGAACATGCTGCGCAGCCTGATCCTTCAGTATCAGCCCACCCATGCGGCTGTCGTTTTTGATGCGAAAGGTAAAACCTTCCGCGATGAGCTGTTTGAGCATTACAAATCCCATCGTCCGCCAATGCCTGACGATCTGCGTGCGCAGATTGAGCCGCTGCACGCCATGGTGAAAGCAATGGGCCTGCCGCTGCTGGCCGTCTCTGGCGTGGAAGCCGACGACGTCATCGGTACGCTGGCGCGTGAAGCGGAAAAAATGGGCCGTCCGGTACTGATCAGCACCGGCGATAAAGATATGGCCCAGCTGGTGACGCCAGGTATCACCCTGATAAACACCATGACCAACACCATTCTGGGGCCGGAAGAAGTGGTCACTAAGTATGGCGTGCCGCCAGAGCTCATTATCGACTTCCTCGCGTTGATGGGTGACTCCTCGGATAACATCCCTGGCGTCCCCGGCGTCGGTGAAAAAACCGCGCAGGCGCTGCTCCAGGGGCTGGGTGGTCTGGACACGCTCTACGCGGAATCAGACAAAATCGCCAGCCTTTCCTTCCGTGGCGCAAAAACCATGGCCGGGAAGCTGGAAGAGAACAAAGAGGTGGCTTATCTCTCCTATAAGCTGGCAACGATTAAAACCGATGTGGAACTGGAGCTGGGCTGTGAGCAGCTGGAAGTGCAACAGCCTTCCGCTGACGACCTGCTGAGCCTGTTTAAGAAATACGAATTCAAGCGCTGGACCACTGACGTGGAAGCCGGTAAATGGCTGCAGGCAAAAGGGGCCAAACCAGCTGCGAAGCCGAAGGAGACGATTGTCGTTGATGCCGAAGAGCAGGCGGAAGAAGAAGCCGCAGCGCTCTCCTTCGACAACTACGAAACCGTTCTGGAAGAGTCACAGCTGATCGCCTGGATCGAGAAACTGAAAAAAGCGCCGGTCTTTGCCTTTGACACCGAAACTGACAGCCTCGACAACATCTCAGCCAATATGGTGGGATTGTCCTTCGCGACAGAGCCGGGTATTGCCGCCTACGTTCCTGTGGCGCACGACTACCTGGATGCGCCGGAGCAGATCTCCCGCGAGCGCGTGCTTGAGCTGCTGAAGCCGATTCTGGAAGATGAAAAGGCGCTCAAGGTCGGGCAAAACCTCAAGTACGACCGCGGTATTCTGCAGAACTATGGCATTGAGCTGCGCGGGATTGCCTTCGACACTATGCTCGAATCTTACATTCTGGACAGCGTCGCGGGTCGTCATGATATGGATTCCTTATCTGACCGCTGGCTCAAGCACAAAACCATCACTTTTGAAGAGATTGCCGGTAAAGGGAAAAATCAGCTCACATTTAACCAGATCGCTCTTGAAGAAGCAGGGCGCTACGCGGCGGAAGACGCCGACGTCACGCTGCAGCTGCACCTGAAGATGTGGCCAAAACTGCAGAAGCATGAAGGTCCTCTGAACGTGTTCCAGCATATCGAGATGCCGCTGGTGCCCGTGCTGTCACGGATTGAACGTAACGGCGTGAAAATCGACCCAACGGTGCTGCATAACCACTCCGGGGAGCTGGCGCAGCGTCTGACCGAGCTTGAGCAGAAAGCGCACGATCTTGCAGGCGAGCCGTTTAACCTTTCTTCACCGAAGCAGCTGCAAACCATCCTGTTTGAAAAGCAGGGCATCAAGCCGCTGAAGAAAACCCCTGGCGGCGCACCGTCAACCTCAGAAGAGGTGCTGGAAGAGCTGGCGCTGGACTACCCGCTGCCAAAAGTGATTCTGGAGTACCGCGGTCTCGCGAAGCTTAAGTCTACCTACACGGACAAACTTCCGCTGATGATCAACCCGAAAACGGGTCGCGTGCACACGTCGTATCATCAGGCTGTCGCGGCCACGGGACGCCTCTCTTCAACCGATCCTAACCTGCAGAACATCCCGGTGCGTAATGAAGAAGGGCGCCGCATTCGTCAGGCTTTCATCGCCCCGGAGGATTACCTGATTGTCTCGGCTGACTACTCGCAAATCGAACTGCGCATTATGGCGCACCTGTCCCGTGACAAAGGTCTGCTGACGGCATTTGCGGAAGGGAAAGACATCCATCGTGCGACCGCGGCGGAGGTCTTTGGTTTACCGCTGGAGAGCGTGACAAACGAACAGCGCCGCAGTGCAAAAGCGATCAACTTCGGTTTGATCTACGGCATGAGCGCGTTTGGCCTTTCTCGCCAGCTCAACATTCCGCGTAAAGAGTCGCAGAAGTATATGGATCTCTACTTCGAACGCTACCCGGGCGTGCTGGAATATATGGAACGTACCCGCGCGCAGGCGAAAGAGAAAGGCTACGTTGAAACCCTGGATGGCCGTCGTCTCTATCTCCCGGACATCAAATCCAGCAACGCGGCCCGCCGCGCTGGCGCAGAACGTGCGGCGATCAACGCCCCGATGCAGGGAACCGCAGCGGACATCATCAAGCGCGCCATGATTGCCGTGGATGCCTGGCTGGAGAAAGAGAAGCCGCGCGTGAAAATGATCATGCAGGTACACGATGAACTGGTGTTTGAAGTGCACAAAGACGATCTCGATACTGTGTCGAAAAAGATCCACGAACTGATGGAAAGCAGCATGACGCTAGACGTGCCGTTGCTGGTGGAAGTGGGAAGTGGTGAAAACTGGGATCAGGCTCACTAAAGGTTCAATGAATAACGCGCTTTTTATGTAAGTTAGCAACATAACAAAGCGCGTTTTGTGACGATCATTAGAATTCCCTATGTAAAGAATGAAAAAAAACTACAAAAAGTGCTTTTTCTACAGCAAAAAAAGGGGTAGAGTTATCGACGTAGGGTACAGAGGTAAGATGTTCTATCTTTCAGACCTTTTACTTCACGTAATCGGATTTGGCTGAATATTTTAGCCGCCCCAGTCAGTAATGACTGGGGCGTTTTTTATTGCGGCAAAGAAAAGTTCCGTCAAAAAAAAGCGCGGACATTGCCGCGCTCGGTTTTACTCTGCTTCCGCTTCTGTTGCGGGTTCCAGCTCGTTAAACCAGCTATCGAGCTTCTGACGCAGTTTGTCAACGCCCTGTTTTTTCAGCGAAGAAAAGGGCTCTACCTGTACATCGCCATTAAAGGCCAGTACCGCTTCGCGAACCATATTCACCTGCGCTTTACGCGCGCCGCTTGCCAGCTTATCGGCTTTCGTCAGCAGCACCAGCACGGCAATATCGCTTGCTACGGCCCAGTCGATCATCTGCTGATCGAGATCTTTTAGCGGATGGCGAATATCCATCAACACCACCAGACCTTTCAGGCACATGCGTTTTTCCAGGTATTCGCCCAGCGCACGCTGCCATTTGATCTTCATCTCTTCTGGCACCTGCGCATAACCGTATCCCGGCAAGTCGACCAGGCGTTTGCCTTCAGCGACTTCAAAAAGGTTAATCAGCTGGGTACGGCCAGGTGTTTTTGAGGTACGCGCCAGGTTCTTCTGATTGGTCAGCGTATTCAGGGCGCTGGACTTCCCCGCATTTGAGCGGCCAGCAAATGCCACTTCAATACCGGTATCAGAAGGCAGGTGGCGAATATCGGGCGCACTGGTGACAAAATGCGTCTGTTGGTAATTCCAGGTAGTCACGTGGTCGTCTCCAAAAATCGTAATCTGGGGGGATTATACCCGAATGCGGGCAAAAGGCTTTTCTCATTGCACGGCGCCTGCAGGCGAAAGCCCGAAGCGTTGTGAGAGATCGGCTAATGTTGCTATGGGAGATTTCAGAGAATTCGCAGGTGCCAAAAAAGTCAAACTGTTTTAAATCATAAGCTTATTTCCGGGTAATTGTCTGAAAATCTCTTTTTGTACCGTTTCGTTGCTTGTCAGTTTAAGCGAACAAGGTAAAGTATGCGTCAGGGCGAGGAAGCCAACAGGAATTTGACTTAAGGATTAGGGTCAGGAGCGCCAGGAGGCGAAGACGCAGGACAGTCAGGACGACCAGCGCCTGGAGGCGTTTTAACAGGAAATGGAACCATACACGGACGGTATCAGCCAAAGGATAAACAGGGTGTGTTGTTGGTAAACATGGAATGTCTGACCCGCTAAGGGTTGTGAGTCAGGAAAAAAGGCGACAGATTGCTCTGTCGCCTTTTTTCTTTGCTTGCTTTCTGCTAGATTTCGCCGCAATTCTATACTGAAGAAAACGACTTAAAGATAAAACATCATGAAAAAACCAACCTCCGCTGCGGGTGCTAAACGCCCTGCAAAAGCACGCCGCAAAACGCGCGAAGAACTGAACCAGGAAGCGCGCGATCGCAAACGCGATAAGAAACATCGTGGCCATGCTGCGGGTAGCCGTGCAAACGGCGGTGGTGCAGCGGGCGCTTCTGCAAAAAGCAAACAGCAGAAAGATCCTCGTATCGGCAGTAAAACTCCCATTCCGCTGGGCGTGACAGACACCCCGGTCACTAAGCAGCACAAACCAAAGAGCGAGAAACCTATGCTTTCACCGCAGGCTGAGCTGGATATGCTGGAGAACGATGAGCGCCTGGACGCGCTGCTGGAACGTCTTGAAGAGGGTGAAACCCTGACCGCAGAAGAGCAGTCATGGGTGGATGCTAAACTGGACCGCATTGATGAGCTGATGCAGAAACTCGGTCTGTCTTACGATGACGAAGACGACGAAGAAGAAGACGAAAAGCAGGAAGATATGATGCGTCTTCTGAAAGGTGGAAACTAACATTTGCACCCGGCAGGCACGATAGTCCTGCTTATAACCCTTCCGGTTATATGTTATCTGGTGTGGTTATTCGTTAAACTACGGCGGTTGTCGCGGCGACAGAAGTGGCTGCGCACCCGAATGATGGCCCGCGATGGGGCCAGAACGGGCCGCCGTATACGAACGCGACACCAACGGAAGGAGTGAGCATGTCAGCACCAACTATCGACTGGGATTTGGCCCTAATCCAGAAGTATAACTATTCCGGGCCGCGTTACACGTCATACCCCACCGCGCTGGAGTTCTCCGATGCCTTCGGCGAGGCGGATTTTCAGCAGGCCGTCGCGCGCTATCCTGAGCGCCCGCTGTCGCTCTACGTCCATATTCCGTTCTGCCATAAGCTCTGCTACTTCTGCGGCTGCAATAAAATCGTGACCCGTCAGCAGCATAAGGCCGACCAATACCTGGATGCGCTCGAACAGGAAATTGTGCACCGCGCGCCGCTTTTTGCTGGCCGTCACGTCAGCCAGCTTCACTGGGGCGGCGGCACGCCAACCTATCTGAATAAGGCGCAAATAAGCCGTCTGATGACGCTGCTGCGCGGAAATTTCAATTTTAACGACGACGCCGAAATCTCGATCGAAGTCGATCCGCGTGAAATTGAGCTGAATGTCCTGGATCATTTACGCGCGGAAGGCTTCAACCGGCTGAGCATGGGCGTGCAGGATTTCAATAAAGAGGTCCAGCGTCTGGTGAACCGCGAGCAGGACGAAGAGTTTATCTTCGCCTTACTCAACCACGCACGTGACATCGGCTTTACCTCGACCAACATCGACCTCATTTACGGCCTGCCAAAGCAGACGCCGGAGAGCTTCGCCTTTACGCTGAAGCGCGTGGCTGAACTCAGCCCGGACCGCCTCAGCGTCTTTAACTACGCGCACCTGCCGACGCTATTCGCCGCTCAGCGCAAAATCAAAGATGCGGATCTGCCTTCTGCCCAGCAGAAGCTGGATATCCTGCAGGAAACCATCACCTCGCTGACCGAGAGCGGCTATCAGTTTATCGGCATGGATCACTTTGCCCGTCCGGACGACGAGCTGGCCATTGCCCAGCGCGAAGGGGTACTGCACCGCAACTTCCAGGGTTACACCACCCAGGGCGATACCGATCTGCTCGGCATGGGCGTCTCTGCCATCAGCATGATTGGTGACTGCTACGCGCAGAACCAGAAAGAGCTGAAGCTCTACTACCAGCAGGTAGATGAAACCGGCAACGCGCTGTGGCGCGGCATCGCGCTGACCCGTGACGACTGCATTCGTCGTGATGTGATTAAAGCGCTTATCTGCAACTTCCGTCTCGACTTTAGCGACGTGGAGGCACAGTGGGATCTGAAATTCAGCGATTATTTTGCACAAGACCTGGAGCTTCTTGCGCCGCTGGCGAAAGACGGGCTGGTGGATGTGTCGGAGAGTTCAATTGAGGTCACGCCGAAAGGGCGTCTGTTGATCCGTAACATCTGTATGTGCTTTGACGCGTATCTGCGCCAGAAAGCGCGACTGCAGCAGTTCTCGCGGGTGATTTAAATCGCAAAAGCACGAAACGTAGGCCGGGTAAGGCGAAGCCGCCACCCGGCTTTTACGTTCAACCCCGCTAGCTAAACAGCCCAACCAGCGCCGCACACAAAACAGCCGCAACGGCGGTTTGTGGCGTGTGGCTTTCAACTGCTCCGCTAGAGAGCATATTGACTAATGTTTCCAGCATGATCTCCACCCTCGATTTCCGGGCACGATCATACAAAACTCATCGGAACAGTAAAGCGCAAAATAACGGCAATTTGCGCTCAATTAATAACCTTTACACTTCGGGGAATCTTACTCCATTCCCAGCTCTTTAAGCTTGCGCGTCAGGGTATTACGTCCCCATCCCAGCAGGCGAGCGGCTTCCTGCTTATGGCCCTGCGTATGACGAAGCGCGGTGGTCAATAGCGTACGCTCCATCTCGGGCTGAGCCTCAGACAGCAGGTTTTGATGACCGGAACGCAGCGCGCGGTCGGCCCACTGCGCCAGCAGCGTCGCCCAGCTGTCCGGCAGCGCGTGTCCGGTACTGCTTTCTGGCGCGGTGGCCTCAAACAGCTCGGCCGGTAAATCCTGAATCAGCACTTCCTGTCCGGCGGCCATCACGGTTAACCAGCGGCAGGTGTTTTCCAGCTGACGGACGTTGCCCGGCCACGCCAGACGGGTGAGGGCGGCATCGGTTTCCGGGTGCAGCTGCTTGGCTTCCACGCCCAGCTCGCGGGCGGCAACCTGCAGGAAATGACGCGCCAGGCGGGGAATATCTTCCCGACGCTCACGCAGCGGCGGCAGATGAACGCGAATGACGTTCAGACGGTGGAATAAATCCTCACGGAATTTCCCCTCCTGCACGCGCAGCTCAAGGTTCTGGTGCGTCGCGGCGATAATGCGCACGTCCACCTTCACCGGCGCATAGCCGCCCACGCGGTAAAACTGCCCGTCGGCCAGCACGCGCAGCAGGCGGGTCTGAACGTCCAGCGGCATATCGCCGATCTCGTCCAGGAACAGTGTGCCGCCGTCAGCCTGCTCAAAGCGCCCCTGGCGAATGGTATTCGCGCCGGTAAATGCCCCTTTTTCATGGCCGAACAGCTCGGACTCAATCAAATCCTTCGGGATCGCCGCCATATTCAGGGCGATGAATGGTGCTTTTGCCCGTGGGCTATGGCGATGCAATGCATGCGCCACCAGCTCTTTACCGGTTCCCGATTCACCGTTAATCAATACGCTGATGGACGAGCGGGACAGACGGCCAATAATGCGAAACACGTCCTGCATCGCCGGCGCTTCGCCGATGATGTCCGTCGTTGGCCCAAAATCGGGCGCGTGGCGCGGCTGTTGCTGCTCCTGGTAGTGGCTAATCGCACGCTCAACCAGTGCCACCGCTTCGTCGATATCAAACGGTTTGGGCAGGTAATCAAACGCCCCTTGCTGATAGGCGCTCACCGCGGCATCCAGATCGGAGTGCGCGGTCATTATGATGACCGGAAGCATCGGGTGGCGTTGTTTGATCTGCTTTAACAGCGCCAGCCCGTCCATGCCCGGCATACGGATATCCGAAAGCAGAACATCTGGCGTTTTGGTGGTGAGTGCGTCGAGCACTTCGCTGCCGCTCTCAAACGTCGTGCAGCTTAATCCTGCCCCTGTGAGCGCGCGTTCAAGCACCCAACGGATGGAGCTATCGTCATCGACTACCCAGACTATCCCTCGTTGCATAAACGTCACCTTTATTTTTTAATCGGCAGGAAAACCGAAAACTCGGTATGTCCCGGCCAACTGGTAAATTCAATTTTTCCGGAGTGCTGATCGATCAAGCTGCGGGCGATAGATAAGCCCAGACCCGTACCGCCTTCGCGCCCGCTTACCATCGGGTAGAACAGGGTGTCCTGCAGATGCGCAGGAATACCGGGACCGTTATCCTCAACGTCGATACGGGCCGCCAGACGATAGCGCACGCCATGCAGCGTGAGCTGGAAGGCGGTGCGGGTGCGTAAAATAATCTCGCCGCCTTCCGGCCCCAGCGCCTGCAGGGCATTGCGCACAATATTCAGCAGGACCTGCTCAATCTGATCGGGGTCATGCGCCAGTTCCGGCAGGCTGGGGTCGTAATCACGCACCAGCGTGACGTTCTCCGGCAGTTCCATGGAGACAAGCTTCACCACCCGTTCAGCCACTTTATGAATGCTTTCTGAAACGTGCATGCCGGGTTGCTGCGGCCCAAGAAGACGATCAACCAGGTTACGCAGGCGGTCCGCCTGCTCAATGATGACGTTGGTGTACTCCGCCAGCGCGGGGTCGGGCAGCGCTTTGGTCAGAAGCTGTGCCGCGCCGCGTAACCCACCCAGCGGATTTTTGATTTCATGCGCCAGACCTCGCACCAGGTCACGGGCGGCAATTTGCTGCGCATGCTGCAGCTGTTCCTGGCTCAGGCGACGCTGGTTATCCATCGGCGCCATTTCGAGCAGGATCATTCCCTCGGGAAGTCGTTGCGCGGTAAGCGACAGAATGTGCGAGCGCCCGTCGATCACCAGCGTCACTTCGTTATCGGTAAACCCCTGGCCGGCCTGCAAGCTTTCCTGCATCAGGCCAATATTCAGCGAAAAATAGCTCAACAACTCAGGAAGCGGGGTGCCAAACAGTTTGCGTGAACTCTGGGCGAGCAGCTGTTGCGCCGCCGGGTTGGCGTAATGGACGGCCAGCTCGTCGTCGACCAGCAATATACTGTTAATTAAAGAATTGAGGATCTGCCCAGCATCGGGCAGCGTGCCAGTTGCCATTCAGCAGTCTCCTGGAGTAGTTGCACTATTTTAGTGCAGTATAGCGGTTTCGGCGTAAAAAGCGCGTGAGATCAGGTTGTTGGTGGAGAAAAAAGCCCATCCGGAGATGGGCTAAAAGTTTCCACGGCAACTACCCCCGGCGCTTTTCACGCCGGGTAAAACAACTAAATTAAACGCTGTAGTACAGTTCGAACTCAACCGGATGCGGAGTCATACGCACGCGGTCGTTCTCTTCAGTACGCAGAGCGATGTAAGCATCGATAGCGTCGTCAGTGAATACGCCACCTGCGGTCAGGAACTCGCGGTCTGCGTCCAGCGCCTGCAGGGCTTCTTCCAGAGAACCCGCAACCTGTGGGATCTCTTTCGCTTCTTCTGGCGGCAGGTCGTACAGGTTTTTGTCCATCGCTTCGCCTGGGTGGATCTTGTTCTTGATACCGTCCAGACCGGCCATCAGCAGTGCTGCGAAGCACAGGTATGGGTTAGCTGCTGGGTCCGGGAAGCGCACTTCGATACGACGCGCTTTCGGAGAAGCTACCACCGGGATACGGATAGAAGCAGAACGGTTACGCGCAGAGTAGGCCAGCATCACTGGTGCTTCGTACCCCGGTACCAGACGCTTGTAGGAGTTGGTGGTTGGGTTCGCCAGGGCGTTGATCGCTTTAGCGTGTTTGATAACACCACCGATGTAATACAGCGCCTGCTCGGACAGACCGGCGTATTTGTCGCCAGAGAACAGGTTGGTACCGTTCTTGGACAGAGACATGTGGCAGTGCATACCGGAACCGTTGTCGCCAAACATTGGTTTTGGCATGAAGGTCGCGGTTTTACCGAAACGGTGCGCAACGTTGTGCACAACGTATTTGTAGATCTGAATTTCGTCCGCTTTTTTGGTCATGGTGTTGAAGCGGGTTGCCACTTCGTTCTGACCAGCAGTCGCTACTTCGTGGTGGTGCGCTTCAACAACCAGGCCCATCTCTTCCATCACCAGACACATGGTGGAACGGATGTCCTGTGCAGAGTCGACCGGAGGAACAGGGAAGTAACCGCCTTTCACACCAGGACGGTGACCTTTGTTACCACCTTCGTATTTGGTGGAAGAGTTCCATGCACCTTCGATGTCGTCGATAGCCACGTGGGAACCGGAAATAGAGGCACCGAAGCGGATGTCGTCGAACAGGAAGAACTCTGGCTCTGGCCCGAACAGAACGGTGTCCGCGATGCCGGTAGAACGCAGGTATTCTTCAGCGCGTTTAGCGATAGAACGTGGGTCGCGGTCGTAGCCCTGCAGCGTGCCTGGCTCGAGGATGTCGCAGCGGATGATCAGGGTTGGTTCTTCGAAGAACGGATCAATGACCGCAGTGGTTGCGTCTGGCATCAGAACCATGTCGGATTCGTTAATGCCTTTCCAGCCACCAATGGAGGAGCCGTCAAACATTTTGCCTTCTTCAAAGAATTCAGCGTTCACCTGATGAGCAGGGATTGTGACGTGCTGTTCTTTACCTTTGGTATCGGTGAAGCGCAGATCAACAAACTTCACTTCATGTTCGTTCAGCATCGTCAAAACGTGTTCAGCGGACATACTTAACTCTCCAGATTGGTCATTGTCGTCGTGGTAACGAGGTCTTCAATTTCTGTTTGTACTGGCTGTTGCCATGTATTTTTTATAAAGCGAAATCTGTGCCAACTTTTAAAACACCCCAAAAAGGCGTTATCATGCGCACCATAGTGCAAAAGGGCTGCACCATGATGGATTTGTTGCACCAGTATAGTGCTTCATTGTGAACGTTGAGCACCATATTGGTGCAATTTACGTTAAAGTGCCCTTTTACCGCTCCGTGAAAGCGATCACAAAGCATCTCTGCAATACTTGTTTGCGGGGGATGTTTGTGATCCTGTTTTGTAGTGCGATTAATCCGTGTACAATAACGCGCTATTTCTAAATGCCTGAGGCAAAGTTGTGATCGAAAATTTGCGTAACATCGCCATCATCGCGCACGTTGACCATGGTAAAACTACCCTGGTTGATAAGCTGCTGCAGCAATCCGGTACGTTTGATGCACGTGCCGAAACCCAAGAACGCGTGATGGACTCCAACGATTTGGAGAAAGAGCGTGGGATTACTATCCTCGCGAAAAACACCGCGATTAAATGGAATGACTACCGTATCAACATCGTTGATACCCCAGGGCACGCCGACTTCGGTGGTGAAGTTGAACGTGTAATGTCCATGGTAGACTCCGTTCTGCTGGTCGTTGACGCAATGGATGGCCCAATGCCACAGACGCGCTTCGTGACCAAAAAAGCTTTTGCCCATGGTCTGAAGCCAATCGTTGTTATCAACAAAGTTGACCGCCCTGGCGCGCGTCCTGACTGGGTTGTTGACCAGGTATTCGACCTGTTCGTTAACCTCGATGCGACCGACGAGCAGCTGGACTTCCCTATCGTTTACGCTTCTGCACTGAACGGTATCGCAGGTCTGGACCACGAAGACATGGCTGAAGACATGACCCCGCTGTATCAGGCGATTGTTGACCGTGTCCCTGCGCCGAACGTTGACCTGGAAGGCACCCTGCAGATGCAGATCTCCCAGCTCGACTACAACAACTACGTTGGCGTTATCGGCATTGGCCGTATCAAGCGCGGTAAAGTGAAGCCTAACCAGCAGGTCACTATCATCGATAGCGAAGGCAAAACCCGTAACGGTAAAGTCGGTAAAGTACTGACTCACCTGGGTCTTGAGCGTATCGAGAGCGACATCGCTGAAGCGGGCGACATCATCGCGATCACCGGTCTGGGTGAACTGAACATCTCCGACACCATCTGCGATCCGCAGAACGTCGAAGCGCTGCCAGCCCTGTCCGTTGATGAACCAACCGTTTCTATGTTCTTCAACGTCAACACCTCTCCGTTCTGTGGCAAAGAAGGTAAGTTCGTTACCTCTCGTCAGATCCTTGACCGCCTGAACAAAGAGCTGGTGCACAACGTTGCGCTGCGCGTTGAAGAAACCGAAGACGCTGATGCGTTCCGCGTTTCTGGTCGTGGTGAGCTGCACCTGTCTGTTCTGATCGAAAACATGCGTCGTGAAGGTTTCGAGATGGCGGTTTCCCGTCCGAAAGTTATCTTCCGCGAAATCGACGGCCGTAAACAAGAGCCGTTCGAAAACGTCACGCTGGACGTTGAAGAGCAGCACCAGGGTTCTGTGATGCAGGCGCTGGGCGAGCGTAAAGGCGACCTGAAAAACATGAATCCAGATGGCAAAGGCCGCGTACGTCTCGACTACGTGATCCCAAGCCGTGGCCTGATCGGCTTCCGTTCTGAGTTCATGACCATGACCTCCGGTACCGGCCTGCTGTACTCCACCTTCAGCCACTACGACGACGTTCGTCCGGGCGAAGTGGGCCAGCGTAACAACGGCGTACTGATCTCCAACGGTCAGGGTAAAGCGGTTGCGTTTGCGCTGTTCGGCCTGCAGGATCGCGGTAAGCTGTTCCTGGGTCACGGTGCTGAAGTTTACGAAGGCCAGATCATCGGTATTCACAGTCGTTCTAACGACCTGACCGTAAACTGCCTGACCGGTAAGAAACTGACCAACATGCGTGCGTCCGGTACTGACGAAGCAACGGTTCTGGTTCCACCGATCAAGATGACGCTGGAGCAGGCTCTGGAATTCATCGATGATGACGAACTGGTAGAAGTGACGCCACAGTCAATTCGTATCCGTAAACGTCACCTGACCGAGAACGATCGTAAACGTGCTATGCGCGGTGCGAAAGAAGACTAATACGGTCAATCCGTAGTAAAAAAAGCCGCTGATCCCTCAGCGGCTTTTTTGTTGTTACTTGAAGCTGTATTTCACCCCAAGCATCCCCTGCGTATCGCTGTAGCCTTTGTCGCCAATCTGCTGAGCCACATTGCCCCAGACGCTAAGCTGCGGCGTAATCTGCCCCTCTACGCCTGTCTTTAACTCACCAATATTGCGTGCACCGCGCATCTCATTGCTAACGTCATCCATGCGAATGCGCGTGGTCTGGGTATTGTGGATCCAGTTCGCCTCGATAAACGGCTGGAAGGTGCGTGATTTACCGTCATCCATCGCGTTATGTCCGCTGATGTAGGCTTTCACGCCGAGACGTGTCATCAGGTTCCCCTGAGTTTCGTCTTTCACCCGCGTACCGTTACGTTCGCGATGGTCGTCAGCCTGCACGTCCATCCAAACGGCCTGCGCCTTCGGCTGGATCCAGTAGCTGTTGCGGCCGCTTTCACCCACCTTAACGCTGTAGCCTGCTTCGACAGAGGCGGTCACACCGCTGGAGCGATAATTCTCAGTGGCCTGATCCTGCCCCATGACCTTATTGTCAAACCAGTTATACAGCACCCAGCTGTCAACGTAGGTGCCGCTTTTATCGGCTTCGTTTGCGTACCAGGTACCGTACAAACCTGCGCTATAGCCATTTACTTCGCCGCGTGAGTGGTATCCGGTCAGGCTGGAAGCGCTCCGGCTCTGGCTGTTGCCGTAGCCCGCCATCAGGCCAAGATGCCACCGATCCAGGCCGTCGCTGCTCCACTGAGCGATATCACCACCCAGCTGCACCACGTAGCGGTTGGCCGTTGTTTTTAGCTGGCCGCTGCCGTCTTTGAAGCGCGTATGTCCGCCGACGTTACGCATCCACAGGCTCGTCACTTTTTGCTCGCCGGTGAGCATGTCGGTGTACTGCGTTTCACCCAGGCGATCGTGCAGGCGGGTCATAAACAGCGTATTTGCCGTATAGCTGTTCGCCTGATAGCTGCCGAATTCCGGGCGATACTGATGCTCGCTTTTCGGCGGCGCGGCAGGTGGTACCGGTTCTTGCGGCGGAATCACCGGGTCGACGGGTGGATCGACAGGGTCGACTGGTGGGTCTACGGGGTCGACAGGTGGATCCACCGGGTCAACAGGCGGGTCGACGGGGTCTACCGGTGGGTCTACCGGGTCCACAGGGGGATCTACCGGGTCGACCGGTGGGTCAACGGGTTCAACCAGGCTGGTCAGAAACCAGTTCTTACCTTTCTGTACAACGTTATAGTCATAACCCCCCGCTACGATACGGCTGGCCTTCTCAAACGTCCCCGCTGAGTTGCCGCCAACGCTGACAATTTCAATCCCTTCAACGGTTTGTGCGCCAGCACCGCCAATGTTGTTCACGTCAACCGCGGTATGACCGGACGTATTTCCTTCAACAATCAGCTTGTCGGTTTCAGAGGTATCATCAGACAGCACGGTATTGAAAACCAGCTTGCCGCCGTTGCCGATGTAATCCTCATTGATGGTCAGGGTTTGCCAGGCCGTGTCTTCATCGTGCTGGAAATTTATCGTGCCGCCCGCATTCAGCGTCAGGCTGGTCACCGTGGAGCTGTCGCGCATATTCCACACGGCGTCATTCATCGTAAGCGCGATAGTCCCGGTGCCGGCGGCGTTGCTCTCTATATAAGACGCTCCGTTCCACAGCGAGCTGTTCTCCATTGTCAGCGTAATGGTACTGTTTTGTGCCGGAAGGGTGCTGTTGGCCGCCACGCCACCTGCGGCAAGGATATCGCCGTTAAGGATGAATTTTCCGCCTGCGGAGGCATCAATAATTCCGCCATTGCTGGCGTTCAGGGCATAGCTACCGTTGTCGCGCTGGCCTGCGGTGGTAATGGTTGCCCCGCCGTCGAGCGTTATCACGCCGCGTGACAAGGCATACATCCCGTGCGGCGCCTGGGCGGAGCTGCTGGTTTTCTCGCTGCTATTTACCGCAACAGTGACGTTATCTCCCACATTCACCGCTGCTGTGTAAGCGTAGATGCCATGCGCGCTGGCACCGTTGGTGGTGATGGTTGCGCCTTCATCAAGGGTGATGGTTGACGAACCGGTAGAGTACACGCCGGAGGCACTGGCCGCGTCGGTGGTAATGTTCGCACTTTTTCCGAGCTCAATTTTTGACGCCGAGCCCGCATACAGGCCGTAGGCCGATGCGCCGTACGTTTCGAGAATGGCTTCATTGCCCAGACGGACGTACGATCCGCTCTGATTGGTTCGGATGCCCTCAGCATAGGTACCCCGCGTCACAATATGCGCACGATCGCCGACGATAACGTTATTTTTTGCCTTAGAAGCGTCATTCAAGGCATAGGCGCTAATGCCGCGACCGGTACTGCCGGTGGTTTCGATATAAAGATCGTCACCCACATAAATATTGGCGGAGCCGAGAGAGCCCTGACTGAAGGAACTGTACCCTGCATTAATGCCATCGCCGCTTTGGCCATTCACGTAAATGTGGGTGCGGTCGCCGGTAATGATAAACACCGGGTTATTCGGCGTGTTCATACCATGGGTACGAATACCGTCGACATCTTTACCGTTATTGGCGGCCACTTTTGACTGGGTACGAATAGTCAGGTCGTCACCAAATATCACCCCCGGGCTGCCGGACGTGGAGTTCTGAATAACGGTCACGGAGTGCTCGAAGGCTTCCGCTCCCGGCCCGTCAAGGGTGATCCCATCTCCGTAGATGGGAATATTGCCTGGGCTGTACTGGTAGACATAGTTAGGATCGCTGGTATTTTTGCTAAAGTTTGCGTTTGCCGTTGCAGGAATCAGCGCCTGTATTTCTGCAGGCAAATCCGTTACCGCTCCGGAGGCAGGTAAATTAGCAAAATCAATAACTGCTGCATTTGCGGTAAATAGCGCTGACGATAGCGCCAGCGAAATCGCAACGGCGACAGGTGAATGTTTCATTATATATGGCATAACTGCCCCCTTTCTTTCAGGCGTAGAACATCCTCCACACCATTAAATGTGGGTATGTTAAGGAGATGAAATTACAAAACAGAAACGAGTATTTTATGAATGCTGGTACCTAACTTCCTCTCTAATCGTATTTTATGAACATAAATTTTTTTCACATCAATGCTGTCTTTTTTTATTATCTCCTGGAGGCACACTCCTGACATAAATCTGTTAAGCAAAGTGAATTCAACAGTATTCAGGGTGTTTCCTCGTCTACTGTTCACACGTCTGCCGGAAAAGAGGTGGTTAATTTTTTCCTGTAATACAGCGTCATTGTCATCTGAATAAATAATTCCCTTTATTTCATCATGATGAGCGAATAAGTAATTAGCCAATGCCTCCAGCTTGCGGTCCGAGATAAGAACGATGTGCATGTTAGTTATCGCCAGATGCTCAATCCATTGCGGATCGGCAAGTACGCGCAGGTTGTACATCGAAAAATCTACAAAAATAAACCCACGTAATAAGTGATTCTTGTTTCCCCGCAATATTTTATTTGCTACCGCAAGTTGCAAGAAATGATTACCAATCGGCCAAACTGCAAACGAAGCGTTACCACAGTATTGTGAGCGCACTGCGTTATCCGGGAATAACTGACAGGACAGTTCACAGCTTATGCAGCGGACAACCTTTTGCGACGACGTTATCATCCAGCCCACTCCTGTCTTATTTTCATTGTCAATATTTCACTGCCTTTCAAATGTGTCAATCTTGAAACATATCCAGGGATCCTGACGTGTTTATAAAAAATAGCGGCAGTTAAAATAAATTCCTGGCGGTATCTATTTTGTCAGGCTGTAGCCATAACGGCATAACATCAGTAGCCAGACATAATCCAGGAATATTCATCAATCCTTTAAGATTATTCGGCAAAAAAAAGCCTGGAAGAAGATTCAGGGAATAGCACTAATAGCTAAAGATTCTTCTCCTCAATCTGCATGGACGTCAGTCTCTTCTCAATGTGGAACTCAATATAATTATTCGGCCTGGCGAAGTGTAATGAAATCTCATTATGTGGGTTTAGCTGAGACTCACCTAAGAAAAAATCAATGTAACTGTTTGAAAAATAATAGTTTGATTTTAATCTTAGGTATGATGTTCTCGCACCCTAATCATCGTGACCTATACTGTTGTTAAATATTCGTAAGTGTTTAGGGTGTTTAGGATTAAATATTGTTATTGCTGAGGAAAGTAAAATTGTATCTCATTAACAAACTGGTCGAGTATGATCCGGAAAACAAAACCCTGGCGAATCCCATATCCGGGCGCACGATACAATTGCAGCTTCCTGCTAATCTCTGTTTTCTTTATCTCGTTACCCATCCCGGAGAAATTATTTCGCAAAATCAGTTAATGGTGGTGGGATGGGGGGAGCGTAATGACGTTACTACCCCAAATACCTTTTATCAGGCCATTTTGACTTTGCGCAATGCGCTGGCTGAGGTGGGGTTACCGCGTGATACCGTTAAAACGATTTCGCGTCGTGGGCTGATGCTTTCCAAAACAACCCACGTTGAGGTATTTACCCCAACCACTGAGGCGGTGATAGTCAATAAAGACGAGGAAATAGTCGCTGACACCGTGATACAGAGACCGGTTTGGTTGATCATTACCACCACTGTGCTTTTACTGATCGTACTTATCAACGGAGTGGTGTTATATAAACACCGCCTGACGATGCCGTTCAGTAATTATATTCCGCTCTCAACGGGCAGCAAGGTCGGCCCCTGCCAGCCCTTTTATGCACCTAATGAACCTATGCAGGACCATTACCTGCGCTTGTTAAAGAATTATCCTGCCCTGTGTGCCGAGAACCGGTACGTTTTTCTCATCGGCTATAGTAAAACGGAGCGAATCGCGGCATTTGTCTGTAATAACGATGCGCGACATGACGCGACGGCGTTATGTACCACGCATTATTTTTGGGCGCATGAGCAATGAAGATACTCGGGAATCGTATTATTTTGCTGGGGGCGTTTCTGGGGGCTGCTATTACCAGCGGCTGGTTAGCGTATTCGCATTTTTCAAGTAAGCCGATACGCTGTACAGGAGATGTAGAGTGGACGATCGGCAAAAACCGGTTTGTAGGTACCGTTTCCTGGCGAATGCAGCATAGGGAAGGAACTGCTGTCATTAACGGTAAATTGTTTGGTCACGCGGTTTCTGAAGTTAACCGTACCATCTATTTCCACTACAGCTATCATCAGAATGCGCGTGTATTAAATAACGATCGTATTGTTAAAACCTTTGCTGATAGGGCGGATGAGACCGATATCAATGCAACCCTGCCGGGCTTTTATCGCACGCCGGGAAGAGATCTGAGCCTGATGATTGATGAGTATCGCGGAGCCTGGCTTTTTGCCGCGTCAAACGTCCCTTCGCTGTACTGTCGTAAAAACGCGCCGTAAAAATCGATCGCACACCTTAGACGGCACGCATAGTCAAATCTCGTGATTCCCGCTACAGTTACTTCTCCACGGCGAGCAGGAGATAAACATGCTTTATATCTTTGACTTAGGAAACGTAATCGTCGATATCGATTTTAACCGGGTGCTGGGTGCCTGGAGCGACTTTAGCCGTGTTCCGCTGGCGACGTTAAAGCAGAATTTTGCGATGGGTGAGACCTTCCATCAGCATGAGCGCGGCGAGATCGGCGATGAAGCGTTTGCTGAACGCTTCTGCCAGGAGATGGGGCTTTCGTTAAGCTATGAACAGTTTTCCCATGGCTGGCAGGCGGTATTTGTCGCCATCCGGCCTGAGGTGATCGACATTATGCACAAACTGCGCGAGCAGGGGCATCGGGTGGTGGTGTTGTCGAACACCAACCGCCTGCACACCACCTTCTGGCCGGAGGAATACCCCGAGGTTAAGGCGGCGGCAGATAAAATCTATCTTTCGCAAGAGATGGGTATGCGTAAGCCTGAAGCGCGAATTTATCAGGCTGTTCTGCAGGCAGAAGGATTCACCGCGGCCGATGCGGTCTTTTTCGACGACAACGCCGATAATATAGAGGGAGCTAACCAGTTGGGTATCACGTCAATTCTGGTGACCGGAAAAGAGACGATACCGAACTATTTTGCGAAGCAGTTATGCTAAAAACCGTTCATCAAAAAGCCACGCATCATACTCGCCCACTGAGGGCCTGGCTGAAGCTGCTCTGGCACCGTATTGATGAGGACAACATGACCACGCTGGCGGGTAACCTCGCCTACGTGTCGTTGCTCTCGTTAGTGCCGCTGGTGGCGGTTATCTTTGCGCTCTTTTCCGCCTTCCCGATGTTTGCGGACGTCAGCCTGCAGCTTCGCCATTTCGTCTTCGCGAACTTCATCCCGGCCACCGGGGATGTTATCCAGAACTACATCGAGCAGTTTGTTGCCAACTCCAGCAAGATGACGGCGGTGGGGGCGTGCGGCCTTATCGTTACCGCGCTGCTGCTGATGTACTCCATCGACAGCGCGCTTAACACCATCTGGCGAAGCAAAAAAATCCGTCCTAAGGTCTATTCCTTTGCCGTTTACTGGATGATCTTAACGCTGGGGCCATTGCTGGCCGGGGCGAGTCTGGCAATCAGCTCATATCTTCTCTCCTTGCGCTGGGCGAGTGATTTAAACAGCGTAATTGATAATGTGCTGCGTATTTTTCCGCTGATCCTGTCATGGCTCTCGTTCTGGCTGCTCTATAGCGTTGTACCGACCACGCGCGTGCCTAACCGAGATGCGGTAGTTGGGGCGCTGGTGGCGGCAGTGCTTTTTGAACTGGGTAAAAAAGGGTTTGCCCTTTACATCACCATGTTCCCCTCTTATCAGCTGATTTACGGCGTGCTGGCGGTGATCCCCATTTTGTTTGTCTGGGTTTACTGGACCTGGTGTATCGTCTTGCTTGGCGCCGAAATAACTGTCACTCTCGGCGTATACCGCGAACTTAAAAAAGCAGCAGAAGCTGAAAAACAATTAGAAGCAGACCAACCATGATTGCATTGATACAGCGCGTAACCCGTGCCAGCGTCACCGTGGAGGGAGAGGTGACGGGTGAAATTGGCCCAGGACTTTTGGTGTTGTTAGGTGTCGAAAAGGATGATGACGAACAAAAAGCTAACCGCTTATGCGAGCGCGTGCTGGGCTACCGCATATTCAGCGATGCGGAAGGCAAGATGAACCTGAACGTCCAGCAGGCGGGCGGGAGCGTGCTGGTGGTTTCCCAGTTTACGCTGGCAGCGGATACCGAGCGCGGCATGCGCCCGAGTTTCTCTAAAGGCGCCGCGCCGGATCGTGCAGAAGCACTTTACGAGTACTTTGTTGAGCGTTGTCGCCAACAGGAAATGAATACGCAAACCGGACGATTCGCTGCAGATATGCAGGTCTCGCTGGTGAACGATGGCCCCGTCACATTCTGGCTCCAGGTATGAGCCAACTGGCGGCGTGGCCGCGGGTAACAAGAGAGAGTACAGCTATGTATCACCTTCGAGTACCGCAAACGGAAGAAGAGTTAGACGCGTATTACCAGTTCCGCTGGGAAATGCTGCGCAAGCCACTGCATCAGCCAAAAGGCTCTGAACGCGATGCCTGGGACGCGATGGCCCACCATCAGATGGTGATGGACGAAGAGGGCAACCTTGTTGCCGTCGGGCGTTTGTATATCAACGCCGATAACGAAGCCTCTATTCGCTTTATGGCGGTTCATCCCTCCGTGCAGGACAAAGGTCTGGGGACGTTAATGGCGATGACCCTGGAGTCCGTCGCCCGTCAGGAAGGCGTTAAGCGCGTCACCTGTAGCGCCCGCGAAGATGCTGTAGAGTTCTTTGCCAAACTTGGTTTTGTTAACCAGGGTGAAATTACCGCTCCGCAAACCACGCCGATTCGTCACTTTTTGATGATCAAACCCATCGCCACGCTGGACGACATTCTCCATCGCGCGGACTGGTGCGGGCAGCTGCAGCAGGCCTGGTATGAACACATCCCTCTGAGTGAAAAAATGGGCGTGCGCATCCAGCAGTACACCGGGCAAAAATTCATTACCACCATGCCGGAAACCGGCAATCAGAACCCTCACCACACCCTGTTTGCCGGCAGTCTGTTTTCCCTGGCGACGCTCACCGGTTGGGGGCTGATCTGGCTAATGCTGCGCGAGCGGCATCTCGGCGGCACCATTATTCTGGCTGATGCCCACATTCGCTATAGCGCACCGATAAGCGGCAAGCCGAGCGCGGTGGCGGACCTTGGCGCGCTGGGTGGTGATCTTGACCGTCTGGCGCGTGGCCGAAAAGCACGCGTGCAGATGCAGGTTGAGCTGTTCGGCGATGAAACGCCGGGCGCGGTGTTTGAAGGCACCTATATCGTTCTCCCTGCGAAGCCGTACGGTGCGTATGAAGAGGGTGGGAACGAGGAGGAGTGATCTCCTGTTCACGCTCCCCGGGCGTGCTGAATCCGCCCGGCGATATCCCGCATAACGTCTCGCGCAGACTGGCTAATGCCGCCAAGCTGAAAGAAGCCATGGATGACGCCCAGCCAGCGCTGAGCGGTACACGCCACCCCTTGCTCCGTGAGGCGTTGAAACAGCGCCTCCCCCTCATCGCATAACGGATCGTACTCAGCGGTAACGATATGGACAGCTGGCAGGCCGCTGAAGTCTTCCCGCCACAGCGGGCTAACCTCAGGATGCTTACGGTCGGATCCAGCCAGATATATTTCATAGCCGCTCAGCAGGGTATCGCGAGTGATCACGTAATCCATGCCGTTGAGGGTATAGCTTTCAAAACTGGCCGTGGCGTCGAGCATGGGGTAGATAAGAATAAGCTGTACAGGCTGCCACAGCCCTTTAGCCTTAAGCCGCAGCGCCGTCACCAGCGCCAGATGCCCTCCTGCGCTGTCTCCACAGAGGGTCAGCTGGTTCTTATCTACGCCTAATTCGTCTGCATACTGCCAGACCAGATCCGCACCTCTTTCCGCATCGTCATGTGCGGTGGGGAAGGTATGCTCCGGCGCCAGCCTGTACTGAATCGCAACCACCCGGCAATTGCCGTAGCAGGCTAACTGACGGAGTTGGTTGTCATGGGTATCAAAGCCGCCGCTGATAAAGCATCCACCGTGATAGTAGATGGCAGCAGGCAATATTTCAGGCGCATTAAGAGGTGAAAATAGCCGAATGGTAAGACCTTCAAGAACAAGCGTTTCCACCTGAACGCGCGTTTCGGTCTCCCCGGCAAGCCCCGTGCTGGCAATATAGCCTGCTCGTCGCACCTCAATGCTCTGGCGACGCGACGAGGGCCGACCTGCAGCGATAAATCCCTGAACCAGCTGTGCAATACCCTGTTCCAGTGCCATGAAAATTCCCTTTTACTGTATGGATGAACAGTTTTATAGCCTGGTTTGATTCAAAAGAAAACAAGAATAGTGTTGAGGGCAACAACCTGGAAAGTGGCTCGCAAAGGCGAGAGCTTTTTTATTATCTGCCTTCGTCACAGACATAAAGTGCGGATGTTGCCTGAGATTTGCCGTGGAAGCGATGCTAAAGCGATAACGCGTCTTTAGACGGATCCAGGACTACGGGCTGAAGAACATCTGGCATATAAGATGGCTGGTATTGCTGTCGAGTTGTAGGCCGGGCAAGCGCGCGCCGCCCGGCACTGTCACAGGAGATTACTCCCCTTCACCCGGGAACAGGAACGGGTTAATCGAGCTGCGGGCAAAGCCCTCCTGCTCCATTTTCGCGTCCAGAATCAGCGAGGCGAGATCGTCGGCCACCGCTTCGACTTTCGGGTCTTTTTCCTGATACAGAATCTTCAGGTAGGTCCCGCAGTCGCCGCAGCTTTCCGCTTTCACCGCCGCTTCTTCATTTTCCAGCGACCAGTAGTTCAGGTCGCGGGTCTGCTCGCAGTTGCTGCACTTGATGCGCACCACGTGCCACTCGGTTTCACACAGGTTGCAGTGCAGGTAGCGCAGCCCCTGAGTGGTGCCGATTTGCACCATGCTTGATACCGGCATGGAGCCGCAGACTGGGCAGAACTGGCGCGCCTCGCCGTATTCGGCGCGGGCTTTGCCCGGGATCAGGCTCGCCATTTGCGCCCAGTAGAGCGACAGCGCAGCCCAGATAAACGGTGCTTTATCGCTGCTGACCAGCGAGAAGTCGGAGGCAAACAGCGCGCTCGCCATCTCTTCCAGTTCCAGGTCAGAGGCTTTTTCCAGATTCTCAATGACCGCCAGCGCCGTGCCGCTCATCTCCGGCTTCAGCTCGGCAATCAGCGAATGCAGCAGTTTATGCCAGTGCTTGTCGCGCGGCAGGACGTGAATGTCCAGCGGCGGCTTGCCCTGCGCGTTGGCTTCTTTGATGCGCGCGGTCAGATCCATTTGCAGCGGGTGGTCGTATAGCACCACTTCCTGCGCGTGGGCGACCAGCGCGGCAAAACGCAGAAAATCGCCCAGCGGGTTGTTCTCTGCCAGCTCGCGCAGACGCTCTGCGCGGCGGTTGTAGAGGTTCTTGAGTCTGGGGAATAACAACGGCGGAATATACTCCGCCGTGCGTTTCTCGCTCGACCCCAGCTCATCTTGCGGGATTATGCGAATACTCATTCAGATGACTTTTCCTGTTTCTGGCGGACCTCTCGGTACCAGCGCGGGTGATGTTTCTTCGCCCACGTGCTGGTTACCCATCCTTCCACCATCGCGGTAATGGTGCCTTTCACCCAGAGGGCGGCGTAAATATGCACCATGATAACCACAATTAACGCCACTGCGGCAAATGAATGCAGCATCAGCGCGAATCGGATCACCGGGATTGAGAAAGCAGGCGCAAAGTACGGACGCCAGATGATCACGCCGCTCACCAGCAACAGGACCAGGAAGATAATCGCCGCCCAGAATACGCATTTCTGGCCGAAGTTATAACGCCCGGTATCACCTACTTCCTCGTTGACGACGATCTTACGAATATTCTTCGCCCAAAAGATATCATCCCGATTGATTAGGTTATGGTGCCAGTAGCGGAAAAACATGATGATAAACGACGCGAACATGATGACGCCCACAAACGGGTGCAGAATACGCGCCAGCTGTGGTGTCCCCATGATCTGCATCAGCCAGTTGAAGGACGGGAAGAAGAACCCCAGCCCGCTTATCGCCGCCAGCATGAAGCAGAAGGCGGTGACCCAGTGGTTGATGCGTTCTGGTGCGGTGTAGCGCACGATGGTGTCACGTTTTCTCATTTGCGCACCTCGTCTTTCTCTTCATGCAGGTTGTCGTCTTCCTCTTCCGCGCGGTTCGGACCAACGCCGACGTAGTGGAAGATGCTCGCTGCGAAGGTGGCAGCAAAACCGACCGCTGCCAGCGGTTTCCAGATGCCTTTCCAGAACTTCACGGTGGCGCTGATTTCCGGGTTCTCCGGCAGGCCATGATACAGGTTCGGCTTGTCGGCGTGGTGCAGCACGTACATGACGTGCGTACCGCCAACCCCGGCCGGATCGTACAGGCCCGCGTTATCGTAACCACGTGTTTTCAGCTCGCCCACGCGCTCTGCCGCCAGCGTTTTCATATCCTCTTTGGAGCCAAAGTGGATAGCGCCGGTTGGGCAGGTCTTCACGCATGCAGGCTCCTGGCCCACGTTAACGCGATCAACGCACAGCGTACATTTGTAGACGCGGTTGTCTTCCGGGTTCATGCGCGGCACGTCGAACGGACAGCCGGCGATGCAGTAGCCGCAGCCTATGCACTGTTCGGACTGGAAGTCGACGATGCCGTTGGCATACTGAATGATAGCTCCTTCTGACGGACATGCCTTCAGGCAGCCCGGATCCGCACAGTGCATACAGCCGTCTTTGCGGATAAGCCATTCCAGCTTGTCGTTCTGCTCCACTTCAGAGAAACGCATCACCGTCCAGGACTTGGCGGTCAGGTCTGCCGGGTTGTCGTACACCCCGACGTTGTGACCCACTTCGTCTCGGATGTCGTTCCACTCTGAACAGGCCACCTGACAGGCTTTACAGCCGATACAGGTGGTCACGTCGATAAGCTTCGCCACTTCCTGCTGGTGGTCCCGCGCCTGAGGCGCGGGCGTGAAACCGTTAGTCGCGGAACGACGGATAATGTCTTGAGATTGATAAGCCATAAGTCGTCTCCGTTACACCTTTTCCACGTTCACGAGGAAGGCCTTAAACTCCGGCGTCTGCGTGTTCGCATCGCCGACGAATGGCGTCAGGGTGTTCGCAATGAACCCTTTCTTCGCCACGCCCTCATAGCCCCAGTGAATTGGGATGCCGATGGTATCCACCTGCTGACCGTGAACGTTCAGCGTGCGAATACGCTTGGTCACCACCGCCTTGGCTTTGATATAGCCACGGTTAGAGGAGACCTTCACGGTATCGCCATGGGCGATGCCGAGCTTGTTCGCCAGCTTCTCGCCGATCTCCACAAACTGTTCCGGCTGCGCGATGGCGTTGAGCAGCGCGTGCTTGGTCCAGTAGTGGAAGTGCTCGGTCAGACGGTAGGTAGTGCCCACGTACGGGAACTTGTCCTTTTTACCCAGCGCTTCAAAATCGCTCTTGAAGATACGGGCTGCCGGGTTAGAAACCACGTTCGGGTGCAGCGGGTTGGTGCCCAGCGGCGTCTCAAACGGCTCGTAGTGTTCCGGGAACGGACCTTCCGCCATCTTATCGATAGCAAACAGGCGTCCCATCCCTTCAGGCTGCATGATAAACGGCCCAACGTCACTACCCGGTGCGGCGGTGCTGTAGTCCGGAATATCCACGCCGCCCCATTTCGCGCCGTCCCACTTCAGGAGCTGACGCTTCGGATCCCACGGGTTGCCCTGCGGGTCAGCGGATGCGCGGTTATAGAGGATACGGCGGTTGAGCGGCCACGCCCATGCCCAGCCTAGCGTATTGCCGAGGCCCGACGGGTCGGCGTTATCGCGGTTGGCCATCTGGTTGCCCTTCGGCGTCCAGCTACCGGCGAAGATCCAGCAGCCGCTTGACGTGGTGCCGTCATCGCGCAGGTGCGCGAAGGTGCTGAGCTGATCGCCTTTCTTCGCCAGCACGGTACCGGTGGCCGGGTCGATAACGTCCGCCAGCGCCTTACCGTTGCTTTCCATCGCCACTTCTTCCGGCGCAGGGTTTTCCGGCGTCGAGTAGTTCCAGGTCATGTTGAGCACTGGTTCCGGGTTCGCGCCGCCTTCTTCCGCATACATCTTACGCAGGCGTAAGAAGATACCGGCCAGGATCTCGCCGTCGTTCATGGCGATGCCCGGGGCGTCCGCGCCTTTCCAGTGCCACTGCAGCCAGCGGCCTGAGTTGACGATAGAACCGTTCTCTTCCGCGAAGCAGGTAGACGGCAGACGGAACACTTCGGTCTGAATCTTTGATGGATCGACGTCGTTCGATTCACCGTGGTTCTGCCAGAAGGTTGAGGTCTCGGTATTGAGCGGGTCAATCGTCACCAGGAACTTCAGCTTCGACAGAGACTCAACAACCTTGTTCTTGTTCGGGAACGAGGCAACCGGGTTAAAGCCCTGGCACAGATAGCCGTTCACTTTGCCCTGGTGCATCATCTCGAAATACTGCAGAACGTCGTAGCCTTTGTCCCACTTAGGCAGCCAGTCAAAGCCCCAGCTGTTTTCCGCCGTCGCTTTGTCGCCGAAGAAGGCTTTCATCATCGAGACGAAGAACTTCGGATAGTTGCCCCAGTAGTTCACCTGGCCTTCGAGCAGCGGTTTTGGCGTGCTGGCCGTCAGGTAGGTCTGCAGGTCGGTCTGTTTCTCGCTTGGCAGGTTCATGTAACCCGGCAGGCTTTGAGACAGCAGGCCGAGGTCGGTCAGACCCTGAATGTTGGAGTGACCGCGCAGGGCGTTCACGCCGCCGCCTGCCATCCCCATGTTGCCGAGCAGCAGCTGAACCATCGCCATGGTACGGATGTTCTGCGCGCCGATGGAGTGCTGCGTCCAGCCGAGGGCGTACAGGAACGACGCGGTTTTGTCCTTCGCGCTGGTTTCGGCGATCAGCTCGCACACCTTCAGGAAGTCCGCCTTCGGCGTACCGCAGATGTTTTCAACAACTTCCGGCGTATAGCGGGAAACGTGCTCTTTCAGCAGGTTCCACACGCAGCGCGGGTGTTGCAGGGTGGTGTCGCGCTTCGCAAAGCCTTTCTCATCCAGCTCGTAGTTCCAGCTGGTTTTGTCGTATTTGCGTTTTTCGGCGTCGTAACCGCTGAACAGGCCATCTTCGAAGTGGTAATCCTCACGCACGATCAGGCTGGCGTTGGTATAGGCTTCGGTGTATTCGCGGTTATATTTTTCGTTGGTCATCAGGTACAGCAATACGCCTGACAGGAAAGTGATGTCAGTACCTGAACGAATAGGGGTGTAGAAATCCGCCACTGACGCAGTACGCGTAAAGCGGGGATCGATCACAATCAGTTTCGCACCGTTGTGGATTTTGGCTTCCATCGCCCAGCGGAACCCAACAGGGTGCGCTTCAGCGGCGTTACCGCCCATCACCACAATGAGGTTGGCGTTCTTGATGTCGACCCAGTGGTTGGTCATCGCACCGCGACCAAATGTTGGAGCAAGACTTGCTACCGTTGGTCCGTGTCAGACACGCGCCTGGTTGTCGACCGCGAGCATACCGAGTGCGCGCGTAAATTTCTGGGTTAAATAACCGGTTTCGTTACTGGAGGCAGAAGCACACAGCATCCCGGTGGAGAGCCAGCGGTTAACCGTGACGCCGTCGGCGTTCTTCTCAATAAAGTTGGCATCGCGGTCTTCTTTGATATGTTTTGCGATGCGGTCGAACGCCTCTTCCCAGCTGATTTGCTGCCATTTGTCGGAACCAGGCGCGCGGTATTCCGGGAATTTCAGGCGGCTTTCGGAGTGGATAAAGTCCACCAGACCGGCCCCTTTCGGGCACAATGCGCCGCGGTTGACCGGATGATCCGGGTCGCCTTCGATATGGAAAATAGACGCTTTGGCGTTTTTAGCACCGTCGCCGAGGCTATACATCAACAGCCCACAGCCGACGGAGCAGTACGTACAGGTGTTACGGGTTTCGCGGGTGCGCAGCAGTTTGTACTGCCGCGTTTCCGCCAGCGCTACGCCAGGCGCAAAGCCCAGTGCCGCTGCCGTGGTGCCTGCCATACCGCCAGCGCAGATCTTAAAGAACTGCCTTCTGCTGACCTGCATGGGTCACTCCTTGTTCGACATTGCTTATATATGTAGTTTTAACTTCGCGGTTGAGAATTGACCGCAAAGGAGAAAAATTTGCGTTAATCCCTCATTTCTCCGAGGGATATCATCAGAATACCACAATGTCGGTATACCTGTTCTAACGGCGTTAATACAAAGTGAACGTATTATCACTGTGTTGATTATAAAGTGTGATACTGATCACACTACAAGCTCTGCATGTTAAAGGGGTGTAGCAGGGGCCGGGTTGCGCCCCTTCTTAATGAGTAGGAGAATGAGTGTCGAAAAGTTGATCCATACTATGCGTAAGGCCTGTGGTTTATGCTGCAATAGCAGGCTTACTTCCGTGGTTGTTCAGGAATACCGCTGTGTCTAAACAAAACCGTGCTACCCGTTCATCGCCATTGCCTGCGGGCATTGTGGAACTGTCGGTACGCAGACCGCCCCACATTACCCATGCCACGCCGGATTTTCTGGCAGAAGAAGTGCCCGTTGCCCTCGTTTACAACGGTATTTCGCATGTGGTGATGATGGCTTCGCCGAAAGATCTCGAACTGTTCGCCATCGGTTTTTCCCTCTCGGAAGGCATCATTGCGCACCCGCAGGAGATCTACGGCATGGACGTGGTGCAGGCCTGCAACGGTCTTGAAGTGCAAATCGAACTTTCCAGCCGCCGCTTTATGGGGCTGAAAGAGCGCCGCCGCGCGCTGGCCGGGCGTACCGGCTGCGGCGTGTGTGGCGTTGAGCAGCTCAATGATATTGGCAAGCCCGTTGTGCCACTGCCGTTTACCCAGACCTTTAATCTGGCGCATCTCGACCGTGCGCTTGAGCACCTCAACGATGTACAGCCCATCGGCCAGCTGAGCGGCTGTACGCACGCGGCGGCGTGGGTGCTGCCGTCGGGGGATATTGCCGGAGGGCATGAAGACGTGGGTCGACACGTCGCGCTGGACAAACTATTAGGCCGTCGTGCGCGGGAAAGCGATGTCTGGCAGCAGGGGGCCGCGCTCGTTTCGAGCCGCGCCAGCTATGAGATGGTGCAGAAGTCCGCCATGTGCGGCGTGGAGATCCTGTTTGCGGTGTCGGCGGCAACCACGCTGGCGGTGGATGTCGCGGAGCGCTGCAACCTGACGCTGGTAGGCTTCTGCAAGCCGGGGAGGGCGACGATTTATACCCATCCGCAGCGGTTAATAGTTGATCAGTAATTTTGAATGATAATAGCAAATCCTTCCGCTTTTAGTTGTTCGTGATGAGGTCTAGTATTATCTCATCAAGGCACGGTGCCTTACCTAAACAACTTAATGAAAGGGTTTCTATTATGAAAAGCATCAAAACTTTTGTCGCTGTAATCGCTCTGGCTACTTCTTTCGGTTCTTTCGCTACACAGACCGTGACCGCAACCGCGTCAACCATTGACGGCGCAGAAGCGAAAATCGCGGCTCAGGCTCAGGAAGCCGGCGCGTCATCCTACAAAATTACCCAGGCGTTCTCAGGTAACCGCGTACACATGACTGCTGAACTGACTAAATAAGCTGTCACACCGTCGAAAGAGCGCCCCCGGGGCGCTTTTTTAGTTTATGCCCGCCACGCGCAGCAGCGCGGTCACCACTGCCGCCGCTACGATCACCACAATTAACGGCATTTTGCGCCAGGCGAGAAACACCGCAAACACCACGCCCAGCACGCGCGCCATCCCGGCGAAATGTTCTCCTTCGTAAAACGTGGTCGCCAGCGCGACGGAAAACAGCAATACCGTTGCCGCGTCCGAAAGCAGCGCCTGAGACCGTTCAGAGAGCGCCAGCCGGTTGCCCAGCTTTGCCCCGCCAAGCCGCATTAAATACGTGCCCGCAGACAAAATGGCGATGCCAAGAATAAAAAACGTCATGTTTCCCATTATTTTTTCCTCGCAGCGAGACCGAGTAACGAGAGCAGAACCGGTAAGCCCACCGGGGCAAACGGCACGGCAGCCAGTGATAATGCGGCACCGCTGCAGGCGCGGATCAGCGTGGTACGGTTTTTAAACGCGGGTACCACTAACGCCAGTAAAATCGCCGGAAATACCGCATCCAGCCCGATGGTTTCCGGGGCCGGCAGCAGTTTGCCGACCATGGCACCCAGCAGGGCGCCCACCGGCCAGATAATCGCCACGCCTAAGCCGCATAGCCAGTAGGCTGCCTTACGCTGCTCGGGCGTTTTTTGCGACAGGCCAAAAACCACGCTTTCATCGTTCATGATGTGACAGCCGAGATAGCTCAAACCCCGTTTACCCACCAGTTCACGCACCGTCACGCCAAACGGCACGTGGCGCGCGTTAACCAGCAAACCGGCGGCCGCTGCCGCCAGCGGATTGCCGCCGCTTGCCACAATGCCGATAAACATAAACTCCGATGCACCCGCCAGCACGGTGAGGGAGAGGACAAACGGCACCCAGAGCGGGAAACCGTAGGCCATCGCCAGCGAGCCGTAGGACATCCCAACGACCCCAACCGCGAGGCAAACCAGGATGATTGCTTTTATCGTGTCGCCTTTCAGGCAAGAGAGAGGATTCTTCATACCATTTTAGCCATATCGAACGTATTTCCATTATAATGAACGCATCAAAACCGTTTTACAAGACGAACGATTCGTTCGTTATAGATAAGCAGAGGCCGTTTTTATGACGCAGCCAATCAGCGTGATTGCCAAAAGCCTTGTGCGAGAACGCCTGCGAACCGGGCTTTCGCTGGCGGAAATTGCCCGCCGTGCCGGGATCGCTAAATCCACGCTTTCCCAGCTGGAATCCGGCAACGGTAACCCGAGCCTGGAAACGCTGTGGTCACTGTGCGTGGCGCTGGATATTCCTTTTGCCCGCTTGCTGGAGCCGCAGCAGCCGACCACGCAGGTGATCCGCCGTGGTGAAGGCACGAAAGTGGTGGCCGGGCAGGCAAATTATGAAGCCATTTTGCTCGCCGCATGTCCACCTGGCGCGCGTCGGGATGTCTATCTTCTTATGACCCAGCCGGGTGCCGATCGTATTTCTCAGCCGCACCCTCCTGGCTCAGTAGAGCATATTATTGTGATGCAGGGGCGGGCCCTGGTCGGCCTGATCGACGCGGCGGAAGAACTCGCCGCCGGGGATTACATTTGTTACCCCGCTGACCAGCCGCATATCTTTAAGGCGCTGGAGCCGGATACGCACGCGCTGCTGGTGGCGGAACAGAACTAACAGAGATACGGAAACTCATGTCGCTTAAAGCCATTGCCAAAGAACTGGGGCTGTCTGTCACCACCGTCAGCCGCGCCCTCAACGGATATGACGACGTCTCCGCCGAGACGCGCGCCCGCGTGGAAGCGGAGGCCCAGCGCCGTGGCTACCGGCCCAATACCTTCGCCCGCCGCCTGAAGATGGGCAAAATTGACGCCGTCGGGCTGGTGTTTCCGGTTCATCCCGTTCCGCTCAATAACAGCGTATTTATGGACATGGTCGGCGAAATTAGCCACGAACTGGCGCGACATGAGATCGACCTATTGCTCATCGCCGACGACGATCTGGCGAATAAGCACAGCTACATGCGCATGGTACAAAGCCGCCGCGTCGACGCGCTGATCGTGGCGCATACGCTGGATCACGATCCGCGTCTTGAGCAGCTTCAGGCCGCCGGTTTTCCTTTCCTGGCGCTTGGGCGCAGCCACCTCCCGCAGCCGTACGCGTGGTTTGATTTTGACAATCACGCCGGTACGTACAGGGCCACCCGCTGGCTGATCGAAAAAGGACATCAGCGTATTGCCTTGCTGGGGGAGAGTAATAATCAGGCGTTCATTACCCAGCGCCGTCAGGGCTATCTGGACGCACTGCGTGAGGCCGGGCTTTCCAGCGAGTGGCTGCGCGCCATGCCCCCGTCGCGTCGTGTCGGGTATGCCACCACAAAAGAGCTTCTCGCCCTGCCGCAGCCGCCCACGGCCATCATCACCGACTGCAACACTCACGGCGACGGCGCGGCGATGGCGCTGGCGCAGCTGGGGCGTTTATCCGGCGACAACGCCGTCTCGCTGGTGGTCTATGACGGCCTGCCTCAGGATAGCATCGTCGATATCGACGTGGCGGCGGTGATCCAGTCCACCCGCCAGGGCGTCGGCAAACAGATAGCCGATATGGTGCGTCAGCTGATTAACGGCGGCGATATCGAGCAGCTTCAGGTGCTCTGGCAGCCGGAATTCTCCCCGGGCCAGACGGCCTAAACCGCGCGAAATTCCAAACCCGATCACAGATCCGAAACGTTTTGGTTTGTATCCGAAACGTTTCGGATCAACACTCAAGACATCCCGATGACAGGAGATGTCTTATGCAAGATGCCATATTTCGACTTGAAAGCAGCACGGTAGACGTGGTGATAAAAACGCGCCCGTTTGCCGAAATTCTTTACTGGGGGCCACATCTTCACCACTTTTCACCGCAGGATGCTCCGACGCTCGTACGCCCCGTTGCCAACGGCAGGCTGGACGTGGACTCCCCGGTTACGCTGATGGCCGAGCTGGGGCACGGTCTGTTTGGCTCACCCGGCATTGAGGGGCACCGGCAGGGGCTGGACGGTTCCCCGGTATTCAGCACCACCGACGTACAGCAGCAGGCGCAAACCCTGACGGTAACGGCGGAAGATGAACATGCGGGCCTGCGCCTGACCAGCGAACTGGCGCTGGATGCCAGCGGCGTGCTGGTAGTGCGCCACGGCTTAACCAACCTGAAATCGCAGGCGTGGCAGGTGGAGCGCTTCGCCGTTACGCTACCGGTGGCCGAGCGCGCCCGGGAGGTGATGGCCTTCCACGGACGCTGGATCAGAGAATTTCAGCCGCACCGCGTAAAGCTCGATCACGACAGCTTTGTGATTGAAAACCGCCGGGGTAAAACCTCCCACGAACACTTCCCGGCGCTGATTGCCGGTACGCCGTCGTTCAGCGAAATGCAGGGTGACGTCTGGGGCGCGCATCTGGGCTGGAGCGGCAACCACCGCCTGCGCGCGGAAGCGAAAACCGACGGTCGCCGCTATCTGCAGGCCGAAGCGCTCTACCTGCCGGGTGAAATGGCGATTGATGAAGGCGAAACGCTCTGGACGCCGCGCCTGTATGCCAGCTACTCCCCGCGTGGCCTGAACGGTATGAGCCAGCAGTTCCACCGCTACCTGCGTGACAACATTATCCGCTTCCCGGAAAACAAACCGCGCCCGGTGCATCTCAATACCTGGGAGGGGATCTACTTCAACCACGACCCGGACTACATCATGCGCATGGCGGACGAGGCCGCCGCGCTGGGCGTGGAGCGCTTTATCATCGATGACGGCTGGTTCAAGGGCCGCAACGACGACCACGCGGCGCTGGGTGACTGGTATCTGGACGAGAAAAAATACCCGAAAGGCCTGACGCCGGTGATCGACCACGTCAAACGGCTCGGGATGGAGTTTGGCATCTGGGTTGAGCCGGAGATGATCAACCCCGATTCTGACCTCTACCGCGCGCACCCTGACTGGGTACTGGCGCTGCCGGGCTATCCCCAGGTGACCGGACGACACCAGCTGGTGCTCAATCTCAACATCCCGGAGGCCTTTGATTACCTGGTGGAACGCATGAGCTGGCTGCTGGGCGAACATGCGGTCGACTACGTTAAGTGGGACATGAACCGCGAGCTGGTGCAGCCGGGCCACAGTGGCAAAGCGGCCGCCGATGCCCAGACCCGCCAGTTTTACCGCCTGCTGGACGTGCTGGGCGAGCGCTTCCCGCACATCGAGTTTGAATCCTGCTCCTCCGGCGGCGGGCGTATTGATTACGAGGTGCTGACCCGCTGCCACCGTTTCTGGGCGTCTGATAACAACGACGCGCTGGAGCGCAACACCATCCAGCGCGGCATGAGCTACTTCTTTCCGCCGGAAGTGATGGGCGCGCATATCGGTCATCATAAATGCCACGCCACCTTTCGCCAGCACAGCATCGCTTTCCGCGGGCTGACGGCGCTGTTTGGCCATATGGGACTGGAACTGGATCCGCTCACCGTGGACGCGCAGGAGCGCGAAGGCTATCGCCATTACGCCGCACTACACAAGCAGTGGCGAGAGGTGATCCATCATGGTACCCAGTGGCGCATCGATATGCCGGACGCCACCACGCTGGCGCAGGGTATAGTGAGCGAAGACAAGACCCAAGGGCTGTTTATGGTTAGCCAGCTGGCGATGCCGGATTACACCCTGATGATGCCGCTGCGCATGCCGGGGCTGGACGCCCGAGCCCGGTACCGCATCACGCTGCTCGATCATCCGAATATTCAGATTACGGGTAAGGGTGGGCACACCATGCGCAGGCTGCCGGCGTGGATGGCCGCGCCGCAAACGGTGAACGGTGAATGGCTGATGCAGGCGGGCATTACGCTGCCGATTCTGGATCCGGAAACCGCCATTCTGATTGGCGTGGAACGCGTGTAAGGGTGACGGGCCGGGCAGCCGGCCCTCCGTTGAGGATAAAAATAATGAACGCAACAACCTGTACCCACAAAGGCAACCCTAACTTCTGGATCTTCGGGCTGTTCTTCTTTCTCTACTTCTTCATCATGGCCACCTGCTTTCCGTTCCTGCCGATTTGGCTGTCGGACATCATCGGCCTGAACAAAACCCATACCGGGATTGTTTTCTCCTGTATCTCGCTGTCCGCCATCGCTTTCCAGCCGGTGCTGGGGGTGATTTCAGACAAGCTGGGGCTGAAAAAACACCTGCTGTGGATCATTTCGGTGCTGCTGTTTCTGTTCGCACCGTTCTTCCTGTACGTCTTCGCGCCGCTGCTGAAAGCCAATATCTGGCTGGGCGCGCTGAGCGGCGGGCTGTATATCGGCTTTGTTTTCTCGGCAGGATCGGGGGCGATTGAGGCCTACATCGAACGCGTGAGCCGCAACAGCTTCTTTGAATACGGCAAGGCGCGCATGTTTGGCTGTCTCGGCTGGGGGCTGTGCGCCTCAACGGGCGGCATCCTGTTCGGCATTGATCCGTCGTACGTCTTCTGGATGGGATCGGCGGCGGCGCTGCTACTGATGCTGCTGCTGGTGGTCGCGAAGCCAAAGCCCAACCAGACGGCGCAGGTGATGAATGCGCTGGGCGCCAACCAGCCGCAGATCACCGCCAGAACCGTCTTTAACCTGTTCCGCCAGCGCAGAATGTGGATGTTCATTCTGTACGTGATCGGCGTGGCCTGTGTGTATGACGTCTTCGACCAGCAGTTTGCCACCTTCTTCAAAACCTTCTTCGCCACGCCGCAGGAGGGGACCCGCGCCTTTGGTTTTGCTACCACTGCCGGAGAAATCTGTAACGCTATCATCATGTTCTGCTCGCCGTGGATCATTAACCGCATCGGCGCGAAAAATACGCTGCTGATCGCCGGGGTGATTATGGCGACGCGCATTATCGGCTCGTCGTTCGCCACCACCGCCGTGGAGGTGATTGCCCTGAAGATGCTGCACGCGCTGGAGGTGCCGTTCCTGCTGGTGGGCGCGTTCAAGTACATCACCGGGGTGTTTGATACTCGCCTGTCGGCCACTATCTACCTGATTGGCTTCCAGTTTGCCAAACAGTCGGCGGCAATTTTCCTCTCCGCCTTTGCCGGGAATATGTATGACCGGATCGGCTTCCAGGAGACGTATCTGATGCTGGGCTGCTTCGTGCTGGCGATCACGGTGGTGTCGGCGTTTACGCTGAGCAGCAGGCAGGAGATTGCCGCCGCCGCGGGGGCAGCAGCATTAACACATCAGTCCAGGTAAAAGACCTCTTTAAGCTCCGCACTCACCGGGCTGTTGTCCGGGTTCGACGGCATTACATCATGCATGTGTTTCCACCAGCGCTGGCAGACGTCGGTATTCGCGACCGCGTTCCAGCGCTCCTCTGATTCAATCTCTACGGTGGCAAACAGCAGGCTATGTTCTCTGTCGAGATAAATGGCATAGTGGTGCGCGCCGTGGTCTTTCAGTGCCGCTTCCAGCTCGGGCCAGATGGGATTGTGGCGACGCGTGTACTCCTCGTGCGCGTCCGGGTTTACCTGCATGACAAAGGCTTTACGGATCATAATGCCTCCAGATATAGCTCGCGAACCTCATCGCGGCTGGCTGTGCGCGGGTTGCATGGCGCGCACGGGTCGGCGAGGGCTTTATCCAGCCAGCCTTCGATATCGGCTTCTGTGACGCCAAGCTGGCTGAAGCCGGACGGAATACCGACGCGGGCGCTCAGGTCGCGAATCGCCTGAATCGCTGACAGGCTGGCCGCTTCGTCGCTCATGCCGCGCGTGTCGACGCCCATCGCCTGCGCCACGCGAGCAAACCGTGCCACGGCGTTCGGGCGATTAAAGCTTTCGACGATCGGCAGCAGGATGGCGTTGCAAACGCCGTGCGGCAGATTGTGCGTCGCGCCCGGCTGGTGCGCCAGGGCATGCACGAGGCCGAGACCAGCGCTGTTAAACGCCATGCCCGCCAGATACTGACCAAATGCCATCTGCTCGCGCGCGTCCAGGTTATGACCGTCGTCGACCGCTTTGGGCAGCCAGAGGCTTATCAGGCGAATCGCTTCCAGCGCGTTGGCATCGGTTAGCGGGTGCGCGCCAACGGACACATAGGCTTCAATGGCGTGCGTTAACGCATCCATCCCCGTTGCGGCGGTGACGGATGCAGGAATATCCAGCATGACGCTGGCATCATCCACGGCGATATCCGGGATGATGTTCGGGTCGATGATCACTTCTTTCACCTGACGTGCGGAGTCAATAATCACCGCGTTGCTGGTCATCTCCGCCGCCGTGCCTGCGGTGGTGTTGATCGCCACCAGCGGCACGCCCGGGTTTTTCACCTTGCCGACGCCGGAATAATCGGTGGACGGACCCGGATTGGCGGTGAGGATTTTAATGGCCTTGGCGGTATCAATTGGGCTGCCGCCGCCGAAGGCGATGAGATAATCACACGCGGCTTCCCGGTAGGCCGCGAATCCCTTCTGTACCAGCGTTTCCGTTGGGTTGGGGAAGACCGCGTCAAACAGCTGATATGACATCTGGTGCGCATCCAGCGCGGTAAACAGACTGTCCAGCAGACCCAGCTTCACCAGCTGGCCATCGGTGACAATCAGCGCTTTGCCCCACTCTTTGTTCGCCATCAGCTTGACCATGTCGCCAATAGCGCTCGCGCCGTGCAGGCTGATTTTTGGAAGTGCCAACATAAAGCTCATGATAATTCTCCTTAACTATCGCCCGTACCGTCCGGCCAGCGAGGGTTTATGCGTATATTTCCAGCGCTGACCGTAGCGGGGTCACGCCGAAGCGCTTGCCTAGCGCAATAAGCTCTTCGCGGGTAATGGTTTGTTTCATACCGCCCATGGAATAAACCTTCACCAGCACTTCAGCTGATTTCTCGGCGGTGTCTATCAGACCGAAGGTTTCATCCAGCGTTGGACCGCTGCCAAAGACACCGTGGAACGGCCACAGCACCAGCGAATGTTTTTGCATATCTCTGGCGGTCGCCTGGCCGATCTCGTCGGTACCCGGCACCATCCACGGCAGAATGCCGACCCCGTCCGGGAAGACCACCAGACACTCGGTACTGCCTTCCCATAGCTTGCGGGTGATGAAATCAGCGCTGTTTTCCAGCACGTAGGTCAGGGCGATCAGGTTGGTGGCGTGGCAGTGCATGATCACGCGGTCTTTGCCGTTAGTCGCCTTGATGCGCTCGCAGTGGGAGAGGAAGTGCGCCGGCAGTTCGGAGGTGGGCACCGCCTCGTCGGTCAGGCCCCACAGAATGTGGTAGCCCGCGCCGTCGCTGTCCACTTTCACCACGCCGAGGTTGGCCTGCGGGTCGAGCTGAACGTTGCGGAAGAACTTGCCGGAGCCGGTGACGATAAACGGTGTATTCGCGAGCAGCGGCATCGGCTGACTCAGCGCTATATAGCGCGGCTTCTGGTGGAAATCGGCCGCGAACGGTTCGATATCCGCGTCGTCCAGGCGCAGCGTCAGGTTGCCACCGTTGCGCTCGTCCCAGCCCTTCAGCCAGGCGTCGGAGGTGGCTTTGATCATGCCCTGGACGAACCAGGAGTGGGTGATAGTCTGCATAGTCTTTATTTTCCAGTTATCGCGGTGAGAGTTTCCCCTCACCCTAACCCTCTCCCCAAAGGGGCGAGGGGATGGTTTGCTCCCTCTCCCCTTTGGGGAGAGGGCAGGGGTGAGGGGCCAGCTATCCGCGCTGACTCAACACGTCTTTCTCATACGCCCGCACGTTTTCCAGCCACTGGCTGCCTGCCGGCACGTCGTTACGCTGGCAGTACATCTCCCAAACGGCCTGCCACGGCAGGGATTTTTGCTCTTCCAGCAGCGCCAGGCGCGCGGTGTAGTCGCCGTTTGCTTCCAGCTGTTTCAGCGCCGCGGTTGGCTCCAGCAGCGCGCGCAGCAGGGCTTTCTTCATATTGCGAGTGCCGATCACCCATGCCGCGATGCGGTTGATGGAGGCGTCAAAGAAGTCGAGGCCAATGTGCACGCGGTCGAAGAGGTCATGACGGATGATTTCGCTGGCAATCGCCTGGGTTTCGTCATCCAGCAGCACCACGTGGTCGCTGTCCCAGCGCACCGGACGGCTGACGTGCAGCAGCAGGCGCGGCACGAAGAGCATGGCGGCGGAGATTTTGTCGGAGATCACCTCGGTCGGGTGGAAGTGACCGGCATCCAGGCACAGCGCGGTCTGGCGACTGGTGGCGTAACCCATGTAGAACTCATTCGAGCCGACGGTATAGCTCTCCGCGCCAATGCCGAACAGCTTGCTCTCCACCGCATCGATGTGGTGTGCCGGATCCAGTTTTTCGCTGATGGCCTCATCCAGCGCGGCCAGCAGACGCTGACGCGGGGCCAGGCGGTCGACGGTGATGTCTTTCATGCCGTCCGGGATCCAGATGTTCATCACTGACGGCGTGCCAAGCTGTTCACCAAAATAAGCCGAGACGCGGCGGCTGGCCTTCACGTGGTCGATCCAGAACTGACGGATTTCATCGTTGGCATGGGAGAGGGTAAAACCGTCCGCACTCAGCGGGTGCGAGAAGCAGGAGGGGTTGAAGTCCAGGCCCAGCCTGTTGGCTTTTGCCCATTCCACCCAGTTTTTAAAGTGTTCCGGTTTAATCGCGTTACGCGCCACCGGCTCGTCGGACTCCAGATAGATCGCGTGCAGGTTCAGGCGTTTTGGCCCCGGGATCAGGCTCAGTGCCAGCTCCAGGTCTGCACGCAGTTCGGTGGCGTTGCGCGCTTTACCCGGGTAGTTACCCGTCGCCTGAATGCCACCCGTCAGGGAACCGCCCGGGTTCTCGAAGCCAGCGACGTCATCGCCCTGCCAGCAGTGCATGGAGACAGGCAGACGGTCGAGCTGGTGCAGCGCTGCTTCGACATCCACGCCAACGGCGGCGAAACGCTGTTTAGCCAGATCCCAGGCTTGTTCAAGTTGAGTGGTCATGCGCAAAGCTCCTTAGTCAGTCGTTTTTGCTGAAACTGCGCCCGGTAGCGGGCAATTTCATGGCAGGGATTAGGGATGAAAGTAGTCAGGCGGGTATTCGCGGTGACCACCGAACGGAATTCATCGACGTCTGAAAGTTCGTCCAGGGCCATCAGTTGAATACCGATGTTGCCGAGCGTCGAGGCCTCCACCGGACCCGCCACCACGGTGATGCCGCAGGCATCGGCGCAGAGCTGGTTCAGCAACTGGTTCTGGCAGCCGCCGCCCACGATATGCAACTGACTGAACGGTTTGCCGCGCAGGCTCGCCAGCTCGTTCAGAACATCAGCGTAGAGCAGGGCGAGGCTGTCAAAAATACAGCGCGCCAGCTCGGCAGGACGGGAAGGGACCGGCTGTCCGGTCTCGAAACAGGCGGCCTGGATTTCGGCGCTCATATGCACCGGGTTAATAAAGCGGTCGTCATTCGGGTTGATCAGGAACGTACAGGCCTGCAGCTTTTCGGTTTCGGCGATAAGCGCCGGCAGGTCGAAAATATGCTGCTCTTTCAGCATTCGCTGGAGCAGCCAGAGTCCCATGATGTTCTTCAGCACGCGGTAGCGCCCTTCGGCACCGCCTTCGTTAGTGATGTTCGCTGTCATCGCGGCGTCGCTGGTGTACGGCGTTTTGCTCTCAAAGCCCATCAGCGACCAGGTGCCGGAAGAGAGGTAGGCCGCGTCTTTGCTGGCCAGCGGGGATGCAATCACCGCGCTGGCGGTATCGTGACTGGCGACGGCGACAACAGGGATGGCGTTCCCCTGCGGGCAGAGCCACTGTCCGATCGCATTACCTGGATGGGTCGGCGTGCCGAACCAGGAAGGTGAGGCCCCCGTCCAGGCCAGCAGGTGTTCATCCCAGCTATCGGTGTTGATGTTGACCAGCTGCGTGGTGGTGGCGTTGGTGTATTCCCAGTTCATGTTGCCGGTCAGCCGGTAGCTTAAGTAGTCCGGGACGAGCAGTGCATGCGCCACCTTTTTGACCAGCTCCGGCTGCTGCTCAACCAGCGCGCGCAGCTGATAGAGCGTGTTAAACGGCAGAAACTGAATGCCGCTGCGGCCATAGATGTTGTGTTTGCCAAGCTGGGCTATGGCCTGTGCCATCAGCCCGTCGGTGCGGCTGTCTCGATACGAGACGGGCAGGCCGATGCGTTCGCCGTGGCTGTCGAGCAGAACGTAGTCCACGCCCCAGGTATCAATGCCGATGCTGTCGATGCGTATGCCGTCATTGCAGACGTTGTTCAGCCCGGTGCGGATCTCCGCTTCCAGGGCATCAATATCCCAGGTATCAAAACCGTCCTGTTTTTGCAGGCAGTTGGCGAAACGGTGCATTTCGCGAAGCGTGAGTGTGCGCTTGCCGCAGTCCCAGGTGGCGAGCATTACGCGGCCGCTGGATGCGCCTAAATCGACAGCTACACAATGGCGAAAAGTCATGATCAGGTCCCTTCTTAAGTCATTGGTGCTGAGTGTAAAAAAGGGAAGAAAAGGCCACCTTCTCGTCACTGACAGCACGAATCTCGCGCTGGCAAGGAAGCAAAGATGAACGTGAGGGAGTTCACAATTTCCAGTGAGGGCGGGGTTTTAGGGCAATGTGACGCTGACCGCATTTCCCGATTTTTCCGTCTGTTTCTTGAAAAACGGACAGTCTTTGCGACGTTTGCTGTCAAAAATTTAAGGTGAGTGTGGAAGGCCTTAATTACTATTTTGAGAACTTTTCTCATTGGTGGGGGCCGCTATGACCGTACTGCACAGCGTCGATTTTTTCCCGTCGGGAACATCTCCGATCGCGATTGAGCCACGGCTCCCGCAGGCCGCGTTTCCTGAACATCATCATGATTTTCATGAAATTGTGATTGTCGAGCATGGGACAGGCATTCATGTCTTCAACGGCCAGCCATACACCATCAGTGGCGGTATGGTGTGCTTCGTGCGCGATCGCGACAGGCATTTGTATGAACATACAGACAATCTGTGTCTGACCAACGTGCTCTATCGTTCGCCGGACGCGTTCCAGTTTCTGTCGGGATTGAACAAGCTACTGCCCCAGGAGCAGGATGGACACTATCCGTCTCACTGGCGGGTGAATCAGTCCACGTTGCAGCAGGTGCGCCAGTTGGTGAATCAAATGGAGCAGAGCGAGGACGGGCAGGAGACCCATGCCATTGCCACCCGCGAGCTGCTGTTTATGCAGCTGCTGGTGCTGTTGCGTCGCAGCAGCCTGGTGGAAGGGCTGGCAAATAACGACGCGCGGCTGAACCAACTGATGGCCTGGCTGGAGGACCATTTCGCCGAGGACGTGTGCTGGGAAACGCTGGCGGATGATTTTTCGCTGTCGTTACGCACGCTGCATCGTCAGCTCAAGCAGCACACCGGGCTCACGCCGCAGCGCTACCTCAACCGCCTGCGCCTGATTAAAGCGCGTCACCTTTTACGTCACACCGACGAAAGCGTCACGGATATCGCGTATCGCTGCGGTTTCGGCGACAGTAATCACTTTTCGACCCTTTTTCGTCGCGAGTTTAGCTGGTCGCCGCGCGATATCCGTCAGGGGAAGGATGCTTCGATCCAGTAACGCGAAGGCAATCACCGTTTTATTGCCGCAAAATGGCTAATAATGTCCGGTTATTCACCGTAGAGGTTGTGGTGTGGCCGCTCAGTTAATTCTTCGCAAAGATGATTTTTTTGCCTCCGCGAGTCAGGCCGTCGCGGTGGCCGACCGCTACCCGCAAAATGTCTTTGCCGAGCATACCCACGAGTTTTGCGAGCTGGTGCTCGTTTGGCGCGGCAACGGCTTACACATCCTCAACGACCGGCCCTACCGCATCACGCGTGGCGATCTGTTTTACATCCGCGGCGAAGACAAACACGCTTACGCCTCGGTTAACGATCTGGTTTTGCAAAACGTTATCTACTGCCCGGACAGGCTCAAACTGAATGTTGACTGGGCGGCTCATATCCCCGGTTTTCTCAATGCCAGAGGCGAACCCCACTGGCGCTTAAGCAGCAACGGCATGGCTCAGGTGCGCCAGACGATCTCCCAGCTGGAGCAGGAGAGCCAAAAGCACGATTCGGTGGCAAACCCGATGGCGGAGCTGCTTTTCGCCCAGTTGGTCATGACCCTTAAACGCCATCGTTATGCCACCGACAACCCCTCCGCGACCGCCCAGGAAGCGCTGCTGGACAAGCTGATCGCCCGGCTTGCGGGTAGCCTGAACAAAAGTTTCATGCTGGAAAAGTTCTGCGAGCAGGAGCAGTGCAGCGAGCGCGCACTGCGCCAGCAGTTCCGTACCCAGACGGGGATGACGGTGAACCACTACCTGCGCCAGCTGCGCATCTGCCACGCCCAGTATCTGTTGCAGCATACGGAGCTGATGGTCAGTGAAGTGGCGATGCGCTGCGGATTTGAGGACAGTAATTACTTTTCGGTAGTGTTTAATCGCGAGGTGGGGATGACGCCGGTTCAGTGGCGTCATCGCAGTCGAAAGGCAGCGTAATCAGTTCGCCATGCCGAGGCCGACAATGTTAGCGGCGATGATGATCACCACGCAACCCAGGCTCAGAACGCCCACCGGACGACGCCCGGCGTTATTCCACTCTTTCAGCACCAGCCCAACCAGCCCGCCGCACAGCACGTAGAAGCTCATGTGCAGCATCCAGCTTATGTAGTCGTACTGTGGCGGAATGCTGGCGTGACCCCAGGCGTAGAAAAAGAACTGCAGATACCACATGAGGCCGCCCAGCATCGAAAGCAGCACGTTGGTGATAATTAAGGATTTTGCCAGCGAGAAATCCGCTTTTACTGACAGATCCTTCACTTTTGCCAGACGAATGAAGCAGAAGCCAAGGTTTACCAACGCGCCGCCGCCCATGATGACCACGTAGCTTGGCAGCGCCACGTACAGCGGGTCGACGCCCAGCGCGGCGGCCGCTTCGTGCATGGGTTTTGCGGCGTTCATGGCGAACGACATGCCCGCCGAGAAGATGCCGCACATCACTGCCAGCAGCAGCCCTTTCTTCAGGTTAAAGTCTTCGGCTTTGATGCCCATCTTGCGCTCTTTCAGCTGACCCGCCCGGGTGACGATACCCACGCCGATTACCGCGACAAGCACGCCCAGCAACGTCATCTGCCCGCCTTTGGTGTTGATCAACACGTCGACATTACCGTTAAGAATGGGCGTCATCAGCGTGCCGACGATCAGCGTAATGCCAATCGCGATGCCGATACCCATCGACATCCCGAGGTAGCGCATGGTCAGTCCGTAGTTAATGTTGCCGATGCCCCACATCGCGCCGAACAGAAACACCGGCAGCAGGGTGGAAGCACTGAAGGAGGTGAAGTAGCCCCAGAAATCCGGGAGCAGCATGGCGCTAATGGTCCATGGTAAAATCAGCCAGGACACGGTACCGCCAACCGACCACATGGTTTCCCACGACCACCCTTTCACCTTTTTGAACGGGGCATAGAAACAGGCTGCACTGGCTGCGCCTGTCAAATGCCAGAAGATACCCATCGTAATCGCATGATTCATTTTACGTCCTCATCGTTTTTATAGCCGGTGGCCTCCCCCCGACTTGATGAGTGTAAAAATTAGGCGGTTCAGGAACCTTCAGAAGGTTGCCGCACTTTGGTTTTGGATGGCAATCAGCGCGTTAACCTGGTGAGCAGACTCACAATTTTGCGTTTAGGCAAAACCTGAATAACCTTATAAAAACTACGGCATTGATAATCATTTTCAATATCATTTAATTAACTATAATGAACCAACTGCTTACGCGGCATTAACAGCTGTGCCGCCCGACAATAATGGAGAGGATTATGAGTTATACACTGCCATCCCTGCCGTATGCCTACGACGCACTGGAACCGCATTTCGACAAGCAGACGATGGAAATCCATCACACTAAACACCACCAGACCTATGTGAACAACGCGAACGCCGCGCTGGAAAGCCTGCCAGAGTTCGCTAACCTGCCTGTTGAAGAGCTGATTACCAAACTGGACCAGCTGCCAGCAGACAAGAAAACCGTGCTGCGTAACAACGCTGGCGGTCACGCTAACCACAGCCTGTTCTGGAAAGGCCTGAAAACCGGCACCACCCTGCAGGGCGACCTGAAAGCGGCTATCGAGCGCGACTTCGGTTCCGTTGACAACTTCAAAGCGGAATTCGAAAAAGCCGCTGCGACCCGTTTCGGCTCTGGCTGGGCGTGGCTGGTTCTGAGAGGCGACAAGCTGGCGGTAGTGTCTACTGCTAACCAGGACTCCCCGCTGATGGGTGAAGCGATCTCTGGCGCATCCGGCTTCCCAATCCTGGGTCTGGACGTATGGGAACACGCTTACTACCTGAAGTTCCAGAACCGTCGCCCTGACTACATCAAAGCGTTCTGGGATGTGGTGAACTGGGACGAAGCAGCAGCGCGTTTCGCCGCTAAAAAATAAGGTTGCATTGACGCCTGTGAGAAGCGAGTCTTATGACTCGCTTTTTTTGTATCTGCGTAATGGAGGCAGCAATGCATTACCCGGTGAACGTATTTACAGGCAAGGTCAGGGAGTACGACGGCAGCCGCCCGAGCGCCATCGCCAAAGTGCAGGTCGACGGTGAACTGACGTTAACCGATCTCGGTCTGGCGGGTGACGAACAGGCCGAAAAGAAAATCCACGGCGGGCCCGAGCGCGCGCTGTGCCACTATCCTCGCGAGCACTACCAGCACTGGAAAGCGGAATTCCCCGAGCAGGCGGACCTCTTTGTTGCGCCCGCGTTTGGCGAAAATCTCTCGACCGAAGGGCTGACGGAGAAGAACGTCTTTATCGGCGATATCTACCGCTGGGGCGATGCCCTGATTCAGGTGACGCAGCCACGCTCGCCGTGCTTCAAGCTCAACTACCATTTCGGGATTCAGGATATGTCGGCCCAGCTGCAAAAAGCGGGTAAAACCGGCTGGCTGTACCGCGTGGTGCTGGCTGGGCAGGTTTCAGCGGACGCGCCGCTTGAGCTGGCGTCGCGCCTGAGCGATGTGTCTGTTTATGACGCCTGCGCCATTGCCTGGCATATGCCGTTTGACGACGAGCAGTATCACCACCTGCTGTCGGCAGCGGGGTTATCGACCAGCTGGACCAGAACGATGCAGAAGCGGCGCTTAAGCGGCAAGATCGAGGATAATTCGCGGAGATTGTGGGGAAGATAAGGCTACGCCTTACCCCTCACCCTAACCCTCTCCCCAAAGGGGAGAGGGAACGTAAAACACCCTCGCCCCTTTGGGGAGAGGGCCGGGGTGAGGGGCGGGTGAAAACTACGAACGCTTATACAACGGTAGCCACAGCGTTAACCGTAGCCCACCCAGGGGGCTGTCGTCGGCTTTCACCCAGCCACGGTGCTGCTGCATGGCGGTTTCAACAATCGCCAGACCCAGCCCCGTGCCGCCAGACTCGCGGTCACGCGCTTCGTCGGTGCGGTAGAACGGACGGAAAATCTGCTCGCGATCTTCCGGGCTGACGCCAGGGCCGTCGTCATCGACAATGACGGTAATCCCGTCTTTATCCACCGAAAACGCCACTTCAATCTTCGTATGCGAGTAGCGCAGGGCGTTACGCACGATATTCTCCAGCGCGCTTTCCAGCGTGTTGGGGTTACCGTACAGCGGCCACGGGCCCGGCGGGAAGTTGACGGTGAACGATTTACCCATCTGTTCAGCTTCGAACGCCGCGTTGTCCAGCACCTCATGCCACAGGTGATTGGCTTTCACCGTTTCGCTAACCAGCGCGTTTTTCTGCTGGTTGCGCGACATCACCAGCAGATCGTTGATCATGCTGTCCAGACGATGGGCTTCCGTCTCAATACGCTCCAGCTCTTTGCTTTCCCCGCTGCGGCGGCGCAGCAGCGCGGTGCCCAGCTGCAAGCGCGTAAGCGGGGTGCGCAGCTCGTGCGAGATATCTGACAGCAGCCGCTGCTGGGCAGTCATCATGCGATCCAGCGCGCTCACCATCTGGTTGAAACTGGTTCCTGCGGCCAGGAACTCCTGCGGCCCGGATTCCAGCTCAGGATGCTGCCGCAGGTTACCCTGCGCCACTTCATCGGCGGCGTTTTTCAGCTTACGCGCCGGTTTTGCCAGGCTCCACGCCAGCCATAGCAGCAGCGGGGAACTGACCAGCATCGTGACAATCAGCAGCAGAAGCGGACGGTCAAACAGCAGGTTGATGAAGTCGGACTGGGAACTGCTCGCGGGGCGAATCAGATAGAGCTGGTAGTTGTCTTCCCCATCCCGTACCGAGAAAGGACCGACCATCTCTACCCGACCATATTTCTTCTTCTGTGGGTGATCGGCGTTATCCGCCTGGCCAATAAAGTTGCGGATGATCTGCATTTCATTGCGATCGGCTCCAATCACGCGGCCTTCGCTGGTGACCAGCAAAAGACGTTGTCCGGGAGGCGCCCACTTATCGATAGCGCGAAAAAGCCTGCGCCACCACATCAAATCGTTCGGCGGATCGTTTGCCAGCTCCGCTTCCACGTGCTGTTCGATCATCACGCCCTGACGTTGCTCGCTGTCGAGAAGCTCCGTCATCTGGCGTGAGTCGAGTTTTGGCAACATCAAAACGAGCATTAAAACCAGTGCCAGCGTCAGCCAGAAGATGGCGAAGATGCGGGCGGTTAAGCTGCCTATCATGAAGCGGAAACCATCAGATAACCGCGACCACGCAGGGTTTTAAACCATGGGTGACCGTCTTTACGCTCCGGCAGCTTGCGGCGCAGGTTAGAGATGTGCATGTCGATGGCGCGGTCAAACGGGGTAAGGCGTTTGCCCAGCACTTCCTGACTTAAATGTTCACGCGATACCACCTGGCCGAGATGCTGTGCCAGCAGATACAGCAGGGTGAACTCGGTGCCGGTCAGCTCCAGCGTCTGGCCGTCGAAGCTCGCTTCCTGGCGGCCCGGGTTCAGGCTCAGGGAGTCCACTTCCAGCGTTGGCGAGCTGTTGTCGGTATTTTGCTGCTGCTCGCTCCAGTGGGAACGGCGCAGGATAGCGCGAATACGGGCCACCAGTTCACGGTCGTTGAACGGCTTCGGTAAATAGTCATCCGCACCCAGCTCAAGGCCGAGAACGCGGTCAAGTTCGCTGCCGCGCGCGGTCAGCATGATTACAGGCGTCTGGTGTGTCTGGCGAAGCTCTTTCAGCGTATCAATACCGTTTTTCTTCGGCATCATTACGTCGAGCAAAAGTAGATCGATGCTGTCGTCAAGGAGACTCAGCGCCTGCTCGCCATCATGGGCAACCAGGACGTTGAAACCTTCCATGTCGAGCAACTCCTTTAAAAGGGATGTGAGCTCTCGGTCATCATCAACTAACAGGATTTTATTCATTGTTTAAATACCTCCGAGGCAGAAATTACGACATCAAGGCTATCTAATCCATGACTTTACGTTGTTTTACACCCCCTGACGCATGTTTGCAGCCTGAATCGTAGACTGTCTCTCGTTGAATCGCGACACGAAAGATTTTGGGAGCAAGTGATGCGCAAAGTTACCGCTGCCGTCATGGCCTCAACGCTGGCGTTCAGTGCGTTTAGCCAGGCTGCTGTAGCTATCATCGGCGATAACGGTTCCTCGCAAGAGGGCGCAACGCACAGCAGCCAAAGCCATATGTTTGACGGCATAAGTTTAACCGAACATCAGCGTCAACAGATGCGAGATCTGATGCAGAGGGCACGACACGATCAGCCCCCTGTTAATGTTAGCGAAATGGAGACAATGCATCGCCTTGTCACCGCAGAAAATTTTGACGAAAGCGCTGTCCGCGCTCAGGCCGAAAAAATGGCACAGGAACAGGTTGCCCGCCAGGTAGAGATGGCGAAGGTCCGCAACCAGATGTTCCACCTGCTAACGCCCGAGCAGCAAGCGGTTTTGAATACCAAACATCAGCAGCGAATGGACCAGCTGCGTGAGGTTGCACGGATGCAGCGAAGCTCAGAAACAACGTTTTTCAGTAGCAATAGCAGTACCCGTAGTAACCAGTAAACCCTGTTTTCCTTGCCATAGACACCATCCCTGTCTTCCCCCACATGATGTGGGGGTTTTTTTTGCCCCGCATTCTGATTTGTTAACCGTTTATTCATCCTTTGCCTCCCCATGCTTCCGTTATACTAGCGGCATGACATGACAGGAGCGTTTATGAATCAATCCTATGGAAGGCTGGTAAGCCGGGCCGCCATTGCGGCCACCGTCATGGCCTCTGGCCTGCTGCTGATTAAAATCTTTGCCTGGTGGTACACCGGCTCGGTCAGTATTCTGGCGGCGCTGGTGGATTCACTGGTGGATATTGCTGCCTCGCTGACCAACCTGCTGGTGGTGCGATACTCGCTGCAGCCGGCGGATGAAGAGCACACGTTTGGACACGGCAAAGCGGAGTCGCTGGCCGCGCTGGCGCAAAGTATGTTCATTTCTGGCTCGGCACTGTTCCTGTTTTTGACCGGTATTCAACATCTGGTTTCGCCTTCACCGATGAATAATCCCGGTGTCGGCGTGGTCGTCACGGTAATTGCACTTATAAGCACACTTGTTCTGGTAACGTTCCAGCGCTGGGTCGTTCGCAAAACGCAAAGTCAGGCTGTACGGGCGGATATGCTTCATTATCAATCTGATGTTATGATGAATGGGGCTATTCTTATTGCGCTCGGTCTGGCCTGGTATGGCTGGCATCGGGCCGATGCGTTGTTTGCGTTAGGGATTGGTATCTATATTTTATATAGCGCCCTGCGGATGGGGTATGACGCGGTGCAATCACTGCTCGATCGCGCTCTTCCGGACTCGGAACGTAATGAAATTTTTTCCATCGTGACCTCCTGGCCCGGCGTCAGCGGTGCACACGATCTTCGAACGCGGCAGTCAGGGCCGACCCGCTTTATTCAGATTCATATTGAAATGGAAGACAACCTGCCGCTGGTTCAGGCTCACGTGATTGCTGAACAGGTCGAGCAGGCGATTTTGCAGCGTTTTCCTGGTTCAGACGTCATCATTCACCAGGATCCCTGCTCGGTTGTACCCGGACATGTTGGGCTTTCGTAATTCGTTGTAAAAAAGTGAGCCAGGCCAGCATTTTGTGTATAAATTACCGCCATTTGGTCTGACCTGAATCAATTCAGCCAGAAGGGATTGATATACTATTTGCAGTATTCGTTGGTCGATAAGTTTCTTCCGGCAACAGATTTCAATTTTGCATTCCTAAGTTCAGAGGTAGTCATGATTAAGAAAATCGGTGTGTTGACAAGCGGCGGTGATGCGCCGGGCATGAACGCGGCAATTCGTGGGGTTGTCCGTGCAGCGCTGACGGAAGGTCTGGAAGTTTTTGGTATCTATGATGGTTACCTGGGTCTGTATGAAGACCGTATGGTTCAGCTCGACCGCTACAGCGTGTCTGACATGATCAACCGTGGCGGTACCTTCCTTGGGTCTGCGCGCTTCCCGGAATTCCGTGACGAACACATCCGTGAAGTGGCTATCGAGAACATGAAAAAGCGTGGCCTGGACGCGCTGGTGGTCATCGGCGGTGACGGCTCGTACATGGGTGCAAAACGTCTGACCGAAATGGGCTTCCCGTGCATCGGCCTGCCGGGCACCATCGACAACGACATCAAAGGCACTGACTACACCATCGGTTACTTCACCGCGCTGGGCACCGTTGTGGAAGCCATTGACCGCCTGCGTGACACCTCTTCTTCTCACCAGCGTATCTCTATCGTTGAAGTGATGGGCCGTTACTGCGGCGACCTGACCCTGGCGGCGGCTATCGCCGGTGGCTGTGAGTTCGTCGTGGTTCCTGAAGTGGAGTTCAGCCGCGAAGATCTGGTCGCTGAAATCAAAGCGGGCATCGCGAAGGGTAAGAAACACGCGATTGTGGCTATCACCGAGCACATCTGTGACGTTGACGAGCTGGCGAAGTACATCGAAACCGAAACCAAACGCGAAACCCGCGCAACTGTTCTGGGTCACATCCAGCGCGGCGGTTCCCCAGGCCCGTACGACCGTATCCTGGCATCCCGTATGGGTGCGTACGCTATCGAGCTGCTGCTGCAGGGCCACGGCGGCCGCTGCGTCGGTATTCAGAACGAACAGCTGGTTCACCATGACATCATCGACGCGATTGAAAACATGAAGCGTCCGTTCAAAGGTGACTGGCTGGACTGCGCCAAAAAACTGTACTGATCCTTCAAGCCCTCTTCTTTCAGAAGAGGGCTTTTATTCCTCTTCGTTATAGCCAATCTTTTTTTATTCTTTAATCCTCGATTCGCTTTCTGGCACGCTGCATTCATCAAAACACTACACAAGAGAGCTGGGCGATGAATAAATGGGGCGTGGGTTTAACGTTATTGCTGGCATCGACCAGCGTTCTGGCAAAGGACATCCAGTTACTGAACGTGTCGTATGACCCGACGCGTGAGCTGTACGATCAATACAACAAAGCCTTTGCGGCGCACTACAAACAGGAAACCGGCGATAACGTGGTAATTCGTCAGTCTCACGGTGGCTCCGGTAAGCAGGCGACGTCTGTGATTAACGGTATTGAAGCCGACGTGGTGACCCTGGCGCTGGCCTATGATGTCGACGCCATCGCCGAGCGTGGTCGTATCGACAAAAACTGGATCAAACGTTTGCCGGATAACTCCGCGCCATACACCTCGACCATCGTCTTCCTGGTGCGTAAAGGAAACCCGAAACAGATTAAGGACTGGAACGACCTGATCAAACCGGGCGTTTCTGTGATTACCCCGAACCCGAAAAGCTCCGGCGGTGCACGCTGGAACTACCTGGCGGCCTGGGGCTACGCGCTGCACCACAACAACGGTGACCAGGCTAAAGCGCAGGAATTCGTCAAATCCCTGTACAAAAACGTCGAAGTGCTGGACTCCGGCGCACGCGGTGCCACTAACACCTTCGTCGAACGCGGCATTGGCGACGTGCTGATTGCGTGGGAAAACGAAGCCCTGCTGGCGACCCACGAGCTGGGTAAAGACAAGTTTGAGATCGTGACCCCGAGCGAATCCATCCTCGCTGAGCCGACCGTTTCCGTGGTCGATAAGGTCGTTGATAAGAAAGGCACCAAAGCGGTGGCGGAAGCCTACCTGAAGTATCTTTACTCGCCGGAAGGCCAGGAAATCGCGGCGAAGAACTTCTATCGTCCACGCGATGCGGCTGTCGCGAAGAAATACGATAGCGAATTCCCGAAACTGAAGCTCTTCACCATTGATGATGTGTTCGGCGGCTGGACGAAAGCGCAGAAAGAGCATTTCTCTAATGGCGGCACCTTCGACCAGATTAGCCAGCGCTAAACGACAACAAACGACACGGCGACCCGGTGTGAGAAATCCACCGGGTTTTTTATTTGGTCATCATTTTGCGTTACTCTTTTGCCTCTATTGAAAACAGGGAACGCGTTGTGAAAAAAATTATCTTACTGATCCTGATTGTCATCGCCCTTGCCGCAGGCGGCGTGTACTGGATAAAAGCGGGTAATCCGAATGCGTTGCGCCATATCGTTCTCGACCAGTGCCTGCCTAATCAACTGCAACACCGTAACCCGGCGCCCTGCGCTCAGGTGAAGCCTGACGCGGGCTATGTGGTATTTAAAGACCGCAACGGGCCGCTGCAGTATCTGCTGATGCCAACGTACCGCATCAATGGCACCGAAAGCCCGCTCCTGACCGAGCCTCACACGCCGAACTTCTTCTGGCTGGCGTGGCAGTCGCGCAGCTTTATGACCATGAAGCGTGGCTCCGAGGTGCCGGACAGCGCCATTTCGCTGACGATTAACTCTCCGACAGGCCGTACGCAGAACCATTTTCATATCCATATCTCCTGCCTGCGCCCGGACGTGCGCGAGAAGCTTAACGCGGCGCAGGGAGAAATCAGCACCCAGTGGCTACCGTTCCCGGGCGGGCTGGAAGGGCATGAGTATCTCGCTCGCCGGGTGACGGAGAATGAACTGGTCCAGCGCAGCCCGTTTATGATGCTGGCGGAAGAGCTACCGGAAGCGCGCGACCATATGGGGCGTTTCGCGCTGGCAATGGCACAGCAGTCGGATGGATCTTTTATTCTGCTGGCTACGGAGCGTAACCTGCTCACGCTCAACCGCGCCTCGGCAGAGGAATTGCAGGATCATCAATGCGCTATCCTGAAGTAACCCCACCATAAATCGCGTTTACTCGGGCTGCCTGTCACCGTAGACTTGCTGAAAAAATCTACAGGAGACAGGTATGTCGCTCTGGTTAACGCATCCTCTGCTGCTGCCCTCGCTGATCGTCGGCGTCACCATCGTGCTGTGGGCGACGTCGCTATTGCCGGAATTTATCACCGCGCTGCTGTTCTTTACGGCGGCGATGGCCGCCAGAATCGCCCCGCCGGAAGCGATCTTCGGCGGTTTTGCCTCGTCGGCTTTTTGGCTGGTATTCAGCGGGTTTGTACTGGGCGTGGCGATCCGTAAAACCGGGCTGGCGGACAGGGCCGCCCGGGCGCTTTCGGCAAAGCTCACCGACTCCTGGGTGCTGATGGTGGCGAGCGTGGTATTGCTCAGCTACGCGCTGGCGTTTGTGATGCCGTCAAACATGGGGCGTATTGCGCTGCTGATGCCCATTGTCGCGGCGATGGCGAAACGCGCCGGTATCGCCGACGGCTCCCGCGCCTGGTTTGGTCTGGCGCTGGCCGTCGGGTTCGGCACCTTCCAGCTTTCGGCCACTATCCTGCCTGCAAACGTCCCTAACCTGGTGATGAGCGGTGCCGCGGAAGGCTCGTACGGCATTCACCTGAACTATGTTCCGTATATGCTGCTGCATACGCCGGTGCTGGGTATTCTCAAAGGCCTGATTCTGATTGGCCTCATCTGCTGGCTGTTCCCCGGCAGCCCAAAACCACCGAAGGAACTGGCGCTGTCTGAACCCATGGGGCGGGACGAAAAGCGTCTCGCCTGGCTGCTGGCGCTGGTGCTGGGAATGTGGGTCACGGAGAGCTGGCACGGCGTAGGGCCCGCGTGGACGGGGCTGGCGGCGTCGATCATCGTCATGCTGCCGCGCGTTGGCTTTATCACCGGGGAGGAGTTTTCTGCGGGCGTGAACATGCGTACCTGCATTTACGTCGCGGGTATTCTTGGGCTGGCGATCGTCGTGACGCAAACCGGTATCGGAACGGCCGTGGGCGAAGCGCTGCTGCGCATTATGCCGCTGGATGCGGACAAACCGTTCACCAGCTTCCTGGCGCTGACCGGTATTACCACAGCGCTCAACTTCATTATGACCGCTAACGGCGTTCCGGCGTTGTACACCACCCTGGCTCAGAGCTTCTCGGACGCGACCGGTTTCCCGCTGCTGTCGGTGATCATGATTCAGGTGCTGGGCTATTCCACGCCGCTGCTGCCGTATCAGGCGTCGCCGATTGTGGTGGCGATGGGGCTCGGGAAGGTGCCTGCAAGGGCGGGGATGGTGCTTTGTCTGGCGCTGGCTATCGCAACGTATCTGGTGCTGCTGCCGCTGGATTATCTATGGTATAGCGTGTTAGGTAAGTTGTAGGGTTTTTGTAGGGCGGGTAAGCGCAAGCGCCACCCGCCGCAAAGGCCATTACGCCTGTTTAGCCGCTTCTGCCGCTTTAACGATCACCGCGAAAGCGTCAGCTTTCAGGGATGCACCGCCAACCAGCGCGCCATCGATGTCTGGCTGGGTGAACAGCTCAGCAGCGTTGGAGGCGTTTACGGAGCCGCCGTACTGGATGATCACTTGCTCAGCGACTTTCGCGTCGGCTTTAGCAATGTGGTCACGAATGAATTTGTGCACCGCCTGAGCCTGCGCAGGGGTTGCAGATTTGCCGGTACCGATCGCCCAGACTGGCTCGTAAGCGATAACCGCGCCTTCGAAAGCTGCCGCGCCCTGAGTTTTCAGCACGGCGTCGATCTGACGCGCGCACACTTCTTCGGTTTTGCCCGCTTCGTTTTCCGCTTCGGTTTCACCGATGCACAGAACTGGGATCAGACCCTGCTCTTTCAGCACGGCGAATTTCTTCGCGATGAACTCGTCAGATTCTTTGTGGTAAGTGCGACGCTCGGAGTGGCCGATGATGATGTATTTCGCGCCGATATCTTTCAGCATTTCAGCGGAAGTTTCACCGGTGAACGCGCCAGACAGGTTAACGTCAACGTTCTGCGCTCCCAGCACGATGTGGCTGCCGTCAGCGGCACGTTTAGCCAGATCCAGGTACATATCCGGCGGAGCGATAGCAACCGCGCAGCCGGTCACGCCAGCCAGCTCTTTACGCAGGTTCGCAACCAGTTCGTTTACCATGTGGCGGCTGCCGTTCAGTTTCCAGTTACCCATCACTAAAGGATGTCGCATTTCAATTCTCCACGCTAAATAAGCGAATTAAGGAATATGGCCGCCCTCTCGGGCAGCATGGTCTGTGAATCAGTATAGAGATTTTCCCTCGAAAGGCTTTGCTTTTTGTCATTAATTCGCCCCGCCAAGGGTGTCAGATAGCGCCAGCTTAATCGGTTCAACGGCGAAGGTCAGTCCTTTTTCGCCATTATCTGCCACCACATAGCGGATCGCGCCTTCGGTTGTGGCGTAGTACCGCTTGTTTTTACCGGCGGCCAGCAGTTTTTGCAGCTTTTGCTGGCTTTGCTTTTTCGTCAGCGCAGGCGTAAACGCCTGCAGCACCGCGCTCATGTAATCAAGCGCCTTCGATTTAGCGGTTTTCTGCTCTGGCCCCTGAATCGGCAGCCAGGTGATTTGCATGCTTTTGATTTTTAACGTACCGCGCTCCAGCGCCGTGGAAGCATACAAATTCTCGTTAATCTTGCTCGCTGCACGTGTCAGGGTTGGGGTATCGCGGGAGCTATCAATGGCGCGAAATTCATCCAGCGGCAGCGCTGGGTTGGCCTGATTGAAGGCTTCGCGAAACTGGCTGATGGATTGATCGAAAGACGGCGCGCCTGCCAGCAAATACGGCGCAGTGGTGAGGGCCGCGGTGTCGGCGGCGTGCAGCGGAAAACCCGCGCTGAGCATCGCTAAACACAGGAAAAGAGAATGTGCCGAATTTTTCATCAACATTGCACCTGGCCGTAAGTGCTCATGATTAAAACGATATCTGGTCGGCTTGTCAAAAGGTCACAACTCCAGGGTAAAATGCGGGCTAAACGATAATAAGGAACCTTACATGACCATACAGCAGTGGCTGTTTTCATTCAAAGGGCGTATTGGACGCCGTGATTTCTGGGTCTGGATGGTGACGTGGGTTGTCGCCATGCTGCTTCTGTTTTTCGTCGCTTACAACGCCTGGCTGAGCACGCAAACGGCGGCATTTGCGCTGGTCTGCCTGCTATGGCCAACGGCGGCCGTCGTGGTGAAACGCCTGCACGATCGCGGCCGCTCCGGCGCATGGGCGTTTCTGATTATTCTGGCGTGGATGCTGGTGGCAGGAAACTGGGCGATGCTCCCATCCATCCTTCCGTGGGTCGTGGGCAGACTGCTGCCGTCGGTCATCTTCGTGATGATGATTGTCGATCTGGGCGCGTTTATCGGCACCCAGAGCGAAAACAAATACGGTAAAGACACCGTCGAGGTGAAATACCGCTGATCACCAGTAGTGTTCAGCGGTCATATGGCCCGGTCGGCGGCGAAGATGTTTCGTCATCTGCCGGGTATCCTTCAGAAGCTGCTGCGTGTCCCGCACCATCTGCGGGTTACCGCACAGCATGACGTGGCTGGTTTCGGCCGTCATTGGTAAACCCACTGCGTCTTCCAGGGCTCCACTCTCGATTAGCGCCGGCACGCGACCGGTAAGCGTTCCTGCTACGGTTTCACGGCTGACCACAGTCTGAATCTTTAACTTCCCACCGTACTGCTGTTCCAGCGCCTGCATTTGCGGCAGATAGCTCAGGTCTGCAGCGTAGCGCGCAGCGTGCACCAGCACGATGTTTTTGAAGCGCTCCAGATCTTTGCCGTATTGCAGAATGGAAAGATAGGGACCGATAGCCGTGCCGGTTGCCAGCATCCAGAGCGTGTCACAGTCAGGGATCTCTTCGAGCACAAAGAAACCCGCCGCTTCGCTCACGATTTGCACATCGTCGCCGGGCTTAAGGGCGGCGAGGCGGGGGCTGAGCTTGCCGTCCGGAACGGTGACCAGATAGAACTCGAGATCCGGGTTATCCGGCGCGTTAACGTAAGAGTAGGCGCGCTGCACGCGCTCGCCGTCGACATCCAGCCCCAGCTTCGCAAATTGCCCGGCCTTAAACGGGTGAACGGGAGCATGCAGGGTGAGACTAAATAGCGAATCGGTCCAGAATTCTATCTTTGTGACTTTACCTGTTACCCAGTCCGCCATGATCTTCTCCTGTGCTGTTTCTCTGTTCTATCTTCCGTACTTGTGGGAAACATTTCCAGCCCCTTCGGGCCGGAAAGCTCTATCGATCAAACGGTTTCACAGAATGTGCGTCTGCACGTCCGGGTCTTTGCGGTCGAGATAGTGAATAGACTGAATGCGTCGGATGGTGCGTGATTTACCGCGGATCAGCAGCGTTTCAGTGGTCGCCATGTTGCCCTTGCGGGTAATGCCGTCCAGCAGGTCGCCTTTGGTGATGCCGGTTGCGGAGAAGACCACGTTATCGCTGCGGGCCATGTCGTTCAGCGCCAGCACTTTATTGGCTTCGATGCCCATCGCTGCGCAGCGCGCAAGCTCGTTCTCACCGATACGACGGTTCTCGTCGCTGTCGCCTTTCACCTCATGACGCGGCAGCAGGCGCGCCTGCATATCGCCGTCCAGCGCGCGGATCACCGCTGCAGAGACCACGCCTTCCGGCGCGCCGCCGATGCCATAAAGCACGTCGACTTCGCTGTCCGGCATGCAGGTCAGGATCGAGGCGGCAACGTCACCGTCAGGAATGGCAAACACGCGCACGCCGAGCTTTTGCATCTGTGCGATGGTGGCATCGTGGCGCGGTTTTGCCAGAATAGTCACGGTGAGTTCGCTAAGAGGTTTACCCAGGGCTTTGGCGATGTTGTGCAGGTTCTCTTCCAGCGGCAGGCTAAGGTCGATTGCGCCTTTCGCGCCAGGGCCGACAATCAGCTTTTCCATGTACATATCCGGCGCGTTGAGGAAGCAGCCTTTATCGCCCACGGCGAGCACAGCGAGCGCATTGGCCTGACCCATCGCCGTCATGCGGGTGCCTTCGATCGGGTCAACCGCGATATCCACCGCATCTCCTTTGCCGGTACCGACTTTTTCACCGATGTAGAGCATTGGCGCTTCGTCGATCTCGCCTTCGCCGATCACGATGGTGCCTTCGATGTTGACCTGGTTAAGCACAATGCGCATGGCGTGGACGGCTGCGCCGTCTGCGGTATTTTTATCGCCACGGCCAAGCCATTTATAGCCTGCAAGGGCGGCCGCTTCGGTGACGCGGGAAAACTCGATAGCAAGTTCACGTTTCATTAGGGACTCGTACAATCAAAAGGAATTGCACGAAGTTTATCACAGAGTGAGGAGGGGGGAGGGACCGGTGCGGCCTGAGCCCCTCACCCTAACCCTCTCCCCAAAGGGGCGAGGGGACTTAAAACACCCTCTCCCCTTTGGGGAGAGGGCCGGGGTGAGGGAGGGGATAAGTTTGTCTTACTCTTCGTGCTCTTCCCACGCCAGGGCGCGTTTCACCGCTTTCTTCCAGCCGCTGTAGCGGAAGTTACGCTCGGTGGTTTCGATGCCAGGGCGGAATTCGCGCTCGATGACCGCTTTCTCCTGCAGCTCGTCCAGGTTCTGCCAGAAGCCTACCGCCAGACCGGCAAGGTACGCCGCGCCCAGCGCCGTTACTTCACGCACTTCAGGGCGCTCAACGCGGGTGCCCAGAATGTCGGACTGGAACTGCATCAGGAAGTTATTCGCGACCGCACCACCGTCCACGCGCAGGGCGTGCAGACGAATGCCGGAGTCTGCCTGCATCGCTTCCAGCACGTCGCGCGTCTGGTAGGCGATGGATTCCAGGGTGGCACGGATGATGTGGTTAGAGTTCACACCGCGCGTCAGGCCGAAAATTGCGCCGCGGGCATACGGGTCCCAGTATGGTGCGCCCAGACCGGTGAACGCTGGTACCACGTACACGCCGTTGGTGTCTTTCACTTTGGTCGCGAAGTACTCGGAGTCAAACGCGTCGCTGATCAGCTTCATCTCGTCGCGCAGCCACTGAATGGATGCGCCCGCCATAAACACCGCACCTTCCAGGGCATAGTTCACTTCGCCGCGCGGGCCGCAGGCAATGGTGGTCAGCAGACCGTTTTCTGATTTCACCGCTTTTTCGCCGGTGTTCATCAGCATAAAGCAGCCGGTGCCGTAGGTGTTCTTCGCCATCCCTTCCTTGACGCACAGCTGGCCGAACAGCGCGGCCTGCTGGTCACCGGCGATCCCGGCGATAGGAATACGGGTGCCGCCTTTACCGCCGATATTGGTCTGGCCGTACACTTCAGACGACTTACGCACTTCAGGCAGCATCGCGCGCGGGATGTCCAGCGCGTCCAGCATCTTGTCATCCCACTCCAGGGTGTTGATGTTGAACAGCATGGTACGCGAGGCGTTGGTGTAGTCGGTGACGTGGACGCGTCCCTGGGTCATCTTCCAGATAAGCCAGGTATCGACGGTCCCGAACAGCAGCTCGCCGCGTTTTGCACGCTCGCGTGAACCTTCCACGTGATCGAGGATCCACTTCACTTTGGTACCGGAGAAATACGGGTCAACCACCAGACCGGTGGCGCTACGCACGTACTCTTCCATCCCGTCGCGCTTCAGCTGTTCGCAGATCTCTGACGTACGGCGGCACTGCCAGACGATGGCGTTGTAAATAGGCTTACCGGTTTCGCGTTCCCAGACCACGGTGGTTTCACGCTGGTTGGTAATGCCGATAGCGGCAATCTCGTCGGAACTGATATCGGCTTTCGCCAGCACTTCCACCAGCGTGGAGCTTTGTGATGCCCAGATCTCCATCGGGTCGTGCTCTACCCAGCCTGGACGAGGATAAATTTGCTCAAATTCACGTTGAGACACGCTGACAATGTTCGCGTCATGATCCATTACGACAGCGCGGGAGCTGGTAGTGCCCTGGTCGAGCGCAACGATATATTTTTTTTCGGTCATGGTATGTGTCCCGTAGTCAGATTACAGCGAAGCTTTTTGTTGTGCGGTAGAAGTCGTTTCCTTCTCCTCGTCCACACAGGTGTCGCACGGTAAATGGCGACCAATTAATTTGCGGTAGCTAAATGCGCCCAGCGCAGCCCCAACAACCGGCGCAAACAGCGGCACCAGGAAGTAAGGGATATCTTTACCACCCGTGAATGCCACCTCACCCCAGCCTGCGATAAAGGCGAACGCTTTTGGTCCGATATCACGCGCCGGATTCATCGCGAAGCCGGTCAGCGGGCCCATGGATGCGCCAATCACCGCAATCAGAAGACCAATCAGCAGGGGTGCCAGCGGGCCGCGCGGAATGCCGTTTCCATCGTCGGTCAGCGCCAGGATAACGCCCATCAGAATAGCGGTAATCACCATTTCAACTGCGAACGCCTGCACAAAATTGATGTGCGGGTTAGGGTAGGTTGAGAAGATGCCTGCCAGATCCAGACTTTCGACGCTGCCGCGTACCATATGATGCGTCTGTTCGAAGTCGATGAAAAGATTGTAATAAAGCCCGTAAACTAACGCCGCTGCGCAAAACGCGCCGGCAAATTGAGAAATAATGAAAGGAACAACTTTGCGTCCGTCGAAGCACGCGAACAGCCACAGTGCGATAGTCACCGCCGGGTTAAGATGTGCACCAGAAACCCCTGCAGTCAGGTAGATGGCCATCGCCACGCCCAGACCCCAGATGATACTGATTTCCCACTGACCAAAACTGGCACCCGCCACTTTCAGTGCAGCGACACAGCCCACTCCGAAGAATATCAACAACCCGGTACCAAGGAACTCGGCAATGCACTGGCCTTTTAAGGTTGATGTCTGACTCATAATCGGAATCCTGAAGAAATTGATGTTTATTGTTAGCGTGGTCGCCCGTGACAGCCACGATGCCCTGTAGACATAGTGTTAATTTATCGTTAACGAGCAAAAACGAGAAATATCGAAATCAAAATGTGTGGTCTGCGTCAATAAAATGAGCGTTTTCGCGCCATAAAGCGCGTTTTTGCATCAGTCGCGCACGGTGGGCTGAATCATTTCTTTAACGAATGGGTTAACAACTTAGAGGTATATGCCGCGAACGCACCAGGACGAGGCCGAAAAGTGTTGCAAACCGCGATCTGCGTGGCATGCCGCTGGACAGGGGCGACTGCGCTCCATACAATCGGAACATATGTTGTGCGCGTTTACGTTAAAGCGTCGCCTTGCAATTCAGGAGAGGTAGGATCATGTCTTTAGAAGTGTTTGAGAAACTGGAATCGAAAGTACAGCAGGCGATTGACACCATCACGCTGCTGCAGATGGAAATTGAAGAACTGAAAGAGAAGAACAACAGCCTGGCGCAGGAAGTTCAGAACGCTCAGCACGGCCGTGAAGAACTGGAGCGCGAAAACAACCAGCTGCGCGAACAGCAGAACGGCTGGCAGGATCGCCTGCAGGCGCTGCTGGGACGTATGGAAGAAGTTTAATTCCCATTGGGATGAACTGAACAGGCCGGGTAAGGCGAAGCCGCCACCCGGCTTTTTTTATGGTTCACGCTGACTCTTTTATTACTCAATATCCAGCGGATCTTCGGAAAGGATAATGCCGGTATTATCGGCGTAGAGATGGTCCCCGGAGAAGAAGGTCACGCCGCCAAAGTTAACGCGAACGTCGCTTTCGCCGATGCCGTCACCCGCAGCGCCTACCGGAATGGCCGCGATGGCCTGAATTCCGATATCCAGGTCTTCGAGATCGTCCACCTGACGCACGGAGCCGTACACCACGATGCCTTCCCACTCGTTCTGGACGGCAATTCCGGCCAGTTCGGCATCAATCAGTGCGCGACGCACGGATCCGCCGCCGTCGACCACCAGAACGCGACCACGGCCGTTCTGTTCGAGCAGATCGTACAGCAACCCGTTGTCCTCGAAACATTTCACCGTGACGATTTGACCGCCAAACGACGACCGCCCACCAAAGTTGGAGAACAGCGGTTCAACGACGTTGACATCTTCCTGGTAGATGTCACAAAGCTCGGAGGTATCGTATTTCATAGGTTTAACGCTCAGTTGCTGCGAATGTGTTCAGTATATCGTGCGAAATGCGTTGTTGGCAAAATCATCAATTGTTAATTGATATTTGTCAGCTAACGGAGCGTCTGGCTTAACACAATCCCAATGACGAACAACAGGTTAGTCAGCAGCGCGCCTTTTACCGTACGTTCCAGCATCGGCGGCATAGCGGACGGGCTGAGTTCACGCATCACAAAGCGGGCCTGCTTAACCAGCAGCGGCGCGGCAAGCACAAACAGCCAGCCCCACAGACTGTGCAGGGAAATCAGGTTAAACAGCGCCAGGCAAACCAAAGCGCCGATGAGCAGGCAGGCATGATAGCGGCGCGCATTCACCGGCCCCAGACGCACCGCCAGTGTGTTCTTGCCGTTCTCACGGTCGCTGTCGATATCGCGCAGGTTATTGATGTTCAGCACTGCCGTCGCCAGCAGGCCGCAGGCGGTCGCGGGAAGGAACAGAGCAGGGATCACCGTATGCGCCTGTAAGTACCAGCTCCCCATCACGCTCAGCCAGCCGAAGAACACCAGCACGGAGATATCCCCGAGGCCAATATAGCCGTAAGGGCGCGTGCCGACGGTGTAGGTGATGGCCGCGATAATGGCGAGCAGACCCAGCACCAGGAAGCCAATGAAATCGCTGGTGGTTTTCGAGGCGACCGTCACCAGCGCCAGGCCGGATAGGCAAATCAGTACCACGGTGATAATCAGCGCGCGCTTCATCTGTGCCTGGGTAATGACCCCTTTCTGCATCCCGCGCAGCGGCCCGATACGGTCCGGCTTATCGCTGCCCTTCACCGCATCACCATAGTCGTTAGCGAGGTTGGAGAGGATTTGCAGCAGGCCGGCGGTAATCAATGCCAGCGCGGCGACCAGCGGATCAAAATAACCTTGCCACCAGGCAAGCGCCGTACCGACGATAATCGCGGCAAAGGCCAGAGGAAGCGTTTTAGGGCGCAGGCTTTCGAGCCACGCCTGAGTACGGCTGATATCAGTCATAGTAATTTAGCCAATAAAAATGGGGGCCTTAGCCCCCATTAACAGTGATGAGAATGCAGTAACCGCGATTATAGGATAAAACGGCTCAGATCTTCATCTGCCACTAACGCATCCAGATGTTTGCTCACATATTCTGCGTCAATGGTAATGGTTTGACCGTTGAGGTCGCTCGCATCATACGAGATATCTTCCACCAGGCGTTCCAGCACGGTGTGCAGACGACGCGCACCGATGTTCTCGGTGGTTTCGTTGACCTGCCATGCGGCCTGGGCGATACGCTTGATACCGTCCTCGGTGAACTCAAGGTTCACGCCTTCCGTCGCCATCAGCGCTTTGTACTGTACGGTAGCAGAGGCGTTTGGCTCGGTTAGGATGCGCTCGAAATCTTCAGTGGTCAGCGCCTGCAGCTCAACGCGGATAGGCAGACGACCCTGCAGTTCCGGGATTAGATCCGACGGGCTGGCCACCTGGAACGCACCGGAAGCGATAAACAGGATGTGGTCCGTTTTCACCATGCCGTGCTTGGTGGAGACGGTGCAGCCTTCAACCAGCGGCAGCAGGTCGCGCTGTACGCCTTCGCGGGACACGTCCGGGCCGGAACTGTTGCCGCCGCGCTTACAAATTTTGTCGATTTCGTCGATGAACACGATGCCGTGCTGCTCAACCGCGTCAATAGCGTCCTGCTTCAGCTCTTCCGGGTTCACCAGCTTCGCCGCTTCTTCTTCAATCAGCAGCTTCATCGCATCTTTGATTTTCAGCTTACGCGCTTTCTGCTTCTGGCCGCCCAGGTTCTGGAACATGGACTGCAGCTGGCTGGTCATCTCTTCCATGCCCGGAGGCGCCATGATTTCCACGCCCATCGGCGCGGCCGCGAGATCGATCTCAATCTCTTTGTCGTCCAGCTGGCCTTCACGCAGTTTTTTGCGGAACGCCTGACGCGCGGCTGAAGGCTCAGACTGCTGTTCAGCCTGGCCCCAGTTGTTTTTCGCCGGTGGGATCAGCACGTCGAGAATGCGCTCTTCGGCCATCTCTTCCGCGCGATAGCGGTTTTTTTCAATCGCCTGGACGCGCACCATTTTGATCGCCGAGTCGGTCAGATCGCGGATGATGGAGTCCACTTCTTTACCCACATAGCCCACTTCGGTGAACTTGGTGGCTTCAACTTTGATGAACGGCGCGTTCGCCAGCTTCGCCAGACGACGGGCGATTTCGGTTTTCCCGACGCCGGTCGGGCCGATCATCAGAATGTTTTTCGGCGTGACTTCGTGACGCAGCTCTTCATCAAGCTGCATACGACGCCAGCGGTTACGCAGCGCGATGGCCACGGAGCGCTTGGCGTTATCCTGGCCGATAATGTGTTTGTTCAGTTCGCTGACAATTTCGCGTGGGGTCATTTCAGACATGGGAGATCCTTACGCTTTGGAGGTCAATTCTTCGATGGTGTGGTTGTGGTTGGTATAGATGCAGATATCACCTGCAATATCCAACGCCTTCACCGCGATATCACGCGCGTTCATGTCGGTATTTTCCAACAGCGCGCGGGCTGCAGCCTGGGCATAAGGGCCGCCAGAGCCGATGGCAATCAGGTCGTTTTCCGGCTGAATCACGTCACCGTTACCGGTAATGATAAGCGAAGCGGTTTCATCCGCGACCGCCAGCAGCGCTTCGAGCTTGCGCAGCATACGGTCGGTACGCCAGTCTTTCGCCAGCTCAACGGCGGCTTTCACCAGATGACCCTGGTGCATTTCCAGTTTGCGTTCAAACAGTTCAAACAGCGTGAAGGCATCCGCCGTGCCGCCTGCAAAACCGGCGATCACTTTGTCGTTGTAGAGACGACGCACTTTCTTCACGTTGCCTTTCATGACGGTATTACCCAGCGTGGCCTGGCCATCACCGGCGATTACCACATGGCCGTTACGGCGTACACTTACTATTGTTGTCACGAGCAGACCCCCTGGTTACAAATTCGGGAAACAGAAGCCCTGAGCCTGTGCTCAGGGCTGAATTAAATGATAGATGGGGGAGATTTTGGGGGTTTCAACCCCCGGAGGCGAGTCGAATGCAGTTTGTATGACCGGCCACTTTCAGGCGCGAAATGGTGCCATCGGCATTTTCTTTGCCTTTGACCGGGCCAATCACCACGCGATTCCAGCCGTTGTTGGTGGTAATGCGTGAATCAAATCCTTCAAACGCCAGCTGAGCACGCACCGTTTCTGCCTGCTCGGCGCCTTTAAACGAACCGCACTGCACCATCCAGCGGCGCTCGTCTTTTTTCTCTGCCGTCTGCTTCGGCGCTTCGGTCTCTTTGGTCACCGGCGCGGCCTGCTGCGTTTTCGGCTGCTGCGCGGTGGTATGCGCTGGCGTCTGGAGCAGATCCTGATACGGCTGAGCCGCTTGTTTTTGCGGCTGCGCTTTTGGCTGTTGAACAGGCTGAGACTGCACCGTACGCGCCTGCTGCTGCGGTTGCTGGTAAGGCTGCGCTTTCGGCTGCTGCACCGGCTGGGTTTGCGTCCACTGCTGCTGTTGCTGCTGCTGAATTTGTGCCTGGCGCTGACGCTGCAGCTGCAGCGTTTGCTGACGCTGTGCTGGCGTCTGTTCATTCCACGGCACTTCGTTCAACTGCGTTGGTTGCTGGCGCATATCGGCCTGCATTTGTGCCAGCAGCTGGCGCTGCTCGTCCGTCAGCTGGTCGGCATTTTTCACTTCGCCACCGGCTGAAGGCTCGGTAGGCGCACGCACGCCAGGCTGACGGCTTTCCAGCTCTTTAATATAGCGCCAGCGCTCTTCAGGTTTCGGCGGCAGACCATTTCCCGCCACTTTGTTACCCTGAAGCGCCTCGGACTCTTCTTTTTTATGGTGCGTAATGAAGTACAGGCCGCCAATAAAAGCCACCAGTACCGCCGCAGCAATAGCGACCATTGCTGGCGAGACCGCAGGCAGATTACGCTGCTTGCTTTTTGAACTACTCTTTTTGCGTCGCGAAGGTGCCGGCTGGCCGCGACGTACATAATCTCGTTGTGCCACTATCGTTTCGCTGTATTTATTCGTTCGTCAGCCCGCCATGTTACTTAAGCGGCGGGGCTTTGACCAGATAAGGGTGTCCGAAAGGCGTTTACTTTAAGTCAATGCCTGGGTAGAGCCGCGAACAATCAGCTCGCAGTCCAGTAACCGTGAGCCGCTGCTAACTGTTTGACCCTGCAGCTGATCCAGCAGAAGCAGCATCGCTTCACGGCCAATCTGATAGCGCGGTTGTGACACGGTGGAGAGCGGCGGATCGCAAAACTCTGAAAGCGAAATGTTATCGAAACCGATAATCGACAGATCTTTCGGCACGCGTAAGCCACGGCGTTTGGCGTGGGACAGCGCCCCCAGCGCCATCACGTCGCTGTGGCAGAACACCGCTGTCGGCGGTTCTGGCAGCGCCAGCAGTTTCTCCAGCGCCTGTCCGCCCGCTTCGAAAGTAAAATCACCGCGCGCAATGTAGTGCGGATCGACAATCGCACCGGTACGGCGCAGCGCCTGAACATAGCCCTGCAGGCGATAGTGGCAGAGCGGCATCTCTTCCGGCCCGGCAATGCAGCCAATCCGCTTATGCCCCAGCTCCTGAAGATAGTTCACCGCGTTGAACGCGGCCGTCAGGTTATCGATATGAACCGTCGGCAGCTCCAGCTCGGGGGCAAACTCGTTGGCCATCACCATCGGTGGTAAATTGCGCTGTTCTTCGATGCTGGCATCAAACGGCAGGCGTGAGCCAAGCAGCAGCATGCCGTCAATCTGCTTGGTAATAATGAGGTCGATAAAGGTTTTTTCCTGCTGGTTCTGATGGGCGCAGTCGCCAATCAGCACCAGATAGCCCTGCTCCGCAGCCGTCACTTCGATGCCGCGAATGATCTCGCTAAAGAAGGGATCGCAGATGTCCGGCACTATCACCAGGATGGTCCGCGATTCATTGCGCTTGACGTTCCGCCCCATGGCCTGAGGGAAGTAACCCACTTCCAGCGCCGCCTGTTCAACCTTGTTACGGGTCGCCTGGGAGACTTTATCCGGGTTCATTAATGCGCGGGACACGGTTGCCGTTGAGACTTGTGCTTTCTCGGCAACGTCTTTCATGGTCGCCGTGGCAACCTCTTTCCTGGACTTCAATGTCTTCTCCTCGCCTGAACACCGAACTGCGGACACCACCATTTTTACAGATAGTTAATGGAATCGGTTACAGAATTTTCATAAAAAGTGTGAGGCTCGTTAAATTTTTCGATCCGTCTTCAGCCTTCGATGGGATCGACGTCCAGTACCCACTTCACTTTTCGCGCTTCCGGCAGGGTGTTGATGAGCGCCAGCGTGCCGCTGACGATGTGCTGCAGGCGAATACGCGAGGGGTGCTGGAGTAAAATTTGCCAGCGAAAACGTCCGCCGCGCTTCGGCGCCAGCGCCGGCACCGGGCCCAGGATCCACAGCTGGTTATCCACCAGCGGGCTGGCCTGCAGGAGATTCCTCAGCTGTTGCAGGAAAAGCGGGGCCTGCTGGTTGTTATGATCTTCCGCGCGGATGATGACGTGGCTGGTCCACGGCGGCAGCTGCATGGTCTGGCGCTCGGCCAGCGCCTGCTCGGCGAAGGCGTCATAGCCTTTATGCAGCAGGGTTTGCAGCAGCGGGTGCTCAGGGTGGTGCGTTTGCAGTACCACCTCGCCCTGCTTGCCAGCACGTCCCGCACGCCCTGCCACCTGGGTATAAAGCTGGGCGAAGCGCTCGGCGGAGCGGAAATCGGCCGAGAACAGCGCGCCGTCCACGTCCAGCAGGGCGACCAGCGTCACGTCCGGGAAGTGGTGCCCTTTGGCCAGCATCTGAGTACCAATCAGGATGCGCGCGCCGCCGCGATGCACTTCTGCCAGCTGCTGTTCCAGCGCTCCTTTGCGGCTGGTGGTGTCCCGGTCGATTCGGGAAATAGGCACGTCCGGGAAGAAGGGGCCAAGCGCCTGTTCAAGTTGTTCCGTGCCCAGACCGACCGGCACGATATGCGTTGATCCGCACGACGGGCACTGGCGCGGCACCGGGCGCTGGCTGTCGCAGTGGTGGCAGCGCAGGTGACGCTGGGCCTGATGGAAGGTGTAGTAGTGGTCACAGCGCGGGCATTCTGCAATCCAGCCGCAGTCGTGGCACAGCAGGGCGGGGGCGAATCCGCGACGGTTCAGGAACAGGATCACCTGGTTCCCCGCCTGCAAATGCTGGCGCATGCGGGAAATCAATGCGGGCGCTAACCCTGCCTGCACCTGCTGGCCTTTGAGATCCAGCACGTGCTGAATGGCCGGACGGGCGTTCCCCGCGCGACGCGTCAGGCGCAGCATGTGATATTTACGCTGGCGCACGTTGTGCAGCGTTTCGAGCGCCGGCGTGGCGGAGCCGAGAATAATGGGAATTTGCTCGCTGTGCGCGCGGTAGACCGCCAGATCGCGGGCATGGTAGCGCCAGCCTTCCTGCTGTTTATAGGAGCTGTCGTGCTCTTCATCGATCACGATAACGCCAAGGTTTTTAAACGGCGTAAACAGCGACGAGCGGGTGCCGATCACTATCGCCGCTTCGCCGTTTTTCGCTTTCAGCCAGGCGCTAAGGCGCTCGCTGTCGTTAAGCCCCGAGTGCAGCACCTCAACCGGCGCGTTAAAGCGCTCGCGGAATCGGGCGATTGTCTGCGGCGTCAGGCCGATTTCCGGCACCATCACCAGCGCCTGTTTACCCTGCGCGAGCACGTTTTCCAGTACGCTCAGGTAGACTTCCGTTTTGCCGGAGCCCGTCACGCCCGCCAGCAGCCAGGCGGAAAAATGGTCCGAGGCACTGTGAATGGCGCCTACCGCGGTGGCCTGCTCGGTATTCAGACGCAGGCGATCGCCTGAGACGGAGAAGCCGTCGCGCCAGTCGTGAAGGGCAGGCGCTTCGCTGGCCAGCTCGCTCAGCCCTTTCTTTCTTAATGCCTGTAGCGCGGTTTCGCTAACCTCAAGCTCGTTGACCTGATGCCGCCAGATTTTCCCCTGACGCAGCGCCGCTAGCGCCTGCTGCTGTTTCTGCGAGCGCTTGAGGCTGTTAATGTCCACAGCCTGCCCCTGTTCGGTGGCAAACCAGTACCACATCGGGGCGTGGCTGGCACTCTTGCCCTGGCGCAGCAGAATAGGCAGGGCGTGGAAGAGGACGTCGCCAATCGGATGGTGATAATAATCCGCCGCCCACAGCAGCAGTCGCCAGGTGCTGGTGGAGAAAACCGGCTCGAGGTCCAGCACCTCAACGACCGACTTCAGTTCATTGAGGGGCAATTCGCTTTTATCGCTGACGGAGACGACGATCCCCACGCGCTGCTGTTTGCCAAACGGCACGGTCACGCGACAGCCCGCTTTGGCACTCATGCTGTCGGGCAGCAGGTAGTCAAAGGTGCGGGGAAGCGGAACGGGCAGGGCAACGTGAGCGACGGGCATCGAATCTTCCTGACTTGAAAAGTGGCGCGTTAGTATACACATTAGTAAAAGCGGCGTGCGGATCAGTTTGCATACGTTGGTTAAATTCTGTATGATTCGCCGCCTTTGGTGTACTTTACGCCAAAGAACTTACATTCAACATCGCGTGGTGTCTGGCGTTAGGGCTGGAAGAGCGACGCGGCCTTAACTGAGGTTCTCCCATGAAAAAAGATATTCACCCGAAATACGAAATGATTACTGCAAACTGCTCTTGCGGTAACTCTATCCAGATCCGCTCTACCGTGGGTCACGATCTGAACCTGGACGTGTGCGGCAAATGCCACCCGTTCTACACTGGTAAGCAGCGTGATGTTGCAACCGGTGGCCGTGTTGACCGCTTCAACAAGCGTTTCAGCATCCCGGGCGCTAAATAAGTTTCCCGAAAAAAAGGCACCGCAAGGTGCCTTTTTTGTATCCGCTTCTCAGTATTCCCACGTCTCCGGGTCAATACCCAGTTCACGCATGATCACCTTCGCCTCTTCCGGGATTTCGTCGCTACGCTCTTTGCGCAGATCGTCATCGTTCGGCAACGGTTGGCCGGTAAACGCATGCAGGAACGCTTCGCACAGCAGTTCGCTGTTGGTCGCGTGGCGCAGGTTATTCACCTGACGACGCGTACGTTCATCGGTGAGGATCTTCAACACCTTCAGAGGAATGGAAACCGTAATTTTCTTTACTTGCTCACTCTTCTTACCGTGCTCAGCGTATGGGCTGATATATTCGCCGCTCCATTCAGCCATGAGATACCTTTAATCCTCTCAGTCATTAATCTAAAGGTGCAAACCGGTCACTGCCCGTTTTGAACCGTAATCTTGCGTAGTTTACCGTAGAGACGATACCGTGGCACGGATATTGCCGCTGCAGCGTGCACTAAAGCATATAATTTTAACGGCTATTTGCGCATTGCTCAATCTATACGCAAAGAAGTTTAGATGTCCAGATGTATTGACGTCCATACTTTCAATGTTTACTCTGGTGCCTGACTTTTCACCTCATTCGCCAGGAAGCCCTCACCATGACGCGTAAACAGGCCACTATCGCAGTGCGTAGCGGATTAAATGATGACGAGCAGTACGGCTGCGTTGTCCCGCCCATTCATCTTTCCAGTACCTACAATTTCACCGGATTTAATGAACCCCGCGCGCATGATTATTCGCGTCGTGGCAATCCTACGCGTGATGTGACCCAGCGTGCGCTGGCCGAGCTGGAAGGTGGCGCAGGGGCAGTATTAACCAATACCGGGATGTCCGCCATTCACCTGGTGACGACAGTTTTCCTGAAACCGGGCGATCTGCTGGTTGCGCCGCACGACTGCTACGGCGGGAGCTATCGCCTGTTTGATAGCCTGGCAAAGCGCGGCTGCTACCGCGTGCTGTTTGTCGATCAAAACGACGAACAGGCGCTGAAACAGGCGCTGGCAGAGAAACCAAAGCTGGTTCTGGTGGAAAGTCCAAGCAACCCATTGTTGCGCGTTGTCGACATTGCGAAAATTTGTCAGCTCGCAAGGGATGCGGGAGCGATAAGTGTAGTGGATAATACCTTCCTCAGTCCGGCGCTTCAGAACCCGTTAGCACTGGGTGCGGATCTGGTATTGCATTCATGTACTAAATATCTGAACGGCCATTCTGACGTGGTGGCGGGCGTGGTGATTGCCAAAGATCCCGACGTTGTCACGGAACTGGCATGGTGGGCCAATAACATTGGCGTCACCGCGGGCGCGTTCGACAGCTACCTGCTGTTGCGCGGCATCCGCACGCTGTCGCCGCGCATGGACGTGGCGCAGCGTAATGCCCAGGCGATTGTCGATTTCCTGAAAACCCAGCCGCTGGTGAAGAAGCTTTATCACCCGTCGCTGCCGGAAAACCAGGGACACGAGATTGCCGCGCGCCAGCAAAAGGGATTTGGCGCGATGTTAAGTTTTGAACTGGACGGTGACGAGCAAACGCTGCGTCGCTTCCTGAGCGGGCTGTCATTGTTTACGCTGGCGGAATCCTTAGGTGGGGTTGAAAGCTTGATCTCCCACGCCGCGACCATGACGCACGCAGGTATGGCACCCGAAGCACGTGCCGCCGCCGGGATTTCCGAGACGCTGCTGCGTATCTCAACCGGCATTGAAGATTCTGAAGATTTAATTGCCGATCTGGAAAATGGCTTCCGGATCGCAGCCAAGGGGTAATCATGAGTGTGATAGCGCAGGCAGGGGCGAAGGGTCGTCAGCTGCACAAGTTTGGTGGTAGTAGTCTTGCTGATGTGAAATGTTACCTGCGCGTCGCAGGGATCATGACCGAATATTCACAGCCGGGTGACATGATGGTTGTCTCAGCGGCGGGCAGCACCACCAACCAGTTGATTAGCTGGCTGAAACTGAGCCAGACCGATCGCCTTTCTGCGCATCAGGTGCAACAGTCCTTACGTCGTTACCAGAGCGAGCTGATTGCCGGCCTGCTGCCTGCGGACGTGGCGGACGGGCTGATCAGCGCTTTCACGCATGACCTTGAGCGTCTGGCAGCCCTGCTGGACAGCGGGATTACCGACGCGGTGTATGCCGAAGTGGTGGGCCACGGTGAAGTGTGGTCCGCGCGTCTGATGGCCGCCGTGCTGCAACATCTGGGCGTGGAAGCGGCCTGGCTCGACGCGCGTGATTTCCTGCGCGCGGAACGCGCCGCGCAGCCGCAGGTGGATGAAGGGTTGTCCTACCCGCTGCTACAGCAGCTGCTGGTGCAGCATCCGGGCAAACGTATTGTCGTCACCGGCTTTATCAGCCGCAGCAATGCTGGCGAAACCGTGCTGCTGGGCCGTAACGGCTCGGACTACTCGGCAACGCAGATTGGTGCCCTGGCGGGCGTGTCCCGCGTCACCATCTGGAGCGACGTGGCCGGTGTTTACAGCGCGGACCCGCGTAAGGTGAAAGATGCCTGTCTGCTGCCGCTGCTGCGTCTCGACGAAGCCAGCGAGCTGGCACGGCTGGCTGCGCCGGTACTGCACGCGCGCACGCTGCAGCCGGTTTCCGGCAGCGATATCGACCTGCAGCTGCGCTGTAGCTATACGCCGGACCAGGGTTCCACGCGCATTGAGCGCGTGCTGGCGTCCGGCACGGGCGCGCGTATTGTCACCAGCCACGACGACATCTGCCTGATTGAGTTCCAGGTCCCTGCCGGTCAGGATTTCAAACTGGCACATAAAGATATCGACACGATCCTGAAACGCGCCCAGGTGCGTCCGCTGGCCGTTGGCGTTCACAATGACCGTCAGCTGCTGCAGTTCTGCTATACCGCCGAAGTGGCGGACAGCGCGCTGAAAATTCTGGATGAAGCGGGCCTGCCGGGCGAGCTTCGCCTGCGTCAGGGGTTGGCGCTGGTGGCGATGGTGGGCGCGGGCGTCACCCGTAACCCGCTGCACTGCCACCGCTTCTGGCAGCAGCTGAAAGGCCAGCCGGTGGAGTTCACCTGGCAGTCGGAAGAGGGCATCAGCCTGGTCGCGGTCCTGCGGAAAGGGCCAACCGAGAGCCTGATTCAGGGCCTGCACACCTCCCTGTTCCGCGCGGAAAAACGCATTGGGCTGGTACTGTTTGGGAAAGGCAACATCGGCTCCCGCTGGCTGGAGCTGTTTGCCCGCGAGCAGGTCACGCTCTCGGCGCGTACCGGATTTGAATTTATTCTTGCGGGCGTGGTGGACAGCCGCCGCAGCCTGCTGAACTACGAAGGGCTGGACGCCAGCCGCGCGCTTGCCTTCTTTAACGATGAAGCCGTAGAGCAGGATGAAGAAGCGCTGTTCCTGTGGATGCGCGCGCACCCGTATGACGATCTGGTGGTGCTGGACGTTACCGCCAGCGAACAGCTTGCCGATCAGTATCTGGATTTCGCCAGCCACGGTTTCCACGTCATCAGCGCCAACAAGCTGGCGGGGGCAAGCAGCACCGATAAATACCGCCAGATCCACGACGCGTTCGAAAAAACGGGCCGCCACTGGCTCTATAACGCCACTGTTGGCGCGGGCCTGCCGGTTAACCACACCGTGCGCGACCTGATTGAAAGCGGCGACAGCATTCTGGCGCTGAGCGGGATCTTCTCCGGCACGCTCTCCTGGCTATTCCTGCAGTTTGACGGCACTGTACCATTCACCGACCTGGTGGATCAGGCCTGGCAGCAGGGCTTAACCGAGCCCGATCCGCGCGTTGATCTCTCCGGTAAAGACGTGATGCGCAAGCTGGTGATCCTGGCGCGCGAAGCCGGTTATGACATCGAGCCGGATTCTGTACGCGTCGAGTCGCTGGTCCCTGCGGGCTGCGAGGAAGGGTCCGTTGACCATTTCTTCGAGAACGGTGACGAGCTGAATGACCAGATGGTGCAGCGTCTGGAAGCGGCAAACGAGATGGGGCTGGTGTTGCGCTACGTGGCGCGTTTCGAGGCGAACGGTAAGGCGCGCGTGGGTGTCGAAGCGGTACGTCCTGACCATCCGCTGGCGGCGCTACTGCCGTGCGATAACGTCTTCGCCATTGAAAGCCGCTGGTACCGTGATAACCCGCTGGTGATCCGCGGTCCGGGCGCGGGGCGCGACGTCACCGCCGGGGCGATCCAGTCCGACATTAACCGTCTGGCTAAGCTGCTGTAACCCCTCACCCTAACCCTCTCCCCAAAGGGGAGAGGGGACTGCTTTTCCATCTCATCATGAACTTCTCTCATCTTCCCTGAGCAAACCTCACCGTTATTGTTGATTATTTATGTTGACGTCCCTCCGCTTTTCCGTCATTTTTACATCTGGACGTCTAAACGTATAGAAGTTCACAACACAACAGACAACGACACGCGAAAGATAGAGGTAAGGTATGAGCTTTTTTCACGCCAACCAGCGGGAAGCACTGAATCAGAGCCTGGCCGAAGTAAACGGCCAGATTAACGTCTCTTTTGAATTTTTCCCGCCGCGCACCAGTGAAATGGAGCAAACCCTGTGGAGCTCTATCGATCGCCTGAGCAGCCTGAAGCCAAAGTTTGTCTCCGTGACATACGGTGCGAATTCCGGCGAGCGTGACCGTACGCACAGCATAATTAAAGGCATTAAGGACAGAACCGGTCTGGAAGCGGCACCGCACCTGACCTGTATCGACGCCACTCGCGATGAACTGCGCGCCATTGCCCAGGACTACTGGAACAACGGTATTCGCCATATCGTTGCCCTGCGCGGCGATCTCCCTCCCGGCAGCGGCAAGCCAGAGATGTATGCGGCCGACCTGGTCGGGCTGCTGAAAGAGGTGGCCGACTTCGATATCTCCGTGGCCGCCTACCCTGAAGTTCATCCGGAAGCGAAAAGCGCCCAGGCGGATCTGCTTAACCTGAAGCGTAAGGTGGAGGCCGGTGCCAACCGCGCCATCACCCAGTTCTTCTTTGACGTGGAAAGCTATCTGCGCTTCCGCGACCGCTGCGTCTCGGCTGGTATCGACGTCGAAATCATTCCTGGCATTTTGCCGGTCTCGAACTTCAAACAGGCGAAGAAATTCGCCGATATGACCAACGTGCGCATTCCGCTGTGGATGTCCAAAATGTACGAAGGGCTGGACGATGACCCGGAAACCCGCAAGCTGGTGGGGGCCAACATCGCGATGGACATGGTGAAGATTTTAAGTCGCGAAGGGGTGAAAGATTTCCACTTCTACACGCTGAACCGTGCGGAGATGAGCTACGCCATTTGTCACACGCTCGGCGTTCGTCCGGCATAATCAGTAAAAAGCCCTCATGAAATAGAGGGCTTTTTAGTCAGGTAGAAAGTTAAAAGGTATTAACTATCGAATCTGTGGATTAATTCAACTATATCTTATTGCTAGTGGTGTATATCGTAACGGTAACACTGTAAAGGGAGCATAGCGATGAGCACGTCAGACGAGACCAATAACGCGGCATCCGCCGGCAAATGTCCGTTCCATCAGGGCGGCGTCGATCACAGCGCGGGCGCAGGTACCGGCAGTAAAGAGTGGTGGCCTAAACAACTCCGCATCGATCTTCTAAATCAACATTCCAACCGTTCTAACCCTCTGGGTGAAGACTTCGACTACCGCAAAGAATTCAGCAAGCTCGACTATTCCGCCCTCAAGGGCGATCTCAAAGCCCTGTTAACCGACTCTCAACCCTGGTGGCCTGCCGACTGGGGCAGCTATGCTGGCCTGTTTATTCGCATGGCCTGGCACGGTGCCGGTACCTATCGCTCCGTTGACGGACGCGGCGGTGCCGGACGCGGTCAGCAGCGCTTTGCGCCACTGAACTCCTGGCCTGATAACGTCAGCCTGGATAAAGCGCGCCGCCTGCTGTGGCCAATCAAGCAAAAATACGGACAAAAAATCTCCTGGGCCGACCTGTTTATCCTCGCGGGTAACGTGGCGCTGGAGAACTCCGGCTTCCGCACCTTTGGTTTTGGCGCCGGTCGTGAAGACGTCTGGGAACCGGATCTGGACGTGAACTGGGGCGATGAAAAAGCCTGGCTGACCCACCGTGACCCGGAAGCGCTGGCGAAGCGTCCTCTGGGTGCCACTGAAATGGGCCTGATTTACGTGAACCCGGAAGGGCCAAACGCCAGCGGTGAACCGCTGTCGGCGGCTGCGGCAATTCGCGCAACCTTCGGCAACATGGGGATGAACGACGAAGAGACCGTCGCGCTGATTGCAGGCGGCCATACGCTCGGTAAAACCCACGGCGCGGGTGAAGCCACGCACGTTGGTACCGACCCGGAAGCCTCGCCGATTGAAGCGCAGGGCTTAGGCTGGGCAAGCACGCACGGCACCGGTATTGGCGCTGATGCTATCACCTCCGGGCTGGAAGTCATCTGGTCACAAACTCCGACCCAGTGGAGCAACTACTTCTTCGAGAACCTGTTCAAATACGAATGGGTGCAGACCCGTAGCCCGGCAGGCGCGATTCAGTTTGAAGCCGTGGATGCGCCGGAAATCATGCCCGATCCGTTCGACCCGTCGAAGAAACGTAAACCTACCATGCTGGTCACCGACTTGACGCTGCGTTTTGACCCGGAATTCGAGAAAATTTCCCGTCGCTTCCTGAACGATCCGCAGGCCTTTAACGAAGCCTTCGCGCGTGCGTGGTTCAAACTGACCCACCGCGATATGGGGCCAAAAGCACGGTACATCGGTCCGGAAGTGCCGAAAGAAGATCTGATTTGGCAGGATCCGCTGCCGCAGGCGGTGTTCAATCCGTCGAAAGAGGACATTGAAAGCCTGAAGGCGGAAATCGCGGCCTCCGGCCTCTCCGTGAGCGAACTGGTTTCCGTTGCCTGGGCGTCTGCATCGACCTTCCGCGGCGGCGACAAGCGCGGCGGTGCCAACGGCGCGCGTCTGGCGCTGGCTCCTCAGCGCGACTGGGATGTGAACGCCGCGGCGGTTCGCGCGTTGCCGGCTCTGGAAGCTATCCAGCGCACCACCAATAAAGCCTCGCTGGCCGATATTATCGTGCTGGCGGGCGTCGTGGGCGTTGAGCAGGCGGCGAAAGCGGCGGGCGTTTATGTCAACGTACCGTTCACCCCGGGTCGCGTGGATGCCCGTCAGGACCAGACGGATATCGAGATGTTCAACCTGCTCGAGCCGGTTGCCGACGGCTTCCGCAACTACCGTGCGCAGGTGGATGTGTCCACGACGGAGTCACTGCTGATTGATAAGGCCCAGCAGCTGACCCTGACCGCGCCTGAACTGACGGTGCTGATCGGCGGCCTGCGCGTGCTGGGTACAAACTTCGATGGCAGCAAGAATGGCGTATTCACCAACCGCGAAGGCGTGCTGAGCAACGATTTCTTCGTGAACCTGCTGGACATGAACACTCAGTGGAAGGCGACCGACGAATCCAATGAACTGTTTGCCGGAAGCGATCGCGCCAGCGGTGAAGTGAAATATACCGCGACCCGCGCCGACCTGGTCTTTGGCTCGAACGCTGTCCTGCGCGCGCTGGCAGAGGTTTACGCCAGCAGCGATGCGCACGAGAAGTTCGTCCGTGACTTCGTTGCCGCTTGGGCGAAGGTGATGGATTTGGATCGTTTTGATCTGCGGTAAATAAATATCCCCGCCACGGCGGGGATATTTTTGCCAATAATACAGGCCGGGTAAGGCGCAGCCGCCGCCCGGCTTTTTATTACTCCCACTCCCGCAGGAACCGCTGTCCATACTGGTCAGCCACCAGCAGCGCCGCGTAAACCTGATCCGGGGTCACGCCGCCCGGCATGTTGTGAATGGTCTCCCCTTCGGCACAGGACGCTTCCGCGATCAGACGCATTTTGGCCGGAATATCCTCTTTGATATTCAGCTGTGCCAGCGTGATCGGCAACCCCACGCTGTGGCAAAGCGCGGCGACGGTCTCTATTTCTTCAACCGGGGCGTTCTCCAGCACCAGCTGCGTCAGCGTGCCAAACGCCACTTTTTCACCGTGATAGAAGTGATGCGCATCCGGCACTGCCGTCATGCCGTTGTGAATGGCGTGTGCCGCCGCCAGCCCGCCGCTTTCAAAGCCCACGCCGCTGAGATAGGTGTTGGCTTCGATAATGCGTTCCAGCGCTGGCGTTACCACGTGCTGTTCCGCAGCCAGCATTGCTTTCTCACCCTCTTCAACCAGCGTGTTGTAGCACAGCTCGGCCAGCGCTAACGCCGCCTGGGTGCACTTGCCGCCCGCCATGGTGGTTGCGCCGCTGCGCGAGCAGGCGCGTGCTTCAAACCAGGTCGCGAGCGCATCGCCTATCCCGGCGGCCAGCAGGCGCGCAGGCGCACCCGCCACCACTTTGGTGTCGACAATGACCATATTCGGGTTGTGCGGCAACATCAGGTAGCGATCGAACTCGCCGCTGTCGGTGTAAATGACGGAAAGGGCGCTGCACGGCGCATCGGTAGAGGCAATGGTCGGCGCAATGGCCACCGGCACGTCCATGAAATGCGCCAGCGCTTTGGCGGTATCCAGCGTTTTACCGCCGCCGATGCCCAGCACCGCGAGACAGTCGGCACTGTCTGCCAGCTTTTTCAGGCGATCGATTTCATTTTGCGAACATTCGCCGCCAAACGGCGCGATTTCAGCGTGCAGTTCGGCTTTTTTGAAACTCTGACGTAGGGTCTCTTCAGCAAAACCCAGCACAAATTTATCTCCGACCACCAGCCAGCGATTGGCCAGGGGTTTCAGATAGTCACCGAGGCGAGTAAGCACTTCAGCGCCCTGAATATATTTCCCCGGCGATTGAATAATACGGTCCATAACGTTTCTCCCTTAGAGGTTGAGGTTACCAAACGCGTTTTTCCAGTCCTGCTCGAACTTCTCTATGGCTGACTCTACCGCCGGGGTGCCGAGCATTTGTTGCGCTACGTCTAAGGGAAGCGTGATTGCCTCGCACCCGGCAAGCAGGCAGTCCAGCGCCTGACGTGGCGTTTTAAAGCTGGCAGCCAGCACCCTGCTTTCCGGCGCGTGCATTTCCATCAAGGATTGCAGCTCCTGGACCATGCGAATACCGTCGCCGCCCTGTGCGTCGACACGGTTTACATAGGGGGCCACATATTTCGCGCCTGCCAGCGCGGCCAGCAAACCCTGTGCGGCGCTATAAACGGCAGTGCCCAGCGTGGTAATGCCCTCTTTTTGCAGCGCCTTAATCGCGGTAAGGCCCTCAGCCGTGACAGGGATTTTCACCACGATGTCCGGGATGGCGTTACTCAGGCGTTTGGCCTCCGCCACCATGCCTTCGGCGTCGCGGCTCATGGTTTGAGCAAACAGCGTGCCTTCCGGTCCAATGGCTTTTTGCAGACGCGGCAGCACGTCCCAGATGGATTCGCAGCTGGCGGCAATGATGCTCGGATTTGTGGTGACGCCCGCTATGGGAAAAATGCGCGCCAGGCGTTCTACTTCCGCCACGTTGGCGGTATCCAGGTACAGTTCCATTACTCTTCCTCGTTTCAGAGTTCTAATTCGTGTTGTAGCAGGGAGGCGATAGCCTCTTCTGAGCTGGCGTTGACCAGCGCGCTGCGGAAATCGTCATGCATGATGCGGCGGGCCAGGCGGGAGAAAATACGCATATGCTGATCGCCCGCGGCGTGTTTGTTCAGCGTCAGCATGATGATGAATTGTGCTTCTTCATCTCCCCACATGACGGGGGATTTCAGGCGTGCAACGCTGATGGTGGATTGCTCAATATGCTCCGATTTGCTGTGTGGAATGGCGAAACCAAAACCCAGCCCGGTGGAGAAGACCGCCTCGCGTGCCCACAGATCGGCTTCCAGCTTGCGCGGATAGCGGCAACGCCCGGCGAGCAGCAAGTTATCAGTCATCCCTTTCATGACCTCTTCTTTGCTATTCCAGTCGTTATCCAGAGAGATGCAGCGTGGCGTCACCAGCGGCGTATCCTGCTGATTCATGCGGAACTGGGCGAGCAGATGCTCCACTTCGAGCGATGTACGACACGCCATAGCCTGGTTCAGTAGCTGGCGACAGGCGCGGCTATCAAGCTGGGCCAGGCGCGCTTTGGTAGCGGGAATGGCAGGTGAGCCCATGCTGAGCTCGTCCAGACCAAGACCTACCAGTAGCGGCAGCACTGACCCTTTCGCGCCCAGTTCACCGCAGAGGCCAATCCATTTCCCCTGGCGATGCACTGCCTGCACCGCGTAATCCAGCGCGCGCAGGAAGGCCGGATTCAGGCTGTTGTAGTGGCGCGTGACTTTGGCGTTGTCGCGGTCGACGGCCAGCAGATACTGCGTCAGGTCATTGCTGCCAATACTAAAGAAATCAATCTCTTCGCAGCACTGATCGATGATGAACATCACCGAAGGCACTTCCAGCATAATGCCGAACGGGATTTTCTCATCAAACGGAATATGTTCATTGCGAAGCTGTTGTTTCGCTTCGGCAAGTTTCTCTTTGACCCACAGGATCTCTTCCATCGAGGAGATCATCGGGATCATGATCTTCAGATTGCCGTGAGCAGAGGCGCGCAGGATCGCCCGAAGCTGGGTGGTGAAAAGGGTTGCATACTCTTCATATATGCGCACGGCGCGGTAACCGAGGAACGGATTGTTCTCTGCCGGAATATTCAGATACTCCACCGGCTTATCACCGCCAATATCCATGGTGCGTACAATAATGCTCCGCCCGTTTGCGATCTCCAGCGCCTGACAGAAGATGTTGTATAGCTCGTTTTCGCCGGGCGCGCTGGTGCGATCCATATAAAGCATTTCAGTGCGGAACAGGCCCACGCCCTCGGCGCCGTTGCCAAATGCCCCCTGGGCTTCCACCGCGTGGGCGATGTTCGCGGCAATCTCTATGCGCAGACCGTCGGCCGTTCTGGCTTCACGATCGAGCCAGATGCGCTGCTGCTCGCGTATCGCCTGTTGTACCCGCGCTTCTTGTTGGTAGTAGCGCGTCACCGCATCGCTGGCATTGACTACGACCGCACCGGCATTGCCATCCACAAAGACAGACTGATTGCGCCATTGCAGCAGGCTTTCACCGTCGACGCCCACCAGCGTCGGGATATTAAAGGAGCGCGCGAGGATCACGGTGTGCGAGGTGGTTCCGCCGCTTTTTAACAGCAACCCTTTGAGCATGGTTTTATCCAGTTCCAGGAACTGGCCGGGAGTGAGGTCGTCAGCAAGGCAGACGGTCGGTTGCGTCAGCTGCCCCGGAGACGGGAAACAAGCTTCACCGTAGATATGCTGTAAAAGCTGATAGCAGACGTCGCGCACGTCCAGCACGCGTTCCTGCAAATATGCGCTGCTGGAACGAGAGAACGTCTCGCAGAAATGGTTGGCCGTGGCGATGATGGCCTGGGCGCAGCTTAAGCCCCGGTTGACCCCTGACAGGAGATGCTGGCGCAGCGAGGTATCTGTAGCCAGCGAGCGGTGGGCTTCAAGAATGGCGCTGGCGGTGCTGTCGCCTTCCAGCGCGTGCAGCTCAATGTGTTTGACCAGCAGCGTCAGACCGGTATCCAGCACCGATTGCTCAGCTTCCACGTTTTGTGCTTCGGGTAAATCGGTCAGGGCGTTGAGATCCAGCGAGGTCAGTACCGTCAGGATGCCCTGCCCACTGCCGCTGCATACCGGAGTGGCGCGAAAAAGCGTCGGGTTCAGGCGTGTCAGTGATTCTGGTAAGGGCTCCAGTTCCGTGCTGATAACTCCTTCAAGCGGTGCGTCACAGTGCGTGAACTCCTCTCTCAGCCACTGCTCCAGCCGCTGATGGGCATGTTGCTCATCTTCACCGCAGATTGCCAGACGGCAGGGATCGCCTGCCAGCGTATCGGTACCAATCAATGCCAGCGCGCTTTTGGCATCGCCTTTACGGTCCGTACGCAGGTTATGCCACTCGATTTGCGAGACAAACGTATTGCACAGCGTTTCCACATGACTTGCCGGACGCGCGTGAACACCGTTGGGCAATTCACAGGTAAATTCCACTACCAGAGCCATACACACTCCTGAAACCAATCGTCAATGATGCGAAAGAGCATACGAGCGTGAGGATGAGGCACGCCATGTGACAAAACTGCCAAAAGCTGGACAAATGTAATGTGACGCTAAAAATGAGATTTCACTCACAGGTTCTGACGTTTTGCGTAATGCATCGCCGGTGTGAAATGTCGAGGCGGATCGCATTTTTATTTCGATATTACAAAAATCCAGTAAATGGCCTTTTTGTCTCCTGTCCGCCGTCTTTCTGATTGCCTATTGTTTGCCACAACATCTTTATGGTTTTAGGCCTGGAGCGACATATGAAAGCGTTGGTGCACATTCTCAAGAACACGCGGCAGCATCTGATGACCGGGGTGTCGCATATGATCCCGTTCGTGGTCTCGGGCGGCATTCTGCTGGCGGTTTCAGTAATGCTATACGGCAAGGGCGCGGTACCGGATGCCGCAACCGATCCCAATCTGAAAAAGCTCTTTGATATTGGTGTGGCGGGTTTAACGCTGATGGTGCCCTTCCTGGCGGCTTACATTGGCTACTCGATTGCAGAACGCGCCGCGCTGGCTCCCTGTGCCATTGCCGCCTGGGTGGGCAACAGCTTTGGCGCGGGGTTCTTCGGCGCGATTATCGCCGGGATTTTCGGTGGAATTATCGTCTGGTACCTGAAAAAACTGCCGGTCCCGAAAGTGCTGCGTTCCGTCATGCCTATCTTCATCATCCCGATTATCGGCACCTTTATTACCGCGGGCATCATGATGTGGGGTCTTGGCGAGCCTGTAGGCGCGCTGACCACCAGCCTCACTCAGTGGCTGCAAGGCATGCAGCAGGGCAGCATCGTGGTACTTGCCATCATTCTCGGCCTTATGCTGGCGTTCGATATGGGCGGCCCGGTTAACAAAGTGGCGTATGCCTTCATGCTGATTTGCGTTGCGCAGGGCGTCTATACCGTCGTTGCGATTGCCGCCGCGGCTATTTGCATACCGCCGCTGGGGTTAGGCCTGGCAACGTTAGTCGGCCGCAAGAATTTTTCCGATGAAGAACGTGAAGCGGGGAAAGCGGCGCTGGTGATGGGCTGTGTTGGCGTCACCGAAGGGGCAATTCCGTTTGCCGCTGCTGACCCTCTGCGCGTGATTCCTTCAATCATGCTGGGTTCCGCGTGTGGTGCGGTCACGGCTGCCGTGATGGGCGCGCAATGCTATGCCGGTTGGGGTGGGTTGATTGTGCTTCCCGTGGTGGACGGCAAGCTCGGCTATATCGCGGCAGTTGCTGTGGGCGCAGTGGTAACGGCAATCAGCGTCAACGTGCTGAAGCGTATTGCCCGTAAGAATACAAAACAGGTCGAGGAAAAAGAGGATGACCTGGATCTGGATTTCGAAATTAACTGAGTGAGGAAGAGAACATGGCCCGAATTATCGCAGTAACAGCATGTCCGTCTGGCGTTGCCCATACCTATATGGCTGCTGAAGCGCTGGAAAGCGCCGCAAAAGCGAAAGGCTGGGAAGTGAAAGTAGAAACACAGGGATCGATCGGTCTTGAGAATGAGCTGACGGCAGAAGACGTTGCCGCCGCGGATGTGGTGATCCTGACCAAGGATATTGGCATTAAATTTGAAGAGCGTTTTGCCGGAAAAACCATCGTACGCGTCAATATCAGCGACGCGGTAAAACGTGCCGACGCCATCATGAACAAAATTGATGCCCACCTGGCACAAACCGCCTGATGCTCTCCCGCCCTTCGGGGCGGGCTCGTTTTACCGTTACAGGAGTTCCCTCATGACGAATCGTACCCAGCGTTTGAAAGACGCTCTTTTTGCCAGCCCGCGTGAAATCTCGCTTGAGCGTGCTTTGCTCTATACCGCCAGCCACCAGCAGACGGAAGGTGAGCCGGTGATTATCCGGCGCGCGAAAGCGACGGCGTACATACTCGACCATGTAAAAATCGCGATTCGTGATGAGGAGCTGATTGCCGGGAACCGCACCGTTAAACCGCGTGCAGGCATTATGTCTCCGGAGATGGATCCGTACTGGCTGCTTAAGGAGCTGGATCAGTTTGCCACACGTCCGCAGGACCGCTTTGAAATCAGCGATGAGGATAAGCAGACCTACCGTGACGTGCTGTACCCCTACTGGGAAAACCGGTCAATGAAGGATTTCATCAACAGCCAGATGACAGATGAGGTGAAAACCGCGGTAGGGACGCAGATTTTCAGCATCAACCAGACGGATAAAGGGCAGGGGCATATCATTATTGATTATCCACGCCTGCTTAATAACGGCCTGGGTGTGCTGGTGGAGGAACTGCGTGAACACTGCGCCCGCGATCCCCATAACACTTTCTATGCAGCGGCACTGATCCTGCTTGAGGCTTCCCAGCGCCATATTTTGCGCTACGCGGCGCTGGCTGAAGAGCTGGCCTGGGTCAGCGATGTGCCGCGGCGAGAGGAACTGCTGACAATTGCCGACATCTCGCGGCACAACGCACAGCAGAAGCCACAGACGTTCTGGCAGGCGTGTCAGCTTTTCTGGTACATGAACATCATTTTGCAGTACGAATCCAACGCCAGTTCGCTCTCTATCGGGCGCTTTGACCAGTACATGCTGCCGTTTTATCAGGCCTCGCTCTCACAAGGCGATGAGCCCGCGTTCCTGAAAGAGATTCTTGAGTCGCTGTGGGTGAAGTGCAATGACGTCGTGCTTTTACGCTCGACCAGCAGCGCCCGCTATTTCGCCGGGTTCCCGACCGGGTATACCGCACTGTTAGGCGGCCTGACGGAAAGCGGCCGTAGTGCGGTAAACGTGCTCTCCTTCCTGTGCCTGGATGCCTACCAAAGCGTTCAGCTTCCTCAGCCGAACCTCGGCGTGCGGGTGAATGAACTTATCGACCAGCCTTTCCTGCTTAAAACCGCAGAGACCATTCGCCTGGGCACCGGCATTCCGCAGATCTTTAACGATGAAGTGGTGGTGCCTGCCTTCCTCAATCGCGGCGTGTCGCTGGAGGACGCGCGCGACTACGCTGTCGTCGGCTGTGTTGAGCTGTCGATTCCGGGTAAAACCTACGGTCTGCACGATATTGCCATGTTTAACCTGCTGAAGGTGATGGAAATCGCGATGCACGAGAACGAAGGCAACGCAGGGCTGAGTTATGAAGGCTTGCTGGAGAATATTCGCGCCAAAATTAATCACTACATTGCGCTGATGGTTGAGGGGAGCAATATCTGCGATATCGGCCATCGTGATTGGGCTCCGGTGCCGTTGCTCTCTTCTTTTATCAGCGATTGCCTGGCATCTGGGAAAGACATTACCGACGGCGGGGCGCGCTATAACTTCTCTGGTGTACAAGGGATCGGAATAGCCAACCTGAGCGATTCACTGCATGCCCTGAAAGGGCTGGTCTTTGAACAGCAACGCTTAAGTTTTGATGAGCTCTTAGCCGTGTTAAAAGCGAACTTTGCCACCCCGGAGGGCGAAAAAGTGCGAGCAAGGCTGATCAATCGCTTCGAAAAATACGGCAATGATATCGATGATGTCGACAACATCAGCGCTGAACTGCTGCGCCACTACTGCAAAGAGGTCGAAAAATACCGTAACCCGCGCGGCGGGCAATTTACGCCGGGGTCTTATACCGTATCGGCACACGTGCCGTTGGGGGCGGTTGTGGGGGCAACACCGGATGGACGCTTTGCCGGTGAGCAACTGGCGGACGGCGGGCTTTCACCGATGCTTGGGCAAGATATGCAGGGCCCAACCGCGGTACTCAAATCGGTGAGTAAGCTGGATAACTATCTGTTATCTAACGGTACGCTATTAAACGTTAAATTCACACCGGCGACGCTGGAAGGCGACACAGGGCTGCAAAAGTTGGCAGATTTCCTGCGTGCGTTCACGCAGCTTAAGTTGCAACACATCCAGTTCAACGTGGTGAACGCGGAAACCCTGCGTGAAGCGCAGCGGCGTCCACAGGATTTTGCTGGGCTGGTGGTGCGCGTTGCCGGATACAGCGCCTTCTTTGTTGAGCTGTCGAAGGAGATCCAGGATGACATTATCCGCCGCACCGCGCATCAGCTGTGACGTCGTTGAAACACGCGCCGACGTGGCGCGTATTTTCAATATTCAGCGCTATTCGTTAAACGACGGGGCGGGTATTCGCACGGTGGTCTTTTTTAAAGGCTGCCCTCACCGCTGCCCGTGGTGTGCCAACCCGGAGTCGATCTCCCCAAAAATTGAGACGGTTCGCCGGGAGAGTAAATGTTTGCGCTGCACGCCCTGCCTGCGTGATGCGGACGAATGTCCTTCCGGTGCGTTTGAGCGCATCGGACGCGACGTGACGCTGGACGAGCTTGAACGCGAGGTGATGAAAGACGATGTTTTCTTCCGCTCTTCGGGTGGCGGAGTGACGCTGTCGGGCGGGGAAGTATTGATGCAGGCACCTTTTGCGACGCAGCTGCTTGCGCGTTTGCGCCGTTACGGTATACGCACCGCCATTGAGACGGCGGGAGATGCGCCCCTGTCACGATTGCTACCGCTGACACGACAGTGCGATGAAGTACTGTTTGACCTGAAGATTATGGATCCAGAGCAGGCGCGTTCGGTGACGGCGGTGAATCTGCCAAGAGTGCTGGATAACATTAAGCAACTGGTGGCGGAAGGCATAAACGTCATCCCCCGCGTACCGCTTATTCCTGGCTATACGCTGACGGAAACCAACATGGCGCGCGTGCTGGCATTTTTGCTGCCTACAGGGATACGTCAGCTGCATTTATTACCGTTTCACGCGTATGGCGAACCAAAATACCGCCTGCTTGGGCAACAATGGGTGATGCGGGAGGTGATACCTCCGACAACTGACGAAGTTGCAGTCTTTCGCCGTATGGCGGAACGTAAAGGGTTTCATGTCACCGTGGGAGGTTGAAAATGACAGTAACGGCAGTGCGTCATCTGGTGGCGGTAACCGCATGCGTGAGCGGCGTGGCGCATACTTACATGGCCGCAGAACGGCTGGAGCGGATTTGCCAGCAGGAGAAATGGTCAGCCCGCATTGAGACTCAGGGGGCGTTAGGCATTGAAAGTGAATTGACGGAGGACGATATCCGGCGCGCTGATGTCGTATTGCTTATTACGGATATTGAGCTGGCGGGCAGCGAGCGATTTGAATCCTGCCGCTATGTGAAGTGCGGGATTAATGCTTTCCTGCGCGATCCGCACAAGGTCATGGCTGCAGTACGTAAAATGGTATCCGCGCCGCAGCATACTCAGGTCATTCTGGACTGACCGCTTTCCCTGTCAGTTGGCTGTGATACTGGCGACGGTACTCTGACGGCGAACGTTCCGTATTTTTACGGAATAAGCGGCAGAAGTAATTACTGTCGACAAACCCGCAGGCATGCGCCACCTCCTTCACCTTTAAATCATACCCTTTCAGCAACTGACGCGCGTGCTCCAGCCGGGTGTGAGTCAGGTATTCATTAAAACCTACCGCGCCTGTTTTCTGGAAAAGATGCGATAAATAGTTCGGAGAGATATAAAACGCCTGGGCGACGGATTCCCGGGTTAGCGGGGTCGCATAATGTTCATCAATATAAACGCGAATGGCTTCAAACAGAGCCTGGCTACGTGAGGCGGTCTGGATCTGACTACCCAGCAAATCGACGCAATGGCTAAGTAGGCTGGCGATGATCAGGCGTGCGGTTTGCTGCTCGTGCGGCTGCATCTGCATTTCATGAAGCGTCTGTAGCAGGAAGGAGCCAATGCGGGGGCCACGGCGAGCAACGTGCTGCTTTGCCAGGTTACGCACTTCAACACCATCCCAGTGCAAAAGGCTAAACCCAAGCTGCTGTTTGCCAAACAGGATGCTCAACGTCGTCGCGGGTGTTTGCCATTGTGGATCGTTCCAGCCGCCAGCCGGGACGTATAAAACATCACCCTGCTGTAAAACGGAAGCTGCCTGGTCTTTCACCGAACCGTCGAGCACGATTTCCAGACGTGGGAAATCAACTTTTAAGGCAAGGTCGGGTGCGGAGATGGCTGGGTTTGCAAAATGCACCTGACGCAGCGTCGTTGTGCCGTTGATCAGGTCAGTCAGGATGTGGGTAATGTCGTGGTGCATGGTGGATACCAGGGTATTGCCGGGTGGCGCTAACGCTTACCCGGCCTACTTAACGTAGGCCCGTGCAAGCGCAGCGCTGCCGGGCATAAAGCATTAGCCGGTGTTACGCATACCTGCCGCAACGCCTGCAATCGTCACCATCAACGCCTGTTCGACGCGCGGATCCGGCTCTTTACCTTCTTCTTCCGCCAGACGCGAACGGTGCAGCAGCTCTGCCTGCAGAACGTTCAGCGGGTCGGTGTAGATGTTACGCAGCTGAATAGACTCGGCAATCCACGGCAGGTCCGCCATCAGATGCGAGTCGTTGGCGATATCCAGCACCACTTTGATGTCGCCTTCCAGCAGCTCGCGCAGCTCTTTACCCAGCGCCCACAGTTCCGGTTTCACCAGACGCTGGTCGTAGTATTCCGCCAGCCACAGGTCCGCTTTCGAGAAGACCATCTCCAGCATGCCCAGACGGGTAGAGAAGAACGGCCAGTCGCGGCACATGGTTTCCAGTTCGTTCTGTTTGCCGTCTTCCACCACTTTTTGCAGCGCGGCACCGGCACCCAGCCAGGCGGGCAGCATCAGGCGGTTCTGCGTCCAGGCGAAGATCCATGGAATGGCGCGCAGAGATTCGACGCCGCCGGTCGGGCGACGCTTCGCAGGACGCGAGCCCAGCGGCAGTTTACCCAGCTCCTGCTCAGGCGTGGCCGAGCGGAAGTAAGGGACGAAATCTTTGTTTTCACGCACGTAGCCGCGGTACAGATCGCAGGAGATGTCAGACAGCTCGTCCATGATATGACACCAGGACGCTTTTGGCTCCGGCGGCGGCAGCAGGTTGGCTTCCAGGATCGCGCTGGTGTAGAGCGACAGGCTGCTGATGGTCACTTCCGGCAGGCCGTACTTGAAGCGGATCATCTCGCCCTGCTCGGTGACGCGCAGGCCGCCTTTCAGGCTTCCCGGCGGCTGTGACAGCAATGCCGCGTGAGCAGGCGCGCCGCCGCGGCCAATGGAGCCGCCACGTCCGTGGAACAAGGTCAGCTCAATACCGGCTTTCTCGCAGGTTTTGATCAGCGCGTCCTGCGCCTGATACTGCGCCCAGGATGCCGCCATCACGCCCGCATCTTTTGCGGAGTCGGAATAGCCAATCATCACCATCTGTTTGCCCTGAATAAAGCCGCGGTACCAGTCGATATTCAGCAACTGAGTCATGACGTCGTTGGCGTTATTCAGGTCGTCGAGGGTCTCAAACAGTGGGGCGACCGGCAGGGCGTAGTCGATACCCGCTTCTTTCAGCAGAAGGTGTACGCCCAGCACGTCGGACGGGGTCTTCGCCATGGAGATCACGTAGGCGGCCACCGATCCTTTCGGTGCATCAACGATCGCTTTGCAGGTGTTGAGCACTTCGCGGGTTTCGTTGCTTGGCTCCCAGCTGCGCGGCAGCAGAGGGCGCTTGGAGTTCAGCTCGCGGATCAGGAAGGCCTGTTTGTCGGCTTCGGACCAGCTTTCATAGTCGCCGATGCCGAGATAGCGGGTCAGCTCGCCCAGGGCTTCGGTATGGCGGGTACTTTCCTGACGCACGTCGATACGCACCAGCGGCACGCCGAAACACTTCACGCGGCGCAGGGTGTCGAGCAGTTCGCCGTTGGCGATGATGCCCATCCCGCAGGCCTGCAGCGATTTATAACAGGCGTAGAGCGGCTCCCAGAGCTGCTCGTTCTGGCTCAGCAGGCCTTCCGGCTTCGGCAGGCGCTGGCCTTTAAGGCGCGCTTCCAGCCAGGCTTGGGTGGCCATCAGCTGCCCACGCAGTTTTTTCATCAGGAAACGGTACGGCTCGCTGGCACCCTCTTCCCCGGCCAGCGCGCGCAGTTCCGGCGTTGCTTCCACCATCGACAGCTCGGAGATCAGCACCTGAATGTCTTTCAGGAACAGGTCGGTCGCTTTCCAGCGGCTCAGCAGCAGGACGTGACGGGTGATTTCCGCGGTCACGTTCGGGTTACCGTCGCGGTCGCCGCCCATCCAGGAGGTGAAGCGCACCGGAACAAAGTCGACCGGCAGGCGGTAGCCAAGGTTTGCTTCCAGCTGTTCGTTCAGCTCGCGCAGGTAGTTAGGCACCCCTTCCCACAGACTGTTCTCTACCACCGCAAAGCCCCATTTGGCTTCGTCGACCGGGCTTGGGCGATGCTTACGAATTTCATCGGTGTGCCAGGACTGAGCAATCAGCTGGCGCAGACGTCGCATCAGCTGGTTGCGTTCGTAGTCGGCAATGTCTTTGTTATCCAACTGCTTGAGGCAGTTGTTCACCTCCACCATCTTGTGGATCAGTGTACGACGGGTAATTTCGGTTGGGTGTGCGGTCAGGACCAGCTCCAGCGAAAGGGACTCCACCGCTTTTTTGATGGTGGCTTCGTTAAGGTCTGGCTGGTCTTTCAGTTTACGAAGGGTGCGGGCAATGACTTCCGGGTTGCTGGCCGCTTCGCCGTTTGGCGAAATGCTGTGGTATTGCTCAGCGGTGTTGGCCAGGTTCAGGAACTGGCTGAATGCGCGTGCAACGGGCAGCAGCTCATCGTTAGAGAGGTTCTGCAAGGTGGTGAGCAGCTCCTGACGACTGGCCTCGTTACCGGCACGGGAAGATTTAGATAGCTTGCGGATGGTTTCAACGCGGTCGAGGATGTTCTCCCCCAACGCATCTTTGATGGTATCTCCAAGCACTTTGCCGAGCATACTGACATTACTACGCAACGCGGAATATTGTTCGTTCATAAAAACCCAGTCACCCCATCATTTTTGTTTATGCCCAGGCGAAAATCTTCTGGACATTATTTTGTCATCTCCCTTTATAAAGCCACGTAAAACCCCCGTCGTCAATTGCTGCGAAAACGGTTCAGCAAACGAATAAATGCGGGCAATTTACGAAATTTAATTCGCATTGCGTCAGATAAGAGATGCTTATGGAAATGTGACAGAGATCATGCGATTTGTTGCCCTCACCCTAACCCTCTCCCAAAGGGAGAGGGGACTCTTCGGTGCGGTTTTAATGCCAGCAGAAGTGATGCACAACCTGGGTAATCAGTTCGCGGGTCGGCTTGATGAAGCGAGTTTCCAGATATTCATCCGGCTGGTGGGCCTGGTTAATGGAGCCAGGGCCAAGGACCAGCGTCGGGCACAGCGTCTGAATAAACGGCGCTTCGGTGCAGTAGTTCACCACGTCGGTTTTCTCACCGAGCAGCTTTTCCACGACTTCAACAAGCTGATGGTCCGGCGGGCATTCGTAACCCGGGATCGGCGGATGCAGTTCGGAGACCGTCAGACGGCCAGGCCAGCGCTCGCTTACCGGAGCCAGCGCTTCGTTCAGCAGGCCGTCGAGATCGCTCAGGGTCATTCCCGGCAGCGGGCGGATGTCCATATGCAGTTCGCAGCAGGCGCAGATACGGTTCGAGGCATCGCCGCCGTGCAGGCTGCCCAGGTTCAGGGTCGGGTACGGCACGGTGAACGCCTCGTAGTGATAACGTTCTTTCAGATCGTCGCGCAGGGTCATGATGCGGCCGATGGCATCATGCATCAGCTCAATGGCGTTCACGCCGCGCGCCGGATCGCTGGAGTGGCCGGACTGGCCCAGCACGCGCACGGCGGTAGAAATATGACCTTTGTGCGCGCGGATAGGCTGCAGAGAGGTTGGCTCGCCGATGATCGCGCAATCCGGGCGAATCGACGTGTTTTCAGAGAAGTAGCGCGCGCCCGCCATGCTGGTTTCTTCATCGGCGGTCGCCAGAATGTAGAGCGGTTTTTTCAGCTTCGTCACGTCTACGTCACGCAGCGCGTCGAGGATAAAGGCGAAGAAGCCTTTCATGTCGGCGGTGCCCAGACCGTAGAGCTTGTTGTCGTGCTCGGTCAGGGTAAACGGATCGCGCGTCCAGCGGCCATCGTCAAACGGTACGGTGTCAGTATGACCGGCCAGCAGCAGGCCGCCCGCACCGTTTCCGGTGCTGGCGAGCAGGTTAAATTTGTGGCGTGTTCCGGGGACGGGCTGAACCTCAACGTTAAACCCAAGATCGCTAAACCAACCCGCCAGCAGATTGATTAAAGACTCATTGCTCTGATCCAGCGCTTCTTCCGTTGCGCTGATGGACGGAGTGGCAATCAGGGCGCGGTAGATCTCGATAAATGGCGGTAAGTTCATTTTCATTGTTGACACACCTTAGGTCGTGATAGTATCAATATTCATGCAATAAATGTGAATAAAAATACATTAACGTTGAGCATAAAGGAACCCGATGTTGAATACGCTGATTGTAGGCGCTAGCGGTTATGCGGGCGCAGAGCTTGTAAGCTACGTGAATCGCCATCCACATATGACCATAACCGCTTTGACCGTGTCAGCGCAAAGCAATGATGCAGGAAAGTTAATTTCCGATTTGCATCCACAGCTTAAGGGCATTGTCGATCTGCCTTTGCAGCCCATGTCTGACATCAGCGAGTTTACCGACGGCGTTGACGTGGTCTTTTTAGCCACAGCGCACGAGGTCAGTCACGACCTGGCACCGCAGTTTCTGGCTGCCGGCTGCGTGGTGTTCGACCTCTCCGGCGCGTTCCGCGTTAACGACGGCGCGTTCTATGAAAAATATTACGGTTTCACCCACCAGCATCCGGATCTGCTTGAAAAAGCGGTGTACGGCCTGGCGGAGTGGAGCGCAGACAAGCTAAAGGAAGCGGACCTGATTGCCGTGCCGGGCTGCTACCCGACGGCGGCGCAGCTTTCCCTGAAGCCGATGATCGACGCGGGTCTGCTGGATCTGAGCCAGTGGCCGGTGATCAACGCCACCAGCGGCGTGAGCGGAGCAGGTCGCAAGGCCGCTATCTCAAACAGCTTCTGCGAAGTGAGCCTTCAGCCGTATGGCGTGTTTAATCACCGTCATCACCCTGAAATCACGACGCATCTGGGCGCCGAGGTGATTTTCACCCCGCACCTGGGCAGCTTCCCGCGTGGGATCCTCGAAACTATCACCTGCCGCCTGAAGCCTGGCGTGACCAAAGAGCAGGTGAACGAGGCCTTCACCCAGGCGTATGCGGATAAACCGCTGGTGCGACTTTACGACAAAGGCGTTCCGGCGCTGAAAAACGTGGTTGGTCTGCCGTTCTGCGACATCGGCTTTGCTGTGCAGGGCGAGCATCTCATCGTTGTCGCCGCAGAAGATAACTTACTCAAAGGCGCTGCCGCACAGGCAATGCAGTGTGCAAATATTCGTTTCGGCTTCCCTGAAACGCAGGCTCTTATTTAAGGTGTGATGATGAACCCATTAATTATCAAACTCGGTGGTGTACTGCTGGACAGCGAAGAAGCGCTGGAGCGTCTGTTTACCGCGCTGGTGAACTATCGCGAATCCCACCAGCGTCCGCTGGTGATTGTGCACGGCGGCGGCTGCGTGGTGGATGAGCTGATGAAAGGTCTCAACCTGCCGGTGAAAAAGAAGAACGGCCTGCGCGTGACGCCTGCTGACCAGATCGACATCATTACCGGCGCACTGGCGGGTACGGCGAACAAAACGCTGCTGGCGTGGGCGAAGAAACACCACATCGCGTCCGTGGGCCTCTATCTGGGCGATGGCGACAGCGTAAAAGTGACCCAGCTCGACGAAGAGCTCGGCCACGTTGGACTGGCGCAGCCAGGTTCGCCTAAGCTGATTAACACGCTGCTGGAAGGGGGGTTCCTGCCAGTGGTGAGCTCTATCGGCGTGACCGAAGAGGGCGAGCTGATGAACGTTAACGCGGACCAGGCGGCAACCGCGCTGGCGGCAACGCTGGGCGCGGACCTGATCCTGCTCTCCGACGTGAGCGGCATTCTGGACGGTAAAGGCCAGCGCATTGCGGAAATGACGGCTGAGAAAGCCGAGCAGCTGATTGCTCAGGGCATTATTACCGACGGCATGATCGTCAAAGTGAACGCCGCGCTGGATGCCGCACGTACGCTGGGCCGCCCGGTGGATATCGCCTCCTGGCGTCACGCGGAGCAGCTCCCGGCACTGTTTAACGGCACGCCGATTGGCACGCGTATTTTAGCGTAATCGATTTAATGTTTTGTAGGCCCGGTAAGCACAGCGCCACCGGGCAATGAAATTCAAAGATATTAAGGAAGCATGTTATGGCACTTTGGGGTGGGCGTTTTACACAGGCAGCGGATCAGCGGTTCAAACAGTTCAACGACTCTTTGCGCTTCGACTACCGCCTGGCCGAACAGGATATCGTCGGCTCTGTGGCCTGGTCCAAAGCGCTGGTGACCGTTGGCGTGCTGACCGCAGACGAGCAGCAGCAGCTGGAAGAGGCGCTGAACAACCTGCTGGAAGAGGTGCGTCTGGATCCGCAGCAAATCCTGCAGAGCGATGCCGAAGATATTCACAGCTGGGTGGAAGGCAAGCTGATCGACAAAGTTGGCCAGTTGGGTAAAAAGCTGCACACTGGCCGCAGCCGTAACGACCAGGTCGCGACCGATCTGAAGCTGTGGTGTAAAGAGACCGTTGGCGAACTGCTGGCGGCCAACCGTCAGCTGCAGAGCGCGCTGGTGGAGACCGCGCAGAACAACCAGGACGCGGTGATGCCGGGTTATACCCACCTGCAGCGCGCGCAGCCGGTGACTTTTGCGCACTGGTGTCTGGCCTACGTTGAGATGCTGGCGCGTGACGAAAGCCGTCTGCAGGATACCCTGAAGCGTCTGGACGTCAGCCCGCTGGGCAGCGGCGCGCTGGCCGGTACGGCGTATGAAATCGACCGTGAGCAGCTGGCAGGCTGGCTGGGCTTTGCCTCCGCCACCCGTAACAGCCTGGATAGCGTCTCCGACCGCGACCACGTGCTGGAGCTGCTCTCCAATGCGTCTATCGGAATGGTGCACCTGTCGCGCTTTGCCGAGGATCTGATCTTCTTTAACTCTGGCGAAGCGGGTTTCGTTGAACTGTCCGACCGCGTGACCTCAGGCTCATCCCTGATGCCGCAGAAGAAAAACCCGGACGCGCTTGAGCTGATCCGCGGCAAGTGTGGCCGCGTGCAGGGTGCGCTGACCGGCATGATGATGACCCTGAAAGGGCTGCCGTTGGCGTACAACAAAGACATGCAGGAAGACAAAGAAGGGCTGTTCGACGCGCTCGACACCTGGCTGGACTGTCTGCATATGGGCGCGCTGGTGCTGGACGGCATTCAGGTGAAACGTCCGCGCTGCCAGGATGCGGCGCAGCAGGGCTATGCCAACTCTACCGAGCTGGCGGACTACCTTGTCGCGAAAGGCGTACCGTTCCGTGAAGCGCACCATATTGTGGGTGAAGCGGTAGTGGAAGCCATTCGTCAGGGTAAACCGCTGGAAGATCTGGCGCTGGCCGATCTGCAGAAGTTCAGCGCGGTTATCGGGGATGATGTGTATCCGATTCTGGCGCTGCAGTCTTGCCTGGATAAGCGTGCTGCAAAAGGCGGCGTGTCGCCGAAGCAGGTGGAGCAGGCGATTGCGGATGCGAAAAACCGGTTGGTTTGAACCGTGCGGGCTGGTGCCCTCACCCCGGCCCTCTCCCACAAGGAGAGGGAGCAAACACTAAAAATGGCAACTTCGGTTGCCATTTTGCTTTTACCTCGGGCTTTTTTACGCAAAAAAAAGCGGACCACGGGGTCCGCAAAAGTTCACGTTGGCTTTAGTTGTTCGAGTTTTGAGAGAAACTCGATGACGGTGCGGGGACGTCAAGGGTCAAACACGGGCCGCCTCGTCTATGTGGTGTATTATTCAACAGAATGCTTGATAGGGATAATCGTTCATTGCTATGCTATCTATCGCCATGAACTATCGTGGCGACGGAGGATGAATAATGAATATTCGTGATCTTGAATACCTGGTAGCGTTAGCCGAGCATCGTCACTTTCGCCGCGCGGCAGATTCCTGCCACGTCAGCCAGCCGACGCTGAGCGGCCAGATCCGCAAGCTGGAAGACGAGCTGGGCGTGATGCTGCTGGAGCGCACCAGCCGTAAGGTGCTGTTCACCCAGGCCGGTCTGCTGCTGGTGGATCAGGCGCGCACCGTGCTGCGCGAGGTCAAAGTGCTCAAGGAAATGGCAAGCCAGCAGGGGGAGGCGATGTCCGGCCCGCTGCATATTGGCCTGATCCCAACCGTTGGCCCGTACCTGTTGCCGCACATCATTCCGATGCTGCACCAGACGTTCCCGAAACTCGAAATGTACCTGCATGAAGCGCAAACCCATCAGCTGCTGGCGCAGCTGGACAGCGGCAAGCTCGACTGCGCCATTCTGGCGCTGGTAAAAGAGAGTGAAGCCTTTATCGAAGTGCCGCTGTTCGATGAGCCGATGATGCTGGCGATCTATGAAGATCACCCATGGGCGAACCGCGATCGCGTACCGATGGCCGATCTGGCCGGGGAAAAGCTGCTGATGCTGGAAGACGGCCACTGTCTGCGCGATCAGGCGATGGGCTTCTGCTTCGAAGCGGGTGCCGATGAAGATACCCATTTCCGCGCAACCAGCCTGGAAACGCTGCGTAATATGGTGGCGGCGGGAAGCGGTATTACGCTGCTGCCTGCGCTGGCCGTGCCGCGCGAGCGTAAGCGTGATGGCGTGGTGTACCTGCCGTGCATTAAGCCGGAACCGCGTCGCACTATTGGTCTGGTGTATCGTCCGGGTTCACCGCTGCGCAGCCGCTATGAGCAGCTGGCAGAGGCCATCCGTGGTTCGATGGATGGCCATTTCGACAGCGCGTTAAAACAGGCGGTTTAAGCCGTTCAGCGCGGCTACCCGATAGGCTTCCGCCATGGTCGGGTAGTTAAAGGTGGTGTTAACGAAGTATTCGATGGTGTTACCACCGCCTTTCTGCTCCATTATCGCCTGGCCGATATGAATGATTTCCGCCGCGCGTTCACCAAAGCAGTGAATCCCGAGGATCTCTTTCGTCTCGCGGTGGAACAGGATCTTCAGCGTTCCCACGCTCATCCCCACGATTTGCGCCCGCGCCAGATGTTTAAACTGCGCACGACCCACCTCGTAAGGCACCTTCATTGACGTCAGCTGCTGCTCGGTTTTCCCCACGGAACTGATTTCCGGGATGGTGTAGATACCCGTCGGGATATCTTCAATCAGGTGCGCCGTTGCTTCACCCTTCACCAGCGCCTGAGCGGCAATGCGGCCCTGATCGTAAGCGGCGGATGCCAGGCTCGGGTAGCCGATCACGTCGCCGACCGCGTAAACGTGCGGCAGCGCGGTCTGGTACATGCTGTTGACCTTCAGCTGGCCGCGGCTGTCGGTCTCAAGCCCGATATTTTCCAGCCGCAATGAATCGGTATTGCCGGTACGGCCGTTGGCGTACAGCAGGCAGTCTGCCTTCAGCTTTTTACCAGACTTCAGGTGCATGATCACGCCGTCATCGCAGCCTTCGATCTTCTCGTACTCTTCGTTGTGGCGAATCACCACGCCGCTGTTCCAGAAGTGGTAGGAGAGGGAGTCTGACATCTCCTGATCGAGGAACGCCAGCAGGCGATCCCGGGTGTTGATCAGGTCTACTTTCACATCCATTCCGCGGAAGATCGACGCATATTCGCAGCCGATGACCCCTGCGCCATAGATAATGACGTGGCGGGGTTCATGGTGCAGGCTCAGAATCGAGTCGCTGTCGTAGACGCGCGGGTGCGAGAAGTCGACGTCGGCCGGATGGTAAGGGCGTGAACCACAGGCGATAACAAATTTTTCAGCGGTGATTGTCTCAACCGATCCGTCGTGGCATTCGAGTGCCAGGGTATGTTCATCCACAAAATGCGCGTTGCCCTGCAGAATTTCACAGTGGTTACGCTCATAAAAGCCCTGACGCATGCGCGTCTGCTGGTTAATGACGGTATCCGCGTGATTCAGGATGTCGGCAAAGGAGGAACGAAGAAGTCGGGAGTGGTCGCTGTAAAGAGGGTTCTGGTTAAATTCGATGATGCGGCTAACGGCGTGGCGGAGGGCTTTCGAAGGGATGGTGCCCCAGTGGGTGCAACCGCCGCCGACATTATGGTAGCGCTCAATGACCGCTACTCTGGCTCCCTGTTTCACCAGACCCATAGCAGCACCTTCGCCGCCGGGGCCGGAACCAATAACTATTGCGTCGTAATCGTAGGAATGTGGCATGGTAAGGCTTACCTGTTCTTATACATAAAAGCAACAGAATCATAACATCATTACCAGGGTAACCCAATTATCGTTGTGCTTTTTTCCGGCAGTGGAGCACAAACCGCACGTAAACAATCATTCACAAAGCTGGGCAAACAGATTAATTTTATTCTCTGGTATAGTGCCATCAGGCCTTTGGAAGGATTCAACTATTGTGATGGGCGTAAGAGCACAACAAAAAGAGAAAACCCGGCGTTCGCTGGTGGAAGCCGCATTCAGTCAACTGAGTGCTGAGCGGAGTTTTGCCAGTTTGAGCCTGCGCGAAGTCGCTCGCGAGGCCGGGATTGCGCCAACGTCCTTCTATCGTCACTTTCGTGACGTGGATGAACTGGGCCTGACCATGGTCGACGAGAGCGGACTCATGCTGCGCCAGCTGATGCGCCAGGCGCGTCAGCGTATCGCCAAAGGAGGCAGCGTGATCCGTACCTCCGTGTCGACCTTTATGGAATTTATCGGCAATAACCCCAACGCGTTTCGTCTGCTTCTGCGCGAACGTTCGGGCACATCGGCTGCGTTTCGTGCCGCCGTCGCGCGGGAAATTCAGCACTTCATCGCGGAACTTGCCGATTATCTTGAACTCGAAAACCATATGCCGCGTGCGTTTACCGAAGCACAGGCCGAAGCGATGGTGACGATTGTATTCAGCGCGGGTGCCGAAGCGCTGGATGTCAGCATTGAACAACGCAAGCAGCTCGAAGAGCGACTGGTACTGCAGCTCAGGATGATCTCCAAAGGCGCGTATTACTGGTATCGCCGTGAACAAGAGAAACTGGCACATCAAACCGAAGAGTGAAGGTGAGTAATGAAACAGTCAGGTCAGGATAAAGGGACGCTGTTGCTGGCATTGATCGCTGGCTTATCCATTAATGGCACGTTTGCCGCTATTTTTAGCTCAATCGTTCCATTTTCGATTTTCCCGCTTATTGCGCTGGTGCTGACGGTTTACTGCCTGCATCAACGTTACCTGAACCGCACCATGCCGGTGGGGTTACCGGGGCTGGCCGCCGCCTGCTTTATTCTGGGCGTATTGCTGTATAGCACCGTGGTTCGCGCGGAGTATCCGGATATCGGCTCTAACTTCTTCCCTGCGGTACTGTCTGTGGCGCTGGTGTTCTGGATTGGCTCGCGCATGCGTAGCCGTAAGAGCCAACTGCCGGAGTAAAGGGTTTTGTCATTGTAGGCCGGATAAGCGAAGCGCCATCCGGCTTTTTTGGCAGGTGGCGCTTCACTTACCTACCCTACAAGGCCCACATTACTTTGCCGTGAGCAGTACGCCGCACTCCATATGGTGCGTATACGGGAACTGATCGAACAGCGCCACACGTTCAACCTTGTGCGTCTGGCTTAATGTTTCCAGGTTTTTGCACAGCGTCTCCGGGTTGCAGGAGATGTACAGAATGCGCGGGTACGCCTGCACCATCTTTTCAGTTTCGCTGTCCAGGCCGCTGCGTGGAGGGTCGACAAAAATCGTCTCACACTGGTAGCTCTTGAGATCGATCCCTTCCAGGCGGTTAAACGCCCGCACGCCATTCATGGCCTGCGTGAACTCTTCTGCGGCCATACGAATGATTTGCACGTTGTCGATATGGTTGGCGGCAATGTTGTACTGCGCGGCGGCCACCGACGGTTTGGCGATTTCGGTTGCCAGGACGCGATCGAAGTTACGCGCCAGCGCCAGCGAGAAGTTGCCGTTACCGCAGTACAGCTCAAGCAGGTCGCCCTTAGACCCTTCCGTCGCCTTCAGCGCCCACTCCAGCATTTGCACGTTCATCGCCGCGTTCGGCTGGGTGAAGCTGTTCTCCACCTGACGGTAAATCATCTCTTTACCCGCCACCGGCAGACGTTCGTCGACGTAATCCTGATCCAGCATGATTTTGGTTTTGGTCGCGCGGCCAATCAGGTGCACGTTGATGTTCTGCGCGCGCAGCGCATCGCGCAGGGCTTCGGCCTGCTCGCGCCATTCGTCGGTCAGCGCTTTGTGGTACAGCAGAGAGACAATCGCCTGATTGCTTTGCGTGGTCAGATAGTCAATCTGGAACAGCTTGTGGCGCAGCACCGGATTGTTGCGCACGCCTTCAATTATCAGCGTCATCAACTGGTTGATGAGCTCGCTCGCTGCCGGGAAGCTGTCCACGCGAATGCGGGATTTGGTCTGCTGATCGAAAATGATGTGATACAGGTCGTCGCCGTCGTGCCAGATGCGGAACTCGGCGCGCATGCGGTAGTGGCTGACAGGGGAGCGGAACACCTCGGGAACGGGCGCGTTGAAAGGCGTCATCATACTTTGCAGGCGGACAACTTTCTCTGCAAGCTGCGCGTCGTACTGTTCTGTCGGGAGGTGTTCGGGGGTCATGATGCGTCCTGAATGATAAAGAATTACGCGGGGATTGTAGGGATTGTGCAGTGGATGTCCAGATTTAATGGCCAATAGCTGTCTGGACATCTATACGTGTCTAATTGTAGCATTCTGTTTCCGGTCTCCTGAGAGTGAAAAGGGAATCCAGTGAAAATCTGGAGCTGACGCGCAGCGGTAAAGACTGGCGGGATGAGAGCTGTAGACACTGTGAAAATGGGAAGTCTTCATCCGTATAACGCCACCCAGCCCGAAGACCTGCCGGGATCACGTCGCATTTGGTTTCATCATCGCGTGCTATAGATGAGGCCTGCGGCATCCTTCTTATATTGTGGATGCTTTAACAATGATTAAAAAAGTATCGCTGTTGACGGCGCTGTCCGTCACGGCATTTTCGGGCTGGGCGCAGGATAGCGCTGACTCGTTGGTGGTGACGGCAAATCGTTTTGAACAACCTGAAAAAACTATTCTGGCAGCAACCTCGGTGGTGACGCGTGCCGATATTGACCGCTGGCAGTCAACCTCGGTGCTGGACGTTATGCGTCGCCTGCCTGGCGTGGATACGGCGCAAAATGGCGGGATGGGGCAACTCTCTTCTCTCTTTATTCGTGGCACCAACTCCAGCCACGTGCTGATTCTCGTTGACGGGGTCCGCCTTAACCAGGCGGGCGTCACGGGGTCGTCCGATCTCAGCCAGTTCCCAATCTCCCTGGTGCAGCGTATCGAATATGTTCGTGGACCGCGTTCGGCGGTGTACGGTTCTGACGCAATTGGCGGTGTAGTCAACATTATTACCACCCGCGCGAAGGATGGTACGACGCTGAATGCCGGCGTAGGCTCGCACGGCTATCAGAATTATGGCGGCAGTACCCAGCAAACGCTGGGCGACAGCACGCGCGTCACGCTTGCGGGTGATTACACTTATACCAAAGGTTTTGATGTGGTTGCGGACGGCAACAATGGCGGCCTTGCCCAGACCGATCGCGACGGCTTTATGAATAAAACGCTCTACGGCGCACTGGATCACGCATTCTCAGACCAGTGGAGCGGATTTGTTCGCGGCTTTGGCTACAGCAACCGTACGGCCTACGACGGTTACTACAGTTCATTTACCCCTGACGTACTGGTCGATACCCGCCAGCTCTATAGCCAGACCTGGGACGCAGGATTACGCTTCAACGGTGACATCTTCCATTCACAGCTGCTCACCAGCTATAGCCATAGCAAGGACTATAACTACGATCCAAATTTGGGCCGTTACGATTCAACGGCCACACTGGATGAAATCAAACAGTACAACGTTCAGTGGCTCAACTCCGTTGATGTGGGCCACGGGAACATTGGCGCGGGCGTTGACTGGCAGAAGCAGAGCACCGAGCCGGGTACAAACTACGTTACCAACGGCTACGACCTGCGTAATACCGGCGTCTACCTGACCGGACTGCAGCAGCTGGGTGATTTCACCCTGGAAGGGGCGGTTCGTAGCGATGACAACTCGCAGTTTGGTCGCCACGGCACCTGGCAAAGCAGTGCAGCGTGGGAGTTCGTGGACGGTTACCGCTTCATTGCTTCTTATGGCACGGCCTATAAAGCACCGAATCTGGGGCAACTCTATGGCTTCTATGGCAATGACCATCTTGATCCAGAAGAGAGCAAGCAGTGGGAAGGGGCGTTTGAAGGCCTGACGGCAGGCGTGAGCTGGCGCGTGTCCGGCTATCGTAATGACGTTGAAAATCTCATCGACTTCAATAATAACCTTCAGCAGTATTACAACGTCGGCAAAGCACGCATTAAGGGTGTGGAGGCGACAGCTTCATTTGATACGGGTCCGTTGACGCATACCGTTGGCTACGACTATGTGGATGCCCGCAATGCAGCGACCAACGAACTTCTGGACCGTCGTGCTAAGCAGCAGGTGAAATATCAGCTCGATACGCAGATCTATGATTTCGACTGGAGCCTGACGTATCACTATCTCGGCACGCGTTACGACACTAATTTTGGTTCGTATCCGTCAGAGAAAGTGAAAATGGGCGGTGTGAGCCTTTGGGATGTCGCAGTTTCATATCCTGTCACCTCACATCTCACAGTTCGTGGTAAAATAGCCAACCTGTTCGATAAAGATTACGAGACAGTTTATGGCTACCAAACTGCAGGACGGGAATACACCTTGTCTGGCAGCTACACCTTCTAATCCGCGTCCCACCGTGCTGGTGTTTGATTCCGGCGTCGGTGGGCTTTCGGTCTATGATGAGATTCGGCATCTCCTGCCGGATCTCCATTACATCTACGCCTTCGATAACGTCGCTTTCCCGTATGGGGAAAAGAGTGAAGACTTTATCGTTGAGCGTGTGGTTGAAATCGTCACCGCGGTACAAAAACGCTATCCCCTTTCGCTGGCGGTCATTGCCTGTAATACGGCGAGCACCGTTTCTCTTCCCGCCCTTCGTGAAAAATTCCAGTTCCCGGTTGTGGGCGTTGTTCCTGCCATAAAGCCTGCCGCGCGCCTCACGGCTAACGGCATCGTAGGGTTACTGGCCACGCGTGGCACGGTGAAGCGTCCTTATACCCGCGAGCTGATCGACCGTTTTGCTAACGAATGCCAGATTGCAATGCTTGGCTCCGCAGAGCTGGTGGAGATGGCGGAAGCGAAACTGCACGGCGAGACGGTATCGCTTGAAGAGCTGCGTCGTATTCTACGTCCGTGGCTGCGTATGCCCGAACCACCGGATACGGTTGTGCTGGGCTGCACCCACTTTCCGCTATTGCAGGAAGAGCTATTAGAAGTGCTTCCGGAGGGAACGCGGCTGGTGGATTCCGGTGCGGCAATCGCCCGTCGTACGGCCTGGCTGCTGGAGCATGAAGCGCCGGATGCGAAATCTACCGATGCGAATATCGCGTTTTGCATGGCCATTACGAAAGAGACTGAGCAACTTTTACCCGTTTTACGCCGTTATGGCTTTGAAACGCTCGAAAAACTGGCGCTGTAGCACGGTTTTGAGCAAAAAAGAGACGGTTGAAAGTTTTTTTTTAAAGAGGGGTTGTCAACGTCTGAGAACTCCCTATAATGCGCCTCCACTGACACGGAACAACGGCTTGCAAGCCGCCGGGTTAGCGGAGTTCAGAGATGAACGCCAACAGAGAAAAGTGAAAATAATCGCTTGACTCTGAATGAGGAAAACGTAATATACGGGACCTCGCAACGGTGAGCT
>NZ_JBGKEC010000010.1:0-99473 GCF_041399405.1 Enterobacter sp. KB-280D8
GATTAACAGTCCGCCGTTCTACCGACTGAACTACAGAGGAATCGTGTGAACGAGGCGCATAGTAACGACCTCAGTACGCCTTGTCAAAGGGTGAAAACGCGCTTTTTGTTCGTTTGCCGACAATTTCAGCAAATCGCTGATTTTATGGCAAATTTGCGTTCAAATTGCACAATAAAAAGCGCCGCCCGCAGGCGGCGCGCAGGATCAGAACAGTACGGAGTAGTTCAGACCAAACGTACGACCGCGGCCTTTATAGGTATACAGGCCCGGTGCACCGTAGGTTGGGCTATACAGCCCCGGCGCGCGCTGGCCCCAGGCGGTGGTGTAGTCTTTGTCCAGCAGGTTTTCCACGCTGAAGCTGACCTTACCCACCGGCAGGGCGTAGCTGCCCAGGAAGTCGACCGTGTTATAGCCATCAATCTTCTTGCTGTCTGAGTCTGACACGTCAAAGGTCTGCGTGCTCTGCACGCGCAGGGTCCAGTCGCCCGGCGCCCAGTTCACCCATGCGCTGGCTTTCGACGGGCTGGCGCTGTCGACCGTCAGCTTCTCCCACTTCCCGTTTTCTCGGGTTTCAGACTTAATGGCGTTAAAGTTCGCGCCGGTGCTCCAGTCGCTGTCGGTGAAGAAATAGTCCACCTGGCCTTCAATCCCGTAGATACGACGCTTGTCGTCTTCGAGGTTGATGGTCATATCCGTCTTGTTGATGGTAATGGTTTTATCCGAGAGCGAGTAATACGCCGCGACCTGCGTGCGCAGGTTGTCGCCGGTGTAGCGCCAGCCCAGCTCGTAGGCGTTGACCTTAATGCCGTCCAGCGTTGAGTCGTTGACGTTTACGCTGTTCAGCAGGCGATAGTGGCCGTTGCTGAGCTGGTAAGTGCCGGAGCCGTAGTACTTCGCCAGGTCAGGGATTTCAAAGCCCTGAGAGAAGTTAAACCACAGCTGCTGCTGTTCGGTCAGACGACCGAGGATCCCGGCGTTGAACAGGAAGTTGTTGTAATCGGTTTTCCCGCCCGGCACCGCGTCGGCGGAGGTGGCTTTTCCGGTGGCGATGGCCTGCTGCTGGGTGTAGCCAACAAAGTCATCCACCTTGTTTTCGGTGTACTGATAACGCACGCCGCCGCTCAGGGTGATGGCGTCAATGTCGTAGCTCGCCTGCAGGAACGGGGCGAGGTTGGTGATGCTGTAGCCCGGGTAGCGGCCCACGTTGTAGGCGTTGTCCAGCTCCATGCCGCCACTCGCTGCGGCTTTGCTCAGGTTAAAGAACTGCTGGTTGGCATCGAAGGTTTCGTGGTCGGCATCCACACCCCAGGTCAGCGTCAGATCGTCCACCGGCTTGCTGTTCAGCGTCAGCTTGCCGCCGTAAAAATCGGTTTTCTGCTGCGACGCGCCGATGCTGGTTACCACGCCTTTGGTCAGAGTCGGGAACGGGTAATAGGTCAGGCTCTCGTCACGATAGTAAATCTGCGCGACCAGGTCCTGGCCCCAGAAGTCGGTATTGGAGTACTGCAGGTTAATCAGATGGCGCTCGGTGCCCGGCACGCGGTCAGAGTCGAGATTATCCTTGTTGTACGCGGTGGCATCGCCCGTTACAGCCGAGAAGTTCTTCCCGAGGTACAGCCCGTGCTTGCCGTCGGACTCGCTTTTGTAGTACTGCGTCGTCAGCTGCAGCTGCTGGTGATCGTCAATGTTGATGGTGCCCGTGCCCATCACATCAATACGGTCGGAATACTGGAGGCCGGTCTGGGTGTTATCGATAATCACCTCGTCGCCGTTGCCGTCATACCAGCCGCCGTAGCGCTGATAAGAGACCGACAGACGGCCGGACGCGTTGTCATTGCCGCCGCTTACGGCTGCCGATACGTTCTCATCGTGGTCGTTGTGGCTGTTAAAGCCGGTTTTTGCCCCGGTCTGGAACTCAACTTCGGTCTCCGGCTGGCCCTTTTTGGTGACGATGTTCACCAGGCCGCCGGTGCTGCCGCCGCCGTACAGTGACGTGGCGCCTGAGATGACTTCGATGCGGTCAATGTTGAACGGGTCGATAGAGTCCAGCTGGCGGCTGTCGCTGCGGGACGAGTTCAGGCGCACGCCATCCACCATCACCATCATGGAGCGGCCACGCAGGTTCATGCCGTAGTTGGTACGCCCCTGGCTGCTGACGTCCATACCCGGGATCAGCTGCGCCAACACCTCTTTAATCTCTTTTCCGCCCTGAACCTGCTGCTCGATCTCAGACCGCTCAATGACCCAGGTGGTCTGCGCCATCTCGGCAACGCTGCGGTGCGCGCGGCTGGCAGAGACCACGATATTTTCTTCCTTTTGTTCTTCCGCCCACGCAGAGGTAGAAAGCATTGCAAGCAAGCAAGGATTTAAAACCCAAAGATGAGAACGTTTCATTGTTATGTTGATCCTGATTGTGTGTGTCAGTACTCAGTGGTTTTTGCTAACGATTTAAAAACCTGGCTGCTCTCCGGGCTGGTGGTGCTCCGCCAGTGGATAACGCCGGGGGTGGTGGCCAGCTCAAACGGCTCGTCGGCGTGCGCGCGATTAAGAATTCGCGCCGCACGCCAGGCCATCAGGCTGAGCTGGGGTTCGGCAATGCCGAGACGATGCATCCCGGCATTCACGGCAAACAGGCGATTGCTCTGCGGACCGTCCCATTCGAGAGTGAAATCATTGTTAATGCAGAAAGCTTCGTCCGCATCCAGATGCAGCCGGTGAGACAGCGGCGCGAGGAACGCGGGCTGCACGGCGCGGTAGCCGGTGGCGAAAATCACCACGTCGCTCTCCAGCTGCTCGTGACCGCCGTCGAGGTGATGCTGAATGCTCAGGCGATGTCCGGTTTCCTGACGCGTCAGGGCCGTCACAGAGCGGGACGGCATCAGGTGCGCCCAGGGTTTTTCGCGCAGCACTTCGAAGCGGTGGTACATGGCGCGGTAAATCGCCAGCAGTGACTCGGTGGTGATGCCGTCGGAGGTCATCTTCTGCTCGTGCAGCATCTGACGACGGGCCTCTTCGCTGAGCGTGGAGAAGCTGTCCACATACTCCGGCGTGAAATACTCGTTGGCAAAGGCGGCTTCATCCAGCGCGTTGTAGTTATTGCGGCGCGATACCCAGTTCAGGCTCAGCGGCTGGCCCCACTCCCCACGGAAGATATTCAGGAACAGGTCGGCCCCGCTCTGGCCGCCGCCGACGACGGTAACGCGCTTACCCGCGAGATCCGGCGTGCGCAGCATCATCTCGCTGGCGTGGAAGCAGGTATCGTCCTGCACCGTGACGCAGTCAGGCAGGTTAATCTGTTTGCCAATCCCCACGCAGACGTGGCGCGCGAGGAAGCGGTCGCGCTGGGTCACGACCTCAAACAGACCGCGTTGCTCATCAAAGCTCACCTGCTGAACCTGCTGGCTGAAGGCGAGGTTGGTGAGGTTATCCGCCGCCCAGCACAGGTAGTCCGCAAACTCTTCGCGGGAAACCGTGCGCTGCTCGGTGGTCAGGAAGCGGTAGAACTTTTTGCGCTGCACCAGGTAGTTCAGGAAGCTGTGACGGTTGGTCGGCTCCACGGCGCTGACCAGATCCTTCAGGAAGCTGGTCTGCATGTGGCAGTCCGGCACCATCATGCCCGGGTGCCACGAGAAGTGCGGTTTGCGCTCAAGAAACAGCGAGCTAAAGCCATCCAGCCCTTCTGCGAGGGCGGCGACGCTGAGGTTAAACGGGCCAATACCAATGCCGATGAAATCATAGGTTTTCATTGCGCGGACTCCCGGGAGGCCAGAAAAAGAGGGTTATCAAGATCGGTGACGTAGTTCGGCAGCATGCGGCTGCCGCCGTCGTGTTCGGAGAAGGTCAGTTTGACCGGGTTGAGGATCACGCGAATAATCTGCGGCTTAAACAGGTCGAATTTCGCGAAGCGCTCCGCAAGCTCCGGGTGCGCGGCCATATAGCGGTGCAGCACCCCGGCGAGGATCTGATAGAAACGGTTTTCGCTTACGCCGCATTGCAGGGTGAGGCGTGAAATAAAGCGCAGCACCGTCACAAAGTTGCCGGTCTGCAGGTCGTGGATGATGTAATCCGCGCTCAGGCGCGCCGTCACCGCTTTTACCTGCTCCGGCAGGCTCTGTGCCTGCGGGAAATCCTCGTCCACCAGGCGCATATCGCCCTGGAAATCCTTCAGCAGGATGCGCTGCACAACGTAGTCCTTCATCACCAGCGTCACGTTCTGGCCGTGGGCGATCAGCGCCACGCCGTAACGGCAAAGCAGGTGGTAGAACGGGATCACCGTCGCTTCGAACAGCTTTTCCAGCCACGCTTCAGCGGTTAACCCCGAACGCTTGATCCACGCGTCGATCAGCGGACGTCCTGCGTTGTCGGTTTCCATCAGCGCCGCCATCAGCACCGCCTGTTCGCCATCCTGAAGATAACAGGACGGGTTCTCCCGCCAGATTACCCCCAGCATCTCCTGATAGCGGTAGGGCGCTTTCGGCAGGGCCGCATAGCCAGGATGCGACAGATATCCGGCGGCGGGTTCGCCAAGCACCTGCGCGCCAGAGCGGGCAAGCGTGGCGTCGGCGGCGAACTGCTGCTGCAGCCAGCGCGAGGCCAGCGGCCCGGCGGCAATGTACTTGCCCGGAATGCCGCGATAGCAGGAGGTGTTGTAGATAGTCAGCGGCAGTTTGATGTCATACGGCGCGCGACGGCTGGCGTTGGTGAGCGTGCGCAGGGACTGCTGCGCCAGATACTCATCGCCAAATTCGCCCAGCTCAACCATCTCACCGCGCGCCAGCTGCGCCAGGAAATGAATGGCAATTTTTTGCTGCCACTGCCACGGGTGCAACGGCACAGGCAGCCAGCTGTCGTTCAGATCCAGCGCCTGCCAGCGGGCGTCAAACCGGGCGCGCTCGGCATCGTCCATGGTGCTGGCCAGCAGAGTGTGGATGTCGCAATCGGCGTCACTGCTCCAGACCAGATGCTCGCGCTGGACGGCGACCCAGTGCAGGCGGAAGCGCCCGCGGTATTCCGGCGCATACTGACGCAGCGCGTCCAGACCCCAGCCGCGGCGTCCTTTGTTGAAAATAAACTTCGGGTGACCGCTCATCAGACACTGTAATTCGTCCGGGTCGAGGTGGATCAGGGCGTCCGCATCCAGCGCTTCACGCGCCTGCAGCAGCTGCATGTCCCCGCGCAGGGTGGCGTAGAGATCTTCCATGTGCTCTGCCGTTTGCGCGTCGCTCATCTCCAGCACCGTCGCCAGCTGCAGCAGCGCGCGTTCCGCTTCCACGGCGGCGCCGCTGGCGGTGGTCAGCGTGTCCGGGTCGATATGCAGCCAGCCCCAGATCCCGCGCGTGGCGCGAAACTGCCAGGACTCGTTGCCCATGGCGATGCGCCAGCCGTCCGCCGACACCGGCTCAGCGCGCAGGGTGCGTTCGTATTCCAGCTCGGCGAGGATCTTCGCCACCATCTCGCGGTTCACTTTCTGCCAGAGCGCGTTCACAGTTCCACCTCGCTGAAGAAGCGGTGACGCTGGCTCATGATGAGGCGCGAGCGCTTGTGCGGGAAGTCGAACTCTTTCATCGTCTCAAAACCGGCGGAGGCCAGATGGCGGAACAGGCGCTGGTTGTCGAAACGCGGCTCGGCCACGATGCGCGCGGTGCGCGGGTCATCGAGATACAGATAGTGGCTCAGGCCGCGCAGCCAGCTGCGGATATACTGCGCGCCGCGCCAGTTCTCTTCGCCCACCAGCATGTGCAGCCCACGGTCAAACGGCTGCCAGCGGTAGTGGCGGCCAATCCGGTCCTCTGCCGCCCAGTAGAGTTCAAAATAGCCGAACGGCTGGTCGTCGAAGCAGCCGATAACCGGGTAGCAGTAGGTCGAGTCAAGCTGACGGCGCAGGTAGTTTTCCTGCTCGGCCTGCGGGCCCGCCATCTCCCAGAAGGCGTTCACGCGCGGGTTATTCATCCATTGCGTGAATCGTTCGCCGTCCAGCGCCACGTCGGCAACGCGGAAGCTGAGGGTGCGCTTAATCTGCGGATCGTAACGGCGATAGACCTCACCCTGCGGGCGGTGAGGGCGCAGCGGGAAGTACAGCTGACGGCTCTCATCAAACTGCATACCGCCGCTTGCCTGCGGACGCTCGCCTTTCAGCCACAGCGGCAGCTGCCAGAAGGTTTCACGCGCCAGATAATCCCCGTGGGCCTGGCGAAACAGTGCCTGCGCCTGGGGCTCATCCTGCCAGGCCGCCCACGGCAGGGTAATGCCGGTCAGGGCGGGCGCGGCAATAAATAGCTGATCGAGGGCGTCCACCAGCCAGCCGTCCGGGATCCCGGTCAGGCGCTCAAGGACCGCGCTGCCGTCGAGACCCATCGTCAGCGGCAAGTTTTGTTCCGTGGCCGTGCAGCGAAAGCCGTAGCCGGAATGGACGATATTCGCGTTCGCCATCACGCCTTCTCCTTGTAAAACGGGTTGCTAAAGTCGAAATAGATCACCGCCGGGTCGACGATGGTGTTTTCGTTGCGATCGTGCAGGTAGCAGAAGAAGTTGCCTTTGCAGTTCCAGGTTGGGCTGTCGAGCACGTAGTCGAGGCAGCGGGTCTGCTTCGCCGTCGCGCGCAGTTCGGCCAGCGCGTCACGCACGCGGGACATCAGGTGCTCTTCGCTGTCGAAACCGGCGGCGGCGAGAGCGGCGGTGACGGCAAGGGTGGAGTTCAGCAGCAGGTAGTACGGGAAATAGCGCAGCAGCTGGCTCTCACCGAAGCGGTTTTCCACGTCTGTTTCGCCCGCCTCTTTCAGCCACGCGTCGGCCCCTTCGGTCCAGGCGCTGCCCTGACAGTCACGGTAAATAAGTCCGACAGGGAAATCCTGCTGCATCTCCACGAGGATATTTTGCTGGTGCGCCAGCAGCACCAGACCGTAGTCCGCCTCGGCGCTGAACAGCGGAAGCAACACGCGGTCGCAGTAGGCGTCCAGCCAGCAGCGGGCGGCCTGAGCGAGGGGTAAATCCAGACGCTGGCTCAGACGGCGCACCGCCGCGGCCAGCAGGCTGTCGCCGCCGTCCGGCGCGGCCTGGGTCAGGCTCACCAGCACGTTGGTCTGGGTTTCAGGCGTGTCAAACAGCAGGTTAACGCGCAGGGCCATCAGGCTCTCTTCCTGAATGGTGCTGCTTTCATCGCGCAGCCCCGCCCAGCCGTCTTCCTGCATCACGCGCATGGTCGGGTAGCGCGCCTGTAAATCTTGCCAGCGTTGCGTTTTCGCCAGCCGTGCCAGGCGCATGCCGCGCTTAACCTCTTTTACCGACAGCGTGCGCACGGAGTTGGTCAGGCGCACGCTGAGGGAGAACTTAATCATGTCGCTGTTGGTTTCGCTGTACAGAGAGCGCGACGAGCTGGTGGGCAGCCACTGTGCGCCCGCTTCACCCAGGTCCTGCAAGGAACCGTTTGTCGCCAGACGCTGGCACCAGTCCTGCTCCAGCAGATAGTCGGCCTGCCACGGATGCATCGGCAGCAGCCAGCGGGTATCGGTGAAGTGGCCGAGCAGCTCGGGCGCGCTCTGGGCGGCGAAGCGCAGCAGACGCTCGCGCAGGGAGACGTTCAGGCTGTCGCCGGCTACGAGCGTGCTCTCAACGGCAAACCAGCGCAGCGGGAAGCGGGAGCCGAAATCAGGCAGATACCGGCGCGCCTCGGTTTCGTTGAACGGTTCGTGGGATTTTGGCGCAGGATGAAACGCGTGGCCCACCAGCAGCGCCTGCTCCGCTTCGGCAAACGTCAGCGGCCTGTCGCGCAGCGTTCCCCAGCCGTGGCGCAGATCGATCGCCTGCCAGGTGTGCGCGTGGCTTTCGAGCGCGCGCTGTTTAAAACGCGCCAGCGTATCGGCATCCAGCGAGCCTTTTACAGAGGGCTTTTCAAGAATTAAATCAACCAGTTGAGAGAAATTGACGGCGTCACCGCTGTCGCTATCGCTCTGGATAAGCGTTGCCGGAAAACGGTACTGATGATGCTGGGTTGGGGAGAAATAGCGCACCGGAACCCGAAGGGCCTGGGTGGGAGAAAGCGGAATATGAATGTGCGCCAGTTCATCCGCTGCGGAAGCGGGGAGATAGCGCCAGTCCTTCGTCTCGCGCACCAGGGCGTTTAAAAAACACTGGGCTGCAACGTCTGTACCGGCAGAGCGGGGCAGAGCACGCATAGATGTACCTCATTCCATGACTGATAATAATTCTCGTTATGATATTCATTCTGTTTACAGTGGCAACTATTTTTGCAATATTTGTTTTCATAAACTTCATAATTTCCACACATTTATTGACACTATGTTCACATTCTCATGCGCGCTGACTCTGAAACGTTGACCGAAAACATCACCTCCAAAGCAAACTGGCCCCTGGCGCTATGCGCGGGCTTGCTGGGCATCGGGCAAAACGGTTTGCTGGTCATGCTTCCGCAGCTGGTGACCCTGACCGGGCTTTCACTCTCTGTCTGGGCCGGGCTGTTAATGTTCGGCTCCATGCTTTTTTTACCCGCTTCCCCCTGGTGGGGACGCCAGAGCGAGCGCCGCGGTTGTAAGGTCGTGATGGTGGCCTCCCTCAGCGGCTATCTCGCCAGCTTTGGCGTCATGGCGCTGGTGGTCTGGGCGATGGCCGCCGGGTTGCTGGAAAGCCCCTGGGGGCTGGCGGGGCTGATCCTCTCGCGTCTGCTTTACGGTTTAACGGTGTCGGGCATGGTGCCTGCCGCACAGACGTGGGCCATTCAGCGTTCGGGCCTGGAGAAACGCATGGCGGCGCTGGCCACCATCAGCTCCGGCCTCAGCTGCGGTCGCCTGCTGGGACCCCCCCTGGCGGCGCTGATGCTCAGCGTTAACCCGGTGGCACCGCTCTGGCTGATGGCGATCGCGCCATTAATCGCCCTGCTGCTGGTGCTGCGCGAGGTGGCGGATCCGCCGCTGCCGCCGGTGGCTCACCAGGCGACCCGTCTGCAGATTTCCATGCTGCCGTTCCTGCTGCTGGCGATGCTGCTGGCGGCGCTGGTGAGCCTGATGCAGCTCGGCCTGTCTCCGCACCTCAGCCCCTTGCTGGACGGTAACGCGCGGGATATCAGCCATCATGTCGCGCTCCTGCTGAGCCTGGCCGCGCTGGCAACGCTCGCGGCGCAGTTTCTGGTGGTCCGCCCGCAGCATTTCAGCCCGCTGACCCTGCTTTGCATGGCGGCGGTGCTGATGGTGGCAGGGCTTGCGCTAATGTGCATCGCCGGGCTGGCGCTGTTCTACGTGGGGATTGCTATCACTTCGCTCGGCGCAGCGATGGCCACGCCTGGGTACCAGCTGCTGCTGAACGATCGCCTGACGACGGGGAAAGGGGCGGGCGCTATCGCGACCAGCCACACGTTAGGCTACGGCGTCAGCGCGCTGCTGGTGCCCGTTGTGACGCGCTTTTTTGGCGAACAGTATTTAACGATGGCCGCCTGGGGAATGGCGTTGCTGTTTTTAGCGCTGAGCATCGGGGTACGGTTTATTGAACGTACCCCAGTCGAAAAGCATTAATGCACGTGGCGGGGGCCATCTGTGCCCTCATTTTGACGCAGGCGCTGGAGCGGATCCTGCTGATAAAACTGGCAGAAACGCTGCCACAGCGCCGGGAAGCGGGGGGCGAAAAGCTCGGGTGCGCTGAAGAAGTACTCTGACAGCACCGCAAAGCACTCGGCAGGGTCGGTTGCCGCGTAGGCATCAATGCTGGCCGCGCTTTCGCCTACCAGGTCTATCTCATCCTGGATGTTATCCATCGCCGCGTGCAGGTCGTGCTCCCACCCCGCGACTTCACGAAGCGGAATAAAAGGCACGCCGCTGGCGCGATCGCCGTTGCGGGTATCGAGCTTATGCGCCACCTCGTGAATAATCAGATTAAAGCCGGAGGCGTCGAACGAGTCCTGAATGTCGAGCCAGTTCAGGATAATTGGCCCTTGCTGCCAGCTCTGTCCGGACTGCACCACCCGCTGGTTGTGCACCAGCCCGATATCATCCTCCCACTCGTCATCAACGACGAACGGCGCGGGGTAGATCAGTACTTCGTGGAAACCGTCCAGCCACTCAATACCGAGCTCCAGCACCGGCAGGCAGAAAAGCAGGGCGATGCGGGCGTTTTTCAGCGGATCCAGCTCGAACCCCTGCAGCGGCACAAGGCGTTTTTGCTGCAAAAAACGATCCGCCATCTGAACCAGCTTCGACTGTTCATCCGGCTTAAGATTTGCCAGAACAGGGATCGCCAGCGCGTCATCCCACGGCAGCGCCATATCCCGGCCAGCCTCATTCGTTTTCCAGGGCCACTTAATCATCGCTTTGCTCGCAAACTCGTTACTTGAACAAAAATGGGAAAGTCAGGTTCAGTTAAGATGCCAGAAAATTGCGCACAGCTACACTTCCAGCCTGAATAAACTATCATTTCGTACGTAGCGGTGGGTAGCGCTTTGCAGGCATCACCTTCATTTTGTGACCTCCGTCGTAGCCTTAATTCGCAGGCTAAGTGGATAAACCCGTGCGGTATTGAAAAGATGAGCGGTTTCAAAGGTAACAAGCAGGCGCTGCCCAATACAAAGGAAGATGAACGGCAGGTGATTGCTGACCAGGCCGGGCGCATTCGACTCAATCTCAACGATCTCTGACCTATTACAACACCGCGCCAGTTGCGGCAGGTCAATAAGACGCTATTATTTTTGACTTTGTTGCCTCTTCCCTGACAGGACATCCAGACGCTATGCCCGTGAATTTTGACCTTAACGATCTTTATGCCTTCAGGGCGTTAGTGGAATACGGTAACTTCCGTGTCGCCGCTGAATCTATCTGCTTATCCCAGTCGGCGCTGAGCCGCAGGATCGAAAAGCTGGAAGCCGCGCTGGGAACAAAGCTGTTTGACCGAACCACCCGTCGCGTCGCCCTGACGCTATATGGGCAAAACTTTGCTGAACGCTCAGCGCAGCTGCTTGACAACGTGGAGTCAATGCTGGCGGATGTCGATAAGGCCAGTGAAGAGCGGACGGGGCTGATTACGGTCGCCGCGGTACCTTCCGCCGCCTGTTACTTTATGCCTGATGTGATCCGTCGCTTTCAGTCTCGCTTTCCACGCGTTCGCATTAAGCTCATCGACAGCAGCGCGGGGAATGTGATTGACGCCGTGGCCCGAAGCCAGGCGGATTTTGGCATCTGCTTCGCGGGAAACTTATCGTCTGAAATTGAATTTTTCCCGCTGGTGGAGGATGTCTACGTTGCGGCATGCAGAAAGGATCACCCGCTGGCGCAGAAGAGCCACCTGACGTGGGAGGCGTTTTTCCAGCAGGACTATATCTCCCTCGATAAAACGTCGGGTAACCGCAACCTGCTCGATCGGATGCTGGGGGATATCATTCCCGAGCGCCCCAGCGTCTGCGAAACGCGCCACGTCACCACGATGCTCGGCATGGTAGAGGCGGGCATCGGCATTGCCGCCGTTCCCGCCATGTCGATGCCGACGTCGGAGCACACGCCGCTGACGCATCTGCCGCTGGTGGCGCCGGAGGTGAAACGCGCCGTGGGGCTTATCCGGCGCCGGGGGCGCATTCAGTCTTATATTGCGGCTGAACTGGAAAAAGAGATCACCGAGCGGTATCGCCGGACGTAACGGGGATCATCCCCGTCTCACGGATGGCCGCCCCTGAGGGCGGTGAGGCGAGATAGCTCAGTAGCGCTTTCCCCTCCGCGGGGTGTTCAGCGTGACGGGTGACCGCGCCGGCGAAGCGCGTGATGTACTGCAGATTATCCGGGATTTTACCGATAAAGGTGACGCCTTCAACCGGCAGCAGCTCGCTCACCTGCTGGAAACCCACGGCGTATTTTCCTTTCGCCACTTCTGAGGCGACCGGAATACGTTCGACCATTGTTGCTTTAGCCGCCGCCTCCTTTTCAATCCCCAGTTTCCTGAACAGCGTCTGGCTGACATACCTGCCGCTGGCGCTGTCTGAGTAAGCGATGGAACTGGCCTGCAGCAGAGTTTTACGCAGAGTCGCCTCGCTGCTGATATCAGGAATATCCGCACCTTTTTTCACCACCATGCCAACGGGAGAGTCCGCGAGTTCAGTTCGCGAACCTGGCCTGGTCTGGCCGGCTTTTTCGAGTTTCGCCAGCGCATCACCTACCATAATCACCACGTCGGCCTTCTCGCCGCGCGCGAGCCGGTTTGGGATCGCCTGCGGCGTATTGCCCATTGAGGGACCGGGAATAATCACAATGGTATCGCCAGTCTTGCGCTCATATTCCGGTGCGAGCTTTTCAAGGGCGGCTTTGAAACCGCCTGAAATCATCACTTTCACCTCCTGAGCGCAGGCATTCACGCTCATGAACATCAGCACCAGCGCGCTGGCGGTATAATGAGAAGTGCGCGTCATGCGGCCCCCTGCGACTTAACGGTGTTTTGCACTGAAACCGCGCGACGACGGTAGAGGTAGAGGGTGGCCAGCAGAGCACACACCGCGGCGAAGCTCATCCAGTAGCCCGGCGAGGCTTTGTCACCGGTGTATTCAATCAGCGCGGTTGACATCACCGGGGTAAAGCCGCCAAAGACCGCCGTTGCCAGGCTGTAAGCCAGAGAGAACCCTGCCACGCGGACTTCAGCAGGCATAATTTCCGTCAGCGCCGGGATCATCGCCCCGTTATACAGCCCGTAAAGGAAGGAAAGCCACAGCAGCACGCTCAGCATCATCGAGAAGCTCGGCGCGTCAGCCAGCAGCGTCAGGGCCGGATAGCTGGTGGCCAGCGCCAGCAGGGTCATGGCAATCAGCACCGGCTTACGCCCGAATCGGTCCGACAGCGCGCCGCCCACCGGCAGCCAGATAAAGTTAGAGATCGCCACCAGCAGCGTGACCAGCAGGCTGTCAGAGGCGCTCAGCATCAGCACTTTTTTGCCGAAGGTTGGCGCGTAGACGGTGATCAGGTAGAACGCGGTGGTGGTCATCGCCACCATCAGCATGCCCGCGACCACCACCTGCCAGTTGCCAAGCAGCGTTTTAAAGACCTGACGCATCTCCAGATGATGGCGGCGCGCGCTGAACTCTTCCGTCTCCTCCAGCTTGCGGCGCAGGAAAAAGATAAACGGCACGATTAAACAGCCGAACAGGAACGGGATGCGCCAGCCCCATTCACGAATGGCGCTATCCTCCATCAGGGCGTTCAGGGCAAAGCCCATCGCCGCGGCGACCATAATGGCAACCTGCTGGCTACCGGACTGCCAGCTGGTGTAAAAACCTTTGCGGCCCGGCGTGGCGATTTCCGCGAGATAGACCGAAACACCTCCAAGCTCCGCCCCGGCGGAAAAGCCCTGCAGCAGGCGGCCCGTCAGGACAAGCAGCGGTGCCCAAAGCCCGATGCTTTGATAGGACGGGATAAGCACAATCAGGAAGGTGCCTGCCGCCATAATGGAAAGCGTCACGATCAGCCCTTTGCGGCGGCCTACCTTGTCAATATAAGCCCCCAGCACAATGGCCCCGATTGGACGCATCAAAAAGCCTGCGCCGAAGACGGCGAAGGTCATCATCAGCGATGCAAATTCACTGCTCGCCGGGAAGAACGTGTGGGCAATGTAGGTGGCGTAGAAGCCGAAAAGAAAGAAATCGAACTGCTCAAGAAAGTTGCCGGACGTCACGCGAAGTATCGCGCCCGCCTTAGAGCGTACGGTTGCAGGTGAGGTTGAGGAAAACATGGTTATCTCCAGTTTATTGTTGACGTTTTACGCGTCTGTTTCTGAAAACTGGATCAGGATGGCGAAATAGATAAGCGCAATTAACGCATTGATTGATGCGCGTTACGCATCAATAGTGAGACGATAATGATGAGCACTATAAGCAACAATAACTTAACAAAATATTGGCTTTTTATTCACCAATGTCATCTAAGCCTCTGATATTGCGATTTTGTGATGTGGCGCAGAGAGAGGCTCCTGAGAAAGGGCCGGGCAAGCGCTTCGTTACCCGGCGGGTGCAATTTAGCGCAGCGCCCTGGCAATCGCGCTAAACATCAGAGAGGCCTCCAGCGGCTGGGCGCTAAAGGACGGCTCCGCCTGTGGCCAGGTAGACCACTGGACGATGACCAGGTTTTCTTTCTGGTTCACCACGATCATCTGACCAAAAATGCCCAGCGCCCAGAGCGAACCTTTGAGCGAATCCTTCGCTGCCGGCTCAACGCCCTTGGCGTTGACGGGCACGGCGTTGTTCCACCACTGATAGCCGTACAGGCCTTCTGGATGCGCGTCTGATACCGAGCCTTTCGCCTGAGTCCAGTCTGACGACTCCTTCACCCAGCCGTCAGGCAGGATTTGTTTGCCCGAGGGGAGCATACCGTTGTTCAGGATAAATTCCCCGAAGCGACCCCAGTCCTCCAGCGTGGCGTTAAAGCCGTGCGCGCCGACGTCATGTTGACCTTTACTGTAGGCATGCCATACGCCGTCGCTCGCCATGCCGTACGGCTGCCAGATGCTTTTCTCCAGATACGCCGCGATCGTCATGCCGGTTGCTCGCTCCAGCACGTCACCCAGCAGCCAGGCTCCGCCGGAGGAGTAAGACCAGTTTTCTCCGGCCGGGTGAACCCTGCGTAATCCTTTCACCAGCTTGCGCACGCAGTCGTAGGTACCCGGCTTCGCCTCGCACTCGGTGAGCTGCGCGAAGTCGGAGTTCGGGTTGGTATAATCCTCGTTCCACGCCACCCCGGAGGTGTGGGTGATAAGCTGTTTCAGCGTCACGCCGTCCCACGCGGTGCCTTTCAGATCGGGTTCATATTTCGTGATCCTGTCGTCGAGTGAGTGAATTTTTCCCTCTTTAAGGGCTACGCCCACCAGCGCCGATACCACCGATTTGCCTACCGAGCGCGAGGTCCATAGCGTGGTGTCGGTATTGCCCTGGGCGAGATATTTCCAGGCGATTTTGCCGTCTTTCAGCACCAGCATACCGCTGACGTTCTGGCGCTTGAGATATTCCTTAAGGCCGTAGCGTCTGCCGTTAACCTGATAATGGACGTCCGTTAGCGGCTTTTCCGACACCTGCAGCGGTACGGCGTTTCCGTGGCGGAAAATATCCCCGGCGTAGTTGCGATAATCATTACGAAATCCCACCACGCGATCGGCCTGACTCCAGGTCAGCATTTTATGGGTATCCGGCAACGCGGCGTCGAAGGGGGCAGGGCACACGCTGAGCTCGGTGCCTTCGCAGGCGGCCATTGCCGCAGGGGACAGCAGGCTGCTGAAGACAAGTCCCGCCAGCAGGGCATGATTTACTGTTCTGTTTTTCATATCCGTCTCGTATAGGTTAAGAACGGGTTCAGTTTAAAAAAGCGGGGGCTATAATAAAAAACGCGTAGTGGGGGAAAATCCCCCAAAAAAACAGAGGGAGCGTAGCGTGGCTGGACTGATCTATTCCTTTGCACAGCTTGAGGCATTCACCGCCGTGGCTGAAAACGGGAGCCTGAGTAAAGCGGCAGTGGTGCTGAAGAAAGACCGAACGACGCTTCGCGATCTGGTTGATTTTCTTGAGGATGGGTTAGGCTACGCGCTGTTTATTCGCGACGGGCGTACCCTGCGGCTCACGCCGGAAGGCGAGCAGCTCCAGCGTCAGGCTCATCTGCTGATGCGGCAGGTCAAAGCCTTTGAGGCCTTCGCCAGGGAGGTGCCCCACGGCGCTACGCAGGACCTGACCCTGGTCTACGATCCTTTCACGCCCAGAGTTTTTCTGCACAGGGTCATCGCTGAAATGGCGGCGCGAAAAATCCGCCTGAGCCTCATCTGCGCCTCGCGCGATGAATCTGAACGGCTGCTGGCGAACGCGCGCGCGGACCTGGCCATCTGCCAGGCGCGCAACCGCAGCGTGGGCGATAACATGGAGTGGCGGGCCCTGGGCGCAATCGATATGGATTTTTACGCCTCCAGTACCCTGTTTACGGGGACGTCATCCCCCCTTTCACTGCTTGATCTCTCCCTGGTTCCGCAGGTCGTTATGCACCCAGACTCGGACGAGCCGGTTGCGCGTCGCCTGCAGATTTCAGGGCATACCCTTTTTACGAACGAGCCGGAGATGCTGCGCGGTCTGCTGGAGCGAGGATGCGGCTGGGGGTTCTTACCAACCCATTTTCATGCCGTGCGGTGGCAAAACGTAAAAAGGCTGCTCACCGAAGTGGGCAGCCAGGGGATTAGTCAGACGATGGTCACCATCTGGAAGCCAGGAAGCGACAAGCGCGCCATCATTGCTGACACGCTGTCGCTTTTGCCGGAGCTATGGAAGCACTCAGCGCTGTGAACAGCCTTTACACTGCTGGTTTTGGATCTGCTGGAAGAAATCGTTGCCTTTATCATCCACCAGGATAAACGCCGGGAAGTTTTCGACTTCAATTTTCCAGATGGCTTCCATTCCCAGCTCAGGATAGGCCACACACTCAAGGCTCTTAATGCTGTTTTGCGCCAGCACCGCCGCCGGGCCGCCGATGCTGCCCAGGTAGAAGCCGCCGTGCTTATGGCAGGCATCCGTCACCTGCTGGCTGCGGTTGCCTTTCGCCAGCATGATCATGCTTGCTCCGTGGGATTGCAGCAGGTCGACATACGAGTCCATGCGTCCCGCCGTGGTCGGGCCGAGTGAGCCAGAGGCGTAGCCTTCCGGGGTCTTGGCTGGCCCCGCGTAGTAAATCGGATGATCTTTAACGTACTGCGGCAGTTCTTCACCGTTGTCGAGCAGCTCTTTCAGCTTCGCATGGGCGATATCGCGCGCCACGATGATGGTGCCGTTTAGCGACAGGCGGGTAGAGACCGGGTGTGCTGAGAGCTGCGCCAGGATCTCATTCATCGGCTTGTCCAGATTGATGCTGACCACGTCGCCTTCGCCCTGCTGGCGCAGTGATTCTGGAATATACTGGCCCGGGTTGTGCTCCAGTTTCTCAATCCAGATCCCGTCGCGGTTGATTTTTGCCTTGATGTTGCGGTCCGCGGAGCAGGAGACGCCCATGCCGATCGGGCAGGAGGCGCCGTGGCGCGGCAGGCGGATCACGCGGATGTCGTGGGCGAAGTATTTCCCGCCGAACTGCGCGCCGAGGCCGAGGTTCTGCGCTTCCTGGAGCAGTTCCTGTTCCAGCTGAACGTCGCGGAACGCCTGGCCGTGCTCGTTGCCTTCGGTTGGCAGCGCGTCGTAGTAGCGGGTCGAGGCCAGTTTAACGGTTTTCAGCGTGGCTTCCGCTGAGGTTCCGCCAATCACAAACGCGATATGGTACGGCGGACAGGCCGCGGTACCCAGGGTGCGCATTTTCTCAACCAGATAGTTTTTCAGCTTCGCCGGGGTGATTAGCGCTTTGGTTTCCTGATAGAGGTAGGTTTTGTTGGCGGAACCGCCGCCTTTTGCCATGCACAGGAATTTGTACTCATCGCCGTCAACGCTGTAGAGATCAATCTGCGCGGGCAGGTTGGTGCCGGTATTCACCTCTTTATACATGTCCAGCGCCGCATTCTGGGAGTAGCGCAGGTTATCTTCGATGTAGGTATTATACACGCCCTGGCTCAGGGCCGCTTCGTCACCGCCGCCGGTCCAGACGCGCTGGCCTTTTTTACCCATGATGATCGCGGTGCCGGTGTCCTGACAGGTCGGCAGCACGCCTTTTGCGGCAATTTCAGAGTTACGCAGGAACTGCAGGGCAACGTATTTGTCGTTCTGGCTGGCTTCCGGGTCGTTGAGAATGGCGGCAACCTGCTTCTGATGGGAAGGACGCAGCATAAATGCGGCATCGTGGAAGGCCTGCTGCGCCAGCAGGGTCAGGGCTTCCGGCTCCACCTTCAGGACTTCCTGGCCGTCGAACTCGGCTACGGAGACGTGTTCTTTGGTCAGCAGGTAGTATTCGGTGTCGTCATGGGAAAGAGGGAAGGGGTTCTGATAAAAAAACGGTTTATTCGACATAGTATTGCTCCACAAAAATAAAACCGCCGGAGGAGAAGTCCGGCGGTCAGGAATCAGAACATCATGGACATCCACGGATAACCAATCAGCAGCAGGGCCGCCAGGAAGATGGCACCAAAGATGGTGCCGAGGCGCCAGTAGTCTTTGGTTGGCAGGTAGCCGCTGCCGTAGTAGATCGGGCTTGGGCCAGTACCGTACGGGGTGATGATCCCCATCACGCCCAGAGAGGTCACCATCAGCAGGACGAACACTTCCATATTCATGCCCGGAATGGTGGAGGCGATGGTCAGCATCGCTGGCAGCAGCGCGGTAGTGTGCGCGGTGGTGCTGGCAAACAGGTAGTGCAGCAGGTAGAACGCCAGCAGCAGGACGATGGTCGCCACGCCTGGAGAGATACCGCTCATCAGCAGGCCACCTTCTTTACCCAGCCAGCTGATAAAGCCGGTAGAAGAGAGGCCATCCGCCAGCGCTACCAGGGTGGCGAACCAGACGAAGGTATTCCACGCGGCCTTGTTACCGGTGATATCGTTCCACTCCAGCACGCCGGTCCACAGCATCAGCCCGACGATAAGCAGAGCCGCCATCGCAGGCTCAATCCACGCGGCGGCGAAGATCCACATCAGCAGAGCGCAGCACACGAACACCAGCAGCAGAATTTCATTGCGGGACAGCTTGCCGAGTTTTTCCAGCTCACGGGTCGCCCACAGCGGCACTTCATTGTTCACTTTAACTTCTGGTGGGTAGAACCAGTAGGCCAGCAGCGGCATGGTCAGAATCAGCAGGATACCCAGCGGCAGGAAGGCGAGGAACCAGGTGCCCCAGGAGATATCAATCCCAACGGTGCTTTTCACCAGCGCCAGCGCAAGCAGGTTCGGCGCAAGGGCGGAGAGGAACATTGAGCTGGTGATACAGGCCGCGGTGATCGCCACCCACATCAGGTACGAACCGATTTTGCGCGCGCTTGGGTCGTTGGGTTTTGAACCGTACAGCGGCGGCAGGTTAGCAATGATTGGGTAGATGGTCCCGCCGCTGCGCGCGGTGTTGGACGGGGTGAACGGTGCCAGCAGCAGGTCCGCAAACGTAATGGCGTAACCGAGCGTCAGGCTGCGACGGCCGAGGTACTTCACCAGAATCAGCGCCAGACGGCGGCCGAAGCGGGTTTTGTCATAGCCCGCGGCGAACATGAAGGCACCGAAGATCAGCCAGACTGTAGAGTTACCAAACCCGCTCACCGCCCACTTAAAGGAGGCGCCCGCCAGCTTGAATTTCGGGTCGGCCAGCTGTTCAGGGCTGAACAGCACCCACTGGCTGCACAGGGCAATGGCAACCACGCCGGTCAGGCCAATCACCGCGCCCGGCAGCGGTTCGAAGATTAAGCCGACGATTACGCCGACAAAGATAGCGAAGTAGTGCCATGCGTAAGGCGGCAAGCCTTCTGGTACGGGCACAAACAGCAGCAGTACGGCGACGATGACGGGCAATGCCATCATCAGCAATCGTTTTGCGTTTCCATTTGATGCCTGGTTCGCCACTGGGGGCGTTACAGCAGTTTTTGTATTCATAGTTTCACGTCTTAAGTTGTCAAAAATTCGGTTGCACTGAAAAAACAGAATCGCTTTCTTAAGTTTCTTTGCTTTTTTTAGTTATTAAAGGTGCGGTTTTGTATTTTCAGTAATAGCGATTTAACGCGTTTTTATGTGCGCTAAATTAAAAAATGATGATGTTTTTATATTGCGCTTTTGAATGCCATAACTATTGATCGCGATCAAAAAAACAGAATTGCAGCGTTATTTTTATGCTTTCACTAATAACCACTCTGGCGTATGGGGTTATTATCTGTTTTTCGGATTTGTTTTATCATTTCTGTAACAATATGAATTTTTAATTCTATATAAATTGTTGATTTATGTGGAAATTGTTTGTTTTTGGTGAATTGGCTTTACCATTTTTTATTTAACGAGTTTTAAATTATTGTGAATGGCTGAATTACAATCGCTAACACCAATGTGTTATTTGTGTTATTGCAGGGATTAAATAGTTTTTTAACTAACGTAATAACTTTATAAACTAAAAAAATCATTATATTAATATCATGACATCGGCAAATAACGACGAAACAAAAAATCAATCCGATAACGAATTCTCAATTTTTAAAAGTTTGGAGTTTCTATTATGAGCACTAACGAACGCATTCTTAGCCCCTTCACATTACCGAATGGCACTGAACTGAAAAACCGTTTGTTAATGGCCCCGATGACAACCTGTACCGGCTACTATGACGGCACCGTTACCAGCGAGCTGGTGGAGTACTATCGGGCCCGTTCCGGCAGCATTGGTACCATCATCGTGGAGTGCTGCTTTGTCGACGATCTCGGTCTCGCCTTCCCGGGGGCGATTGGGATTGATACCGACGAGAAAATCGCCGGGCTGGCGAAAATCGCCGAGGCAATAAAATCCAAAGGCTCTAAGGCGCTGCTGCAGATCTACCACGGTGGCCGCATGGTCGACCCGAAACTGATCGGTGGCCGTACCCCGGTGGGCCCAAGCGCCGTGGCCGCGCCGCGTGACGGCGCCGCGACGCCGGTTGCCCTGACCGCAGAAGAAGTGGAAGGCATGATCGGCAAGTTTGGCGAAGCCGTGCGACGTGCCATCCAGGCCGGTTTCGACGGCGTGGAAATCCACGGGGCGAACACCTACCTGATTCAGCAGTTCTACTCCCCAAATTCAAACCAGCGTGACGACGAGTGGGGCGGCAGCCGCGATAACCGCGCGAAGTTCCCGCTGGCGGTGCTGGACATCACCCACAAAATGGTGCGCCAGTACGCCGATGATGCCTTCATCATTGGTTACCGCTTCTCCCCTGAAGAGCTTGAGGTTCCGGGCATCCGCTTTGAAGACACCATGTACCTGCTGGAGAAACTGGCCGCGCGCGGCGTGGACTATCTCCACTTCTCCGTAGGCGCCACCCTGCGTCCGTCCATTGTTGACACCCAGGACCCGACGCCGCTTATCGAAAAATACTGCGCAATGCGTTCTGACACGCTGGCGCAGGTTCCGGTGATGGGCGTTGGCGGCGTGGTAAATGCGTCAGACGTGAATGAAGCGCTGGACCACGGCTACGATCTGATTGCCGTAGGCCGCGCCACTATCGCTTACCCGGACTGGACCGACCGCATCGCGGCGGGTGAAAGCCTTGAGCTGTTTATGGACAGCACCAGACGCGAGGAACTAAGCATCCCTGAGCCGCTGTGGCGCTTCTCGCTGGTGGAAGCGATGATCCGCGACATGAGCATGGGCGAGTCCAAATTCAAACCTGGCACCTTTGTTGAGAAAGTGCAGGACGACGCTAACGAACTGGTGATTAACGTCAGCCTGGAAACCGACCGCATTGCGGACATCGAACTTGCCTCCGGCCCGAGTGAAGACGTTGAGTTTGTCACCAGCTTTGAAGAGATCCGCACCCGCATTCTGGATGCCAATACTCCGCACGTGGATGCCATTACCGGCGCAACCAGCCAGAGCGAGGCGGTGAAAAAAGCGGTCTCTAAAGCGATGCTGAAATCCAGCAAGGCGCTGGCGGCGGAAGAGGGCGTTGACCCGAACGAAACCCGCAGCGTGGACGTGGTGGTTGTCGGCAGCGGCGGCGCCGGTCTGGCGGCGGCGATCCAGGCTCACGACGAAGGCGCAAGCGTGCTGATCGTCGAGAAAATGCCGACCATCGGCGGGAACACCATTAAAGCCTCTGCCGGTATGAACGCCGCAGAAACCCGCTTCCAGCGCGTGAAGGGGATTCAGGACAGCAAAGAGCTGTTCTACCAGGAAAGCCTGAAAGGCGGCGGAAACAAGAACAACCCGGAACTGCTGCGTCGCTTTGTGGAGAACGCGCCGGAAGCAATTGAGTGGCTGGCAACGCGCGGCATCATGCTGAACGACATCACCACCACCGGCGGGATGAGCATCGACCGTACTCACCGTCCAAAAGACGGTTCTGCGGTGGGCGGCTACCTGATCAGCGGCCTGGTGCGTAACGTCAATAAACGCAACATCGAGGTGATGCTGGATACCTCCGTCAGCGACATCATCTTCGAGAACGGCGAAGTGACCGGCGTACGTCTGACCACCGAAGAGAACGAAACCGTCACCGTGGCAGCCAAAAGCGTGATCGTGGCGACCGGTGGTTTCAGCGCCAACAGCCAGATGGTGGTGAAATACCGCCCGGATCTGGAAGGGTTCGTCACCACTAACCACAAAGGGGCGACCGGCGGCGGTATCGCGCTGCTGGAGCGTATCGGTGCAGGCACGGTTGATATGGGCGAAATTCAGATCCACCCAACCGTGGAGCAGAAAACCTCGTACCTGATTTCTGAATCCATCCGCGGGGGCGGGGCGATTCTGGTCAATCAGAAAGGTGAGCGCTTCTACAACGAAATGTCGACCCGCGATAAAGTCTCGGCGTCAATCATCGCGCTGCCGGAGAAATACGCATACATCGTCTTTGATGAGCACGTACGTGCCAAAAACAAAGCCGCAGATGAGTATATCGCGAAAGGTTTCGTGACCAGCGCCAGCTCGCCAAAAGCCCTGGCTGAGGCGCTGGGTATGGATCACCACGCTTTCCTGGCGACCCTGGAACGTTACAACGGTTTCGTTGAAAAACAGCACGACGATGATTTTGGCCGCACCACCGCGCTGCGTGCGCCCATCAACGAAGGGCCGTTCTACGCCATTCAGATTGCACCGGGCGTGCACCACACCATGGGCGGCGTGACCATCAACACCGAAACCTGCGTGCTGGACAGCAACCACAACGTGCTGCCGGGGGCATTCGCTGCGGGTGAAGTGGTTGGCGGGATCCACGGCGCTAACCGTATCGGCGGTAACGCGGTGGCGGATATCATTATTTTTGGTACCCTTGCAGGACATCAGGCGGCGATGCGCTCAAAAAGAACGTAAGGCACCTGTTTCCCCGGCGGCGCAGTGCCTGCCGGGGCTACATCTGAGGATTCATGCTATGCCTGATAGCCATCGCGTTTACAGCTACTCCGCCGTTCTGATGGGCTCGCCCATTCTCCTGAAACTCTTCTCCCATGACGAAGCCCTCGCGTCCCGCGTTTTCCGCCTGATCAAACAGTACGAAGATCTCCTGACCGTTAACCGCGCGCATTCGCAGGTAATGGACATCAACCATGCGGCGGGTCAGCATCCGGTTACCGTCAGCCGTCCGGTGTTTGAGCTGATCCGCTGTGCGAAAGCGGCAAGCCTGCTTAAAAACAGCGCCTTTAACCTGGCGATCGGTCCGCTGGTGAAGCGCTGGAAGATTGGCTTTCAGGGCGACAGTGTTCCGCCTGCCGATGAAATTGCCTCGCTGCTGGCGATTACCCGGCCTGAGGATGTCATCCTTGATGAGGCGCAGACCAGCGTGTTTCTGACCAGAGCGGGGATGGAGATCGATTTGGGGGCCATCGCCAAAGGCTATATTGCCGACCGGGTTCGGGACTACCTGCGCAAAGAGGGGGCTGAGCTGGGGCTGATCAACCTTGGCGGAAACATCCAGACGTTAGGCTCGCCGGAAGGCGGCTGGAGCGTGGGGCTGAAAAAGCCGTTCGCCGGTGATGCGCTGATCGGCGCGATGACGGTGGAGAACCTCTCTGTGGTGACGTCGGGAACGTACGAGCGCTACTTTGAGCAGAACGGCAAGCGCTATCACCATATTCTCGACCCGCGTACCGGATACCCGCTCGACAACGAGCTGGACAGCGTCACCATCATTTCCAGAGACTCTATTGATGGCGATATCTGGACCACGCTGATATACGGCATGGGGGTAGAGAAAGGCTGCGCCGCCCTGCGCGCGCGTCCGGATATAGAAGCTATCTTTGTGACCAGGACAAAAGAAGTGGTGATCTCCTCGATGCACCACTTCCGTTTTACCCTTCTGGACGAGAGCTACCGCGTTACTGGCAGTACTGTTTGAGCAGCCCGATCTGCTCCGGCTGTAAGCGGTAGCGATACACCGGGCGGCCGGTGGCACCATAGTGAATGCTGGTGAAAAGGATGTTGATTTGTGCCAGCCAGATCAGGTACTTGCGGCAGGAGACGCGTGAAATATTTACCGCGTTAGCCAGATCGTCGGTGGAAAATTCCGTCTCCGGGTGGCCGTCAATCCACTGGCAAATGGTGCGCAGCGTTTGCGGCGTTAACCCTTTCGGCAATTTCTTACTGTCCGCCAGCTCCGGCGCCCCGCCGTGGATCAGCCGGTCGACGTCCGCCTGCTCGTAATACTGGTGCGATCCCATCAGGCTGTGCTTTGCCTTCCAGCCGTTCAGCGCCTCTTCAAAGCGCGGGAACTGGAACGGTTTGATCAGATAATCCACCACGCCGTAGTGGATGGAAGTCTGGATCGTGGCGGCATCGGCAGCGGACGAGATCATAATCACATCAATCGGACGGCCTGACGCGCGAATATCGGGCAGCAGATCCAGCCCGTTATCCTGCTGCATATAGACGTCCAGTAGCACCAGGTCGACAGGCTGGCTGGGGTTATTGATAATGGCTCTGGCCTGGTTGAGCGTGGAGGCGACGCCGCAGCAGCTAAAGCCTTCAACACGGTTGACGTACAGACGGTTGAGGTCGGCCACCATGGCGTCATCATCGACAATTAATACATTTATCACGCGATATTCCTCTCGCTATCCCAGGGGATGTGAACAAAAAATTGGGTAAATACGCCAGGCTCAGACTCGACGGTAATATCGCCGCCCAGGTTCTGGATCTGCTGGCGAGCAAGGAACAGCCCAACGCCGCGGTTTTCACCTTTTGTTGAGAACCCCTTAGTAAAAATAGCCTCCAGCTGGGTGGGATCAATGCCGGGGCCATCGTCGCTGACTTCGCAACTGAGCCAGCCATTCTGATAATGTAGCAGCAGGCCAATCTCGCCTTCCTGCTGTCCTGCCATCGCGTCGAGCGCGTTTTCGATTAAGTTACCCAGCGCGGTGATCAGCACCGCGACCTGCTCTTCGCTGGCGGTATCCGGTATCAGGCATTCATCCGCCAGCGTCAGGGTGACGCCCGCTTCCTTCGCCCGGTTGATTTTACCCAGCAGGAACCCGGCAACGACCGGGGATTTTACCTTGCTCTGGATCGTACCGATATCCGTCTGGTAATTGTGCGCCGTCTGGATGATGTACTCCTCCAGCTTGTCGTAGCGCTTCATGTGCAGCAGGCCCAGGATCACATGCAGTTTGTTCATAAACTCGTGCGTGTGGCTGCGCAGGGCATCGACGTAGTTGACCATGCCGTCAATACGCTGCATCAGCTGGCTGATTTCCGTTTTATCGCGGAAGGTGGCTATCGCGCCGATGACCCGCTCCTGGCTTTTGACGGGCACCATATTGCACAGCAGCAGCCGGCCGTTACAGCTGATCTCCTGATCCTGACGCGCGACGCCCGTCTTTGAAATCTCCCGCAGGCTGGCCAGCAGGGGAGCGCTGGCGTTTTCCGACTGCTTGCCGGAGGGCAGGAGTAAAATCTCTCTGGCGGTGTGGTTAATCATCGTCACGCGGCCGTGAATGTCGACGGCCAGTACCCCTTCGCGAAGCGACTGCAGCATCGCCTGGCGCTGTTCGAACAGGGCGGAGATCTCATAGGGTTCGAGCCCGAACAGAATGCGCTTCAGCACCCGCACCAGCCCCCAAATCGCCATTGAACTCATAAAGATGCTGAACAAAATCGTCCAGAGCGCGTTAAGCCGCCCACGGGCTATCTGATCTTCCACCTTTTTGAGGGAAATACCGACCACCACGACCCCGATCTGATCGTGCTGGCTGTCATAGACCGGCGTGAAAACGCGAAGCGCTTCGGCGAGGGCGCCGCGGTTTACCGAGACATTCTCTTTGCCTTCCAGCGCGGGTTCGAGATCGTTGCCAATAAAATGCAGGCCGATGAGCGCCTCGTTCGGGTGCGAGTAGCGAATCCCCCGCATGTCGGTCACCACGGTAAGCAGCAGATCGTTGCGTTGGGTAACGGCTTTGGCGATGGGCTGAATAATGTCGGCCTGCGGGGACTGCATAAGGCCGCGCTGGATCTCCGGGCTGTCGGCCAGCGTGCGGGCGATACCCAACGCGGTATCTTTTACATCATCGCGGGTCGCCCGGGTGATTTGCACGGAATAGAGCGCAAAAACCACCAGCAGCACAGAGGCGATAATCGCGGACACCATCAACGTGACCAGCGTGTACAGTTTCATGGGGCGCTTGCGCGTCAGAGGGAAAGGCTGCAGATCGCTCATCAACACTCCGCGATGATTAAGAAAGGGGGTGATTATCGCTGATGATGGGCTTTTCTTAAAGCCATGTAAAAGCGTCGATTTGCTCTTCTTTTCGTGACCCCACTCGCAGGTCATCTATATAAAACACTTTATAGTGTGTGGGTACTCATAATAAGGAGGCTGTTTATGAGCATTACGCTTACCGGTTCGGTCAAGGAAAGACGGCACGCCAGCACGATGAATATAGATAGATTGTCCACGCTGGACATGCTGAAGGTTATCCACGAGGAAGATGCACGTATTTCTGCTGCTATAACCCCCTGCTTAACGACAATCGCCCGCGTGGTGGATAACGCCGCCGCGGCGCTCAACCACGGTGGCCGTCTGGTCATCGTCGGGGCAGGACAGTCGGGCTGCGCCGCACGGCAGGCTGCGGATGATTATGCGCCGGGGAAAACCCCTGTAATTGCCGTGACGGCAGAAGAGGGAGAAGGGCGCTACGAGCGCGGGGTCGCTGACCTGCAGGCCATCAAATTTGGTGAACACGATATGATACTGGCGGTGACCGTCAGCGGAAAAACGCCGTGGGTCTGGGGAGCGATGCGGCATGCCTGGTCGCTGGGAGCGCCTGTTGCGGTCATCACCGGTGATGCTCAAAGTGAAGCGGCGCAGCTGGCAAGCATGGTAATTGCCCCTGAACTGGGGGCTGATGTGGTTGCCGGGTATCTCAATACCAGGGCGGGGATCGCGCAAAAAATGATCCTCTCGATGATTACCACCGGGCTGGCCGTTCGCACCGGGCGCGTTTACAGCAACCTGCGCGTGGATCTTGAGGCAAGCAGTACCAAATGGGCTGAACGGCAAATCGCCATTGTGATGGAGGCGGGGGGATGCAGCCGGGCGCAGGCAAAGGCCGCGCTGGAGAGCTGTAACCATCACTGTAAAACGGCGGTGCTGATGGTGCTGACCGGTCTGGATGCGTGGAAAGCCCATGAGCTGCTGGCGCAGAATAACGGGTTTATCCGCGTGGCGTTGCAGGAAGCGCCGTAAGATATTTGTTATTCAATGAAAAAAAGCCCGCGATGGAATGCGGGCTTTAATGTTTATGGCGATTAGAACTGGTAGGTCATACCAACGCCAACGATGTCATCGGTAGAGATACCGTATGCGTCATACAGTGCTTCGTCCTGATCCAGCATGTTGATCTTGTAATCAACGTAGGTGGAGAAGTTTTTGTTGAAGCTGTAGGTCATGCCCAGGTCAATGTAGTTAACCAGGTCCTGATCGAATCCCTGACCGTCGAGGTCTTTACCTTTTGAGTAAACCCAGGCCAGAGAAGGACGCAGGCCGAAGTCGAACTGGTACTGTGCAACCGCTTCAAAGTTCTGGGTCTGGTTAGCGATACCAAAGTTACCGATTGGCGTCATGTTGCGGGTTTCAGCGTACATCATCGCCAGGTAAACGTTGTTTGCATCGTATTTCGCGCCAACGGTCCAGGCTTCAGCTCTTTCACCACCGGCAAATCCGATGCCTTCATAGCTTTTGCCGAAAGCAACCTGCTGGTTGGTACGGTCAGATGAAGAGTATGCCGCACCCAGGCTCAGGCCGGACAGATCGCCGGAGAAGTCATAGGAGGTAGACATGCCGAAGCCGTCGCCGTTTTGGAAGCGCAGGTCTTCATGGCCGTTTTTAGTGCCTTCCTGGTCTTCCTGAGCATTCTGGCCTTCATTTGCACCCTGATACTGCAGCGCGAAGTTCAGGCCTTCAACCAGACCAAAGAAATCGGTGTTGCGGTAAGTTGCCAGACCGTTAGCACGGCCGTTCATGAAGTTATCGGTCCAGGTGTAAGAATCACCGCCAAATACCGGCAGCATATCGGTCCAGGCTTCAACGTCATACACGACGCCGTAATTACGGCCGTAGTCAAATGAACCGTATTCGCCAAATTTCAGGCCAGCGTATGCCAGACGGTTAAATGATTTATCACCGGCGCCTTCGGTATCGTTAGCGTAGGTTTTGTATTCCCACTGACCATAACCGGTCAGCTCGTTAGTGATCTGCGTTTCGCCTTTGAAACCAATCTGTACATAGGTTTCATCGCCATCGTCGCCAGGGTTGTCAGAGAAGGTATGACGCGCGTCTACTTTGCCGTACAGGTCAACTTTGTTGCCGTTTTTGTTGTACATTTCAGCCGCATGCGCTGCACCAGCCATTAAAAACGCGGGTACCAGAATTGCCAGAACTTTTCTTTTCATTATATATTCCCTTTAAAGATAATTTATATGAATATATGTAATCACCCTCCGTAATTACGTGTTCGATACTATTCCATGGCTTGTGAAATTTGTTCAAAAATAAATGTAATTAAATCGGTAAAAATATTACAAAATATTTCTATTTATCTCTTTATTTTTCATGTGAATTAATTGTTTGAATATATTGCGGGTAATTATTATTAAGTATTTCGCATTTCTATTTTTTAATTTATTTCATTTGGCTATGTTATAATTAAGCGCCCATTTTCGTAACAGGAAAGGATGATGGAACTTATACAGTGGCAGCAGCGCTTTGAATCCTGGCTTAATGAACATCACGCGACCGACGACACCGCGCACGATATTTCACACTTCCGTCGCGTCTGGATGACGGCGCAGAAAATCATGGTACATCACCCCGTCGACCCGCTAACGATCCTGACCGCCTGCTATTTTCACGACATCGTCAGCCTGCCGAAAAACCATCCTGAACGCAGCCAGTCGTCGCATCTGGCCGCGCGCAGGACGCGAGAGATTCTGCACCGCGATTTCCCTGACTTCCCGTCCGATCGCTACGCCGCCGTGGAGCACGCCATCGAGGCGCACAGTTTCAGTGCCGGACTGACGCCGCACACGATTGAAGCCAAAATTGTCCAGGATGCAGATCGTCTGGAGGCGCTGGGAGCGATCGGTCTGGCGCGCGTGTTTGCCGTGTCAGGCGCGCTGGGCGTACCGCTTTTTAACGCGGACGATCCGTTTGCCGACGCGCGGCCACTTGATGACCGGGCGTTTGCGCTCGATCATTTTCAGACCAAGCTGCTGCGCTTGCCTGATACAATGCAAACCGAGGTCGGGCGCGAGCTCGCGCAGCACAACGCCGATTTTCTGATTCAGTTTATGGCGAAACTCAGTGCCGAATTACAGGGCGACTGCATCGGGCTGGATAGCCAGATTCAACACCGCTTCCGTCGCAGTTTGCGAAAGTGAACTGTGGTAATCTGTTCCCAGTCTTTATTGCCCGGTTAAAAGAATGCAGGAAAATCGATCAGTGACAGAGCCCGCGTCTGAGCAGGCAGAGAAGTCAACGGCAACGGTGCAGGCATTACTGCGTCAGCTGCTGGATATTTATGACGCTAAAACGCTGGCAAACCAGCTTGTGGCGCACGGCGAGAGCCACTGGAGCCCGGCCATCCTTAAGCGGCTAGTGACCAGCGATCGGGCAGGGCGCCGCCTGAGTGAAGGCGAGTTTCGTTATCTGCAAAATCTGCTTCCGCGGCCACCTGCTGCGCACCCGAACTATGCCTTCCGCTTTATCGATCTGTTTGCCGGCATCGGCGGTATCCGGCACGGCTTTGAAGCGATCGGCGGTCAGTGCGTGTTTACCAGCGAGTGGAACAAACATGCGGTACGCACCTATAAAGCGAACTGGTACTGCGATCCGCAGGAGCATCATTTCAACGCCGATATCCGCGATGTCACCCTGAGCCATAAAAGCGGCGTCACGGATGAACAGGCCGCCGAGCATATTCGTCAGACGATTCCGGCGCATGACGTGCTGCTGGCGGGCTTCCCGTGCCAGCCTTTCTCGCTGGCCGGCGTATCCAAAAAGAATGCCCTCGGACGTGCCCACGGCTTCGCCTGCGATACCCAGGGGACGCTGTTTTTTGATGTGGCCCGAATCATTGACGCCTGTCGCCCGGCCATATTCGTGCTGGAAAACGTCAAAAACTTAAAGAGCCACGACGGTGGAAAGACCTTCCGCATTATCATGCAAACGCTGGATGAGCTGGGCTATGACGTGGCCGATTCCGGGGACATGGGCGCGGATGACCCGAAAATCATCGACGGGAAACACTTCCTGCCCCAGCATCGCGAACGCATTGTGCTGGTCGGTTTCCGCCGCGATCTCAATCTGAAGGGGGATTTCACCCTGCGGGATATTCCCTCCTTATATCCCGAGCGCCGTCCAACCATTGCCGACCTGCTGGAGCCTGTGGTCGACGCAAAATTTATCCTGACGCCGATCCTGTGGAAATACCTCTACCGCTATGCCAAAAAGCATCAGGCCAAAGGCAACGGCTTCGGGTTTGGCATGGTAAACCCGAACGATCCGCACAGCGTGACCCGCACGTTGTCCGCTCGCTACTACAAAGACGGCGCGGAAATCCTGATCGACAGAGGCTGGGACAAGGCGCTGGGCGAGAAGGATTTCGACGATCCGCAAAACCAGCGTCACCGTCCGCGTCGCCTTACGCCGCGGGAGTGCGCCCGGCTGATGGGCTTTGAAACGCCGCAGGGCTACCGTTTCCGCATTCCGGTTTCGGACACTCAGGCTTACCGTCAGTTTGGTAACTCGGTGGTGGTGCCCGCGTTCGCGGCGGTGGCAAAACTGCTGGCCTCGCGCATCAGACAGGCGGTGGCGCTCCGCCAGGGTGAGGCCGTCAATGACGGACGTTCACGATAAGGCCACGCGCAGCAAAAACATGCGTGCCATCGGCACGCGTGACACCGCGATTGAAAAGCGTCTGGCCGGGCTTCTGACGCAGGCGGGCTTTGAGTTTCGCGTACAGGATCCCGCGCTTGCGGGTCGTCCGGATTTCGTCATCGACGCGTATCGGTGCATTATCTTCACCCACGGCTGTTTCTGGCATCATCACGACTGCTACCTGTTTAAAGTTCCGGCGACGCGCACCGATTTCTGGCTGGAGAAGATTGGCAAGAACGTTGAACGCGACGCGCGGGATCTTGCCACGCTTGTCGCGCAGGGCTGGAGGGTGCTGATCGTCTGGGAATGTGCGCTGAAAGGGCGGCTGAAGCTGAACGATGCCGCTCTGAGCGAACGGCTGGAAGAGTGGATCTGCGGCGGCGGCGAGGCCGCGCAGATCGACACGCAGGGGATCCACGCGCTTACGGTTTCTCCACCTCGCAAGGCGTAACCACGGGCTTTGCCGGCAGCAAATATTTGCCTAAGGTCACCAGCACGACGGCAAAAACAATCACCCCTAAAGCTAACCACTCAACCGGAGAGAGCGTTTCACCGCCAAGCCCGGTGCCAAGCAGCACGGCCACGACCGGGTTGACGTAGGCATAGCTGGTGGCGACCGCCGGAGAGACGTTACGGATCAGGAACATATAGGCGTTGATGGCGATGATGGAGCCGAACAGCGCCAGGTAGCCTACCGCCAGGAAGCCCGACAACGGCGGCAGGGTAGTCAGCTCCTCTCCCGTCAGGGCTGAGGCCAGCAGCAGCACAATCCCAGCCGCAAGCATCTCAATTGCCCCCGCCATCATGCCGGTCGGCAGCTCGATACGAGAACCGTATACGGAACCGAACGCCCAGCTCATCGAGCCAATAAGGATAATCACTGCGCCCCACGGATTCCCGCTCAGGTTACCGCCGCTGTTGAGCAGAATAATGCCGGCAAGGCCGATGCCAATCCCCAGCCACTCCAGCTTGCGGGTGCGGATGCCGAAAAGGCGGCTGAAGCAGAGGGTAAACAGCGGTACGGTGGCAACGACCACGGCGGCGATCCCAGACGGTACGTTCTGGTGCTCGGCAATGGTCACAAAGCCATTCCCGACCGCCAGCAGCAGCAGGCCTATCAGGGCGGCGTTCAGCATTGGGCGAAGCGGAGGAAGCTTATGCCCGCGCAGCAGCAGGAAGGCCAGCAGCAGCACGCCCGCCGAGAGGAAGCGAATGCCCGCCATCATCAGCGGCGGCCAGCTTTCTACGCCGATGCGAATGACAAAGTAGGTGGAACCCCAGATGATATACAGCGAAAAAAGTGCCCCAATAAGTGGAAGCAGTTGCCGGAAACGCATAATCCCTCACGACGAAATAAAAAGGTCGCTGATAGTAAACGCGAAAACTATCGCGCTGGCGAGCCCTTTAATTGTGTAGTTGATGTGAAATTTTTGTTGACGCAAGGTGCCTGTTTCCGCGATTGCGCTTTTGCTCCATACTATTCACTTAATTACCAAAAAAAGAAGGATCACCATTTTGGCAGGAAGTAGCTTATTAACATTGCTGGATGATATTGCCACCTTACTGGATGATATTTCCGTGATGGGGAAACTGGCGGCGAAGAAAACCGCAGGGGTGCTGGGGGACGATCTCTCGCTTAACGCTCAGCAGGTGAGCGGGGTACGGGCTAACCGTGAGCTGCCAGTGGTGTGGGGCGTGGCAAAAGGCTCGTTTCTGAATAAAGTGATCCTGGTGCCGCTGGCGCTGCTGATCAGCGCATTCATTCCCTGGGCAATCACGCCGCTGCTGATGATTGGCGGGGCATTTTTATGTTTCGAAGGCGTGGAGAAGGTCCTGCACTCTTTGAGCTCTCGCAAGCAGAAGGATACCCCGGAGGCGCGTCAGCAGCGCCTTGAAGCGCTGGCCGCGCAGGATCCGAAAGTCTTCGAGCGCGATAAAATCAAAGGCGCCATTCGCACCGACTTTATTCTTTCAGCAGAGATCGTTGCCATTACGCTGGGCATTGTCTCCGACGCACCGCTGCTGAATCAGGTGCTGATCCTTTCCGGAATCGCCATTCTGGTTACGGTAGGCGTCTACGGCCTGGTCGGTCTGATCGTGAAGCTCGATGATATCGGCTACTGGCTGGAGGAGAAATCAAGCGCGGTGGCAAAAGGCATCGGCAAGAGCTTACTGACGCTGGCGCCGTGGCTGATGAAGAGCTTGTCCGTGGTGGGCACCCTGGCGATGTTCCTCGTGGGCGGCGGTATTGTGGTTCACGGCATTGCTCCGCTGCATCATGCTATCGAACATTTCTCCTCGGCGCAGGGGAGCGTGGTGGCCGCTATTCTGCCGACGCTGCTTAATCTTGTGCTGGGCTTTATCGTTGGCGCTATCGTGGTGGCAGCGGTGAAACTGGTTGAAAAAATGCGCGGTACAGCGCACTAATTGTTACCCGTCGCAGGATGCAAAAAGACCATTCCTCGTCTAAATTGAAACAGTTTCACCCTGATACAGGAGGCAGGTATGGTCTTTTTGGTCAGTGATGAAGTTAAGCCTAAGAAGGGCGGCCCACGTATGATTGTCACCGGGTATTCCAGCGGAATGGTGGAGTGTCGGTGGCACGATGGCTTTAGCGTCCAGCGGGAAGCATTTCGTGAAGATGAGCTTCAGCCGGGTGACGGGCAGCACAAGCGGGACAAGGCTTAATCACATAACGCCCGGCTTTGCCGGGCGTTTTTTATCTCCAGTACCGGGTGTAGGCAGTTGTCAGGGAGTGTGTGTGCAGCGCGATACCTTTGTTGTAAGACAATCTTTTCTGCAATGGCTGCATAAGCGTAGCAATCCGGGGTTGATTGTTAATCTCTGTTTTCTGATCGTTCTGGTGTTTTCCACTCTCCTGACCTGGCGTGAGGTGGTGGTGCTTGAAGAGGCCTACATTTCCAGCCAGCGGAACCATCTGGAAACCGTGGCCAGCTCGCTGGACAGGCAGTTACAGAACAGCGTGGACAGGATGCTGCTGTTCCGCCAGGGCATACGCGATGCGATCCAGATGCCGCTGGCGTTTGATGTCCTGCAGAATGCCGTGTCGCGCTTCAACACCGTCCGCAAGCAGCCTACCTGGCAAATCGCCGTTGATAAAAAGCGGACCCTGCCCATTAACGGCGTTTCGGATGCGTTCGTCGAAAAAACCACGCTTCTGAACCGTGACCCTGACCGCATCAGTCATGAAATTTCTGCCGCGCTTGAAGTAGGGTATCTGCTCAGGCTGGCGTCCACGCGAGCGCAAACGGAATCACGCGCGACCTACGTCTCCCGCGCCGGTTTTTTCCTTTCCACGGATACGCCGGACCTGGCGGGCGACATCACCTCCCGCTATTACCATCTGGTCACGCAGCCCTGGTTTACCCAGCAGTCAGAGCGCAACAACCGCGCCCGCGCGGTGCGCTGGTTCATCTCTACGCCTTCCTCATGGAACGGGGAGGAACGCACGATCGCCGCCAGTGTGCCCATCTATTTCGACCATTACTGGTACGGCGTTGTAGCGATGGATTTTGCGTTGAGCACGATGCAGCGCCTGCTGGCTGACGCGACGGAAGACCGGACGGAAGGGGAGTATCAGCTGTACGACACTCGTCTTAATATGATTGCCACCTCTGACCGTTCAGGAAAACCGGTTAACCATTTTGATGAACGCGAAACGGCGCAAATAGCGCAGGCGATTGAGAACGATACCGGCGGTGGGATCCGCCTTGGAAGCCGTTTTGTCAGCTGGGAGCGGCTCAATCACTTCGATGGCGTCGTCTTGCGGATCCACACCCTGCATGAAGGGGTACAAGATGACTTCGGCAGTATCAGTATTGTGCTGGCGCTGATGTGGGCACTCTTTACCGCCATGCTATTGATCTCGTGGCTGGTTATCCGTCGGATGGTCAGCAACATGTATACGCTCCAGCACTCGCTCCAGTGGCAGGCTTGGCATGACCCGCTCACCCGCCTGAATAATCGCGGCGCGCTGTTCGACCGCGCAAAACTGCTGTCGGAAACCTGTCGCCAGCAGTCGCTGCCGTTCTCGGTTATTCAGATCGATCTCGACAATTTTAAAAGCATTAACGACCGTTTTGGCCACCAGGCCGGGGATAAGGTGCTCTCCCACACGGCAGGGTTGATTGCCAGTACGTTACGCAAGAACGATGTGGCAGGACGCGTGGGCGGGGAAGAGTTTTGTATCGTTCTGCCGGGGCTTGGTCTTGAGGAGGCGAGAGGCGTCGCGGAGCGTATTCGTTGCCGAATCAACAGCAAGGAGATTCTGGTGAAGAAGAGTATGACCCTGCGCATCAGCGCGTCACTCGGCGTCAGCAGCGCGCAGGAAAACGAAAACTACGATTTCGAACAGCTGCAGTCCGTGGCGGATGCCCGGTTATACAACGCTAAACAGGACGGACGTAACCGGGTTGTCTGGCACGATCATGACAAAAAGTGATCCAGCCCCTCCTGCCAGCCGAGCGGTCCCGCCTGCCGGGTGTGATAAACCCGGCTGGGGCTATCGTCCCGTAACCTAATACCCTGGCGGTTTATGCCCTTAATCACCACCGCGAAGTCCACGCTGTCCAGCAACGGCGCGTCGTTTGGCCCATCGCCGAGCCCCAGGGTGGTGGGTTCAATATTTTCCCGTTCACGGTACTGCGCGATAAGCCAGTTAGCCGCAACGTCCTTACCGCAGCCGGCATCCAGAATGTGCCAGAAACGGGCTCCCTGCAGGCATTTCAGTCCGCGCTGCGCCAGCGCCGCTTCAAACCGGGCCATGGCTTCGTCGGAATCACGCCAGATGAGCGTGACGGAGGCGTCGTGCCTGCGGGCAAGCGCTGCCCGGTAGCGGGTCAGCCCCGTCCATTCGCTGATGACGCGTTCGTCCACGTCGTCAAAAGTGGTGAATTTGAAGCCTGCCTGCTGGCGGATTTGCTCAATAAGCGGATGAATCTCCCGGTGCGTCATGCCGTTGATGTGGCGCTGACCTATTTCCCAGCGTACGTCAGGCTGAACCACCGCGCCGTTCTCAGCGATAAAAGGTAAGCCTTCGAGACCTAAATCCTGCTGGATATCCAGCATCTCTGCCGCGCTTTTGCTGCTGCAAAGAATTACCGGCACCTGGTTATCCTGCAGTTTATCGAGCCACGGCATCGCGGGCTGCCACTCATAGGTATGAATATCCAACAGCGATCCATCCAGATCGGAAAAAATCAGCAGGGAACCCTGGAGTGAAAGCATAGTAACTCCCGAAAACGAATGAGTCTTAATCTAAGAATATTCCTAAAAAATTATCTGCGCTTAAACCGGATTCAGGAGAACCGATCCAGCCAAACCCGCATTCGGCGTATGTTGTTGCTCATAACCAAAACGATTATGTTAAAAATATTATATTCACTGTAAGAATATATGCTTGTCATGCAAAATCGTTGGGGATAGTGTTGTTTGTACATCAGATTTCCTGGTGTAACGAATTTTCAAGTGCTTCTTGCATAAGCAAGTTTTGATCCCGGCCATCCCCATGACCGGGATTTTTTTCGTGCTAACGATTTGCTTCAGACACGCTAAAGTCATGAATATCTAGCTCGAAGGCCTCCGCCAGCTCGCGATAGGTGTGATAATCCCTCCCGTTAACAATGACGTGGTCCGAACCATCGTCCGTGCGGCGGACTTCTGACTCACTGATCTCATTGATGGCGGCCAGCAGGGCATCGACATCCACCTCAACTTCGCGCTTGATGGTGTCGCTGTACTCTTTATCGGTCTTCATTACGGGGTTCCTCATTCAACCGTGTCCAACGCTAAGTATAGACTGTGTATAAAAACGCCATTCACGCCGTGCGGCGATGTGTGTTTTTGCGTTTTGTTCTACACTGGCTCAAAACCAGAGGAGGAATGTATGAAGGTCAACGATCGGGTAACCGTTAAAACGGACGGTGGGCCGCGCCGCCCGGGGGTGGTGCTGGCAATTGAAGAGTTTAGTGAAGGCACAATGTACCTGGTCTCACTGGAAGATTACCCGCTCGGCATCTGGTTTTTTAACGAACTGGGGCATCCGGACGGCATTTTTGTTGAGAAAGCGGAGTAGTACGGCGTCGGGTGGCATTGCGCGTGCCCGACTACGTCCGCAAAAGCAAAAATCTCTGGCCAGGCCAGAGATCAAAGGTAGGGTGCAAAGGGGTTTAAGCCACTAACGCATGTTGACGAAAATCCCGTTCGTCACATTATCGGTCAGACGTACCACGTGATAGATCACTTGCTTATTATGCGTTTTAATTTTCCTTTTAATATTTCCTTTGTGTGATGAAACGGTTTTCGCTTTAATATTCATCTGGTCGGAGATCTGAATAGTTCCTTGTCCCGCCATCCACATTCGCAGCATGCTTGATTCAGTCCTGCTTAATGAAAGGGTGGGTAAGTTAACCGCTCCTACATTTTTAACTTCTTTATTCAAATAATCACCCAGAATGTCATCCAGCGACTCGGGTTTAATCGACTTAGAACTAATCAATAAATTTTTACGGACCAACAAATACTCATCGAAATGGATATTCGCGATCGCCATAAAAACAATAAACAGGGTTTTTGGATGCTGATTAATGATTTGCTTAATGTGCTGACTGTTGGCTGGATCGTGAATGAAACAGTCCTCATTAATAAACACCACGCCTGGTTTGAGTTCGTCACAAGCGGCTGCGAGTTCTTCAACGGTGTGTGCATCGTTGATGTCTCTCTTTCTTACCCCTCTGCTTGCCAGGTACCCGGTTAACCCTAGCCGGGTGTAGCTGCATAAATCCATAATGATCGTTGACATGGCATACCCTCACTCAATGCGTAACGATAATTCACCATCTGCCTGAGAGCTCAAAACAGCCATACGGGATGGAAAAAAATAATAAACCTGTGAGCATGACAAAGACTTTCAGGCGGACTCACTATCCCGTAAAGTTACGTATAATTTGCCAGGAATCTTCTTAAAGTAAAGTAAATATTAAGTATTGTGAGATGGTTAGAAACATTTAAACCGCGTCAGATATATCCTGGAAGATGTTTTTCGCGTTTTATTTTAGGAATATCCTCAGAAAGACAATAGCGAACGTGAGGACTATTATTTACGTGGCAATTCGCTGACAATATCCGCTAACAGATTGAATATCTCGCCGAATAAATGTTCACAGAAGGGGGCGATAAGGGGCATCAGTAATGACATTAATAAAATTCCGACCGTCAGGGTCAGCGGAAAACCAATCACAAACACCGAGAGCTGCGGTGCCATTCTGTTCAGTAAACCTAATGCCAGGTTGACGGTGAGCAGCAGCGTGATGATCGGCAGAGCCAGCATCAGACCGTTGAGGAAAATCAGCCCCGCCGCGCGGGTAAGCGCGAGGAAGGCGTTGCTGTTGACCGGGTTATCACCAATCGGCAGCGTATGGAAGGTATCCACCAGCATGGAGATGAGCCACAGATGGCCGTTAAGCGACAGGAACAGCAGCATGGCGAGCAGATCGATGATGCGCGCCAGCACCGGCATGTTGAGATGGCTGCCGGGATCGACAAACGTGGCGAATGATAGCCCCATCTGCAGGCCAATCAACTCACCAGCCGTGCGCACGGCGGCGAAGGCGAGCTGCATGGTAAAGCCCACGGCGACGCCAATCATCACCTGCTGCAAAGCGACCCATATCGCGTTAGCCGAGAAGATGGGAATATTCACGGGTGGCAGGGAAGGGGCAACGATAATGGTGATGATAATGCCCAGCCCCACCTTGACGCGCTTGGGGATCGATTTCTCGCTGAGTATGGGGGCGGTGGAGATCAGCGCCAGAATGCGCAGCATCGGCCAGAAATAGACGCCGAGCCACTGAACCCACTGGTCGCTGGTGAAGTGCAGCATCGTCAGGTCAGCCGATGATGTACGGTAGATTGGTAAACAGGTTGCGCATATAGTCCAGCAGCAGGTTCAGCATCCACGGCCCGGCCACGATAATCGCCACGAAGACGGCGATGATTTTCGGGATAAACGACAGCGTCATTTCGTTAATCTGCGTGGCAGCCTGAAGAATACTGATAATCAGGCCGGTAACCAGCGCGACAAGCAGCAGCGGCGCGGCAACGGCAATGGCGATTTTCATCGCTTCCGTGCCCATCATCATGACCGATTCGGGTGTCATTGCCGTTCCTTAACTGTAAAAACTCTGCGCCAGCGAACTGACCAGTAGTTGCCAGCCATCGACCAGCACAAAGAGCATGATCTTAAAGGGCAGGGCAATTGTGGCCGGCGGCACCATCATCATCCCGAGCGCCATCAGGACGCTGGCGATCACCAGGTCGATAATCAGGAACGGAATAAAGATGGTAAAGCCAATCTGGAACGCGGTTTTCAGCTCGCTGGTGACATAGGCCGGCAGGAGAATGCGCATCGGCACCGCTTCCGGCCCCTGAAGCTCGCCGGTGTTGGACAGTCGAGCGAAAAGAGCCAGGTCCGCTTCGCGCGTCTGACGCAGCATAAATTCCCGCAGCGGCTGCGCGCCTTTTTCCAGCGCTTCCTGCATCGAAATTTTGTCTTCGCTGAACGGCTGGTAGGCGTCGGTATAAATCTTGTCGATCACCGGCGACATGATGAAAAAGGTCAAAAACAGAGCTAAACCCAGAAGCACCTGGTTTGGCGGCGCCGAAGGGGTGCCCAGCGCGTTTCGCAGCAGACCAAAGACGATGATGATGCGGGTGAAACTGGTCATCATCAGCAGGATAGCCGGAATAAAGGTCAGCGAGGTGATGAAGACCAGCGTCTGAACCGGGAGCGACCAGCTCTGGCCGCCACCCGCAATCGGCGTTGAGACCAGACCGGGCAGCTGTGCATAAACCGCAGGAGCAAACAGGCCAATGCCCGCAAGCGTAAGGGATAACAAACGGCGCATCAGGATCTCCCGGAACGCTTAAGCAAACTCTTCATGACGGACTGAAAATCCGCAGGGGCTTGTGCGCGCTCGTCCACCGTGACCGGGGCGGGCGGCAGTTTATGTAATACGTTGATGTTTGAGCCGGTTACGCCCAGTACCAGACGCGCATCTTCCACATCGACGATGACCACGCGTTCGCGCGGCCCAAGGGGAGTGCTGGCGCTGACCTTCAGGCCGCGGGTGCTGGCAGTTTTACCCGCCAGACCAAAACGCTTCGCCAGCCAGGCGGCAATAAGAATAAAGGCAATAATACCGAACAACGCCCCGCTCACCTGGAGCAGCGGGGAGCCGGGAACGGCGGACGGTGGTGATATTGTTGCCTGGGTTTTCATACTTAACGGCTCAGACGACGCATGCGTTCAGACGGGGTAATGATGTCGGTGATGCGCACGCCGTATTTGTCGGCAACCACCACCACTTCACCCTGAGCAATCAGATAGCCGTTGATCAGAATATCCAGCGGCTCGCCGGCCAGGCCGTCAAGGGCCACGACCGAACCCTGCGTCAGACGCAGCAGCTCTTTAATGGTCATCCGGGTGCGCCCCAGCTCAACGGTCAGCTTGACCGGGATGTCCATAATCAGGTCGATATCCTGCAGCGTGCCGCTGACGTCACCGCCGCCTAACTGCTGGAAGACCGCGTCCGCCGCGCTTTTTGTCGGGGTCGTTTTTTGCTCGTTTAACGCGTCAGCCCACAGATCGTCCAGTGCTCCGCTGTTTTCATCGGACGGATTGTTCATGTCACTCATTTGGGCTGTTCCTCATTCAGCGAATTCAAAATCGGGTTGATCAAGTGCTCAACGCGTAACGCATACTGACCGTTAATCGTGCCGTACTGGCTTGTGAGTACGGGGACACCATCCACGTGGGCAATAATGCGGTCGGGTTTGTCTATCGGCAAAACGTCGCCGGGTTGTAATTTCAGGATCTGGGATAACCGCATCGAGATGTCGGCAAAGTTTGCCACCAGCTCCAGCTGGGAGTGCTGCACCTGGCGCACCAGGTTTTCACGCCAGTTCTGATCTTCGTTGCGCGAGTTCTCCAGCGGCGGGTTAACCAGCAGCTCGCGCAGCGGTTCAATCATGCTGAACGGCAGGCAGATGTTGAATTCGCCGGTCAGGTTACCGATCTCCACGTGGAACGGCGTATTGACGACGATATCGTTCGGGGAGGTGGTGATATTGGTAAATTTCACCTGCATCTCAGAACGAACGTACTCCACTTCCAGCGGGTTAATCGCTTTCCACGCGTCGCTGTAGGACTCCAGCGCCAGCTTCAGCATGCGGTTAATGACGCGCTGTTCGGTGTGGGTAAATTCACGGCCTTCCACTTTGGTCGGGAAACGCCCGTCGCCGCCGAACAGGTTATCCACCGCAATGAACACCAGGCTTGGCGAGAACACCACCAGACCGGTGCCGCGAAGCGGCTTCAGATGAATCAGGTTAAGGTTGGTTGGCACCGGCAGGTTGCGGGCAAACTCATGATACGGCTGAATGCGGATCGCACCGACCGTGATATCCGGGCTACGACGCAGCAGGTTAAACAGCCCCATACGGAACTGACGTGCAAAACGTTCGTTAATGATCTCCAGCGCCTGCAGACGTTCACGGACTACGCGACGCTGGGTATTGGGATCGTAAGGACGAATATTATCGTCGCCGGTGAGACCCGGTTGCGGATCGTCACTCTTATCGCTGTCGCCGTTAAGCAGCGCGTCGATTTCTGCCTGAGAAAGAATACTGTCGCCCATGTCGTTACCGCAGAATAAAGGCTGTGTACAGAACGTCAGTGACTTCCTGCTTAGGTTGACCGTTTACCAGCGGGGTGGCCAGCGTCTGCTTGATGGCGTCGACCAGCTTTTGCTTACCCACGTCGGTAGCCAGCGCGGAGGCGTCCTGACGAGAAAACAGCAGGAGAAGGCGGCTACGCACTTCCGGCAGATAATCGTTCAGGCGCGCGCGGGTCGCTTCGTCCTTCAGGCGCAGCGTAATACCGACATACAGCACACGATCCGCATCACCGAGGTTAACGGTGAAGGTGTCCAGAGGGAAAAAGACCGGCGCCGGCGGTGGAGCAGGTTCGGCTTTGGCCGCAGCGGTAGAAGGTTCCTGCTGCATACGCCAGTAACTATAGCCCGCGGTAGCGCAGGCGGCGAGCGTGATCAACACCAGCAGCGGGATCCAGATGGAACGCTTGCTTTTTTTGGTGATAGCGGAGTCTGTCATCTGATACGAGCTTCCTGTTTCGGTACAGCTTAATAAGGTGATTATCCCGTGTCCTGCCGTCGTCAAAGCGTGGAAAAGACGGGGATAATCACGCTACCTCTGGCGTTTAGGCGAAGATGTCCACGGCACCGTTACCGCGCGCCGCGGATTGCAGGGCGGCAGGAACCGGCAGGAGCTCATCGCTCTCTTCATTAAAACCGCCGTGCTGGCCGGAACGCGAGGCCTGATGCTGCTGGGATGAAGACTGCTGCTGACCGGCGAAACTCTCGCTGCTGACGCTGCTCTGAGAAAGCTGAATGCCGTTCTCCGCCAGCGAGGTCCGCAGGACCGGCAGCGCGGCCTCCAGCGCTGCGCGCACATGGCTGTGCGCAGAGACCATCTGCAGCTGTGCCTGGTTGTCGTCCAGCTTAAGCGAGATTTGCACCTGGCCCAGATCTTCCGGGTGCAGGCGCAGCTCCGCCGTCTGCTGGCCCTGCTTAGTGAACAGGGTGATGTGCTGGCTCAGGGACTGTTGCCATTCGTGGGTGCCCAGAGGCTGGCTTAGCACCGGCGCGGTGGCAACGGTGGCGGCTGGCTGGCTGATAGCATGGCTGGACATAATCGGTGCCAGGGTCGCGGTTGGCGAAGATGACGAGGAAGAACTGGCGAACTCCTGCTTCTCTGCGGCCGCGGCCACGACCGGCGTGGCAGGCGCGTTGCCTGAGAGATCGGGACCGTTGTTTTTCGCCTGGCTCTGGTAGGACGCAGAAAGCTGCGCTTTGTCATGGCTTCCCGCAGGCGCGTTCAGGGACGGCTGGCCTGCACCGTTTGGCGAAAGCGTTGCTGAATTCAGCGCTGAGGGAGCGGAAACGCCGTCGCTGCCAGCCGCACGAGAGGCGGTAGTCTGCTGGTGCGGCAGCATCGCCATCAGCGCGCTTAACCCGGCCAGCTCTTCTTCGCTCAGTTCGCTTTGACCGTCATCTTTGCCGTTGGCCGCAGTGAGCGTCTTCAGCGCGTCGCCCTTTGACAGCGGCACCAGCCCGGAAACCAGGGTTTCAAGCGGCGCGGACTCGGTCGTTTCAACGCCATTCAGCGCAGGCTGACGCGCGAGCAGATCGGCAATTTTGGCCTGCAGAGCGGTATCGCCTTTGGCTTCCAGCGCAACTTTCGACAGCTTGCCGCCTGCGGCTTTCAGGTCCGCCAGGGTGAGCGGCGCATCGTTACCTTTGCCCGTTGCGTCCGTCAGGGCGCTCGCCAGCAGGGAGAGAAAGTCTTGCGCACCCTCGGTGCCTTTCCCTGTTTGCATCCCGCCTGACAGGTCGGTGTCGCTCATCAGCAGTTGTTGCAGTGTGATCATTCCGGTTTCCTCATTGATGCGCGCTGGGCAAACTCATCCATTTTCTTCTGATCCAGGCGGTTTTCCGCCAGGGTCGAGGCTGCAATCTGCCGGTCCTGTAAGGTTTGCCAGGCCTGCAGCCTCTGTTTTTTCTCGCGCCAGAAATTCAGCGCGGTATCGACTTTTTGGGTCCACTGGTTTAGCTGCTGACGGTGCTGCTCTATCGCCTTTTCCAGCGTCTGGATAAACTGCTGATAGTTAATCCAGCGCTGGCTGCCAATGCCCTGCGTCATATCGGTATTGAGGTTGGTGCGATATTCATGCTGATAGTCGATTAACATCTTCAACTGTTCTTCAGCCTGCTGGCACCCGCGTCGCATTGCGCCAAGCTGCAATGCGGCATCATCAACTTCTTTTTCAGCCAGATCTTTCAGCGTTGATAACGCGCTGTTTTGCGCCATGACCTTCGCCCTCCACCTGTGTTACACCTGCGGGAAAATTAGCTCCAGCGCCTGGATTGAATCTTCCCAGTCGGCACGTTCAAAAATGCCCTGTTGTAAAAATGCCTCCAGCTGCGGCCACAGGCTAATCGCCTTGTCGAGCATCGGGTCGCTGCCTTTGGCATACGCCCCCACGCTGACCAGATCGCGGTTGCGCTGGAAGCTGGAAAGCAGTTGTTTAAAGTTACGCACGCGGGCGTAGTGCTTCTCGGTAATCAACGCCGTCATCGCACGGCTGATGGACGCTTCAATATCAATCGCCGGGTAGTGCCCGGCTTCGGCCAGGCGGCGCGACAGCACGATATGGCCATCCAGGATCGCGCGTGCGGAGTCGGCAATCGGGTCCTGCTGATCGTCGCCCTCGGTCAGTACCGTATAGAACGCGGTGATAGAGCCGCCGCCGCTGATGCCGTTCCCCGCACGCTCGACCAGCGCCGGAAGTTTGGCAAAGACCGAAGGCGGATAGCCTTTGGTCGCCGGCGGCTCGCCGATAGCCAGCGCGATTTCACGCTGCGCCATCGCGTAGCGGGTGAGGGAGTCCATGATCAGCAGCACGTGCTTGCCGCGGTCACGAAAATCTTCGGCGATACGGGTGGCGTAGGCGGCACCCTGCATACGCAGCAGCGGCGACACGTCCGCCGGTGCGGCAATAACCACCGAGCGGGCGCGGCCTTCCGCACCCAGGATATTTTCGATGAAATCTTTTACTTCGCGACCACGCTCGCCAATCAGCCCCACGACGATCACGTCGGCCTGGGTATAGCGCGCCATCATGCCGAGCAGGACGGATTTCCCGACACCTGATCCGGCAAACAGACCCATGCGCTGCCCGCGACCTACGGTGAGCAGGGCGTTAATCGGACGCACGCCGGTATCCAGCACGTGCTCAATAGGGGTACGCTGCAGGGGATTGAACGGCTGAGTGATCAGCGCGCCGGTTTCGGTGGTGTCCGGCGCGGGCAGGCCATCAAGCGGCTTCCCGCTGCCGTCCAGCACGCGGCCCAGCAGGGCAGGGCCAAGCGGCAGCTGTTTCCCGCTTTGCAGCCCGTCGCCGCTGATATTCTTCGCATAGACGCGCGCGCCGGGCAGAATGCCTTCCACCTCTTCAAGCGGCATCAGGAACAGGCGCTGGCCGTTAAATCCGACCACTTCGCTTTCGACTTCACGCGTCTCCTGACCATCCTGACGCTCAATGACGCAGGTTGCCCCCAGCGGAAGCTGCAGGCCGGTGGCCTCAAGTACCAGACCGGTGGCGCGCGTCAGTCGCCCATAACGACGAACGGATGGCAGCTGTGCCATCTTCGTCTCAAAGTTGTCGAGCGTGGTGAGCCAGCGGGTGAGGCGCGCGGTCATCAGACGACTCCCGGTGCCGCCAGGCGGCACAGTTCCTGCCAGCGGGTGGCGACGCTGGCATCCAGGTCGCCTTCATCGGCAGAGACTTTGCATCCGCCGTGGTGTAATGACGGGTCGCCGCGCAGACGCCAGCCGTGCAGGCTAAGCGTTGCGCCCAGGCTCTCTTCAACGCGCTGCAGATCGTCCGGGTGGACGCGCAGCTGCGGTTTGCCGCTGAACAGCGGCTCCTGCTGAAGCAGACCCTGAATTTGTTTGATCAGCGCGGTGTTATCCACCACGGGCGTCTGGCCGATAACCTGACGCGCCGCTTCCAGCGCCATCTGCATCAGACGCGAGGCAATCACGCTGTCCAGCGCGTCCAGCGTGTGCTGGAACTCGCTGACCAGCTGCTGCATGCGGGCATGGATCGGCGCCTGCTGCTGGCGCGCCTGATCGATGCCGTGCTCCAGCCCTTTCGCCAGACCTTCCTGGTACCCCAGATCGTGACCCTTCTGGCGGCCCTCGTTCAGGCCAGCATTGTAGCCCTGCTCGTGCGCCTGCATTTGCAGCTGCGCCAGCATCTGCGCTTGCTGCTCTTCTTCGCTCAGCTCAGGCTGTTCGACGTCCGCGTCGGGCTCTGCGGGCGAAACCACCGCGGGCGAGAATTCGGCAAGGGGAGGGGCCAGATCGTCCGGGGTCCAGCGCTTCCACGACAGCTCATTAGACATAGGTGTCGTCTCCGCTGCCAATCACCATCTCGCCGGTTTCCGCCAGACGACGAACAATAAGCAGGATCGCTTTCTGCTCGTTTTCCACCTGAGACAGACGCACCGGGCCACGGTTGGCAAGGTCGTCGCGCAGGATATCGGCCGCACGCTGAGACATGTTGCGCAGGAACTTCTCGCGCAGAGGCTGCTCGGCACCTTTGAGGGCAATAAGCAGCGACTCGGAGTCCACTTCCTGGAGCAGACGCTGGATGCTGCGATCGTCCACTTCGACCAGGTTTTCGAACAGGAACATCTCGTCGATAATTTTTTGCGCCAGCTCGCCGTCGAATTCGCGAACCGCCGTAATGACCGCCTCTTCCTGCTGCGTTTTCATCAGGTTGATGATTTCCGCCGCCGTTCTCACGCCGCCCATTTTGCTGCGCTTGAGGTTCTGACCGTCGAGCAGGTTGTTCAGCACTTCGGTCAGCTCCGCCAGCGCGGCCGGCTGGACGCCGCCGAAGGTCGCGATACGCAGCATCACGTCGTGACGCAGACGCTCCTCGAACAGGGCCAGAATATCGGCAGCCTGGCCACGTTTGAGGTGAACCAGGATGGTGGCGATAATCTGCGGGTGCTCGTCGCGAATAAGGTCGGCGGCACTCTGCGGCTCCATAAAGTTAAGCGTTTCGATACCGCTGGCGGTATCGCGCGTTTCCAGAATATCTTCCAGCAGGCTGGCCGCGCGCTCTTCGCCCAGCGCCTTGACCAGCACGGAGCGCAGGTAGTCGTTGGCGTTGACGTTGAGCGCCGCAAACTGTTCGGCTTCCTGCTCAAATTCCGACAGCACCTCGGTCAGCTGCTTGTTGGAGATCTGACGCACGTTGGCCATCGCCGCACTGAGAATTTGCACTTCTCTCTGGGAGAGGTGCTTAAACACCTCTGCCGCGCGGTCTTCGCCAATGGTCATCAGCAGGATGACGCTTTTATCGGTGCCCGTAAGCGTATTACTCATGTTCGTTACCCATCCACTGGCGGATGACCAGCGCCACGACGCGCGGATCGTTATCTGACATTTCGCGAATGCGCTGGCTCATGACCTCGGCGCCCATGCGCTGGTTAGCACGACGCTGCTGCATCTGTTCATCTTTGCTGAGGCGAACTTCAACCGCTTCTTCCGTTTCCTGACGCGCAGACATCTGTTCGCGAGCCACTTTTTCGGCTTCTGCGCGGCGCTGAAGCTGAGGGCGTACGCCCTTACGCCACAGCAGCCACGCAACAATCAGCACCAGCAGCCAGCGTCCTGCGGACATCAGCTGGTCGATAAACGCCTGCTGTTGCCAGAACGGCAGCTCGCCGCCGGTCTCTTCAACCGAGTTGAACGGTGAGTTGACCACGTTGAGAGTATCGCCGCGCTTCTCGGAGTAACCCATCGCTTCACGGGTCAGGTTTTCAATCTGCTTCATCTGCTCGGCGGTCAGCGGCAGCGGTTTGCCATCCGCCAGCGTTTTGTAGTTCACCACCACCGCAACGGAAAGACGCTGAATATCGCCCACGTTCAGTTTAGTGTGGCGGATCGTCCGATCCACTTCGTAGTTCGTGGTTTCGTTGCGGCTGCTGGAGCGCGGGCCTGCGTTACTGGTCGTTGAGGTGGTCTGCTGATTATTTTGCTGACCGTTCTGCTGATTGGCCGGTGGCGTGGAAATCGGCGCCGCGTTAGCCGGAGCAGGCTGGTTAGAGAGCGCGCCCGGCACGCCGCCAGGGTAAGCCCCACCCACCTGTTCGCTGGAGTTGATCTGACGTGAACGCATCACCGCCTGAGCCGCATCGCCGTTCGGGCTGTATTGCTCTTCGGTTTGTTCTTTATTAGAGAAGTCAATCTGCGCGGTCACCTGGGCATGCACGTTACTGTTGCCCACTACCGGGCCGAGGATAGCTTCGATGCGGCGCTGGAGACGGCTTTCAACGTCGGCGGCGTATTTCAGCTGCGCGTCGTTCAGGTCACGCCCGGCGGTATTGGATTGGGTCAGCAGATGTCCGCTTTGGTCCACCAGCGTTACGTTACCCGGCGGCAGACCGGCGACGGCGCTGGAGACGAGATGCGTCACCGCGCTGATTTGCCCTTCGTCCAGCGCGCGGCCAGGCTCAAGGTTCACGGTAACGGAAGCCGAAGGGGATTTCTGTTCACGAACGAATAAAGAAGGTTTAGGCATCGCCAGGTGCACGCGGGCACTCTTCACCGGGCCTAACGTTTCAATGGTGCGGGCCAGCTCGCCTTCCAGCGCACGCTGGTAGTTCACCTGCTCGCTGAACTGGCTGATACCAAACTTTTCCTGATCCAGCAGCTCAAAACCGACCGCGCCGCCCTTTGGCAGGCCCTGCTGTGCCAGACGCAGACGAAGCTCGTGCACCTTATCTGCCGGCACCTCAAGCGCACCGCCATTATCGGCAAAGCGATAAGGGATATTCATCTGGGTAAGCTGGGTGACGATGGCGCCGCCATCCTGATCGGAAAGGTTGCTGTAGAGCGTGCGGTAATCAGGGCTTTTCGCCCATAAAACCATCGCTACAAGGATCGCAATTGCGGCAGCGCCTGCCACGATCAACGGGATTTTAGGATTCGCGCGAAGGCGGTTCATCCACTCGAGTGATTTATTTTGTGGCGCTGTCGATGCTGCTGCACTCATTGCGCACCTCTTAAATCCTGGTGGTTTACGTTATTCGTGTAGAGAAACAAAACTGACTCCCGGGTCGGCAAACACGACAAAAGTTCCATATTGATGGCCCTGCCATTATTTGACGATTCCGGATTTTCTATGCGTCAAATAACCTGGTTTTTTCACGCTATTTACCGCCATTATCTTATTGACAAGCTGTTAGTCTTGACCGCGTAAAAAACCATCCAGGGGAGAGTCATGGCTATACAGGGCATTGAAGGGGTAATCAGTCAGTTGCAGGCAACGGCGATGACGGCCCGTAATCAGAATGTGGCAGAACAACAGCCGACCATCAGCTTTGCGGGACAACTGCACGCCGCTCTTGACCGTATCAGCGATACCCAGACCGCTGCGCGTACGCAGGCGGAGAAGTTTACCCTCGGCGAGCCGGGCGTGGCGCTGAACGATGTGATGACCGATTTGCAAAAAGCCTCGGTTTCTATCCAGATGGGGATCCAGGTGCGTAACAAGCTGGTGTCGGCGTATCAGGAAGTGATGGGGATGCAGGTTTAAGCCCCGTCGATCTTCGCTGGCGGCCTCTGCGCTTTAATGCCACAATATTTTTTTCTTCGAATGCAGGAAAGATGATGAAAAAAATAGCAATTGCTGGCGCGCTGCTGGCACTGACCGGGTGCGTTCAGGTCGATAACTATAATGATGTGATCAAGCATCCCGTCCCGGCGAACCTGGCGGGGTACTGGCAGTCGAAAGGGCCGCAGAGCAGCCTGGTCAGCCCTGAAGCGATTGCCACACTGGTGGTCACGGAAGAGGGCGATACGCTGGACTGTCGCCAGTGGCAGCGCGTGATTGCCGTGCCGGGTAAGATCATGCTGCGCTCAGACAGCTATTACAACGTTACCCGCAAGCTGGATATCTATCCGCTGGATCGCGACGGCTCAACGCTGGAGTATGACGGGATGGAGTTGCAAAAGGTTGACCGCCCAACGGTGGAATGTGCTGATTATCTGAGCAAGAATCCGCTGGAAAGTAAACTGCCCTAAGGGTAAAAGCAAAACGGCAACCTCGTTGCCGTTTTTGGTGTTTGCTCCCTCTCCCTGTGGGAGAGGGACGGGGTGAGGGCATCAGGCCGCACGTTTCCCGTTCTACAACGCATCCTCAATCACCCACACGCTAACGCTTCCCCCTTTGCAGGTAAAGGTGCCTTCGCCATCCGCCGCGGTGGTGACCGTTTCTTCACGGTTGCCGAGAAAATCCCGCCACGTTTTGTTGCCGTAGTTTTCCCCCAGGCAAATCACCTTCTCGCCGTCGTCACCGTTCGACATGACCACCACGCAGCCGGGATCGTCCTCGGTGCCGCTGCGGCTGAAAGCGATGCAGTTTGGATGGTCAAAAAACAGCGTCTGCACGCCGTGGGCAAAGCGCTGGCGGGCAAGGATCAACTCGTGGAGCTGCTCAATAACCGGCATGTCGATGTGATAGGTCTCGCCATCGCCTCCCGTATCGTCATAGCTGGCGCCGAACAGATCCGGATAGAAAACGCTCGGCACGCCGTTTTCCCGCAGCAGGATCAGCGCATACGCCAGCGGTTTAAACCAGGCATCCACCGGCGCTTCCAGCGCCTGTAGAGGCTGCGTGTCATGGTTAGCGACGAGGGTGACCGCATGAAACGGATCGGCCTCCACCAGCGTGCCGGTGAAGATTTGGCTCATGTCGTAATCCCGACCCTGACGTGACGCTTCGTGGAATTTCATCTGCAGGGGGGCATCAAAGAGCATGGTTTTACCGTCGACCTGGTCAATATAGGCCTGCAGTTTGTCCACCTCGTGGGACCAGTATTCCGCCACGATAAATAACGGCTGTTCGGCAACTTCCTGTACGTGCTCAATCCACTCTTTATAAAACCAGGCCGGAATATGCTTGACGGCGTCCAGACGAAAACCGTCGCAGCGCGTCTGTTCCATGACCCAGCGGGCCCAGTATTTGATCTCCTCGGTGACGGCGTGATTGCGAAAGTCGATATTTTCGCCCATCAGGTAATCGAAGTTACCCATCTCATCGTCGACCTGGTCGTTCCAGCCTTCGCCGGTGTAGTCGTTGACGATTTTAAAGATGCCGTCTTCATCGGGATTCTCAATATGGTCGACGCCGCTGAAGCATTTGTAATCCCAGATAAACTGCGAATATTGCCCGGCGCGGGCAGGGAAGGTGTAGCGTGTCCACGCTTCGCACTCGACGATCTCATCATCGATTTGCGTGCGATCCTGCTCGTTCACGCGCTGAACACGGACAGGCTCTTTCTCATCTGCCCCCATTTTGTGGTTCACCACCACGTCCAGCAGTACGGCAATGTCGTTGCTTTTAAGGGCGTCGATGGCCTCCAGCAGCTGCGCTTTGTCACCGTACTTTGTGGCGATACTGCCTTTCTGATCAAACTCGCCGAGGTCGAATAGATCGTAACAGTCATAGCCAACCGAATACCCGCCGGAAGCACCTTTATAGGCGGGAGGCAGCCAGATCATATTGATGCCGATTTCATTAAGATTGGGGGCTAACGCCGTGACTTCTCGCCACAATTCACCGCCAGCGGGGTAATACCAGTGAAAGCATTGTAACAGGGTGGGGTTTTTCATCGTCCGTGCTCCAGAAGCCATTTGGCAGACTTCTGGAGTATGGATGAAGAAATCATAATTGTGTGTCGCGGGTAACACTTTCTGGATAAAGAATATTCCCTGACAGCTTTCCATAGGTAGAGGTGATGGATTGCTGTTTACCGGTCTGATCGATGAGATTACGCAGTTCGTCCATCCGTACTTTCAGCAGGGCCTTTAACGTATTCTCATTGTCGAGGATCATCTCCAGCAGCGCACGCGCTTGCTCAACCTGAGCCGGGGGGCATGACATGATGGGTGTTTGCGAAATCTTTTCCACCAGTTGAACGTAATGCATTTCCTGCTCAATAAGCGCATCCCATTGACCAGAATGTGCGAGATTTAGCATAGCAATGCTCTGAGCATGTAACGCCTGCCAGTGGCTAAGCGCTGCGCTGGGATTATTCATCAAAATTATCCTGAAATAGAGGACGCATTGGGGCCGATTTGCTTCCACGCATCCGCAATGTTGTTTAATAAACCCTCGACTTCAACAATTGCGTCTACGTCGTTACTGACGTTCGCCAGTAATAAACGTCGAACCATATATTCGTACAAGGAGGCAAGATTACTGGACAGATCGCTCTCAACCTCCATGTTCAGTCCTGCTTTTAAACCGTTGTCAATGATGTTAATGGCTTTCGATAACGCTTCGCCTTTTTCACGAATTTGTCCGGCTTCCATGAACAAACGCGCGCGGACGAGGGCGCTCTGCGCCCCGTCGAACAACATGACAATCAGCTGGTGTGGACTGGCATTCATAACAGCGCTTTCTACTCCTATCTGCTGATAGGATTGAACACCAGAGGTCTTATACATATCCACTCCTGAAGGCTACGACTATTTTTGTGAGAACTGTTGGGTCAGGTAGTTGGCCGTACTGGTCATTTTGGTAACTAATACGTCCAGGCTGGTGAACTGCGCTTTGTAACGCGCCATGGTCGCATCAATAGAGGCTTCCATAGAATCGTAACGTTCGCCCAGGGTTTTCAGCGTTTTGTTAATACCGTCTTTCGCGTTCTGGATCACACCCGCGCTGCCGGTGCTGGTGCTGAGCATGGTGGTCAGCGTGTTGTTCATCTGGGTCGCCAGACCGGTTTTCTTTCCGTCACCGATAAAGTACTGCTGTACGGCGGTCGGGTTGTCGGTCAGCGCTTTTTTCAGCTTATCGGTATCCACCTTCAGGTTACCGACCGTACCGTCTGCGCCTTTCACTGGATCCTGGGTAATCCCGAGTTGAGCCATGATCTGAACGGAGCCGGCCTGCACTTCGGTCAGCAGACCGCGCAGCTGAGACTGGATCCCGCGCACATTTGCATCACCGACAAGCGCGCCGTTGCTGGCTGACTGGCCGCCAGCGCCAGCGTCGACCGGCACATATTTGGTCAGGCTATTAATGGTGGACTGCAGCGAGTTATACGCGGTTACCCAGTCCGTTACGGCTTTCTGGTTCGCATCCGTGGCGCGCGTCACTTCCAGCATTTCATCCGCTTTACTTTCTGCCTTCACGGTGAAGGTCATGCCGGGCAGCGCATCGGAGATGGTATTCGATTGACGCTCAATCTTGATGTCGTTCACGACGACAATCGCGTTCTGTGCCGCGGTATTTACCGTCAGCGCGCCGGTTTTGGCGGTTGAGTCGTAGCCGATGGCGCTTTGCAGCTTGTCGTCCCCGGTTACGCTGATGGTCATCTCGCCATCCGTACCGGTGGTTTTCGATGACAGCATCAGGCGATAATCGCCGTCTTTCGCCTTGATTACGCTGGCGGTGACGTTGCCGTTCGCTTTATTGATCGCGCTCGCGATCCCGGCCAGCGACGTATCGCCATCGGCCAGGTTCACCTCTAAAGGCGTTTTTGTACCCGGCTGGGTAATCGTAATTTTACGCGTCGTGCCGGTCGTATCGCCCAGCAGCTCCGTGTTGGTGGTATAGGAGCCCGTCGTGAGCGCCTGTGCTTTTGCCACCTGGTTGACGTTAACCACATAAGAGCCGACGGATGCGTCAGCGGTAGTGGTTGCCGTAAAGGCCGTGTTGGTGCTGCTTACGGCAGTTGAGTTCCATGTGGTCGCTTTACCCAGCGCAGCGGTCGCAGTCTGCAGCGAGGTCATGGCACTCTGCAGCTTGCCGTACGCGCTCAACTGTGCGTTATACGTTGATTGCTGGGTAGTAATCGTCGTCAGCTTGGTTCTTTCTGCTGCGTCCAACTGATTATATAAATCCCCGAGTCCTGCAGAACCTATCCCGAGGTTACTGATAGTAGCCATGTATATTTTCCTTAAATACGAAAGTAGTTCAGGACTCTTATCGGCCTCGAATAGTAAAAGTTTACGATGGCGAGAAAAAAATAATCCAAAGAATAGGCATGTCCTGGCGCGGTAAATGAAACGATTGCACTTTGGGACGATTTTTTAGCGCGTCAATAACACGGATAAATGTGTGCCTTTTTTGGCATATTCCACGTAATAAAAAGACCTAAATAATAACCTTATGATAAATCTTAATTGATTTTTTAAAAATAAAATCGTTAATAATCATTTGGTTATAATTTTTTCGAAATTGATTCTAAAGTCTTTTCGGGACCCGTCGATAACCTTGTTGACGGTGAGAGACGCTGTGAGTGTTAGGCACCGGACCTAAAACCCAATTTTTGAAGGAAAGAAAATTATGGCAGTTATCAATACTAACCTGTTGTCCCTGACTACTCAGAACAACCTGAACAAATCTCAGTCTTCTCTGGGCACTGCTATTGAGCGTCTGTCTTCAGGTCTGCGTATCAACAGCGCGAAAGACGATGCCGCTGGCCAGGCGATTGCAAACCGCATGACCGCTCAGATCAAAGGTATGACTCAGGCTGCACGTAACGCCAACGACGGTATCTCCATGGCGCAGACCGCTGAAGGTTCCCTGAACGAAATCAACAACAACCTGCAGCGCGTTCGTGAACTGGCTGTTCAGGCAAGCAACGGCACCAACAGCACCTCTGACCTGGCATCTCTGCAGGATGAAGTTACCGCTCGTCTGGCTGAAATCAACCGTGTTGCCAGCAAAACCGACTTCAACGGCATCAAACTGCTGGATGGTTCTGCTGGTACTGCTGGTGTGGTTAAAATTCAGGTTGGCGTAAACGACGGCGACACCATCGATCTGGATCTGAGCGGTGCTAAAGCTGACACCACCACTCTGGGTGTGAACGCAATCGACCTGAAAGCAATGACTGCTACCGATCTGGACACCATTGACAAAGCAATCGCTAAAGTTGATACCGCTCGTTCCGGTCTGGGTGCTGTGCAGAACCGCTTCACTTCTGCAATCAACAACCTGAACAACACCTCTAACAACCTGTCTGCTGCTCAGTCCCGTATCCAGGACGCTGACTACGCAACTGAAGTTTCCAACATGTCCCGCGCGCAGATCCTGCAGCAGGCTGGTACTTCTGTTCTGTCTCAGGCAAACCAGGTTCCACAGACCGTTCTGTCTCTGCTGCGTTAATATTACGCATCAAACCCCGCTTCGGCGGGGTTTTTTTGTCTCTGAATTTTGAGGATCCGCCCGTGAAACAGATCGTTATTACCCAGCCTAAACTGGTCGCAGATTTTTCCTGTGTCGGTGGGGAATGTCGTGAACATTGTTGTCAGGGCTGGACCATCGCGTTTGATAAATCCTCCGTTAACCGCTATCTGAACAGTAAAAATACCGCCATTCGTCACACGGCGAAAACGGCGATAAAAGTCACAAAAAAACAGTATGGCAACTGGGGCGAAGTGATTTTCCATACGGAAAGTAAAAATTGCCCGTTTATGGATACGGAAAAGCTCTGTTCTATTCATAGCGCCATGGGGGCTCAGGCGTTAAGCCCAACCTGTTCGACATTCCCACGGACAAACCGCGTCTATAAAACCGAAATTGAAAAATCGCTCAATCTCTCGTGTCCGGAAGTCACCCGACTGCTGTTGAACGATCGGGCGTCGATGTCGATGATGGAGTCCATCAGCGTTCAGCAGGACGTTAATAATGCGCCAGCTATGGATTTGAAGATTAAGGTCATCAATCTTTTCTGCCAGAACCTATTTAGCGTTGAGGCGGTGAGCGTTGAAGAACAAGTTTATGCCGTGGTGAAATTCCTCATGGTGGCTGAAAAGCTCGAAAATCTGGAAGAGAATATCGGCACGCTCGAAACGGTTTATTTTTCGCTGGTGAACGAGCTGGTGAGCGGTAAAATCAAGAAGGAGTTAGGCGGGTTTAATCAGAACTACAGCCTGAAATTCGCGTTAATCTCGCTCATCCAAAGTTACTTTACGAAGAAAGCGACGGCCCGCGGTGGCGCCGTATTAAACCGTTATTTTGACCAGCTTTATCAACAGTTTGAATCTGTCGATGACACCGTTTCGGCAGAAAAGGTCATGGAAAACATCGAGTCCGTGTGGCGCGATGTGGCGGGCGGTTACCTGACGGAAAACGATCACCTGTTTAAGAACTTTTTTAAATACAAGCTCTGGGAGCAGGGCTTCCCGCAGAGCAACGGCCGCAGCATGTTGAATAATCTCTATTTAATCGTCGCGGAGTTCTATTTCCTCAAATCGCTGCTTGCCGGTCACGCCATCGCGGCGGGGAAAATTGAACAAGACAATATTATTGACGTTATTTACAGCTTCCACTCCCTGAGCCAGCATAATCAGGAAGCAGGAAAGCTCTTTCATCAACATATAGATAGCGTCAAATTGGGCGACGATATCTCATTGCTGCAACTGTTAATTTAGCCAGAAAAGTTGCCCCTGATGCGGGCAACCTCAGAATAACCTCACTTTATCCCCCTTTTTCATCCAATTGAACGCCCTGCAGAATCGGATAATCATGCCGATAACTCAACTAACGCAGGGCTGTTTATCGTGAATTCACTCTATACCGCTGAAGGTGTAATGGATAAACACTCGCTGTGGCAGCGTTATGTCCCGCTGGTGCGTCACGAAGCATTGCGCCTCCAGGTGCGCTTGCCGGCGAGCGTGGAACTTGACGATCTGCTACAGGCGGGCGGTATCGGGTTATTGAATGCAGTTGACCGATACGACGCTCTGCAAGGAACGGCATTTACGACTTACGCAGTTCAGCGTATTCGTGGTGCGATGCTGGACGAGCTGCGCAGCCGCGACTGGGTGCCGCGCAGCGTTCGCCGCAACGCGCGCGAAGTGGCGCATGCGATGGGGCAGCTGGAACAGGAACTGGGACGCAACGCAACGGAAACCGAAGTGGCGGAACGTCTTGGCATTGCTGTTGAAGAGTATCGTCAGATGTTGCTCGATACCAATAATAGCCAACTCTTCTCCTATGACGAGTGGCGCGAAGAGCATGGCGATAGCATCGAGCTGGTGACGGACGAGCACCAGCAGGAAAACCCGTTACACCATTTAATGGAAGGGAATTTACGCCAGCGCGTAATGGAAGCGATTGAGGCTCTGCCTGAGCGCGAACAGCTGGTGTTGACCCTTTATTACCAGGAAGAGCTTAATCTCAAAGAGATTGGCGCGGTTCTGGAGGTGGGGGAGTCGCGGGTTAGCCAGCTGCACAGCCAGGCCATTAAACGCTTACGAACCAAGCTGGGTAAGTTATAGGTGATTCAATCACCCGAAAAATGCCGCACAACGTATTGACAACCAGGAGTTATCATGACGGTGCAGCAATCTAAAAGACGGCCTTTAAGCCGCTACCTGAAAGACTTTAAACACAGCCAGACGCATTGCGCCCACTGTAACAAATTACTCGATCGTATCACGCTGGTTCGCCGCGGCGAGATCGTGAATAAAATCGCAATCTCTCGCCTCGACACGTTAATGGATGAAGCCGCGTGGCTCGAAGAGCAAAAAGAGTGGGTGGCGCTTTGCCGTTTCTGTGGCGATCTTCACTGCAAAGAGCAAAGCGACTTCTTCGACATCATCGGCTTCAAGCAGTTTCTGTTCGAACAAACGGAGATGAGCCACGGCACCGTGCGCGAATATGTGGTTCGCCTGCGCCGCCTTGGTCAGCATCTGACCGTTAACAATATCTCTCGCGATCTGCTCAAGACTGGTTATCTGGATGAAAATCTGGAGCCGTGGCTGCCTGCAACCAGCACCAACAACTACCGTATTGCGCTGCGCAAGTATGCGCAATATAAGGTGCAAATGCCGGGTTCCGTGAAGCAGAAAGCGCTCGCCGGAACAACTTCTGATATATATTAAAAAAGAATAAGATGTAGCGCAGTCGCCTTTGACGTTGCAGGCGATTTCTCTACACTACGTAAAAATTCCACTATATCGGGGTATTTATGAAATTTGCACTTCTGGGTCGTCAGGCGCTGATGGGAGTTATGGCCGTCGCGCTGGTTGCGGGCATGAGCGTAAAAACGTTCGCCGCAGAAAACCTGCTGAATAAAGTAAAAGAGCGCGGCACGCTGCTGGTTGGGCTGGAAGGAACCTATCCTCCGTTCAGTTTCCAGGGTGATGACGGCAAACTCACCGGTTTTGAAGTGGAATTTGCAGAAGAACTGGCGAAACACCTCGGCGTTAAGGCCTCGCTGAAACCGACCAAATGGGACGGTATGCTGGCTTCGCTGGACTCCAAACGCATTGACGTGGTGATTAACCAGGTGACCATTTCTGACGAGCGTAAGAAGAAGTATGACTTCTCCACGCCGTACACCGTGTCCGGTATTCAGGCGCTGGTGAAGAAAGGTAACGAAGGCTCCATCAAAACGGCTGCCGATCTGAAAGGCAAAAAAGTTGGCGTCGGTCTGGGAACCAACTACGAAGAGTGGCTGCGCCAGAACGTTCAGGGTGTGGATATCCGCACTTATGATGATGACCCGACGAAATATCAGGACCTGCGCGTAGGCCGTATCGACGCCATTCTGGTTGACCGTCTGGCCGCTTTGGATCTGGTGAAGAAAACCAACAATACCCTCGCGGTAGCGGGTGATGCGTTCTCTCGTCAGGAATCCGGCGTGGCCGTTCGTAAAGGCAATGAGGATCTGGTGAAAGCCATTGATTCCGCGATTGCTGACATGCAGAAAGACGGCAGCCTGAAGGCGCTGTCTGAGAAGTGGTTCGGGGCAGACGTCACCAAATAAGTCGGTGACGTGAAAAAAAGGCGCTTTCAAAAGCGCCTTTTTTATTTCTTACGCGTCTGCGTGCATAATGAAAAATATCACATTTTGTCTGAGTTACCGGAGAATCCATGTCACTACAGAATCTAACGCGCTTTCCCCGTCTGGAGTTTATCGGTGCGCCGACGCCGCTGGAGTACCTGCCGCGACTTTCTGATTATCTGGGACGCGATATTTTTATTAAGCGCGATGACGTGACGCCGATGGCGATGGGCGGCAATAAGCTGCGCAAGCTGGAGTTTCTGGCGGCTGACGCGCTGCGCGAAGGGGCGGACACGCTGATCACCGCCGGGGCCATTCAGTCTAACCACGTTCGTCAGACGGCGGCCGTGGCGGCAAAGCTCGGGCTTCACTGCGTGGCCCTGCTGGAAAACCCGATAGGTACGCAGGCGGAAAACTATCTGACCAACGGTAACCGTCTGCTGCTGGATCTGTTTAACGTGCAGGTGGAGATGGTGGATGCGTTGACCGACCCGACCTCGCAGCTTAACGAACTGGCCACGCGTCTGGAAGCGCAGGGTTTCCGTCCCTACGTTATTCCCGTCGGTGGTTCGAATGCGCTGGGCGCGCTGGGGTATGTGGAAAGTGCGCTGGAAATTGCGCAGCAGTGCGAGGGCGCCGTTAGCCTCTCGTCGGTGGTCGTCGCGTCCGGAAGCGCGGGCACGCATGCCGGGCTGGCGGTGGGGCTTGAACAGCTGCTGCCGGAGGTTGAGCTGATTGGCGTGACGGTGTCCCGCAGCGTCGCGGACCAGAAGCCAAAAGTAGTGACTCTGCAACAGGCGGTGGCAGAGCAGCTGGAGCTGAAGGCCAGGGCCGAGATCCGGCTTTGGGATGACTATTTTGCACCGGGTTACGGGACGCCTAACGAAGAGGGGATGGAAGCAGTTAAGCTGCTGGCGCGCCTTGAGGGTATACTGCTCGATCCGGTCTACACGGGCAAAGCGATGGCCGGGCTTATCGATGGCATTGCGCAGAAACGCTTTAAGGATGAAGGGCCGATTTTATTTGTGCACACCGGCGGGGCGCCCGCGCTGTTTGCTTATCATCCTCATGTCTAAAAATCAGGTCGAAAAATAATAATGCAAGAAAGTATTCAACTGGTTATTGATTCGCTGCCGTTCCTGCTGAAAGGTGCGGTATTTACGTTACAGCTCAGTATCGGCGGGATGTTCTTCGGGCTGGTGCTGGGTTTTATTCTGGCCTTAATGCGCATGTCGCCCATCCTGCCGGTACGCTGGCTGGCGCGCTTTTATATCTCCGTGTTTCGCGGTACGCCGCTCATCGCCCAGCTCTTTATGATCTACTACGGTTTACCGCAGTTCGGGATCGAGCTGGATCCGATCCCGGCGGCAATGATTGGGCTGTCGCTCAATACGGCGGCCTATACCTCCGAAACCCTCCGCGCGGCGATCTCGTCAATTGATAAAGGCCAGTGGGAAGCGGCGGCCAGTATTGGGATGACGCCGTGGCAGACGCTGCGTCGCGCGATTCTGCCGCAGGCTGCACGGGTAGCGCTTCCGCCGCTGAGCAACAGCTTCATCAGCCTGGTGAAAGACACCTCACTCGCAGCAACCATTCAGGTGCCGGAGCTGTTCCGTCAGGCGCAGCTCATTACCTCACGCACCCTTGAAGTTTTCACCATGTATCTGGCCGCCTCGCTGATCTACTGGGTGATGGCGACGGTGTTGTCCGCGCTGCAAAACTATTTTGAAAACCAGCTTAACCGCCAGGAGCGTGATCCAAAATGAGTGCTATCGACGTTAAAAACCTGGTGAAAAAATTCCACGGGCAAACGGTGCTCCACGGGATCGACCTGGAAGTTGAGCAGGGCGAAGTAGTGGCGATTATTGGCCCGAGCGGATCGGGTAAAACTACGCTGCTGCGCAGTATCAACCTGCTTGAACAGCCGGAAGGGGGCACCATTCGGGTTGGGGAGATAACGATTGATACCGGTAAATCCATCAGCCAGCAGAAAGGGTTGATTCGCCGCCTGCGTCAGCATGTTGGCTTTGTGTTCCAGAGCTTCAACCTTTTCCCGCACCGCACGGTGCTGGAGAATATTATTGAAGGACCGGTCATAGTAAAAGGTGAGCCAAAAGAAGAAGCGACGGCTCGCGCGCGCGAATTGCTCGCCAAAGTCGGGCTGGCAGGTAAAGAAACCAGCTATCCGCGCCGCCTGTCGGGGGGGCAACAGCAGCGCGTGGCGATAGCGCGGGCGCTGGCGATGCGGCCTGATGTGATCCTCTTTGATGAACCGACCTCCGCGCTCGATCCCGAGCTGGTGGGTGAGGTGCTGAACACCATCCGCCAGCTGGCGCAGGAAAAACGCACCATGGTCATCGTGACGCATGAGATGAGCTTTGCGCGCGATGTGGCGGACAGGGCCATCTTTATGGACCAGGGGCGAATTGTGGAGCAGGGACCGGCGAAAAGCTTATTTGCTAATCCTCAGCAGCCGCGAACCCGTCAGTTCCTGGAAAAATTCCTCATGCAGTAGCATTTCTGCACTGATTTGCTCCAGAAACTTTCTCTGGAGCAAATTATTCTCGCTCTACTCCTTAAACGATGTTCTTTTATTCCGCCCGGCCAGAATAGCCCTTATCTATAGCGCAGTTGCACTATTGCCGATATTTTGTAGTTAGAAATAAGTTTTATGTGTTAGTTTATATTCACCATAATAATGATTATCTTTTCAGAGGCTTCTTTTAGTAAGTATGAAGGATTCAGACTTTTTCACCTGGCGACGGGATTGCTCCCTCCGGTTTCAGGAATTGACCTGTGCCGCCGAGGTATATCAGGAACTTCAGCGACAAACTCAGGCGCTGGAATTCGATTATTACGCACTCTGTGTGCGCCATCCCGTGCCGTTTACGCGACCTAAAATTTCTGTGTATGCCACTTATCCGCAGCAGTGGCTGGCGCAATATCAATCAGCGAACTATTTCACCATCGATCCGGTGCTTAAGCCGGAGAATTTCATTCAGGGGCATTTACCCTGGACGGACGCATTATTCGCGGATGCTCAGGAATTATGGAGCAGTGCGCAGGACTTCGGCTTACGTTCGGGAATAACGCAGTGTCTGATGCTGCCTAATCATGCGCTCGGCTTCCTCTCTGTTTCTCGTACTAGCGTGCAGGAAGGACCATTTGCCGGCGAGGAAATAGAGCTGCGGCTTCAGATGCTGGTGCAAATGGCATTAACCGCGCTGTTGCGTTTTGAAGATGAGATGGTTATGCCGCCTGAGATGAAATTCAGCAAACGCGAACGAGAAATTCTGAAATGGACTGCGGAAGGGAAGACGTCTGCGGAAATAGCGATCATTCTCTCTATTTCAGAGAATACGGTTAACTTCCATCAGAAGAATATGCAGAAAAAATTTAATGCGCCAAACAAGACGCAGATAGCCTGTTACGCGGCGGCTACGGGATTGATCTGATTAGAGAGTACGTTCTGCGTGACAGACGAGTGGACGGCTGAATGCACTGCATCCAGCCGTTTTTTGTTACTGGCGGTACGCTTGTTTGATTTGCTTAACGGTGTTAGCAAATACGGCCGATTCCGCCTGGTCTTCCATCTGCGCGATTTGTTTTTCCATTTTAATGATCACACGACCAGCGTCAGCCTGGCCCATCGCCTGCAGCATCAGCGTTAGCAGCGCTTTCAGGCAGTTTACTTCCTGTGCCAGTTCCTGGTTATTCTCCGCAGTGGCAAATTCAGGTGTGCTCATTTATTTTCCTCATTATTAAACGGCGCTAAAGCGCGACGACGAAAGTCAAGGCGGCGGAGTATACCACAAGCTGCAGCAAAAAATGCAGCGGTTGTTTTTCGTACTTTTACGTCGGTGTTTATTTGCGTAAACGCAGCCAGACGGTAAACTGATGCTCTGGTACGGCTATTAATTGTTTGCGCCTGGTTTACTTGCCGTTAATTATTGTTACAAAAATTTGAGGACAGTTTTTCCGCGAGAAAAACATGCAAGCTTTTTGTAACTTTTTGAATACAGATGCTTAAAAAAAGCCGGAAAAGCTCTGATGGCAGGGCTCTCTTTCCATGGACTGTACAGGCTAATTTCCAAAAACGAGACCAAAATCGAATGGCCGATTTTTTAACGTTTTAATCTTGTGATGAAAACCGTTAATATAAGCCAAATTATCACTCAGTAGCGTTATCCCTATTCTGGAGACATTTCCTTTGATCAACGTCCTTCTTGTTGATGACCACGAACTGGTGCGCGCAGGGATACGACGCATTCTTGAAGATATTAAAGGTATTAAAGTTGCCGGTGAGGCGTGCTGTGGGGAAGATGCCGTAAAATGGTGCCGCACAAACTCGGCCGATGTGGTGCTGATGGATATGAATATGCCCGGTATCGGTGGTCTTGAGGCAACACGCAAAATCGCGCGTACCTTTGTTGACACGAAAGTCATCATGCTGACCGTGCATACTGAAAACCCACTGCCCGCGAAGGTGATGCAGGCGGGGGCAGCCGGTTACCTGAGCAAAGGCGCCGCTCCGCAGGAAGTCGTCAATGCTATCCGTTCTGTTTTTGCCGGGCAGCGTTACATTGCCTCTGACATTGCGCAGCAGATGGCGCTGAGCCAGATTGAACCCGAGAAAACGGAATCGCCGTTTGCCAGTTTGTCTGAGCGTGAATTGCAGATTATGCTGATGATCACCAAGGGTCAGAAAGTGAATGAGATCTCAGAACAGCTGAATCTCAGCCCGAAAACGGTCAACAGCTATCGTTATCGAATGTTCAGTAAACTGAACATCCATGGTGATGTTGAACTGACTCATCTGGCCATCCGGCACGGTTTATGTAACGCGGAGACGTTGTTAAGTCAGTGAGTGATGTATTCGATTCAAAAGCATTTCTGAAAACCGTAACCAGCCAGCCAGGCGTCTATCGGATGTATGACGCTGGCGGTACGGTTATCTATGTGGGGAAGGCCAAAGATCTTAAAAAACGTCTTTCCAGCTATTTCCGCAGCAACCTTGCCTCCCGTAAGACCGAAGCGCTGGTCTCACTTATTCAGAATATTGATGTCACCGTGACGCATACCGAGACGGAAGCGCTGCTGCTTGAGCACAACTATATTAAGCTCTACCAGCCGCGCTATAACGTGCTGCTGCGGGACGACAAGTCTTATCCGTTTATCTTTCTGAGTGGCGATACGCATCCGCGGCTCGCGATGCACCGCGGCGCAAAACATGCGAAGGGTGAATATTTCGGCCCCTTCCCGAATGGCTATGCCGTGCGGGAGACGCTGGCGCTGCTGCAAAAAATCTTCCCGATCCGCCAGTGTGAAAACAGCGTCTACCGCAACCGCTCGCGCCCGTGTCTGCAGTACCAGATTGGTCGCTGCCTTGGCCCCTGCGTTGCCGGGCTGGTCAGTGAAGACGAGTATGCGCAGCAGGTAGAATATGTACGCCTGTTCTTAGCCGGCAAAGACGATCAGGTCTTAACCCAGCTGATTGCGCGAATGGAAAAAGCCAGCGCCGCGCTTGAGTTTGAAGAAGCTGCGCGGATCCGCGACCAAATCCAGGCGGTGCGCAGAGTCACTGAGAAACAGTTTGTCTCGAATACCGGTGACGATCTCGACGTTATCGGCGTGGCCTTCGATGCCGGCATGGCCTGCGTGCATGTGCTGTTCATTCGCCAGGGAAAAGTGCTCGGCAGCCGCAGTTATTTCCCGAAAGTGCCTGGCGGCACTGAGTTGGGAGAAGTGGTGGAAACGTTTGTCGGCCAGTTCTATCTGCAGGGCAGCCAGATGCGCACGTTGCCCTCCGAGATCTTGCTTGATTTTAATCTTGACGATAAAACCCTGCTGGCCGATTCGCTTTCCGAACTGGCGGGCCGTCGGGTCAATGTTCAAACCAAACCGCGCGGCGATCGTGCGCGCTATCTTAAGCTGGCGCGAACCAACGCGGCGACGGCGCTCACCACGAAACTGTCCCAGCAATCCACGGTCAGCCAGCGTTTAACCGCGCTGGCGACGCTCCTGAAGTTGCCGGAAGTGAAGCGAATGGAATGTTTCGATATCAGCCATACGATGGGTGAGCAGACGGTGGCGTCCTGTGTGGTGTTTGACGCCAACGGCCCGCTGCGCGCCGAGTATCGCCGATATAACATCACCGGCATCACGCCGGGTGACGACTATGCGGCCATGAATCAGGTGCTCCGCCGTCGCTACGGTAAGGCCATTGAAGAAAGCAAGATCCCTGACGTCATTCTTATCGACGGCGGGAAAGGGCAGCTTGGTCAGGCGAAAGCGGTATTCGAGTCGCTTGACGTTGAGTGGGACAAAAACCATCCGCTTTTGTTAGGCGTGGCAAAAGGGGCCGATCGTAAGGCCGGTCTGGAGACGTTGTTCTTCGAACCGGAAGGCGAGGGCTTCAGCCTGCCACCGGACTCCCCGGCGCTGCACGTTATCCAGCATATTCGCGATGAGTCGCACGACCATGCCATCAGCGGGCACCGCAAAAAACGGGCGAAGGTCAAAAACACGAGCACGCTTGAGACCATTGAGGGCGTGGGGCCAAAACGCCGCCAGATGCTGCTGAAATATATGGGCGGATTGCAAGGATTACTCAACGCCAGCATGGAGGAAATTGCAAAAGTGCCGGGTATTTCGCAAGGGCTGGCAGAAAAGATCTACTACTCGTTGAAACATTGAGGGCTCTGTAGCAACATAGAGCTAAATTTTACTGACAACAAATAGTTACCGTCACTATGCAATATAATATCCCTACGTTGCTCACTCTCTTTCGTGTTGTACTCATTCCGTTCTTTGTGCTGGCATTTTATCTGCCGGTTGTCTGGGCACCGTTTGCCTGCGCATTGATCTTCCTTATCGCAGCGGTAACTGACTGGTTTGATGGCTATCTGGCGCGCCGCTGGAACCAAAGCACCCGTTTCGGCGCGTTTCTCGATCCGGTAGCCGATAAAGTCATGGTCGCTATCGCGATGGTGCTGGTGGCTGAGCACTATCATACCTGGTGGGTGACGCTGCCCGCCGCAACCATGATCGGCCGTGAGATCATCATCTCTGCGCTGCGCGAGTGGATGGCTGAGCTGGGGAAACGCAGCAGCGTGGCGGTGTCCTGGATTGGTAAAGTGAAAACAACCGCGCAGATGGCCTCGCTGGTCTGGATGCTCTGGCGCCCGAACGCCTGGGTAGAGTGGGCGGGGATCGGTCTTCTGTGGGTAGCGGCGGTGCTGACACTGTGGTCAATGCTGCAATATTTGAACGCTGCGCGCGGGGATTTGCTTGAACAGTGATCGTTTCGCCGTAATTTTCAGCAAACGATCCGGGGAAGCAAAAAATAACGTTGACTCATAACGTCATATCAGTAGAATGCAACGCATCGAACGGCGGCACAGCAAGCCGGACGATAGTGAAATCAAGTAGTTAGCAGTAAGCTTGATGACATGCGGGAATAGCTCAGTTGGTAGAGCACGACCTTGCCAAGGTCGGGGTCGCGAGTTCGAGTCTCGTTTCCCGCTCCAGATTAAAGACATGCGCAGCAGCGGGTGTCAGTTTGAAAAGTTTTACGGCGCGTTAGCAAAGCGGTTATGTAGCGGATTGCAAATCCGTCTAGTCCGGTTCGACTCCGGAACGCGCCTCCACTTTCTTCCCGAGCCCGGATGGTGGAATCGGTAGACACAAGGGATTTAAAATCCCTCGGCGTTCGCGCTGTGTGGGTTCAAGTCCCACTCCGGGTACCATGGGAAAACCAGAATAAAATCAATGATAAGCAGTGTCGTGTAAACCACCGAAAGGTGGTTTTTTATTGCCTAATTTTCGCCATTCGCCATTCTTTCGCCATTCAGCTTCGCCACAAAAAGAGGGCATTACTGCCCACCAACTACCGGAACTATAGGAATTTTTCTATCATAACGCGCTGTCTGTGACGCATTTTTGTGACCGGCGATTCCCTGCTTTTCGTTAAGAGTGCCTTCCAGATCTGATATCCCTTTTGCTTTTAAATCGTGGAACGTGAAGTTAAATTCGAGCTCAGGAAATTTTTCAGCGGCTAACTTTTTCGCCTTCATCCACTGCGCGTTAAACGCATCTCTTGTATATCTCAAACCTGATGGCTGGTGGATCAGATAAATACTCACCATTCCTGTATTTAGAGGAAGAGATTCAGCAAGTCTGACTGCATTATCCAATCGCTCCGTCCAAGCCTTAATTTGAGGAACGGCTGTTTTACTCTGCTGAATCATTATCCCTTCATTGAGGATTTGGCTTTTCTTCAGGTCCAGGATATCTCCCTGCCTTGCACAACATAAATAAGCAAGTTCCATAGCAACTTTCACTGGGGTACCAGCAACGCTTAATAAAGCCTCGTATTCCTTATCGGTGACATAGCGAGTTCTCGCTTTTTCCTTAAATTGCTTAACCCCTTGGCAAGGGTTCATCTTCACTTTTCCGCGCTCATATGCCCACCTGAAAACCCTCGATATAAACGCTTTCTCTCGGTTCGCCTGAACCCTGCTTTTTACACCTCTCTTATCCATATACTTCCTGATATGCTCAGGCTTGATGTTGTCTGGCTTCATCTTCCCAAAAACAACATTTACCTTTGCGCCATATTTTCTGTAGTCCTTTCTGGTTTCGGTGGCCAGTTCATGGAAGTCACCAGAGTTAAAAAACTCTTCGCAAAGTGCGTGGAAGTTGGAACCTACCTTGATATCGTTAATGAAGTTTTCATAGGCTGCCCAGACCTGAGACTTAGTAAGATCGTGATTGCACAATCTCACCGTTCTGCCGTCTGGCGTTCTGAATTCATAGGCTGACTTGCCCCGACGAACGCGGGGCGGCATCCAGTTATCTTCTGGGTTTTTGCGGATTCTGGGCATTACATGTCCTTAAAGTTTGGTTCTTCTTCCTCTGGATTGTTCACTATCAGCTTGAGGCCTGCAGGGTTAGTTACATGATCCCATGTAGTGCCTGGCCTGCCATCTTTTCGTGGCACGAAAAACACACCGCTTTCTTTCAGTGCTCGGCACTGAAGGGAAGGGCGACGATAACCAGTAAGCTGATAGAGGTCATCAGGGGTAAGAAAACGTTGGCTTTGTCCGCTCATCGTATAGCTCTCCACTCAACCGGCTGCACCCGGCTATCTCTTATAGAAAATGCATGATGAACAACCACCACGAAGCCCATCATTGCAGGTACGACATCTTTTTGTTTCGGTGTAATAAAGCTGGTGGACCATCTCCTTCGTTACGAGAACAGGCATCGGCACGCGGATGACCAGCTTTTTGAGCCTGTCTATCTCGGCTGCGTGCTCCAGCGCGATATCCTTCCAGTCCTGCGCTTCGGCCATCCACCAGGCCACGTCCGCTTTGAGGCGGCGCACGCGCCGCTGTTTGAGTTTACTGGCCATGTTTATTTACCGAATATCCATTGATTGCCAGCATGTGCTTGAAACTTAACTGAGGTATCTGGCAGCAGTAGTTCCTGCACTACCTCGCCGGTTTCGACATAGTAATAATTGCTGTCAGTGACATTGTTAATAAATAAACCCTGTCGTTCAGCCTCACTAAGCCCACCAATTATTTTCATGACTTTTTTAACAATCGGACGATAGTCAGGCTCTACCCCGGCTAACTTTGCCGCCGCATAGTTATGGTGGCCATCCATCAAAATCGTGTATTGCTGCCCGCGCAGAACAATTGGGTACACAGAAACGATGAAGCGTTTGAACCTGTTTGCACGATCAGCAACTTTTGCATTATCAAGGTATCGCTGGCTGCTAATAAGCTTTCCTTTGATCACGACTTCACCTCCTGCTGCGGTGCTGCATAAAGCGCCTGACTACTCCATCCTGACCACCGCGCCCCTTCTGCTCGATCATCATCCTCTGGGCGAACAAGCGTAACTTCGCTTGGATGTTTCCTGTGTGACCACAGCCATGCTACGGGTTCGGCATAGGCTGGCGATGGTGGGGCGGTGTAAAGGCGCTCAACAATGCAGTTTTCAATTTCGAAAGCGTCTGGCTGGCGATGATCCGTATAATCCCAGCTCTCACCACCTACAGCAGCAAGTGTTTTTAACTTTGTCCTGAATGCCACAGCCTCCGCTTTGAGGGTTGCCAGCGCTGCAGCATCATTTCGAACATTACGCAGTTCCAGAACGGCAACCTGAACTGCATAAGCGAACATAGCAGCAGGGCGATCACCTGCTTTTTCACTGTCGCGCTGCATGTTGACTGCAACAGTCATCAGTTCATTCAGCTGTTCGCCGGACATTGGTTTATTAGTAGTCATTCGCACACCCCCGCATAGACACTGCTGCAAACTGTTTTGTCATTTGATTCCGCCAGTAAGTCAAATTGTGCTCCGCCATGAGTTGTCATCGCCCAATCCCGGTAACTCTCAATTCCATACGCGTCAACGGTAATGAGCTCAATGCGCTTTTCAGCGCGGCGCGGGTCATGCGTCGTCGGGAAAAATGTCGAATTGCCACGGCGAGAACATGCAGCTACCAGCCGTTCCCACTCCGCAACGCGCTTTATCTCTTCCGGCCAGCGACTGAAAATCTCCGCCAGTTCAGATTTGCGGGCATGAATACATGGCATGCAGCCAACGCGGCTGCAGCCCTGCTGATAGAGCGGATTGGGTTTGATTCCGTGCCGTTTGGCGATTGCAAAAACGTCTTCGTGCTGCCATTTAAGAATCGGACGGTAAACATGAAGACCGGGTGTGTCGTCTGCATCTTCTTCCCACTCCGGCAGGTTTGCGCGCGCCGGTGACTCCTGTGCGCGTACACCCTGCCACAAAATCACCTCTTCGAACTCTTCAAGTGCAGGCAGAACAACCCAGTCACGAACAGGGTGGTGTTTCAGCTCAGTAGAACAAAAGCGTGCCTTTGTGCTGGGGAAGCGACCTTTCAACATACAAAGGTCTAAAAAAGGAATTCCTGTTGGATGCAGAATTTCTAAGGCTTGAGCAACACGCTCTGCAGCTTCCTCTGGTGTCATACCGCATTCTTCGACCAGAGTTACGGGCCAGCGTGTTGCAATGAACTTGCGCTTACCTTCAATCTGGCGGGTAAAGTCAGCTTTAACGCGTTTAACTGGCCCCAGTTTTTGCTCCAGATAGTCGAGGTATTCCATTGTCTGCGGGTGCTCATGGCCTGTGTCAGCAAATACATTGAGGTGTTCTACCTCTGACTCTATGGCCCGTAACGATTGCGCCAGGCTGTCTTTGCCGCCTGATATCGAAACAATGTTGATTGCTCCAAGAGCCATGCAGCGAGCGTCAATAGTTGTTTTCATTCAGCAGCTCCTTTTTTGATGGCTTTATGCTCGTCGAGAATTTCCTCGACTTCTGCATGAACCAACCCTTCGAGAGAGATAACACCTGTGTTGCTTATACCTGCCAGGCTGATCAGCTCTACAAGGCGACGCGCTTTCTTTACGCTAATTTCAGGAGCTATGACGCTTCGGGTAACTTTCTTCTTGCCCTTTGCGGCAGCGGAAGCTTTATCCTTCTGAAGAACCTCACCGGCCTTTTCGCCGAACTCTTTTACTCGGTCAACGGCCACATCTACGGACACAGTTCCGGATTTAACTTCTTTCTGAACGTCGTGGTTAGCTGTGCTAAGGAGCAGGAGCTTTTCGACAGTAGGAACAGACTTGTTGACCAGTTTTGCGATCTCGCTGGTGGTCTGATTGAAGGCGTTATGCAGCTCCTGGATAACTGCAGCCTGTTCCATATCGGAGAGCGGGAGCTGGTTGTTACTGGTCATGATGCGCGCCAGACGCTGAACATCGTTACCGTTGAATGGCATGATGTGTATGCGGTCTACGGGCTTTCCAGCTTCAGCACAGCGCGCATAGCAGCGGCGACGGCGATGACCTTCGACAACCCATACGCCACCTTCATCACGGGCGATAACTTCCAGTGGTGGAACTGATCCGCCGTTCATCAGATAGTTGAACAGATCATCATCAGCCTGGCGGGTGCGTTCATCGTCTTCACGTTTGTTGAAACCTTCACGAACATGAATATCGTCAAGACTGATAAACATTCCGGTATCGGTACGCTTAATCAGACCTGACTTGGTCATTTGCTTGAATGAGTTAGCCATTAGAGAGCAACCTCGTTATTCAGGGAAATGACGACAGGAGGCAGCTCACGAAGTTCGCGCTGAGCTTCCAGCAGGTGCATGTTGGTAGGCGTTTTGGTGTGGCGCTCTTCGATGCGGTTGCACTCTTTGGCCCAACTGGCAACATCCTCACGCAGGGTGGCGTTCTGCTCAGCAAGTTCCTTACGCTGCGCCATCGCTTCACAAAGCGCGACACTGGTATAGTCCAGGCGGTTAGCCAGTTCGTTAACCATCCAGCCATAAGCGGCAGGGAGGAGAGGAGCGGCCTTACGAGCGGCGTCAATAAGCTGCTCTCTGGTCATGCGTGGTTGTAACTCAGTGACGTTCTGTGTGTTCGTCATGGATAGTTTCTCCGTGTTATAAGCGCTCTGCACAGCGCTGATTATTTCTTGAAAAATTGAGATTGATAAGGTTTAATAACTCATATAGACAATTTCATTAAATTCCATTGCTTTTCTTTAAAATTCCATCTATTTTTCTTTCGGGATTTTGAAGTAAACTGATGATACGATTTCGTATTAAGATTTGTTATTTTGCGCTTAAGTTTCATCAGGGGCTAAGTTTGTTTCATTACACGACAAGCAGGGATCGTATTTATGGAAAATGCAGTCAACTATGTAAATGGTAAAGTAAGAATAACATTGTGGGCATCACTGATTGCATATGGAGTATTAAATTCCATAATTTACTCTTGGTTTTTTTGGAGTAAATTCAATGTAAACATCATGCATTTTGCAACCATAAATGACTTGATGCCATTAATTATATATACAATGGCTTTGCCGTTGTTGTTAATATTTATTACGTTCCTGTTTTTGCGAGTCTGGGAATTGGTTGTTGACCATGTATTCCCAGCAATCGATGTTCTTGCTTACAGGTATGATATAAATATGCTTGCTACAATACTAATTAAGGTTATCTTGACGATATTATTTGTATTCATCATATTCTTCATTCTCCAATCAATTTACCCTTATTTTAATTTAGATATTATGCTAAATGACGATTCTGGCTTCACCAAAGGTTTGATAGGTTTTATATCTGCTATTCTAGGCTCGGTTTTATCAAGGGTTAAAACATTTTTACCTGAGATGAAAAAACATCGAAGTGTTATTTTTTGTTTCTTTTTAGCTATTCCTGGTTTAACTTACGCTTATGCAGATGATCAAGCTGGGTTTATTTTGAAAGGAATTGATACGTTCATTATTTCATCTAAAGTAGATTGTGAGCAAAAACAAGGGGAAAAATTCAGATATATTTCTACTATATCCGATAAAACAATTGCACTTTCTCTTTTAGATGGTTCAATTTGTATTTACAAATACACTCATCTGCGATTGCAGAAAGAAGGTAAAATTAATTACTCGACTATTCCACCTTCCCAGGTCTCATACAGCATGTAATAGCTAATGTGTAACAGTTTTACAGTGAGATTTTTAAAGAGCTAAGCATCCAATGGGTGCTTTTTTAATACCTCAAATTATACTTGTCTCTTACAAGGCAACACTTATCGCCACGCTGTTGAAAGGCTTCTAGCTTTCGTACGCGCTTGGCTTGATCAGTCCGGCTACAAGATGGAACTGTCTTGCAAGGAATCCCCGGATCGCTGCGGCACTTGTGCTATATGCCGTTCTGCTAACCTAGCGATGGTCTTAAACATCATCACCCCGGCGCATAACGAGTATCACCAATAGTAATTGAATGGTCAACACCTGTAGTGATAAAAATATCATGAGTAATGTTAACTTTATGATTCGTAAGGTGAAAAAAGATGAAAAAATAAGGAGCCGATTGGCTCCTTATGTGAAGATGGTTTCAGGCCATTGGGCCTTGACGACCTTGCCAATTATCCTGCAATTCTCATTACATTCAATGGCCTGATAGCGAGGGCTTGGGTTGAGAGGTTCGAGCCAGGGTTTACCGTCTTCACGAACAAATTTTTTAAAAGTAACCTCTGAATCGTTGAATATACCAGCAACACAGAAATCACCAGGCTTAACGTCCTGTTCTGGATCTATGAGTATAAGCATTCCCTCAGGAAAGCTTGGCTTTACTCCAGGAGGCGCAGTCATTGAATGGCCTGATACCTCAAGCCAAAAGGCAGAATCACTGGCTTTAACAGTGGTTGAAACCCATTCCTTCGCGTCGCGTTCTGTGTATGAATTAACAGGGCAAAATGAGCCCGCCTGCACTTCGGTTAACAGCGGGTACTCATATACAGAGGAATGATTCCTTCCGTTCGCAATCGCCTCAAACATAGCTGATATCTCAGCTGCAAGGGATGGACTGAAATCATCGACTTTTACTCCGAGAATTTTAGCGAACTGTGCGGCATGAGTAGCGTTGATAGCATTTGTGCCATTCAGTAACTGAGCGATACCACTTTGTCCCATACCCATTTGCTCAGCCAAAGTCTCCTGTGAGAGCCCAAGCGCTTTTTTCTTGGACTCAAAGATAGCTTTTAGCCTGTTGGCGTCGGCGATTTGTTCGGCGGTCAATGGTTTCTTTTTCATTCTCATAATTTATCACCGCACGGCATAATCACCAATCACCGCTAGTGTTGACTTGTTTATCACTAACAGTGATACTCTTTATATGTAAACCACGAGGAAAACCAATGAAGATTATTCCGCTCTCTGAATATGTTTTGGAAAACGGGCAGGCTAAAACCGCTGAGGCTCTTGGGGTATACCAAAGCGCCATAAGTAAAGCCATCAAGCGTAATCGCCGGGTAAATATCCTGATAAACGAAGACGGGAAAATTGAAGCCGAGGAAGTCCGACCATTCCCTAACAAAAACAAACCTGCTGATCCTGACGTTGCCGTAACACCGTAACCCAGCAATCAGCATCACGTAACTACCAAAGGAAAAACAACATGGTAGAACCAAGCCTGAAAGAAGTAGTTAAAGCGATGTGTAAAGCGTACTCGGGTGGCCGTGAGGCTATGGCCGGTGCTCTTGGCATGTCACTAACGCAGTTCAATAACAACCTGTACGAGAAGAACGGCTGTCGCTTCTTCGAAGTGAACGAGCTGGAAGCAATGGAAGACATTTCAAACACATCTCTCCTGGCTGATTACTTCGCGCAACGTCGCGACGCTTTGCTGGTGGACGCTCCCAAGCTGGAAGACCTCGATCGCGTAGACCTTTTTACCCGAGCCATGAGAACTGCAGCAGCACGCGGACAGGTTGATCAGATTATCCAGAAGGCCCTGGAAGACGGAGTGATAGAACCGCATGAAGCTGAAGAGATTCACGAGCATCACCGCCGCCATCTGGCAGCGCGTGAAGAAGAAATCCGCGCGATTGTCGCGCTCTTTAGCCGTAAGCAAAGCCAAAAGAAGTGACGCCAGCGGGCGTGCAGGCCCCTGGCGTCTTGGCGTGTCGTATTCAGTGGAGAAACTAACGCATGAACAGTTTAAACCGATTGAGACCAGCGAAGCAATTCAGATGCCTTCCGCTGGTGGGAAAAGATTCCCCGTTCGGCTATGTGGAGAGATTAAACGACCAGCCTGGTGAGAACAACTACCAGCCTGAGAACGCGATGGTAGAGGCATTTGCTCAGATGAACGAGAAGGGGCGTGAAGAATGGCTGAAGTTAACCGGCGATTCAAAGACCACTACGGCGTCCCGGTCCGTGTCATCAGATGGGAGCCACAGACTCGACGCGTTATATACCTTCGCGAAGGGTACGATCATGAGTGCTTCAGCCCTCTTGAGCAATTCCAGCGTAAATTTACAGAGTTAAAGGACGACCATGAGCCTGTTGATGCCATCCCGGCCGATAGTGATAAACCCTGACCTTGCGTACAGCATTGGCCTGAACGAGGCCATTGCGTTGCAGCAGGTTAACTACTGGCTTAAAGAAACCACCTCCGGACTGGAGCGTGACGGCGTGCGCTGGATTTACAACACCAATGAGCAGTGGCTGGAGCAGTTCCCGTTCTGGTCTGAGTCTACGCTTAAGCGCACATTCACCCGCCTGAAGAACCTCGGCGTGCTCAAAGTTGAGCAGCTGAACAAGTCTCAGCGCGACATGACGAACTACTACACGATCAACTACGAAAGCGAACTTTTAGATGAGGTCAAAGTGACCAAATCGAAGAGTTCAAAATGCACTCTTCCATCAGGTCAAAATGAACCGATGGAAGAGGTCAAAGTGGACCGTTCCAACGGGTCAAAACGAACCGCTCTCATCAGGTCAAAATGGCCTGATGTTCTTACAGAGAATACAACAGAGAATACTACAGATATCAAAAACCCTATTTGTCCGGTTGCGCCGCAACCAGACGGTGATGTGTTGATCACCGATCAGGCTAAACAGGTTTTGGTTCACCTGAACCGGGTGACTAACTCCAAATACCAGGTATCAAAAAACTCTCTGCAAAACATCAGAGCCAGAATTGGGGAAGGATTCACCGTCGAAGAGCTCTCACTCGTCGTTGACTACTGCAACGCCAAGTGGAGCGAAGATCTCACGATGTCCGCATACCTCCGCCCACAGACGCTTTTCCAGCCGACCAAATTCCCTGGCTACCTGAAGTCCGCGAACAGCTGGGCAAATGCCGGGAGACCAGCACGAGTTAACGGGAAATGGGTTCGCGAAGATGACGTGTTTAAAACCAGCTTCAAAACCACTGATTACAGCAAGACACCAGCGGGTTTCAGAGGGATAAACTCATGAGCTTTCTCAAAACAATTCAGCTGTTCGTGGCCAACAACCCTGGACTGACGAACAAAGAGATCGCTGCAGCACTTCCGGAGTATGCCTTGCACAGTGTTCAGCGTGCTGTATGTCGCCTTGTCATGCTTAATCGTGCTGAGCGCAAAGGCGAACGTCACAACTTTCGTTACTACGCTAAAGCGCCGGAAGGTCCAATTGGGCCTATCACCCCACGGTTGCCGGTTGAGAAAGCAGAAGTAATTCCTGAGCCAAAGCAGGAAGCCGCACCAAACCCGGCAGTCATTGCGATGATGGCAAAGGCTAAAGAGTTATCTGACAAGGGACTTTATCTGCGTGCTGCTACCGTTCTGATGGAAGCATTCAATCGATCAAAGAACGAAACTTTGCGAGCCAAAATTCTCAAGGAGCGTAAGCGCTGCCTGAGTATGGTGCCGAGGGTTAAAACCACCGGTGATGGCTGGTGTCTGGCTGGCAGGGCGAGGAACGTCTGATGAAGTACTCACTGATTTACGCTGACCCAGCCTGGGAATATGGCAACACCGTCAGCAATGGAGCTGCCACGAATCATTACGGCACGATGAAGCTTATCGACATGAAGCGCCTTCCTGTGTGGGACCTTGCTGCAGATGATGCTGTTCTGGCGATGTGGTTCACCGGGACGCACACCCGTGAAGCCATTGAGCTGGCTGAAGCGTGGGGCTTTAAGGTCCGCACGATGAAGGGCTTCACATGGGTGAAGTTCAACTCTCTGGCAGAGCAGCACATCAACAAAGCGCTTCAGGCTGGTGGAGTAGAGGATTTTTACGACTTCCTCGACCTGCTTAACGAGCAGACCCGCATGAACGGTGGCAACTACACCCGAGCCAATACCGAAGACATGCTGATCGCCACCAGGGGGAATGGACTCGAACGCCAGTGCGCCAGCATCAAGCAGGTTATCTACAGCCCGCTGGGTGAGCACAGCCAGAAACCAGCAGAGGCGCGTTTCCGCCTGGAAAAGCTATACGGCGATGTTCCGCGTATCGAACTATTCAGCCGCTGCGGTGCGCAAGGCTGGGACCACTGGGGAAATCAGGCCGAATCACCGGATGTAGAGTTTTTCCCTGGCAACGTTCAGCCGATCTTTAAAGACGGGTGGAGAGTCGCATGAAGAAGCTTTCAATCGAGGAGATGAACGCGGTTCGTGACGTTGCCCGCCAATGTTCTGATGCCATCAAAAAAGCGCTGAAGAAAAAGCCTAAGCCAAGCTGGAACGTCGTTGTACCTCCGATCCTGAAGGAGTACCACGAGAAGGTGAAACCGATGGGCGTAAGTCTGGTGATGTTCAACAGCGTAATCGGACGCCTGAACGGGCGCTATGGAGTCGAGTCATGATCGAATTAACGCCACGGCAAAGTGAAGTGTATGAAGCTATCAAGGTTCACATCGAAAAGGTTGGCTTCCCACCAACATTGATCGAGCTTGCTGAACTGATTGGTTGCTCATCGCAGAACGCAGCTGCTGAGCATGTGAAGGCGCTAAAGAAAAAAGGTTACATCTCTATCGCTCCTGGCGCTGCCAGGGGCATTACCGTAGTTAAAACTGAATGGGATGCAGATCCGGTATCGATCGTTAGGGAATTGTTATCCGGTGGAGACAAGGCAAGAGATAACGCTGTTGAATGGCTGAAAAAACAGGGAGTGACTTTATGAAACTGGTGCTCCCGTTCCCTCCTAGCGTAAACACCTACTGGCGAGCCCCGAACAAGGGGCCGTTAAAAGGCCGCCATCTCATCAGTGAGAAAGGCAGGGCATATCAGAGTGCGGCATGCGCAGCGATTATTGAGCAGCTGCGTTGCCTTCCAAAACCATCATCGTCACCAGCTGCGGTGGAGATCCTTCTCTTTCCGCCAGATGCACGCCGCCGCGACATTGACAATTACAACAAGGCTTTGTTTGACGCGCTTACTCACGCTGGCATCTGGGAGGATGACAGCCAGGTGCAGAGAATGCTGGTGGAGTGGGGACCGAAGGTGCATGGAGGAAGGGTAGAAATATCTATAACCAAGCATCAACCTGCAATGGAGGTAATTAGGTGAGAGCCATACTGACACCTGAAGTTGCGCCAATGTCCGGGGTGGTGCTGTTCCGCCCAGGTAACGAATTGCTGTGGCTGTTCCGTCGTGGCCGTGTGGTGATTGAAACGCCTTCCGAAGCAGTCCAGCACTTGCCTTCTGGTCTGATCCCCGAAGCACACCAGCCACTGACAGATGATGTCAGTATGCAGGCGCTTTTTCAGAACGAGCGGGTAATTCAGCGCGCTGGTGGACTTAGTAGCCTTGATGCCTGGCTGGAGCGTAAATTCGAATGTCAGTGGCCCCATAATGACTGGCATTCGAAGGACTTTACGGTGATGCGCCACGCGCCCGGAAGCATTCGCCTGTGCTGGGGGTGTGATAACCAGTTGCGTGAGCAAACTACTGAAAGACTGGCAGGAATTGCCATGCAGAACCTGGTAAAATGGCTGCTCGAAAGGGTGAATATCATGCTGGGTTTCAGCGCTGACCACACCCTGACGCTGCCGGAGTTCTGCTGGTGGATGGTACGTAACGATCTGGCTGACCTTATTCCTGAATCAGTGGCTAACCAGGCGCTCAGGATTAAGCCTGAATCGCACAGTTCAGTGATGCGTGAAAGCGACATTGTTCCGTCATTACCGGCGACTGAAATCCTCCAGGAGAAAGTTAAGAAGATAGTCTCGGTGAAGGTCGATCCTGAATCACCGGAATCTTTCATACTGAGGCCAAAGCGCCGCCGCTGGGAGAACGATAAGTACACCCGCTGGGTCAAGTCGCAGCAGTGCAGTTGCTGCAATAACCCGGCAGACGACCCCCACCACCTGATAGGCCACGGACAGGGTGGAATGGGTACCAAAGCGCACGACTTGTTTGTGATACCGCTGTGCAGAGCGCATCACAATGAGTTGCACGCTGATCCTGTGGCATTTGAAGCGAAATACGGCGACCAGTTGGTGCTGTTATTTCGGTTTTTAGATCGTGCGCTTGAAATCGGCGTACTGGCGTAAGTGGAGACGCAAGATGATCAATCCTTCTGAAGTTGGCAAATCCGGCGAGATGGTTCGCCTTCGCACTCTCGAAAGTATCTGGGTTCAGGGTAAGCTCCGCATGTGGGGCCGCTGGTCTTATATTGGTGGAGGCTCTGGCGGAAACATGTTCAACCAGTTGCTTGCTTCCGGGAAAATTACCAAGACCGCAATTAACGATGCACTGCGCCGCATGAAAAAATCCGGCATCACTAAACCTGAGCTGGAAGCATACCTGCGTGAAATTCTCGACAGCAAAAACAAAAGCGGCTTGGCGTTCTGCTCCGACGAAGAGGGCCTTAAGGTGGATGGTGTTATTGCTTCGGTCCTGATGAATGATGAATACCGTGGGTTGTATGGCGTAATCGTTGACCGTCACCGGCTGCGTAAGAGCAAACTGAAGATGGCCAACGAGCTGAATGCAAAACACCCTGACTGGACACTTATCACATGCCGCCGCCGAATCGATACATGGGTAAGTTTGGCAGAATCGATCCTGTATGCGCCATTATGTGATGCGTTTGGCACAAATAGCGACAGATTTAAGTTGCAGAGTGAGCAAGAAAGTGCTTAAATTGTGTTAGGCTCGGGACAGTAAAGCGTACTGAGCAACAGAACAATACATAAACCCGCCAACAGTGCGGGTTTTGTGATCTAAGAGCGAGCTATCTTTTTTAAAAAACTTATAATTGCTATTCCTAGACGATTGGGATTGAGCAAATGTGTATTTTCGAATTAGTTCTTCCTGGCACGCATATAAACTTCATTGATAGGGAACTATCTTGGAAATTTGAGCATCTTTTATACCACCTTGAATCTGCGTTTTATGAAGCCAATATTTCTTTAAATTTATTTGAAGCGGAAGTAAGCAAGCAGACAAGAGGTGGAGGTTTCTCCAGGGAGAAATGGAATGATGATTTTCAAAAACGCCAAGCGATGGAAGAGGAAGTCCGAAGAGAATTTGGGCTTCAACCTTATGAAAGACATGAAGAAGTAATGTTTGAGGCGGATGCAAGGATCAAAAGAGAAAAATGGCGCTCAGGTGAAATACCTACAAGTCATCGAAATCAATTGATTAGCATATATGCAAAATCATTTATTTATGCCCTTGATACTATTGATAAATTCTTAGGAGTCATTTCAAAGGAGGAAGGCGCTCCAGCTGGAGTTGCAGATGCTCAAGCTCTGATGGGTAAATATTTCCCTGATTTAAGAAAAGTCAGGAACTCCGCCCAGCATTTAGAAGATAGAGCTAGAGGTCTTGGGGCTGGTAAACAACCAAAACCTTTAGATCTTAAGCCAGTCGACAATGGTTTTGTATCAGCCCCCCAAGGGGCGTTAATGTTGAATAACATATTAGGTACCAAATACGGATGCACCATGGCTGATGGTAATTATGGTGAAGTGGACGTGTCCGTTGAATCGTTAAAAAACTTACAAATTATAGTTCAGAGTGCATTTAATTCTTTTGATTGGCTTGGAATAAGACAGCACCTTCCAAGATAACATATTAATTCGTATATCAAGGTCGCTAATTTAGCGGCCTTTTTTTATCCCCTCATTCTGAGAGGACTCACGGCAATAAGAGGGGGCTCAATGTCCGATCCTGTTTTTGGCACTACGGTAGTTGCTGGTGGTCTGATGGGGGCCAGCATCTTCGGTCTGGCAACCGGCATAGATTACGGTGTGGTGTTTGGCGCATTCGCTGGTGCGGTGTTCTACGTCGCTACGGCGGTTAATATCAGCCGCCTTAAGCTGGTAGGCTACTTCATCACCTCATTCATCTTCGGCGTTATCGGCGCTCCACTGCTTGGTTCTTACTTCTCCAAATGGACGGGGTATAGCGACAGGCCACTTGATGCGCTGGGCGCGGTAATCGTAGCCGCTATTGCTATTAAGCTGCTGACATTCGTCAACAGTCAGGATTTGGGTAGCCTGTTTGGAATTCTCTCACGTTTACGTGGTGGAGGGGCCAGCAATGGTAACAAGTGATCCGAGTGCGATGGCAAACGCAATTATCTCTGCTGTTATCGTTATTGCACTGATGTTCTACCAGCGCGGCGGGGCGAGACATCGCCCTCTGATATCGCTGATGGCTTATTTCACGGTGCTGGTATACGCCAGCGTCCCTTTCCGTTACCTGTTCGGCCTGTACCATGAATCGCACTGGTTCGTGGTGCTGGTGAACGTCCTGATATGCGCCGCCGTGCTCTGGGCTCGGGGAAACGTGGCGCGCCTGGTTGACGCACTGAGGCACTAATGAACCAATCACAATTTCAAAAGGCGGCTGGGCTAAGCGCCGAGTTAGCTGCGCGCTGGTTTCAGCCAGTCAGTGAGGCGATGAAAGAGTTCGGCATAACCAAGCCGGTAGACCAGGCGATGTTCATTGCTCAGGCAGGGCATGAATCAGCTGGTTTCACCCTGCTGGTGGAGAGTTTCAACTACCGAATAGCGGCACTAGCGAACTTCATTCGCGCTGGACGCCTTACAGCAGACCAGGCTAACGCTCTTGGCCGTCGACCTGAAGAACGTACATTACCGCTCGAGCGCCAGCGCGCCATTGCTAACCTGGTATACAGCAAACGCATGGGGAACAACGCTCCCGGAGACGGCTGGTTATACCGTGGGCGTGGACTTATCCAGATTACTGGCCTCAACAACTACCGTGATTGCGGGAACGGGCTGAAGGTTGATTTGGTTAAGCAGCCTGAGCTTTTAGCCGAAGACGTTTACGCAGCCAGAAGCGCGGCGTGGTTCTTTGCTACTAAGGGATGCCTGAAGTATTCCGGCGACCTGATGCAGGTGACGAAGATTATCAACGGCGGAACGAACGGACTGGAAGATCGGCGAGCTCGCTTCGGCCAGGCTAATACGGTGCTGGTATGAAAAAGTGGCTGCGACTCCTACTCCCGCGATGGGAGACAGATACGGTTGTTCTTCAGGAAAAAGGCAATGAGCTTCATATCGTCTGCAGCTATGACGATATCGATCCCGGCGAGATGTTTGACGGTATGTGCGAGCTTAAGACCTTCACCTGGCTGAACTGGTCTTTCCCATCAGGGGAGCCTATGAACGTTCGATCCTTTGAACCGAAGGTGGAAGCATGAGCACAGTGCAGTTAATCATCACGGTAGCAGTAGCGATTCTTGGCGCTATCGCCGCCGCTTTTGGTATTGGTCATTCACGCGGCACCAGCAAAGCGGAAGCCAAAGCAGACCAGCAGCGCACCGAAGAAAAGGCCGCAGCCACCGAAGCAGTAGCCGAACGCCGGGTAGAGACAACGAAAGAGGCCAGCAATGTACAGCAGACTGTTAACCGCATGCCTGATGACGATGTTGATCGCGAGCTGCGTGACACGTGGAAGCGTCCCGGTGGTGGTTGATACCGCCTGTGACTGGGTAAAGCCGATCTACCTGACGGATCACGACATCGACGTACTGGACCGCCAGACGAAGAAAGACATCCTGGCGCATAACAAAGCGTGGCAGGCGAACTGCCACGCAACGAAAGATTAATCTCTCATGAAGGCTGCTTTTCTTGCAGCGCGGAACCCTTCTTCTTCTTCGCAGCTTTCGCATAGCATGCTATCGAATTGATAGCATTGAAGCAGTCTTTCGTTTTCAATCGTACTTGGGCAATCGAAGTAAGTACCATTCTCTCCATCATATTCGTCAAACCAACCTTGGCAAGGCACGTTTTCTATAAGGGGGAGTAAAGCATTTTCATAGAGATACATTTGCTTTTCTGAAAGGTTATCAAGATTGCCTTGACCTACAATTTTTTGGGCAACACCCCAAACATTGTCTTCATTTAGTTTATTCTCATTTGCAGACTCTCGAATAAGTTCTTCTTTATTTTGGACTAAATATCTAAGCACTTGAATGCTCATAAAATCTCCATTTTATGTGTTGATACCCATTAGACAAAACCATCCGAGAATAGCCCTCAAATCAGGCGCTAATCAAATCTATTAACTTATTGTTTGATCTACAAGCGCATCGCACGCGCACATCAAAGAAAGTCTTTCAGCTGTGAGCCTGGGCAAACCGTTAACTTTCGGCGGCTTTGTCGTGCGACAGGCTCACGCCTAAAAGGAAAATCAAATGCAGGTCACTATTGATGGTGTCCCGTATGCGCCCGCCTGCGCAATTTCATCGCGGATTGGCATTGCAATAACTACGCACCAGCGCGCCGACGTTCTGAAAAGAGCTATCGAACAGCACATGAAGCACCTGCCAGCTGGTGCGCTGGTGGTTGTTGTGGATGATGGTTCGAAACCTGCAGCGGAAGTTGCCCACGGCGTGCAGCTGCTTCGCCATGAAACATCACTCGGCATTGTTGCTTCGAAGAACGCCAGCCTGTCAGCCCTGATGGATGCCGGGTGCGAGCATCTGTTTTTATGGGATGATGACGCCTGGCCTATCGCTGACGATTGGCACCTCCCTTACATCGAATCACCTGAGCCGCACCTGGCTTACCAGTTTCTGGATCTAGCTGGTCGCAATAAGCTGAACGACATGGCGGAGCTGTACCGTGATGGTAAGCATGTTGCTTACACCGGTCAGCGCGGGGTGATGCTTTACTACCACCGCAGCGCCATCGAGAAGGTTGGCGGATTCGATCCGGTATACGGTCGCGGCATGTACGAACACAGCGATCTCGCCCTGCGCATTCATAACGCTGGATTAACTACGTGGGCTTATGCCGATGTAACTGATTCAGAAAAGCTGATTCATTCTCTTGATGAGCATGAGGCCGTAGAGCGTTCGGTACCGAAACCAGACCGGCAGGCGCTGGTGGAACGTAACGTTAAAATTCACAACGAACGGCGTGATGCCGGCTTTACCAGTTACGTGGAGTATCGGCGGCAACGCGACGTGGTTATCACTACTCTGCTGACCAGCCAGCCTGACCCGCAGCGCGGTACGAAAATGCTGGCCTCACCTGACATGCTGAGCAAATGGGCGGTATCGCTGCGCAACTGTGGACGTATTGCGCTGGTGGATGAACTGCAGACAGCCCCGGCAGACGTTGAGCTGTACCGCGTTCCTGACGTGAAGATGAACGTCTACTTCCGGCGCTGGCTGCACATCTGGCAGCATCTACGCGATCACCCTGAATACCGGTTCGTCTGGTGTACCGATGGTACCGATGTCGAAATGATTCGCGCGCCATGGGATGAAATGCAGCCCGGGTATGTTTACGTCGGTTCCGAACCGAAGACCTACGCCGACACCTGGGCAAAGCAGAATCATCCTGAGCGTATCTATCAGGAGTTCATTGAAGCGCACCGCAATAATGTGATGCTTAACGCTGGTCTGCTGGGTGGCAGCCGTGCTGATGTAATGGCGTTCGCTCACGGCATCATCCGTCTTTACTACCGGATCGAAAGTTATCGCTTCTGGAAGAAAGAGCAGGCTGGCGCTGCGGTGGGTGACATGTTGGCGTTCGGTATTGTCGCTCATTTATTCGCAGGAAAGGTGATCACCGGACCTCAAGTGCACACCGTTTTCAAAACTGATGGGATCGGTAAGGAGGCCGCATGGTGGAAACACAAGTAACGATCAATATCTTTACTGCTGTAATGCACAAAAATAGCTTTTACATTCATGCCGACACGCGGCAAGCGTTCTGGATAAATCTTAGCAGTACGCTTGGATGGGGCAAATTTGCATTAATCCGCCCCTCCGACGAATTTAGCCCTACAGGAGGACTTTTTGAATTAGTTGAATTGCGCTCGGCAGATTCAGAGCCCCCTGAGTCAGTAGCTGTAGGGTCAAATGTTTTATGGCGTCTGCCGGAAGCTCTCGAAGTTTTGAAATCAATCCATTCTTCTGATCTTCAGGCATATTTGCAACCCGAATTATGTCCTCAAGGGCAGTTATAGTGTCATTGTGAAGTCTTACAGTTTGAACTTTCAAAATGGCACTTAAACCGCCATCATCCAGCAAGAAATCTATACCTTTCTCGGTGATGTAACATGAGTGTGAGTTAAAACTGTATTTAACGCCTTCACCTAAAGTCTGACTTTTTATTAGCGGATTACTTATCAATCCATGCATTTCAAGATATAGAAGACATGCAATAAAATGGTCTTCATCTTGAAATTTTTCAATTAATTCAAGCTCCTGTGGGTATGTTAATGAACGAGGTGCACAGTCTACTAAAGCATTCAAAACCTCAAGCTGCAGAGTTCGATCGTATTTTAGTGTTTTATCCATTAATCCACTCCTTAATTATTTTTATGAGATTAACTCAAACTTGTTAAGCACAACACCCTGATAAACAGACAGTAACCGCCATTGTGCGGTTTTTTTATTGGAGATTCGCTGGTGGCTGAAGACATAAAGTTTGTGGTGGTCGGCCATCACATCCGCTTAGGACAAGCGCAACGGCTTGCTGCGCTGCTGGATGCTCACCTGCTGGTTGATGATGGTCATCACGGCGCTAACTGGAATCATCGGCGCGCTATCGAGTGGGCAGCCGAGCAGCCTTGCCGTGTAGTGATACTGGAAGACGACGCGCTGCCGGTACATGGATTCACCGAAAAGGTAGCTGACTGGCTGGCTCGTTTCCCTGACGACATGCTGAGCTTTTATCTCGGCACCGGCCGACCACCGCAGTATCAGAAAGAGATAGCAGGCTGGCTAATTGTTGCAGATAAGTCACGCGCAGACTTCATCACGCTTCAGCGGCTGATACATGGCGTGTGCTACAGCATACCGCCTCAAAGCGTCAGCCGTGTGCTGTCTCAATGGGACCGCAGCAAGCCTGCTGATTATGCCGTGGGTGATGCCTATGGTGGCGCTGTTGTCTATCCATGCTACTCGCTGGTGGATCATGCCGACGGCGAATCGGTTGAGCGTCACCCCGATGCGGCGCCACGCGCAGAGCGGCGCAGAGCGTGGAGGCTTGCGTGAATAAAGAGCCTCGTATCTACGGCAGCAAATGGGATAGAGAGCGCCTTGTCTTCCTTCGCGCCCATCCACTCTGTGTGATGTGTCAGGAGCAGGGAAGGGTGGCAGCAGCAACGGTAGTTGACCATATCACCCCTCACAAACTTAAAGAGGCGCTCCGTTCTGGTGATGCGGCTGCCATAAGCAAAGCCCAGAAGCTCTTCTGGAGCCGTAGTAACTGGCAGGGACTGTGCAAGCAGCATCATGACTCAACGAAGCAGAGGATGGAGAAGAGAGGTTCCATCATTGGCTGTGACGAGAGCGGCATCCCCCTCGACCCGACGTCGCACTGGTTCAAACGATAACGTTTCTCATGTGTTCCGTTCCCCGAAGGGGAGGGGGAGGGGTAAAAGTTCAACCCCCCTACCGCAAATGACCGCCGCTCGTGCTTTTTGTGCATAACCGCGAAATGAAAAGTTTTTTTCCGGGAGGTCCGATGGCAGGACGACGCCCGAAACCGACCCACCTGAAAGTGGTAACCGGTAACCCGGGCAAACGAAAACTCAACGACAAAGAGCCCACTCCGGCGCGAGAAATCCCTAGCCCTCCTGAGCACCTCACAGACTGGGGAAAGGTGGCCTGGGGAAAGTTAACCGTGCTGCTGGACGGTATGGGGATTTTGACCATTGCCGATACGCTGGCGCTCGAACGTCTCTGTGATATTTACGCCGACATTCTGCAGCTGCGCCTGACAATCGCCGATGAGGGGCGAACGTACACCGTGCAGACAGAAGGCGGATTTCTGATCAAAGCGAATCCGGCTGTCGCCATGCTGGCAGATGCCGATCGCCGTTTTAAAAGCTACCTGGTTGAATTCGGTCTCACTCCGGCCGCCAGAACGAAGGTGAAAGTTGATGGTGGAGAAAAAGAAGAAGACCCGCTCAACCAGTTCTTCGGTTGATCCCGCAACGCGATACGCGATGGATGTGGATTCCGGTAAGGAAATTGCCGGACCAGATATTCGAAATTCCTGTAAACGTCACCTTAAAGATTTGGAATCCTGTCACGCACGCGGGCTGGTGTGGGATCCTGCAGCTGCGCAGCGCGCCATCGACTTTTTCGCCAAAGTGCTGAAGCTGAATGGCGGTGAGCATGAGGGAAAGCCCTTCAATCTGCTGCCGTGGCAATGCTTTATCGTGGGTTCGATATTTGGCTGGAAAAACTCGGATGACTATCGCCGATTTCGAATGGTTTACGTCGAATCCGGGAAAGGTTCCGGAAAGTCACCGCTGGCAGCGGGAATAGCGCTTTACTGCCTGGTAGCCGACAAAGAGCCTCGCGCTGAAGTGTATGCTGCGGCCACGAAAAAAGACCAGGCCATGATCCTGTTTCGTGATGCGGTGGCGATGGTGGACCAGTCACCGGCGCTGGCGCAGCGGATCAATAAATCTGGTGGTGCCGGTAAAGAGTGGAACCTGGCTTTTCTTCAGACGGGATCTTTCTTCAGGCCCATCAGCTCTGACGACGGGCAGTCAGGACCGCGCCCGCATTGTGCCCTGATTGACGAGATCCACGAACACAAAAACAACCAGGTCGTTGAAATGATGCGCGCTGGCACGAAAGGCCGTCGGCAGGCGTTGATTTTCATGATCACCAACAGCGGCCACGACAAAACCAGCGTCTGTTATGACTATCACGAATACGGGCGAAAAGTTGCTGAAGGATCTATTGAGGATGACAGCTTCTTTTCATTCATCTGTTCGCTTGATGAGGGTGAGGACCCGTTCAAGGACGAATCCTGCTGGAAGAAAGCTAATCCGTCGCTTGGTCACACCTTCACAGACCGTTATTTGAGGGAACAGGTCACCCAGGCGCGCGGCATGCCGTCGAAAGAAAGCATCGTTCGCCGCCTCAACTTCTGCCAGTGGGTTGATGCTGATAACCCATGGATGAGCAGCGATGTGTGGATGGGGTGCGAAGAGGATTTCGATCTCCATGAGCTGCAGGGTGAAGAATGCTTCGGTGGCCTTGACCTTTCCGGAAGCAGGGACCTTACCGCCCTTGCGCTGTTTTTCCCGAAAAAAAGAAAGCTGCTGGTGGAATTCTGGACCCCAAAAGACACACTTTTGGAGCGTGCAAAAACGGATAGGGTGCCTTATGACGCCTGGGAGCGCGACGGGTACATCCACACCACGCCAGGCAAAGCGGTGAAGTATGGATTTGTTGCCGAGCGTATAGCCGACCTTTCCCAGATGTTTTTTATCAAAGCGATCGCCTTTGACCAGTACCGCATTAAGTATCTTGAACCTGAGCTCGAAGAGGCCAGTGTATCGGTCCCTTTAATCCCACACGGTCAGGGATATTACAAAGCCCAGGAGTCAGGGTTGTGGATGCCGCACTCTATCGAGCTTTTCGAACAGCGGCTTGACGACAGCGACATCATCATAAAAACAAACCCCTGTCTGCGCTGGAATGCAGCATCCGCTGTGACTGAAGCGGACCAGAAAGAAAACCGCATCTTTGCCAAGAAGAAAAGCACTGGCCGTATCGATGGCGTGGTGGCTTCAGCTATGGCAATAGGAGCATCTGAAGGTGATGTCACTGACGAAGGTGATATTGACGATTTCTTCTCACAACCGTTGAGCATGTGATGGACGATTCAAATTACAGCATTGATCTGCGCACAAATAACGGCTGGTGGGCCCGGGTAGCTTCGTGGTTCGTTGGTGGACGGCTGGTAACACCTGAACAGGGCTCACAGACCGGACCTGTTTCAGCCAGCGGCACCCTGGGCGATTCACAAATTACAGATGAACGCATCCTGCAGATATCGACCGTCTGGCGATGTGTTTCTCTGATTTCCACGCTGACCGCCTGTCTACCCCTGGACGTGTTCGAAACAGATAAAGAGGATAACCGTAAAAAGGTTGGCCTGAACAATCCGCTGGCCCGCCTGCTGCGCTACTCGCCAAATCAGTACATGACGGCGCAGGAGTTCCGTGAAGCCATGACGATGCAGCTGTGCTTCTACGGCAATGCTTACGCCCTGGTTGAGCGAAATAGCGTAGGTGATGTGGTCAGCCTCCTGCCGCTGATGTCTGCCAATATGGATGTCCGACTTGAAGGAAAGCGCATTGTTTATCGTTACCAGCGTGACAATGAATACGCCAATTTCTCACAACGTGAAATTTTCCATTTGAAAGGCTTCGGCTTTAATGGCCTGACCGGTCTATCTCCTATTGCACATGCCTGTAAATCAGCGGGCGTTGCGGTGGCAATGGAAGACCAGCAGCGAGAGTTTTACGCCAACGGCGCCAAATCTCCCAAAATTCTGACGACAGGCGATCGCGTGCTGACCAAAGAACAGCGCACGCAGCTGGAAGAGAACTTCAAGGAGATTGCTGGCGGCCCGGTGAAAAAACGCCTCTGGATCCTGGAAGCGAACTTCCAGGCTCATGATATTGGCGTCAGCCCGCAGGATGCCGAGACGATGGCTTCCAGAAAATTTCAGGTAAGTGAACTGGCGCGGTTCTTCGGCGTTCCTCCGCATCTGGTAGGGGATGTTGAGAAGAGTACCAGCTGGGGATCAGGTATTGAGCAGCAAAACCTGGGATTTCTGCAGTACACCCTGCAGCCGTATATATCCCGCTGGGAGAATGGAATCCAGCGCTGGTTACTGAAGCCAGAGCAGGTTGGTGTTTATCATGCTGAGCATAATCTTGATGGGCTTCTTCGTGGCGACTCAGCGTCACGTGCTGCTTTCATGAAGGCCATGGGGGAAGCTGGTCTGAGAACCATAAATGAAATGCGGCGACTTGATAATTATCCGCCTCTTCCTGGTGGTGATGTTGCGATGCGACAGGCGCAATACGTACCAATAACCGATCTCGGCAACAACAAAGAGCCCCGCAGAAATGACGGGGCTTAATTTTTATGGGGGCCATGATGGCTGACATCATTAAAACGCTGTCTTTCGACGAAACGGAGATCAAGTTTGCCGGCGACGGAAAGCAGGGCATTTTCGAAGGTTACGCCTCTGTCTTCGGTAACACCGATTCGGATGGAGACATCATCCTACCGGGGGCATTCAAGAAGACACTGGAGACACAGACCCGCAAAGTGGCGATGTTTTTCAATCACCGCGAGTGGGAGATCCCGGTGGGCAAGTGGGACAGCATCCAGGAGGACAGCAAGGGCTTATTTGTTCGCGGTCAGTTAACACCAGGGCACAGCGGAGCCTCTGACCTGAAGGCCGCCATGATCCATGGCACGGTTGAAGGTATGTCCATCGGTTTTTCGGTCACCAAAGACGATTACAGCATTGGCGTTAACGGTGGCTACATCTTCAGCAACATCTCCTGGCTGAAAGAAATCAGCGTCTGCACTTTCCCTGCGAACGAGCTGGCGGGTGTGGATTCGATGAAAAGTATCGACGGGATAGACACCATCCGTGACGTGGAGTGCTGGCTGAGGGATTCAGTCGGACTGAGCAAGTCACAGTCAGTAGGGCTGATAGCCCGTTTCAAATCAGCCATTCGGAGAGAGTCTGAAGGCGACCCAAACAAACCCGATATCAGCGCTCTGCTAAAGAGCATCAACGACTTTAATCCGACTAAAGGAAAATAAAATATGTCAGAACTCGCACAAATTCAGAAAGCCCTCGAAGAATCACAGTCCAAGCTGCAGGGGCTCTTCGATGAGCAGCGAAAACAGATCGAACAGAACGGTACCGTGTCAAAACAACTGCAGGACGACATGGCTAAGGTTAATGAAGAAATGACCAAAACCGGTCAGCGTCTGTTTGATCTGGAACAGCGTCTTTCATCTGGACCGGATAACCCCGGAGAGAAAAAATCGTTCTCTGAGCGTGCTGCCGAAGAGCTCACTAAATCCTGGAACGGCAGCAAGTCCAGTTTTGAAGCGAAAACCTTCAATAAATCTCTTGGTAGTGATGCTGGTTCGGCTGGCGCACTCATCCAGCCGATGCAGGTGCCTGGCATCATTATGCCAGGGCTTCGCCGACTGACCATCCGTGATCTTCTGGCACAGGGGCGAATCTCCAGCAACTCTCTTGAATATGTTCGTGAAGAGGTGTTCACCAACAATGCGGCCAGCGTGGCGGAAAAAGCCCTTAAGCCTGAATCAGATATTAAATTCAGCAAACAGACGGCGAACGTTAAAACCATCGCCCACTGGATCCAGGCATCCCGCCAGGTGATGGATGATGCGCCGATGCTCCAGTCCTACGTCAATAATCGCCTGCTTTACGGTCTGGCACTGGAGGAAGAACGACAGCTGCTGAATGGTGATGGTAGTGGTGATGACCTGGAAGGTATCAACCATGTGGCAACTGCCTATGATACCGCCCTGAACGTTTCTGGTGATACGCGCGCCGATATTATCGCGCATGCGATTTTCCAGGTAACCGAGTCCGAGTTCAGCGCGTCAGGCATTATTCTCAACCCCCGCGACTGGCATAACATCGCGCTGCTGAAAGACAACGAAGGCCGTTATCTTTTCGGTGGCCCGCAGGCTTTCACCAGCAACATCATGTGGGGGCTGCCAGTTGTGCCAACTCGCGCCCAGGCGCAGGGCACTTTCACAGTTGGTGGTTTCGATATGGCATCGCAGGTCTGGGATCGCATGGATGCAACTATCGAAGTAAGCCGCGAAGACCGCGACAACTTTGTCAAAAACATGCTCACCATCTTGTGCGAAGAGCGCCTGGCGCTGGCGCACTATCGCCCGGCGGCACTTATCAAGGGTTCCTTCGACGAATCCGGCAGCTGATGGAGGGGGCGGGGAACCCCGCCCTTAATTAATGACGATAAATGTGCTTGATGTCGTTCCGATTGAAGAGCTGCGCCAGCATGTGGAAATGGATACCGATGATCGGGATTCCATGATCAAGCGTTACGCACAGTCCGCGCTTGAATACTGCCTGCGCTGGTGCGATGAACCTCGCTGGAAAGTGGCCGAAGATATTCCAGCACCGGTGGTCTCGGCAATGTTACTTATTTTTGGCGACCTGTTTGAGCACCGAACCAGTCAGACAGAAGTGCAGCTTTATTCAAATGTGGCGGCAGAAAATCTGATGTTTGCCTGTCGTAACTGGCGAGGTGAGGCTGAACAGGGGGAGGGCTCCTGATGGAACCTGGCCGACTCCGGCACCGTGTCCGGATAGAAGTAAAGACTGACGACCGTGACAATTTCGGTCAGTTGATTGGCTGGAAGAGTAAGGGCATTGTCGCGGCAGATATCCGCGCCGTTACCGGGCGGGATTTTATTAGTGGCAGCGCCGAACGCTCCAACGTTACCACAAAAATTTTCATGCGATACCGGGATGATATTCGGGCTACGGTTACTCGCTTTATTGAGGTAACAAATAAGGGAGAAGGACGCGTTTTTACTGTGACTGCACCGCTGCCCACGCGCGACAGACGCAATATTGAAGTCCTATGTATGGAGGATTTCACTCGTGTTCCCTGAAATAAAAAGCGCGGTAGAAGCACTTCTTGGCGTGAATGTTTATCCACTGATCGGCCCGCAAACGGACAGCGAATTTGTGACGCTACAGCTTATAAGCGATCCGCGGCTTGTCACTGGCACCATTCGCACGAAAATTGTGGCGGCTCGCTACCAGATAGCCTTTGTCTCTTCCCTCTACAGCAGGACAGAGGAAATGGATAAGAGTCTGTGGGCTCTCTGGGAAACTATACAGCACGGTCATATTGGTGGTTATCCCGTCCAGTACGTAGAACGGCAGGGAGTCCGGGAGAGCTTTGAACCAGATGACGGCGGTAAGTACCGGCGGGCGCGTGACTACATCTTTTACTGTCCGGAGGATGCAACATGATCCGAATGGAAGTTAAAGGTCTGCAGGAGCTGGAGCGCCAGCTCGAAGCTTTGGGAGAAAAACTTGCCGTTAAAGTGCTCGGCCAGGCAGGCAAGGAGGCTATGGAAATCGTCAGCGAGGACATGCAGCAGCATGCGGGCTACGACGAAAGCAGCCCTGGCCCCCACATGCGCGACAGCATCAAGGCAACCTACAGGAACCGCATGAATGATGCACGCTGGAATACAGTTGTGACTATCCGTGTCGGCCCGTCAAAAGAACACACCATGAAAGCACTGGCGCAGGAGTTTGGCACCGTTAAACAGGTTGCCAATCCCTTCATGCGCCCGGCGCTCGATTACAACCGCGCAAAAATATTGCGTGTTCTCTCGGTCCGTATCCGTGAGGGGATCGAAAATAACCGTTAAATGAGGATAGAATATGGCTGATAAAAGCTCACCGGAATACGCGATGCTTCCCGCGGGAACCATAGTTAAATGGGGAAAATCAGGAGAGGCAGTTACTGATTTCTTACCCCTGGTTAACTGTAAGGCACTTGGCGCTACTGGTGCGACCGGTTCCTTTGTCGACTGTACCACGCTGATCGACACCCAGAAGCAGTTCCTTTCAGATATGGCTGAAGGGCCGGAAAAATCCCTTGGGTTCGTCGATGACCCATCCAATACCAGCTTTACCGATTTCCTGAATGCTGCTGAGCAGCGCGAAACAGTGCAGTTTTATATTGAGCTGCCGAACGGTCGTACCGCGACGATGATTATGGCGCTCTCCGGCTGGCAGTTGAATGAAATCACCGCCCCGGCCAGCGAAGTAATTCAGGTTACGGTTAATGGCAAGCAGAACAACATCACCTGGGGCTACAACACGCCGGGTAGCTAAGCACCAACAGACGACATTACGCAAACCACCTTTTACGGCCGCTGCATTGCGGCCTTTTTAATGGAGAATTTTGATGGACGATCTTAAATCCAGCCTGCTTGCCCCGGAGAAAAGCCAGCACAACGTAACTATCCTCGGTGCCGAAGTCTTTATCCGACGTCTGACAGCCTTCGAGCTGGAGGAATATGACGAGAAACAGGCACAGCTGCGCGCGGAAAACAACTCTCTGGGTATGGCAATGTCCACCGCGTCATTCATCCTCAGCGCGATCGTGGATGAGAACGGCAACCCTATTCCGGCAGAAAACCTTCCGGCGCCCGATGAGCTGCTTAAAGCGCGCTCTAATGCATCCCTTATTGATGCCCTGCAGACCATCCAGCGCCATAGCTGGGGCTCTCTGGAGGAAGCGAAAAAAAACTGATGGACTCCCCCTGGCTGATGGCTATGTACACCCTTGCCGATCGCCTCGGGGAGCCGGACCCTCGAAAAATTGCCAGCCTTCCTGCAGATATCCTGCTCCACTGGCAGGCCTGGCTATCTCTCACCGGCCACGCCGTGGAATACACGCAGCCGGAGCTGCCAGTTCCGGTAACCACAATTCAACCTGCCACTGATCAGGCCAGTCAGTGCGCCGACGTTATGAGGATCCTTGGACAATGAGTGATGTTGCAAGCCTGTCGGTTGCCCTGCACCTGAATTCAGCGGCTTTCAAGTCGCAGATCACTGACGCATACGAAAAAGCAGGGCAGGCCAGCAAGAAATTCAATAACCAGGCGACGTCGCAGGCAGGCGAGCTTGAAAAAGCCATCGCGCGAACGGTAGCCGCGGCGAAGGGCATCGGGTTTCCTGCCGCAAACTCTGATGAGTTTACCGGGGTTACGCGTGGCGCCGGGCAACTGAATTATGTACTGCATGAGGTGGCCGCAGGGAGCAACGTTGCCAGCAGCAGCATCATCAACGCTTTGATCCCGGCTGTACACTCTCTAAAAGGCGAACTGGATAGCAGCGCTGGTGGCTGGAAGGCGCAGCAGGATGCGGCCCGCAAAGCGGCATCAGAGCTGGCCGATGCTGCTCAAAACCAGATCGCAGCTGCTCAGGCAGAAAAGCAGGCGGCGCTCGGCAAGGTCGCCATTGCTGAGAAAACCATTGCTGCTGCGCAGGCGCAGCGCGAGCAGGCTATTGCGCTTGACGAGTATTACGCAAAACAGGCGGCGGTTAATAAACAATATGGGCTGAACGTCAGCTACCAGGACCAGCACCTTAAAAATGAGCGCGCCATCATTGAGGCTAACCGTCTGGAAGCCGGTGCGCTCGAAAAACTGAAAACCGCAAAGGCGGCGGTGGCGGCGGCCGAGCTGGCGGAAAATGGCGGCAAAGCAGCACTTGTTGCGTCAACTGAGGCAGCTGCCGCTGCGAATACTCAGCTGTCAATCTCTCAACGAATTGCAGCGACTAGCAGCCGCGCACTGAGCTCAGCACTGAGCCTGCTGGGCGGGCCAGTCGGGATCGGCCTGACGCTGCTTGCTGCAGGTGGAACACTGCTTTACAGCGAGTTCAAAAAGGGTGAAGAGCAAACCAAAAAACTAAACTCCGCCATTCTCGATCTGAAAACGTCAGCGCTGATCTCCGCTGGTGAGCTGAAGCGGCTAAATGCAGAGCTCGGTGGTACGGAGACCTCTGTTGATGCGGTGACGGCAACAGCCAAAGCGGGCTTTAGCGGCCAGCTGTTGACCGACGTTGCCACCCTGGCGAATGCCTATGCGCAGGCAGGCGGTAATGCACAGGACCTGGTGACCCATCTTGCATCCCTGCGGGGCGATCCGGTCGCTGCGATGCAAAAGCTCACATCATCAGGCGTTGCGCTGAGTGATTCAATAATTAGCCAGGTACTGGCGCTTAATCAGCGAGGCGAGGCAGCCCAGGCCAGCCAGTTGCTGATCGATACCGCGATTCAGGCTGAAAAGGGGAGGCTTTCAGAGTTAGGTATTGAGGTAGACAAAACCTCAGAAACGGTGAAAAACCTCGGCAATACGTGGGGTACAGCAGGTGAGCAGGCTGTTATTGCCCTTGGTGGTGCGATCGATAAAACCCAGGAGGTAAATAAACGGCTGGGGAATATGGCGAGCCAGCTGGCTTCTGATATCGCTGCTGCAACCGCCGCAGCTCAGAATGAGCGGATTAAAAACAGCGCGGGTCTGAAAAGTTATCTTGATGCCGGTACAACTGCTGCAGAGAGGCGCGCCGAGGCCATCAAAAAACTCAATAATAGTATCTACAACACTGACTCTCAGGAATATCAACGGATTCTTAAAGGGATAAATGATGAATTCGACAGAGCCAGTAAAAAAGAGCATCCAAAGAAAACGGAATCAGGCCAACAGACCGAAGGTCAGAGACTGCTTGAGCAGGCTCAACAAAGAAATGCTGTCCTGAGAGAAGAGGCGTCTACCACCGAAGGATTGACCCAGTCAGCCCAGCAGCTGGTGGCCTTCAATGAAAAAATCGCCGGATTGAAAGGTCAGCAACTGACAAAAGCACAACAAAGCCTTGTCAGCATGCAGGAGCAGATTCGTTCTCAGCTGCAGTCAAACGTCGAACTTGAGAAAGAAGCTGCTCTTCGTAAAACCTCACTGAAATACCAGCAGGAGAGTAAAAAGTGGGAGGAAGAAGTGGCGGCAATGAGGCGTGAGGCAACGCAGAGCCTGCAATCCTACTCACAATCCGACAGGGAATTAGCAAACTCCCAGGCACGTATCGCTATTGAGAACCGTTTTAACCAGCGCCGAATTGCTCTTGAGAAAGATTTTACTGACCAGACATCTGCTGAGTTTCAGGCGAGGCTGTCCGATCTTGAATCAGCAAAGCAACAGGAATTAGAGATTGTTCAGCAGAGCAACGATGCCAAACTGGCCGCAGAGCGCGACTATTCTGCAGGGTTCAGGCGCGGCACGCTCAACTGGGTTGATAGCGCTCGTGATGCAAATAGTCAGTTGGCGACCTTCGCGACAGGGCTGTTTGATGGCATGACCGACTCCCTGGCTACGTTCGCCACAAGCGGGAAATTAAGCTTCCGGGAGTTTGCAACATCCGTACTTTCTGACCTGGCGAAAATAGCCACTCGTATTGCTCTTTCCAGCGCGCTTGAGAGCATTTTTGGTGCAGCTGGCTCTGCTTTTACTGGCGGTGCTTCAGCCGGTAGCACTCCTTCTGGTGCATACAGCAATGCTGCAGCGAATGTGAAATTCAACGCGAAAGGCGGCGTATACGATTCTCCATCTTTGAGTGCTTACAGTGGTGGCGTATACAACTCCCCACAGGTTTTTGCATTTGCCAAGGGGGCTGGGGTATTTGGAGAGGCAGGGCCGGAAGCGATCATGCCGTTGACCAGATCTTCTGATGGTTCTCTTGGTGTGCGTGCTGTCGGGGGAGGTGGACAACAGGCGGCCGCAGCACCTGTTGTTTATATCACCATTGAGGGAAACGGGAACACCAGCTCTCAATCTTCGGCTGGTTTCGAGCAGTTCGGCAAAGAGATCGGCAATTTTGTCACTCAGCAATATCGAAAATTGATACAGGCAGACCTCCGCCCTGGCGGGGCAATCTGGAACAGTACAAACGGGAGGCGATAATGGCGCTGGAAACCTTTAACTGGAGCCCTCGTGTTAATCCGAGTCAGGACGTCACCATGCGCACGCGTGAGGCACAGTTCGGGGACGGCTACACGCAGACTTCTGGTGATGGCATTAATCCTCGCTCACAAAGCTGGGATCTTACTTTCATTGGCATTGAGTCTTATATCAAAGCGATTAAGGAGTTCCTTGATCGCCATGAGGGCACCCGGGCTTTTGCCTGGAAGCCACCACTGGAAGATTTAGGCCTATTCCGCTGCAAACAGTACAAGCCATCTCCAATGGGGGGAGGCAACTGGTCGCTGACTGCTACATTCATCCAGGCATTTAAACCATGAGCTTAAACGCAGATTATCAGAAGCTGGAATCCGGAAACGATGTTCGTCTGATTGAGGTGGACGGTTATTCCTTTGAGCTAACGGACGTTCTCCGCTTTCACAATTACAGCATTCCCCACACAGAAGCGGAAATCATCGCCGCTGGTGGGGATGAGTCCAAGCTTCCGGCGAAACCAATCTGGTGGCAGGGAAATGAATATGCCGCCTGGCCATATCAACTGGAAGGTCTGGAGAAATCAACCAGTGGGAGCAATGCAACGCCATCCCTGACGGTTGCGAACATCGAAAGCTCCATTTCAGCCCTGTGTCTTGCGTATGACGATCTGCTGCAGGCGAAAGTCACTATTCACGACACAAAAGAGAAATATCTCGATGCCAGAAATTTCGCAGACGGCAACCCCACAGCAGACCCGACTCAGGAAAAGCTGCAGGTCTGGTATATCGACGGGAAAACGGGCGAGCTTGCCGGTGAAACCGTTGAATTTGTTCTGTCCAGCCCGATGGACCTGCAGGGGCAAATGATCCCGACACGACAGCTTCATTCCCTGTGTACATGGTGCATCCGGAATAAATACCGCTCCGGTGACGGCTGCGACTATGCCGGGACCAACTATTTCGACAAAAACAACAACCCGGTAAGCGATCCGTCGCTGGATGAATGCAACGGCACGCTGACGGCCTGCAAACTCCGATTCGGCGAAAATAACGAACTCTCGTTTGGTGGCTTCCCGGGCACGTCTTTGATCAGGAGTTGATATGCGTCAGAAAACCATTGATGCGATTATGGCGCATGCTGCAGTTGAATATCCTCATGAGTGTTGCGGCGTGGTGGCGCAGAAAAGCCGCGTTGAACGTTATTTCCCGTGCCGGAATCTTGCCGCGGCGCCGGAGGACAGTTTTGTCCTTTGCCCCGAAGACTACGCAGTTGCTGAGGATTGGGGAACGGTGATCGCCATCGTTCACAGTCACCCTGACGCCACAACGCAACCGAGCGAACTGGATAAAGCGCAGTGCGACGCAACGCTTTTACCCTGGCATATCGTGAGCTGGCCGGAGGGTGATTTACGCACCATCCAGCCGCGCGGAGAACTGCCGCTGCTGGAGCGTCCGTTTGTTCTTGGGCATTTTGACTGCTGGGGGCTGGTTATGAGCTATTTCCGCCAGAATCACGGCATTGAGTTACACGATTACCGGGTTGATTATCCATGGTGGGAAAACAATTATCCGGACAATTTCTATCAGGACTGCTGGTACGAGTGCGGTTTCAGAGAGTTCGACGGGCCTCCGCGGCCAGGTGATATGGTGATCATGCAGGTTCAGGCCGATAAGTGGAATCATGCGGGGATCCTGCTGGAAGGCAACATGCTGCTGCACCACCTGTATGGACATCTGAGCCAGCGGGTGCCGTATGGTGGTTACTGGCAGGAAAGGACGATGAAGATTTTACGTTACAAATCTCTGTGCTAACCTTTTGCAAAACCAAAGGGGATAGGGATATGAAAAAAACATTACTGGCATTTTCTTTGTTAATTATGGCTGGTTGTTCGACAGAGCCAGTTCTCCCGCAGTATGCAAAAGAAGTGTCAGCACCAAAAGAATTTCAACAGAAAACAAACACAACTGCCGTGACTATCATTCGCGATAAAGGTTTCGTTGCTGGTGGTTGCGCAATAACAACCTATATCAATGGTAAGTATTTGGCTGAACTTGATACTGGGGAAAAAGTCACTGCTTTCTTAAAGCCTGGAGATGTATTGATTGGAGCCGGGTTTGCTGGAAAAGGCCTATGTAATGGCGCACCCAAAAAAGAGCGGGAGTTTTCAATAAAAGAAAATGTTCCACGAGTTTTAAGGATATTTATCGACCAAAGTGGGAATGTGGACATCCTCCCGATGTCGATAAACTAGAGTTAATTTTCAATTCTTTAAGGCCACCTTCTGGTGGCTTTTTTATTGGGGTGAATCATGTCAGATGTAATGACACGCATTGAACTTGGCGGCGTTCTCGGAAAGACTTTTGGTAAAACACATTATCGCTCAATAAGCACAACCCAAGAAGCCTGCAAAGCCTTATCTGCTACGATTAATGGTTTTGAAAAATTCATGAATACGAGTAAGAAAAGAGGACTTTCTTATGCGGTTTTTCGCGGCAAGAAAAATATAGGCTTTGATGAATTAGGTTTTCCTGTTAAGGGCGAGATTATAAGAATAGTACCAGTGCCGATAGGAAGTAAAAAAGCAGGTGTTTTACAAACTATTTTAGGTGCGGTGTTAGTGGCTGTAGGGGTGGTATTAAATTTCACGCCATTTGCAGGTGCATCGCCATTTTTCTATCAAGCTGGTGGCGCTTTGATCCTTGGTGGTGTTGTCCAAATGCTATCACCTCAGCCAACCGGATTAGCCAGTAAACAAAGCGCAGATAACCGTGCCTCATACGCATTCGGTGGCGTGACAAACACCGCTGCTCAGGGCTACCCGGTACCTCTTCTTTATGGTTGCCGGAGAATCGGAGGAGCAATTATCTCAGCCGGAATTTATGTCGAAGATCAGCAGTAGATAAT
>NZ_JBGKEC010000011.1:0-89321 GCF_041399405.1 Enterobacter sp. KB-280D8
GCAACGCGGCTTTCGCTCACCGTTGCGAGGTGGCGTATATTACGCTTTCCTCTTTCAGAGTCAACCCGTTATTTCAGGATTTTTTCTCTTCAACCGAACCGCTTGTTGTGTGAAGTGATTCACATCCGCCGTGTCGATGGAGGCGCATTATAGGGAGTTCTCCGCAGGCCGCAACCGTTAAATAACAGAAAAATGACTGACTGCTGCATTCCACAGCAAAACCCCGCCTTATACCTTTTTACACACAGACTTATCCACAATTACATCAGGATCCCGGTGCGATCCTGCGAACTGAAAGGGAAGATCATCTATACTAGCGGCAAATATTCTTCTCCGCAGAGCCCCCTTCATGAATACACAACGCCTGCGCCGCGACTGGCACCTTCCTGGAGCCGGGTTAATATTGCTGGCAATCCTCTTCGCGGGATTTACCCTGCATACGCACTGGAACGCCTTTATCCAGTGGTGTCTTGCCACGCAAATTACCCTGCACCGTTATCTGGTGATGTATCTGCTGCAGCTTAACAACCACCAGTACAGCGGCGGATTATGGCTCTTAACGGGCGCTTTCCTCTATGGCGTCCTTCACGCCATCGGGCCGGGGCATGGAAAATTCATAATGACGACCTATCTGACCACCAATAAGGAGAGCGAGCTGGCCGCCCGCGTGGTCCCCTTCATTGGCAGCCTGATGCAGGGCGTTAGCGCGATTCTGTTCGTCTTTATTCTGGCGGTGGGGTTTAACCTCGCGTCAGGCGATATCAGTACCAGCCGCTGGTACGTTGAGAAGATAAGCGCCGTGCTGATTGGCGCGTTTGGTGCTTTCATCATTTACCAGACGCTGAAGAGCCTGCGTTCGCGCAGAATGACGGTCTCCGCCATTAATCCGCTCCATCAGCATAATGAACGCTGTGGCTGTGGCCATCATGGCGTGGGCGCAGATCTGACACAAGGTGACTGGAAAACGCGTCTGGGCGTCATTCTGGCGATTGGCGCACGCCCTTGCAGCGGTGCGATCATGATTCTGATGTTTTCGAACGCGCTGGGCATTGTCACCTGGGGGATGTCGGCCGTTATGACCATGTCTTTAGGAACGGCACTCTCTATTATGGGGCTATCACTGGCGGTTCGTTATGCCCGTGAACGCACGGTGGCATGGTTCGGAGGAAATAGCTCGTTAAGATGGCTGGTGCCGGCAGTTAAAATTGCCGGAGGGGTCGTCCTGATCCTGTTCGCGGCCATTCTTTTCCTGACGGTCATCCCCATCAGCGCCAACGGCGACTACATCGCCGCCGGATGCTAATAAAAGAAAACCCGCCGTTGGCGGGTTTTCTTTATTACTCGTTAATCCGAGGATGTTGATCAACAAGACGGGAGCGTTTCTTCTGCAGCTCTTCAATCTCTGCGTCGATATCCTCAATCTTTTGCTCAACGTTGTCGTAATGCTCGCGCAGGATCTCTTTCGCTTCCTGAATATCGGATGCCGCAGGCGTCGCCCCTTTCAGAGGACGGTTTGCCGTCTCCTTCATGGTCAGGCCGGTCGCCAGACCGACTACCGCGATAACCATCAGGTAATAGGCTGGCATCATCAGATTCTGCGTGCTTTCCACCAGAGAGGCAGCAAGCGTAGGCGTCAGGCCAGCAATCAGAACAGAGATGTTGAACGCTGCCGCCAGCGCGCTATAACGAATGTGCGTCGGGAACATCGCAGGTAACGTAGATGCCATCACCCCGATAAAGCAGTTCAGTATCACCGCCAGCATCAGCAGACCCGCGAAAATCAAACCCAGCACGTTACTGTTGATCAGAATAAAGGCCGGGATCGCCAGCGCAAACAACGCCACACTCCCCAGGATGATAAACGGTCGACGGCCAAAGCGGTCGCTCAGCAGACCCATAATTGGCTGCACGAACAGCATACCCACCATGATGGCGATAATGATCAGCACGCCGTGATCTTCCGAGTAGTGCAGGTTATGCGACAAATAGCTCGGCATGTAGGTCAGCAGCATGTAATAAGTGACGTTGGTGGAAATCACCAGACCAATACAGGTCAGCAGGCTGCGCCAGTGCTTCGTCGCAATCTCTTTAAAGGAGACTTTCGGACCATCCTGCAGGCCTTCGCGGTCACCTTGCTCCAGTTTCTCAACGTGCTGCTGGAAGGCAGGCGTCTCTTCCAGCGCGTGACGCAGGTAAAGACCGATAATACCCAGCGGAAGCGCGATAAAGAACGGGATACGCCAGCCCCAGTCGAGGAAGTTCTCCTCACCGACCACGGTTGAAATCAGAACCACGACACCCGCGCCCATCACAAATCCGGCAATCGAACCAAAGTCCAGCCAGCTGCCCATGAAGCCGCGCTTACGGTCAGGGGAATACTCCGCGACGAAGATCGACGCACCGGTATACTCGCCCCCGACGGAGAAGCCCTGCGCCATCTTACAAAGCAACAGCAGAATAGGTGCCCAGATGCCGATCGTGGCGTAGGACGGAATCAGGCCGATACAGAACGTACTGATCGACATAATGACAATGGTGATAGCAAGTATTTTCTGGCGACCGTATTTGTCACCGAGCATACCGAAGAACAGACCGCCCAGCGGGCGAATGAGGAAGGGAACAGAGAACGTACCCAGTGCGGCAATCATCTGCAGGCTGGGGTCAGCCCCGGGGAAGAACACTTTACCTAACGCGTAGGCGACAAAGCCATAGACACCAAAATCGAACCATTCCATCGCATTACCAAGCGAGGCTGCGGTAATGGCTTTACGCAGTTTTGCGTCATCAATAATGGTGACGTCGCGCAGTGTGATGGGTTTAACCTTTTTCCTTCTTAGCATAGCTATCCTCGTTGACTCGGCCCTGTCTGTTTCACAGTCCAGTTAGCGTGCTGCGAACCATGGGATCCGCTCCATGCGAATCGCCTTATTCAAGCGTAGCAGGTTTACTTACATTGACGTTTTCCGTCGATACAACCGAACCTGTTGACGCCTGTCTGGGCAGTTAATGACCTTTTTACCCTACCAGCGTTTATATTTGTGATCAACTTCACACATATATTTATGCTGCGTAAAGTGAAGACAGCATTTGTCAACTTCCGAAAATAAGACCTTCCTCAACCCTTCCCATGATAATGATTTTCAGCATGATCCGTTTTCTTTTTATCCCGGAATATAAAGGCACATTTTTACAAGAGATTTACATAAAACCTCACCTGACAGAACGCGTCGTAAAGTTTACATTCAATATGTGATACAGATAACTAAAACAACGTTTTATTTTCATTGAATCATTATTCCAGTGATCGCATGATAATTCCCGAAACATAGCACCAGGTGCTTTCTGGCAAGAGAAAAGAAGAGCACTTACTGCATTTTGGTTGCGGGGTTATCAAATACAAACCATCAAAAAACCCCTCATCAAGTTGAATTTATTGATTTTTTATTTACACCTACCGCTCGCCACGAGTGGTGAAAATTATGAGGGTTGTATATGAAGATTAAAGCCACGATAGAACGTATACCGGGTGGTATGATGCTGGTGCCGCTGGTACTCGGCGCCATTCTGAATACATTAGCACCTGATACCGGGGCTTATTTTGGTGGTTTCACAAAAGGGATGATTACGGGTACCGTTCCCATCCTGGCCGTCTGGTTCTTTTGTATCGGCGCATCCATTAATTTACGCGCTACGGGTACCGTATTACGCAAATCCGGAACGCTGGTGATAACCAAAATAGCGGTCGCCTGGGTTGTCGCAATGATATGCGCGATGTTCATTCCGGAAAATGGAATTCAGACCGGTTTCTTCGCCGGGCTATCCGTCCTGGCGATTGTCTCGGCGATGGATATGACCAACGGCGGGCTGTATGCCAGCCTGATGAACCAGTACGGAACGAAAGAGGAGTCCGGCGCATTTGTTTTGATGTCTCTGGAATCCGGCCCGCTCATGACGATGCTGATCCTGGGGTCTGCTGGCCTGGCTTCTTTTGAGCCGCACCACTTTGTCGGCGCGATCCTGCCGTTTCTGATCGGTTTTGCCCTGGGTAATCTGGATCACGATCTGCGTGATTTCTTCAGCAAAGCTACGCCAGTGCTGATCCCGTTCTTTGGCTTTGCGCTGGGCAACACCATCAACCTGAACGTGATCCTTGATACGGGACTGCTGGGGATTGTGCTGGGTGTCGCAGTTATCATCATCACCGGTATTCCGCTGATTATTGCCGACCGCGTGATCGGGGGAGGAAACGGCACGGCGGGCGTTGCCGCCTCTTCAGCAGCAGGCGCTGCCGTCGCAAACCCGGTAATTATTGCCCAGATAAACCCGGCCTTTGAACCGGTAGCCGCTTCCGCGACGGCACTGGTTGCCGCCAGCGTGATTGTCACCGCGATCCTGGTGCCCATCATCACAGCGCTATACGCAAAACGCTACGGAAATGCACCCAAGCAGGAATTAGAACGGGAAACTGTAGAACTTCATCATTAACACACCGCACCCTGACCCTCTCCCCTGTGGGGAGAGGGTCAGGGTGCGGGGGATTCAACCAAAAATCTCCTCCACCATCGCATCCACCAGCCGTTTTGCCGAACACAGCCTCGGCATACCCAGCGCGACGGTCTGCCAGCTTTGCGTTACTGACCAGCTCACCGGGTGTGCATCCGCCTGACACCAGTCGCCGAGCCAGCCCAGCATGTCTTTATGATCGATTAAACCCGCCGAAGCGGGCGTAGTCAGCCACTGATGATAAAAATGGCGCGTCGTGGGAGACGCATTGATGCCCTGAGCCAGGTAGTTGGCAGCCATGCTGCGTAAATTATCCTTGAGCATTGCCGACACATCGTCGTTCGCCAGACGGCATGCATCGCCAAATGCTCCCCAGCGCAGCTCTTCGAGGACGATGAAGCAGCGCCCGGCCAAAGACCAGCCATCATAGTGGCCGGCTCGCCAGCGGGTGAAAATTTGTTCACTGTGCTCGCCCGCCTGTACCGTCAGTCCACGCTGGGTCAGCGCCTTTTCTTTATAGGCAGCACGTTGGGTAAAATGAGAGGAGAGCTGCGCGTACTGCTCAAGCAGGCCGGGGGATGGCTGAGCGCGCAAGTGGGCCTGCTGGCGCAGCGCAATCAGTTTATCGGCCATCAGCGTCAGCGCGAGATGGCCCGGATCCAGCATGCCGGCAAGTTTTTCCGCCAGCCCCAGGCGCAGGGCCGCGTTCTCATTAAGCATTCCCGCCATCGCCCAGGGCCGTAGCCGAGTGTGCGTCATGATTTCCTGAGTCAAACGCTCACGAAACTGCAGCTGCTGCGGCCCCAGATGGGGATATCGCGCCGCGTCCACGCCCTGCACAAGATCGACCATAAACTTGGGATGAATACACTCCAGCGTCCGCCCGGGACCGTCCAGTAGCTGTGTTGTCATGGTTGCTCTGCCGCGAATAGTGTTTGAATATCATCGCGTAACAGTCGGGTATCTTCCTGAATCCACGCCGCAGTCGTAATGCTTTGCTTCAACAGCTGGCTGAGCGCTCGGGTCGAATGCTCATTTTGTTGACGCACTGCGAGGCTATCACGCAAGCTTTCCTGTAAGCCGGTCAGGCATAACGAAAATTCTGCAAAGAATGTCGCCATTCCGGCCGTAACAGAGACATCGACCTGAGCGGACAAAGCTTTACGTATTTGTTCACAAAACTGATCAATATGTTGCTTAAATTTGTCATGCAGCTGCGCAATGTCGATAACATAGCGCGTGCGCGTGACCACATAATCATCCCAGCCCCAGCCAGGATTATTCAGCCACCGCGAAACGGTTTCACGCATACTGCTCCCGGCGGAAGGCTGACCTGCTGGGCGGTTATCCTCCGCAATAGCATCGTTAAACAGGGACCGCGTATTGAAATTAAGCTGGTTAGCCTGAAAAGCCGGGAAGCTGATCCGCGCCCGGAAGCCGGCATGGCTCAGATGCTCTTTAATACGCGTTTCAATGGGGCGCATAGCTTCATTCAGCGAACGCGCCAGCGTAGATTCCAGCTGATCGAAGCGTAACGCCAGCTCCCTGCAGATTTTCGTCTGCGCATCCAGCATGATCAGTTCACAGGAGGAGCGAATTTTACTCAGCGCGATCTGCGCCTGCCCTTCATCATCCAGAACCAGCTGTTTCAGCTCTTGAGGTTCGTCACTGCGGTGATTGAGCCGGTCAATGCCTGCCAAATCAAGAATATTGTGAGTGCTGAAAACCTGATCAATCGACTGATGAAGCGCCGTTTTCTGGGCCCCCATAAAGTCCGCGGTAGCGTTCAGCGCCTGCTCAACTTCATGTTTCACCTCATCGCTCACCGCGCGCTGACGCGTTTGCAGCAGCGCCATATCTTCTTCAAGACGCGAGATGTTCATTTCCAGCGCCTCAAAGGCCACCGTCAGCCCCTGATAGCGGAAGTCGAGATACTCCCGGGCATTCTGCGCGTAGTTGAGCAACTTATGCGACGCCGAACGCAGCGCGAATAACGAGGCATTGGCATAGGCGGCGTAAATCAGTTTGCGTATCGGTTGTTCAAACAGCGAATCTTCCCACAGCAAATCGGCTGCGTGACGGATATGGTCAATATCGTCCAGGTCCGCCGTACGCCAGCGGCGTCCGAGGGCAGCTTCGGCAAAATCCTGCACCCAGGGCTGCTCCTGATGATCCGGCAGGCGTCCGTGGCTATTCATTTCATAGCGCGCGCGGTTTGCCAGATACGCCCACATAGATGAAACAGGGTAGATCTGGCCAGGCGAAATATTGCCTTTCATTAAGGTGCCAGAGATCATAGCCCTGACCTGCTCTTCATCGTCGCTATTGCGATCCTTCTGGTCGAATTTATTCACCAGCGCATAAAGAGGCACTGATTTCCCCGCCACCGAAATAGCCTGACGGACCTCTTCATCAGAAATAGATTTAAGCTGGGTATAATCCATCACCGCCAGCACCGCCGACGCGCGGGCGAGCTGTTCGCTAAGCATTTTTTGCAGATGCGGTTGTCCAGCCTCATTGGGGCCGGGGGTATCGAGCAGCGTCAACTGCCCGAGGTGGGCATCCAGACCCGCAAGATGCACGAACTCCACTTCAATCACCGGAATATGTTCGATGGCCGCGTATTCGGAAAACGGAAACGCCACGCCCAGCGCCTGGGAGAGTCTCACCAGGTCATTGAGACTTTTCAGGCAATGAAATATTGGCTGCGCGCCCAGATGATGCTTTTCAAAGGCCTCGCCTCTCTCAATGCGTTCAAGCAGCGTATTCATGTCCTTATCAATTTCCAGGTGCAGAGCCAGCTTGCCGCGATCGTAATCGCAGAGCTTTTTCTGCAGCAGGTGGATCAAATCATCAATAGGAGAAGCATGTGAGAAGTGGAGCACCGGCTCCTTCTGGCCTGGCGTATGACGGATCAGCGTAGGAAGCGCCGTCATTGGGCGGTTGCGGTTCGGCAACACTTCGGTACCTACAATGGCATTAATGGTGGTCGATTTCCCCGCTTTCATCGTGCCAACGATAGCCAGAACCATTTCCAGACGTGTTATTTTGCGTAATTCATTATTCAGCGTTGCCTGCTGCGCTTCGACGCCCCGCGCACTAAAATGCAAAGGCAGAACGTTGTTCTTTTCTCCCGTAATAGCCGCCGTCGTGTTCTCCAGCATCGCTGTCGGCATTGACCTCAGGGTATCGAGATTTTGCAGGGCGAGCTGTAACAAACGTTCAGCTTCCTGGCTTAATTCAAAAATGGTCTGTGTGTGCATGATAAAAGCCTTTCCTTAACGCAAATTTATTACTTTTATTAAGCCACTTGTTTTAATTATAATGTTCAGGCTTATATGATCACGTGTGGAAAACATGTTCACCGGAATATAACTGATTGAAGATAATCAGAAATAAATGGCTATCCCTGCATGGCGTGTAAAGCTCTCCTCAAGGCCCGGAAGCCAAAAGATAAAAAGCCTGACCCATTTTAAGAAGCTCCAGGATATATCATCATTATTTACCCACCTAAAAAGAGAGGGATAGGCCGCCGCCATAAGAAATGTATGGCAGCAAAGTTCGAAGATAAATAACAATGTGTTGCTTCACCTTATCTGAAATGAAGGTGCGTAGCAATTTGCCGTAATAAAATATTCGATATATTTAGCGACTTCTCTTTCCACCGTGTTAATGACGTTAGCATCGCTTAGCTGACTGACAGTAAGTGTCACTCACAATACATTTTCTGCGTTTTTTAAATTCACAATATCACCGACAAACGTGTGGATTTGCGCTATACTTGCCGCCTTTTTCGGCAATCTGCCGTCATTAAGCTGGCACTTTCCAGCGCGTTAACACTTTTGAGGATACCGATATGCAACTCCCACACTGTCCAAAATGCAATTCTGAATACACCTATGAAGATAATGGCATGTTCATCTGCCCGGAATGCGCACACGAATGGAATGATGCCGAGCCAGCGCAGGATGCTGATGCGCTGGTCGTCAAAGATGCGAACGGCAATCTGCTGGCGGATGGCGACAGCGTAACCGTGGTGAAAGATCTGAAGGTGAAAGGCAGCTCTTCCATGCTGAAGATTGGTACCAAAGTGAAGAATATCCGTCTGGTTGAAGGCGATCATAATATCGACTGCAAAATTGACGGCTTCGGTCCAATGAAACTGAAATCTGAGTTCGTGAAAAAGAACTGATTTACCCGCCCGGTAGCGCTTCGCTTACCGGGCTTTCGGGAACTACACTTAACGGGCTTTTCTTACGTGAGGTAAAGATTATGCCGTTAAGTCCCTACATCTCTTTCGCCGGCAACTGTGCAGAGGCTACCGCCTTCTATCAGCAGGCCGTCGGCGCAGAACTCCTCTATAAAATAACCTTCGGCGAAATGCCAAAAAGCGATAACAGCGAAGAAGGCTGTCCGTCCGGCATGCAGTTTCCGGATTCGGCTATCGCCCACTCCAATGTCCGCATTGCGGGCAGCGATATCATGATGAGCGACGGGCTGCCGCCGGGCAGCAGCGCACAGTACGCGGGCTTCACGCTGGTGCTCGACACGCAGGATGTGTCGGAAGGCAAGCGCTGGTTCGACAACCTCGCCGATGGCGGCAATATCGAAATGGCCTGGCAGGAAACCTTCTGGGCGCACGGCTTCGGTAAGGTCACCGACAAATACGGCGTGCCGTGGATGATTAACGTCGTTAAGCAACAGCACTAATTTTCGGGCGGTGGGCGGTCTGCCTCCGCCTGTCATCAAACTCCCCTCAACTCTTCAAACTCCCGCAACCTGCACTTAACCCAAATGTCATATTGATGCGCCAGCATGAGGCCACATTTATCGTGAGGCCCAGCACATGCAAACTGTTATCCGCGTCGAGAAACTGAGCAAAACCTTCAATCACAACAAGGCGCTGCATGCCGTTGATCTGACCGTCCAGCAGGGCGACATGGTGGCGCTTCTCGGGCCGTCTGGCTCGGGAAAATCCACCCTTTTACGCCACTTAAGCGGCCTCATTACCTGCGATAAAACGCCGGAAAGCCACGTCGAGCTGCTGGGCAACACCGTGCAGCGCGCAGGGCGTCTGGCGAGCGATATCCGAAAAAGCCGCGCCCGGACGGGCTACATCTTCCAACAGTTCAACCTGGTGAACCGTCTTACGGTGCTGGAGAACGTGCTGATTGGCGCCCTCGGCATCACTCCGTTCTGGCGCACCTGCCTGCGCTGGTTCTCCCCATCCCAGAAGCAGGAAGCCTTACAGGCGCTGACCCGCGTCGGCATGGCGCACTTCGCCCACCAGCGCGTCTCCACCCTCTCCGGTGGACAACAGCAGCGCGTCGCCATCGCCCGCGCGCTGATGCAGAAAGCGCAAATCATTCTGGCCGACGAGCCTATCGCCTCGCTGGACCCGGAATCGGCGCGCATCGTGATGGAAACCCTGCGCGACATCAACCAGAACGACGGCATTACCGTGGTGGTCACGCTGCATCAGGTGGATTACGCCCTGCGCTACTGCGAGCGCATTGTCGCCCTGCGGCAGGGGCATGTCTTCTTTGATGGCGCGAGCCATCAGTTTGATAACGAACGTTTTGATCATCTCTACCGCAGCGTAAACCGCGTCGAAGAGCGCGCGCAGGCTGCATAACGTCCCCATAACGAGGAATGGAAATGAACTATAAAGCCGTTGCCGCGCTGGCCTTTACCAGCATGTTCAGCATCAGCACCCTGTTAAGCCCGGCGTATGCGGAAGAGCAGGAAAAAGCGCTGAATTTCGGCATTATTTCGACGGAATCACAGCAGAACCTGAAGCCTCAGTGGGAACCGTTCCTGAAAGATATGGAAACCAGGCTGGGGATCAAAGTAAACGCCTTTTTCGCCCCGGACTACGCGGGCATCATCCAGGGAATGCGCTTCAACAAAGTGGACATTGCCTGGTACGGTAACCTCTCGGCGATGGAAGCGGTGGACCGCGCCAACGGCCAGGTCTTTGCCCAGACCGTTGCGGCAGATGGCTCCCCTGGCTACTGGAGCGTACTGATCGTCAACAAAGACAGCCCGATCAACACCCTCAACGACATGATCGCCAAACGCAAAGAGCTGACTTTTGGTAACGGCGATCCGAACTCCACCTCCGGCTTCCTCGTTCCCGGCTACTACGTCTTCGCGAAAAACAACATCTCCACCAGCGACTTCAAACGCACGGTGAACGCCGGGCACGAAACCAACGCGCTGGCCGTGGCGAACAAGCAGGTGGACGTTGCCACCAACAACACAGAAAACCTCGACAAGCTGAAGACCTCCGCGCCGGACAAGCTGAAAGAGCTGAAGGTCATCTGGAAATCGCCGCTGATCCCTGGCGACCCGATCGTCTGGCGCAAAAATCTCTCCGAAAGCACCAAGGACAAGGTCTACGACTTCTTTATGAACTACGGCAAAACGCCGGAAGAGAAAGCGGTTCTGGAACGTCTGGGCTGGGCGCCGTTCCGTGCGTCCAGCGATCTGCAGCTGGTCCCGATTCGCCAGCTGGCTCTGTTTAAGCAGATGCAGGCCGTGAAGGACAACAAAGGGCTCAAGGACGAGGAGAAGACCAGCAAAGTGTCTGAAATCCAGGCTCAACTGGAAGACCTCGACCGCCTGACCGCCGCGCTCGGCGCGATGACCAGCGTGAATAAAGCGGTGCAGTAGTGCTTTTCTCCCTCTCCCTGTGGGAGAGGGGACATAACCCAAAGGAGTCAACATGCAAACCATCACCCTCCCGCCGCCAAAGCGCAGCTGGTTCTCGCTCATCAGCTGGGCCATTCTGCTGGCGGTGCTGGTTATCTCCTGGAAGGGCGCAGAAATGGATCCGCTGCTGCTCTTCAAAGATTCCGGCAACATGGCCACCTTCGCCGCCGACTTCTTCCCGCCGGACTTCAGCCAGTGGCAGGACTACCTCAGCGAAATGGCGGTCACTCTGCAAATCGCCGTCTGGGGTACCGCCCTTGCCGTCATTCTCTCCATTCCGTTTGGCCTGATGAGCGCTGAAAACATCGTGCCGTGGTGGGTCTACCAGCCGATGCGCCGCCTGATGGACGCCTGCCGCGCCATCAATGAAATGGTCTTTGCGATGCTGTTCGTGGTGGCCGTTGGCCTGGGTCCGTTCGCGGGCGTCATGGCGCTGTTCATCCACACCACCGGCGTACTTTCCAAACTACTGTCCGAAGCGGTCGAAGCCATCGAGCCCGGCCCGGTGGAAGGCATCCGCGCAACCGGCGCCAACAAAATCGAAGAGATCCTTTACGGCGTCCTGCCGCAGGTGATGCCGCTGCTGATCTCTTACTCTCTGTACCGCTTTGAGTCCAACGTCCGCTCCGCCACCGTCGTGGGTATGGTGGGCGCAGGCGGGGTTGGCGTCACCCTGTGGGAAGCGATTCGCGGTTTCCAGTTCCAGCAAACCTGCGCCCTGATGGTGCTCATCATCGTCACCGTCAGCCTGCTGGATTTCCTCTCTCAACGTTTGCGTAAGCACTTCATCTGAGAAGCGAGGCTTTGATTTGTATGCACTTATCCAGACATCCGACCAGTTACCCCACCCGCTGGCAGGAGATTGCGGCAAAGCTCGAAGTGGAGCTGCGCACGCACTACCGCTGCGGGGACTACCTGCCCGCCGAGCAGCAGCTTGCCGACCGCTACGAGGTCAATCGCCATACCCTGCGCCGCGCCATTGACCAACTGGTCGAGCGCGGCTGGGTGCAGCGCCGCCAGGGCGTGGGCGTGCTGGTGCTGATGCGCCCGTTCGACTACCCGCTTAACGCCCAGGCGCGCTTTAGCCAGAACCTGCTGGATCAGGGCAGCCACCCGACCAGCGAAAAGCTGCTCTCGGTATTGCGCCCGGCCTCCAGCCACGTGGCGGACGCGCTGGGGATTCAGGAAGGTGATAACGTCATTCACCTGCGCACGCTGCGCCGGGTCAACGGCGTGGCGGTGTGCCAGATTGACCACTACTTCGCGGACCTGGCCCTCTGGCCCGTACTGCAAAACTTTACCAGCGGTTCCCTGCACGACTTTCTTCAGGATGCCACGGGCATCGCCCTCAAGCGCACCCAGACGCGCATAAGCGCCCGCCGCGCGCAGGCAAAAGAGAGCAAGGTGCTCGAAATTCCCAACATGGCCCCGCTGCTCTGCGTACGCACCCTCAACCACCGTGACGGCGAGATCAACGCGACGGAATACTCCGTCAGCCTGACCCGCGCCGACATGATTGAATTCACCATGGAGCACTGAATGCACGTCGACACCTCCACCCGACAGCGCTGGATGCGCGTGCTGGCCCATTGCCAGCCTGCCGCCCTGCGCGAGCGCATGAACGCGCTGGGCCTGGCGCCTGACTACGACACGATCCGCGCGCCGGAAATCGGCCTGGTACAAATCCAGGCGCGGATGGGCGGCACCGGCCAGCGCTTTTTTGCAGGCGACGCCACCCTCACCCGCGCGGCGATCCGCCTGAACAGCGGTACGCTGGGCTACAGCTATGTGCTGGGTCGCGATAAGGCGCACGCCGAGCGCTGCGCGGTAATCGACGCCCTTTTGCAGGAACCCCCGCATTTCCAGACGTTAATGGAAACCCTTATTGCCCCGCTGGAAGCCGACCGCGCCGCACGGGTTGCCGCCCGTCAGGCCGAAGTGAACACCAGCCGGGTCGACTTCTTTACGCTCGTTCGCGGAGATAACGCATGACGCTTCAACCTGCTTTTACCCTGGCCGTCCAGGATGCCCAACAAAGTTTTCGTCGCCTGCTGAAGGCCATGAGCGAGCCGGGCGTGATTGTCTCCCTGCACCAGCTCTCCCAGGGCTGGCTGCCGCTGAACCTCGCCTCCACCAGCGTGCTGCTGACGATGGCGGACAACGATACCCCGGTATGGCTGTCAGGTGCCCTGTCGAACGATATCGCCAGCCAGAACCTGCGTTTTCACACCAGCGCCCCGCTGGTCGATCAGCCCCAGCAGGCGGTTTTTGCCGTGGCCGATGAGCAAATCAGCCATGAACAGCTCAACGCCCTGAGCGAAGGCAGCGCCGTCGCCCCGGAGACCAGCGCCACGCTGATCCTGCAGGTCTCCAGCCTGAGCGGCGGCCGCATGCTGCGCCTGACGGGCGCAGGCATCGCCGACGAGCGCATGGTCGCGCCGCAGCTGCCGGAGTGCATCATTCACGAGCTGACCGAGCGCCCGCACCCGTTCCCGCTGGGCATTGACCTGATCCTGACCTGCGGCGAACGCCTGCTGGCGATCCCGCGAACCACCCACGTGGAGGTGTGCTGATGTACGTAGCCGTCAAAGGGGGCGAAAAGGCCATCGCCGCCGCCCATGCCTTGCAAGAACACAGACGACGAGGCGATGAACGGCTTCCCGAGCTGAGCGTCGCCCAGATTGAACAGCAGCTTAACCTCGCGGTTGACCGGGTGATGACCGAGGGCGGCATTGCCGACCGCGAGCTGGCGGCGCTGGCCCTTAAGCAGGCCAGCGGCGATAACGTGGAAGCCATCTTCCTGCTGCGCGCCTACCGCACTACCCTTGCCAAACTGGCGGTGAGCGAGCCGGTAGACACGGCGGAGATGCGCCTGGAGCGCCGCATTTCTGCCGTTTATAAAGACATCCCCGGCGGCCAGCTGCTTGGCCCTACCTACGATTACACCCATCGCCTGCTGGACTTCACCCTGCTGGCGAACGGCGAAGCCCCAACGCTTAGCACTTCAGACGCCGAACAGGAACCGTCTCCGCACGTCTTTAGCCTGCTGGCAAATCAGGGGCTGGCGAAGGCGGAAGAGGACACGGGAGCCGCGCCGGATGACATTACCCGCACGCCACCGGTTTACCCGTGCTCGCGCTCGTCCCGCCTGCAGCAGCTGATGCGAGGCGACGAAGGCTATCTGCTGGCGCTGGCCTACTCCACCCAGCGCGGCTACGGGCGCAACCATCCGTTTGCGGCGGAGATCCGCAGCGGCTATATCGACGTTGAAATCGTGCCGGAAGAGCTGGGTTTTGCGGTGAACGTCGGCGAACTGCTAATGACCGAGTGTGAAATGGTGAACGGTTTCGTCGCGCCAGAGAATGAAGATCCACACTTTACCCGCGGCTACGGGCTGGTGTTTGGCCTCGGCGAGCGCAAGGCGATGGCGATGGCGCTGGTCGACCGCGCCCTGCAGGCACCGGAGTACGGCGAGCACATCGCCGGCCCGGCGCAGGACGAAGAGTTCGTGCTGGCCCACGCGGATAACGTCGAGGCCGCTGGCTTTGTCTCGCACCTCAAGCTGCCGCACTACGTCGATTTCCAGGCCGAACTGGAACTGCTGAAACGCCTGCAACGGGAGCGCGCCAATGGCTAACTTAAGCGGCTACAACTTTGCCTATCTGGACGAGCAAACCAAACGCATGATCCGCCGCGCTATTTTAAAAGCGGTGGCTATTCCGGGCTATCAGGTGCCGTTCGGCGGCCGCGAAATGCCGATGCCCTACGGCTGGGGCACGGGCGGCATCCAGCTGACCGCCAGCGTGATCGGTGAAGCGGACGTGCTGAAGGTCATCGACCAGGGCGCGGACGACACCACCAACGCGGTGTCGATCCGCAACTTCTTTAAGCGCGTAACGGGCGTCAACACCACCGAAAAAACCGAAGACGCGACGCTGATCCAGACCCGTCACCGCATCCCGGAAACTCCGCTGACGGAAGATCAGATTCTGATTTTCCAGGTGCCGATCCCGGAACCGCTGCGCTTTATCGAGCCGCGCGAAACCGAGACCCGCACCATGCACGCGCTGGAAGAGTACGGGGTAATGCAGGTCAAACTGTATGAGGATATCGCCCGCTTCGGCCATATCGCCACCACCTACGCCTATCCGGTGAAGGTCAACGGGCGCTACGTGATGGACCCGTCACCGATCCCGAAATTCGACAACCCGAAGATGGACATGATGCCCGCCCTGCAGCTCTTTGGTGCCGGACGTGAAAAACGCATCTACGCCGTACCGCCGTATACACGTGTCGAAAGCCTGGATTTCGACGATCACCCGTTTACGGTGCAGGAGTGGGACGAGCCGTGCGCCATCTGCGGCTCCAGACACAGCTATCTCGACGAAGTGGTGCTGGACGACACGGGCAAACGAATGTTTGTCTGCTCCGACACCGATTACTGCCGCCAACAGAGCGAGGCGAACGGCCAATGAAACCGCTGCTTTCGGTTAATAACCTCACCCATCTATATGCGCCGGGCAAAGGCTTCAGCGACGTGTCGTTTGAGCTGTGGCCGGGCGAAGTGCTGGGGATCGTCGGCGAGTCCGGCTCCGGCAAAACGACCCTGCTGAAGTCCATCTCCGCGCGCCTGGCGCCGCAACACGGCGAGATCCTGTATCAGGGACGTTCCCTCTACGGCATAAGCGAGGCCGAGCGCCGCCGCCTGCTGCGCACCGAGTGGGGCGTGGTGCATCAGCATCCGATGGACGGCCTGCGCCGTCAGGTCTCTGCCGGGGGCAATATCGGCGAACGCCTGATGGCCACCGGCGCGCGCCACTACGGCAACATCCGCGCCACCGCCCGGCACTGGCTGGAGGAGGTGGAAATCCCCGCCTCGCGCATCGACGACCTGCCGACGACCTTCTCCGGTGGGATGCAGCAGCGTCTGCAGATTGCCCGCAACCTGGTCACCCATCCGAAGCTGGTGTTTATGGATGAACCCACCGGCGGGCTGGACGTCTCCGTACAGGCGCGCCTGCTCGACCTGCTGCGCGGTCTGGTGGTGGATCTGAACCTTGCGGTGGTGATTGTCACCCACGATTTAGGCGTTGCGCGCCTGCTGGCGGACCGTCTGCTGGTGATGAAGCAGGGCCAGGTGGTGGAAAGTGGGCTCACCGACCGGGTACTCGACGATCCGCACCATCCGTACACCCAGCTGCTGGTGTCGTCCGTGTTGCAGAATTGAGGTTGCTGTTGCCGGGTGGCGGCTTCGCCTTACCCGGCCTACGGACTGCGCTCTTTGTAGGCCGGGTAAGCGAAGCGCCACCCGGCAAGAAAACGCCACGAGGCCAACATGATCCACGTACAAAACGTAAGTAAGACCTTTGTGCTCCACCAGCAAAACGGCGTGCGCCTGCCGGTGCTGCAAAATGCCTCGCTAGAGGTCAGCAGCGGCGAATGCGTGGTGCTGCACGGCCACTCCGGCAGCGGTAAATCCACCCTGCTGCGCTCCCTGTACGCCAACTATTTACCGGACGAAGGCCATATCCGCATTCGCCACAACGATGAATGGGTCGATCTGGTGCAGGCCCCGGCGCGCAAGGTGCTGGAAGTGCGTCGTACAACGATCGGCTGGGTCAGCCAGTTTCTGCGGGTGATCCCGCGGATCTCCGCCCTGGACGTGGTGATGCAGCCCCTGCTGGATCTCGGCGTGCCGCGTGAAACCTGTGCCGCCAGGGCCGCGAGCCTGCTGACGCGCCTCAACGTGCCGGAGCGCCTGTGGCACCTCGCCCCGTCGACCTTTTCCGGCGGCGAGCAGCAGCGCGTGAATATCGCGCGCGGGTTTATCGTCGATTATCCGATCTTACTGCTGGATGAACCCACCGCCTCGCTCGACGCTAAAAACAGCGCAGCGGTGATAGCGCTGATCGAACAGGCCAAAGCGCGGGGCGCGGCGATCGTCGGGATCTTCCACGACGACGCCGTACGCACCCGCGTGGCAGACAGACTGCACCCGATGGGGACAAACGCATGATTATCAATAACGTCAGGCTGGTGCTGGAAAATGAGGTCGTGAAGGGTTCGGTTGAAATCCACGAAGGCGTCATCCGCACGTTTGCCGAAACCCAAAGCCGTTCCCCTGAAGCGATGGACGGCGACGGCGGCTGGCTGCTGCCGGGGCTGATTGAGCTACATACCGATAATCTGGATAAATTCTTCACCCCGCGCCCGAAGGTGGACTGGCCCGCCCATTCGGCGATGAGCAGCCACGACGCGCTGATGGTCGCCAGCGGCATCACCACGGTGCTGGACGCGGTGGCAATCGGCGACGTGCGCGACGGCGGCGATCGCCTGGAGAATCTGGAGAAGATGATCAACGCCGTGGAGGAGACGCAAAAGCGCGGCCTCAACCGCGCCGAGCACCGTCTGCATCTGCGCTGCGAGCTGCCGCACCACACCACGCTACCGCTGTTTGAAAAACTGGTGGGCCGCGAGCCGGTCTCGCTGGTCTCCCTGATGGACCACTCGCCGGGGCAGCGCCAGTTCGCCAACATTGAAAAGTATCGTGAATACTATCAGGGCAAATACTCGCTCAACGACGCGGAGATGGCGCGCTACGAAGAAGAGCAGCTTCAGCTTGCGGCCCAGTGGTCGCAGCCCAACCGTCTTAAGATTGCCGCGATGTGCCGGGACCGGAATATCGCGCTGGCGAGCCATGACGACGCCACGCGCGATCACGTGCGGGAATCCCACCAGCTTGGCAGCGTAATAGCCGAATTTCCCACCACGTTCGAAGCAGCTGAGGCGTCGCGCCAGCACGGCATGAACGTGCTGATGGGCGCGCCGAACATCGTGCGCGGCGGATCGCACTCCGGCAACGTGGCGGCAAGCAAACTCGCCTCCCTCGGCCTGCTGGACATTCTCTCGTCTGACTACTACCCCGCCAGCCTGCTGGATGCGGCATTCCGGGTGGCGGACGACGAGGGCAACCGCTTTACACTGCCGCAGGCAATTCGCCTGGTGACCAAAAACCCGGCCACCGCGCTCAATCTTCAGGATCGCGGTGAGATTGCCGAAGGCAAACGGGCAGATCTGGTGCTCGCCCACCGCAGGGGTGAGCACGTTCATATCGACCACGTCTGGCGTCAGGGAAAAAGGGTGTTCTGATGGGAAGACTCATCTGGTTAATGGGGCCGTCCGGCTCCGGGAAAGACAGCCTGCTCTCGGCGCTGCGGCAACGGGAACATTCACAGCTGCTGGTGGCGCACCGCTACATTACCCGCGCCGCCAACGCCGGAAGCGAGAACCATATCGCTCTGAGCGAGCAGGAGTTTTTTACCCGCGCCGGGCAAAATCTGCTGGCGCTGAGCTGGCACGCCAACGGCTTTTATTACGGCGTGGGCATTGAGATTGACCTCTGGCTGCACGCGGGATTCGACGTGCTGGTTAACGGCTCGCGCGCGCATCTGCCGCAGGCAAAAGCCCGGTACGAAGCGGCGCTGCTGCCGGTCTGCCTGCAGGTTTCCCCGGATATCCTGCGCAGCCGGCTGCAAAGCCGGGGACGGGAAAATGCGCGTGAGATCGACCAGCGGCTGGAACGTGCGGCGCGCTACACTCCGTCGGGCTGTCACATCCTCAATAACGACGGAAGTTTGCTACAGTCAGTCGAGACCTTTTTATCGCTTATCCGCCAGAAGGAGAAACAGCATGCCTGACTGCCAGCTTCGCCCCGCCACCGCCGACGATGCGCAGATTGTCTATGCCCTGATCTGCGAACTGAAGCAGGCAGAGTTCGACCATCAGGCGTTCCACGCCGGATTTCTTGCCAACCTTCAGGATCACAACATGCGCTACCAGCTTGCCGAGCTGGACGAACATGTCGTCGGCATGATCGGCCTGCACATGCAGTTTCACCTCCATCACGCGCGCTGGATCGGCGAGATCCAGGAGCTGGTGGTAATGCCGCAGGCGCGCGGGCTAAAGGTGGGCAGCCAGCTGCTGGCCTGGGCGGAAGAGGTGGCACGGCAGGCCGGCGCGGAGCTGACCGAGCTCTCCACCAGCGTGAAGCGCACTGACGCGCACCGTTTTTACGTTCGTGAAGGATATACGCAGAGCCATTTTCGATTCACCAAACCGCTGTAGAGGTGCGTTATGAGTCTGACCATCACGTTAACGGGAACCGGAAGTGCACAGCTCGTGCCGGTCTTTGGCTGCGACTGCGCGGCGTGTCGACGGGCGCGCCTGCAGGACAACTATCGCCGTCGCCCCTGCAGCGCGGTGGTCAAATTCAACGATGCGGTCACCCTGCTGGATGCGGGTATTCCGCACCTGATGGACGACTGGCCGGCGGGCAGCTTTCAGCAGTTTTTGCTCACGCACTATCATATGGATCACGTCCAGGGGCTGTTCCCCCTGCGCTGGGGCGTAGGCGCAACCATCCCGGTCTACGGCCCGCCGGACGACGCAGGGTGCGACGACCTGTTTAAACATCCCGGAATTCTGGATTTCAGCCACACGGTTGAGCCGTTCGTGATGTTTGAGCTGCAGGGGCTGCGGGTCACGCCGCTGCCGCTCAACCATTCAAAACTGACCTTCGGGTATCTGCTGGAATCCGCCCACAGCCGCGTGGCGTGGCTTTCTGATACCGCCGGGCTGCCGGATAAAACGGTGACGTTTCTGCTCAACAATCAGCCACAGGCGATAATCATCGACTGCAGTCATGAACCGCGTGACGAGACCCCTCGCAACCATTGCGACTTAAACACCGTGGTTGCGCTGAACGAGGTGATTGGCTGCCCGCAGGTGATCCTGACCCACATCAGCCATCAGTTTGACGTGTGGATGATGGATAATCCGCTGCCGGACGGCATTGAAGCGGGATATGACGGAATGGTGCTGGTGCTGGATTAGGTTTTCTCCCTCTCCCGTGGGAGAGGGTTGGGGTGAGGGCAACAGGCCGCACTTAGCCTCGATCGTAATCGTCTTCTAACCGACGCTCATCTTCTTCTAACCGACGTCTGTCGTCATCCAGCTGGCGCTGACGCTCGTCTAAGCGGCGGCGTCGGTCTTCAAGCTGCCGACGACGGTCGTCGTACTGTCGGCTGTCGATTTGACGGTTGCGGTCGTAACGATCGTCGTCATCGTCATTACGGCTGCTGCTGGGGTTATAGGCATCGTTGATCGCCTGCTGAATGTTGCCAATGGCATCATCAATCACATCGGCATGCGCCAGTTGGCTGGTGAGTGACAGCAGACCAAATAACAGAGCAGTAGGGTAACGTTTCATAAGGCCAGACTCGCAGGGGAACTGGCCTTACGGTAATCAACGGCATTGTTCCGGGGTAGCGGAGGAATCTCAAATTCAGTTGTGTCCAGGGCCTTCCATCAGCTGATTCGCACGCTGTTTATTTTCTGCAACCAGTAAAATGCCATAACATTTTTGATCCGGCGAATGACTCCAGATACGATCTTCGGGTATACACCCCCCGTCATAGATAACCTTGCTACCATCATACGGCCAAAATGCTCCCTGCTCGGTATCGAGAACAAATACAGCGATTTGGTCAGACTCGCGGGCAATTTTCTGCCAGAGCATCTTCCCACCCTCATATTGTTCAAAGTCGCTAATAAGCGTCACGCCACACTGTAATACCAAGGCTTCATACAGACGAGTTGCCAGTCCCTTGTCACGCTCGGCTGGATCAACGCATATACCTTCTACCTGAATAACATTGGTATCTTCCCAACAACGCTCGACAGCAATGATACCTTCCCCCAAATGCGTTTTACGTTGTAAATCCAGGGCAGCAACAACCCGATGCCGAGGTACACCATCGAAGGTTTCGACATCCGCTTCAATAATCGCAGCTCTTGGCGTCTGGCTATCAAAAATGACATGTAACACTCGCCCGGAGAGTTCGAATTCATCAACGAGCTTGAAAGACCTTGCTACGGTCTTTGGGCTGTAAGTTGTAGGCATCACAATCATTTGTGAGTCCCCTCTTGTAAGTACCGGCATAGTTCCCTTTATATCCCAATCTGCCAAATTTTGCGCAGGTTAGCATCCCCCGGTTTACTCACGCTCTTGATGAATTCCGAAATATCAATGCTTATAAACAGACTTTCCGCAGCGCCTGCGCCAGCTGCGCCCGCGTAAACGGCTTACGCAATAACTGCACGTCCGGCAGCTGCGGGTTGTGCGCCGGGCGCAAATCCTGCCCGCTGATCAGCAGCACCGGAAGCTGCGGATAATGGCTGCGCACATGGTTAATCACCTCAGCCCCGCTCAGGCCTCCGGGCAACATCAGATCGCTGATAAACATGCCAATATCCGGCGACGCCGCCAGCATGCTCAGGGCCTGCTCGCCGTTGTCCGCTTCGAGCGTCAGGTAACCAAGCTGATGCAGCTGTTCGCACAGGGTCTGACGAACGTCCGCCTCATCTTCCAGCACCAGTACAAGCCGCTCGTTATCCACGGACGTTGTGGCAGCCAGCGCTTCATCCTCCGAAACGGCGGGCAGCGTCGAGCGCGGGAGGTGCAGCCGCACGGTGGTGCCCTGCCCCGGCGCGCTTTCGATCTCAACCCGGCCCCCGGACTGGCGCACAAAACCGTAGACCATCGACAGGCCCAGCCCGCTCCCGCTTCCGGTCTGCTTGGTGGTGAAGAACGGTTCAAAAACCCGGGATTTAACCTCCTGCGACATCCCGCTGCCGCGGTCAATCACCTCCAGCGCTACCATATCCTGCCTGCGACCGTCGCTGCGGGTCACGCGCTGGTTCCAGGTACGAATTTTTATCACCCCGCTCTGCCCTTCCATCGCATCCCGGGCGTTCATCACCAGGTTGATGATGGCATTTTCCAGCTGGCTGACGTCAATCCACGCGGGCCATGCCGGGGTTTGCGCTTCAATCTCCAGGGTAAGCGTGGCGGGCAAAGAGTGGCGCATCAGCTCCCGGAGGTTTTCCAGCAGGGGCAGCATTTCTACCGCATGCGGCGTCAGGGATTGTTTGCGGGAAAATGCCAGCAGGCGCTGGGTCAGCAGCGCGCCGCGTTCGGCCGCCTTGAGCGCCCGGGAGATGCGCGGCGCGTCTTTTGATTCAGGGTCGGTAAGCTCAAGGCTGCCGATGATCACCGCCAGCAGGTTGTTAAAATCATGCGCCAGCCCGCCGGTCAGCTGTCCGACGGCCTTCATTTTCTGGCTGTGCAGCAGCGCCTCTTCCAGCCCCTGACGCTCGACGCGGTCAATTTCCATCTGCGTGGTTTTCTCTTTCAGCAGGCGCGTGGTGTGCTCAAGCGAAGCGGTATTGCGGGCAAAAACGTTAAACGCGCGCGCCAGTTCGCCCAGCTCATCGCGCCGCTGCAGCGCGGGCACCGAAACATCCTGCTCGCCGTGCGCAAGGCGCGACATCGCTCTGGAGATAGCCGTCAGGTTAGAGCCCAGATTGCGGTAGATATACCAGCAGGCGCACCCGGTGATGATCAGCGCCAGCACGGCGAAAATGCTGATAAACACGCTGATCGAGCGCAGCTCCTGATGGCTCTGAGCGGTACGAAGCGTGGAGGCGTTCGCCACCTGTTCTACGTACTGATTGATGTCGCCGTTAAGGATCGCCACCAGCGCCTTGATGTGGAACATATACCAGCTTATCGCCAGATCGCTCTCTTCCAGCTGCTTCGACAGCGGGGCGAGCTTACCTAACTCGGCATTAAAATCAGGCAGAACCCCCTTCACCACCGGCTGTGCGGCGCTCCGGGGCAGCGCTGCGGCCACGGCGTCCAGTTGATGAACGGTCGCGCGCGGCGAAGGGGTGTCGATGGCGGCAGCGATCAGCCGGTCCATCTCCATCAGTTGCTGCGCATCCGGTACGTTGCTGCCATAGCGGCGGTTGATGTCCTGCAGATGACGCAGGTAGCTCTGGCTTTGATACAGCGAACTCAGCAGCGCGTTACGCTCCAGATGGCGTCGCTGTCCACGCTCCAACATCTCCGTCACGCTCTGCTGTAATTCATTGCTTCGTTGAATAATGCGCGCCACCAGCGCTGGCTCCTGCTGCGCCAGCGGCGCATCCGCAAGCTGCTCCAGCGAGCGGCGCAGCGCCATTTGCGTCTGCTTCAGGCGCTCGGCTTCGCCTTTGTACTCCAGTGCTCCCACCACCTGCGAAAGCCGTACCGCCGCCGTTGCGACGTTGGCCGTGTCGCGGGCGAGATTCATGCTGCCGGTCATGTCGTCCAGCGTTTGCTGCTGCACCTGTTCCTGGATCTGGCTGGCGTGACGGAAACCGAGCACCGCTACGCCGCTCACCATCAGCGTAACGGCGACCACCAGCAGATTGAAAATCAGCAGGCGGCCTCGGGCGCTGGCGAAGAACGGGGAGCGTGAAGACATGTTGACTCCGTAAATGTGATCCACATTCGCTATTCATAACTATGACAAATATGAACGGCTTCTGACATTTTGCATTTACGCGCCTGTGATGAAGTGCAGATATCGACATTCACAGGAGGTCCGCCATGAGCAGAACCCCGGTTTTAGAGATGCGCCACATTGCCAAAACCTTTGGCAATTTCCACGCGCTCAAGGGTGTGGATTTGACGGTCTTCCCCGGTGAGATCCACGCGCTGATGGGGGAAAACGGCGCGGGAAAAAGCACGCTGATGAAGATCCTCGCGGGAGCCTATACCGCCACCAGCGGCGAGATCCTGATCGACGGCCAGCCGTTTCACATTAAAGGGCCGAAAGATGCGCTGGCCGCAGGCATCACCCTGATTTACCAGGAGATGCAGCTCGCGCCCAATCTTACCGTGGCCGAAAATATTTTCCTCGGCAGCGAGCTGTCGCGCGGCGGGCTGGTCCAGCGCAAGGAGATGGCCGCCCAGGCGCAGGCGGTGATTGACCGTCTCGGCGCGCAGTTCAGCGCCACCGACCTGGTGATGAAGCTGACCATCGCCGAGCAGCAGCAGGTGGAAATCGCCCGCGCGCTGCACCGCAACAGCCGCATTCTGGTGATGGACGAACCCACCGCCGCCCTCTCCTCCCGCGAAACCCACCGCCTGTTTGAACTGATTTTGCGCCTGCGCGATGAAGGGATGGCGATTATCTATATCAGCCACCGCATGGCGGAAGTGTATGAACTCTCTGACCGCGTCAGCGTGCTGCGCGACGGACAGTACGTCGGCAGCCTGACGCGCGACAAGCTGAATGCCTCCGAGCTGGTGCGCATGATGGTGGGCCGCCCGCTAAGCGACCTGTTCAACAAAGAGCGTGATATTCCCCTCGGCAGCCCTCGTCTGAACGTGCACCACCTCACCGACGGTAAAAAAGTACAGCCGTGCAGCCTGCAGGTGCGTTCCGGCGAAATCGTCGGGCTGGCGGGGCTGGTTGGGGCCGGACGCTCCGAGCTGGCGCAGCTTATCTTCGGCGTGCGTAAGGCCACCGGCGGGATGATAGAGGTGGACGGCGAACCGGTGGTGATCCACTCCCCGCGCGCGGCCATCGAAAACGGCATCGGTTTTCTCACCGAAAACCGCAAGGAGCAGGGGCTGTTTCTGGAGCTGGCGGCGCAGGAGAATATCACCATGGCGACGCTGGAGCGCGACGCCACCTTTGGCATGTTGAACCGCAAAAAAGCCCAGTCCATTTCCGACGACGCCATCGCCCTGCTCAACATCCGCGTGCCTCATTCTCAGGTACGCGCGGGCGGGCTTTCGGGCGGCAACCAGCAAAAGCTGCTGATCTCCCGCTGGGTGGCGATTGGCCCGCGCATTCTGATTCTGGACGAGCCGACGCGCGGCGTGGACGTCGGCGCAAAAAGCGAGATCTACCGCATCATGAACCAGATGGCGCGCAAGGGGGTGGCGATTCTGATGATCTCCAGCGAGCTGCCGGAAGTGGTGGGAATGAGCGACCGGGTCTACGTGATGCGGGAAGGCAGCATCACGGGTGAGCTTCACGGGCACGATATCTCTCAGGAAAACATCATGACGCTGGCAACCGGCGTGAACGACACACATCATCAGGCGGTGTAATTATGACAACTCCTACCCATCTGCAGCAGGTGGCGAAATCCGCCTCCGCAAAAAAAATGCTGATGAGCGATCTGATGCAAACGATCGGGATTTTACCGATTCTGATCCTGATTGTGGCGGTATTTGGCTTTATTGCCCCGAACTTCTTCACCGAGAGTAACCTGCTCAATATCACCCGCCAGGCATCCATCAACATCGTGCTGGCGGCCGGGATGACCTTCATCATCCTGACCGGCGGGATCGACCTCTCCGTAGGTTCGATTCTGGGCACCACGGCGGTGGCGGCGATGGTGGTCTCGCTAATCCCTGAATTTGCGATGCTCTCTATTCCGGCGGCGCTGATGCTCGGCATGGTGCTGGGATTATTCAACGGCGCGCTGGTAGCCTTTGCCGGGCTGCCGCCGTTTATCGTCACGCTCGGCACCTACACGGCGCTGCGCGGTGCGGCGTACCTGCTGGCCGATGGCACGACGGTGATCAACTCAAACATCAGCTTCGAGTGGATCGGCAATAACTACCTCGGCCCCATTCCGTGGCTGGTGGTGATCGCGCTGGCGGTGATTGCGGTGTGCTGGTTCATCCTGCGCCGCACCACGCTCGGCGTTCACATCTACGCGGTGGGCGGCAACATGCAGGCGGCGCGCTTAACGGGCATTAAGGTCTGGCTGGTTCTGCTGTTTGTCTACGGCATGAGCGGCCTGCTCTCCGGGCTTGGCGGCGTCATGAGCGCCTCGCGCCTCTACAGCGCCAACGGCAACCTCGGCACGGGGTACGAGCTGGATGCGATTGCGGCGGTGATCCTCGGCGGTACAAGCTTCGTCGGCGGGATCGGCACGATCACCGGCACGCTGGTGGGTGCGCTGATCATCGCCACCCTCAACAACGGCATGACGCTGATGGGCGTCTCCTACTTCTGGCAGCTGGTGATCAAAGGGGCGGTGATCATCATAGCGGTGCTGATCGACAAATACCGTACCCGACACCATCAAAGTGCATAACAACAATACCCTACAAGCGAGGAAGACAAGATGCGTTTGAAACCCTTAGTGACCGCGCTCTGTGCTGGCGCGCTGCTTGCCGCAACGCCGTTTGCGCAGGCAAAAGATCTGAAGTCCATCGGCGTGACGGTGGGCGACCTGGCTAACCCGTTCTTCGTGCAGATCACCAAAGGTGCCGAGCTGGAAGCGCGCAAGCTGGCGGGGGATAACGTCAAGGTGACGCTGGTCTCCAGCGGTTACGACCTGGGCCAGCAGGTTTCGCAGATCGATAACTTCATCGCTGCGAAGGTGGACATGATCATCCTCAACGCCGCGGATTCCAAAGGGATCGGCCCGGCGGTGAAGCGCGCTAAAGAGGCGGGGATCGTAGTCGTCGCGGTGGACGTGGCGGCGGAAGGGGCCGATGCAACCATCACCTCCGATAACACCCAGGCGGGCGAAATGGCCTGTAAGTACATTACCGACCGCCTGAAAGGCAAAGGCAACGTGGTGATCATCAACGGACCACCGGTCTCTGCGGTGCAAAACCGCGTGGAAGGCTGCCAGACGGAATTCAAAAAACATCCGGATATCAAGGTACTCTCAGATAACCAAAACGCCAAGGGCAGCCGTGAAGGCGGTCTGGAAGTGATGACCTCCCTGCTGGCGGCCAATCCGAAGATCGACGGCGTATTCGCGATTAACGATCCGACCGCGATCGGTGCCGATCTGGCGGCGAAACAGGCCCAGCGCAACGAATTCTTTATCGTCGGTGTGGACGGTTCGCCGGACGGTGAAGAGGCGCTGAAGCGTGAAAACTCCCTGTTTGTGGCGACCCCGGCGCAAGATCCGCAGGTGATGGCGGCAAAAGCGGTGGAGATCGGCTATGACATTCTTCAGGGCAAACCTGCGCCGAAAGCGCCCGTGCTGATCCCGGTGACGATGATCGATAAAAAGAACGTCGGGACCTATAAGGGGTGGACGGTTAAGTAACCCCCTCACCCTGCCCTCTCCCCATAGGGGAGAGGGTGTTCAAGTTCCCTCTCCCCTATGGGGAGAGGGCTAGGGTGAGGGGTAAGGTTTTGCACATAACTCCGGGAGTCCCCATGAAACGCTCCGACATCAATGAAATTCTCGGCCACACGCGACAGTTCTTTTCCATGCACGACGTGCATCTCCCGCCTTTTGCCAGCTTTCCGCCCACAAAATGGCAGCAGCTTGAGCAGGCAGCATGGCAGGAAGTGTTTGACCTTAAGCTCGGCTGGGACGTGACGGCGTTCGGCGGTAACAATTTTGCCGCACAGGGGTTAACGCTGTTCACCCTGCGCAACGGCTCGCCCAACGGCGTGCCTTATGAAAAAAGCTATGCCGAAAAAATTATGCACGTGCGCGATGGCCAGGTGACGCCGATGCATTTCCACTGGCGCAAGCGGGAAGACATCATCAACCGGGGCGGCGGGAATCTGATTGTTGAATTGTGGAATGCGGGAGCGCATGAAGAGACCGAAAACACGGACGTGACGGTCACCGTCGACGGCTGCCGTCAGACCCACGCGCCCGGCAGCCAGCTGCGCCTCACGCCTGGGGAAAGCATCTGTCTTACGCCAGGGCTGTATCACAGTTTCTGGGGCGAACGCGGCTTCGGCGACGTGCTGGTCGGGGAGGTGTCATCGGTAAACGACGACGAGCACGACAACCACTTTTTGCAGCCCGTTGCCCGCTATAACAACATCGAAGAAGACGAACCGGCTCTGCTGGTGCTGTGCAACGAGTACAACCTGTTTCGGATATAAGGGGTGAATGATGCCATTGATTTCTCTTGCCGAAGGTCTGGAGCACGCCAGAGCGCATCGCTATGCGCTGGGCGCGTTTAACGTGCTTGACTCCCACTTCCTGCGCGCGCTGTTTGCCGCCGCGAAGCAGGAACGCTCGCCGTTTATCATCAACATCGCCGAAGTGCATTTTAAGTACGTGTCGCTGGATTCGCTTGTCGAAGCGGTGAAGTTCGAAGCCGCCCGTCACGATATTCCCGTGGTGCTCAACCTCGACCACGGTCTGCATTTTGAGGCGGTGGTGCGCGCCCTGCGCTTAGGCTTTAGCTCGGTGATGTTCGACGGCTCGACGCTGAGCTACGAGGAAAACATTCGCCAGACGCGGGAGGTGGTGAAGATGTGCCACGCGGTGGGCGTCTCGGTGGAGGCAGAGCTGGGCGCGGTAGGCGGTGATGAAGGCGGCGCGCTTTACGGGCATGCGGATGAAGCGTTCTTTACCGACCCTCAGTTGGCGCGGGAATTTGTCGATAAGACCGGCATCGACGCGCTGGCGGTTGCCATCGGCAACGCGCACGGCAAATACAAAGGCGAGCCGAAGCTCGATTTCCCCCGCCTGGACGCCATTCGCCAGCAGACGGGTCTGCCGCTGGTTTTACACGGCGGCTCCGGCATTAGCGATGCCGACTTCCGCCGCGCCATCGAGCTGGGCATTCATAAAATTAATTTTTATACCGGCATGTCGCAGGCCGCGTTGAATGCCGTTGATCAGCGCATGGCAAACCGCCAGCCGCTGTACGATGAGTTTGCCGAGCTGCTGCTGGGGATAGAAGAGGCCATTACCGATACGGTCGCCGAACAGATGCGCATCTTCGGCAGCGCGAGGCAGGCATAATGGAACGCAAAGGCATCATCGCCGCTGGCAATATGCTGGTGGATCATGTCCACCAGATCGTGCAGTGGCCGGAGCGCGGCTGGCTGGCGGAAATTACCCACAGCGAACGTTCCACCGGAGGCGCGCCGCTGAACGTTCTGCTGACGCTGGCGAAAATGCACGTTAGTCTGCCGCTGCAGGCTGTGGGGCTGATTGGGGAAGATGGTGACGGGGATTACATTCTGGCGATGCTCGATCAGTATCACGTTAACCGCCAGCGCGTGCAGCGCACCACCTTCGCACCGACCTCCATGTCGCAGGTGATGACCGACCCCAGCGGGCAGCGCACCTTTTTCCACTCGCCGGGTGCCAACCGTCTGCTGGATCTCCCCGCTTTCGATCGTCTCGACGGATCGATGAAGATCTTCCATCTCGGCTACCTGCTGCTGCTCGACAGTCTGGATATGCCGGATGACGAATTTGGCACCCGCAGCGCGCGGCTGCTGGCGCAAATGCGCGAGCAAGGGTATGAAACCTCGCTCGATCTGGTCTCCCGCAAGGGCGACCCGCGCTATCAGCCGCTGGTACTCCCTGCCCTGCGCCATCTCGATTACCTGGTGATTAACGAGCTGGAAGCCGGCGAATTTAGCGGGCTGGAGATGCGCGACGCCGACGATGCGCTGAACATCGCCCATATCGCCGATGCCGCGGCGCAGCTGCTGGCGGCAGGCGTTCGTCAGCGGGTGGTAATCCACTGCCCGGAAGGGGCATGGGGTGAAACACCGGGAGAAGCGGGCCAATGGGTTCCGTCGTGGAAGCTGGAGCAGAACGAGATTATCGGCAGCGTCGGCGCGGGCGACGCGTTTTGCGCGGGCTTTTTATACGGCTGTCATGAATCGCTGACGCTAACGGAGAGTATTCATCTGGCGCACGCCTGCGCGCGGGCCAGCCTGCTGGCGGCCAATGCGATTGACGGCGCGAAAACGCTGGCCGAACTGCAACTGTTTATTAAAGAGAATACTTAGGCCGCTTTCTCGCTATGCGACACATCGGCGGCAAAAACGTAGCCCAGCCCGCGTATGGTTTTAATCAGCGCAGGCTGATGCGGGTTAGCTTCAATTTTCCGGCGCAGGCGCATGATCAACACGTCAATTGTGCGGTCGAACACCTCGGTACTTTCGCTGTGGGTGAGCTCAAGGAGTTGCTCGCGGCTAAGTACCCGACGGGCATTCTGCGTGAGCGCCAGCAGCAGGCCATATTCCCCCTGAGTCAGGGGCACGACGTTACGCTGCGGATCAATCAGCTCACAGCGGGTGGTATCCAGCGTCCAGTCGTTAAAGGTTATCCCCGCCGCGCGTGGTATCGGCGCTTCTGCCGCCAGCGCCCCGGTACGGCGCAGCACGGCTTTAACCCGGGCCACCACCACCCGCGGATTAAACGGCTTACCAATATAATCGTCGGCCCCCATCTCCAGCCCTACCACCACGTCTGATTCACTGCCCAGCCCGGTTAACATGATTACCGGTAGCGCCGGGTGCTGCTTTTGCAGCTGCTGCAAAACCTGCAGGCCATTGATATCCGGCAGCATCATGTCCAGCAGAACAAGGGCGATATCCTGCTCCTGCTGCACCCGTCTCAGCGCGTCCTGGCCGTTATGACAGACAAGCACCGTAAAGACGTGCTCACTCAGCACGTCCTGCAGCAGTTCGCAGACCGCCATATCGTCATCAACCACCAGAATCGCCGGTTTCATCATATGCTTCCGTCAGGGGATTATGTTAAGTCTGAACCATTCTGCCGTCGGCTCCAGTGAAATGGTTTTTTCCATGACGGAAATTCAACCCATGTCACATCCGCTGCCCATTCGACACGTCAATTTTGACGATTGTCGGCCTTTCGTCAGGGTTTTCACCAGAAAAGCGCCCATAAAGCCCAGGAGTAACCACATCAAAAACATGGCATAGATGCTGCATTAGTGGGTGCGAAAGATTTGATTAACTGGAGCAGACTGATGAAAAAAGTCGTCACGGTTTGCCCTTATTGTGCCTCAGGTTGCAAGATCCACCTGGTGGTCGATAACGGCAAAATCGTCCGGGCGGAGGCCGCGCAAGGGAAAACCAACCAGGGCACGCTGTGCCTGAAAGGGTATTACGGCTGGGATTTTATTAACGATACCCAAATCCTCACCCCGCGCCTGAAAACCCCTATGATCCGCCGCGAGCGCGGCGGCAAGCTGGAAGCCGTCTCCTGGAGCGAGGCGCTGGATTACGTCGCTACGCGCCTTAGCGCCATCAAGGCCAAATATGGCCCGGATGCCATTCAGACGACCGGCTCTTCACGCGGGACCGGGAATGAAACCAACTATGTGATGCAAAAATTCGCGCGCGCCGTTATTGGAACCAATAACGTCGACTGCTGCGCTCGCGTCTGACACGGCCCATCGGTTGCAGGTCTGCACCAGTCGGTCGGTAACGGCGCAATGAGTAATGCTATCAACGAGATAGATAACACCGATCTCGTGTTTATTTTCGGCTATAACCCGGCGGATTCTCACCCTATCGTCGCGAACCACGTTATTCGCGCCAAGCAGAATGGGGCGAAAATCATCGTCTGCGATCCGCGCAAAATTGAAACCGCGCGCATTGCGGATATGCACATCGCGTTGAAAAACGGCTCGAACATCGCGCTGTTGAACGCAATGGGGCACGTCATTATTGAGGAGAATCTTTACGACCAGGCGTTTGTCGCGAGCCGTACGGAAGGCTTTGAAGAGTATCGGAAAATCGTCGAAGGCTACACGCCGGAGTCGGTAGAGGCAATAACCGGCGTCAGCGCGCAGGAGATCCGCCAGGCGGCGCGGATGTATGCCGGGGCGAAAACCGCCGCCATTCTCTGGGGCATGGGCGTGACCCAGTTCTACCAGGGCGTGGAAACCGTGCGTTCCCTGACAAGCCTCGCGATGCTGACGGGAAACCTGGGCAAGGCGCATGTGGGCGTGAACCCGGTGCGCGGCCAGAATAACGTCCAGGGCGCGTGCGACATGGGGGCGCTGCCGGACACCTATCCGGGCTACCAGTACGTTAAGTTCCCGGAAAACCGCGAGAAATTCGCAAAAGCCTGGGGCGTCGAGAGCCTGCCGGAACACACCGGCTATCGCATCAGCGAGCTGCCGCACCGCGCGGCGCACGGCGAAGTGCGTGCGGCCTACATCATGGGTGAAGATCCGCTCCAGACCGACGCCGAGCTCTCTGCGGTGCGCAAAGGGTTTGAGGATCTGGAGCTGGTGATTGTCCAGGATATCTTCATGACCAAAACTGCAGCGGCGGCGGATGTCATTTTACCGTCGACCTCCTGGGGCGAGCATGAAGGCGTCTACACGGCGGCGGATCGCGGCTTCCAGCGCTTCTTTAAGGCGGTCGAGCCGAAGTGGGATCTGAAAACCGACTGGCAGATCATCAGCGAAATCGCCACCCGCATGGGCTACCCGATGCACTACAACAACACTCAGGAAATCTGGGATGAGTTGCGCAGTCTGTGTCCGGACTTCTACGGCGCCACCTATGAAAAAATGGGTGAGCTGGGGTATATCCAGTGGCCGTGCCGCGATGAGTCCGAAGCTGACCAGGGGACGTCGTACCTCTTTAAAGAGAAGTTCGACACCCCGAACGGGCTGGCGCAGTTCTTCACCTGCGACTGGGTCGCGCCGATCGATAAGCTTACCGAGGAGTTTCCGATGGTGCTCTCCACCGTGCGTGAAGTGGGTCACTACTCCTGTCGCTCGATGACCGGCAACTGCGCCGCGCTGGCGGCGCTGGCGGATGAGCCGGGCTACGCGCAGATCAACACCGCCGACGCGGAGCGCCTCGGCATTGAGGATGAAGCGCTGGTGTGGGTGAACTCGCGCAAAGGCCGCATCATCACCCGCGCGCAGGTCAGCGACCGTCCAAACAAGGGGGCGGTCTATATGACCTACCAGTGGTGGATTGGTGCCTGTAACGAGCTGGTGACGGAGAACCTAAGCCCGATAACCAAAACGCCGGAGTATAAATACTGCGCCGTCAACGTGGAGCCGATTGCGGATCAACGCGCGGCGGAACAGTATGTGATCGACGAATATAACAAGCTGAAAGCGCGGCTGCGTGAAAGCGCAATGGGCTGAAGCCGTTATTTAATCGTTGAATAAAGGGAGTGATATATTCACTCCCTTTTTATTTCCGCTTAGCACATTAAAAATATCAATTATTATTCTGGAAAGCGGCTCGCAAAAATAATGTAATTCGCGCTGAAAAGAATTACATCTTTGCATTTTAATTCAGAGGGATAAGATGTGCGGCGGGTGCTTAAGACTTTCTGTCTTGAGCATTGTTGAGGGACAGAAAGTAGGAAGCCCCGGGAAATTTTCATTTACCCGAGGCTACTCCCTCAACTACCAACAGGTTGAGAGTAGCCTCTTATTCTTTTTTTGACAAGGAGTAAAAGGCATGACGCCATTAAAAGCTGCGTTAGGCATTGTCTTTATTGTTTGCCTGACGATAGTGATTTTTACCTTTATTACTCGCGGTAAGCTCTGCGAGTTTTCAATAAAGGGTGAACATCAGGAGGTGGCGGCGAAATTAGCCTGCAACGCAGGCTAACCTCTTCGGGCGGAACCACGGTTCCGCCCGGCTTGTAGGATGCTGAGGTCTTAATGCACCCATTTTTTTCTTTTGCTACCGCGATTATACTGCGCGGCGTGTACCCAGATGATAAGAATCCATGAAAGCCATTTTTCTGTTGTTGTTATTTCTAACATCGTTCGCCCGCGCGGACGAGATAGGCAGCCAGTATCAGAAGCAGGCGGAAGCCGGCGATGCCCGCGCCCAGTATTATCTCGCCGATACCTACTTCAGCTCGGGTGACAGAAAGCAGGCAGCGCTGTGGGCAGAGAAAGCCGCAAAAGGCGGCGATGTTGATGCCATGGCGCTGTTGTCACAAATCCTCTTCACGCAGGGCGATTACGCCCAGGCCAAAGCCCTGGCACAGCAGGCCAACATCGCGGGCAGCAAACGCGGCGCGATCATGCTGGCGCGCGTGCTGGTCAACACGCAGGCGGGTAAAACCGACTATCCTCAGGCTATCAAGCTCCTGCAAACGGCGACCGAAGATATCGACAACGACTCGGCGGTCGATGCGCAGCTGCTGCTGGGGCTGATTTATGCCAACGGCGTAGAAGTGGCGCAGGACGACGTCCAGGCGGCGTCATGGTTTAAGCGCAGCTCGTCTCTGTCACGCACGGGCTACGCCGAATACTGGGCAGGAATGCTGTTCCAGCAAGGTGAGAAAGGCTTTATTACGCCCAATAAACAGAAAGCACTCTATTGGTTAAACCTGAGCTGTACGGAAGGGTTTGATACGGGGTGTGAAGAGTTTGATGCGTTGAGCGGGGAGTAGAATCCCCTCCACCTAACCCTCTCCCCAAAGGGGAGAGGGTAGAATACCTTACATCACTGATCGGCCGTCTTATCAAAACGTCCCAGCACCTCGCGTTCATACGCCAGCGCTTTTTTACGGTCGAATTTGTGTTCCCACTTGGCGATAACCAGCACCGCCAGGGCATTCCCCACCACGTTCAGCGCCGTACGCGCCATGTCGAGAATACGGTCCACACCGGCGATAAACGCCAGACCTTCCAGCGGAATACCGACGCTGCCAAGCGTAGCCAGCAGCACCACGAAGGAGACGCCCGGCACGCCTGCGATACCTTTAGACGTCACCATCAGGGTCAGCACCAGCACGATCTCCTGCCACAGCGACAGGTCAATGCCGTACAGCTGCGCAATAAAGATAGCGGCGATACTCTGGTACAGCGTTGAGCCATCCAGGTTAAAGGAGTAGCCGGTCGGCACCACGAAGCTGGTGATAGACGCTGGAGCACCGTAGGCTTCCATCTTCTCAATAATGCGCGGCAGCACGCTCTCAGAGCTTGCCGTCGAGTACGCCAGAATCAGCTCATCCTTCAGGATACGAATCAGGATCCAGATGCTCAACCCGCACAGGCGCGCCACAATCCCCAGCACCACCAGCGCGAAGAACAGGATCGCGAAGTGCACCAGGATCACCAGCTTCGCCAGCGGCCACAGGGAGGCAAAACCGAAGTTCGCCACGGTCACTGCGATAAGCGCGAACACCCCGACCGGCGCGTAGCGCATCACCATGTGGGTCACTTTGAACATGGTTTCGGAGACAGATCGGAACACGGTGACCAGCGGTTCACGGTGCGTTGCGGGCAGAGAGGAGAGCCCCAGGCCAAACAGCACCGAGAAGAAGATGATCGGCAGCATCTCGCCTTTCGCCATGGAAGCAATGATGTTGGTCGGCACCAGCGACAGGATAGTCCCCATCAGACCGTGGGAATGGCTCTGCACGTCAGCAGTGGTGCTTTGGTATTTCGAAATATCCACCGTCGCCAGCTGCGACATATCGATCCCGGAGCCTGGCTGGAACACGTTCGCCAGCGTAATGCCGAGGATAATCGCAACCGTAGTGATCACTTCGAAATAGAGAATAGTTTTCGCGCCGATACGGCCTAACTGCTTCGCATCACCGACGCCCGCGATACCGACCACCAGCGTCGAGATCACAATCGGCACCACTATCATCTTAATCAGATGAATAAAAATATCGCCTGCCGGAGAGAGCAGGTTCGCAATCAGCCATTCGCGGCTGTCGCTGTGATAGTGGAGGTAACTGCCCAGCAGAATGCCCAGCACAAGGGCGATTAAGATCTGCCAGGCCAGGCTGACTTTAACGTTTTTCATAGAAACTGACTTCCTCAATGAAGCGCCTTATTCACGTAAACTGCATGAATATGGAGACATACTGAAAGGGTATGAATTGTGTTGCGTTGGTTTATGGGATTTTTTAACGCGGCGTATGAGTATCATTTGCGCGACCTGTTGCGCAAGCCTTAAAGAACGACGCGTTTCACTCACAAAAGCGACGATGACGGGAGTTTATTCTAATTCTTATAAATAACCTTTTGTTATAAAAAAGCTTTTTTAAACGAAAATGTGAATAATAGTTATCGTAAATTATTTCCCTTCAAAGTTTCATTCGCTCGTTTTTCATACTCTTCAGACAATGCGTGATCTGCCGCCCAAATAATAAACAAAGCTTGTAAAGCCCCTACTATTAACGTTTTTGCGACATATTATTAACATCTTACAAGGAGAAAAAAAGCCATGAGCCAAATACACAAACACGACATTCCCGCAAACATTGCGGACCGTTGCCTGATCAGCCCGGAGCAGTACCACGAGAAATATCAGCAATCTGTTACCAACCCGGACGCCTTCTGGGGCGAGCAGGGCCACATCCTTGACTGGATCAAACCTTACCAGAAGGTGAAGAACACCTCCTTTGCGCCAGGCAACGTCTCCATTAAATGGTATGAAGATGGCACGCTGAACCTGGCGGCGAACTGCCTGGACCGCCATCTTGCCGAACGCGGGAATGAAACCGCCATTATCTGGGAAGGCGACGATGCCTCTCAGAGCAAACACATTACCTATAAAGAACTGCACCGCGACGTCTGCCGCTTCGCCAACGTCCTGCTGGATAAAGGCATCAAAAAGGGAGACGTGGTCGCCATCTACATGCCGATGGTGCCGGAAGCGGCGGTGGCCATGCTGGCCTGCGCGCGCATCGGCGCGATCCACTCCGTTATCTTCGGCGGCTTCTCCCCTGAGGCGGTTGCCGGGCGTATTGTCGACTCAAACTCGAAGCTGGTGATCACCGCCGACGAAGGCGTGCGTGCGGGCCGCGGTATCCCGCTGAAGAAAAACGTCGATGAGGCGCTGAAAAACCCGAACGTCAAAACGGTCAGCAACGTCATCGTCCTTAAGCGTACCGGCGGCAAAATCGACTGGAACGAGGGGCGTGACCTGTGGTGGAGCGACCTGATTGAAAACGCGAGCGACCAGCATCAGCCGGAAGAGATGAACGCGGAAGATCCGCTGTTCATTCTTTATACCTCTGGCTCCACCGGTAAGCCGAAAGGCGTGCTGCACACCACCGGCGGCTATCTGGTTTATGCGGCTACCACCTTCAAATACGTCTTCGACTACCATCCGGGCGACATCTACTGGTGTACTGCAGACGTGGGTTGGGTCACCGGGCACAGCTATCTGCTATACGGCCCGCTGGCATGCGGCGCAACCACGCTGATGTTTGAAGGCGTACCGAACTGGCCGACCCCGGCGCGCATGTGTCAGGTGGTCGATAAGCACCAGGTCAACATTCTCTACACCGCGCCAACGGCCATCCGCGCGTTAATGGCGGAAGGTGATAAAGCCATTGAGGGCACCGACCGTTCTTCATTGCGCATCCTCGGTTCCGTGGGCGAGCCCATCAACCCGGAAGCCTGGGAGTGGTACTGGAAAAAGATCGGCAACGAGAAGTGCCCGGTGATGGACACCTGGTGGCAGACCGAAACCGGCGGCTTCATGATCACCCCGATGCCGGGCGCGACGCAGCTGAAGGCAGGCTCGGCAACCCGTCCGTTCTTCGGCGTACAGCCTGCGCTGGTGGATAACGAAGGTAATCCGCAGGAAGGGGCCACCGAGGGCAACCTGGTGATCGTCGATTCCTGGCCGGGCCAGGCGCGCACCCTGTTCGGTGACCACGAGCGCTTCGAGCAGACCTACTTCTCGACCTTTAAAAACATGTACTTCAGCGGCGACGGCGCGCGCCGCGACGAAGACGGCTATTACTGGATCACCGGACGCGTGGACGACGTGCTGAACGTCTCCGGCCACCGTCTGGGCACGGCGGAGATTGAATCGGCGCTGGTATCGCATCCGAAGATTGCCGAAGCGGCGGTTGTCGGGATCCCTCACAACATCAAAGGCCAGGCGATTTACGCCTATGTCACCCTGAACCACGGTGAAGAGCCGTCGCCGGAGCTGTACGCCGAGGTGCGCAACTGGGTACGTAAAGAGATTGGCCCGCTGGCCACGCCGGACGTGCTGCACTGGACCGACTCGCTGCCGAAAACCCGTTCCGGCAAAATCATGCGTCGTATCTTGCGTAAAATCGCGGCGGGGGACACCAGCAACCTCGGAGATACCTCAACGCTCGCGGATCCTGGCGTGGTGGAAAAACTGCTCGAAGAGAAGCAGGCCATCGCAATGCCTTCCTAGTGTTTTTTCCCTCTCCCCGTGGGAGAGGGCCGGGGTGAGGGCATCAGACCGCACCTTCCTACCCTAACCCTCTCCCCATAGGGGAGAGGGGATAAAAACAAACCAACCTTACCTTTGGAGAACTCTGTGATGAATAACGATATTTGTCAGCAGATAGAGAATAGTGCGCACTACAGGGAGCTCGTCGATAAGCGGCAACGGTTTGCCTTCATTCTTTCCATCATCATGCTGGTTATCTACGTCGGCTTTATTATGCTGATCGCCTTTGCGCCGCACTGGCTGGGCACCCCGCTGCATGAGGGTACCAGCGTCACACGCGGCATTCCGATTGGCATTGGCGTGATTGTGATTTCATTCTTGCTCACGGGCGTGTACGTCTGGCGCGCCAACGGTGAATTCGATCGTCTCAATAAAGCGGTACTGCAAGAGGTAAAAGCATCATGAAGCGAGTTCTGACGGCGCTCGCCGCCACACTTCCCTTTGCTGCCGATGCGGCAGATGCCATTACCGGTGAGGTACAGCGCCAGCCAACCAACTGGCAGGCGATTGTGATGTTCTTGATTTTCGTGGTGCTGACGCTGTACATTACGTACTGGGCGTCGAAACGCGTGCGCTCCCGTAATGATTACTACACCGCGGGCGGCAACATTACCGGCTTCCAGAACGGGCTGGCGATTGCGGGTGATTTTATGTCTGCCGCCTCGTTCCTTGGGATCTCCGCGCTGGTCTACACCTCCGGCTATGACGGGTTGATCTACTCCCTCGGCTTCCTCGTCGGCTGGCCGATCATTCTGTTCCTGATTGCCGAGCGCCTGCGTAACCTCGGTCGCTATACCTTTGCCGACGTGGCCTCATACCGCCTGAAACAGGGCCCTATCCGCATGCTCTCAGCCTGCGGCTCGCTGGTGGTCGTGGCCCTTTACCTGATTGCCCAGATGGTGGGGGCAGGCAAGCTGATCGAGCTGCTGTTCGGCCTGAACTACCACGTCGCAGTGGTGCTGGTGGGTGTCCTGATGGTGATGTACGTCCTGTTCGGCGGCATGCTGGCAACCACCTGGGTGCAGATCATCAAAGCCGTGCTGCTGCTGTTCGGCGCCAGCTTTATGGCCTTTATGGTGATGAAGCACGTCGGCTTTAGCTTCAATAATCTGTTTACCGAAGCGATGGCGGTCCACCCGAAAGGGGAAGCGATCATGAGCCCTGGCGGGCTGGTGAAAGACCCGATCTCCGCACTCTCTCTCGGTCTCGGGCTGATGTTCGGTACCGCTGGCCTGCCGCATATCCTGATGCGCTTCTTTACCGTGAGCGATGCGCGTGAAGCGCGCAAGAGCGTCTTCTACGCCACCGGCTTTATGGGTTACTTCTACATCCTGACCTTTATCATCGGCTTCGGCGCAATCATGCTGGTGGGGGCGAACCCGGCGTTTAAAGACGCGGCGGGCGCGCTGATCGGCGGTAACAACATGGCGGCGGTGCATCTGGCCGACGCGGTGGGCGGCAACCTGTTCCTCGGCTTTATCTCCGCCGTGGCCTTCGCCACTATTCTTGCGGTGGTGGCAGGGCTGACGCTGGCGGGCGCGTCTGCGGTATCGCACGATCTCTACGCCAACGTCTTCCGCAAAGGCGCGAGCGAGCGCGATGAGCTGAAGGTCTCTAAGATCACCGTGCTGGTGCTGGGCGTGGTCGCCATTCTGCTGGGGATTTTGTTCGAGAAGCAGAATATCGCGTTTATGGTGGGGCTGGCCTTCTCGATTGCCGCAAGCTGTAACTTCCCGATCATCCTGCTCTCCATGTACTGGTCAAAACTGACCACCCGTGGGGCGATGATTGGCGGCTGGCTGGGCCTGCTGACGGCGGTGATCCTGATGATTCTGGGCCCGACAATCTGGGTGCAGATCCTCGGTCACGAAAGCGCTATCTTCCCGTACGAGTACCCGGCGCTGTTCTCCATTGCCGTGGCGTTTATCGGTATCTGGGTCTTCTCGGCTACCGACAACTCGCCGGAGGGTAACCTGGAGCGTGAGAAATTCCGCGCCCAGTTTATCCGTTCACAGACCGGCCTGGGCGTTGAGCAGGGCCGCGCTCACTAAGCCTTTCTCCCCGGCCGCTCTGGCCGGGGAGTTCAAAACATCACCCACGCCACCAGCGGCGCAATCAGCACCATCGTCACGCCCGAGAGCATCATCACCAGGCTTGCGACAACCCCCTCCTGCTGACCGAGTTCATACGAACGCGCCGTCCCCGCGCCGTGCGACGCCGCGCCAAATCCTGCCCCCTTCGCCATGCCTTCCCGGATAGAGAGCCGCAGGAACAGCACATCCCCCACCGCCATACCAAAGACGCCCGTGACCACCACAAACAGCGCCACCAGATCCGGCTGCCCGCCGAGCGGTTTAGCCGCTGCCAGCGCAAACGGCGTCGTGACCGATCGCACGGCCAGGCTGCGCTGAATTTCATCAGGCAGGGTAAACAGCCGCGCCAGCCAGACCGAGCTGCACACCGCCACCACCGTCGCGGTAATGACGCCCGCGCTGAGCGACATCCAGTGGCGTTTAATAATCTTCAGGTTGTCATAGACAGGGACGGCAAAGGCGATGGTCGCCGGGCCGAGCAGCCACAGCAGCCAGTGGGACTCACCAATGTAGTTCTGCCAGGAGATATGGCCGAATACCAGCATCAGCACCAGCAGGATGGGCGTGAAGACCAGCGGCATCAGCGGCAGCGCGCGGAAGCGGCGGTACAGGCGCTTGTTGGCAAAGTAGATGAAGACTGTCGCAATCAGGCACAGCACGCTTATCTGAAAGTTAGTCATGCTTCTGCCTGCTGATTTCAAACCGATACACGTTATCCACCACCCAGGCGGTAGCGCCCAACACCATCAGCGTGCTCAGGGCGATAACCGCGAAGATGCGCCAGCCGTCGACCATCAGCAGCTGCGCATAGTTCACCACGGCTACCACGGCCGGAACGAAGAACAGCAGCATCTCCGCCAGCAGCCAGCGCGCGCCGGCCCGCACCCAGCTAAGGGGTAACGCACGTGAGAGGATCAGCGTCAGCATCAGCACCATCCCCACCAGGTTGGCGGGTAAAGGCAGGTGCAGCCAGTCAACAAGATATTCCGCAAAAACAAACAGTCCCGCGTAGAGCAGTACCTGAACCGGTACCTGGAGTCGTTGCACAACGGCAGGCGTAACACGGCTTAACGCCACGGCCATGGGGGTTTTCCTCAGAAATGAGACGAGGCGCCAGTATAGTGAGCGTACGTCATCGACTGAAATGAATTAAAATCATCGAAGGTATAGTTTCGAGGAATAATCATGGACATAAGAACGCTGCGCTATTTTGTCGAGGTGGTTCGCCAGCAAAGTTTTACCCGCGCAGCGGAGAAGTTGTTCGTTACCCAGCCGACCATCAGCAAGATGCTGAAAAACCTCGAAGATGAGCTGAACTGTACCCTGCTGATCCGCGATGGGCGCAAGCTACTGCTGACCGATACCGGACGCGTGGTGTTCGAGCGCGGGCTGGCGATCCTGGGGGAGTTCCGCCAGCTTGAGGCCGAGCTTGCGGACATCAACCACCTGACTAAAGGTCTGTTACGTCTCGGCATTCCGCCAATGGTCGGCATGATGATGGCCGGGCCGATTAGCCTGTTCCGCCAGCGCTACCCCGGCGTTGAGCTTAAAATTTCTGAATTTGGCGGCCTGACCGTGCAGCAGGCGGTGATCAACGGCGAGCTGGACGTGGCGATGACGGCACTTCCCGTGGAGGAGGAGAGTGGTCTGGCGACGCTCCCGCTCTTTAGCCACCCGCTGTGCGTGCTGGTGCCCCGCTCCGGCGACTGGCTGACGATAGACTCGGTGAAGCCCGAGCTACTTGGCGAGCATCCCCTGCTGATCTACAACGAAGACTTCGCCTTAAGCCGCCAGCTGATGACCCTGTTTAACCACCATAACGTGAAACCGCGCATTGCGGTGCGCAGCGGCCAGTGGGATTTCCTGGCGGCGATGGTGCAGGCGGGCGTGGGGATTGCCATTCTGCCGCAGCCGATCTGCGAGCGACTGGATAAAAACACGCTGCGCTGGATCCCGCTGGAGAGCGATCTCCACTGGCAGTTAGGGATGATTTGGCGTGAAGGGGTGTATTTGTCGCACAGCGCGCAGGCGTGGTTGCAATGTTGTGAGGGGTTTTGGGTCCCCTCACCCCAACCCCTCTCCCCATAGGGGCGAGGGGCTCGATCGGTTCCCTCTCCCCTATGGGGAGAGGGTTAGGGTGAGGGGCAAAGCGCGCTACTGATTCTCTATCAACAGCGCTTCCAGCAGGTCCAGATCGTGCAGCAATTTTTGCAGCGTCTCGTTGCTGATCTGGCGCGTGGCGCGCAGGTGATACAGCTCGGCGCGCTCGGAGCGCAGCGCCGCCAGGCGGAACCGACGCTCCAGGTTCTCCTCCTGCAGCGAGCTTTCCACGTCGTTACGCCCGTCGGCGCGGCGGCGCAGGTTACCTATCACCCGCGAGCTGACTTCCTTCAGCAGCTGGTTATCAATGTTCTCTTCGGCGTCGGCGGCCAGACGCTCCTCCATCTTCTCAATGGCCACAATCGCCACTTCCGCCGTGGCCGCGCGGGCAATCCGCTCCTCTTTGTGCTGTTGGGTCGAGTCACCGGCATCAATGTGCTGGAGTAAAATCGGCAGCATAATCACGCCGACAAACAGCGAGAAGAGGATCACGCCCGCCGCCAGGAACACCAGCTCGTAGCGCGCCGGGAAGACGTCCCCCGTTGGCAGCAGCAGCGGAATGGAGAGTACACCGGCAAGGGTAATCGCCCCGCGGACGCCCGCGAAGGAGGCAATCAGCAGCTCGCGTGTGGTCCAGGAGCCGAACTCCATCGGCTTTTTCGTCAGGAAGCGCACGCTGAATCTTTTCATCGTCCAGAGCCAGCCGAAACGCACCAGCATCAGCGCCATGTAGATCAGCACGATATCGGTAAACAGCATCCAGACTTCAACGTTCGGATCGGCCTCTGCTGCGATGAGCGAGGACTCCATAATGCCCGGCAGCTGCAGGCCCAACAGCAGGAATACCATGCCGTTGAACACAAATTCCAGCATTGCCCAGGTGCTGTTGGCGCGCAGGCGCATCGCCAGCGGCGCGCGGCGCATTACGCCGGAGCGGGTGATGGTCATCCCCGCCGCCACCGCCGCCAGAATGCCCGATACGCCGATATGTTCGGCAATCAGATAAGAGGCAAACGGCAGCAGGAACAGCAGCACGATCTGCGTTGCCGGTTCATCGCCGCCCCAGCGGCTGAGGAAGCGTAGCGAGCGGCCATACAACCAGCTCACCACGAAGCCTGCGAGGATACCGCCAATCGCCACCTTGAAGAATTCCAGGGTCGCACCACCCACGGTAAAGACCATCGTTCCCATGGCAACTGCCACGGCAAACTTCAGGGCGACCAGGCCGGAGGCGTCGTTCATCAGCGCCTCCCCCTGTAAAATGCCCATGATTTTCTTCGGAATGCGGCCTTCGCCCACAATGCCGGAAAGCGCTACGGCATCGGTTGGCGACAGCACGGCGGCCAGCGCAAAGGCGGGAATTAACGGGATACCCGGTACGGTCCAGTAGATCAGGAAACCAATCCCGACGACGGTGACCACCACCAGCGCCAGCGCCAGGCCGAGGATCTCTCGTCCATGCTCAAGAAATTCGCGCGTGGGGGTTTTCCAGCCATCGGCAAACAGCAGCGGCGGGATAAACAGCACGAGGAACAGTTCCGGATCGAACTCCACGTGCAGACCGAACGTCGGCCACGCCAGCAGCGCACCGATAGCTATTTGCATTAAAGGCAGGGGGACCTGGAAGGGCAGTACGCGTGTAACCACCCCGGATAACGAGACCACAAGGGTCATGATGAGTATTGTGAAGAAGATTTCCATGCGTTCCCTGTTTGCTGTGTTACTTATGTACTACGGAAGGCGTCGTGCCTTTTATTCTATCTTCCCCAGAGTAACGCAAAAGGCAACGGGATGAGTCCTGAAAATAAAAACGGGCGGCCTGAGCCACCCGTTTTCGCATCAATGGATAACTCAGATTGCCCAGCCGCCCGCGTAGAACGCCACCAGCGCAACGGCGATCACCACGGTGCCGATGTTCAACTTACGCCATTCACCGGAAACCAGACGGCCAATCACCAGTGAGGCGAAACCGATCATGATACCGGTCACGATGTTACAGGTCAGGACGATAAACACTGCGGTAATCAGGCCGGACATCGCATCCACGAAGTCCGCAAAGTCGATTTTCGCCACGTTGCTCAGCATCAGCAGGCCGACGTACATCAGCGCTGGCGCGGTCGCGTAGGCCGGGACCAGGTAAGAGAGCGGAGAGAGGAACAGGATCAGCAGGAACAGCACGCCGACGGTGATCGCCGTCAGGCCGGTTTTACCGCCTGCTGCCGTACCCGCTGCAGATTCGATGTACACCGCCGCAGGTGCCGCGCCGACCAGACCAGAGAAGACGCTGCTCAGGGAGTCGGTGGTTAGCGCTTTGCCGCCATCGATAATCTGGCCGTCTTTATCCAGCAGGTTGGCCTGACCGGCCACCGCGCGAATGGTACCGGTCGCGTCAAATACCGCGGTCATCACCAGCGCCAGCACGCTTGGCAGGATCACCGGGTTCAGCGCGCCCACGATATCCAGGCTGCCGATCAGGGAGTTGCCTTTGTCATCGCTCAGCGACGGCATGGCGAAAATACCGGAGAAGTGGACGGTCGGATCGAAAATCAGGCCGACGATGGAAATGCCGATAATGGTCAGCAGGATGCCGCCCGGTACCTTCAGTTTCTCCAGGCCGATAATCACCGCCAGACCGATAAGCGACATAATGACCGGGAAGCTCGCAAAATGACCCAGCGCCACCGGCAGGCCGTCCAGCGGGTTCTTGATCACCAGGCCAACACCGTTGGCGGCGATCAGCAGCAGGAACAGGCCGATACCGATTCCGGTGCCGTGCGCCACGCCCTGCGGCAGGTTGCGCAAAATCCAGCTACGGATGCCGGTGGCGGAAATGACGGTAAACAGTACGCCCATCAGGAATACGGCGCCGAGGGCAACCGGTACGCTGATCTGCTGGCCCAGCACCAGGCTGAATGCGGTAAAGGCGGTCAGAGAGATGGCGCAACCAATCGCCAGCGGCAGGTTCGCCCACAACCCCATGACGATGGAACCCACGCCAGCCACCAGGCAGGTGGCGACGAAGACAGCCGCTGGCGGGAAGCCCGCTTTGCCCAGCATGCCCGGTACCACGATAACGGAGTAAACCATCGCCAGAAACGTTGTCAGACCGGCAACAACTTCCTGACGCACGGTGCTGCCGCGAGCCGAAATTTTAAACATGGCGTCAAGTGAACCGCCGGTACGCGCAGATGGCGTAGACATAGAAACATCCCCTGAGAGTTTTTATAGAACGTCCATAAGCGTGGTGGAGACACCGCTGCCAGCTAAAACGTCAAATCCGTGTTTTGCGTTTGCGACGAAAGGGCGTCACAAAAAAAGCAAACGTTTAGCTCCGCGCTTATAAAACGGGTGGTCAAATTAAGGCAAACGATTATCCAGCCTAATCCACGCCCTTTTCAACTGAACTTTGTCGATTTTCGCTAAAATTCACTTATGACGATGAAGAAATAGACAGAGGATGCGCAAACGTTATCGTCTATGCGCAATTTATTTACATCTCAATCCTCGCCCGGGATAGATAACGGGCCACCTTGTTGCAGAGTTCTTTGCCAGCCAGGGCTGCTTTCCACCTTTTGCTTCCATGCCTGAATATGCGGCAGATTATCAATGCCGCCGCGCGCCAGCAGGGCAAAGAGTGGAAAGCTCATCTGAATGTCGGCCATACTGAACGCTTCTCCGGCAAACCAGCTGTTTTTAGCAAGATGTGAATCTATAAAGCGCGCATGGGTTTCCAGCTGGGGGTTGAGATATGCTTTCTGCACCCCCTGCCCCAGCGCCTTGCCCAGAGTTCGGATGCCAAACGGCACGGGCGGCTTGCCGAGGCTGCTGAAGACCAGCTTCATTAACAGCAGCGGCATCAGCGACCCTTCCGCGTAATGCAGCCAGAAGCGATATTGCACCTTGTGCGCGGGGTCCAAAGGTTTCAGCCGCGATTCGGCATCATAGGTTTCCTGCAGATACTCCAGAATGGCGCCTGACTCCGCAAGGATCAGCCCGTTATCTTCAATAACCGGGGATTTGCCCAACGGATGCACCTTTTTGAGCGACTCGGGTGCCAGCATGTTCTTTTCGCGCTGGTAGTGAACTATTTCATAAGGCAGGGCGAGTTCTTCCAGCGCCCAGATCACGCGGTGCGAGCGCGACTGGTTCAGGTGATGTACCGTGAGCATGATTTTCTCCTGTTATTCATACTTTTTAACTATAGAAAATCGAACAACACCGCGAAAAAATTTCGTCTAAAAAACGGCTCGCGCGGCTGGCGAAAAAACGGGTCTTGCATAGAATTAAAGTGTCAGCACAATCCGGAACCTCCCCAACCAGCTCGACACGAGGGGTGCTGATGTCGGGGGAAACCCTCCCGTGAACCAGCGGGATAGAGAGAAAGACAAAGACCGGGAAAAACTAAAGCGCCCTTTGTGGCGCTTTAGTTCTTTATGATGCTTTTTGCCGGGTGGCGCTTCGCTTACCCGGCCTACGTTCTCGGTTTTGTAGGCCGGGTAAGGCGCAGCCGCCACCCGGCAAACAGGCCGCACGGACTCAATCCTCCTCCAGCAACCGTGCCCCCGTCCCCTGCTCGCCCAGCCTGTCGCCGGGGTTACGCAGCGGGCAGTCGCTACGGGACAGGCAGCCGCAGCCGATGCAGCCGTCCAGCTCGTCACGCAGCGCGACCAGCGTGTGGATACGTCTGTCCAGCTCTTCACGCCACTGGGACGAAAGTTCTTTCCACTCTTTCGGGCTAAGCGTATGCCCTTCCGGCAACACGCCAAATGCCTCACCGATCGTCGCCAGGGGTATGCCGATGCGTTGCGCAATTTTGATAATCGCCACGTAGCGGAGCACGTCGCGGGTATAGCGGCGCTGATTTCCGCCGTTACGGATGCTTTTAATTAATCCTTTGCTTTCATAGAAGTGGAGCGCCGATACCGCAACGCCGCTTCGCTTTGCCACTTCGCCGGGGGTTAAAAGCGCTTTAATACGCGGCAATCTCTTTTCCATAAAACCTCTTTACCTCAAGTTAACTTGAGGAATTATACTCCCCCGCAGAGAAAACGACGAATCAACCGAGAAAGTTGTATCTACAGAGGGGCAACCTTATGTCGCATCAGCAGATTATTCAGACACTTATTGAATGGATTGACGATCATATCGACCAACCGTTGAACATTGATGTGGTCGCTAAAAAGTCGGGCTATTCGAAATGGTATTTACAGAGGATGTTCCGCACGGTCATGCACCAGACGCTGGGTGAGTACATTCGTCAGCGCAGGCTGCTGCTGGCGGCGCAGGCGTTACGCTCAACGCAGCGGCCGATTTTTGATATCGCGATGGATCTTGGCTATGTGTCGCAACAAACCTTTTCCCGCGTGTTTCGCCGCGAGTTTGACCGTACGCCAAGCGATTACCGCCACCAGTTGAATTAATCCCGTCATTGCAAAGGTTGCTGCTGCCAGGTCATAAATTCCTGGGGCGGCATCGCTTTCGCGAAGTGCCATCCCTGACAGAACTGAACGCCGCGCTTCAACAACCAGCTCACCTGCTCAGCCGTCTCAACCCCTTCGGCAATGGTTTTAAGCCGCAGGCTTTGCGCCATCTCGATAATATGCTCGGCGATCAGGTGGCTGGTACTGTTGGTGGTTAAGGTGTCGATAAACGATTTGTCGATTTTCAAAATATCGACGTTCAGCGAGTAGAGGTTGTGCAGGTTGGAGTAACCGGTTCCGAAATCATCGATCGCCACTTCATAGCCCGCCTGACGGAAGGCCTGAATCACCGGCGTGGTTTTTGGGACATCGATAAAACCGCGTTCCGTCACTTCAATTTTAATTTGCTGGGCGCGTACAGCGTAGTGCCGGGCCTTGTCAGAAATCATGGCGATCAGCCGCGAAGAGTGGAAGTCCGTGGCCGACAGGTTAATCGAAATATAGAGATGCGGATGCGCCGCCAGGAAATTGCCCAGATCGCTGAACACCTCCTCAACAACATAATCCGTAATTCGCTCGCTCATTCCCTCTTTTTCAGCCAGCGGAATAAATTCAGCCGGGCTCATCACCTGCCCGTTGAAACCAGGCCAGCGCAACAGCGCCTCTGCCCCCACGCACTGGTTATTCTTGATATCAATAATCGGCTGATAGTGCAGACAAAGCTGACGTTTGTTCAGCGCCCGGTGCAGTAGCCGCCCCGGCGAATTAAGCTCACGATGGGTGCGGGACCACACCAGCAAAATAATAATGCTGCAGATCATTCCCAGCGGCAGCGTCAACGTCGCCTGGTGATAGAGCGTTTCATAAAAACGTTTATCTGACGTCGACACGATAGCGGCAATAGGTCGTTTTGGCGATTTCACGACGGTATAGAAACGGTTATCTTTTTGAAATACCGATTCCTTATCCTGAATCATCGAATTTAATAAAGTCGCATTGGCTTTCTGACTGACGGAAAAGAAGGCATTGGTTACCGTATCGTATACCCCCCATGCGAGGGAATGATCGGTAGACATCACTTCACTGTAAGAAAGCGGATTGACCACCACGACATAATTTCCGCGCTGCATATATGTCATTTTATAGCCAGTATAAAATGGCGTATCGCGAAAATAATAGATCGCAACGTCAGGTTTACGCGTGTAATTAGCAACCGGAATGACATAGGGTTGATCCGGTGTAAAAACGGTCGAACAAAGAAAATTCTGACCTTCAGCATAAATTAAATCGGCGACAAACAGGCGGCCACGAACAACGTTCAACATATATTGACGATGTTCCGGCGTACAATGTTCACCCTGATATTTTTCTGCCTCGTCCCTGGCCAGGTCAACTTGTTGAATTACCAGTTCAGTTTTGTCTAAAGCCAGTTCAGCAAATGTACGTAGCTGAGCGCTCGTTTCCGACTCGGCTCTCAGCTGGGCAAACCATAGAGCAAGCATCACCGGCAGCATAACTACCATGATGATTCCTACCACCCTGAGTATTTTGCGCCGCGCGCTACGATTCATTTCCCGCCCTATATCCCTGCATGTTGTACGCCTGTAGTAATGAAGGCCGGATGCTTTGTTAAACAGGTGATTACGTTGCATGAATCATGCGAAGTTAGCAACTGACTTTTAGTATTAAAAATCTTAAATTTCGTTATGACGATAATATTTTCCCGTAAGCTAAACTGTAAGTATTCGTTCCGTTTCAATTAAGGAAAATAATTATCCACCACGCCTGGGTGGTTTTGAGAGAACACCACAGAGGATCGCTGATTAAGCCAAACTTCTGGCGGCATGAAAAAAGCACAACGCCAACGTGACGTTTTATCCTATTTATGCGGGTGTATTTTGTTCGTTGATTTATAAATAATCAGACATCATCACAATATTATCAGAAAATAATGCTTCTCCTAAAAACGGCACGGCTGGACGTCTCTTTGCCTCCAGATGCTCTTCCCCGCTTGCCCGGCGGGCATTACCCCGCACGTTGTGGGTCCGCATCCCTTTGTACGAAGGCAGACCCGTACCGCACACTCTTTTTCCGGCTAATAAAATCCCCTTTTTGGCTACGCAGACACTGGCGAATAAATCAACAAATGTGATATAGTTCACACATATTGTGTAACGAGAAACACTGTTTCATTCAGTTCGTCTGTTTTGTAGAGGATGGGTTTTATGGCAACCATTACTACCAGCATGGTTCTCCTGCGCTGGCCCTTGTTGAGTGCGTTTTTGATGTTTTTAGCCAGCACGCTGAACATTCAGTTTCGTAAATCCGACTACGCGGGTCTTGCCGTCATCAGTACCCTACTAGGGCTTGGCGCGGCTTGCTGGTTCGCAACGGGCCTGCTGGGCATCACCCTGCTGGATATGGCCGCCGTCTGGGAAAATATTAAAGTAGTGATGGTTGAGGCGATGAGCCACACGCCACCAGACTGGCCGATGGTCATTACCTGATCCCTTCAGCAATAAAAAACCCAGACGATGTCTGGGTTTTTTGTTTTAGCATCCGTTGTTCAGAACGGGATGTCGTCGTCGAAGTCCATTGGCGGTTCGTTAGACGGGGCAGGAGCAGACTGCTGCTGCGGACGAGACTGCGCGCCGCCGCTGAACTGGTTGCCGCCCTGTGGCTGCTGAGGCTGACCCCAACCGCCCTGCTGCTGGCCGCCACCGGCTGGTGCGCCGCCGCCCTGACGGCCACCCAGCATCTGCATGGTGCCACCAACGTTCACCACCACTTCCGTGGTGTACTTCTCAGCGCCGGACTGATCGGTCCATTTGCGGGTACGCAACTGGCCTTCTATATAGACCTGAGAACCTTTACGCAGATACTCACCGGCTACTTCTGCCAGTTTGCCAAACAGCACAACGCGGTGCCATTCGGTCTGCTCTTTCATTTCACCGGTCGCTTTATCACGCCAGGATTCGGAAGTAGCCAGCGTAATGTTGGCAACTGCGCCACCACTCGGCATGTAGCGTACTTCCGGGTCCTGGCCCAGATTACCGACGAGAATCACCTTGTTTACGCCTCTGCTGGCCATGTTCGTGTCTCCTGAATACGTTTCTTAATAGTGTAAACGCGCGAGTGTACCATTTCCATGCTGCACTTTGATAGTTGCGTAGCACGTTCCAGAGTTCTCTCGCCACTCGACATTGTTACACAGCGAATCAGAAAATGCATTCCAATACTGTATATTCAAACAGGTTAAATTGTGTCATAATTAGCCGTTTCTGACAGCCGTTTGTCCTTCAAACAAACCAGGCAATCCGTGTTCCAACCGGGAAAGGTGAATGGATAAGATCGAAGTTCGGGGCGCCCGCACCCACAATCTCAAGAATATCAACCTCATAATCCCTCGCGACAAACTCATCGTCGTGACCGGGCTTTCGGGGTCTGGCAAATCCTCACTGGCCTTCGACACTTTGTATGCCGAAGGACAGCGTCGTTACGTTGAATCACTCTCTGCGTACGCGCGTCAGTTCCTGTCGCTGATGGAAAAACCGGATGTCGATCATATTGAAGGGTTATCGCCTGCTATCTCCATTGAGCAGAAGTCGACCTCGCATAACCCGCGTTCAACGGTCGGTACCATCACTGAAATTCACGACTACCTGCGTCTGCTGTATGCCCGCGTGGGTGAGCCGCGCTGCCCGGACCACGACGTCCCGCTGGCGGCACAGACCGTGAGCCAGATGGTCGACAACGTGCTGTCGCAGCCGGAAGGCAAACGCCTGATGCTGCTGGCGCCTATCATTAAAGAGCGAAAAGGTGAACACACTAAAACGCTGGAAAACCTGGCAAGCCAGGGCTATATCCGCGCCCGCATCGACGGCGAGGTGTGTGACCTGTCGGATCCGCCAAAGCTGGAGTTGCAGAAGAAGCACACCATTGAGGTGGTGATTGACCGCTTTAAGGTGCGTGACGATCTCGCCACGCGTCTGGCGGAATCTTTCGAAACGGCGCTGGAACTCTCTGGCGGCACGGCCGTGGTCTCCGACATGGACGACCCGAAAGCGGAAGAGCTGCTCTTCTCCGCCAACTTCGCCTGCCCGATTTGCGGCTACAGCATGCGCGAGCTGGAACCGCGCCTGTTCTCGTTCAACAACCCGGCGGGCGCGTGCCCGACCTGTGACGGCCTGGGCGTACAGCAGTATTTTGATCCGGACCGCGTGATCCAGAACCCGGAGCTATCCCTGGCGGGCGGCGCTATTCGCGGCTGGGACAAGCGTAACTTTTACTACTTCCAGATGCTGAAGTCGCTGGCGGAGCACTACAAGTTCGACGTTGAAGCCCCGTGGGCAAGCCTGAGCCCGAACGTGCACAAAGTGATCCTGTTCGGTTCCGGCAAAGAGAACATCGAGTTCAAATATATGAACGACCGTGGCGACACCTCCGTGCGTCGTCACCCGTTCGAAGGGGTGCTGCACAATATGGAGCGCCGCTACAAAGAGACCGAATCCAGCGCGGTGCGCGAAGAGCTGGCGAAGTTCATCAGCAACCGCTCCTGCGCCACCTGCGAGGGCACGCGTCTGCGTCGCGAAGCGCGCCACGTATTTGTTGAAAATACGGCGCTGCCGACCATCTCAGACATGAGCATCGGCCACGCGATGGACTTCTTCAACAACCTGAAGCTCTCCGGCCAGCGCGCAAAAATCGCCGAAAAAGTGCTGAAAGAGATCGGCGATCGCCTGAAGTTTCTGGTGAACGTTGGCCTGAACTACCTGACGCTTTCCCGCTCGGCAGAAACGCTCTCCGGCGGTGAAGCCCAGCGTATCCGTCTGGCGAGCCAGATTGGCGCGGGCTTAGTGGGCGTGATGTACGTACTGGATGAACCGTCCATCGGCCTGCACCAGCGCGACAACGAACGCCTGCTCGGGACGCTGGTCCACCTGCGCAATCTCGGCAACACGGTAATCGTGGTCGAGCACGACGAAGATGCGATCCGCGCGGCTGACCACGTGATCGATATCGGTCCTGGCGCGGGCGTACACGGCGGCCAGGTGGTCGCAGAAGGGACGCTGAAAGATATCATGGCGGTGCCCGAGTCGCTGACCGGCCAGTACATGAGCGGCAAGCGCAAGATTGAAGTGCCGAAACAGCGCGTCGCGGCGAACCCGGAAAAAGTGCTTAAGCTCACCGGGGCGCGCGGCAACAACCTGAAGGACGTCACCCTGACGCTGCCAGTTGGCCTGTTTACCTGCATTACCGGCGTGTCCGGTTCCGGTAAATCGACGCTGATCAACGATACGCTGTTCCCGATTGCGCAGACGGCGCTGAACGGCGCGACGCTCGCCGAACCTGCGCCGTATCGCGACATTCAGGGACTGGAACATTTCGACAAGGTTATCGACATCGACCAGAGCCCGATTGGCCGTACGCCGCGTTCCAACCCGGCGACCTATACCGGCGTCTTCACGCCCGTACGTGAACTCTTCGCCGGCGTACCGGAAGCGCGTTCGCGCGGTTATACCCCTGGACGTTTCAGCTTTAACGTGCGCGGCGGCCGCTGTGAAGCGTGTCAGGGCGACGGCGTGATCAAGGTTGAGATGCACTTCCTGCCGGATATCTACGTGCCGTGCGATCAGTGCAAAGGCAAGCGCTATAACCGCGAAACGCTGGAGATTAAGTACAAAGGCAAGACCATCCACGAAGTGCTGGACATGACCATCGAGGAGGCGCGCGAGTTCTTTGACGCCGTCCCTGCGCTGGCGCGTAAGCTGCAGACGCTGATGGACGTAGGGTTGACCTATATTCGTCTGGGGCAGTCCGCCACCACGCTGTCAGGCGGTGAAGCCCAGCGCGTGAAGCTGGCGCGCGAGCTCTCCAAACGCGGTACAGGCCAGACGCTGTACATTCTGGACGAGCCGACCACTGGCCTGCACTTTGCCGATATCCAGCAGCTGCTGGAGGTTCTGCATCAGCTGCGCGATCAGGGCAACACGATTGTGGTTATCGAACATAACCTGGACGTGATTAAAACCGCGGACTGGATTGTCGATCTTGGCCCGGAAGGCGGCAGCGGCGGCGGTGAAATCCTCGTCTCCGGTACGCCAGAGACCGTTGCAGAGTGCGAAGCCTCGCACACCGCGCGCTTCCTTAAACCGTTGCTGTAATCTCAGACGGAGAGCTGCTGTCGGGTCGTTTCCGGCAGCAGCTCAACCGCCTGCTTATAAGACGCATCCACCAGATAGTAAATTTGCGAGCCAGGCAGCGAACCGTCCAGATAGACGGTGCTCCAGTGCGCTTTATTGAGGTGCTGGCTCGGCCTCACATCATCATGCTGCTGACGTAACAGATCCGCCAGTTCCGGGCTGGTTTTCAGCGACGCCGCCGGGCGCCCCTCTACCTCTTTCACCATCGCAAACAGCACGTCTCCCACTTTAATCTGCGTGGCTTTCCAGTCGCTATGAACGCTCTGCTCTGCGCCAGGTTTACTCATGCAGTACTGAAGTAGCTCCGAAATTGTCATCTTTATTCCCCTTGTAGCGTTGCGATAATTTTACGCGAACCACCATGAATGCGATGTTCTCCCAGCCAGATCCCCTGCCACGTTCCCAGCAGTAGCCGCCCGTTGTGTACCGGCAACATCAGCGATACGCCCAGCAGAGAAGATTTGATATGCGAAGGCATGTCATCCTGGCCTTCATAATCGTGCTCGTAGGGGGCGTTGTCCGGAACTGTCTTCAGGAAATGGTGTTCCATATCTGACCGGACGGTAGGATCGCAATTTTCATTAAGCGTGAGAGAGGCTGACGTGTGCTGAAGCAGCAGATGCAGTAAACCCGTTTTGACGCGCGACAGATCGCGGATTTGCCCGATGACTTCCTCCGTCACAAGGTGAAACCCGCGGGGTTTAGCGCTTAAGGTCAGGGTCTGTTGATACCACATGTGCTGCTCCGTTAAGAAAGATGAATCTTTCTAAGTGTGCAGCAAGAAGGCGAAAGGTAAAACCCGCAGCGGCGGATTTGTTCAAAAAAGAATCAAACTCGCCGCGCGCGTGCTAATACTCGGAGTTCACAATCACCTCTTCGCCAAACTTGCCTGCCATTGGCAGAGGTCGATAGGTCGAGTTAGAGGCACGCAGCACCCGGATCGCTCTGGCCCCCACATCCTGCGCCGCGGTAATGTCGTTATCCGAATCACCGTAGAACACTTTGATGTTTTTCTGCTCCAGCCACTGGGTTTTGGTGTTTTGTCCCTCTTTATCACCCGCAAAAATGACCGGGTTCATGCTGGCTGCCGGGATCTGAAAATCGTCCTGCAGGGTTTTGGACACTGTCTCGGTTTTGGTCTGGCTACGGCCGGTGACAAAGTAAATGCTGTCGCCGCGCTTAACGTGCATAGCAATTACCGCCCGGGCGACCTCTTTCGGGATGCTGTACTCGTCCCAACCGTTATTCATTTTTTCCCAGAACTCCGGGTTCTTCAGATACGCTTCGCTGTCGGGCGAATACATTTTCTTGCCACGCCAGAACCCCGGGCTGGAGAAGAGAACGGTATCGTCAATGTCGAAGCCCACGGCCATTGGCGGACGGCCCACCAGGCTGTTTTCGATTTGTGCCACGGAAACCCAGTGAATGGGGGCCTGTTCGGCCAGCATGGCGGCGGTGGTGCCGGTGTAGAGCGGCGTCGGTGCAGAAGCTCGCGCCACAACAGCACTATTAAGCGAGAACAATAAGCAGGCGGCGCTGAGCGCCAGTGTGATCTTGCGCATGTTTTCCCCTGAATATTCAGTTTGTTATCGTTTTATTTTGAGTGGATGGTCAAAAAACTATCCGACCATAACCCCAGCGGGAGGTGAAGGAAAGGAGTTTTTGCTTATGAAGCGGAATAAAAAGAAGAGGATCACAAAAGGCCGGACAACCTTTTTGAGCGGCCTGATGCCCTCACCCCAACCCTCTCCCACGGGGAGAGGGTTGGTAAGTACTTACATTACAGCAGCAAACGCCTGCGCCACGCGATGAACGTTGCTGGCATTCAAACCCGCCACGCACATACGGCCGCTGGCGATCAGGTAGACGCCGAACTCTTCGCGCAGGCGATCGACCTGAGCCGCGCTCAGTCCGGTGTAGCTGAACATCCCGCGCTGCTTGAGCAGATAATCAAAGTTATGCCCCGGTACAGCCTCTTTCAGGACGTTAACCAGCTCCTGACGCATGGACAGGATGCGCTTACGCATCGCTTCCACTTCGGCAAGCCAGGACGCTTTCAGCTGTTCGTCACCGAGTACCGTCGCCACCACCTGCGCACCAAAGTTTGGCGGGCTGGAGTAAATGCGGCGCACCGTCGCCTTCAGTTGACCCAGCACGCGGCCCGCCGCTTCGGCGTCTTCACACACCACGGACAGACCGCCAACGCGCTCGCCGTAAAGTGAGAAGATTTTTGAGAAGGAGTTGCTGACCAGCGCTGGCAGCCCGGCGCTGGCAACGGCGCGGATGGCGTAAGCATCTTCTTCCATGCCCGCGCCAAAGCCCTGGTAGGCGATATCGAGGAACGGGATCAAATTACGGGCCTTCAGCACCTCTATCACCGCATCCCACTGAGCATTGGTGAGGTCCGCACCGGTCGGGTTATGGCAGCATGGATGCAGCAATACGATACTGCGCTCCGGCAGCGTGTTCAGTTTTTCCAGCAACGCTTCGACGCGCACACCGTTGGTTTCGCTGTCGAACCACGGATAGGTCTCGACCTTAAAGCCTGCCCCCTCGAAGATCGCAACGTGGTTTTCCCACGTCGGGTCGCTGACCCACACGCCGGAATCCGGGAAGTACTTTTTAAGGAAATCTGCACCCACTTTCAGCGCCCCTGAGCCGCCCAGCGTCTGGATGGTCGCCACGCGTTTCTGCGAGAGTACCGCGTGATCGGCCCCAAACAGCAGAGGCGCGATGGTGTTGCGGTAGGTGTTAAGCCCTTCCATCGGCAGATAAAGAGACGCACCGTGCGGAACAACGTTAAGGCGCGCTTCGGCTTCAGCAACGGCTTCTAATTGCGGGATGATGCCATCCTCGTTGTAATACAAGCCAATGCTGAGGTTCACTTTGTCGCTGCGAGGATCTTCTTTGAAACGCTCCATTAAGGAGAGGATAGGGTCGCCGGCATAGGCGTCAACTTTCTGAAACACGCGATGGTTCTCCGGAATTCGATGAGGCAGGAATTTCAACAATAAACCGGAAGTGGGAGAAGGTCGAGAGGATGTTAATAAAGTTGGAGTGAGGTTAAATCCCTCACTCCACTGGCGGTTCAATCAATGTATTTCATTGCCACCCGCGACGTCAGGCGCGTGATAAGTTCGTAAGCACTCACTTTCGTGATTTCAGCAATGCGTTCAACGGGCAGACCTTCGCCCCACATCACCACATCGTCGCCCGCTTTATCCTGGGCTTCAGGTCCCAGATCTACACAAATCATATCCATCGCCACGCGGCCGACAATCTTCACTTCACGACCGTTGACCAGCACCGGCGTACCCGTTGGCGCAGCGCGCGGATAGCCGTCGCCGTAGCCCATCGCCACCACGCCGAGACGCGTGTCGCGCTCGCTGGTCCAGGTGCCGCCGTAACCCACCGGCTCTCCCGCTTTGTGCTCACGCACGGCAATCAGCTTTGAAACCAGCGACATAACCGGCTTAAAGCCTAAGTCCGGTCCCCAGGGTTTGTTCTCCAGCGGTGAAACGCCATAAAGGATGATGCCCGGACGCGCCCAGTCGAAGTGCGACTGCGGCCATAGCAGGATCCCGCCGGAGGCCGCAATCGAGCGCATCCCCGGCTTGCCTTCGCAGAAGGTGTTAAAGATATCGAGCTGCTGCTCGGTTGCCCCGCACTCGGGCTCATCGGCACGGGCAAAATGGCTGACGATATTCACCGGCTGACGCACGTTTTTGCACTGGCTCAGACGCTGATAAAACGCTTCTGCGTTTTCCGGACGCACGCCCAGCCTGTGCATGCCCGTGTCGAGCTTCATCCAGACGGTCACCGGCTCGCTCAGTGTGGCGGTTTCCAGCGCGGCCAGCTGCTCTTCGTTGTGTACCGCCGTGTGCAGACGCTGGTCGGCAATGGTTGGCAGATCCGAGGCTTCAAAAAAGCCTTCCAGGAGCAGAATTGGTTGAGTAATGCCGCCTGCGCGCAGGCGGAGAGCTTCTTCAAGACGGGCGACGCCAAAGGCGTCGGCATCGGGGAGCGTTCGCGCGGTCTCAAGAAGACCGTGTCCGTAAGCGTTCGCTTTCACGACTGCAACGAGCCTGCTGGCGGGCGCCAGTTCACGCAGACGTTGCAGGTTGTGTCGCAGAGCGCGGCGGTTAATCACAACAGTTGCCGCTTGCATTTGAATTCCTTAGAAATTACTCATCATCATATTGAGGACCGGCATAGTTGTCGAAACGCGACCACTGTCCGTTAAAGGTCAGACGCACCGTCCCGATCGGGCCGTTACGTTGCTTACCAATGATAATTTCGGCGATCCCCTTCAGGTCGCTGTTCTCGTGATATACCTCATCACGGTAGATAAACATGATTAAGTCGGCATCCTGCTCGATGGAGCCGGACTCACGCAGGTCGGAGTTGACCGGGCGCTTGTCGGCACGTTGTTCCAGAGAGCGGTTCAGCTGCGACAGCGCCACTACCGGCACGTGCAGTTCTTTGGCTAACGCCTTGAGCGAGCGGGAAATCTCCGCAATTTCCAGCGTACGGTTGTCAGAGAGCGACGGGACGCGCATCAGCTGAAGGTAGTCGATCATGATAAGGCCGATGCCGCCGTGTTCACGGGCGATACGGCGCGCGCGGGAACGGACCTCAGTCGGCGTCAGGCCGGAGGAGTCATCAATATAGATGTTCCGTTTTTCCAGCAGAATGCCCATGGTGCCGGAGATACGCGCCCAGTCCTCATCGTCGAGCTGGCCGGTACGAATGCGGGTCTGATCCACGCGCGACAGCGACGCCAGAGAACGCATCATGATCTGTTCGGAGGGCATCTCAAGGCTGAAAATCAGTACGGGCTTATCCTGCAACATCGCCGCATTTTCGACGAGGTTCATCGCAAAAGTTGTTTTACCCATCGAAGGACGCGCCGCGACGATGATCAAATCCGACGGCTGCAAACCGGCAGTTTTCTTGTTCAAATCGTCATAACCGGTATTCACCCCGGTTACACCGTCGTGCGGCTGCTGGAACAGCTGCTCAATACGCGCCACAGTAGCGTCGAGCACATCGGCGATGTTTTTTGGCCCTTCGTCTTTGTTCGCACGGCTTTCGGCGATTTTGAAGACGCGGGACTCGGCAAGGTCAAGCAGGTCTTCGCTGGTGCGGCCCTGCGGGTCAAAACCGGCCTCGGCAATCTCATTCGCCACCGAGATCATCTCGCGAACGACGGCACGTTCGCGCACGATATCGGCGTAAGCGCTGATGTTCGCCGCGCTTGGCGTGTTTTTTGACAGTTCTGCCAGGTAGGCAAACCCACCGACGCTGTCCAACTGCCCCTGACGCTCAAGCGATTCCGCGAGCGTGATCAGGTCAATCGGGCTGCCGGACTCCTGCAGGCGCGCCATTTCGGTAAAGATGTGGCGGTGCGGACGGGTGTAGAAATCTTCAGACACCACGCGCTCGGCAACGTCGTCCCAGCGTTCGTTATCCAGCATTAAACCGCCCAACACCGACTGTTCCGCTTCAATCGAGTGCGGCGGGACTTTTAACCCTGCGACCTGGAAATCACGCTCGCGAGGTTCAGTCTGTTTGTTGAAGGGTTTGTTTCCTGCCATAGTGAATGGAGTTACCGAGATAAAGAGTGGGTCGAAAGATTACCATATTTTTCTTACGGAGGGAGCATGGCAACGCGCATTGAGTTCCAGAAACACGGCGGTCCTGAAGTGCTGAAAGCGGTGGAGTTTACCCCCGCTGCGCCTGGGGAGAACGAAATCCAGGTTGAAAACAAAGCTATCGGCATTAACTACATCGATACCTATATTCGCGGCGGCCTCTACCCGCCTCCGTCAATGCCGAGCGGCCTGGGCACTGAAGCGGCCGGCATCGTCAGCAAAGTGGGCAGTGCGGTTAAGCATATCAAAGAAGGCGATCGTGTGGTGTATGCGCAGTCTGCCCTGGGCGCTTACAGCTCCGTCCACAACGTCCCGGCGGACAAAGCCGCTCTGCTGCCGAACGCCATCTCCTTTGAGCAGGCGGCCGCCTCATTCCTGAAAGGGCTGACAGTTTATTATCTGCTGCGCAAAACCTACGAAATTAAGCCCGATGAGCAGTTCCTGTTCCACGCTGCCGCCGGTGGCGTGGGGCTGATTGCCTGCCAGTGGGCGAAAGCCTTAGGCGCGAAGCTCATCGGCACCACAGGCAGTGCGCAAAAAGCGCAGCGTGCGCTGGACGCGGGCGCGTGGCAGGTGATCAACTACCGGGAAGAGAGTGTCGTCGAGCGGCTAAAAGAGATCACTGGCGGCAAAAAAGTACGCGTGGTGTATGACTCGGTGGGGAAAGATACCTGGGAGGCGTCGCTGGACTGCCTGCAGCGTCGTGGGCTGATGGTGAGCTTCGGTAACGCCTCAGGCGCTGTAACCGGCGTTAATCTGGGCATTCTGAACCAGAAAGGGTCTCTGTACGTGACGCGCCCTTCTTTGCAGGGTTACATCACCAACCGGGAAGAGCTGGAGGAAGCCAGCAACGAGCTGTTCTCGCTGATCGCCAGCGGCGTGATTAAGGTGGATGTGGCAGATGCGCAGAAATACCCGCTAACCGATGCACGACGTGCTCATGAGGTGCTGGAAAGCCGGGCGACGCAGGGTTCAAGTTTGTTAATTCCCTGACCCCTTAAAAGAAATTGGGCTTCCCGTGGGAAGCCCTTTCTTTTTTTAGTTCGGCTGTATGTAGGGTACAGCTCGATGAATTCTGTAGCGGCAGTCATAGTGACAGATTCGATAAGTAAATCCTATTCTGTTCTAAGCCATGCTGCCGGAAAAGTTACAAGTATGTGACGAACCCCTCAATACCTTAGTAACGGAAGCGGTTATTGCGCTGATAAGTCGGCAATTTTGGCGCTTTAATCGCCCGTATTACCCACACCACGGCGATAGCCAGCAGCAGCCACGGCAGCAGTTTGATCGTCAGGGCAAATAACCCGCCGATAAACATTACCACTGTCGCCACAACGAGCGCGGCCAGAATGCCGAGCAGCGACACGCCTGTGGCTAACAGCATGACAAAAAAGCCAATGATAAAAAGTAGTTCCAGCATGGTGCTCTCCCACGAGTTCCCGAATGTTGCTGCAATCATTACAAGAATCATGCCAAAGCTAACGCATTGTTCTTAAAGCAAAACGCCCCGCGAGAATTCGCAGGGCGTGGTGAATTTGACGAACTTTTAGCGAAAGTTATCGCTTGTCTGCCACCAGTCGCAGCGCATGTTCCAGCACCTCGATATCTGCACCGGCTTTATGCGCATTCTCGCTCAGGTAGCGACGCCACTGACGCGCGCCCGGAATACCCTGGAACAGGCCAAGCATATGGCGAGTGATATGGCCAAGATAAGTGCCATTGCTCAACTCGCGCTCAATGTAAGGGTACATCGCACGCACGACGGCAACCGGATCGGTGTCCGCGCCTTCGATGCCAAAGATTTCGCGGTCGACCGTCGCCAGAATGCCCGGATTCTGATACGCCTCGCGCCCAACCATCACGCCATCCATATGTTCAAGGTGCGCTTTGGCCTCTTCCAGCGACTTGATACCGCCGTTAATTGACATCGTGAGGTGCGGGAAATCACGTTTCAGTTGATACACGCGCGGATAATCCAGCGGCGGGATCTCACGGTTCTCTTTCGGGCTGAGGCCGGAGAGCCAGGCTTTACGGGCGTGAATGATAAACATCCCGCACTCGCCTTTCCCGGATACCGTGTTGATGAAATCGCACAGGAATTCGTAGCTGTCCTGGTCATCAATTCCGATACGGGTTTTGACCGTTACCGGTATGGAGACCACATCACGCATCGCCTTGATACAGTCCGCCACCAGCTGTGCATTGCCCATCAGACAGGCGCCGAACATGCCGTTTTGCACGCGGTCGGAAGGACAGCCAACGTTGAGGTTGATCTCGTCGTAGCCGCGTTCTTCCGCCAGCCTCGCGCACTGCGCCAGCGCGGCCGGATCGCTGCCCCCCAGCTGCAGGGCAACCGGATGCTCTTCTTCGCTGTATGCCAGGTAGTCGCCCTTCCCGTGAATGATTGCGCCCGTGGTCACCATTTCCGTGTACAGCAGCGTATGGTGGGAGAGCTGGCGCAGGAAATAGCGGCAGTGTCTGTCCGTCCAGTCGAGCATCGGCGCAATAGAGAAACGGTGTGCAGGGAAATCGGTCTGGTATTCTGACGACATGGCGAAGTTTTAAGCATCTGGTGGAAAAGGGGCGCTACTATAGCACAAAGAAAAGCCGGAGGCGCATCGCCTCCGGTAGACTTTAGAACGTCATACTCAGCTGGGCCCCTGCGCCCCAGGTTTCGTCTTCACCGTACAGGCCCATCAGGTCAACATGAACGGTACTGAACGGCGCGAAACCAACACCGCCGGTAAAGACGTTGCTGTCGTTACCTTTCATGTCCGCGCGATAACCGGCGCGCACCGCCAGCCAGCTCAGCGGAGTCACTTCAGCACCGACCCCAACATACTGCGACGTATCTTCGCTCTTGAAGCCTTTGGTTTCGGTCAGATCGCCATCGGCGGTCAGGGTCACCAGATCGTTGTGCCAGGCGGCGCCCGCGGTCACCAGCGGACGGATCTGGTAGGTGTCTTTATAGCTCACCACTTCCCCCGTACGCCCGTTGCGGATGCGGATATCTTTGGTGTCGATATCGCGCGACATCAGGTTTTGCCCGCTCACGCCGACCGTCCAGTGTTCGCCAAAATCAGCGGCAATACCGGCATCGACGTTAAAGCCGGTATCGTCTGTACGGTAGCGGCTGTCGTTCCACTTATTACTGTCGTAATCGTAGATTGAGGTGGTGTAGTTATAGATCCAGGTTTTTTGCAGTTTTGGCGTCACGCCCACGGAAACCGGAACACCGCCAAGGTCAAACTGGCGGGCAACGGCAACGCCATAGTCAGACACAATCGCCGCCCGACCGGACGCCGTTGAGTTGAGGTTTTTAGTGATCTGATCCGTGCCGTTCAGCGCAGCGTCCAGGGCAACACCGGCAGCCACCACATTGCTTCTTTGAATACTGCGCAGATAATCAATATCCTGCTGATCGATAGACGAACTGACCCGACCATGGGCATAGCCTTTCGCCATAAAGGCCACGGAAAGCACATCGTTAGGGATACTCACGGCAAGCCCTGCCCCTGCCGTCGCGCGTGCGGTTTTACCCTTGAGATAGTCCAGCTCATCGGCCAGATCTTTGGCCGCGCCCTGGAACTGATTAATCGAGCCTAGCGGATTAGTGATGACCTGAATTGGCGTAAGGTTATCAACCACATCTTTATAATGATTGATTTTGTCGTTGATGGTATCAATTTCGTCCTGAAGATTGTCTTCATCCGTCACCTGCACCCCAACGGACGGCAAAATGACCGTCACATCATCGTCCGGCTTTGCCTTTGCAAGCAGTGCGGGGTTGATTAATGCCCCGCTGCCATAACTGCCCGAAGCAACGCCGGTCCCCCCCATCGCGTCGCTACGTGATTCTGTCCAGGTATTGGCTGCTCCCGCCTGATTTGCCATAAACAAGGAGACAGCGATGCTAACCACCGAAAATTTAAAATGTTTTTTCACAGTATGCCCGTCTTATAGTCTGTTATGAAATAACCCCTGTCTGTTATCCCCCAAACAGGCGCGAACTATTGCTGTGAATAAAGATAAAAAGACCCGCTAATTCACTCCCTAAGTAAAACTCCCTTACGGCCTGTTGTAATTTGTGACGGCCCTCAATATTTATAGAAGAGGAAATTATTTTTTCACAGGTTTTCCATCATGTGGGCCAAAAAATTGAGGGGGATGATCTACCCAGCGGTCCTCTCGCGTGGCGGCATAGACCGGGTTGAGCGGATAGTAGATGCGGTTTTGCTTCTTGTTGGCCTCACCCACCACCAGTAACCGAACCTCTTCGTCCGTATTGTTGATAAAGGTGTGGCACACGCCCGTTCCGGCGGGAAAGCCCACGCTGTCACCGGGTTCAAGCTTCCACAAATAGCCATTAATCCAGGCTTCGGGATAGCCCTCAAGCACGTAGATAAACTCTTCTTCGTCACTTTCCGCATGGGGATAGGACGTCCGACGTCCTGGCGGTAAACGCTCATGATGGATGCCTATGCGCCTGAGGCCCAGGCTGCGAGCCAGCGGTGCACCGATGGAAAAAAGCTCGTTACTGTCGGGGTAGGTGGCGTCATCTGGTCCTTCTACCTCGCGCCAGTGCGTAATACAGTCTGGTTTTTTCATGGTTACATTCCCGGTTTGCGATGCGCCAGGTATAGCACAGCCTGGCGGATATCGGTGTTTTTGCCATAACATGGTAAAGTGAGGGTTTTACATCCCAGAACATCCGAGGTGCTAAATGGATAAGTCCACAAAAGAGCTGTTAGCGCAGGCCGAAAAGCTGTGCGCGCAACGCAATGTGCGCCTGACCCCGCAGCGCCTTGAAGTCTTGCGCCTGATGAGCCTGCAACAGGGGGCAATCAGCGCCTACGATCTGCTCGACCTGCTCCGTGAAAGCGAGCCGCAGGCTAAACCGCCCACGGTGTATCGCGCGCTGGATTTCCTGCTGGAACAAGGGTTTGTGCATAAAGTCGAATCCACAAACAGCTATGTACTGTGCCATCTTTTCGATCAGCCAACCCACACATCGGCGATGTTTATTTGCGACCGCTGCGGCGTGGTAAAAGAAGAAGGCGCAGAGGGCGTAGAGGACATTATGCACACGCTGGCGGCAAGGATGGGTTTTGCCCTGCGTCATAACGTGATTGAAGCACACGGGTTGTGTTCAGCATGCGTAGAGGTGGAAGCCTGTCGGCATCAGGATGCGTGTCAGCACGACCACTCAATTCTGGTGAAGAAAAAGCCGCGTTAACGGCAAAAGAAAAGGCGGCCTGAAGCCGCCTGTGTGGGTTATTCAGCGTTACCAACGATAGTCGTTACGGGTTTCCCAGTCTTTGACTTCGTTTTCCGCCTGATCTTTTGCGTAGCCGTAACGTTCCTGAATTTTACCGACAAGCTGATCGCGTTTACCTTCAATGACGGTCATATCGTCATCGGTTAGCTTACCCCACTGTTCTTTCGCTTTACCTTTGAACTGCTTCCAGTTGCCGCCGATTTCGTCTTTATTCATCATCGTGTCCTCTTAGTTAAGCGTCGGGTCGTAACGTCCGTTACGTTCTTTTCTGCTGGACGTGATAATTATTGTAGTTAAGGATTCGGCGGTTGGTTTCATATTCGGAATCTTTAACCGTCACGATATATCATGGCGGGAGGGAAGCCAGGTATTATTTTGCCAGTGACGGTGCCAGATAAAGGCAAGCGACAGGCCGCGCAGAGAGAGGAAGACCGCAAGCGCCAGCCACAAACCGTGATTACCCAGCCAGGGTAGCGTCAGCAGCGTCAGACCAAACCCCGCCGCCGCGACCGCCATACTGTTGCGCATTTCCGCCCCGCGCGTCGCGCCGATAAACATGCCGTCCAGCAGATAGCACCAGACGCCTACCACCGGCAAAATAACCTGCCAGACGATGTAGCGGTCCGCCAGTTCGCGTAAAGCCGGTAACGAAGTGAGTAATGCAATAATGTCACGGCCAAAACAGGCGTAAATCAGTGCGAATGCCAGCGCGACCAGGCCCGACTGGCGGCAGGCCGCACGCCAGACATCCCGAAGCTGCCCACTTTCCCGCGCGCCGTACGCCTGCCCGGAATGCGCCTCAACGGCATAGGCGAAGCCGTCCAGCGCGTAGGCGGTAAACGTCAGCAATGTCATCAGGACTGCATTCACCGCAACGATTTCTGGCCCCAGTCGAGCCCCAAAGACCGTCAGAGCGCCGAAACAGATCTGAAGCAGCAGCGAACGCAGCATGATGTCACGGTTGAGCGCCAGCAGCCTGCGGATATTGCCGCGCCATGCTGTTTTGAGCAGCGCAAGGGAGATCCCGCGCATCGCCAGCACGCGCCAGACCATCCACAAGCCAATGAAAAAGGTCCCGTATTCTGCAATCGCCGTCGCCAGTGCCGCCCCGCGTACGTCCATATGCAGGCCCATCACCAGCCAGAGATCGAGCACAATGTTGAGAAGGTTTCCCACGACCAGCAAAATCACTGGCGCACGGGCATATTGCACGCCCAGTAACCAACCCAGCAGAACCAGGTTTGCCAGCGAAGCGGGCGCGCTAAGCCAGCGAATTTCCAGGAAGCGACGCGCCTGCTCCAGTACCGCCTCGCTGCCGCCAACGACCTGGAGTGCAAGGTCGATCAGGGGCGTGCGCAGTAAAACAATCAACATTCCCGCGCCCAGCGCCAGGATCAGCGGCTGCACCAGCGCACGCGCCAGACGTAACGGGTCTTTCGCACCGTACGCCTGTGCCGTGAGCCCGGTAGTACTCATACGTAAAAAGAGCATCAGCATAAACAGGAAGCTGGTTGCCGTCGCCCCAATCGCCACGCCGCCAAGATAAACAGGGGAATCGAGATGACCAATAACGGCCGTGTCGACCAGACCCAACAAGGGCACGGTGATATTGGAGAAAATCATCGGCAGGGCAAGACGCCACAATGCCTTATCTGAAGCCGTCAGCAGTGACATGAGAAATACCGGGAATGGAAGACGAAGCAGGCTACAGCGAAAGCGTAGCCTGTCAGGAAGAGATTACAGCCATTCGCCGTTGCGAATCACGCCTACTGCCAGACCTTCAATGGAGAAGCTCTGTTCGCGGAGGTCGACCACAATCGGGGTGAACTCGTTGTTTTCAGGCAACAGCTGGACGGTGTTACCCTGTTTTTTCAGACGCTTAACGGTCACTTCGTCATCAATGCGCGCAACCACCACCTGGCCGTTCCGCACATCCTGCGTTTTGTGAACGGCCAGCAGGTCGCCATCAAGAATGCCGATGTCTTTCATCGACATCCCGCTAACGCGCAGCAGGAAATCAGCGCTCGGCTTGAACATACCAGGATCGACCTGGTAGTGGCCTTCTATATGCTGTTGTGCCAGCAGCGGTTCACCTGCGGCAACGCGGCCTATCAGAGGAATGCCCGTCTCTTCTTCCACCAGCAGGCGGATACCGCGCGACGCGCCTGACACAATCTCAATTACACCCTTACGCGCCAGCGCTTTCAGGTGTTCCTCGGCAGCATTCGGAGAACGGAAGCCCAGACGCTGCGCGATTTCCGCACGCGTGGGTGGCATACCCGTCTGGCCGATATGATCCCGAATGAGATCAAACACCTCTTGCTGCCTGGTCGTTAATGCTTTCATTCCGCCCCCTGGGTGTATATACAGTTATGCTGTGAGTATATACAGTCAAAGGCGATTTTGGAACCAAAAACTGCACAAAAAACCAGGGACTTAATTATTCCTGGAGGCTCATCGGAAATGTGACCAAAGCAGCGTGACCCAGGTAATGGCTGCAGTGATAATTGCCAGCAGCACAGCGGCAGAGCCCATATCTTTCGCCCGGCCAGAAAGCTCGTGGAAATCTGAGCCGATCCGGTCAACAACGGCCTCAATAGCGCTATTGAGAATTTCCACTATCATCACCAGAAGTACGGAACCGATGAGAAGCACGCGGGTAATAGCATCTACATCAAGGAAACAGGCGATGATAACCGCGACGATAGCGGCGACACCTTCCTGGCGAAAAGCAGCTTCATTAACCCACGCGGCACGGAAACCTTTCCATGAATAGCCAGCGGCTTTGATGATACGCGTTAACCCAGTGGTATTATTGGCCATTAAAAGAACCTTTTTTAAAAAAGAGCGTCAGTAACAGGAGCAGCAGCGCGTTTCGCTGCCGCCTGAAGTATGACGGGTAACAACAGAAATTTTGCGCGCTTTCTGTTATCCTTGCGCCGCAATTGCATTATTAACCAGAGGCTTTACATCGTTTATGTCCGGCTGGCCACGAATTTACTACAAATTACTTAATTTACCATTAAGCATCCTGGTAAAAAGCAAGTCTATCCCAGCAGAACCCGCGCTGGAACTGGGGCTCGATACGTCGCGCCCTATTATGTACGTTTTGCCTTATAACTCGAAGGCAGACCTGCTGACGCTTCGCGCCCAGTGTCTGGCGCATGATTTACCCGACCCGCTTGAACCGCTGGAAGTTGACGGCACTTTGCTGCCGCGCTACGTGTTCATCCACGGCGGGCCGCGCGTGTTTACCTATTACACACCGAAAGAAGAGTCCATCAAGCTGTTCCACGACTATCTCGACCTGCACCGTAGCAATCCTGACCTGGATGTGCAGATGGTGCCGGTATCGGTAATGTTTGGTCGCCGCCCGGGCCGTGAAAAAGGTGAAGAGAACCCACCGCTGCGCATGCTTAACGGCATTCAGAAGTTCTTCGCGGTCTCCTGGCTGGGACGCGACAGCTTTGTGCGATTCTCCCCTTCCGTCTCCCTTCGCCGGATGGCGGACGAGCACGGCACTGACAAGATCATCGCGCAAAAACTGGCGCGCGTGGCGCGTATGCACTTCGCCCGTCAGCGCCTGGCTGCTGTAGGGCCGCGCCTCCCGGCGCGTCAGGACCTGTTCAACAAGCTGCTGGCCTCTAAAGCGATTGCCCGCGCCGTTGAAGACGAAGCGCGCAGCAAGAAAATTTCGCATGAGAAAGCCCAGCAGAACGCCATTGCGCTGATGGAGGAGATCGCAGCGAACTTCTCTTACGAGATGATTCGCCTGTCCGATCGTATTCTCGGCTTTACCTGGAACCGCCTGTATCAGGGCATCAACGTTCATAACGCCGAACGTGTGCGGCAGCTGGCGCACGATGGCCATGAGATTGTCTATGTCCCCTGCCACCGCAGCCACATGGACTATCTGCTTCTCTCCTACGTGCTCTATCACCAGGGGCTGGTACCGCCGCACATTGCCGCTGGTATTAACCTGAACTTCTGGCCAGCAGGCCCGATTTTCCGCCGCCTGGGTGCATTCTTTATTCGTCGTACCTTCAAGGGCAACAAGCTCTACTCCACCGTGTTCCGCGAGTATCTCGGCGAGCTGTTCAGCCGCGGCTACTCCGTGGAGTACTTCGTGGAGGGCGGTCGTTCCCGTACCGGTCGCCTGCTCGATCCGAAGACCGGCACGCTCTCGATGACCATTCAGGCGATGCTGCGCGGAGGAACCCGTCCGATCACGCTGGTGCCAATTTACATTGGCTATGAGCACGTGATGGAAGTGGGCACGTACGCCAAAGAGCTGCGTGGTGCGACCAAAGAGAAAGAGAGCCTGCCGCAGATGCTGCGCGGTCTGAGCAAGTTACGCAATCTGGGTCAGGGCTACGTAAACTTTGGCGAACCGATGCCGCTGATGACGTATCTGAACCATCATGTTCCGGAGTGGCGCGAGTCTATCGATCCTATTGAAGCGGTTCGTCCGGCCTGGCTGACGCCAACGGTGAACGGTATCGCGTCCGAGCTGATGGTGCGCATTAACAACGCCGGTGCAGCCAATGCCATGAACCTGTGCTGTACGGCGCTGCTGGCTTCCCGTCAGCGCTCCCTGACTCGTGAACAGCTCACAGAGCAGCTGGACTGCTACCTGGACATGATGCGCAACGTGCCGTACTCGGTTGATTCGACGGCCCCTTCTGCTACCGCCAGCGAGCTTATCGATCACGCGCTGCAGATGAACAAGTTTGAAGTCGAGAAAGACACGATCGGCGATATCATCATTCTACCGCGCGAGCAGGCGGTACTGATGACGTACTACCGCAACAACATCGCTCATATGCTGATGCTGCCGTCGCTCATGGCGGCCATTATCACCCAGCATCGCCGCATCTCACGCCAGGAGCTGTTGCGCCACGTTGAGACGCTCTACCCGATGCTTAAAGCGGAGCTGTTCCTGCGCTGGAGCAAGGAAGAGCTGGCCGTTGAGCTGGATAAACTGACGGAAGAGCTGCGCCGTCAGGGGCTGATTACCGTTGCAAACGACGAACTGCATATCAATCCGTCACGCTCCCGTACCCTGCAACTGCTGGCGGCCGGTGCGCGTGAAACGCTCCAGCGCTACGCCATTACGTTCTGGCTGCTGAGCGCGAACCCGTCGATCAACCGCGGCACGCTGGAGAAAGAGAGCCGAACACTGGCGCAGCGCCTGTCCGTTCTGCACGGCATTAACGCCCCTGAATTCTTCGACAAAGCGGTCTTTAGCTCCCTGGTGCTGACGCTGCGTGACGAAGGCTTCATCAGCGATACGGGCGATGCCGAGCCGGAAGAGACGCTGAAGGTTTACCAGATGCTGGCTGAGCTGATTACCTCGGACGTGCGCCTGACGATTGAGAGCGCAACGCAGGGCGAGTGATGTTAAAAAGCCGGGTAGTGGTTTCACCTGACCCGGCCTGGCGTTCTGCATAATAAAAGGCCCGGTAAGCGTTAACGCTACCGGGCCTTATTTTTTGCTTGTTAAATCACCGCATTCAGCTTAGCAGCGTAAAGGCAATCATCCCGACAATCGCACCCGTCGTGCCGAGAATGGTTTCCATCAGCGTCCAGGTTTTCAGGGTTTGCGCTTCGGTCGCGCCGGTAAACTTACCGAACAGCCAGAAGCCTGCGTCGTTAACGTGCGAGACCACAATCGAACCGCCCGCGATACAGATAGACAGCGCGGCCATCTGCGCACCGGAGTAGTTCAGCTGTTCAATCACCGGCATCACCAGACCCACGGCGGTTAAGCACGCCACGGTTGCAGAACCCTGAATGATACGCACCGCCGCAGCCAGCACGAAGCAGGTTACCGCAATCGGCAGACCCATCCCGGTCAGCGCTTCACCCAGAGCCGGACCCACGCCGGAATCGACCAGCACCTGCTTGAACACGCCGCCCGCACCGATCACCAGCAGGATGATACCCGCAGGCTGCAGCGCGGCACCGCAGATCTCCATCACGCGGTCTTTTGGCATCCCCTGGCGCATCGCCAGGCCGTAAATCGCCACCAGACAGGCCACCAGGATCGCCGTGAACGGGTGACCGATGAACTCAAACCACTCGTAGGCAGAAGAACCTACCGGAACGAAACGTGCAGCGATGGTTTTGAGGCCAACCAGCACCAGCGGGAGCAGGATCAGCGACAGGCTGAAGCCGAAGGATGGCATTTTGCCTTCGCCCAGGTGCGGCTCGGTGATGTCGTCCGGAATGTGCAGCTCAACGTAACGGCTGATGAAGTTACCCCACAGCGGGCCGGCAATAATCATCCCCGGGATTGCCGCGCACAGGCCAATCAGGATCATCCAGCCAAAGTCAGCGTGCATCTGGGACGCCAACAGCATCGGCGCAGGCCCAGGCAGCAGAAACGCTGCGGCTGCCGCCACGCCCGCAAACAGCGGAATGACCAGCTTGACGAGGTTAGTGCCGGTATGGCGCGCCATAGAAAACGCGACGCTGATGAGCAGCACAACGGCCACTTCAAAGAACAGGGGCAGCGCGCAAATCAGACCGGCCAGGCCAATCGCGTAGTGCGCGCGGCTGTGACCGAACGATTTCAGCATCTTGACGGCAATCTGGTCGACCGCGCCCGTCTCGTGCAGAATCTTGCCAAACATCGCGCCCAGCGCGACCACAATCGCCAGGAAGCCCAGCGTACCGCCCATCCCTTTTTCCATCGTCGCGGCGATCTTGTCGAGCGGCATGCCGGAAAAGAGACCTGCACCAATAGAAACCACCATCAAAGCAACGAAGGCGTGCATACGCGCCTTCATCACTAAAAACAGCAGCAGCAATACCGAACCCACTGCTGTCAAAACTAGCGTTAATGTACTCAAAACTTACTGCCTTTTGTTAATGACCTCGATGGTGCTGGCTACAACACCCTCCAGTGACTGATCGATATCAACCACTAAGACGTCTTTTTCATCTTCACCCGGCTCCTGAAGCGCTTCGAACTGCGTCACCAGCATCTGGGTTTTAAAGAAGTGGCCTTTACGCGCCTTCAGACGGCTTTCAATCACCTCAAAATCCCCTTTCAGGTAGATGAAAGAGAGGTTCGGGTTGCCGTCGCGCAGCAGGTCGCGGTAGGTTTTTTTCAGCGCGGAGCAGACGATCAGGGAAACTTTATTGGTGCGCTGCATCGCAAACGCGGCGTCATTCAGGGCCTGCAACCACGGTTTGCGGTCGTCATCGTTCAGCGGCTCGCCGGAGGCCATTTTCATAATGTTGCTGCGCGGATGGAGGAAGTCACCATCAAGAAACGCAGCCTGAAGTTGATGCGCCACTTCGCTCGCCACGGCAGATTTACCGCTACCGGACACGCCCATCAGGACGTAAACGTGGTGATCGTGATTAGTCGTGCTCAAAGGGTGTCCCTCAGTCAATTGTTACGGGTAACAGTTATCGGTAACATTGTCCTGCTGGGGCAAAAGAGAAGCAATATCCAAACGTGCGCGAAGTGAATAAGTGTGAGCTACTTCAAATTTGTCAGTTCAAATAGATCCACCCGGTGACAAGGTGAAACCTAAATCTAACATTTTCGGGGTAACCGTCTCGCCACGAATGCGCGCCAGCAGGCGTTCTGCGCCAATGCGGCCCATACGTTCACGCGGGGTCAGGACGCTCGCCAGACGCGGCTCCATCACCTGGCCGATGTCGTGGCCGTGGAAACCGGCGATCGCCATATCATCAGGGATCTTCAGCCCCAGACGCTGACACTCAAACGCCGCGCCGACCGCCAGGTCATCGTTGGTACAGAAAATACCGTCCAGTTGCGGATACTCGCGTCGCGCCTGACGCATCAGCTCAATACCCGAGGTGTAAGATGAGGACTGCTCCACCATCACGCTGTACGGGGTTAAGTTTGCGTCGAGCATCGCCTGCTCGTATCCCTTCTGTTTGATGATAGTACGTTCATCAAGACGCGCACCCAGATAGGCGATATGACGATGCCCACGGGCGATGATGGCCGCCGTCATCTGGCGCGCCGCTTCGAAGTTATCGAACCCAACGGCGATGTCGAGGCACGGAGACTGGCTGTCCATCAGCTCTACCACCGGGATACCGGCCACTTCAATCATTTTGAGCGTGCGGGCAGTGTGGGTACGTTCGGTTAAAATCAGGCCGTCGATGTTCCAGGAAAGCATCGATTCAAGACGTTCCTCTTCCAGTTCCGGCTTGTACCCGTAGTGGGCGAGCATGGTCTGATAGCCAAAAGCATCGGTGACGCTTTCGATACCGCGCAGAACTTCAGCGAAAACCTGGTTGGTTAAGGAAGGAAGCAGGACGCCCACCGCACGGCTGGTCGCATTGGAGAGAATATCGGGTGCGCGGTTGGGGATATAACCCAGTTCATCAAGGGCGGCGGCAATCTTGCCACGCAACGCCACGGAAACCTGTTCCGGGTTACGTAAAAAACGGCTGACCGTCATTTTGGTCACACCGACGCGATCGGCGACATCCTGAAGTACGGGGCGTTTCTTTTTCATCGTCCTGAGAAATCTTGAAGTGAGAGATTTGCTCAGTTTATCACGGACAAAGCTCAACCTTCCCCGTTTAAAGGGAAGGTTGAGAAATTATTTAGACCGGAGGCAGGTCAAACAGCAGGATTTCACTTTCGCTGTCGGCATGTACGGAGAGCGCCTGCTCATCCCAGACGGCCAGACCATCGGCGGTGGTGGCTTTGGTGCCGTTAATGGATACTTCACCTTTCACCACCTGGATCCAGACGCGGCGGTTGGCGGCAATCTGGTGCACGGACTGTTCGTCTTTTGCCAGCGCCCAGCGGTAAAGCTCCATATCCTGATGCACCTTCAGGGAACCTTCACGCGCGTCCGGGGACAGCACCAGCTGTTTGCCCTGTTTCGCGTCAAAGCGGCGCTGCTCGTAGCGCGGCGTGATGCCGGTCTCTTCTGGAATGATCCAGATTTGATACAGGTGCAGTTTTTCCGTTTTGCTCGGGTTGTACTCGGAGTGGCGCACCCCGGTACCCGCGCTCATAATCTGGAACTCGCCCGCCGGAACCTGCTCTTTGTTGCCCATGCTGTCCTGGTGCTCAACCGCCCCTTCCAGCACATAGGTCAGAATTTCCATATCTTTGTGCGGGTGGGTACCGAAGCCCTGGCCTGCATCAATCACGTCGTCGTTAATCACGCGCAGTGCGGAGAAGCCCATGAAGTTCGGGTCGTAGTAGTCGGCAAACGAGAATGAATGCCATGAGTCCAGCCAGCCATGATTTGCGTGACCACGTTCGTTTGCTTTGCGTAAGTAGATCATTGTTTTCACCCTCAGTTCGTTTCGATGGAGTAAGTGTGGACGCAAACGGCCGGGGATCATAGAGGGTGAAAATTGACTCCTCTGTTCAAAAATTATGAACAAGCGCAGAGGAGCCGTTTTTGCTTATTTCGCGAGGGTTATCGTGGCAGGAGAGGCCTGCTCGAAGGCCCGCTCAAGGATTTCCAGGTTGGTCAGAACGTCAGATTCCTTGACGTAATTCGCCGTGCCGTTTGTGAGGGTCTCAAACAGCGCATCGTAGACGCGGCCATAGTCGCCGGTTTCCGGTTTCAGCGTTTCTTTGACCGTCACGCCCTCGTCGTTCACATACTCCAGCACGCCCACGGAATCGTCCGCCGCAAAGCCAGGCTCACCGGGCATGATATTGGCCTTCAGGCTGGTCTCCTGCTGGTCGATACCGTATTTGATAAACGAACCTTTGGTACCGTGAACGATAAATTTCGGGTAGTCGATTTTCACCAGATGGCTGGTTTTGACGATGGCTTTCAAGTCGCCGTAAAACAGCTGCGCTTCAAAGGTATCGTCCGGGTTGGCTTTATTGCGCAGGCTGCGGATGTCGTAAGCGACGTGATCCGGGCGGCCAAACAGGGAGATGATCTGGTCCATGGTGTGCACGCCCAGACCATAGAACGAGCCGTCCTGCGGCAGGCCGGGCTGGGTTTCCGCCACCGGACGGTAGTAATCGAAGTGGCTTTCAATTTCCACAATGTCGCCCAGCCTGCCGCTTTCGATCGCTTTTTTCGCCGTCAGGAAGCAGCTGTCAAAGCGGCGGTTCTGATACGGCGTCACGGTCAGCCCTTTGCTTTTCGCCAGCGCGAACAGTTCCTTCGCTTCGGCAATGGTCGGGGTGAACGGCTTTTCCACCAGCACGTTTTTGCCCGCTTCCAGCGCGCGTTTCGCATACTCAAAATGACTGTCGGCGTGGGTACAGACGACCACCAGCTTTACCTGCGGGTCATTCAATACCTCGTTCAGATCGCTGGTAAAATGAATATGGGAATACTGCGGAGATTGCTCTTCCGGCTTCGCGCTGCGACGGTAGATATGGGCCACATGCCAGGTATCTTTACGGTGGAGGACATACGGAAGGTGGTAGCGGGTCGTACTTTTACCAAATCCAATAAATGCGCAATGTAGTGTCATAGCTCAGTCCTTTTGGAAGGTTACTGGGTTTTACCATAGCGCATGTTTTGCCCTCACCCCAGCCCTCTCCCAAGGGGAGAGGGAGAAAAAGGGCAAAAAAAAGCCAGCGAGAAGCTGGCTAAAGTAATACTGGAAGCAATGTGAGCAATGTCGTGCTTTCAGGTTCCCGTAGGGGTCTTCCTGAATGCAAAGCAATAATAATCATTCTCATTCGCACTTGTCCAATACTTTTTGCAAAAAATAGCGGTTGACTCAAATTTTAAAGTCATTGATGTTGGAGGGGACTTTTAACCGACTGAGGAACAAGGAATGAGTGAGATAGTGATACGCCACGCGGAACCGAAAGATTATGACGCCATTCGTCAGATCCACGCCCAGCCGGAGGTGTACCACAACACGCTACAAGTTCCTCATCCCTCTGAGCAAATGTGGCAGGAGCGGCTATCCGACCAGCCTGGCATTAAGCAGCTCGTCGCCTGCATAGACGGTCACGTCGCCGGCCATCTGTGCATCGTCGTCGCGCAACGCCCGCGCCGCAGCCATGTGGCTGATTTTGGGATTTGTGTGGGCGCACAGTGGCAAAACCGGGGCGTTGCCAGCGCGTTGATGCGCACCATGATTGATATGTGCGATAACTGGCTGCGCGTTGACCGCATTGAGCTGACGGTGTTTGTCGATAACGAACCGGCGATTGCGGTGTATAAAAAACACGGGTTCGAAATTGAAGGCACCGGCAAACGCTATGCCCTGCGCAACGGCGAGTATGTGGATGCGTATTATATGGCGCGAATGAAGTAGTTTGTTGCCCTCACCCTAACCCTCTCCCGCAGGGAGAGGGAATGAAACACGTAGGCCGGGTAAGGCGAAGCCTCCACCCGGCAACATATCAATACCCCGCCGTCAAATCATCCACCGACCGCGGATCCGACGCCCCGAACAGCGCCCCATCCGGCCCGACCATAATGCTCTGAGTGCTGCCCATCGCCTCTTTCACCGCCACCTTCTGTCCGCGCTGCTCCAGCAGCTTGATGGTGTCCGGACTAAAGCCCTTCTCGACGCGCAGCTCGTCCGGCAGCCACTGATGATGGAAACGCGGGGCGTTGGTCGCTTCGGCGACGTTCATCCCAAAGTCGATGCTGTTCACCACCATCTGCAGCACGGTAGTGATAATCCGGCTGCCGCCAGGACTGCCGGTTACCAGCCAGGTTTTCCCGTCTTTCACAACGATTGTGGGCGACATGGACGACAGCGGACGCTTCTTCGGCCCGACCGCATTCGCATCGCCGCCGACCAGCCCGTAGACGTTCGGCACGCCCGGCTTGGCGGAGAAGTCATCCATCTCGTTGTTCAGCAGAATGCCGCTGTTGCCCGCCACAATCCCGGTGCCGAAGGTGGTGTTGAGCGTGTACGTCACCGCCACCGCATTACCGTCTTTATCCACCACCGAGAAGTGCGTCGTCTGGTTGCTTTCGTACGGCGCCAGCTTGCCGGGGCGGATCTCGCTCGACGGTTTGGCCTTGTTGATGTCGATCTGTTCCGCAATGGATTTGGCATACGCCTTGTTGGTCAGCGCCTGCCACGGCACCTTCACGAAGTCCGGATCGCCGAGATATTCCGAGCGGTCAGCGTAGGCGCGTTTTTCCGCTTCCGCCATCACCTGCATGGCATCCGCGCTGCCGAAGCCGAACTTGTGCATATCGAAGTTTTCAAGAATGTTGAGGATCTGCACGATGTGGATCCCGCCGGAAGACGGCGGCGGCATGGAGAAGACCTCGTAGCCGCGATAGGTGCCGCTAATCGGCTCGCGCTCCACCGCCCTGTATTCCGCCAGATCCGCTTTGGTGATGAGCCCGCCGTTCTTCTGCATCTCTTGAGCAATCTGATCGGCAATCGCCCCTTTATAGAACGCGTCCGGACCGTGCTCCGCAATCAGCTCCAGGCTTTTGGCGAGGTTCTTCTGCACCAGCTTGTCGCCCTTCTTCAACGGCTCGCCGTCTTTCCAGAAGATGGCCTTGCTGTTTTCATGATTGGGAATAACTTCGCTGCCGTAGGTCTTGAGATCGTCCGCCAGGGCGTCATTCACCACAAAGCCCTCCCGCGCCAGCTTGATGGCAGGCTGCACCACCTTGTTCAGCGGCATCGTACCGTATTTTTCCAGCGCCAGCGAAAAGCCCGCGACGGTGCCCGGCGTGCCGGAGGCAAGGTGCGAGGTCAGAGATTTCTTGCTGTCCGGGTTACCCTGGTCGTCGAGGAACATATCCCGGGACGCCTGGGAAGGCGCCATTTCGCGGAAGTCGATGGCGGTGGTTTTCCCGTCTTTGGTGCGCAGCATCATAAAGCCGCCGCCGCCCAGGTTCCCCGCCTGCGGGTGCGTCACCGCCAGCGCATAGCCGACGGCGACCGCTGCATCCACCGCGTTACCGCCCTGTTTGAGAATATCGACACCCACGCGGGTTGCCAGCGCATCCACCGATGCCACCATGCCATGGGTTGCCCGCACGGGATGGAAAACGTCTTCCTCCACGCCGTAGGAGACCGGAGGCGCCGCGGGCGGGTTGGCCGCCACGCTAAATGTGCCGCCTGCCATCAGCGCGGCGATCGCTACCCAGCGCAAAAACGTTGGTTTCATCATTATTGTTCTCCAGGTGAAGGGGTCCATACTCCCCGCTTAAGCCTGGTTCACAACTCCTAAAAAATCATCGTCATGGTGAAATCGGGGTAAACTTAAGAGAAACCTCAAAAGGAGGAGACGACAATGAAACGCTTGATGATTCTTACGGCACTGATCCCGTTTGCCGCGCTCGCACAGCCACTCAACACCATGAACAACCCGAACCAGCAGGGTTATGTTATCCCGAGCCAGCAGCGTATGCAGACGGAGATGATGAGCCAGCAACAGCAGCAGAAAGGGATGCTCAATCAGCAGTTGAAAACGCAGACCCAGATGCAACAGCAGAGCCTGCAAAACCAGATGAACGCCAATACCCAGCGCATCCAGCAGGGTCAGGTGCGCGAACAGCCCCTGCCGAATAAAAACGGCGGGATGTTAGGCGGGGGGTCAACCCTGAACAGCGGACAGCAGCATATGCTGCCGCCGCAGTCGAACGGCAGTATGCTTAATCCGCAGAACTAAAGTCCGGGCCGATCAGGTCGATTGCATCGGTACAAATGCTGTCCACGCCCCAGCGCAGCAGCTCGGCTGCACGCTGGGGTTTGTTAACGGTGTAGACCAGAATATGCAGACCCGCGTCTTTCAGCATCTTCACCCGCGCCTCATCCAGCAACTTATGATTAAGATGAATAGAGACACACGCTAAGCGCGTCGTCAGCTCGCGCCAGTCCTCGCGCCACTCGTCAAGCAGCAGCCCGCGCGGCAGCTCCGGCACGGCGGCCTGTGCCGCTTCCAGCGCGTCAATTTCAAACGAGGAGAGCAGCGGCGCAGTCATCCCTTCCCACAGCTCGCGCGCGGCAAGGGCAATCACTTTGCCCGTCAGCGGCCCGGTGCCGGTGGTCGGTTTGATTTCGATATTGGCCATCATACCGTGCTGGCGACAGCGGTCCGCCACTTCCGCCAGCAGCGGCAGCGGTTCGCCTTTGAATTCGCCGCTGTACCAGCTTCCGGCGTCCACCTTCAGCAGATCGCGCCACGGCAGCTCGCCCGCCACGCCCCAGCCGTTGCTGGTGCGTTCGAGGTTATCGTCATGCAGCAGGAAAATTTCGCCGTCTTTCGACAGCTTGGCGTCGAACTCGATCATGGTGTGGCCGTAACGCGCGCCAACATCAATCGCCGCCAGGGTGTTCTCCGGCGCCAGCTTACCGCCGCCCCGGTGGGCGACGACGTGGGGATAAGGCCAGTTGCTCATACTCGTTGTCCTGTTTCACCGTCAAACAGGTGCAGATGGTTTTCCGGCAGGTGCAGCCACAGCGTGCTACCCGCTTTCGGGCGTTCCTGATGCGCCAGGCGCACCACCATTTTTTGATCCCCCCAGCGCCCGTGCGCCAGGTTATCTGCACCCAACATCTCCAGCGTGTCCATCACCAGCGGCACGCCGCCGTCCGCCTGAGAGGTTAAAGCAATATGCTCCGGGCGGATACCGAGCGTCATCTTACGCCCGGCGTAGCCACGATAGTACCAGTTGATCGGCAATGCCATCCCGCTTTCCAGCTCAAAATGCGTGCCAGCGCTGCTGATACGCCCTTCCAGCAGGTTCATCGCCGGGCTGCCGATAAAGCTCGCCACAAAGCGGGTGGCCGGTTTCTCGTACACTTCCACCGGGGTGCCAATCTGCTCGGCGATGCCTTTGTTCATCACCATTACGCGCTGGGCGAGCGTCATGGCTTCGACCTGATCGTGGGTCACGTACAGGGAGGTGGTTTTCAGACGACGGTGCAGCTGCTGTAGCTCAAGACGCATCTGCACGCGCAGCTTGGCGTCAAGGTTGGAGAGCGGCTCGTCGAAGAGGAATACCGCCGGATCGCGCACGATGGCGCGCCCCATCGCCACGCGCTGGCGCTGGCCGCCGGAGAGCTCGCGCGGGCGACGCTTGAGCAGGCCGTCGAGTTCCAGAATGCGCGCCGCCTCTTTCACGCGCTCGTCGATATGGCCTTTGCCCATGCCGCGGATTTTCAGCCCCCAGGCCATGTTCTCTTCCACGCTCATGTGCGGATAGAGGGCGTAGTTCTGGAACACCATCGCTATGCCGCGGTCTTTCGGCTCCATTTCGGTGACGCGCTGGCGGTCAATCCAGATATCCCCGGAGGTCACGCGCTCCAGCCCCGCCACCATGCGCAGCAGCGTGGATTTGCCACAGCCGGACGGGCCGACCATGACGATGAATTCCCCGTCCGCCACGTCGAGCGTTAACGGCTGAATAACCTGGGTTTTGCCGTCCCAGCTTTTGGTTACTGCCTGAAGTTTTAAACCTGCCATCTTATTTCTCGCTATCGACCAGGCCGCGGACAAATGCACGCTGCATGGCTAAAACAATGACTACGGGTGGGATAAGGGTGAGCAGCATCGCCGCCATCACCTGGTTCCAGAGGGTGGTGCCTTCGCCGGTGGCGATCATGCCCTTAATGCCCGCCACGGCGGTGCCGAGGTTGACGTCCTGAATAATCAGCAGCGGCCACAGGTACTGGTTCCAGCCGTAGATAAAGGTGATCACAAACAGCGCCGCGAGGTTGGTTTTCGACAGCGGCAGCACGATGTCGCGGAAGAAGCGCATCGGCGACGCGCCGTCGATGCGCGCCGCTTCAATCAGCTCGTCCGGCAGGGTCATAAAGAACTGGCGGAACAGGAAGGTGGCGGTCGCCGAGGCCATCAGCGGCAGCGTTAAGCCCGCGTAGCTGTCGAGCATCTTCAGGTTGGCGATCACTTCCACCGTCGGGAAGATACGCACCTCCACCGGCAGCATCAGGGTGATGAAAATCATCCAGAAAAAGAGGTTCCGCAGCGGAAAGCGGAACCAGACAATGGCGAAGGCCGAGAGCATCGATACCGTAATTTTGCCGACCGTAATGCCAAACGCCATGATGAAGCTGTTGAGCATCATCAGCCAGAACGGCGCGCTGTTGGCACCCACGCCCTGGGTCCAGATGGTCTTCATGTTCTCGAAAAGATGCGTGCCCGGGATCAGCGTCATCGGCGTGTCGAACACCGCTTTGGTGTCCAGCGTGGCGGCGACAAAGGCCACGTACAGCGGGAAGAGGATGACGATAATCCCTAAAATCAGCATGGTATGGCTGAAAATCGTCAGCCCGCGACGGTTCTCAATCATTGGTAGCGCACCTTACTTTCAACGTAGCGGAACTGTACCACCGTGAGGATGATGACGAGGAACATCAGCACGACGGACTGCGCGGCGGAGGCAGAGAGATCCAGACCGGCGAAGCCTTCGCGGTATATTTTGTAAATCAGCGTGGTGGTCGCCTGTACCGGGCCGCCTGCGGTGGCCGCGTCGATCACCGGGAAGGTGTCGAAGAAGGCGTACACGAGGTTAACCACCAGCAGGAAGAAGCTCACCGGTGCGATCAGCGGCAGCGACAGCCTGAAGAAGCGGCGAATGGGCCCTGCGCCGTCAATTGCCGCCGCTTCCACCAGCGAGCGCGGGATGGACTGCAGCGCGGCAAAGAAGAACAGGAAGTTGTAGCTGATCTGCTTCCACACCGAGGCGAACACCACCAGGAACATCGCCTGGCCGCTGTTCTGGGCGTGGTTCCAGTCGTAGCCCAGTTCGGCCAGGAAATGGGTAATCAACCCGCGCCCCGGGTTAAACAGGAAGATCCACAGCACGGCGGCGACGGCGGGCGCTACGGCATAAGGCAGCAGCATCAGGGTCTGATACAGGCGGCTGCCGCGCACCACGTAATCTACCAGCGCGGCGAAAAACAGCGAGGCAACCAGGCCGCTGACTGTGACCAGCGCGCTGAACTTCATCGTCGTCCAGAAGGAGTCCAGGTAGTAGCTGTCATGGAACAGCGCGGTGAAGTTGTCCAGGCCAACAAACTGGCTGGAGAGCCCGAACGGATCGACGCTTTGTACCGAGTACCACAGCGCTTCGCCCGCAGGCCAGATAAAGAAAATAACGGTGATGACCAGCTGCGGCGCGACCAGCAGGTACGGCAGCCAGCGGGAACGGAACACCGGACGGGATGATGACATAGGTTTGCTCAGGTTGGTTTCCCCTCACCCCGGCCCTCTCCCCAAAGGGGCGAGGGTGTAATCGTCCCCTCTCCCCTTTGGGGAGAGGGTTAGGGTGAGGGGATTAGTTTTAATTACGATTTAGTCGACTGCTCAAAGCGACGCAGCAGCTGATTCCCGCGCTCTACCGCAGAGTCCAGCGCCTGCTGTGGCGTTTTCTTACCGGTCCAGACACTTTCCAGCTCTTCATCCACGATAGTGCGGATCTGCGGCATGTTGCCCAGACGCAGCCCTTTGGTGAACGGCAACGGCGGCTTGTTCAGCATCTGACGCGTCGCGATATCCGCGCCCGGGTTCTTGCTATAGAAGCCCTGCTCGCGGGTCAGGTCATACGCGGCTTTGGTGATGGGCAGGTAGCCGGTCTTCTGGTGCCACTCGGCGGCGTTTTCAGGCTTGGCCAGGAAGTCCAGGAATTCGGCGACGCCTTTATAGGTGCCCTTATCTTTACCCTGCATCACCCACAGACTCGCCCCGCCGATGATGGCGTTCTGCGGCGCGCCCTTCACATCGGCATCATATGGCATCATGCCCACGCCGTAGTTGAATTTGGCGTAGTGACGGATATCCGCCAGCGAGCCGGACGAGGCGGTGGTAATGGCGCAGTCGCCGTTGTAGAACTTCTCGGTGGATTCGTCTTTACGCCCGAAGTAGCTGAAGTCGCCCTTCTTGTTCAGTGCTTCCAGCAGCGCAATGTGCTTCACCTGCTCCGGCTTGTTGAACTCCAGTACCGCGTCGGTGCCGTCGAAGCCGTTGTTTTTGGTCGCAACCGGCAGGCCGTGCCAGGCGCTGAAGTTTTCAATCTGGATCCAGCCCTGCCAGCCGCTGGCGTAGCCGCACTTCATCCCCGCCGCTTTCAGCTTCGCAGTGTACTCCGCCAGGTCCTGCCAGGTTTTTGGCGGCTGCTCCGGATCTAAACCGGCTTTTTTGAAGGCGTCTTTGTTGTAGTACAGCACCGGCGTGGAGCTGTTAAACGGCTGGGACAGCAGGTGCCCGGTTTTGGAATCCGTGTAGTAACCCGCTACGGTCGGAACGAACTGTGATTCGTCGAAGTTGATGCCCGCTTCTTTGAACACTTCATACACCGGCTTGATGGCTTTGGAGGCCATCATGGTGGCGGTACCCACTTCATAAACCTGTAACAGGGCCGGTGCGTTGCCGGTACGGAAGGCGGCGATGCCCGCGCTCAGGCTCTGCTCGTAGTTGCCTTTGTATACCGGCACAATTTTGTAATCCGGATGGGTGTCGTTGAAACGCTGCGCCAGGGAGTCAACTTCTTTACCCAACTCCCCTTCCATGGAATGCCAGAACGGAATGGTGGTGACAGCCATTGCGTTCGTCGCAAAAGCCAGACCCAGTGCCAGACCCAAAGCTGTGTGTCGTAACGATGTCATTGTCATCTCTCTTATTGTGCCGGATGCGCGATATCACGCGTTTTATGCTCGCGAGGTAACATGCCATGCTCGAATGACAGAAAAATAACTGTTTGTTTACAGATAAGTGACAGCCAGGCGTCAGGGTGATGATGGTTGTGTGAAGGGGTGTAGTGGTTAAAAAAGCCGGGTGGCGGCTACGCCTTACCCGGCCTACTCGATCCCTGTAGGCCCGGTAAGCGCAGCGCCACCGGGCGATACAGACGGCTCAGCCGCCCAGGTAAGCGCTCCGCACCGCTTCGTTCGCCAGCAGCGCGTCGCCGGTATCCTCCAGCACCACGCGGCCGTTCTCCAGCACGTAGCCACGGTCAGCGAGCTTCAGCGCCTGGTTGGCGTTCTGCTCGACGAGGAAGATGGTCATCCCCTCTTTACGCAGCTGCTCAATGGTGTCGAAAATCTGCTGAATGATGATCGGTGCCAGACCGAGCGACGGTTCGTCCAGCAGCAGCAGGCGCGGCTGGCTCATCAGCGCGCGGCCAATCGCCAGCATCTGCTGCTCACCGCCGGACATGGTACCCGCACGCTGAATGCGGCGCTCCCACAGGCGCGGGAAAAGCTCGTATACCCACTTGATGCGGGTCTGGTATTCATCGCGGTGAGCGAAGAAGCCGCCCATCGCCAGGTTCTCTTCCACCGTCATGCGTGAGAACACGCGACGCCCTTCCGGAACAATCGCCACCGCCTCGCGCATGATTCTGGCGGTCTGCCAGTCGGTAATGTCTTTACCATCGAACACTATCTGCCCGCTGGTTGCGCGCGGGTCGCCGCACAGGGTGCCGAGCAGCGTGGTTTTGCCCGCGCCGTTGGCGCCTATCAGAGTGACGATTTCACCCTGATTGATGTGCAGGCTGACGTCGTGCAGCGCCTGGATCTTGCCGTAGTGCGCGTTGACCTTGTCGAACGTTAACATCGCTTTTTCCATCTTATGCCTCACCAAGATATGCGCGGATCACGTCCGGGTTGTTGCGGATCTCTTCCGGCGTGCCGTTCGCCAGCGGCGTGCCCTGGTTTACCACGTAGATACGGTCCGAAATGCCCATCACCAGCTTCATGTCGTGTTCAATCAGCAGAATGGTGGTGTCGTGACTATCGCGCAGCTCGGCAATCAGCTCGTCCAGCTCTTTGGTCTCTTTCGGGTTGAGCCCTGCCGCCGGTTCGTCGAGCATCAGGATTTCAGGCTGGGTGACCATGCAGCGCACAATCTCCAGGCGACGCTGATCGCCATAGGCCAGATTGCTCGCCTGACGGTTGGCGTGCTGCAGCAGGCCAATCCGGTCGAGCCAGGTGGCGGCGCGATCGAGCGCTTCATCCTGCGCGCGGCGAAAGGCCGGGGTTTTCAGCAGGCCGGAGAACAGCCCGGTTTTCAGCTGCTGATGCTGCGCCACCAGCAGGTTCTCAATCACCGTCATCTCGCGGAACAGACGCACGTGCTGGAAGGTACGCACCACGCCCATGCGGGCAATCTGCTGGCCCGGCAGCCCTTCAAGGTGCTGATCGCGCAGCATGATGGTGCCGCCCGTCGGCTTGTAGAAGCCGGTCAGGCAGTTGAAGACCGTGGTTTTCCCCGCCCCGTTCGGGCCAATCAGGGAGACAATCTCTTTCTTGTGCAGGTCAAGATTCACGTTGTTGACTGCCAGCAGGCCGCCAAAACGCATCATCAGACCGTTAACGGATAATAATGGCTGACTCATGCCTGCTCTCCTTTCGCTTGCCCGTTCTTCAGCTTCAGCTGTGGACGGGTCATCGGCAGGAGGCCCTGCGGACGCCAGATCATCATCAGCACCATCAAACCACCCAGCATCAGCATGCTGTATTCGTTAAAGTCGCGCATCAGCTCGCGCGAGACCACCAGCAGGATGGCCGCGAGGATAACGGCAAACTGCGAGCCCATCCCGCCAAGCACCACAATCGCCAGCACAAAGGCAGATTCGGCAAAGGTGAACGATTCCGGGCTGACGAAGCCCTGACGCGCGGCAAACAGCGTCCCGGCGAAACCGGCAAACGCGGCGCTGATGGTAAACGCGGTCAGCTTGATGCGGGTCGGGTTCAGGCCCAGAGAGCGGCAGGCGATCTCATCTTCACGCAGCGCTTCCCACGCGCGGCCCAGCGGCATGCGCAGCAGACGGTTGATCACGAACAGGGTAATCACCACCAGCAGCAGCGCCACCAGGTAAAGCCAGATCACGCGGTCGGACGGGTCATACTTGATGCCAAAAAAGTTGCTGAAGGTGTCCCAGCCACCTTCGCGTGCGGTACGGCTAAATTCCAGGCCGAAGAAGGTCGGTTTCGGGATCTGGCTGATGCCGTTCGGGCCGCCGGTCACTTCGGTGTTATTCAGCAGCAGGATACGGACGATTTCTCCGAAGCCTAAGGTCACAATCGCCAGGTAGTCACCGCGCAGGCGCAGCACCGGGAAACCGAGCAGGAAGCCCGCGGCGGCAGAGACCAGCCCCGCCAGCGGCAGGCAGGTCCAGAAGCCGAGGCCGTAGTAGTGGTTCAGCAGCGCGAAGGTGTAGGCGCCGATGGCGTAAAAGCCGCCGTAGCCCAGCACCAGCAGGCCAGAGAGCCCCACCACCACGTTCAGACCGAGACCGAGAATTACGTAGATCATGGTCAGGGTGGCGATATCCACGGTGCCACGCGACACCACAAACGGCCACGCCACGGCGGCCACCAGCAGCGCCACGAGGAACAGCTTCTGCTTAATGGTAGAGCCGTCGATTGCCGGCAGCACGAATTTCGGTCCGGAGACATTTTTCAGCGTCTTCTGGAACAGCGGGCGCAGCAGTTGGAACAGGAATACCACGGCAGTGCCGATAAATACCCACTGCCAGCGAATATCAGCCGCGGTATCGACAACGAGTTTGGTGCCATTCAGCTCAAGCTGGACGCCCATAAAGACGCTGGCCAGCACGAAGAACATAGCGGCAGAGAGCAGCGCCATTGCAAAATGCATCGGTTTCATACTTTCTCTACCTCCGGACGGCCCAGAATACCGGTAGGCATCACCAGCAGAACCAGAATCAGCAGGGCAAACGACACCACGTCTTTATATTCCGTGCTCAGGTACGCCGAGGAGAGCGCTTCCGCCACGCCCAGGATCAGGCCACCGATCATCGCGCCCGGAATACTGCCGATACCGCCCAGTACCGCCGCGGTGAAGGCTTTCATCCCGGCCATAAAGCCGATGTACGGGTTAATCACGCCGTAGAACTGGCCGAGCAGGACACCCGCCACCGCCGCCATCGCCGCGCCAATCACGAAGGTCAGGGCAATCACGCGGTCAGTGTTGATGCCGAGCAGGCTCGCCATCTTCAGGTCTTCCGCGCAGGCGCGGCAGGCGCGTCCCATGCGTGAGTAGCGAATGAACAGGGTCAGGGCGAGCATGGCGATAAAGGTCACGACCCAGATAACCAGCTGCATGGTGGTGATAGAGGCCGAGAAGTTTTCGCTGGCCCCTACAATCCACTGGCCGTTAAACAGGCTTGGCAGCGCCACGTCACGCGAGCCTTCGGTCAGGCTGACGTAGTTTTGCAGGAAGATGGACATCCCGATCGCGGAGATCAGCGCAATCAGACGCTTGGAGCTGCGCACCGGCCGGTAGGCCACGCGCTCAATGCTCCAGCCGTAGGCGCTGGCAATCACAATCGCGCCGACAAACCCGGCGGCGACCAGCAGCCAGCTGCTGTCGATGCCCATCATCATCAGCGCGGCAATGATCATAAAGGAGACGTAGCTACCGATCATGTACACCTCGCCGTGGGCGAAGTTGATCATACCGATAATGCCGTAAACCATCGTGTAGCCGATGGCGATCAGCGCGTAGGTGCTTCCCAGCGTGACGCCGTTAAACATCTGCTGCAGGAAATAAAGAAACTGCTCGGACATATGCAAACCTTTTTATACCCGCCCGGTGAGCCGGGCGGTGGGATAATTATTTGGCGGCCGAGGACGAACCGTCGGCGTGCCACTTAAAGACACCAAACTCAAATCCCTTCAGATCGCCTTTCTCATCCCAGTTCAGCGGCCCAATCACGGTGTTCGCCCCGTGCGCTTTTAAATCTTTCACCAGATCCAGCGGTGCTTTGCTGCCGGTACGATCCAGGGCCGTCGCCAGAGACTGCACGGCCGCGTAGGTGATCCAGACGTATGGACCGCTCGGATCCTTCTTCTGCGCCTTGAGCGCATCCACGATAGCCTTGTTGGCCGGATCCTGGTCATAGCGTTTTGGCATCGTCACCAGCATGCCTTCGGCAGAATCCCCCGCGATGTTTGACAGGGAGGCGTTGCCCACGCCCTCTGGCCCCATAAATTGGGTTTTCAGACCGGTGGCGCGCGCCTGGCGCAGCATTTGACCCATTTCCGGGTAGTAGCCGCCGTAGTAAACGAAGTCGATATTCTCTTTTTGCAGACGGGCTATCAGCGCGGAGAAGTCTTTCTCACCGGCGGTAATGCCGTCGAAGAAGACGATGTTCGCGCCGCCTTTTTTCAGGCCGTCCTGAACGGAGCGCGCCAGGCCTTCGCCGTACTGCTGTTTGTCATGAATGATAGCAATACGCTTTGGCTTAACGGTGTCGAGAATGTATTTCGCCGCGGTGGGCCCCTGCGAGGAGTCCAGACCGGCGGTACGCATAATGTGCTGGTATCCGCGCTGGGTCAGCTCAGGGTTAGTTGCTCCAGGAGTGATCATCAGGATGCCTTCGTCTTCGTAGATATCAGACGCCGGCTGGGTGGAGGATGAACACAGGTGGCCGATCACGTACTGGATACCGTCGTTGACGATTTTGTTGGCGACCGCGACAGCCTGTTTCGGATCGCACGCGTCGTCATATTCCACGCCCACCAGCTTGTCGCCCTTGATGCCGCCCTTAGCGTTGATGTCTTTAATGGCCTGGCGCGCGCCGTTGAACTCCATGTCACCCCACTGGGCAACAGGGCCGGACATCGCACCCACTACCGCAACTTTAATGTCCTCCGCCATAGCGGCATGCGAGATCGACAGTGCGACCATCCCCGCGATTAACGTCTTCGCGTTCCTTTTCATCTCTGAATCCCCATTCGTGATGTCGTGTTTATATTTTGTTTTATTATGGTTAAAAAGCATTCTGTACTTTTAATGAACAACGCTATTTTTACCAGTGCCTTTAATGGTTTAGCGCAGGTTTTTGTCAAAAACCAGACTAAAATCTCTATTTTTCAGGCGATTAAGCAAAGATAATATTCTGAAATCAGGCAGAGATAAACAAATAAAAGTGCAGTTTGCAGCATAAAATAACGGTACAAAGCGCCGAATAAAACACTGCCTTTCAGGTTAAAATTCTGCTTATTTTTCGATCCATGTGTTTTCACACTGCCCATTGCATTGCTAAAAAACTAATCACCTGGTTAATGAGAATAAAAAGAGGAAGCCGCTGAGTGAATAAATTGAGTACACTGCCCCTACTCAATTTGATTTGGACAAGTAGCTAATGAAACTGACTATCGTGCGTCTGGTGACCTTTAGCGACCAGGATCATATCGACCTGGGCAAGATCTGGCCGGAATATTCCCCTTCGTCACTGCATGTCGACGAGAACCATCGCATTTATGCCGCGCGCTTTAACGAGCGCCTGCTGGCTGCGGTTCGCGTGACCCTGAGCGGCACGGAGGGGGCGCTGGACTCGCTGCGCGTGCGCGACGTGACCCGTCGTCGCGGTGTGGGACAGTATTTAATTGAAGAAGTGATCCGCGAAAACCCGAACGTGAACTCATGGTGGATGGCCGACGTGGGCGTGGAAGACCGCGGCGTGATGGCGGCGTTTATGCAGGCGTTAGGGTTTACGGCGCAGGAGAGCGGGTGGGAGAAGCGCCAGAGTTGATTTGTGCGGCCTGATCTGTGCGGCCTGATGCCCTCACCCCGGCCCTCTCCCACAGGGAGAGGGAGAA
>NZ_JBGKEC010000012.1:0-86375 GCF_041399405.1 Enterobacter sp. KB-280D8
GGGTCGGGCATGAGCCTGCATCCCTGCAGGCCACGCCCTCTCGGCGCATCCCTGCGCCTCGCCCCGGCCTTACGGAAACGCTTCGGCGATTTACAGCCGGACCAGGGCGTCGCTGATAGCTTTAACTCATTCTGAAACAACCTTATTGCTTCTGCTTATAAATTACTGGGGATCCCTCAGCCCTGTGGGAGAGGGTTGGGGTGAGGGCATGATCGCGCACCGTGTAAACATCAGCGCAAAAGCACGCAGTCCGGCGGCAGCCGACACTGCAGCGCGCCGGGTAGCACCTCAATGCGGAACTGCGTCCCGCTCAGCGGCTCTCCGTCGAGGTTAAAGGTCATCCCGTGCGGAGCATTCACCTCAAACCACGCCGATTTCCCGGCGATGATATTCGGGCTCTCTTCCGGCTGCGTCAGCGTGGTAAACAGCGCGGGCAGCAGGCCGTCGCCGGTGAAAATACGCAGCTGTAGTTGACCGTCATTGATTAGCGCCTCCGGACAGAGCTGCTGCCCGCCGCCTGCCTGGCGGCCATTGCCAATCCCAATCACCAGCGCGTCACCCTGCCACTGAAAATCCTCGCCGCGAATTTCGCAGCGGTCCGGCTTAAGGGTGTCCATGCGCATCAGGCCGTGGATCAGGTATGATACGCCGCCCAGCGCCGCCTTCAGTTTTTCCGGCGTTTCGCTGGTGATGCGCGTGCCGAACCCGCCGGTCGCCATATTGATAAAGCAGGTTTTATCATTCACCTGGGCGATATCCACGGCGGTGGCTTTGCCGCGGATCGCCAGCTGGAGCGCCTTTTCTAAATCTTCCGGGATCCCGGCGCTGGTGGCAAAATCATTGGCAGTACCAAGGGGTAAAATGCCCATCACCGGGCGGTCTGCCGGGGGCAGGCCAATAAGCGCAGAGGCGATCTCATTGATGGTGCCGTCGCCGCCGCCGGAAATAATGGTGCTGACGCCTAACGCTAAGCCTTCGTCGATGTAGCGTGCCGCGTCGCCTTTTTCCCACGTCACTCTGACGTGGATACGCGCGCCTTCGTCACGCAGGCCAATAATCGCCTGACGCAACAGATCGTTGCCCGCACTTTTGCCATTGAGAATCAATAAACTGTCTGGATAGGTTGCCATCCGCGCTGCTCCCTTTTTTAGCGTTAGTAAGAGTGTATAGCAGAGAGGGAAAAAGCGGGTAAGAACAGGATGAAAGGAACAAAACAGGCACGAAAGCGCGTTACACTTCAGCGATGAGATTAATGTAATCACAGGAAAGTGATGATGAATAAAATTTTGGTAAGCGCTTGCCTGATGGGCTTGAGGGTCCGTTATAACGGAAGTGAAAAAGCGCGAATGAATGAGCAACTCGCTCGCTGGCACCAGGAACAACGTCTGGTTATCCACTGCCCTGAACTTGCGGCCGGGCTGCCTGTACCTCGTCCTCCGGCAGAGATTATGTCCGCTGATGGCAAAGACGTGATGCACGGACAAGCCAGAATTATTGAAAATACAGGGCAGGATGTGACTGAACATTATCAGCTTGCAGCCTGGCTCGCGCTACGCGCTGCTCAGGCGTCGGGGTGTAGCGCTGCATTGTTAACCGATGGCAGCCCAACGTGCGGCAGTGAGTTTATTTATGACGGTTCTTTTCGCGGTATACAGAAAGCCGGGAGGGGGGTTGCTGCATCGTTGCTTGCAGAGCATGGGATCGCCGTGTTCTCAGAGAGGCAAATCGACGAACTTATTGCCTGGGTTGAGGAAAGAGAAGGCAAAAAATAAGCCCGCGTAAGGGAGATTACGCAGGCTAAGGAGGTGGTTCCTGGTACAGCTAGCATTTATGGGTTATGTTTTTCAGCGGGGGGATAATACCCGTATTGAACGAAGCGGTATGTGATCCGATTCTAAGAATTATCCCAGCGCGAAAAAATTTCCCTGATTGACTATTTGCCGTGTGGGTTTCGGGTGCTTTCACCGTTGAAGTTACGCATCAGCAGCGCGAACTTCAGCTCCACCTCTTCAGGCACCGGCAGCCAGACGGTATGACCGTCGCCCGGCGCCACGTCAATCGCTTCGCCTTTACCGTTTTCCAGATGCTCCAGCGTGAAGTTCATGTTGCCCTGCGGGGTCATCAGCTCCAGGCTGTCGCCTTTGGTGAACTTGTTTTTCACCGCGACGGCCGCCAGCGCGCCTTTGCGCTCGCCGGTGAAGTCGCCGACAAACTGCTGGCGCTCGGAAACCGAGTAACCGTGCTCGTAGTTCTGGTAGTCGTCATGGGTATGACGGCGCAGGAAGCCTTCGGTATAGCCGCGGTGTGCCAGGCCTTCCAGGGTTTCCAGCAGGCTGGTATCGAACGGTTTACCGGCTGCCGCATCGTCGATGGCTTTGCGGTACACCTGCGCGGTACGCGCGCAGTAGTAATAGGATTTGGTACGGCCTTCAATCTTCAGGGAGTGTACGCCCATCTGGGTCAGACGCTCAACGTGGGCAATGGCGCGCAGATCTTTCGAGTTCATGATGTAGGTGCCGTGCTCGTCTTCAAAGGCGGTCATGTACTCGCCCGGACGTTTGGCTTCTTCAATCATAAACACGCTGTCGGTTGGCGCGCCGATGCCCAGCGTAGGCTCGACGTTGGTCACCGGAATAGGCTCGTGCTTGTGGACGATGTTGCCGATGTCGTCCTCTTTGCCTTCCTGGACGTTATATTCCCAGCGGCAGGCGTTGGTGCAGGTGCCCTGGTTCGGGTCGCGCTTGTTGATGTAGCCGGAGAGCAGGCAGCGGCCGGAGTAGGCCATGCACAGCGCGCCGTGAACGAAGATCTCGATTTCCATATCCGGCACCTGGGTGCGGATCTCTTCGATCTCTTCCAGCGAAAGTTCGCGGGACAGAATGACGCGGGTCAGCCCCATCTGCTTCCAGAACTTGACCGTCGCCCAGTTGACGGCGTTAGCCTGTACGGAGAGGTGAATATCCATCTCCGGGAAGTTCTCCCGAACCAGCATGATTAAACCCGGGTCCGACATGATCAGCGCGTCCGGCCCCATGTCCACCACCGGCTTCAGGTCACGGATGAACGTTTTCAGCTTGGCGTTGTGCGGCGCGATGTTCACGACCACGTAGAATTTTTTGCCCAGAGCGTGCGCTTCGTTGATGCCGAGCTGCAGGTTCTCGTGGTTGAATTCGTTGTTACGCACGCGCAGCGAGTAGCGCGGTTGGCCCGCGTAAACGGCGTCGGCACCATAGGCGAAAGCGTAACGCATATTCTGCAGCGTTCCCGCCGGGGAAAGGAGTTCCGGTTTAAACATGTTTGTTCTCGTTCTGATGACAGGTCAGATCCGCGTGCACCAGGTGCAGCGGTAAGGGGAGATCCCCCACTTTAAGGGCGGGCATTGTAGCGCTGCGGGGGAGGGAGGTAAAGCTTTGCCCCTCACCCTAACCCTCTCCCCAAAGGGGCGAGGGGACTCAAACACCCTCTCCCCTTTGGGGAGAGGGCAGGGTGAGGGGGTGTTTATTTACGCAATCCTGCACGCATCCGCTTCCCAGCGATACCCCACGCCATACACCGCGCGGATAAACGACTGCTCGGCGTCCAGCGCCTCCAGCTTGCGGCGCAGGTTTTTGATGTGGCTGTCGATGGTGCGGTCGGTCACCACGCGGTAATCGTCATACAGGTGGTTCAGCAGCTGTTCGCGGGAGAACACTTTTCCCGGCTCGTGGGAGAGGGTTTTCAGCAGGCGAAATTCCGCAGGCGTCAGGTCCAGCAGCTTGCTTCGCCAGCTCGCCTGGAAACGGCTTTCGTCGACAATCAGCGGGCTTTCGGCGTCCAGCACCTGAAGCTCGCGCTGCGGCCTGCAGCGGCGCAGAATGGTTTTCACGCGGGCGACCACTTCACGCGGGCTGTAGGGTTTGCAGATGTAATCGTCTGCGCCAATTTCGAGCCCCAGCAGGCGGTCAATCTCTTCAATTTTGGCGGTGACCATGACGATGGGCACCTCGGAGAAGCGGCGAATTTCACGGCACAGGGTCAGGCCGTCGGTGCCTGGGAGCATCAGATCCAACAGGATCAGGTCCGGCGGCGTCTGGCGCACGTACGGCAGCACCTGGTCGCCGTGGCTGATCAGCGAAGGGGCGTAGCTGGCGGCGCGTAAATAGTCGATCAGCAACTGCCCCAGCTTGGGCTCGTCTTCGACAATCAAAATGCGCGGCGTGTTTTCGTCAATCGGTAACTCGGTCATGCTTCCCTCGATAAATCCCGTTCCAGAGGTAACTCTACTGTAATGCTAACCCCGCCAAAAGGCGAATGGGCGGCGCGAATGGTGCCATTATGCGCCTCGACGATGTTAACGCAAATCGCCAGCCCCAGGCCGGAACCGCCGCTGGCGCGGTTGCGTGAGCCTTCGGTGCGGTAAAAACGCTCGAACAGTTTTTCCAGCTGCGCGTCCTGCACGCCGGGGGCGGAATCCGCGAAGGTAAGGGCAAAGCGTCCATTTTCCTGCCTGCCAGAGATATGCAGCCCGCCGCCGCTGTCGGTGTAGCGCAGGCTATTTTCCAGCAGGTTATTGAACAGTTGCATCAGTCGGTCTTTGTCGCCGAACACCACCGCGCTGTCCGGCAGGGAGAGGTCGATTTTCAGGTTGCGGCTGGCAAACCGTTCCCGGAAGGCGCCGCTGGCAACTTCGAGCACGTTAATCACATCGACGGGGGCCTTCTGGTAGGCCAGCGCCCCTTCGTCGGACATGGAGAGCTGGTGGAGATCGTCCACCAGCTTGGTGAGCGTGCCCACCTCCGCCTGCAAAGAGGCCACCGATTCTGGCGTAAACTGGCGTACGCCGTCCTGAATGGCCTCCAGCTCGCCGCGCAGCACCGCCAGCGGGGTGCGCAGCTCGTGGGAAATATCGGCCATAAAGTCGCGGCGCATCTGCTGGTTCTTCTCCAGCGTGCTGGCGAGCTGGTTAAAGTCCTGCGCCAGCTTGCCCAGTTCGTCCTGGCTGCGGGTATCGACGCGGGTGGTGAAATCCCCGGCGGCCAGCTTGTGCGTGCCCTCCACCAGCCGTTTCACCGGGGCGAGCAGACCGCGCGCCAGCGGGAAGGTGGCGAGCGCGGCGAGCAGGATGGAGAGGGCGACAATCAACCAGCTGGTCCGGCGCTGCTGTCGGTCAAAGTTGATGTCGGTGTTGCGCGTCAGGCGCTCCACCGGGGAGGCGATAACCCAGCCGACGGTGGCGTTATTGACTTTGATCGCCCGGCGAGTGCCGTCCGGCGGGATGGGCGAACGCGGGCCAACCAGCGTGCGCATGTCCTGGTCAATCACCCAGAACTGGGTGCGCCAGCCGTGCGGCGGCATGCCTGGCCCCGGGCGATCGTCGCCGGTATCGTGCTCCAGCGAACGCAGGATCTGGAAAATAAAGCGGTCGTTATTGCGCAGAAAGCGCCAGTTACCGTGCTGGGCGTACTGTTCGCTCAGCGCATCGCTTAAGCCCTGTAAACGCTGCTCGTTACCATGCTTGATGTAATCAATAAAGCCGCGCTCGAAGCTGACCCGCACCGCCCAGTGCATGGTGATCAGCAGGACGATACAGGTAGCAAAAATTGCCAGAAAGAGCTTGCCGGTAATGCCCGGACGCCAGAATTTCATGATCCACTCCTTTTGCCGCGCCTAATCACGACGTTCTTGCTGGTATCATCCGGCACTCTGGCGAAGATGAAAGCGGGCAGGGCGATGATGACCGCCATGCTGAGATAGGTATACAAAAAGACCTGATGCGCCACCTGCGTGTCGACGCTGAGGTGGTGCTGGCCGTACATGCCGAGCAGTAAGCCCGCGATGGTCACCCCGACGCTCATGGAGAGCTGCATAATCATCGACAGCAGGCTGTTGCCGCTGCTCGCCAGTTCGTCCGGCAGGTCCTTCAGCGTCAGGGTATTCATTGACGAGAAGCGCATGGAGTTGACGATCCCCTGACAGAACAGCACCAGCGGCAGAACGTAATACCAGCCCATCAGCGCCGTGGCCATAAACAGCAGGCTCACCAGCGCCAGCCCCAGCGTGGCGGTCACCAGCACGTGGCGGTAGCCAAAGCGGTTCACCACCTGCACCACGATGCGCTTCATCCCCATGCTGCCGAGCACCATCGGGATCATCATCAGGCCCGCGTGGAACGGCGAAAAGCCCATACCAATTTGCAGAAACACGGGCGTCATAAACGGCAGCATGCCGCTGCCGATACGTCCGGCGAAGCTGCCGAACAGACCAAGGCGGTAGGTAGGGTTTTTAAACAAGTTCAGGCTGAAGAGCGCCTTATCGTTACCGCTGGCGTGCCACAGATACCACAGTATGGCGGTAACGCCGAGCGCGATCAGCAGCCCGAGCGTCAGGGGCGAAATACCCAATCCTTTTTGTCCGTCGAGCGCCAGAGTAAGCGTTGCCATGCCCGCCGCAAGCAGGATAAAGCCAAAGAAGTCGAAGCGGCGGGTCTGCATTTTGTAGTTCGGCATCAGCGCCAGGGTGGCGATAGCACCGACGATGCCCACCGGCAGGTTGATTAAGAAGATCCAGTGCCAGGAGGCGTACTCCACCAGAATGCCGCCGAGCGCCGGGCCCAGCAGCGGCCCCACCTGACCGGGGAGGGTCACAAATGTCATCGCCGCCATGTACTGCTCGCGCGGCACAATCTTCATCACCGTTAAGCGCCCTACGGGCACCATCATCGCGCCGCCGATGCCCTGCAGCACCCGCGCCATCACCAACTGGTCGAGGGTGTTGGCCTGAGCGCAAAACAGCGAGCCGGTGGTAAACAGCACGATGGCGGTAAAGAAGATATTCCGCACCCCCACTTTGTCCGCCAGCCAGCCGCTGGCGGGCAGCATCACGGCAACCGTCAGCACGTAGGAGACAATAACCATATGCATATGCAGCGGGCTCTCCCCCAGGCTTTTCGCCATGGAGGGGAGAGCGGTGTTGACGATGGTCGTATCCAGCGACTGCATAAAGAAGCCGAAAGCGACTATCCATAGCTGCCAGCGAACGTTAGCGGGGAGATCGGTCATCTACTCGGTCACCGTGGTTCTGTTTTTACGCGAAAAGCGCAGCCGCAGGCGGTCGAAGAACAGATAGACCACCGGCGTGGTGTATAGCGTCAGCAGCTGGCTCATGACCAGGCCGCCGACAATAGTGATCCCCAGCGGCTGGCGCAACTCTGAGCCGTCTCCGCCCGAGATAACCAGCGGCAGCGCGCCAAACAGCGCCGCCAGGGTGGTCATCATGATCGGACGAAAACGCAGCAGGCAGGCCTGGAAGATCGCCTCTTCCGGCGACAGGCTGCCGTTGCGCTGGGCGTCCAGCGCGAAGTCCACCATCATGATGGCGTTTTTCTTCACGATGCCGATCAACAGCATGATCCCGATGAGCGCGATGAGACTGAACGGCGCGCCGAACAGCTCCAGCGCCAGCAGCGCCCCCACGCCCGCTGACGGCAGCGTCGAGAGGATGGTCAGCGGGTGAACGTAGCTTTCGTACAGCACGCCCAGCACAATATAGACCGTGGCGATGGCCGCCAGAATCAAAATCACCTGCGAGTTCATCGTCTCCTGGAACACCTGCGCGGTCCCGGCAAAGCTGCCGCGCACGGTGGACGGCACGCCAAGCTGCGTCATCGCGCGGTTGATTGCGTCACTGGCCTCAGAAAGCGACGAACCGGCGGGGAGATTAAAGGAGATGGTCGACGCCGCTGACAACCCCTGGTGGTTCACAGACAGCGGCGCGTTGGCCGGCCGCCAGCTGGCAAAGTAGGAGAGCGGTATCGCCTTGCCGTCGCTGTTAATCACAAACATTTTGTCCAGGGCGCTGATGTCCTGGGTGTAGCGCGGGTCAACTTCCATCACCACCTTGTACTGGTTCATCGGCTGGTAGATGGTAGAGATCTCGCGCTGGCCGAAGGCGTTGTTCAGCAGGCTGTTGGCGGCTTCAACGTTAATGCCCAGCCGCGACATGGTTTCGCGGTCGTAGGTGAGCGCCATCTCCGCGCCGTTGTCCTGCTGATCGGAGTTCACGTCCGCCAGTTGGGGCAGGGCGGCCAGCGCCTTGCGGATCTTCGGCTCCCACTCGCGCAGGGCGGCTAAATCGTCCGAGAGCAACGTGTACTGATAGCTGGCGTTAGCCTGGCGCCCACCGACGCGGATATCCTGAACGGCCATCAAAAACAGGTTTGCCCCCGGCTCTTTGGCGAGTTTAACCCTAAGACGGTCAATCACCTGCTGGGCGGTTTCGCTGCGCTCGCCGCGGGGTTTCAGGGTAATAAACATCATCCCGCTGTTGACGCGCGAGCCGCCGGTAAAGCCGGTGACGTTATCCACCGCCGGATCTTCACGAATGATCTTCATAAAGTCCTGCAGCTTGCCGCGCATCGCCTGGAATGAAATGCTCTGGTCCGCCTGAATGCCGCCCATCAGCACGCCAGTGTCCTGCTCCGGGAAGAAGGTTTTCGGAATGGTGATATACATCCAGACGTTAAGCCCAATGGTGGCGATCAGTACCAGGCCGACCAGCCGCGTATGGTTCAGCACCCACTTCAGCGATTTGCCGTAGTCTTCCTGCATCGTCATCAGAAAACGACCAAAGCCTTTGCGGCGCGGCTGCGAATGGGGCTTGCTGCGCTTGAGCATCCAGCCGCACATCATCGGCGTGAGCGTCAGGGAAATCACCAGTGAAATCCCGATGGCGACGGAAAGGGTGACGGCAAATTCCCTCAGCAGCCGGCCCGGCAGCCCGCCCATCAGCAGCAGCGGCAGGAACACCGCCACCAGCGACAGGCTCATGGAGAGCACCGTAAAGCCCACCTCGCGCGTGCCCTGCAGCGCAGCCTGCAGCGGCTTCACGCCCGCTTCCAGGTGGCGGGAAATGTTTTCCAGCACCACGATGGCGTCATCCACCACGAAGCCCGTGGCAATCGTCAGGGCCATCAGCGACAGGTTGTTAAGGCTAAACCCGCACAGGTACATGGCGGCAAAGGTGCCGATCAGCGAAACCGGCACCGCCACCGCCGGGATCAGCGTCGCGCGGCCGGAGCGCAGGAACAGGAAGACCACCAGGATCACCAGCGCGACGGAGATAATCAGCGTTTGCTCCACCTCCTCAAGCGAGGCGCGAATAGTCGGGGAGCGATCCTGGGCAATCTGCAGATCGATTGCCGCCGGGATCGTCTCCTGCAGTTCCGGCAGACGGGCGCGGATGCTGTTCACCGTCTCGATAATGTTCGCTTCCGGCAGCTTGCGGATCATCAGCAGGATCGCCGGTTTCGCGTTGGTCATCCCGGCGTTGCGCACATCCTGCACCGAGTCGGTGACGCTGGCGACGTCGCTCAGGCGCACCGCCGCGCCGTTGTTGTAGTGAATAATCAGCGGCTGGTACTCGGCTGCGGTTTTCAGCTCGTCGTTGGTCTGGAGCTGCCAGCGGTGGCTGCCGTCCTCAATTGCCCCCTGGGGCCTGCGCACGTTGGCGTTGCTGATGGCGGAACGCACATCGTCCAGCGACACGCCCTGGTTGAACAGCGCCTGCGGGTTTAAGCCCACGCGCACGGCGGGCAAAGAACTGCCGCCGACGCTTACGTCACCGACGCCATTAATTTGTGAGATTGTCTGCGCCAGCTGGGTAGACGCAAAGTCGTAAAGCTGACCCTGCGAGTACGTATCCGAGGTCAGCGTCAGGATCATGATTGGCGCATCGGACGGGTTGGCCTTGCGGTAGGTCGGACGGCTCGGCATCCCGCTCGGCAGCAGGCTTTGCGCGGCGTTGATGGCCGCCTGCACGTCGCGCGCCGCACCGTTAATATCCCGGTCGAAGCTGAACTCCAGAATGATGCGCGTGCTGCCGAGCGAGCTGCTGGAGGTCATCTCGTTGACCCCCGCAATCCGCCCGAGCGAACGCTCCAGCGGGGTGGCGACCGATGACGCCATGGTTTCCGGTGACGCACCCGGCAGCGAGGCGCTGACCATGATCACCGGGAAATCCACCTGCGGCAGCGGGGCAACAGGCAGCAGGCGGAAGCCCAGCACGCCGCAGAGAGTAATGGCGAGCGAGATTAAAATCGTCGCCACCGGGCGATAAATGAAGAGGGCGAAAAGCTTCACTTACGCCTCCTCTTCACGCTTCGGGAAGCGGCTTTTGGTCCACAGCGCCAGGCGGTCAAACAGCAGGTAGATCACCGGCGTGGTAAAGAGCGTTAGCACCTGGCTCACCAGCAGACCGCCGACCATGCCGATACCCAGCGGGCGGCGCAGCTCCGCACCGACGCCGGTGCTGAGCATCAGCGGCAACGCGCCCAGCAGGGCCGCCAGTGTGGTCATCAGGATCGGACGAAAACGCAGCAGGCAGGCCTGGAAGATGGCATCGCGCGGCGACATGCCCTGCTCGCGCTCGGCGGCCAGGGCGAAGTCGATCATCATGATGGCGTTTTTCTTCACGATGCCGATCAGCAGGATGATGCCGATGATGGCAATGACGTCCAGCTCGCTGCCCGCCAGCATTAAGGCCAGCAGCGCCCCCACGCCCGCCGTCGGCAGGGTGGAGAGGATGGTGATCGGGTGGATAAAGCTTTCGTACAGCACGCCAAGCACGATGTACATCGCCACTACCGCAGCGACAATCAGCCAGACGGTGTTCCCCAGCGCCGCCTGGAACGCCAGGGTGCTGCCCTGGAACTGGGTCTGAATATCGGACGGGAAGCTGAGCGCTTTTTCAGCAGCCTGGATGGCCTCCACCGCTTCGCCGAGAGAATAACTGTCCGACACGTTGAAGGAAATGGTGGTGGACGGGAACTGATCCAGATGATTAATCGACAACGGGGTATAGCGCTCCTCCACCGTGGCGATGGCGCTAAGGGGCACAATGCCGCCGTCTTTGCTGGTCAGGCGCACCGAGTCCAGCGCGGCCAGGCCGGGCGTGTTCTCCGTGTTGTGCTCCAGCACCACGCGGTACTGATTCGCCTGGGTGTAGATGGTGGAGATCAGGCGCTGACCGAAGGCGTTGTACAGGGCATTGTCCACATCAGACATGGTGATGCCCAGACGGCTGGCAGTGTCGCGGTTGACGTTCACGTACGCCGCCAGCCCCTTGTCCTGCCAGTCGCTGCTGACGTCGGCGAGCTGCGGCAGGGTGTTCAGTTTTTCCACCAGCTGCGGCACCCATGTGCTGAGGGCGTCAAGCGTGGTGGCCTGCAGCGTGAACTGATACTGCGTGCGGCTGACTTGGGTATCAATGGTCAAATCCTGAACAGGCTGCAGATAAAGCTCAACGCCCGGGACGCGGGCCACGGCGTTTTGCAGCCGTTCAATGACGGCGTTCACGCGGTCGTCGCGCTCATCCAGCGGCTTGAGGTTGATCTGCAGACGCGCGCTGTTGAGCGACGGGTTGGTGCCGTCCACGCCGACGTAGGCCGTCAGGCTCTCTACCGCCGGATCCTTCATGATGATTTCAGACACCTGCTGCTGGCGCTGCGCCATGTTCGCGAAGGAGACCGACTGCGGGGCCTGAAGCGTGCCCTGAATAATGCCGTTGTCCTGGATCGGGAAGAAACCTTTCGGAATGAAAATCCACAGCATCACGCTGAGTGCCAGCGTGCCCAGCGCTACGCCGAGCGTCGCCCACGGATGGTTGAGGACTTTCGCCAGCACGCGACCGTAGGCGGCAATAATCCGCTCGAACATCCGCTCGGAGGCGCGCGAGAAGCGGTTTTGCTTGCGCAGGGATTCATGACTCAGCATGCGGGCGCACATCATCGGCGTCAGGGTCAGCGACACCACGGCGGAGATCAAAATGGCGACCGCCAGCGTCACGGCAAACTCGCGGAACAGCCGCCCGACGATATCGCCCATAAACAGCAGTGGGATCAGCACCGCAATCAGCGAGAAGGTCAGCGAGATAATGGTAAAGCCGATTTCCCCTGCGCCTTTCAGCGCGGCGGCCAGCGGCTTTTCGCCTTTCTCGATATAGCGCGAGATGTTCTCGATAACGACGATAGCATCGTCCACTACGAACCCGGTGGCAATCGTCAGCGCCATCAGCGTCAGGTTGTTAATCGAAAAGTCGAGGAACACCATCACCGCAAAGGTCCCGACCAGCGAGAGCGGCACGGCGACGGCGGGAATAATGGTTGCCGGGACGTTGCGCAGGAACAGGTAGATGATCATGACGACCAGCGCAATCGCCAGCATCAACTCGAACTGGGTGTCGGTGACCGAGGCACGAATGTTGGTGGTGCGGTCGGACAGGACCTTCACGCTGACCGATTTCGGCAGGCTTTCAATCAGCTGCGGCAGCATGCTGCGAATGCTGTCGGCGGTTTCGATGATGTTGGCGCCCGGCTGGCGCTGCACGTTCATCACGATCGCCTGCTGCTTGTTCGCCCACGCGCCGAGCCAGCTGTTTTCTGCCCCTTGTTCCACAGTGGCGATGTCGCCCAGGCGGATCGGCGCGCCGTTCTGGTAGGCCACAATCAGCTGACGGTATTCGTCGGCGGACTGCATCTGGTCGTTCGCCGAGAGGGTGACCGCACGGGTCGGGCCGTCCAGCGAGCCTTTTGCCGAGTTGACGTTGGCGCTGCTGATGGCGCTGCGGATGGTTTCGCTGGTCAGCCCCAGCGCGGCAATCGCCTGCGCGTTAAGCTTCACGCGCACGGCGGGGCGCTGACCGCCCGCCAGCGTGACGAGGCCGACGCCGGAGACCTGCGAAATTTTCTGCGCCACGCGCGTTTCGACCATGTCTTCGACCTGGGTCATCGGCATGGCGGAGGAGGTAACGGCAAGCGTCATGATCGGCGGATCCGCCGGGTTGACCTTGCTGTAGACCGGCGGGTTAGGCAGGTCGGACGGCAGCAGGTTGGTAGCGGCGTTAATCGCGGCCTGCACCTCCTGCTCGGCGACGTCCAGCGACAGCGTCAGCTGGAACTGCAGCGTCACGACGGATGCCCCGCCGGAACTCTGGGAGGACATCTGTTTTAACCCGGACATCTGACCAAACTGGCGCTCCAGCGGGGCGGTAATGGCGGACGTCACGACGTCCGGGCTGGCGCCAGGATACAGCGTCACCACCTGGATGGTGGGATAATCCACTTCCGGCAGCGCCGACACGGGCAGGAAGCGGTAGCCAATGATCCCGGCCAGCAGGATCGCCACCATTAACAGCGTGGTGGCGACAGGGCGAAGGATGAACAGGCGTGATGGCCCACCTGTAGAGCTCGGGGGCATAACCTGCATCAGGAGGTCGCTCCCTGTTTCGCAGGTTCAACCACTTCTACTTTCGCGCCTTCGGTCAGGCGGTCGATGCCGTCGGTGACCACGCGGTCGCCTGCGGAGAGCCCGGCGCTGATGACCACCGTCTGGCTGTCCTGAATCCCGGTTTTCACCAGATGCTTGCTGACTTTGTTGTCGCTGTTCAGCACCCAGACGAAGCTACCTTCGTTACCCATCTGCAGCGCTGCGGTGGGGATCACCACCGCGTTCTCTTCGGTCGCGACCAGCATTCGCGCGTTGACGAACTGGTTCGGGAAGAGGGCGTCGTCCTGGTTGTTAAAGCGTGCCTTCAGCTTGATGGTGCCGGTGGTGGTGTCGATCTGGTTATCCAGGCTAAGCAGGGAACCCTCGCTCAGCTTCTGCTTGTTGGTGCGGTCCCAGGCTTCCACTACCAGGCCTTTACCGGCTTTTTGCGCCTGAATGACGGTCGCGATATCGCTTTCCGGCAGGGTAAAGACTAAATCAATCGGGTGGGTTTGGGTGATCACCACGATGCCCGTGGTGTCGCCGCTGGAGATCTGGTTGCCGATATCGACCTGCTTCAGGCCCACGCGACCGTCAATCGGCGCGGTGATGCGGCTCCAGTCCAGCTGCAGCTGCGCGCTGGCGACGGCAGCCTCGTCGGCTTTGATGGTGCCCTGCGTTTCGCTGACCAGCGACTGCTGGGTGTCCAGCTCCTGACGCGATACCAGATTGGTTTTCACCAGCTGCTGGTAGCGCGCTAAATCGCGCCGGGCGTTGGCGAGAGTGGCTTTGTCTTTCGCGAGCTGTCCCTGCGCCTGGGCGAGGGCGACCTTAAACTGGCTGGGGTCGATTTCCGCCAGCAGATCGCCGGCTTTGACCTGCTGACCTTCCTGGAAGTGGATCGCGATGAGCTGACCGTCCACGCGGCTGCGCACCGTGGCGGTATTCGCGGCGGTAATGGTTCCGAGCCCCGTCAGATAACGCGGAACGGCTTTGCTCACCGCCGTCGCCGCCTGAACTGGCGCCAGCGCACCGCCACGCATGCCGTGACGGCCGCCGCCAGCCGGGCGCTGCGCCTGACTGCTGGCACCGGCGGGGGATGCGGAATTTGCGGATTGGCTGTGCCAGTACCAGGCGGCGGCAAGGGCCACCACAATGATGCCTGCGGCGATTGCCCAGCGGGATTTGTTACTGCCTTTCATCGTTATACGTTCTCATCCTGAAACACTTCGGGGAATGATACTAGTTTAGTCAGCTAACACAGCGGAAAAATGGAGGAAATATGGAAGACTGTCAGGAATGGTCTGAATGGAGGTAAACGCACAACGGCAACATTCGTTGCTGTTTTTGGTGTTTTCTCCCTCTCCCTGTAGGCTGAGGGATCCCCACAAAATAATGTTTGCATGGACGACCCCCTCTCCCTTGAGGGAGAGGGCCGGTGTGAGGGCACCAGACCGCACAGCAACCGCACTAGCTAAACATCACCTGCGCCCAGCGCGCCAGCCCTGCTGTAACGGAGCCAAAGTCATCCCCAGCGGCAATCGGAATGCCCGGCAACTGTTCCGCCAGCGCTTTCTTGATCAGCGGCGAACGGGCGCTCCCCCCGGTCAGGTAAATGACGTCCGGCTTCTCTTTGCCGTTCTCCAGCGCCAGCTGCACCTGCTCCAGAATGCGCTGCAGCGGCTGGGCAAGCGCCGTTTCCAGCCCCTCCTGCGAAATCGAGGTGGCCAGCTCCTCGCTGATAAACGGCAAGGACACCGCATGTTCAGCACGATCCGAAAGGGCGATTTTGCTCTCTTCCGCAGTACGCACCACGCGGTAGCTCAGGCGCTGACGCCACACTTTATAGAGCAGGGCGACTTTTTCGGCATCCTGCGCGTCGCGCACCAGATCGTTGAGGAAGCGACCGTTCGCGGTACTGTAAAAATCACTCTGCGCCGGGACGTCGTTGATGGCAATCGCGTTCCACCACGGCAGTATTGGCAGGGCAATCCCTTTTTCCGTTTGACCGCCCATGCCGAGCAGCGGCATCAGGCTCTTGAATGCCAGGGCGATATCCAGATCGTTACCGCCTACGCGGCAGCCGCTGTGCCCGAGCAGGCTGTTTTCACGATCGCGACGGGTATGCCACTGCGGCCCCATCAGCAGCAGCGAGCAGTCGGTGGTTCCCCCGCCGATGTCCACTACCAGCACGCGCTTCTCTTCAGCCAGCGTAGCTTCAAAGTCCAGCCCCGCGGCAACCGGCTCATACTGGAACACCACGTCGCGGAAGCCTGCCCGGTGCGCCGCGCGTTCAAGGATCCCTTGCGCCTGCTGGTTGGCATCGTCGCCGCCCAGCCCCTGGAAGTTGATCGGTCGGCCAATCACCGCCTGGGTAATCGCATCGGAGACCTGCGTCTGCGCCTGATTGCGAATATGCAGCATCATCGCGCACACCAGGTCTTCAAACATCGCCACCTGCTGCGGCTTCAGGCCGCTGGCGCCGAGGAAGGACTTCGGTGACTTAACAAAGTAGACCTCTTCCGGGTCTTCAACATAGTGACCAAGCGAGGAGAGGCCGAACTGCACGCTGGAGGGCGTAACGTCGATGTCCTCCTCGCGGTTAAAGCTGACCGCACGGCGCAGCAGCGCCTGGGTTTCCGCTGCGGTAGCAGGAACCTGATGGTGGCGGAACAGCCATTCGCTTACCGCCTCACGCGTCGGCGCGCAGAGCATTGACGGCAGCAGCGTGCTCTCTTTTTCCATTTTCAGGAGCTGCGGCTGTCCGTTTTGCATGATCGCAACCGAGCAGTTTGCCGTACCGTAGTCAAATCCAATAAACACGATTAATCCCCATGCCGGTGAGAAGGGGCGAGACTTTAGCGGAATGCCTGTCCGCCGACAACAGGAATATGAAAGCAAGGCAAAACAGGGGCTTTCCGTTTATGCTGATAACAATAAAAAAGGAGCAGCGATGTATACCCTGACCTGGCAACCCCCTTACGACTGGCAGTGGATGTTTGGCTTTCTCGGCGCGCGTGCGGTGACGGGCATTGAAACCGTCACGCACGACTACTATGAGCGCAGTTTTGCCTGCGACGGCCATCAGGGGATATTTCGCGTGACGCCGGAGATCGCCACCCATACGCTGACCGTGACGCTCAGCCCGGGGTTAGTTCCGGTTGCGCAGACGTGTCTTGAACGCATCGCACGCCTGTTCGACCTTGCCTGCAACCCGCAGCAGGTCGCGGATACGCTGGGGGATCTCGGCGCTGCCCGGCCCGGCTTGCGTTTGCCGGGGGCGATGGATGCGTATGAGCAGGGCGTCCGGGCGATCCTCGGGCAACTGGTGAGCGTGGCGATGGCGGCGAAACTGGCTTCCCGCGTGGTCGCCCTGAGCGGGGAGCCGGTGAAGGATGCACCGGGTTATGTCTGCTTTCCCTCCCCGGAAGCGCTGGCCTCAGCCGATCCGTTAGCGCTCAAAGCGCTCGGGATGCCGGTAAAACGCGCGGAGTCGCTGATTCATCTGGCGCAGTCGGTCGTCGACGGGGCGTTTCCGCTGACGCCGCCTGAGGACGTTGAGGCAGGTATGAAGGCGCTACAGCAGCGGCCGGGCATCGGGCGCTGGACGGCAAATTACCTGGCCCTGCGTGGCTGGCAGGCGAAAGATGTGTTTCTTCCGGATGATTATCTGATTAAGCAACGCTTCGCCGGGATGACGCCCGCGCAGATTCGGCGTTACGCCGAGCGCTGGCAGCCGTGGCGCTCCTACGCGCTGCTGCACATCTGGTATACCGACGGCTGGAAGCCGTCAGTTGATGGCGAAATAGCTGGTGTTGAGCAGTAGATCCAGCGGCTGCGGCTCGGCGATGGTGTCGCCATAGATAAAATCAATGCCGATGCCGGAAAGCGTATCCATCATGATGGGCTGGTTACAGGGGCCCGCGATGGTTTTCATCCCCAGACGCTGGGCGTGGCCCTGAACGATGGTCACCATCATCTCATCCATCAGATTGCCATACACGTTGCTCACCACCTCGGCGTCCAGCATCAGATAATCGGCCATGTTCGGGCTCAGGTGGGAGAAGACGTTCATGTCGCGCCCTATCTGGCTGAAGATCACCCGGCAGCCCGCTTGGCGAAGCTTTTGTAACCCTCGCTGCAGATTCTCATCCGGGTTACACACCGCGTCGGCTGCGATGACCAGATGCAGCAGACGGCCCGGCATAGGGCTGTTTTCGAGCAGGTCGAGAAGTTCATCGACAAGTGTCACGCTGGCTAAACCGGCCGCAGAAAGCGGCAGAGCTATCCCCATCCCTTTACGGGCAACCTGTGCAGCAGAGGTGCGGAAAAACTCACCAAAGATTCGTCTGTCGAGGGCGTGCAGCAGCTCAGGCTCCGCGAGGCCAGAACGGAAGGCGTGCTCCTCCTGGACTTCACCCTGGCTGGTCCACAGGCGTAGCGAAATCAGCCAGAAGTTACAGCTTTCCGGTATGCGCGGGGAGGCGACGCTGCGGGCGATCATCATCAGGTGATTGTCTTTAATCATGTGCCACTGTTCGTCCAGCGACATCATGCTGCGCGCGCTCAGATCTCGCTCCTGCTGCGGTTCGTATACCGTCACGATGCCGCGACCGCTGTTCTTCGAGGCATAACAGGCAATATCCGCCTGCGACATCACCTCTGACGCCAGGTGGTTATGTTCATCAATCAGCGTAATACCCGCGCTGGCCCCAATCCGATGCAGGCGGCCTTCCCACATAAAGTGATAGTCATTGATGGTATGGATCAGGCGACCGGTGATATAGCGCGCGCTCTCAATATTGCAGTCCGGCAGCAGCAGCCCAAACTCGTCGCCGCCCAGGCGCGCCAGCACGTCGCTGGAGCGAAGCAGGGTTAGCATCATGGAGGAGAGTTCCCGCAGCAGGGCATCCCCCGCCGCATGGCCTGCGGTATCATTGACGGCTTTGAAGCGGTCCAGATCGATGAAGACCAGCGCATGACGCTGACGCGTCTCACGAACGGTTTGCAGAAGTCGTTTGAGATGGTTTTCGAAGCTGACCCGGTTTGCCAGGTGGGTGAGGGCATCGTGCGACGCGCTGTAGCTCAGCTGACGCAGCATTTTGCGCGACTCGGTCACGTCCTGAATAACGATAACCGAGCCAATACTGTGCCCATCAAGGGTGCTGAGTGGCGTAATGCTGTAGTGAATATCAAACGATCCGCCTGTGCGGCAGTTCAGCACCACGTCCTGGTCGATATCGGAGCGTGAAATATCGCCGCTGTGAATGTTCTCCATCAACTGTCCACGTTCTCCGAAGGTGATGTGTAACACCTTCAGGATCGGCTGGCCGATGGCCTCGGTCTGCAGCCAACCGCTCATCTTCTCGGCGACAGGGTTCATAAAGGTGACGTTCATGTCGATATCGGTGCAGAGCACCGCTTCGCCGATGGAGTCGAGCGTGATGTGCAGACGTTCTTTTTCCTGGAACAGCGCTTCGTTAAGCTCCTTCACCTCGGTCATGTCCATGTTGATGCCGAGTAAACGTTCCACTTCACCCTCTTTATTCAGCACCCGGTTTGCCAGGGAGCGAATATGGCGTACGCCTTCCTTCACGCGGATACGGAATTCAAGCTTAAACGGCAGACGAGAGACCAGAGAATCCCGCAGCACCTGCTCCGCATGGGCGCGATCCTCTGGCAACATTCTGTCGTGCCAGAGCTGCCAGGTGGGCTTGATGTGCGGCGGAATTTCATACAGCTCAAACATCCGCTTATCCCAGCTGATGATGTCAGGCTGCAGATCCCACTCCCAGATGCCGATGCCGCCCGCTTCGTTGGCCAGCGTAATGCGCTCCATCAGACGCTTGTTGACCCACTCGGTCTGCTTCAGGTCGTTAATGTCTTCAATCTGGGCAATAAAATAGAGCGGTGAGCCGTCGGCATGGCGCACGACGGAGACGGCCAGAAGCGCCCAGACGACTTCCCCGTTGCGCGTGTAATAGCGCTTTTCGAGGGTGTAGGTGTTGATCTCGCCGTTGACCAGCTGCTCCAGCTGTTCCAGGTCGGTATGCAAATCTTCCGGCCAGGTCAGCTGCTGGAAGGTGAGCGACTGTAGCTCGGTCTGGCTGTAACCGAGGAAGTTGCACAGTGCCTTGTTAGCCTGAAGCCACTGGCCCTCTATGCTGACTAACGCCATACCGATGGCGGAATACTCCATCGCATTGCGAAAGCGCTCTTCGCTTTCGGTGATGTGTTTGCGCTCGGCACGGAAGGCATACATCACCATGGTCATCACGTTAGCGGGAAGGAGCAGCATCAGGAACGGCAGCCACGGCGCGTTCATCATCGGCCCGGCATGTTGGGTGGTCAGCGCCGAAGGGTTATGGGCAATCATCAGTGAAACGACCATCACGGTAACCAGAAACACCATGAACGCTTCCATCCGCGGCAAGCGCACGGCGCTCCACATAAGCAATACGATCACGCAGGTAAAGGGCCACGGCAGCCAGGTGATGGCAGCCCAACTGAGGGCCAGCGTCACGGCCATGGTAACCAGCGTTTCGAGCAGTAATCGCGGGTCACGGTGACGGAGCAGGTAATGGGATTTAAACAGCAGTCCAAGAGGCACCAGCGCCAGCGCGCCGATGGATTCGGACAACACCCAGACGATGAAATTACGCAGCGGCTCAGGGCCGGGGACCAGAAACGTCACCAGAATACCGCCCACCAGCGGCGGCACCAGCGCGCTGCCAATGGCCAGGCGGATCCAGTCGTTTAAATTTTGCAGCGGGTTATACCACGGAAGCAGCTTGCGCAGTAATACGGCGCCGATGACGGCCTCAATAACGTTTATTGCAGTGTAGGTGAGGTTTATCGATGCCCAGGAGAACAACATCCACGAGGCCAGAATATTGCCAAACGAACAGGCCAGGGCGATCCCGGGCCACATTTTTCCTGCATGGCGGTAAAACGCCACCATCATAATGGCGGTGGGAAACCAGAGCGGCGCCAGCAGGGTACCGAAGCGGGTGAGCTCCAGCGAAAATAAGGTAAAGATAAAGGTGACCAGGCCCAGACAGACAAGTCGCAATAAAGGATGTGGGGTGGTAACCAAAACCCGCTGGTATTGTTTATTCATTACCGCTTTATCCAGAGACGCCATGCCGTCAGGAGAGAAGTGCGCACGAGTGAATTTGATAATTTGGTTTATGCTAGTACAAACAATTTACAATTCATATGGCGGCTGCTCATAATTTGACATCATAGAGTTATTAAATAGTTACTCGCTAAAAAATTCCTGTTAAACGCTGAAAAAACGGTCATTAAAATTTCTTTCAGGGAGCAATGCGCCACTTTTCAGCCTGTCTCGCAGAACCTGCGCATTCGACTGGTATCACGCCCGCGAAATCCCTATAATTGCCGCGTTTGACGCTCCGGCGTCGTCCTTCCTTAACATCCAGGTTATTCAGGTCGCTAAATTTATGACTGATAAGTCTCATCAGTGCGTCATTATAGGCATCGCCGGCGCATCGGCTTCAGGTAAAAGTCTAATTGCCAGTACGCTTTATCGCGAACTGCGTGAACAAGTAGGTGATGAGCACATCGGCGTCATTCCCGAAGACAGCTATTACAAAGATCAATCCCATCTGTCGATGGAAGAGCGCGTAAAAACCAACTACGACCATCCGAATGCGATGGATCACAGTTTACTGTTCCAGCATTTAGAAGCCCTCAAGAGCGGCCAGGCTATTGAACTGCCCGTTTACAGTTACGTAGAACACACCCGCACCCAGGAAACGATCCGCATCGAGCCAAAGAAGGTCATTATCCTTGAAGGCATCCTGCTCCTGACCGACGCCCGCCTGCGCGAATCCATGAACTTCTCCATCTTCGTCGATACCCCGCTGGACATCTGCCTGATGCGCCGCATCAAGCGTGACGTTAACGAGCGCGGCCGTTCGATGGACTCCGTCATGGCGCAATACCAGAAAACGGTCCGTCCGATGTTCCTGCAGTTTATTGAACCATCCAAACAATACGCCGATATCATCGTCCCTCGCGGGGGCAAAAACCGCATTGCGATTGATATCTTAAAAGCGAAAATCAGTCAGTTTTTTGAATAAGCCGCGCGAATTGTGTACCGTTCAGAGATAACCTGGTTTTACCCTGAGTGTTTAAGGCCTCAGGGTACGATGCATGAAAGGAGAAAGTGCCATGCGTCTTTGCGATCGCGATATTGAAGCCTGGCTGGATGAAGGCCGTTTGTCTATTACCCCGCGTCCCCCGGTGGAGCGTATCAATGGGGTGACCGTTGATGTACGGTTGGGGAATAAATTCCGCACATTTAGTGGCCACACTGCGCCGTTCATCGACCTCAGCGGGCCGAAGGATGAAGTCAGCGCCGCGCTCGATCGCGTTATGAGTGATGAAATCGTCATTGACGAAGGCGAAGCTTTTTATCTGCATCCAGGCGAACTGGCGCTGGCGGTGACGTATGAATCCGTGACCCTGCCTGCGGATCTCGTCGGCTGGCTTGATGGCCGTTCTTCTCTGGCCCGCCTGGGGCTGATGGTTCACGTCACCGCGCACCGTATCGACCCAGGCTGGTCCGGCCGTATCGTGCTGGAGTTCTTCAACGCCGGCAAACTGCCGCTGGCGCTGCGCCCTGGAATGATGATTGGTGCGTTAAGCTTTGAACCGCTGACAGGCCCGGCAGACAGGCCCTACAACCGCCGCCAGGACGCAAAATACCGCGACCAGCAGGGTGCGGTTGCCAGCCGTATTGATAAAGACTGATCGTTAGTCCACTGAGGATGCCATGAGAAGAGTTCTGACAACGCTGATGATTTTGCTGGTGGTGCTGGTTGCTGGCCTTTCGGCGTTGGTTCTGCTGGTTAACCCGAATGATTTCCGCGCTTATATGGTGCGGCAGGTCGAGGCACGCAGTGGTTACCAACTGAAGCTTGACGGGCCGCTGCGCTGGCACGTCTGGCCACAGCTCAGCATTCTCTCTGGCCGCATGTCGTTAACCGCACCGGGCGCCGCACAGCCGCTGGTCTCTGCGGACAACATGCGTCTTGACGTGGCGCTGATCCCGCTTATTTCCCATCAGCTGCAGGTTAACCAGGTGATGCTGAAGGGCGCGGTCATTCAGCTTACCCCGCAAACCGAAGCCGTGCGCGACGCGAATGCACCGGTCGCGCCGCGCGAGAATACCTTACCGGATGAACCGTCCGATACGGGCTGGTCGTTTGATATAGGCAAACTGAAAGTTGCCGATAGCGTGCTGGTGTTCCAGCATGAGGATCAGGAGCAGGTCACCGTTCGCAACATCAACCTGCAGATGGAGCAGGATGAACACCATCTTGCGTCGCTGGAATTTAGCGGACGGGTGAATCGCGACCAGCGGGATCTGACCCTCTCGTTGAATGCAAATGTGAATGCGTCGGACTACCCGCATCAGCTCACGGCTGACATCCAGCAGCTTAACTGGCAGCTGACGGGGGCGGATCTCCCTACCCAGGGGATCACCGGACAGGGGACGCTGCAGGCCGTATGGCGCGAAGAACAAAAACAGCTGGCGCTGGATAACCTCAATCTGCAGGCCAACGACAGCAGCCTGAAGGGGCAGGCGAGCGTCACGCTTGACGAAAAGCCGAAGTGGGTGCTGAACCTGCAGTTTGACAAGCTCAACCTGGAGAACATCCTGCCACCGCTGCCGGCAAGCGCAACGGACAGCGATGCGACCCAGACGGGGCAAAGCCAGTCACCGGTGTCGCGTCCGGTTATCTCGTCTAACCTTGAACAGCCTGACTATAACGTTTTGCGCGGCTTCACCGCCGATATTGCGCTGAAAGCCAACAGCGTGCGCTGGCGCGGCATTGATTTTACCGATGTGAGCGGCAAGATGTTCAACCACAACGGGTTGCTGGCGATCTCCGAACTGAGCGGCAAAATGGGGGCAGGGCATCTTTCGCTGCCAGGAACGCTGGACGTGCGTAAGGACGTTGCCAGCGCTGAATTCCAGCCGCGTCTCGACAACGTTGAGATTGGCAGCATCCTCAAAGCCTTTAACTATCCGATATCCCTGACGGGGCAGTTAACGCTGGCGGGGGATTTCTCAGGCACCAAAATTGATGCCAACGCCTTCCGCCGGGAGTGGCAGGGTGAAGCGCACGTTGACCTGAAAGATTCCCGTATGGAGGGGCTCAACTTCCAGCAGCTTGTCCAGCAGGCGGTGGAGCGCAGCAGCGATGTTAAAGCGCAGGAAAACTACGACAGCGCAACGCGCCTCGACAGCTTCACCACGGATCTGACGCTGGATAACGGGATACTGACCCTTGCCGGGATGCAGGGAACCTCGTCCATGTTGTCGTTAACCGGAGAAGGCTCGCTGGATCTGGTCAAAGAGACGGCGGACACGCGCTTTAACGTCCGGGTACTTTCCGGCTGGCAGGGCGAAAGCAAGCTGATTGATTTCCTTAAAGAGACACCGGTTCCGCTTAGCGTATACGGCAAATGGCAGGCGCTGAACTACAGCCTTCAGGTGGATCAGATCCTGCGTAAGCATCTGCAGGATGAAGCGAAACGTCGGCTTAACAGCTGGGCGGATCGTAACAAAGATTCCCAGAATGGCAAGGATGTGAAGAAGCTGCTGGATAAGCTTTGAGGTTCGTGGTGCCGGGTGGCGGCTACGCCTTACCCGGCTGCCAGTGCGGCCTGATGCGCTCACCCCAGCCCTCTCCCACGGGAGAGGGAGCAAACCCTAAAACGGCAACCTGGTTGCCGTTTTGTTTTATCTATACCTCAAAATCCAGCTCTTCCTCATCCCGCAGTGGAATAAGCTGCACTTTCTGCACACGATGGTTTTCAATCTGCAGGGTTTTAAGCAGATAGTCGCCCACCTGAACCTCTTCCCCGGTCTGCGGGATGCGCTGTAAATACTCCATCAGCAGGCCGGCAATGGTGTGGTATTCCCGTTTTTCGTCCAGCGGCAGCGGCACGTACTGCACCAGGTCTTCCAGCGGCATGTGGCCGTTGGCCGTCCACGAGCCGTCCGCGTTTTTCTGGATGTCGTGGCGGGCATCAATCTCATCCACCTCGTTTGGCAGATTACCGGCGATGGTTTCCATCACGTCGCTGAGCGTGACCAGCCCTTCCACCGAACCAAACTCATCCACCACGAAGGCAAAGTGCGTGCGCGCGTTACGAAATTGCTCAAGGGCAGAGAGCAGCGGTAGCCCTTCCGGGAAGACCAGCGGCTGGCGCACCAGCGCGCGCAGGTTGAGCGGCTCGCCGCGAAGCTGCTGCTGGAGCAGGTCAATAACGTGCACCACGCCCAGCAGCTCCTCTTCCTCTTCACCGCCGGTCACTACCACGCGGGTATGCTGATTCTTATCCAGCAGGGCGCGGACCCGATCTTCCGGTGCCGTGAGGTCAATATGCTCAATGTCATGCCGGGAAGTCATGATGCTGCTCACCGTGCGCTGATTGAGGTTGAGCACCCGCTCGATCATCAGCCGCTCCTGTGGGTTAAAGATCTGCCCGTCGCTGTGATCGGCAAGCAGGGCGGAGGATTCGGCGTCCAGCTCGGCATCCTCTTTCCTGCCGCTCAGCAGGCGCATGACGGTTTCGGCCGTGCGCTGGCGCAGGGTCTGATTCGCGGAGAGAAACCGGCGGCGGTTAAATATCGCCAACTGGTTGAGCGCTTCAATCATGACGGAGAAGCCAATGGCGGCGTACAGGTAACCTTTCGGAATATGGAACCCGAAGCCGTCGGCGACCAGGCTGAAGCCGATCATCAACAGGAAGCTGAGACAGAGGATCACGATGGTCGGGTGGCTGTTCACAAAGCGGGTCAGCGCTTTGCTCGCCATCACCATCAGCGTGATGGCGATGATCACCGCAGCCATCATGACGGCCAGATGGTCCACCATCCCGACGGCGGTAATCACCGAATCCAGAGAGAAGACGGCATCGAGCACCACAATTTGCGCCACCACCGGCCAGAATCTTGCCCCACGTCGCTGGGTCGGGTTCTCGCTGTCTTTGCCTTCGAGCCGCTCGTTAAGCTCCACCGTGGCTTTGAACAGCAGGAACAGCCCGCCGAAGAGCATGATCAGGTCGCGGGCGCTAAAGCTCAGACCGCGAACGGAGAACAGAGGCTGAGTGAGCGTGACCATCCAGGAGATAGAGGCCAGCAGCAGTAAACGCATCACCATCGCCAGCAGCAGACCCGTCACGCGCGCGCGGTCGCGCTGGGAAGGGGGCAGTTTTTCAGCGAGGATGGCGATAAAGACCAGATTATCAATCCCGAGCACTAATTCGATGACGACCAGCGTCACCAGCCCGGCCCAGATTGATGGATCGGCAATCCATTCCATAGTAATAGCAATACCTTCTGTTATATGACGAATGTCACACTTCGATCATGGATAAAGCTGGGGGAAAATGCAATGTCGGGCTGAGATTTCTCTTAATACGAAGCGTAAAAAAGAGAGCAATCTCAGGTGGGTGTAAATAAGCGAAATACGCATATTTTATTATTATGAAAACATTTTAGGATATATCGCAGGTAATGATATTTGCTCTCTTTTTGTCAATATAAAGAAAATCCTAAAAGGTCAAAACTTTGCTCTTAATATTAATCTTAAAAACAGATATTAGGACAGTTGTCTCCTTGCCTGCTATTAGGTTAGCTGCAACAATTCTCCCAGCATCAAATGTTAAATCTTGTTGTTGCTATTATTGTTTTGGTCTTCGGAATGGTCATTCATTATCCGCTGTGTATTTCAAGCGGCTGAAATATTGCCAGAAGACCTTACTCAAGAGGGTGTCTATCCATAACACATTGTTTAGTCAGTGGATTGGTAACTGAAAGCCAAGGGCGGTAGCGTGCCTGAAAGCGTGTGAATCAGCCTCGATTATTCTGTCAATAGCCAATGGATGAATAAGCTTTTTTTAGGACTGATGCCAGTTATATTTCTATTTGATTAACTGCATGCTGAAACCCAATACGTCTCAAGCTTATTTAAATTGCACAGGATAATTACTCTGCCAAAGTGATAAATAATCAATGATGAAATCCAAAATGAAATTGATGCCATTATTGGTGTCTGTGACCTTGATGAGTGGTTGCACGGTCTTTCCCGGCAGCAATATGTCAACAATGGGTAAGGATGTGATCAAGCAACAGGATGCCGATTTTGATCTCGACAAAATGGTGAATGTTTATCCACTTACGCCACGTCTGGTCGAACAATTACGTCCACGTCCGAATGTTGCCCAGCCGAATATGTCTCTGGACCAGGAAATTGCCTCCTATCAGTATCGCGTGGGGCCGGGCGACGTGATCAACGTGACCGTCTGGGATCACCCTGAACTGACCACGCCAGCGGGCCAGTACCGCAGCTCAAGCGACACCGGGAACTGGGTACAGTCAGATGGCACCATGTTCTATCCGTACATTGGTAAAGTGCATGTCGCCGGGAAAACGCTCGCCGAAATCCGTAGTGATATTACCGGCCGCTTAGCGCAGTACATTGCCGACCCGCAGGTGGACGTTAATATCGCCGCATTCCGCTCGCAAAAAGCCTATATCTCCGGACAGGTGAACAAATCCGGCCAGCAGGCCATCACCAACGTTCCGCTCACTGTTCTGGACGCCATTAACGCCGCGGGCGGCCTAACCGACGGAGCCGACTGGCGCAACGTGGTGCTGACCCACAACGGCAAAGAGCAGCGCATTTCGCTGCAGGCGCTGATGCAAAACGGCGACCTGACCCAGAACCGCCTGCTCTATCCGGGCGATATTCTCTACGTACCGCGCAACGACGATCTGAAAGTCTTCGTGATGGGTGAAGTGAAGAAACAGAGCACCCTCAAAATGGACTTCAGCGGCATGACTCTGACCGAAGCCCTGGGTAATGCGGAAGGTATCGATCTGACCACGTCCAATGCGACCGGTATCTTCGTCATCCGTCCGCTGAAAGGTGAAGGCAGTGCGAAGGGCAAAATTGCCAACATCTACCAGCTGGATATGTCCGATGCGACGTCTCTGGTGATGGCGACGGAGTTCCGTCTCCAGCCTTACGATGTGGTGTACGTCACCACCGCGCCGGTTGCCCGCTGGAACCGTCTGATCAACCAGTTGCTGCCAACCATCAGTGGCGTTCGCTACATGACGGATACGGCGCGCGACATTCATACCTGGTAATCCGCGATGTTTAACAAAATTCTGGTGGTATGCGTGGGGAACATTTGCCGTTCCCCCACGGCTGAACGGCTGTTGAAACAGTACCAGCCTGAGTTAACGGTCGATTCCGCAGGGCTGGGCGCGCTGGTGGGCAAAGGTGCCGACGAGCGCGCAACGAGCGTGGCCCGCGATCATAACCTCTCTCTTGACGGGCATATCGCCCGCCAGGTCACCGGCCGCATGTGCCGGGAGTATGACCTGATTCTGGCAATGGAAAAACGCCATATTCATGCGCTATGCGATATCGCTCCGGAGATGCGCGGCAAGGTGATGCTGTTTGGTCACTGGGACAATGAACGCGAAATTCCCGATCCGTATCGCAAAAGCCATGAGGCCTTCGAGGCGGTTTACACCTTACTTGACCAGTCTGCCCAACAGTGGGCGCAGGCACTGAAAGCTCAGCAGGGATAACAATGACAGAAAAAACAAAACCTTCTGCCGCCCCGACTTCGGGCAGTGATGAAATTGATATTGGTCGCCTGGTCGGCACGGTTATCGAGGCAAAGTGGTGGGTGCTTGGCATTACCGCCGTCTTTGCCGCGGCGGCCGTTATTTATACGCTCTTTGCGACGCCTATCTACAGCGCCGACGCGCTGGTACAGATTGAACAGAACACCGGCAACTCGCTGGTGCAGGATATCGGCTCCGCGCTGGCGAACAAGCCGCCGGCGTCCGACGCTGAAATTCAGCTGATCCAGTCGCGTCTGGTACTGGGCAAAACGGTTCACGACCTCGGCCTTGACATCTCCGTCACCAAAAATACGTTCCCGATCTTTGGTGCCGGCTGGGATCGTCTGATGGGGCGCAGCAATGACACCGTGAAGGTGACTGACTTTGTGCTGCCGAAAGGGGCAGGGGATCAAACCTTTACCCTGACGGTGCTTGGCCCGAAACAGTATCAGCTGACCAGCGATGCGGGCTTTAGCGCGCGCGGCGAAGTGGGGCAGATGCTGACCAAAGATGGCGTTAGCATGATGGTCACCGCCATCAACGCTCAGGAGGGGGGGGAATTTACCGTCACCAAATTCTCCACGCTGGGCATGATCAACAATCTGCAAAATAACCTGACCGTCACTGAAAACGGTAAGGACACCGGCGTGCTGAGCATGACCTTTACCGGTGAAGATAAGGATCAAATCCGCGACATCCTGAACAGCATTACCCGCAACTACCTTGAGCAGAACGTCGAGCGCAAGTCGGCGGAAGCGGCGAAAAGCCTGGCGTTCCTCTCTAAACAGCTCCCGGAAGTGCGTGCCCGTCTGGACGATGCCGAGAACAAGCTGAACGCCTTCCGTCAGGATAAAGACTCCGTCGACCTGCCGCTGGAGGCCAAATCGGTTCTCGACTCCATGGTGAATATTGATGCGCAGCTCAACGAGCTGACCTTCAAAGAGGCGGAGATTTCCAAGCTTTACACCAAACGCCACCCGGCTTACCGCACGCTGCTGGAAAAACGCCGTACCCTTGAAGAGGAGAAGGCGAAGCTGAACGACCGCGTGACCGCGATGCCGAAAACGCAGCAGGAGATCGTGCGCCTGACTCGCGACGTGGAGTCCGGACAGCAGGTTTACATGCAACTGCTGAACAAACAGCAGGAGCTGAAAATCACCGAGGCCAGCACCGTGGGTGATGTGCGCATCGTTGACCCGGCCATTACCCAGCCTGGCGTGCTGAAGCCGAAGAAAGCGCTGATTATTCTCGGCAGCATTATTCTTGGCCTGATGCTCTCTATCGTCGGCGTGCTGCTGCGCTCGCTGTTCAACCGCGGCATCGAAAGCCCGCAGGTGCTGGAAGAGAATGGGATCAACGTTTACGCCAGCATCCCGCTCTCCGAGTGGCAAAAATCCCGTGACAGCGTCAAGACCATCAAGGGCGTTAAGCGTTACAAACAGAGCCAGCTGCTGGCCGTGGGTAACCCAACCGACCTGGCGATTGAAGCGATACGCAGCCTGCGTACCAGCCTGCACTTCGCCATGATGCAGGCTAAAAACAACGTACTGATGTTAACCGGCGTCAGCCCGTCTATCGGTAAGACCTTTGTGTGCGCCAACCTGGCGGCCGTGGTCAGCCAGACCAACAAGCGCGTGCTGCTGATCGACTGCGATATGCGTAAGGGCTACACCCACGAGCTGCTGGGCACCAACAACGTGAACGGTCTGTCGGAAATCCTGCTGGGTCAGGGGGAGATTAGCCAGAGCGCCAAGCCGACCTCGATTCCGAGATTCGACCTGATCCCACGTGGTCAGGTGCCGCCTAACCCGTCTGAACTGCTGATGAGCGAACGCTTCACCCAGCTGATTGAGTGGGCGAGCAAACACTATGACCTGGTGCTGATCGATACGCCGCCGATTCTGGCCGTGACCGATGCGGCCGTGGTGGGGCGCCATGCGGGCACCACGCTGATGGTGGCACGCTATGCGGTGAATACCCTGAAAGAAGTGGAAACCAGCCTGAGCCGCTTCGAGCAGAACGGGATTGAGGTGAAAGGGGTCATTCTGAACTCCATCTTCCGCCGCGCGACCGGGTACCAGGATTACGGCTATTACGAGTACGAATACAAGTCTGACAGTAAATAACAAAACACCCCCCCTCACCCTAACCCTCTCCCCTGAGGGGAGAGGGAACTGTCCGGTGCCGCCTTTCACCCTCTCCCCTCAGGGGAGAGGGCCGGGGTGAGGGGTAGGAGGAAAAGATGACCACACAACGCCCTTTGATTTCTATCTATATGCCGACATGGAACCGTCAGCAGCTGGCGATCCGCGCAATCAAGTCGGTCTTACGTCAGGATTACGATAACTGGGAACTGATCGTCGTGGATGACTGTTCTTCCTCGTATGAACAGCTGCAAAAATTTGTTACCGATCTCAACGACCCGCGCGTGATGTACACGCACAACGCCATCAACTCCGGGGCCTGTGCGGTGCGTAATCAGGCAATTATGCAGGCCAAAGGGCAGTATCTGACCGGCATCGACGACGATGACGAATGGACGCCGAACCGCCTGTCCGTCTTCCTGTCGCATAAAGAGCAGCTGGTTACGCACGCGTTTCTGTATGCCAACGACTACGTGTGTCAGGGCGAGGTGTATTCGCAGCCTGCCAGCCTGCCGCTGTATCCGAAATCACCGTACTCTCGCCGCCTGTTCTACAAGCGCAACATTATCGGCAATCAGGTATTTACCTGGGCGTGGCGCTTTAAAGAGTGCCTGTTCGATACCGAACTGAAGGCCGCGCAGGATTACGATATCTTCCTGCGCATGGTGGTGGAATACGGCGAGCCGTGGAAAGTGGAAGAGGCCACGCAGATCCTGCACATCAACCACGGGGAGATGCAGATCACCTCCTCGCCGAAGAAGTTCTCCGGCTATTTCCATTTTTACCGCAAGCACAAGGACAAGTTTGACCGTGCCAGCCGTAAATATCAGCTCTTTACCCTGTATCAGATCCGCAACAAGCGCATGAACTGGCGCACGTTGCTGACGCTGCTCTCCGTGCGTAACGGCAAGCGTCTGGCCGACGGGCTTCGGGGGAAATAATGTTTCTGGAAGATTGCCGCGCAAACAGCTGGAGCCTGCGCCCGTGCTGCATGGTTCTGGCGTACCGCATCGCGCACTTTTGCTCGGTGTGGCGCAAGAAAAATGTACTGAACAACATCTGGGCGGCCCCCGTGCTGGTGCTGTACCGCATCATCACCGAATGCTTTTTTGGGTATGAGATTCAGGCTGCGGCCACCATTGGCCGCCGCTTTACCATCCATCACGGCTATGCGGTGGTGATCAACAAGTTCGTGGTCGCCGGAGATGATTTCACCATTCGTCATGGAGTCACCATTGGCAACCGTGGGCCTGACAGCCTGGCCTGCCCGGTCATCGGCAACAACGTCGAGCTGGGCGCGAACGTGGTGGTTATTGGCGACATTACGATAGGTAACAACGTGACGATCGGGGCGGGCAGCGTTGTGCTGGACAGCATCCCCGATAACGCGCTGGTGGTGGGAGAGAAAGCCCGCGTGAAGGTGATTAAATGAACATTCTGCAATTTAACGTGCGCCTCGCAGAAGGCGGGGCGGCAGGCGTGGCGCTGGATCTGCACCAGCGCGCGCTGCAAAAAGGACTCCAGTCTCGTTTTATTTACGGCTACGGCAAAGGCGGCAAAAAAAGCGTCAGCCACGATAACTATCCGCAGGTGCACAAGCACACGCCGCGTCTGACCTCTGTTGCCAACATTGCGCTGTTCCGCCTGTTTAACCGCGATCTGTTTGGTAACCTCAACAGTCTTTATCGCACCGTGACCCGTACATCGGGTCCGGTTGTGCTGCATTTCCACGTGCTGCACAGCTACTGGCTGAATCTGGAAGAGGTGGTGGCGTTTTGTCAGAAGGTGCAGGCCCACAAGCCTGACACTCGCTTCGTCTGGACGCTGCACGATCACTGGAGCGTGACCGGACGCTGCGCGTTTACCGACGGCTGCGAAGGCTGGAAAGATAACTGCCAGAAATGCCCGACATTAAGCAATTACCCGCCGGTGAAGGTGGATCGCGCGCATCAGCTGGTAGACGGAAAGCGCCAGCTGTTCCGCGACATGCTCTCGCTCGGCTGCACGTTTATCTCCCCGAGCCAGCACGTAGCCGATGCCTTCAACAGCCTGTATGGGGCAGGGCGCTGTCAGATTATCAATAACGGCATCGACGTGGCGACGGAAGCCATCCTGGCCGAGCTGACCCCGGTGGCGGACACCGCGGGTAAACCGAAAATCGCCATCGTTGCGCACGATCTGCGTTACGACGGTAAAACCAACCAGCAGCTGGTGCGCGACATGATGGCGCTGGGTGACAGGATCGAGCTTCATACCTTCGGCAAGTTTTCCCCGTTCGAAGGGGCCAACGTGGTGAACCACGGGTTTGAGACCGACAAGCGCAAGCTGATGAGCGCCCTCAACGGTATGGACGCGCTGGTGTTCAGCTCCCGTGTGGATAACTACCCGCTGATCCTCTGCGAAGCGCTCTCCATCGGCGTGCCGGTGATTGCCACCCACAGCGATGCGGCGCGTGAAGTGCTGGAAAAATCCGGCGGGAAAACCTTCGCGGAGCAGGAAGTCCTGCCGCTGGTGCAGCTGCCGAAGGCGCAGATCGCCGAGGCCGTTTTTGGCACTGACCTGGAATCGTTCCGCAACCACAGCCGCAAGGCCTACAGTGGACAACAGATGCTGGAGGAGTATGTCTCGTTCTATCAGAATCTGTAGTTATCTGCTGCTGCCGCTGATCTACCTGCTGGTCAACGTCAAAATTGCCCAGCTCGGCGAAAGCTTCCCGATAACCATCGTGACCTTCCTGCCCGTTCTGCTTCTGCTGTATGTCGATAAAATCAACCTGAAGAAGCTGATGATTGCCCTGGGGCTGGGCACGGGCCTGACGCTGTTTAACTACATCTTTGGCCAGTCGCTGGATGCCAGTAAATACGTCACGTCGACCATGCTGTTTGTTTATATCGTCATTATTATTGGCATGGTCTGGAGTATTCGCTTCAAAACTATTTCACCGCACAATTATAGGAAAATCCTCAGGTTCTTTTATATTGTCGTTGCGTTAATTGTTATGCTTGCCGCCCTGGAAATGGCGCAAATTATTTTGACCGGTGGCAGCAGCCTGATGGAGATAATTTCGAAATATCTCATTTACAGTAACAGCTATGTGCTGAACTTCATTAAGTTTGGCGGGAAGCGTACGACGGCGCTCTATTTTGAACCAGCGTTTTTCGCTCTGGCGTTAATCTCAATTTGGCTCAGCATCAAACAGTTTGGTATCAAAACGCCTAAGACCGATGCTATGATTCTTGCAGGAATCGTTCTGTCTGGATCGTTCTCAGGGGTAATGACGTTTATCCTGTTTTACCTGCTGGAGTGGGCGTTCCAGTACCTGAACAAAGATGCGATTAAGAAAAAACTGCCGCTGGCGATTATCTCCCTGACGGTATTTATGGTCGGCGTGATATTTGCCTTCCCGTACATCTCAGAACGTCTGGGAGATTTGGGAACGGAAGGGTCATCGTCCTATTATCGCATCATTGGTCCGCTGGTGATGGTGGGTTATTCCTTAACCCATATTGATGGTGTAGTAAGATTCGGCTCACTTTATGAATATGTTGCATCATTCGGAATCTTTAACGGTGCGGATGTCGGTAAAACCATAGACAATGGTCTGTATCTGTTAATTATTTATTTTTCATGGTTCGCCGTACTGTTGACGTTGTGGTATCTGTTTAAAGTTTTCAAAATGATGATCAACGCGTTTGGTGATAACCAGAACTTTCGCGTGCAGCTTTATCTTTTTACGCCGGTGTCGCTGTTTTTTACCGGGTCAATATTTAGCCCGGAATATGCTTTCTTGATTGTCTGTCCGTTTATTTTGCGCAAGGCGCTTAATATTACGAACGTATGACGAAATGAGGTGATTTATGTTTCTTAGCGTCATTACTGTCGCTTTTCGTAATTACGAAGGGGTAGTAAAAACCTGGCGCTCGCTGCGCAACCTGGCGCGCGATCCGAGCCTCACCTTTGAGTGGATTGTGGTCGACGGCGGCTCGAACGATGGCACGGCGGAGTTTCTGGAAAAACTCAACGGTGAGTTCAACTTACGCTACATCAGCGAGAAAGATAAAGGCATCTACGATGCGATGAATAAAGGCATTAATATGGCCCAGGGCCGTTATGCCATCTTCCTCAATTCCGGCGATATTTTCCACGACGACGTGGCGCTGTTTGCCCGTCAGCTGGCGCGCCAGAAAGAGGATGCCATGTATATTGGCGATGCGCTGCTCGATTTTGGTGACGGACATAAAGTGTGCCGTAGTGCGAAGCCAGGCTGGTATATCTACCACAGTTTGCCCGCCAGCCATCAGGCCATTTTCTTCCCGGTAAAAGGTCTGAAAAAACAGCCTTACGATTTGCAGTACAAGGTGTCATCTGATTATGCGCTGGCCGCCAGCCTGTATAAATCAGGTTACCCTTTCCGTCGAATTAAAGGGCTGGTGTCTGAATTCTCGATGGGCGGCGTGTCAACGTCAAATAATCTGGAATTATGCCAGGACGCAAAAAACGTGCAGCGTCAAATATTACGCGTGCCGGGATTCTGGGCGGAATTGTCTTATTTATTACGCCTGCGTACCACGGGCAAAACGAAAACCTTATATAACAAAGCCTGAATATAAGGAAACGCAATGCAGGATTTAAAAGGTTTCTCCGTACCGAAAGGTTTTCGGGGCGGGAACGGTATTAAGGTACAGCTGTGGTGGGCGGTTCAGGCAACCTTATTTGCCTGGTCGCCGCAAATACTGTACCGCTGGCGAGCCTTTTTATTGCGCCTGTTTGGCGCAAAAATAGGAAAAAACGTAGTCATCCGACCTTCTGTGAAAATTACCTATCCGTGGAAATTAACGCTTGGGGATTACGCATGGGTTGGGGATGACGCGGTGCTATATACCCTGGGCGAGATTACGATTGGCGCAAATTCGGTGGTTTCACAGAAATGTTATTTGTGCACCGGCAGCCACGACTTTATGAGCCCGCATTTTGATATTACCGCTTCGCCTATTGCGATCGGCGAAAAATGCTGGCTGGCAACGGATGTTTTTGTTGCACCGGGTGTTTCTGTTGGCGATGGCACGGTAGTGGGTGCCCGCAGCAGCGTTTTTAAATCGCTACCGGCAAATAAAGTTTGCCGTGGCAACCCCGCAGTGGTGATACGCGAACGCGTTGAAACGAAGAGCCTTGTTAAGTAGGCGTAATCGTTGCAGGCAGTTTGAACGCGGACTGCGCGGAGAAACCGGAACGTACTTAGGTACGTGAGGATTTCGAGCACAGCCCACGTTCAAAATGACAAAAAAGATAGCCTACTTAACGGCTCTGATTAAATTCATAAGTAGAGGAATAAAACATGTCTAAAGTCGCTCTCATCACCGGCGTTACCGGGCAGGATGGTTCTTACCTGGCAGAACTGCTGCTGGAAAAAGGGTATGAAGTGCACGGTATTAAACGTCGTGCGTCTTCATTCAACACCGAGCGTGTCGATCACATCTATCAGGATCCGCACGCGGCGAACCCGAAATTCCACCTGCACTACGGCGACCTGACCGATACCTCCAACCTGACCCGTATCCTGCAGGAAGTGCAGCCGGATGAAGTGTACAACCTGGGCGCGATGAGCCACGTAGCGGTTTCCTTCGAATCTCCGGAATACACCGCTGACGTTGACGCCATGGGTACTCTGCGTCTGCTGGAAGCTATCCGCTTCCTCGGTCTTGAGAAGAAAACCCGCTTCTACCAGGCATCCACCTCCGAGCTGTACGGCCTGGTGCAGGAAATCCCACAGAAAGAGACCACGCCGTTCTACCCGCGCTCTCCGTATGCGGTAGCAAAACTGTACGCCTACTGGATCACCGTGAACTACCGTGAATCCTACGGTATGTACGCCTGTAACGGCATCCTGTTCAACCACGAATCTCCGCGCCGCGGCGAAACCTTCGTGACCCGCAAAATCACCCGCGCTATCGCCAACATCGCGCAGGGTCTGGAGTCTTGCCTGCACCTCGGCAACATGGACTCCCTGCGTGACTGGGGCCATGCGAAAGACTACGTGAAAATGCAGTGGATGATGTTGCAGCAGGAACAGCCAGAAGACTTCGTTATCGCAACCGGCGTGCAGTACTCCGTGCGTCAGTTCGTTGAAATGGCCGCGGCACAGCTGGGCATCAAGCTGCGCTTCGAAGGCACCGGCGTGGAAGAGAAGGGTATCGTTGTTTCCGTGACCGGCCACGACGCGCCGGGCGTGAAGCCAGGCGACGTAATTGTGCAGGTTGACCCGCGCTACTTCCGTCCTGCTGAAGTAGAAACCCTGCTGGGTGACCCAACCAAAGCGCACGAGAAGCTGGGCTGGAAACCAGAGACCACTCTGCAGGAGATGGTTTCCGAGATGGTGGCCAAAGATCTTGAAGCAGCGAAAAAACACTCCCTGCTCAAGTCTCATGGCTACGAGGTTGCCATCGCGCTGGAGTCCTGAGAATGACAAAACAACGTATTTTTGTCGCCGGTCATCGCGGAATGGTGGGTTCCGCGATTGTTCGCCAGCTGGAACAGCGCGGTGACGTAGAGGTGATTGTCCGCACGCGTGACGAGCTGAACCTGCTCGACAGCCGTGCGGTACAGGACTTCTTTGCGAACGAACGCATTGATCAGGTGTATCTGGCGGCGGCGAAGGTGGGCGGCATTGTCGCTAACAACACCTACCCGGCGGATTTCATCTACGAGAACATGATGATCGAGAGCAACATCATTCACGCGGCGCACCTGCACAACGTGAATAAGCTGCTGTTCCTCGGGTCGTCCTGTATTTACCCGAAAATGGCGAAGCAGCCGATCGCCGAGAGCGAGCTGCTGCAGGGCACGCTTGAAGCAACCAACGAGCCGTACGCGATTGCCAAAATTGCCGGGATCAAGCTGTGCGAGTCCTACAACCGTCAGTACAACCGCGACTATCGCTCGGTGATGCCGACCAACCTGTACGGGCCGCACGACAACTTCCACCCGAGCAACTCGCACGTGATCCCGGCGCTGCTGCGCCGCTTCCACGAGGCGACCGCCGAGAACGCGCCGGACGTGGTGGTGTGGGGCAGCGGGACGCCGATGCGCGAGTTCCTGCATGTGGACGACATGGCTGCGGCCAGCATTCACGTGATGGAACTGGATCGCGAGGTATGGCAGGAGAACACCGAGCCGATGCTGTCGCACATCAACGTGGGTACCGGCGTGGACTGCACTATTCGCGAGCTGGCGCAAACCATCGCGCAGGTGGTGGGCTACAAGGGCCGCGTGGTGTTTGACGCGACTAAACCGGACGGCACGCCGCGCAAGCTGCTGGACGTGACCCGTCTGCATCAGCTGGGCTGGTATCACGAGGTGTCACTGGAGCAGGGGCTGGCCAGCACCTACCAGTGGTTCCTGGAAAACCAGCACCGCTTCCGGGGGTAACGATGTTTTTAAGTCAGGAAGATTTTGCCACGGTGGTGCGTTCCACTCCGCTCATCTCGATTGATTTGATCGTGGAGAACGAACGCGGCGAGTTCTTGCTGGGAAAACGAACCAACCGTCCTGCACAGGGCTTCTGGTTCGTGCCCGGCGGGCGCGTGCAGAAGGATGAGACGCTCAGCGATGCGTTTGAGCGTCTCACTCTGGCGGAGCTGGGCCTGCAGCTGCCGATGGCAGCGGGCCAGTTTTACGGGGTCTGGCAGCACTTCTATGACGATAACTTTTCAGGCACCGGGTTCTCCACGCACTACATCGTGCTGGGGTTCCGCCTGAAGGTGAGTGAGGCAGACCTGCGTCTGCCTGATTCTCAGCATGACGACTACCGCTGGCAGACGCCAGAGGCGTTGCTGGCCAGCGACAATGTGCATGACAACAGCCGTGCCTATTTCCTGGCCGATCGTCAGTCCGGAGTGCCGGGCTTATGAAAATTTTAGTGTACGGAATCAACTACTCGCCGGAGCTAACCGGCATCGGGAAATACACCGGCGAGATGGTCGAGTGGATGGCGAGCCAGGGACATGACGTGCGGGTCATTACCGCGCCGCCGTACTACCCGGAGTGGAAAGTCGGGGAGCGCTACTCAAGCTGGCGCTATCGCCGTGAAGAGGGAGCAGCGACCGTCTGGCGCTGCCCGCTCTACGTGCCGAAGCAGCCTTCGACGCTGAAACGGTTACTTCATCTGGGCAGCTTTGCCCTGAGCAGCTTCTTCCCGCTGATGGCGCAGCGTCGCTGGAAGCCGGATCGCATCATCGGCGTGGTGCCGACGCTGTTCTGCACGCCGGGCATGCGCCTGCTGGGTAAACTCTCCGGTGCGCGCACCCTGCTGCACATTCAGGATTACGAAGTGGACGCCATGCTGGGCCTGGGGATGGCAGGCAAAGGCAAGGGCGGCAAGGTGGCGAAGCTCGCCAGCGCCTTTGAGCGCAGCGGCCTGCACAACGTGGATTACGTCTCGACCATCTCGCGCTCGATGATGAACAAGGCGCAGGAGAAGGGCGTTCCGGCCCAGAAGGTGATCTTCTTCCCGAACTGGTCCGAAGTGGCGCGTTTTCGCGATGTGACAGAGCAAGACGCTCAGGCGCTGCGCGCGCAGCTCGGTTTGCCTGAAGATCAAAAAATCATTCTTTACTCAGGCAACATCGGCGAAAAGCAGGGGCTGGAGAGCGTGATTGAAGCGGCCCAACTGCTGAGTGAACAGCCGTGGACGTTTGTGATTGTCGGGCAGGGCGGTGGAAAGGCGCGGCTGGAAAAAATGGCCGGGGAACGCGGCCTGACCAACGTGAAATTTTTCCCGCTTCAGTCTTACGAGGCATTACCTGCGCTGCTGAAGATGGGCGACTGCCATCTGGTTGTGCAAAAACGCGGCGCCGCGGACGCGGTGCTGCCGTCCAAGCTGACCAACATTCTGGCAGTGGGCGGCAATGCGGTGATTACGGCAGAGACCGAAACAGAATTAGGCCAGCTGTGTGACAGCTATCCGGGAATTGCCGTGTGCGTGGAGCCGGAATCGGTTCCGGCGCTGGTTACCGGCATTGAGCAGGCACTCGCCATGCCAAAAGTGAACACGGTGGCACGTGAATATGCCGAACGCACGCTCGAGAAAGAGAACGTGCTGAGCCAATTTATTGCAGATATACGGGGATAAATCATGAGTCAAACCACTTTGTATCCGGTTGTGATGGCTGGTGGCTCTGGTAGCCGGTTGTGGCCGCTGTCCCGCGTGCTCTATCCAAAGCAGTTCCTCTGTCTTAAAGGGGATCTCACCATGCTGCAGACCACGGTAAACCGTTTGCACGGCGTGGAGTGTGAAAGCCCGGTGGTGATTTGTAACGAACAGCACCGCTTTATTGTTGCCGAGCAGCTGCGACAGCTGAATAAGCTCACGGAAAACATCATCCTGGAGCCTGCCGGTCGCAATACCGCGCCCGCGATCGCCCTGGCGGCGCTGGCGGCAAAACGCAGCAGTCCTGACTGCGACCCGCTGATGCTGGTCCTGGCGGCAGACCACGTTATCCAGCAGGAAGAGGCGTTCCGCGACGCGGTGCGTGCGGCGATTCCTTACGCCGAGAGCGGCAAGCTGGTGACCTTTGGCATCGTGCCGGACCTGCCGGAAACCGGCTACGGCTACATCCGTCGCGGCAACGTAACGCCGGGTGAAGGCGACAGCGTGGCCTTTGACGTGGCGCAGTTTGTTGAAAAACCGAATCTCGAAACCGCGCAGGCGTATGTCGCCAGCGGTGAGTATTACTGGAACAGCGGGATGTTCCTGTTCCGTGCCGGACGCTACCTGGAAGAGCTGCGTAAATACCGCCCGGATATTCTGAGCGCCTGCGAGAAAGCGATGGCGGTGGTGGATCCGGATCTCGACTTCATCCGCGTGGATGAAGAGGCTTTCCTCGCCTGCCCGGAAGAGTCCATTGACTACGCGGTGATGGAACGTACGGCTGACGCCGTGGTTGTACCGATGGATGCGGGCTGGAGCGACGTAGGCTCCTGGTCCTCCCTGTGGGAGATCAGCGCCCATACCCCGGAGGGTAACGTCCATCACGGCGATGTGATTAGCCACAAAACCGAAAACAGCTACGTTTACGCCGAGTCCGGCCTGGTGACCACGGTCGGAGTGAAGGATCTGGTGGTTGTCCAGACCAAAGACGCCGTGCTGATTGCCGACCGTAACGCCGTGCAGGACGTTAAAAAAGTGGTGGAGAAGATTAAGGCCGATGGCCGTCACGAGCACCACATTCACCGTGAAGTGTACCGTCCGTGGGGTAAGTATGACTCCATCGACGCGGGTGACCGCTATCAGGTGAAGCGCATCACCGTGAAGCCGGGCGAGGGGCTGTCGGTGCAGATGCACCATCACCGCGCCGAGCACTGGGTCGTGGTGGCGGGTACGGCCAAAGTGACCATCGACGGCGAAGTGAAGCTGCTGGGTGAGAACGAGTCCATTTATATTCCGCTGGGCGCCACGCACTGTCTGGAAAACCCGGGGAAAATTCCTCTCGACTTAATTGAGGTGCGCTCCGGCTCGTATCTGGAAGAGGACGATATCGTGCGCTTCCAGGATCGTTACGGGCGCGTGTAGCACTCCGCATCATGCCCGGCGGCGCTGCGCCAGCCGGGCCTACGAATGACAAAAATAAATTTGGCCATTAAGTGGTCAGGGCCAACTGTTGCCTGAAAAAGAGGTCATCATGGAAAAATTAACCTGTTTTAAAGCCTACGATATTCGCGGCAAGCTGGGCGAAGAGCTGAATGAAGACATCGCGTGGCGCATTGGCCGCGCGTACGGCGAATATTTAAAACCAAAGACCATCGTGCTGGGCGGCGACGTGCGTCTGACCAGTGAATCCCTGAAGCTGGCGCTGGCGAAAGGGCTGCAGGACGCGGGCGTGGACGTGCTGGATATCGGTCTGTCCGGAACCGAAGAGATTTACTTTGCCACCTTCCACCTGGGCGTGGACGGCGGTATCGAAGTGACGGCCAGCCACAACCCGATGGACTACAACGGCATGAAGCTGGTGCGCAAGGGCGCCCGCCCGATCAGCGGCGACACCGGTCTACGCGACGTGCAGCGTCTGGCGGAAGCTAACGATTTCCCGCCGGTGAATGAGGCGAAGCGCGGCAGCTATAAAAAAATCAACCTGCAGAAAGAGTACATCGACCACCTGCTGGGCTACATCAACGTGGCGAACCTCAAGCCGCTGAAGCTGGTGATCAACTCCGGTAACGGCGCGGCCGGCCCGGTGGTGGATGCGCTGGAAGCGCGCTTTAAGGCGCTGAACGTGCCGGTGACCTTCGTCAAGGTACACAACACGCCGGACGGCAATTTCCCGAACGGTATTCCTAACCCGCTGCTGCCGGAGTGCCGCGACGACACCCGCAACGCGGTGATTGAGCACGGCGCGGATATGGGCATCGCTTTTGACGGCGATTTCGACCGCTGCTTCCTGTTCGACGAGAAAGGGCAGTTCATCGAGGGCTACTACATTGTCGGCCTGCTGGCGGAAGCGTTCCTCGAGAAAAACCCGGGCGCGAAAATCATCCATGACCCGCGCCTTTCCTGGAACACCGTCGACGTGGTGTCCGCGGCGGGCGGCACGCCGGTGATGTCTAAAACCGGCCACGCCTTCATCAAAGAGCGCATGCGCGAAGAAGATGCCATCTACGGCGGCGAGATGAGCGCCCACCACTACTTCCGCGATTTTGCCTACTGCGACAGCGGGATGATCCCGTGGCTGCTGGTCACCGAGCTGCTGTGCCTGAAGGGGAAAACCCTGGGCGAGCTGGTGCGCGACCGCATGGCGGCGTTCCCGGCGAGCGGAGAGATCAACAGCAAGCTGGCGCAGCCGGCCGAGGCCATTGCCCGCGTGGAGCAGCACTTTGCCCTTCACGCGCTGGAAATTGACCGTACCGACGGCATCAGCATGGCGTTTCCACAGTGGCGTTTCAACCTGCGCTCGTCCAACACCGAGCCGGTGGTGCGCCTGAACGTGGAGTCCCGAGCTGACACGGCGCTGATGGAAGCCCGAACAAAGGACATTCTGGCGCTGTTGAATCAGTAATACGAAACCTTACCCCTCACCCTAACCCTCTCCCCAAAGGGGAGAGGGAACTTGAACACCCTCTCCCCTTTGGGGAGAGGGCCGGGGTGAGGGGTGGGGTGTTGGTTGAATAAAGGAACAACGATGACGAATCTAAAAAAACGCGAACGAGCGAGAACGAATGCATCGTTAATCTCTATGGTGCAGCGTTTTTCTGATATCACCATCATGGTCGGTGGATTGTGGGCGGTGTGTCGGATCAGCGGGCTGCCGTTCTTATATATGCATCTGCTGATGGCCCTGATTGCCCTGGTCGTGTTTCAGATGATCGGCGGGATGACCGATTTCTACCGCTCGTGGCGCGGCGTGAAAATGACTACCGAACTGATGCTGTTGCTGCAGAACTGGACCCTGAGCCTGATCTTCAGTGCGGGTCTGGTGGCGTTCAGCCATGATTTTGACAACCGCTTCGTGACCTATCTCTGCTGGTACCTGTTAACCAGCGTCGGCATGGTCGTGTGCCGTTCCCTGATCCGCTTTGGCGCGGGCTGGCTGCGTAACCGTGGCTATAACCGTCGTTTTGTCGCCGTGGCGGGAGATTTACCGGTCGGGCGGGTGCTGCTCGACAGCTTCCGCAAAGAGCCGTGGTTAGGGTTCGAAGTGGTGGGGATTTACCACGACGCGAAGCCGGGCGGCGTGCCTGCGGACTGGGCGGGGAATTACGCGCAGCTTATTGAAGACGCGAAGGCCGGCAAAATTCATAACGTCTACATCGCCATGCAGATGAAGGACGAATCCCGCATCAAGCAGCTGATGCGCGAGCTGGCGGACACCACCTGCTCGGTGATCCTGATCCCGGACGTCTTTACCTTCAACATCCTGCACTCCCGTATTGAAGAGGTGAACGGCGTGCCGGTGGTACCGCTGTACGACACGCCGCTGTCGGGCATTAACCGCGTGCTCAAGCGCGTGGAAGATATCGTGCTCTCTTCGCTGATTTTACTGCTTATTTCCCCTGTTCTGTGCTGCATTGCCCTGGCGGTGAAGCTGAGCTCTCCCGGCCCGGTTATCTTCCGTCAGACCCGCTACGGCATGGACGGTAAGCCGATTATGGTGTGGAAATTCCGCTCCATGAAGGTGATGGAGAACGACAAGGTAGTGACCCAGGCGACGCAGAACGATCCGCGCGTCACCCGCGTTGGGAACTTCCTGCGCCGCACCTCGCTGGACGAGCTGCCGCAGTTCATCAACGTCTTTACCGGCGGCATGTCGATTGTTGGCCCGCGTCCGCACGCGGTGGCGCATAACGAGCAGTACCGCTCGCTGATTGAAGGCTACATGCTGCGCCATAAGGTGAAGCCGGGCATCACCGGCTGGGCACAAATCAACGGCTGGCGCGGCGAGACCGACACGCTGGAAAAAATGGAAAAACGCATCGAGTTCGATCTGGAGTACATCCGCGAGTGGAGCCTCTGGTTCGATATCAAGATTGTTTTTCTGACCATCTTCAAAGGCTTCGTGAACAAAGCGGCGTACTAAGATGAGCTTACGTGAAAAAACCATCAGCGGCGCCAAGTGGTCAGCGATGGCGACCATCGTCATCATTGGCCTCGGCCTGGTGCAGATGACGGTGCTGGCGCGCATTATTGATAATCACCAGTTCGGCCTGCTGACCGTCTCGCTGGTGATCATCGCGCTGGCCGACACGCTGTCTGACTTTGGTATCGCCAACTCCATTATTCAGCGTAAAGAGATCAGCCATCTCGAGCTGACCACGCTCTACTGGCTGAACGTCGGGCTGGGGATTTTCGTATTTGTGCTGGTCTTCCTGCTGAGCGACACCATCGCCAGCGTGCTGCACAACCCGGATCTCGCTCCGCTGATGCGCACGCTGTCGTTTGCCTTTGTGGTGATCCCTCACGGGCAGCAGTTCCGCGCGCTGATGCAGAAAGAGCTGGAGTTCAACAAGATTGGCATGATCGAGACCAGCGCGGTGCTGGCAGGCTTTACCTTTACCGTGGTGAGCGCCCATTTCTGGCCGCTGGCGATGACCGCCATCCTCGGTTATCTGGTTAACTCTGCCGTGCGTACGCTGCTGTTCGGCTACTTTGGCCGCAAGATTTACCGTCCGGGACTGCACTTCTCTCTCGCGTCCGTCTCGTCCAACCTGCGCTTTGGTGCGTGGCTGACGGCGGACAGCATTATTAACTACGTGAACACCAACCTCTCGACGCTGGTGCTGGCGCGTATCCTGGGCGCGAGCGTGGCGGGGGGCTACAACCTGGCCTATAACGTCGCGGTTGTTCCTCCTATGAAGCTCAACCCGATTATCACCCGCGTGCTGTTCCCGGCGTTCGCCAAAATTCAGGACGACACCGAGAAGCTGCGCGTTAATTTCTACAAGCTGCTTTCCGTGGTGGGGATTATCAACTTCCCGGTGCTGCTGGGGCTGATGGTGGTTTCCAGCAACTTCGTGCCGCTGGTGTTTGGCGAGAAGTGGAACGGCATCATCCCGATCCTGCAGCTGCTGTGCGTGGTGGGGCTGCTGCGCTCCGTGGGGAATCCGATCGGCTCGCTTCTGATGGCGAAGGCGCGCGTGGATATCAGCTTTAAGTTCAACGTGTTCAAAACCTTCCTGTTTATACCGGCGATTATCGTTGGCGGGCATATGGCGGGCGCCATCGGCGTAACGCTGGGCTTCCTGCTGGTGCAGGTAGTCAACACCGTTCTGAGCTACTTCATCATGATCAAGCCGGTGCTGGGCTCCAGCTACCGTCAGTACATCCTGAGCCTGTGGCTGCCGTTCTATCTCTCATTGCCGACCCTGGCGGTGAGCTACGGCCTGGGCATCATCCTCAGTGGTCATCTGCCGCTGGCTGCGCTGCTGGCGGTACAGGTTGCCGCGGGAGCGCTGGCGTTCGTCGTGATGATTGTGCTGTCGCGCAACGCGCTGGTGGTGGAGATGAAGCGCCAGTTTTGCCGTAACGAAAAAATGAAAACGCTGCTTCGCGCAGGCTAGTTATTTAAGAGGCCATTATGAAATTATTAATTCTTGGCAACCATACCTGCGGCAACCGTGGCGACAGCGCCATCCTGCGCGGTTTACTGGATGCAATTAACACCCTTAAGCCTGAGACTGAAGTGGACGTGATGAGCCGTTATCCGGTCAGCTCATCCTGGTTACTGAACCGCCCGGTGATGGGCGACCCGCTCTATAGCCAGATGAAACAGCATAACAACGCCGCGGGCGTGATGGGGCGCGTGAAGAAAGTGCTGCGCCGTCGCTACCAGCATCAGGTGCTGCTTTCCCGCGTGACCGATACCGGCAAGCTGCGCAACATCGCTATCGCGCAGGGCTTTACGGATTTCGTGCGTCTGCTGTCCGGCTATGATGCCATTATCCAGGTCGGCGGTTCGTTCTTCGTCGATCTCTACGGCGTCCCGCAGTTTGAGCATGCGCTGTGCACGTTCATGGCGAAAAAGCCGCTGTTTATGATCGGCCACAGCGTGGGGCCATTCCAGGATCCGCAGTTTAATCAGCTGGCAAATTATGTGTTTGGCCACTGCGATGCGCTGATCTTGCGCGAGTCGGTCAGCCTCGACATGATGAAGCGCAGCGAAATCGACACCTCAAAAGTTGAGCATGGCGTGGACACCGCCTGGCTGGTGGATCACCAGGACGATGGCTTCCAGCCGAGTTACGCGGTGCAGCACTGGCTCGACGTAGCCGCGAAACAGAAAACCGTCGCGATCACCCTGCGCGAGCTGGCCCCGTTTGATAAACGCCTCGGCACGACCCAGGCGGCGTACGAGAAAGCCTTTGCCGACGTGGTGAACCGCGTGCTGGACAGCGGTTACCAGGTGCTGGCGCTCTCAACCTGTACCGGGATCGACAGCTACAACAAAGACGACCGCATGGTAGCGCTGAACCTGCGCAACCTGGTGAACGACCCGTCCCGCTACCACGTGGTGATGGACGAGCTGAATGACCTGGAGATGGGCAAGCTGCTCGCAGCCTGCGACCTGACCGTCGGCACCCGTCTGCACTCGGCGATTATCTCCATGAACTTCGGTACCCCAGCCATCGCGATTAACTATGAGCACAAGTCTGCCGGGATTATGCAGCAGCTTGGCATGCCGGAGATGGCCGTGGATATTCGCCATCTGCTGGACGGATCCCTCGGTGCGATGGTGGGCGACACCCTCGGCCAGTTGCCTGCGATCAACGAGCGTCTGGCAGTAGCGGTGAAAGCCGAGCGAGAGAAGGGCATTGGCATGGTGAAATCGGTACTTGACCGCGTGCGGGAGGGGAAATGAAGGTTGGTTTCTTCTTACTGAAATTTCCGCTGTCGTCTGAGACCTTTGTACTGAACCAAATCACCGCGTTTATCGATATGGGATATGACGTGGAGATCGTCGCCCTGCAGAAGGGCGACACCAAAAATACCCATGCGGCGTATACCCAGTATGGGCTGGAGGCGAAGACCCGCTGGCTGCAGGACGAACCGGCCGGGAAGCTGAGTAAGCTGCGCTACCGGGCCAGCCAGACGTTGCGCGGGATCCATCGCGCGTCGACGTGGCGGGCGCTGAACGTTTCCCGCTATGGATCGGAATCTCGCAATCTGATCCTGTCGGCCATCTGCGGGCAAACGGCACAGCCGTATCGTGCCGACGTGTTTATCGCCCACTTTGGCCCTGCGGGCGTTACTGCCGCGAAACTGCGTGAGTTGGGCGTGATTGACGGCAAAATTGCGACCATTTTCCACGGTATCGACATTTCCAGCCGCGAGGTGCTGAACCACTACACGCCGGAGTATCAGCAGCTTTTCCGCCGCGGTGACATGATGCTTCCCATCAGCGACCTGTGGGCAGGACGGCTGAAAAGCATGGGCTGCCCGGGAGAGAAGATTGCCGTGTCGCGTATGGGGGTGGATTTAACGCGCTTTACCCGCCGTCCGGTTAAGGTGCCGGGAACACCGCTGCAGATCATCTCCGTGGCCCGTCTGACCGAGAAGAAAGGTTTGCACGTGGCGATTGAGGCCTGCCGCCAGCTGAAAGCGCGCGGGGTAGCGTTCCACTATCGCATTCTCGGCATCGGGCCGTGGGAGCGCCGTCTGCGCACGCTTATCGAACAGTATCAACTGGACGATGTCGTGGAGATGCCGGGCTTCAAGCCGAGCCACGAGGTCAAGGCCATGCTCGACGAGGCCGACGTGTTCCTGCTGCCTTCAGTCACGGGTGCGGATGGCGATATGGAAGGCATTCCGGTGGCGCTGATGGAGGCGATGGCCGTGGGTATTCCGGTGGTATCCACCCTGCACAGCGGGATCCCTGAGCTGATCAAATCTGACCATTCCGGCTGGCTGGTGCCGGAGAATAACGCGATGGCCCTTGCGGATCGATTAGCTGCCTTCAGCGACATCGACCAGCAGGCGCTGGAGCCCGTGCTCCACAATGCCCGACAAAAAGTTGAAACCGATTTTAACCAGCAGGTGATTAACCGCCAGTTAGCGAGCCTGCTGCAAACGCTGTAACGCCGAGGTTGTATGCTGAAAAAGATTACCCGACGCACTTTTGTCTCTTCTCTTTCCGTTCTGGCGGCCACGCCGCTGCTGTCGTCCCGCATCGCGCGGGCGGCAAGCGGAAAGACGGTCTCCATTAATCAGTACAATAACAACGACTGGATCGCCGCTTTTAAGCAGGCGTTTAAGGACGGTGATACCGTCGTGGTCCCGGCCGGACTCACCTGTGAAAACATTAATACGGGCATTTTCATTCCCGACGGTAAAACGCTGCTGATCCGCGGAGCGTTAACCGGCAACGGACGCGGCCGCTTTGTGCTGCAGGAAGGCTGCAAAGTGATTGGTGAAGGTGGCGGGCGCACGGAGAACATTACGCTCGACGTTCGCGGCTCGGACTGTGCGATCAAAGGGCTGGCGATGAGCGGGTTTGGTCCGGTGACCCAGATCTACATTGGCGGCAAGAAACCCAGAGTGATGCGCAATCTGCTGATTGATAACATCAGCGTGAGCCAGGCCAACTACGCCATCCTGCGCCAGGGCTTTCACAATCAGGTTGACGGCGCCCGGATCACCAACAGCAAATTCAGCCATTTGCAGGGCGATGCGATCGAGTGGAATGTGGCCATCAATGACCGCAATATCCTGATCTCCGATCATGTGATCGATAACATCAACTGCACTAACGGCAAGATCAACTGGGGCATCGGCATCGGCCTTGCCGGCAGTACCTACGATAACGACTACCCGGAAAAGCAAACCGTTAAGAACTTCGTGGTGGCAAATATCACCGGCAGCAACTGTCGCCAGCTGGTGCACGTTGAGAACGGCAAACACTTTGTTATCCGCAATATTAAGGCAAAAAATATTACCCCCGATTTCAGTAAAAAGGCGGGTATAGACAATGCGACGGTCGCCATTTATGGCTGTGATAATTTCATTATTGATAATGTCGACATGGTCAATAGTGCCGGAATGTTAATCGGGTATGGGGTAATTAAAGGTGATTATTTGTCCATACCCCAGAACTTCAAGCTCAACAATATTCACCTCGATAATCGTCAGCTTGCGTATAAGTTGCGCGGAATACAAATTTCATCCGGTAACGCGACCTCCTTTGTAGCGATCACCAACGTTGAGATGAAGCGGGCGACGCTTGAGCTGCATAATAAACCGCAGCATCTTTTTTTACGCAATATCAATGTGATGCAGGAAGCTGCCATTGGCCCTGCGCTGAAGATCAACTTCGACCTGCGTAAAGATGTGCGGGGCAAATTTATGGCCAAAGATGAGACCTTGCTGTCGCTGGCTAACATCAAAGCGGTAAATGAGAAAGGGCAGAGCTCGGTGGATATTGACCGGGTGGATCAGCAGGTAGTGAATGTGGAGAGGCTGAATTTTGCGCTTCCGCACAGATAATCGGCAATTTCCTTTTTTGAGACTATTCCTGGCAAAGAAGTGTGATCTATTCAGATTACAACTACAGAAATTTGTGGGGCTAAGGCGTAACATTGCCTGAGGATTACGGCAAATCATGCTGGCGAAAACAGGTTTAAGAGCTATAATTCGTCAACCATTTTAAGGTGGAAGAAATAATGATTAATTTGAAAGCAGTCATTCCGGTAGCAGGCCTGGGCATGCATATGCTGCCCGCCACTAAAGCCATTCCTAAAGAGATGCTGCCGATCGTCGACAAACCGATGATTCAATACATCGTCGACGAGATTGTTGCTGCAGGGATCAAAGAAATCGTCCTGGTTACGCATTCTTCTAAGAATGCCGTAGAAAACCACTTCGACACCTCTTACGAACTCGAAGCGTTGCTTGAGCAGCGCGTTAAGCGCCAACTGCTGGCGGAAGTGCAGTCAATCTGCCCGCCAGGCGTAACCATTATGAACGTGCGTCAGGCACAGCCGCTGGGTTTGGGTCACTCTATTCTGTGTGCACGTCCGGTAGTGGGTGATAACCCATTCATCGTTGTTCTTCCGGACATCATCATCGATACCGCTTCAGCCGATCCGCTGCGTTACAACCTTGCGGCAATGGTGGCACGTTTCAATGAAACCGGCCGTAGTCAGGTGCTGGCGAAACGCATGAAGGGCGATCTCTCCGAATACTCCGTGATCCAGACGAAAGAAGCGCTGGAGACGGAAGGGCAGGTGAGCCGCATCGTTGAGTTCATCGAAAAACCGGATCAGCCGCAGACGCTGGATTCTGACCTGATGGCGGTTGGCCGTTATGTTCTGAACGCCGATATCTGGGCCGAGCTGGAAAAAACCGAGCCAGGCGCCTGGGACCGTATCCAGCTGACCGATGCAATAGCGGCGCTGGCGAAAAAACAGTCTGTTGACGCGATGCTGATGACCGGTGACAGCTATGACTGCGGCAAGAAGCTTGGGTATATGCAGGCGTTTGTCAACTATGGGCTGCGTAACCTGAAGGAAGGGGCGAAGTTCAGAAACCGGATTGAGAAGCTGTTGGGCAACGACTGATATTCCTTCTACGACCAGAACAAACGGCAGTTATCATTTTGGTGTTGAGACATAACCAAAATGATAACTGCCGTTTTTTTGTTATTAACTTCAATGATTACATAGGGTTATCTGATTCAAATCTCAGCAGCTTTGTAGCGATTTGTGCTTGTTTCTGAGGTCGTTTAGGACGACAATTAACGCCAGTTTTTGTCTGTAAGCAGACAAGTAAAATCATTTAATCAAACATCGCTCAGTGCACTGGTAGCTGTTAAGCCAGGGGCGGTAGCGTGCTCAATTTCTGAAACCGTTAATAAACGCTCAGGTTTCAGAACCCCAGTATCCAGACATATACACTAGACGGAACAGATAACGTGAAAATTCTTGTGACGGGCGGGGCTGGTTTTATCGGCTCAGCGGTTGTGCGACATATTATTAAAAATACCCAGGACGATGTCGTCAATGTAGATAAGCTCACCTATGCCGGAAATCTGGAGTCGCTAACAGAAGTTAGTGCTAGCGACCGATATGCCTTTGAGCATGCCGATATTTGCGACAAAGACTCCATGGATCGCATCTTTGCAAAGCATAAGCCTGATGCGGTAATGCACCTGGCCGCTGAAAGTCACGTCGATCGTTCCATTACCGGCCCGGCAGCGTTTATCGAAACCAACATCGTCGGCACTTATGTGCTGCTGGAAGCCGCCCGTGCGTACTGGTCCATGCTGGATGAGCAGGCGAAGAAAGCGTTCCGTTTCCATCACATCTCTACCGACGAAGTGTATGGAGATTTGCCGCATCCTGATGAGCATCCTGCATCAACTGAGTTGCCACTCTTTACTGAAACTACCGCGTATGCGCCCAGCAGTCCGTATTCAGCATCAAAAGCCTCCAGCGATCATCTCGTTCGTGCCTGGATGCGTACCTACGGTTTCCCGACCATTGTCACCAATTGTTCAAATAACTACGGCCCGTACCATTTCCCGGAAAAACTGATCCCGCTGGTTATCCTGAATGCATTGGACGGCAAAGCGCTGCCTATTTACGGCAAGGGCGATCAAATCCGCGACTGGCTCTATGTTGAAGACCATGCGCGTGCACTCTATACCGTGGTCACCCAAGGGAAACCGGGGGAGACGTACAACATTGGTGGACACAACGAAAAGCAGAACCTGGATGTGGTGCATACGATTTGCGATCTGCTGGATGAGATTGTGCCTAAAGAGGGGTCGTATCGCGATCAGATTACCTATGTTGCTGACCGTCCTGGCCATGACCGCCGCTATGCGATTGATGCTGAGAAAATTGGACTTGAGCTTGGCTGGAAACCTGCGGAAACATTTGAAAGTGGGATTCGTAAAACAGTTGAATGGTATTTGGCAAACACGACATGGGTAGAAAACGTTAAAAGCGGGAATTATAAGACCTGGATTGTACAAAATTATCAAAATCGTTAAGGGCTGTCCGCCTCGATATTTATATGGTTAATTAGCTGATAGGGGACGACAATGAAAATTTTAGTGACTGGGGGAACTGGATTTCTCGGTACTGCTTTAGTCAAAACGTTAAGATCAGCAGGTCACCAGGTAATTTTAACTACGCGTCGAGAAGAAAATATTGAACAGGGAATGTATAATCTTGGCGATATTTCGGCTCAAACGAATTGGACTACGCTTTTACAAGGTTGTGATACTGTCATTCATACCGCAGGAAGAGCTCATATCCTTAAAGATGATGCTGAAGATGCGCTGACAGAATTTCGTCGTGTCAACCATGATGCGACAATGAAATTAGCTAATGACGCTGCAAACTGTGGCGTAAAACATTTCATCTTCGTCAGTTCAATTGGAGTAAATGGTAATTCCACATCGGGAATCCCTTTCAGTGAATCGACACCTGCCAGACCAACGTCAGATTATGCTATTTCCAAGCTGGAAGCCGAGGAAAGCCTTCTCAAGGCATTTTCAGGTAGTAATATGGCAATAACAATCGTTCGTCCGGCTTTAATCTGTGGTCCAAATGCTCCGGGTAATATTCAACGCTTATTAAAGTTAGTGTCTAAAAACCTGCCTCTGCCTTTTAAGTCAGTAAAAAATAAGCGCGCCCTTGTTTCACTGGACAATGTTGTGAGCTTTATAAGCGAATGTACAACAAATGAAAAGTCAAAAAATGAACTTTATCTTTTGGCTGATCAGGAGCATCCTTCAACTGAAGAAATGATTACGGCATTTTCTACCGGGATGGGCATGACAGCGCGGATTGTTTATTTCCCTCGGGCATTACTTAAAATTTTTCTTTCAGCAATGAGGAAAAAAAGTATATATGACCAACTGTATGGCGATCTGGAAGTCGACTCAACGAAATCAAGGGAACAGCTTCAATGGACTCCACCCGTTACGTTGCAGGAAACGATGGTAAAAACAGCGAAGAATTATATTGAAGGTAAAAAATAATGTTGTATCTGGGGATTGTCGTTTTTGCATTCTTTATCTCATGCGCGATGACCTGGGGTTTAAGGTTGTACGCCATCAAGAACAATGTGATTGATCAGCCAAACCAAAGAAGCTCACATAGTGTGCCGACGCCGCGCGGTGGAGGGGTTGCTATAGTATTAACATTATTAGCTGCATTACTATGGTTGGTACTGACAAAACATATCTCTTATGAGACATTTTTAGGCTTCTTCGTGCCGGGCTTATTGATTGCGGTTATCGGTTTTCTCGATGATCATGGACACATTGCTGCGCGCTGGCGTTTGCTGATGCATTTCTTAGCAGCAGCAATAGGACTCTATTTCTTAGGAACGTTTCCGGATATTGATATATTTGGCTATGTCGTATCTTTGTCATGGTTTGGAATAATCATAGGAAGCGTCTATCTTGTGTGGATGTTGAATCTATATAACTTTATGGATGGCATTAATGGTCTTGCAAGCTCTCAAGCCATTACTTTTTCTCTGTGCAGTGTCGTTATAATAACGCTTAGCCAAAACCCTGGTTCTCCTGATGCGATGACGATGATTGCGCTGGCTCTCGCTGGGGCTGCCGCAGGATTCATTGTGTGGAACTTCCCTGTGGCAAAGATCTTCATGGGGGATGCTGGAAGTGGTTTTTTAGGTGTTACCATTGGCCTGATGATTCTTTATTTTGCAAAGCAAGATTCACATGTCTTGATCGCTGAACTTTGTCTGCTTGGCATTTTTATTGTGGATGCAACTACTACCTTGCTTAGAAGATTATTGGCTGGTAAAAAAGTTTATGAAGCACATGCAAGCCATTGCTATCAAATCCTTGCCCGCAAATATAAGAGCCATGTTCCGGTAACATTGGCGGCGATTGCAGTAAATATTGTGTGGTTGTTCCCAATTGCATATTTAATCATTTCTGCAAAAATTGATGGAATTATTGGCATTATCATCGCGTGGCTACCATTAATATTTATCGCTTTCAAATGTGGTGCTGGAGTCAAAGACAAAGAGAACGCATAAATGAATGATCTGATCATTATAGGAGCTGGAGGGCATGGACGTACGCTGTACGAAACTGCTATACTTTTAGGATATGAAAATATTGTATTCCTCGATGATAATGAATCGCGCTTACATACTTCAGAGATTCATGTTATTGGGAAAACATCAGATCTTAATCTCTATGCGAACACTGCCAAACATATTGCTATAGGCATTGGCAATAATAAGCTAAGAGAAGTATTCCACCATCAGCTTCAAAGTTTAAGTATTACTCCTACAACGCTGGTACACCCCTTTGCATTTGTGAGTCCGTCCGCTACCTTGGGGAGCGGGAGCGTAGTTTTAGCCGGTGCAGTTATTGGCGCAAACTCAACCTTAGGAGCAGGTACGATAGTTAATAGTCATTCGACGGTGGATCATGATTCGACTCTTGGTGATTTTGCCCACTTAGGGGTTGGCGTGCATCTTGCCGGTGGTGCGAGTATTGGGAAATCGGCTTTTCTGCAAGCGGGAACAGTGGGTGGATATAGTGCAACAGTGGATGAGCATGCCATATGCCCTCCCGGTACTATTTTATAAATTAATAGCAAGCTTTAACGAGGCGACTAGTTTTTAGTATGCTAACTTATTTAATTTCTTTGCCAAGACCAATAAAACGGATTATTACACTCTCCATTGATGTTGTTTTGTTAACGTGTGCATTTTGGTTTGCATTTTGGGTTCGTATTGATTCTATGACACCGTTAACTAGCGTATCCCACTGGTTACTGCTCACATCAATAATAGTAATTACTCTTGCCATCTTTGTAAAATTAGGACTTTATAGAGCTGTAATACGTTACATAACCGCGAAAATACTGCTTGTTGTTTCTCTTGGAATGCTAATTTCGTCGTTACTCCTGATTATCGCCGCTTTTTACACAAACCTCTATCTTCCAAGAACCATCCCCTTTATTTATTTCTCGTTCGGGGTATTGCTTGTGGCGGGCTCTCGCCTTGGAATGAGAATGCTAGTTAATCGTGGCTTAAAATTGGGAACCCGAGTCATCATATATGGGGCCGGAGCTTCAGGACGACAGTTACTTCCCGCGTTGAGTCAGATGGATGAATACTATCCCGTTGCGTTTGTTGACGACAATCGCTCATTACAGGGGCAGGTTATCCATGGTGTAAGTGTTTTTTCGCCAGAAAAATTGGCATGGCTAATCGAGAAGTATGAGGCTAAGAAAATTCTGCTGGCGATGCCAAGTGCCAGCCGTGCGAGAAAAAATGAGGTGATTTCTACCCTCGAAGGACTACCTTGTGAGGTGCTTTCGATTCCGGGAATGGTTGACTTGGTTGAAGGAAAAGCGAGAATCGATTCTTTACGTAAAGTAGTGATTACCGATCTGTTAGGTCGCGACCCTGTTTCACCGATCCCTGAATTAGTCTCAAAGAATATTCTTGATAAGACGGTCATGGTCACTGGCGCAGGAGGGTCTATTGGTTCTGAACTATGCCGACAAATAATAAAAAATAAACCTTCACAACTAATTCTTTTCGAGTTATCAGAATACTCACTTTATTCTATCGATTCTGAGCTAAGAAATTTAATTCTGACACAATCCTTGAATACTAAGATTTACCCAATTTTAGGTAACGTTCAGGATATGGAACATCTTGAAAGGCTAATCAAGGCATTTAACGTTGAGACTATATACCATGCGGCAGCCTATAAGCATGTACCGCTAGTTGAATTCAATGTTATTGACGGTGTCCGTAACAATATCTTTGGAACGTTGTGCTGCGCTCAAGCTGCCGAAAATTGTGGCGTCGAAAGTTTTGTTCTTATCTCTACAGATAAAGCTGTGCGGCCAACAAACACTATGGGTGCGACAAAGCGTATGGCTGAGCTGATTCTGCAGGCCCTGGCATCAGAATCGAGTAAAACCTGCTTCAGCATGGTCCGGTTCGGGAATGTTTTAGGTTCGTCCGGTTCGGTTGTCCCCCTATTTGAAAAACAAATCGCTGCTGGTGGTCCGGTAACATTAACCCACCCTGATATCACCCGTTATTTTATGACCATTCCTGAAGCAGCGCAGCTTGTGATCCAGGCTGGAGCAATGGGTAGTGGGGGAGATGTTTTTGTGCTGGATATGGGCGACCCGGTTAAAATTATTGATCTCGCCCACCGCATGATTGCCTTGCAGGGGCTTTCCGTCCGCGATGATAAAAATCCTTATGGTGATATTGCTATCAAAACGACGGGACTGCGGCCTGGCGAGAAGCTTTATGAAGAGCTTTTGATAGGCGATAATGTATCTATAACACAGCATCCACGAATTAAAACGGCTAATGAAGTCATGCTTCCGTGGAGTGAAATGAAAAATATTCTTGCAGAATTGGATATCTCATGTCGCAACTTTGATTATGAACGGGTGCGCAAAATATTGCTAAATGCACCTACTGCATTTAATCCTACTGATGACATCTGTGACTTACTCTGGAAAGAAAACAACAGTTAAGTATTTTAAGTCAGAAGTCAGTACCAAAATCTGAAAATAACTCACAAAGCAGATGGGAAAGAGATTCTTTCCCACCGAAGGATTTATAATGAACGTAATTCAAACACCTTTAAAAGATTGTGTGATCATTGAGCCTAAGGTTTTTGGTGATTCTCGCGGTTTTTTTCTTGAAGCCTGGCATAAAGAAAAATATGAAGATGCAGGAATTAAAGGTACTTTTGTACAGGATAATCGCTCACGTTCGAGTCGAAATGTTCTACGTGGACTGCATTTCCAGAAAACGAAGCCTCAGGGTAAATTAGTTAGCGTAATCAGCGGTGAAGTTTATGATGTTGCAGTGGATCTTCGCCACGATTCTGATACGTTTGGCCAATATGTTGGTGTACTTCTTTCAGGCGAGAAGAATAACCAGTTGTACGTTCCTCCTGGGTTTGCCCATGGATTCTGCGTATTAAGCGATTATGCCGATTTCCACTATAAGTGTACTGATTTTTACGATCCAAAGGATGAAGGTGGGATTATCTGGAATGATCCGGATATTGCCATTGACTGGCCGATAACATCGCCACTCCTCTCTGAAAAAGACATCAAATTAATTACACTCGCTGAGTATAAGAAAACGTTATGAAAGCACATTATACAGTGATCGGTGGACGTGGTTTCATTGGTAGTGAAATCGTCGAAAACCTTCTGGCTATGGGCGAAAAAGTTGAAGTCCCGCCACGCGATGATGAGACTCTTTTTGATAGAGATCTGGGCATTGTCATCTATGCTGCTGGCAATGGTGATTGTGCAAACACACCATTTGATGTATATAAATCAAACACCGAGTTGCTGGCAACAATTTTGGAACGCGCTGAGTTCTCGAAATTAATCTATATTTCATCAACGCGCGTATATATGGAACAAGATAGCGCGTCGGAAAATGATAATCTTACGGTATGCAGTAACGATAACCGAAGACTTTTTAACCTTACTAAACTGGTTAGTGAAGAGTTATGCCTTAAAAGCAGCCGAGATACGATTATTGTCAGACCTAGTAACGTTTACGGTTTGGCATTAAAAAGTAAGTTATTCCTGCCAAGCATAATCAGAAATGCAATTTCGAATAAACATATTGATATGTATGTTGCGCCTGAATATGCAAAAGATTATGTTTCAGTTACGGATGTTGCAGAAATGATTTACCTCATCAGTCGTAAGAATGAACATCACATCTATAACATTGCTTCTGGTGTAAATACCAAAGCATCTGATATTGCAGATTTAATTGCAAGTAAAACTGGCTGTACGATCAAATGGCATGAAGGTTTCAAAGGTGAGTATTTCCCTCCTACGGATAATACCAGAACTATAAATGAGTTCGGCCATGTTTATAAAAATGTATTGTCTGATATAGAAATAATGATCGATAACTTTAAAAAGAATATGACAGATGTCTAATTTTTTCTTATCAGCCATTAAAAAAAATGTGGCGGATGAAGATAAAAGAAAAGTCTTTGTGAACTTTTTTTATCTTAGCCTCGAGAGAATCACTCAACTCGTTATCATTATTATTATTAATAGATTATTGATAAATCATTATAATTTTGCTGATTTCAGTAGCTGGCAATATTCTCTCGTTATTCTGGCTATATTCATGACAGGCACATGGATCTGTGGAGCTGAGGTGGTTATTCCTAAATTGCTGGATGCACCATCAAAAATAAACTCTACTATGAGCAACGTGATTTTATTGCGTCTAGCGGCAGGAGTTTTCGTTGCATTGTGTATGGTGGCATGGGGAATCTGTGCTGCCAGTGGCCTGTCCAGACAGTTCATTATTGGTTTGGCCATATCTGTTGCATTACGAGAAACTTTTATTGTAGGTTTAACATGGTACCAAAGCCAGGCTCGTCTAAAATTACCTTGCCTCGTGCTAATGTTCGCTGCAATAATTAAACTCATTGTCATTTATATTGGTGTAAGGAATCAATTACCAATAAATTATCTTTGGGTGGCATGGGTTATTGAATCACTTTTACCTTGTGGCTTTATCTTTTATACTTTCAGAAAAGCTACAGGATTTAAATTCGTGAAGGTTGATTCTGAGATTTTCTCGTATTTTAAGATTGGTGTCGCCGTATGGTTTTGTTTGATTATGCAGCAGGTCACCATGAAATTTGATCGAGTATATCTCGAAGGAAAAATTTCTGGAGAAACGTATTCGAACTATGCAGCAGCACTTCAGTTAGTCGATAACTGGTATGCAATATGTATTCTGTTTGTTCAGGCAATCGCACCAATTTTTATATTTAAATTTATTGATATTACAACAATAAAAAGAAAATTGCCGTTCTGTATTTTCGCTACGCTTTCGGTAACCTGTGCTGGCGCACTGTTTACAACAGTTCTTGCCGACATGATTATTCACGTCCTTTATGGTGCAAAACTCGTTTACGCATATAGCTATTTAAAAACATTTGTCTGGTTAACACCAATTTTAGCTATAGATCAGTTGCTCAGTATGGTTCTAATTAGAATGAAGCAGTTAAAAAAATTAGCTATTAAGTGGTTGATAGCCTTCTGCCTGGTAGTGGCTATTGTTCCTGCCATTTTCCATTTTATGGGGGTGAGTAACATCGTCATCGGTTTAGCAGTAGTCTACGCCTTTAATATAATTTATTCTACGAGGTGCATTAGTGCAGTACAATGATAAGATTTCAATAGTGGTCCCTGCTTACTGTGAACCATCGAAAGTTAAGCGCTTCATGGATGCTATACTGAATATTGATTATCCAAACAACCTTGTCGAATTAATTCTTATTGACGATTGTAGTCCGATTTCACTTGCAGAAATCGCAGGCTCGTATGCGGAAGCGTTTCAAGATAAGATAAATTTTTTATTCCACAGGAACCAAATAAATTCTGGCAGGGCAATTTCCCGTAACGTGGGTATCTCTCTCGCGACAAATTCGTTGATAATGTTTATTGATATTGACAACCTGCTTGAACCTAACGCATTAAAAAAGATCGTTTCTTTTTTCCATGACAAGAGCTATTCAGCAGCCAGAATTAACATACGAATCGATCCCGCCAGACTCAACACCAGCAATTATCTCCGATATTTTGACAGTCGTTATTTGGGGGCGCGTAACATACCTGAAGGAATTATAAGCACTCGTTTCTTCGCAAGTGACGGCATTATCCTGACGCGAGATATAATTGACACAATTGGCGGTTTTGATGAGACGTTCTATCATTACGGCTGTGAGGATGAGGAACTTGGCATCCGAGTTTCAAAAGCAAAGTATGACTTTTATTTTTTACCCGATGCAAGAGCAGAAGACAGTGATACCCCAACTTTACGCAGAGCTTCGGAAAGAATGGTTGTATATGCATCAAAATCTTTCCCTGTTTTGAAAGAAAAACATCCGGAATGCGTGAAGGACAGTCTCTTTTCATCTTACGAAGTGATGTTGGAAGATACAAAACTCCTTAGTAAACTATTCATAAAGGCTATACATATTCTTCCACTAACAACGACACGAAAAATTCTGCTCTGCTTGTGTGATAAATTAGATTCAAAAACGATTAAAATACCCGATTTTGTATATAAGGTCGTATTGGCACTTTCATATATTGAAGGTGGAAGACTTCGACAGCTGAGGATGTAGGATGAGTATTTTTTTAATGTCCCCAGGGTTTGTATATGCTTCAATTTGGCTATTTACAATTTTCTTATATTCGCTTGGATTGACGACTAATATTAGCCCTCTCTCAAGTGAGATGATGGTGTTTTTGTCAATCAATGTTGTTCTGGGGTTGATTTTTTCACTTCCATTTATCACTCCTGGCAGTATTAATCATGTTCGTCTTAAAGATATTATGCCTTCCTGGCGAGCGACTAAGATATGGCTTATCATTTGGTGCTTTGCGATAATACCTGATGTGGTTGTTGCTGGTGGAATCCCAATGATTATGCAGTTTAGGGGCGGCTATAACTATACCGAGTTCGGTATACCAACATATCATGGGATAGTGAATATGCTATTCCTTTTTGTTTTTCCGTCACTATATTATCATTTTCTTTTGTCAAAACGAAAGATTATTCTTCTGGTAATACTAATGATGAGCATTTGGGAAATGCTGGTCTTCAGACGTGGTATTTTAATGTCTGGTCTCGTGGAAATATTCTTTTTATTTTTTATCTATAAAAAATTCACGAAAAAGATGTTTGTTTATACGGTATTCGCAGTAGTGACGATAGTTCTCCTTTTTGGAGCTGTAGGGGATATCAGGGGCGCTGAAAATCCTTATCAGTATTTGTTATCACCCCAAGGGCAATTCCTGTCGAGTCTACCCTCAGGTTTTACATGGTTTTATGTCTATGTTACGGCAGGACTCGCAAATCTCGCCTATAACTTTGCGGATATAGTGCCGGTATACGATTTTACAAGCTTCCAGGATCTTTTCCCCAGTGTTATCCGAAATCTCATTTATAGTGATTTAGGATTCCACGATACCATGGCGTTAGTAGATGATAATGCCAACGTTTCAACAATGTTTGAAAAGCTAATGCCCGATCTTGGCATCGCGGGTTCCCTAATTGTGGTTACATGTTTACTTCTGCTTTTCAGTATTGCTTACAAGAATTTGCTAAAGTCATATCGTTTTAGTTTATTTCCTTATGCGATTGCAATGCAATGTGCAATATTTAGTGGCTTTTATAATTTGTTTTTTATTCAGACATATTTCTTACTTTTCATTGTAACTCTTATTCTTGTGAGAATTAAAATATTTACAGGGAGTCATCCTAATGTTTGAGTTAGTTAAGGAAGATGTACGGAGATATTACAAACTGAGTGGGCGTAATAAATCAAAAGTATCTCTTTTAGGTATAATTTCAGCTTTTATTGGAATGAAAATGACTCCAGTTATTTTATACCGCATGAGTCATTTTTGCTATAAGAAAAGAATCCCTGTTTTAGGGAAGATTTTTTCGCTAATAAATTTTATTATTTTTGGGATTGAAATTGCGTCAAATTGCGAAATAGGTGGTGGTTTTTTTATACCACACTCGCAGGGTATTGTTATTGGCGCATCTAAAATTGGTGTTAACGCAACAATATACCAGCAAGTTACGCTGGGTGCGAAAAATATCGATATTCCATTTAATCACGCTAATCGCCCTGTTTTAGGTGATAATGTAGTAATTGCATCTGGGGCTAAGGTTCTTGGTGGTATTCGAATTGGTGACAATGTCATTGTCGCGGCTAACGCTGTTGTAATGCATTCCTGTGATGACAATGTGCTACTTGTAGGCATTCCGGCCATTGTGAAGAAGAGTATTTGAAATGAAAGTGCTGTTTTTATGTCCTCGCTTTTTTAATTATGAAACCGAAATATCTGATGGATTAAGGCGAGCCGGTGCCACCGTTGATTATTTCGATGAAAAGCCATTTAATAACGTTTTTTTTAAAATTTTACTTAGGCTTTGGAAAGATAATAATTTCCTTAAACGCATTTCAGACGCGTATTTTGAGAGGATATTGCTTCAAACAAGAGATGATTATGACTATGTTATAGTGCTTAAAGGTGAGTCTCTCGATAGAAAAAATCTACTTAAATTCAAAAATAAATACAAGAATGCTCAATTCATTTACTACGCGTGGGATTCTATTAAAAATTATCCTCATATTCAGGAGTATCTAAACTTATTTGACCGAGTGTTTACCTTTGATGATAATGATGCTCGAGAATACGATTTTATGGATCATTTGCCATTGTTTTATTCCCCTGATTTTGTAAGCACAGCGACAAGAAAAAAAGAAAAGGACGTTAAGCCAAGTATTGCATTTCTCGGTACCGTACATAGTGACAGATACAAGCTATTAGGGGAAGTTTATGAGAAATATAAAAATGAATATGATTTGAGGTTTGTGCTTTATTTTCCTTCAATTGTCGTATTGGTTGGTTTTCTTCTTACCAATATGAAAGATGTCATTAAATACAGACTCTTTAGTTTTACACTTCGCTCTAGAAATAAAAAACAGATTGCGTCATTCTTCTCTAGTGCTGATGCTGTGCTTGACACCCAGCATCCCCGGCAGACAGGTTTGACGATGAGAACAATAGAATGCTTACCTCTAAAGAGGAAGTTCATAACTACTAATAGCAGAGTTAAGGACTACGACTTTTATACATCTGAAAATTTTTATTTTATTGACCGCGAAAACATTCATATAGAATCTGCTTTTTTTGATATACCGTATGATGACAAGCATACGGATGCAATTTCGCGTTATAGCGTAGACTCATGGGTAAAAACATTGTGCTCAACTGATATCAGAAAAGATGTTGTTTAATTGAAAGATATTAATTCTAATTTAGCTTAAGAGTATTGAGGTAGTAGAATGAAGGGTATTATTCTTGCTGGCGGTTCAGGAACACGTTTACACCCAATTACACGTGGAGTCTCTAAACAACTTTTACCCATTTATGATAAACCTATGGTTTATTATCCAATTTCGGTGCTTATGCTTGCGGGTATCCGTGATATTCTCTTAATCACAACACCTGAAGACCTGCCTTCTTTTAAACGTTTATTAGGAGATGGTAGTCGTTTCGGAATTAATTTGTCCTATGAAATTCAGCCGTCTCCTGATGGCCTTGCGCAGGCATTCATAATTGGTGAAGAGTTTATCTCTGGTGATAAATGTGCCTTAGTATTAGGTGATAATATTTTCTTCGGGCAGAGTTTTGGTAGGAAACTTGAATCGGTTGTTTCAGGTAATGCCGGGGCTACTGTTTTTGGCTACCAGGTAATGGATCCAGAACGTTTTGGTGTTGTAGAGTTTGATGAAAACTTCAAGGCATTAAGCATAGAAGAAAAACCAGCTGCACCTAAATCCAACTGGGCTGTTACTGGCCTATATTTTTATGATGCAAACGTGGTTGATATGGCAAAACGTGTTAAACCATCAGCACGCGGTGAACTTGAAATTACTACGCTGAATGAGATGTATCTCGAACAGGGAAATCTTCAGGTAGAATTACTGGGACGAGGTTTTGCATGGCTCGATACCGGTACCCATGACAGTTTAATCGAAGCATCACAATTTATTCATACTATTGAGAAACGACAAGGGTTCAAAATCGCCTGCCTGGAGGAAATTGCTTACCGTAACGGTTGGCTCACTGAGAGTGAGGTCCTGGCCTACGGGAATGAAATGAGCAAGACCAATTACGGTCAGTATTTGCTCAATTTAATAAAAAATAGCAAATAGCGATTTATAAAATTAACAATATCATACCCTTAATAGCTATCAGGTTTTGATTATAAAATGAAAGCAAAATATTTTTTCTTTACCTCTGCGCTTCTTTTACCTCCTGCATTCTCTGGTGAAAAACAGCAATGTGATTTTCTCTGGGGCACTGCATCCTCATCTTACCAGGTTGAAGGTGGCTGGAATGAAGGTGGAAAGGGTCCTTCAAACTGGGATTATTTTACTCATAATGAAGTAACAAAATATACTATTGGTACCGTTGAAAATGGAGATGTTGCAGCTAATCAAATTTCTCGGGATGTCTATCTAAAAGATATACAACTCATGAAAGAACTAGGTGTCAATTCGTACCGATTCTCCATATCCTGGTCCAGGGTCATGCCTGATGGTGTAACGGTAAATAAAAAGGGATTAGAATATTACAACCAACTTATTGCTGACTTAAAAGAAGCTAATATTGAGCCGGTGATTACACTTTACCACTGGGATATGCCATTAGCGCTTTATAAAAAAGGTAGTTGGTCTAACCCTGAATCACCAGTGTGGTTTGAAAAATTTGCACAAGTAATTTTTGAGAATTTTGGTAATAAAAGTCATAATTTTATTACCTTTAATGAGCCTGAAGGCTATGTTTTTACTCTTGAACCCCTTGCAGCAAATCTCATTGAAAAAAAACCAGACGGATACCGTGACGTTTTGTCCGTAGCGTCTCGTGGAAAACAAGCGGTAGCATTACACAACCTTTTGATTGCAAATGCGATGGTGGTACGTAATTACCATAAGGCTAAATATGATGGACGTATTGGCATTGCGTTAAACTTATCTCCTTGCATCGATAATGGACATCCAAATAGTACTACTGAGCAGTTATGTAACGATCTACACAACAACTGGATTCTGGATGCTCTATATAAGGGAAAATATCCAGATTCAGTATTGAAAATGTATCAATCAGCATATCCTCAATTTAAGCCCACATCTCAAGATATGCAATTGATTAGCCAAGGAAAACCTGATTTCATCGGCGTAAATTATTATGGTCCAACATTGGTTAGGCATGATAAATCTGAACCGTTTGAAATAGGTAATGTCCCTAACCCAGATATAAAACCATCCGTCAACGGACCTGTTTCTCCTGAGGCGTTGGTTACAATGATGAAAAAGATTGATGCCGAATATGCTCATCCTACCTTCATTATTACTGAGAATGGTGCAGGTTTTGGTTTAGCTGATGAACAACTTAAGGAAGGGGGCATTTCTGATAAGTTGAGAGCAGACTATCTCAAGAGACATATTACTGCCGTTATGAATGCAAAAAAGGAAGGATTGGATATCCAGGGCTATCTATTTTGGAGCTTGCTCGATAATTTCGAGTGGTTATGGGGTTACAAAAATAGGTTTGGAATAATTGGTGTCGATTTCGATGATAAGAATTTGAAACGTACACCTAAGTTAAGCTATTATATTTACCAGAAAACTATTAAAGAATATAAAAAGCAATGTATTTCAACGGCGCAAAAATAACCACTCGATAAAGCCATGCTTTTGTTATGGCTAAAGTGAATTAATGACCATAATTACCTACCTCTGCTCTCGATTTCTGAGTTAAGATTATTCGATAATATATCCACCGGGAAGTACCTGGTGGGACCACACCTGACAGGAGTATGTAATGTCCAAGCAACAGATCGGCGTTGTCGGTATGGCAGTGATGGGGCGCAACCTGGCGCTCAACATCGAAAGCCGTGGTTATACCGTCTCCGTTTTCAACCGCTCCCGTGATAAGACTGAAGAAGTCATTGCCGAGAACCCAGGCAAGAAGCTTGTTCCTTTCTATACGGTGAAAGAGTTCGTTGAGTCTCTGGAAACGCCTCGTCGAATCCTGCTAATGGTGAAAGCGGGCGCAGGTACCGACGCAGCTATCGACTCCCTGAAGCCTTACCTCGAAAAAGGCGACATCATCATTGATGGCGGTAATACCTTCTTCCAGGACACCATTCGTCGTAACCGTGAATTGTCCGCTGAAGGCTTCAACTTCATCGGTACCGGTGTTTCCGGTGGTGAAGAGGGCGCGCTGAAAGGTCCATCTATTATGCCTGGCGGCCAGAAAGAAGCGTACGAGCTGGTTGCGCCAATTCTGACTAAAATTGCAGCCGTGGCTGAAGATGGTGAGCCGTGTGTGACCTATATCGGTCCAGACGGTGCTGGTCACTATGTCAAAATGGTGCACAACGGCATCGAATACGGCGATATGCAGCTGATTGCAGAGGCATACTCCCTGCTGAAAGGCGGCCTGAATCTCTCTAACGAAGAGCTGGCTGAAACCTTTACCGAGTGGAATAAAGGCGAGCTGAACAGCTATCTGATCGACATCACCAAAGATATCTTCACGAAGAAAGATGAAGAGGGTAAATACCTGGTTGATGTGATTCTGGATGAAGCAGCGAACAAAGGTACCGGTAAATGGACCAGCCAGAGTTCTCTGGATCTGGGCGAGCCGCTGTCTCTGATCACCGAATCCGTCTTTGCGCGTTATATCTCTTCTCTGAAAGAGCAGCGCGTTGCGGCTTCTAAAGTGCTGTCTGGCCCACAGGCTAAACCAGCCGGTGACAAAGCTGAGTTCGTCGAGAAAGTTCGTCGCGCCCTGTACCTGGGTAAAATCGTCTCTTACGCGCAGGGCTTCTCTCAGCTGCGTGCGGCGTCAGACGAGAACAACTGGGATCTGAACTACGGCGAGATTGCGAAGATCTTCCGCGCGGGCTGCATCATTCGTGCGCAGTTCCTGCAGAAAATCACCGATGCCTATGCTGAAAACGCCGGTATCGCTAACCTTCTGCTGGCACCGTACTTTAAGAAGATTGCAGACGAGTACCAGCAGGCGCTGCGTGACGTGGTTGCCTACGCTGTACAGAACGGTATCCCGGTTCCAACCTTCTCCGCTGCGGTGGCTTATTATGACAGCTACCGCGCTGCCGTTCTGCCTGCCAACCTGATTCAGGCACAGCGTGACTATTTCGGTGCACATACTTACAAGCGCACGGATAAAGAAGGCGTGTTCCACACCGAATGGATGGAATAAGTTAACTTACTCGCTATCATCAAACCCGGAGCTTGTCTCCGGGTTTTTTTATGCAAAAAATGCCGGCCATTATTCGAAGTAGTCTGAATCTCGTCCCGCTCGTTGTGATTACTCCTGGTTTGCCTTGACAGTTCTGTTTGTCAGGAGGTACAAAGCCCAACAGTTATGTTTATCGCGATGGTCTGCTGGCCATCAATACAGTTAACTAAAAGAAGTCATTAGCGAATGAAAATAACAATTTCCGGAACAGGGTATGTCGGTCTTTCTAACGGCATTCTGATTGCTCAGAACCATGAAGTGGTTGCGCTGGATATCGTGCAGGCCAAAGTGGATATGCTCAATCAGAAGAAATCGCCGATTGTCGACAAAGAAATCCAGGACTATCTCAGCAATAAACCGCTGAATTTCCGCGCCACGACAGATAAAGAAGATGCATACCGCGATGCGGATTACGTCATCATTGCGACGCCTACTGACTACGATCCAAAAACCAACTATTTCAACACCTCAACCGTAGAAGCGGTTATCAAAGATGTTATTGCGATTAATCCTGATGCGGTGATGGTTATTAAATCGACCATTCCTGTCGGCTTTACCAAATCCATCAAAGAAAAGTTTGGTATTGATAATATCTTCTTCTCGCCAGAGTTCCTGCGTGAGGGGAGAGCGCTTTACGATAACCTGCATCCTTCGCGTATCGTTATTGGCGAACGCTCTGAGCGTGCTGAACGCTTTGCCGCACTGCTGCAGGAAGGCGCAGTGAAGAAAGATATTCCGGTGCTGTTCACGGACTCCACCGAAGCGGAGGCGATTAAGCTTTTCGCAAACACCTATCTGGCAATGCGAGTTGCGTACTTCAATGAGCTCGACAGCTATGCAGAAAGTCTTGGGCTGAACACCCGCCAGATTATTGAAGGAGTTTGCCTCGACCCGCGTATTGGCAACCACTATAACAACCCGTCATTTGGCTACGGTGGCTATTGCCTGCCAAAAGATACCAAGCAGCTGCTGGCAAACTACCAGGCCGTGCCGAATAACCTGATATCGGCGATTGTTGACGCTAACCGTACGCGTAAAGATTTCATCTCCGATTCCATCCTTGCGCGCCAGCCGAAAGTGGTGGGAGTGTACCGTCTGATCATGAAGAGCGGTTCCGATAATTTCCGCGCCTCTTCCATTCAGGGGATTATGAAGCGCATCAAGGCGAAAGGCGTTGAGGTCATTATCTATGAGCCTGCCATGCAGGAAGATCAGTTCTTCAATTCCCGTGTGATCCGCGATCTGGATGCCTTCAAAAAAGAAGCGGATGTCATTATCTCGAACCGCATGGCGGAAGAGCTGGCTGACGTCGCTGACAAAGTCTATACCCGCGATCTCTTCGGTAGCGACTAAATCTCTTTCATGATGAAAAAACCCGGCTGATTTGCCGGGTTTTTTATTTTCAGACTTTGTAAAACTCGCGGTACCAGTCAACGAAGTTCTTCACGCCGTCTTTGACTGAGGTTTGCGGTTTAAAACCGATCACCTCATAGAGCGCTTTCGTGTCGGCGCTGGTTTCCAGTACGTCGCCCGGCTGGAGTGGCAGCATATTTTTCTCGGCTTTCTTGCCCAGCGCGTCTTCCAGCGCGGTGATGTAATCCATCAGTTCAACCGGCGAGCTATTACCGATGTTGTAAACGCGGTAAGGTGCTGAACTGGTTGCCGGGGAGCCGGTCTCAACGGTCCAGCCTGCGTCAGGCTGCGGGATGACATCCTGCAGGCGAATAATCGCTTCAGCAATATCATCGATGTAGGTGAAATCGCGCTTCATCTTACCGTAGTTATAGACATCGATGCTTTTGCCTTCAATCATCGCCTTAGTAAACTTAAACAGCGCCATATCCGGGCGTCCCCACGGACCGTATACGGTAAAGAAGCGCAGCCCGGTGGTCGGAAGGTTGTAGAGATGAGAATAGGTGTGCGACATAAGCTCATTGGCTTTTTTGGTCGCGGCATAAAGTGAAACCGGGTGATCCACGGAGTCGTCAGTGGAGAAAGGCATTTTGCGGTTGAGGCCATATACGGAGCTGGATGAAGCATACAGCAGATGCTGAACGTTGTTATGGCGGCAACCTTCCAGCACGTTGAGATGGCCAATTAAGTTCGCATCCGCATACGCGTGCGGATTTTCCAGGGAGTAACGTACGCCTGCCTGTGCGGCCAGATGAATGACCCGATCAAACTTCTCACCGGCGAAAAGCGCTGCCATCCCTTCCCGGTCAGCTAATTCCATCTTGTGGAAGGTGAAACGCTCAGACTGTAGCCGTTCAAGACGCGCCAGCTTCAAATTGACATCGTAGTAGTCATTCAGGTTATCAATACCGACAACCTGATGGCCGGCCTCAATGAGGCGTTTACTGACATTCGAACCGATAAATCCTGCTGCGCCCGTTACCAGAAATTTCATGTTTTCCCTCAAAATACAGATACTTACCGATGCTGTTATGCATCGCATTTAGTCTATGATACCGCGAAGGTAGCAAGTTACATAACGCATCTTTCTGTTATAACTCATCGGATTCTTATAGAAAAATCCGCAGCAATAGATAAACTATGCAAACATAATTATGTTCCCCTTTTACATCTGTTAGGGATTGTATGACGCAATATAACAATAGTCAGGTTAGTAGAAGCAATGACCCTGAGCACATTGATTTACTTGATTTAATGCTACAGCTGTGGCGAGGGAAATGGACGATAGCAATCTTTATTGTTGTTTTTATTGTCCTGGCAATTGGCTATCTTTCTTTTGCAAAGGAAAAATGGACTTCAAGGGCGATTATTGCGCAACCTGATGCGGCCCAGATTGCAACCTACTCAAACGCGTTGAACATTCTCTACGGTAGCGCGTCTCCCTCAATGCTGGACATTCAAGCGCGCGCGATTGGCCGTTTTAACTCTTCGTTTTCAGCGTTATCGCAGGCGCTGGACAATCAGGAAGTGCCAGAAAAACTCACTATTGAGCCAACTGTTAAAGGGGAATCTCTGCCGTTAAGTGTCTCATATACCAGTACATCAGCTGAAGCTGCACAAAAGCAGTTGGCCCAGTACATTCAACAGGTTGATGAACAAACAGCAAAAGAACTTGCTGTTGACCTTAAAGACAATATTAAGGAGCAGATTAAAACCCTTAACGACTCTCTGGTAAACCAGGAGAAAGTCGCTCAGGAGCAAAAAGATCTGCGTATCAAACAGATTGTTGAGGCACTCAAGAATGCTGAAGCAGCGAAAATTACCTCGCCGCGCATTCAGCAAACTCAGGATGTGACTCAGGAAACGCTGTTCTTACTGGGAAGCGACGGGCTGAAATCGATGGTTGAAAATGAAGCTTCTCGCCCGCTGACCTTCTCAGCTACGTATTATCAGACCAAAAGAAACTTGCTGGACATTCAGAATCTGAACGTAAATCCGGACACTATCCACGTGTATCGTTATGTAATGAAGCCGGATCTCCCTGTTCATCGCGATAGCCCGAAAAAACCCATTATTATAATTCTTGCTATATTGTTGGGCGGGTTGATTGGTGCTGGTGTGGTGCTGGGGCGCAACACTTTCCAAAAGTATAAAATAAGCACTTGATTTACATAAAAACCGGGGGAAATCCCCGGTTTTTTTTATTTATGACGCTTTCGAAGATTCTCAATCACCGCCGTCAAATCCAGCTCCTGATCCTGCAGCAGCACCAGCAGGTGATACATCAAGTCAGATGCTTCATTCGTCAACTCTTCCCGGTCATGTACTGTCGCGGCCAGCGCCGTCTCAACGCCTTCTTCTCCCACCTTCTGCGCAATGCGCTTAGTCCCGCTGGCATACAGCTTCGCGGTATAAGAACTCTCAGGATCCGCCGATTTACGCTCCGCCAGCAGTTGCTCCAGCTGATACAGAAACAGCCACTGATGACTCGTCTCGCCGAAGCAGCTGCTGGTGCCCTTATGGCAGGTTGGGCCGATTGGGTTTACCAGCACCAGCAGGGTGTCATTATCGCAGTCTGGCGTCATGCTAACCACGTTCAGGAAGTGCCCCGAGGTTTCCCCTTTGGTCCACAGGCGCTGCTTCGTGCGCGAGAAAAACGTCACTTTGCCGCTGTCGATCGTTTTTGCCAGCGCGTCCTGGTTCATATAACCCAGCATCAGCACTTCGCCCGAGACGGCATGCTGTACAACCACCGGCAGTAATCCGTCAGTTTTTTCCCAGTCCAGCTGCGCCTGTTGTTGCTCTGTTAACATACCCTGATCTCCACGCCCTGGTCGGCCAGGTACGTTTTTAACTCACCAATATTGATAATCTGCTTGTGAAACACGGAGGCGGCAAGGGCACCGTCCACGTTCGCATCGCGGAAGGCTTCCAGGAAATGCTCCATGGTGCCCGCGCCGCCGGAGGCAATCAGCGGAACGTGGCAGACCGCGCGCACTTTTTTTAGCTGCTCGAGGTCATACCCGTTACGCACGCCATCCTGGTTCATCATATTGAGAACAATCTCGCCTGCGCCACGCTTTTGCACTTCCTGCACCCAGTCGAGCGTTTCCCACTGGGTGACGCGGGTACGACTTTCATCGCCGGTGTACTGGTTGACGTGGTACTTGCCCGTTGCGGCGTCATACCAGGTGTCGATTCCAACCACAATACACTGCACGCCAAAGCGATCGGCCAGGCGTGTAATCAACTCTGGCTCGGCCAGAGCAGGGGAGTTGATGGAAATCTTGTCGGCCCCAAAAGAGAGAATTTTGGCAGCGTCGTCAGCGGACTTAATCCCGCCCGCTACGCAGAACGGAATGTCGATCACTTCCGCCACGCGCGCCACCCAGCTTTTGTCGACCACGCGGCCATCGCTGGAAGCGGTGATATCATAAAAGACCAGCTCGTCTGCGCCTTCATCGGCATAGCGTTTTGCCAACGGAACGATGTCGCCAATGATTTCGTGGTTGCGGAACTGTACGCCTTTCACGACCTGACCATCGCGTACGTCCAGGCAAGGGATTATCCGTTTTGCCAGCATTGAATCGCCTCCGTCACAGTAAATTTACCTTCCAGCAGGGCCCGGCCCACAATCACACCCTGTACACCTGTACCGCGCAGCGCGGCCACGTCGTCTATATCACCGATACCGCCAGAAGACTGGAACGCAACCTGCGGATAACGCGCGCAGACCTCTTCATACAGCGAGACGTTGGAGCCCGCCAGCGTTCCGTCGCGGGAGATATCCGTGCACAGTACGTGCTTCAGGCCAACGGGCAGATAGATATCGACCAGCTCTTCCAGCGTCACGCCGGAGTTTTCCTGCCAGCCGCTGACGGCAACCTGCTTTTTACCCTGCTCGTCAATGCGCACGTCCAGCGCCAGTACAAGGGCGTCGGCGCCAAAGCGACGGAACCAGCCTTTCACCGTGTCAGGATCTTTCACGGCAGTTGACCCTACCACCACGCGGGCTACGCCAGCGTCCAGCAGCGAGGCGACGTCATCTTCCGTACGCACGCCGCCGCCGACCTGTACGGGCACGTTAACACCAGCAACAAGCTGTTTAAGCAGCGGGATCTGGCGCTTCGCCGGGTCTTTCGCACCCGTTAAATCCACCAGATGCAGCACCAGTGCACCCTGAGCGGCATAATCCTGCAGACGCGGCAGCGGGTCGTTTCCGTAGTCTCGCTGCTGGCCGTAATCGCCCTGGTGGAGACGGACAACCGTGCCGTCAATTAAATCTAAAGCGGGAATAATCATCACATCTCCAGGAAGTTTTTCAGCAGCTGCGCACCCGCGGCACCAGAGCGCTCCGGGTGAAACTGCACGCCGAAGAAATTGTCTTTCTGTACCGCCGCAGTAAACGCCTCGCCATAATTGCACTGGGCGATGGTATTGGCGTTTACGGGCATGGCGTAGCTGTGCACGAAGTAAAAGTACGCGCCGTCTTCGATGCCGCGAAACAACCGGTCGCCCGCTTTGGCGTAAACGCGGTTCCAGCCCATATGCGGCAGAGGCAGACCGTGGTCGGTCATTTTCGGTACGTCTTCGTCAATAATGCCCAGCAGGTCAACGCCGTTGCTCTCTTCGCTGCGGCGGCCCAGGAGCTGCATGCCCAGGCAAATGCCCAGCACCGGCTGGGTACAGGCTTTGATCAGATCGACCAACTCGCGTTCGCGAATCTGATCCATCGCGGCCTGCGCGGTGCCAACGCCCGGCAGGAATAACTTATCGGCGCGCAAGACAACGTCCGGATCGCGGCTTACCACCGGCTCATAGCCGTGGCGCGCAATGGCCGATTTTACGGAGTTGAGGTTGGCGCATCCGGTATCCAGAATCACCACGTTCATTACAGCACTCCTTTTGATGAGGGAAGGGCATCGCCTTCCACGCGGATCGCCTGGCGCAGCGTACGGCCAAAGGCTTTAAACAGGCTCTCCACGCGGTGGTGATCGTTTTTGCCCTTGGTCTTCAGATGCAGCGTCAGGCCCATGGTGTAGGACAATGAACGGAAGAAGTGCTCCACCATTTCGGTGCTGAGATCGCCCACACGCTGGTAGGTGAAATCAGCTTTATATTCCAGGTGCGGACGACCTGAAATGTCCATGGCGCAGCGCGCCAGGCACTCGTCCATCGGCAGGACGAAGCCGAAACGGTTGATGCCGCGCTTGTCGCCGAGCGCCAGCTTCAGGGCTTCACCCAGCGCCAGGCCGGTATCTTCCACTGTGTGGTGATCGTCAATGTAAAGGTCGCCCTTCACCGCTATTTCCATGCGGAAACCGCCGTGGGTGGCAATCTGGTCCAGCATGTGGTCAAAGAAACCGACGCCGGTGTGGATCTTGCTGCCGCCTTCACGGTCCAGCCAGACCTTCACATCAATCTGCGTCTCTTTGGTGTTACGCTCAACGTGGGAATAACGGTCGCGTTTTGTCAGTTGCTCGCCAATCTTTGCCCAGTTAAGGTCGTTACGATCGTAGCGCAGCCCCGGGATGCCCATGTTTTCCGCCAGCGTGATATCGGTAATGCGGTCGCCGATGACGTAGCTGTTGGTTTTATCCAGCGCATCTTCAGCCAGATAGCGCTCAACCAGCTTCACCTTTGGCTTACGGCAGTCGCACTCGTCGGCCGGCATGTGCGGGCAAATCAGCACCTCATCAAACACCACGCCCTGAGAGGTCAGCACCTGCATCATCAGATTATGCGGACCGTCAAAGTCCGCCTGCGGGAAGCTGTCAGTACCCAGACCGTCCTGATTGGTGATCATCACCAGCTTAAATCCGGCTTTCTGTAGCTTAAGTAGCACCGGGATCACGTCCGGTTCAAAAGCCAGTTTGTCGAATCGATCGACCTGAAAATCGGCTGGTGGCTCCGAAATAAGGGTGCCGTCACGATCGATGAAAAGGATCTTCTGGGTCATACTTTCTCCGCTTTCAGGGCGTCAATCACGCGCTGGCTCTCTGCGCGGGTGCCAACGGTAATGCGCAGGCATCCGCTCAGGGAAGGTTGTTTATTCTGGTCTCGTAAGATAATGCCCTGATCCCACAAAGATTTAAATACGGCACTGGAGGCAGTGAAGCGCGCCAGGATATAGTTGGTTTCCGAGTCGAACACCTGCTCCACGCAGGGAATATCCTTCAGGGCTGTCACCAGGTACTGGCGCTCTTCCAGGATCTGCGCCACGCGCTCGCGCATTGCGTTGATCCCCTGAGGCGTCAGCGCCTGTGCCGCAATATCGGCAACCGGCGTCGAGAGCGGGTACGGGGCGATCACTTTCAGCAGCAGGTCGATAACCTCTTTATTCGCCAGCGTGAATCCGCAGCGCAGACCTGCAAGGGCAAAGGCTTTCGACAGCGTGCGCAGCACGACCAGGTGCGGATACTCTTTCAGCCAGCCTGCCAGCGTTGCCTGCGGACAGAACTCAATATAGGCTTCATCCGCGACCACCAGGGCTTTACCGCGCGTCATCTCCAGCAGGGTGCGAATATCCTGCGGGTTGATAATCTGCCCGGTTGGGTTATTTGGGCTGCAGACGAAGACAACCTTCACGCCATCGAGATTGTCGGCAATGCCCTGCAAATCGAGCTGCCAGTTCTCCAGCGCCTGCACGTTGCGGCACGCCACGCCGAAGGTTTCGGCGCTGACGCTGTACATGCCGTAAGTAGGCTGGCAGTACATCACCGCGTCTTTGCCCGGCTCGCAGAACGCGCGGATCAGCAGCTCAATGCCCTCATCCGCGCCGCGGCTGACCAGCACCTGCTCCGGCTTCACGCCCGCGTACTGCGCGTAGTTTTCGATAACCGCCTTCGGCTGACACTCCGGATAGCGGTTCAGCGTCTGCTGCGACAGCTCAAACTGCACCGCAGTCGGGAATTCGTTGGCGTTCAGCCAGACGTCCCCGTTTCCGCCCAGACGACGCGCAGACTGGTAAGGCGTCAGGCGACGGACATTTTCGCGGGCTAACTCTTCAATGTTCATGCTTGCTCCTTCAGGGCTGCAACGCGCAGCGTCACGGCATTTTTGTGGGCGGTCAGTCGCTCGGCGGTGGCCAGGGTTTCAATAGTAGAAGCCAGCGAGGCAAACCCTTCGCGGGAGAGTTCCTGCACGGTCATGCGTTTCTGGAAATCCGCCAGGCCAAGGCTGGAGCAGGTAGAGGTATAGCCGTACGTCGGCAGCACGTGGTTAGTGCCGGAGGCGTAATCCCCCGCGGATTCCGGTGACCAGTCGCCGAGGAACACCGAGCCGGCGCTGGTGATGCTGTCGACCAGATCGCGCGCGCTGCGGGTCTGAATAATCAGGTGCTCCGGGCCGTACTGGTTGGAAATGGCAATGCACTGCGCCAGATCGCGCGCCACAATCAGGCGGCTGGCCGCGAGCGCCTGGCGTGCCGTGTCGGCGCGGGGCAGGTCGGCAAGCTGGCGCTCGACGGCTTCACCCACGCGTTTCGCCATATCGGCATCCGGCGTCAGCAGGATCACCTGCGAGTCCGGGCCGTGTTCCGCCTGTGAAAGCAGGTCGGAGGCCACGAAGTCAGGCGTTGCGCCGCTGTCGGCAATGACCAGCACTTCAGACGGACCGGCAGGCATATCGATGGCCGCGCCGTCCAGACGCTGGCTGACCTGGCGCTTGGCTTCGGTCACGTACGCATTGCCAGGGCCAAAGATTTTGTCGACCTTCGGAATGGATTCAGTCCCGAATGCCAGGGCAGAAATCGCCTGTGCACCGCCCACTTTATAGATCGCCTGCACCCCGCACAGCTTCGCCGCATAAAGGATTTCGTCGGCAATGGGTGGTGGTGAGCAAAGCACCACTTTCTGGCATCCGGCGATACGCGCCGGCGTGGCGAGCATTAATACGGTCGAGAACAGCGGCGCTGAACCGCCGGGGATATATAGCCCCACTGATGCAACCGGGCGCGTGACCTGCTGGCAACGCACGCCGGGCAGGGTTTCGACATCCACGGTCTGTAGCTTTTGCGCGGTGTGGAAGGTATCAATATTTTTCACCGCGACGGCCATCGCCTGTTTGATGTCGTCACCCAGACGGTTGCTGGCGTCAATTATTTCCTGCTCGGTTACCCGTAATGCGCCGACTTCCGTCTTATCAAATTTTGCACTGTATTCACGCAGCGCGTCATCGCCACGGGCTTTGACGTTGTCCAGGATCTCCGCCACGGTGCGTGAGATGCTTTCTGAGGCGGAAATTGCCGGGCGCATCAGCAGCTCGCGCTGCTGTGCGTCGCTACAGGTATTCCAGTCGATGATTGTGTTAAAGCTCATGGCCATTACTCCATCATCTTCTCAATAGGCAGCACCAGAATGGAGCTTGCGCCCAGCGCCTTCAGTTTTTCCATGGTTTCCCAGAACAGGGTTTCGCTGCTCACCATGTGCATCGCCACGCGCTGCTGATCGCCTGCCAGCGGCAGGATGGTTGGGCGCTCAGCGCCCGGTAGCAGAGCAATGACCTCTTCCAGACGTTCGGTTGGGGCGTGCATCATGATGTATTTGGATTCGCGCGCCTGAATGACGCCCTGAATGCGGGTCAGCAGTTTGTCGATCAGCTGCTGCTTGGCGTCGGCCATCTCGCCATCGCGCTGAATCAGGCACGCTTTAGAGCGGTAGATCACTTCCACTTCGCGCAAACCGTTCGCTTCCAGCGTCGCGCCGGTAGAGACGAGGTCACAGATGGCGTCTGCCAGACCCGCGCGCGGTGCCACTTCAACGGAGCCGTTCAGCAGGCAGGACTTAAACTGCACGCCTTTCTGGTCGAGATAGCGCTTCAACAGGTGAGGATAGGAGGTGGCGATACGTTTGCCGTTCAGCGCGGCCGGGCCGTCCCACGCTTCATCAACCGGTGTTGCCAGCGACAGGCGGCAGCCGCCGAAGTCCAGACGACGCAGGGTGAAGTAACGCGGATCTTCGCCCTGCGCGCGGCGGGTCAGCAGCTCTTCTTCCAGCACGTTTTCACCGATGATGCCGAGGTCAACGACACCATCCATGACCAGGCCGGGAATATCGTCATCACGCACGCGCAGAATGTCGATGGGCATGTTTTCAGCCAGAGCAATCAGGCGCTGGGTGTGCAGGTTAATTTTAATCCCGCAGCGGGCCAGCAGTTCGCGTGAGTCGTCGCTCAAACGGCCTGATTTTTGAATAGCTATGCGTAAGCGTGAGTTATCTAACATTCTTTATTCCTCGTTAACCTGTTTTAACCTGTCTGAATTCGGTCCAAAAAAAAGCCCCCGGAAGAAGATCTTCCGGGGGCTTTTTCATGCGTTCATGCACCACTGGAAGATCCAAACGTCTTCCAGCACACATCGCCTGAAAGACTAGTCAGGATGATGGTGATGATGGTGGTGTTTAAATTGAACGCGTGTCATATAAATTCTCGATGAATGCTTATTCATTTGATGTCTTTTAACCTAAACCAGTTGTACGACATATTGCAAGGGCTTTTTTTGATCATTAATTCATTTCATATTGATGCTATGAATTGTGTGTTCTGCCGGGCTGGCGTAGCCTTATGAAAGACGAGTGAGAGTCAGGAGAATTCGCATGAAAAAGGTCGCGATTGTCGGTTTAGGATGGCTGGGAATGCCGCTGGCGATGTCATTAGCCGCGAAAGGCTGGCAGGTGACCGGGAGCAAGACCACCCGAGACGGGGTCGAAGCGGCGCGAATGTGCGGTATTGATGGCGTTGAACTGCGTCTGGAACCGGAACTGGTGTGTGATGCGGACGATTTGGACACGTTGATGAACGTGGATGCGCTGGTGATAACGCTACCCGCGCGGCGCAGTGGCCCGGGTGAATCATTTTATCTGCAGGCGATGCAGGAGATTGTCGACAGCGCGCTGGCGCATCACGTTCCGCGCATTATTTTTACCAGCTCGACGTCGGTCTATGGCGATGCTGAGGGCGTAGTGAAAGAGGGTTCCGAGCGCCGTCCCGTTACCGCGAGCGGTCAGGTCCTGAAAGAGCTGGAAGACTGGCTGCATAATCTTCCCGGCACGCAGGTCGATATCGTTCGTCTGGCGGGGCTGGTGGGCCCTGGTCGCCATCCGGGACGCTTCTTCGCCGGAAAGACGGCGCCCGACGGTCAGCATGGCGTGAATCTTGTCCATCTGGAGGATGTTATTGGCGCGATTGAGCTACTCTTACAGGCTCCAAAAGGCGGACACATCTATAATATATGTGCACCGTCTCATCCGGCGCGCAGCACGTTTTACCCGCTGATGGCACGTCAGCTGGGCCTGGCGGCGCCGGTTTTCGGTGAGGCAAAGGATGACAGTAAAGGCAAAATTGTTGATGGCAATCGCATTTGTCATGAGCTGGGGTTTGAGTATCAGTATCCCGATCCGCTGGTGATGCCCATGGAATAAGTCCCGCAGCGGAGACAATCGCACACCAGAAGGGGGCGAGCATGAAACCGCTGCTGGATGTTCTTATTATTCTGGATGCACTGGAAAAAGAGGGAAGCTTTGCGGCAGCCTCGGCAAAGCTCTACAAAACCCCTTCGGCGTTGAGCTACACCGTTCAAAAACTGGAAAGCGATCTCAATATCCAGATCCTCGATCGCACCGGGCACCGCGCCCGTTTTACCCGCACCGGACAGATGCTGCTGGAAAAAGGCCGTGACGTTCTGCATACCGTTCGCGAGCTGGAAAAGCAGGCCGTCAAGCTCCATCAGGGATGGGAGAACGAGCTGGTGATTGGCGTGGATGACACCTTTCCATTTTCTCTCCTGACGCCGCTGATTGAAACGTTTTACCAGCATCACAGCGTCACCAGGCTGATTTTCATCAACGGCGTGCTGGGCGGTTCCTGGGATGCCTTAACGCAGGGCAGGGCGGACATTTTTGTCGGTGCACTGCATGAGCCTCCTCAGCTGAGCGAATTTGGTTTTGCCCGTCTCGGCGTGCTGGAGCAGGTATTTGCCGTGGCGCCCCATCATCCGCTGGCTCAGGAACCTGAGCCTCTTAACCGTCGCGTCATAAAGGGCTACCGCGCGATTGTCGTGGGGGACAGCTCGCGCGCGGAATGTGCGGTTTCCTCGCAATTGCTGGATGAGCAGGAGGCCATCACCGTTTTTGACTTTAAAACCAAGCTGGAACTGCAAATTAGCGGTCTGGGCTGTGGCTATTTACCCCGCTATCTGGCGCAGCGCTTTATTGACAGCGGTGCGCTTGTTGAAAAACAGGTACTTGCTCAAAGCAGTAACGAGTCGGTATGGGTGGGCTGGAACGAACAAACCGCCGGGCTGGCCAGCGCCTGGTGGCGGGACGAAATTTTAGCAAATAGTGCTATCGCCGACGTTTACTCTCAGGGTAGCGTCGAGAAATCAGCCAGTTAGCAAAAAGAAAATTACCCGGTGCGTTGCAAAGTATTGCCTTTTGTATCCGATGTGGGGCAAAATGCCGCCGCTGCAACCAAATGAATAATCGACGATATAAAAGGCGTCGGTTATTTTTTTTTGCATGTACGAAACGAAACTAAAAACCAAGAGGCCGGGCTTCGTACCGGATAGATATTTACTAAAATCCGACAGTTGTTGTCGCTGAGGAAGAAAGAAATGGGGCAATTTTTCGCTTACGTGGCGGTTATCACCGTAAAGGAGAATAACTATGTCGCATAACGCAACTCCAAACACCTCTCGCGTGGAATTACGTAAAACGCTTACGTTGATTCCGGTTGTTATGATGGGCCTGGCCTATATGCAACCGATGACGCTGTTCGATACATTCGGTATCGTATCAGGCCTCACAGACGGTCATGTGCCGACGGCATACGGCTTCGCGCTGATTGCGATCCTGTTCACCGCGCTGAGCTACGGTAAACTGGTGCGTCGCTATCCGTCTGCCGGTTCCGCCTACACCTATGCCCAGAAATCCATCAGCCCGACGGTTGGCTTTATGGTGGGCTGGTCGTCGCTGCTCGACTATCTGTTCGCGCCGATGATCAACATTCTGCTGGCAAAAATTTATTTTGAAGCGCTGGTGCCGTCGATTCCCTCCTGGATGTTCGTCGTGGCGCTGGTAGCCTTTATGACTGCCTTTAACCTGCGCAGCATCAAGTCCGTTGCCAACTTTAACTCCGTAATTGTCGTGCTTCAGGTTGTCCTGATTGCCGTTATTCTTGGCATGGTCATTTACGGCGTGTTCCATGGCGAAGGCGCGGGCACACTGGCGAGCAGCAAGCCGTTCTGGTCTGGTGATGCCCATGTGATCCCAATGATTACCGGGGCAACCATTCTGTGCTTCTCCTTTACCGGTTTTGATGGGATCAGCAACCTGTCTGAAGAAACCAAAGATGCAGAGCGCGTGATTCCGCGTGCTATTTTCCTGACGGCGCTGATTGGCGGTCTGATCTTTATTTTCTCGACCTATTTCCTGCAGCTGTACTTCCCGGATATCTCTCGCTTCAAGGATCCGGATGCATCTCAGCCGGAAATTATGCTGTATGTGGCGGGTAAAGCGTTCCAGGTCGGCGCGCTGATCTTCTCCACCATCACCGTACTGGCGTCCGGTATGGCCGCGCATGCAGGCGTTGCGCGTCTGATGTACGTAATGGGCCGCGATGGCGTATTCCCGAAAAGCTTCTTCGGTTATGTTCATCCAACATGGCGTACCCCGGCGATGAACATCATCCTGGTCGGTGCTATTGCGCTGCTGGCGATTAACTTTGACCTGGTGATGGCAACGGCGCTGATTAACTTCGGTGCGCTGGTGGCGTTCACCTTTGTTAACCTGTCGGTTATCTCTCAGTTCTGGATCCGTGAAAAGCGTAACAAGACGCTGAAAGATCACTTCCAGTATCTGTTCCTGCCGATGTGCGGTGCCCTGACCGTGGGCGCGCTGTGGGTTAACCTGGAAGAGAGTTCAATGGTGCTTGGCCTGATTTGGGCTGGTATCGGTCTGGTTTACCTGGCTTGCGTCACGAAGAGCTTCCGTAACCCGGTTCCTCAGTACGAAGACGTCGCGTAAGCGCAGCGCCAACGGGCGAAAAAAACCGGAGTTCAAAGGCTCCGGTTTTTTTATATCTGAATTTCACACTATCTCTTGCGCGTACTGGAACAACGCTTTCAGCAGCGTCTGCTTCTCTGTATTCCCTTCGTACTGGCCGTAAAGCATCTCCAGCTCCTGCGCGTAGCTGTGCAGATATTCTGGCGTAAACACGTTACGACGATGCTGCAGCCAGCGCGCCTGTTCTGCTTCGTCCAGCGTGCCGGGATAGTTGCGCGCCCGGTAATTAAACATCAGCTTTTCGATGCGCTTATCGGCGAAGGTGATGTCCAGCGCCGGTAAATTACGCGGCTCGGTTTGCAGAACAATATTCATGGCGGCTCGGTCGGCATCACTGAATAAGCCGTTGTAGAGCTGGGCGTCCACGTTTTCGGACGGCACGAACGGCTCCGCCTCGGCAAAAATAGCGACCACTTTCTCGCGCACCTGTGGGTTATCGCGCAGCACTTTCAGGTTATCCAGACAGTGCTGACGGTTGATGCCCAGCCTGTCGGCATCTTCCGGACGCAGCGTATTCGCCTGCGCCAGCACCGGACATTTATTGATATGCACCAGTTTGACCGGCACCGCAGGCAGGTCCCCGAGTTCATTTTTCGGGGTGTAAAGCCGTTCGCGCAGGGTATCGCTGTCAAGCTCCAGCAGCGGCGAAATATCCCCCGCCAAATCCACCATGATGACCGCATTTCGGTTATCCGGGTGCCAGGCCAGCGGGGCAACCCAGCTGGTATTGCCGCGCCATGCGCCAAACATGCCGGAGATATGCACCAGGGGCTTCATCTGCGGTACGTCGATAAGGGTCATGAGCTTCTGCTTGCCGCGGTGGCTAAGCAGATATTCAAACAGCCGGGGCTGCGCAGTTTTCACCAGCTTCGCCATGGCAATGGTGGCATAGACATCCGCCATCGCATCGTGGGCATTACTGTGCTCGATGCCGTTGGCGCGCGTCAGGTGCTCCAGCCGGAAGCTCGTCAGCCCTTCCTCATTTTCCGGCCAGTTAATGCCTTCAGGACGCAGGGCATAACAGGCGCGCATAATGTCGAGCAGATCCCAGCGTGAATTGCGGTTCTGCCAGCTCCAGGCGTACGGATCGTAGAAGTTTCGATAGAAGATGTTGCGCGTCACTTCATCGTCAAAACGGATGTTGTTGTAGCCAACCACGCAGGTATTGGGAACGGTAAACAGATCGTGGATGCGGCGGGCGAACTCTGCTTCGTTAACGCCTTTTTCCCGGGCTTCCTGCGGTGTGATCCCGGTGACCATCACCGCGCCGGGCTGCGGCAGGTAGTCATCAGCCGGTTTGCAGTAAAAGACCTCGGGCTCGCCAATGATGTTGAATTCGTCGTCGGTACGGATGGCGGCAAATTGCGCCGGTCTGTCCAGCGCCGGATGCGTGCCAAAGGTTTCGTAGTCGTGGAATAAAAAAGTCGGGCGTGCGGCAGAGTCAGACACCAGTAATACCATCCTGTTAAAAAATGACGCCACTATGGTAAACGATCGCGCGGGTCAGACCGAATAAAAAGCGCCGGCATGGCGTAAATTTGCGAGGGAACTTCAGCGGAAAACCTGCGTTCTGTCACATTTTTTTGCAATTAAGCCAGGTAACGACATCAGAACTCCCGTAAAAAGGTCATCGATTTTTAATGACCTGAGGATATACCGTTGAAACGCCGTCTGTTTATTGCTGTTTCTTTACTCGCTTCGAGTGTCTCATCTGCTTTTGCGGCTGAGCCACTGGATTTTTCGCCGCAGCCTCCAGCCATTCAGGCGGGATCCTGGGTGCTGATGGACTACACGACTGGTCAAATTTTAACGGCGGGCAACGAACATCAACAACGTAATCCGGCGAGCCTCACTAAGCTAATGACGGGCTATGTAGTCGATCGGGCCATTGACAGCCACCGTATTACGCCGGATGACATTGTTACCGTAGGGCGTGACGCGTGGGCCAAAGGCAACCCGGTTTTTGACGGCTCGTCGCTGATGTTCCTGAAAGAGGGCGATCGCGTCTCCGTGCGTGACTTAAGCCGCGGTCTGATTGTCGATTCCGGCAACGATGCCTGCGTGGCGCTGGCCGACCACGTGGCGGGCGGGCAGCCGCAGTTTGTGAAGATGATGAACGACTACGTGCAAAAGCTGAACCTGCGCGATACGCACTTTGAAACCGTCCACGGGCTGGATGCGCCAGGGCAGCACAGTTCCGCTTACGATCTGGCCGTGCTCTCCCGGGCTATCATTCACGGTGAGCCTGATTTTTACCATATGTACAGCGAAAAGAGCCTCACCTGGAACGGGATCACTCAGCAGAACCGTAACGGCCTGCTGTGGGATAAAACCATGAACGTGGACGGCCTGAAAACGGGGCACACCTCGGGCGCGGGCTTTAACCTGATTGCGTCTGCCGTTGACGGACAGCGTCGTTTAATCGCGGTGGTGATGGGGGCCGACAGCCCCAAAGGGCGCGAAGACCAGGCGCGTAAGCTTCTGCACTGGGGACAGCAGAACTTCGATACGGTGCAGATCCTGCATAATGGTAAAAAAGTGGGGACAGAGCGTATCTGGTACGGCGATAAAGAACAGATAAATCTGGGGACGGATCAGGACTTCTGGCTGGCGTTACCGAAAGCGGAAGTGCAGAACATCAAGGCTAAATACGTTCTGGATAAAAAAGAGCTGGAAGCGCCGATTGCCGCGCATCAACGGGTCGGGGAGATCCAGCTCTACGATCGCGACAAGGTCGTGGCGCACTGGCCGTTGGTCACTCTGGAAGCCGTTGATAAGGGAGGCGTATTCTCACGCCTGAGCGATTATCTGCACCACACGCTTTAACCGCTGATGGGCAGACTGGCAGGGTTGCGAGTCTGCTCACATAATAAACACTCCTCGTTTGCCGATAATAGTAATCCAGCTTTATAGTGTATAAATATACAGTAATAAACGGAGGCAGCATGGACTACAGCATCAAGCAGCAACAGAAACGTAAGATTGCGGGTTTTCATCTTGTTGGGCCGTGGGAAAAAACGGTTAAGCAGGGCTTTGAACAGCTGGTTATGTGGGTGGACGGGCGTCACATTGAGCCGCTGGAATGGGTTGCGGTCTACTACGATAACCCCGATGAGGTCCCGGCAGAAAAACTGCGCTGCGATACGGCCGTTACGGTACCGGATGATTTCGTTATCCCGGAAAACAGCGAAGGCGTCATGATGACGGAAATCGCTGGCGGGGATTACGCCGTAGCGACGGCGCGCGTGGAAAACTACGACTTTGCGACGCCGTGGTATCAGTTCTTCAATTCTTTATTGCAGGACAGTAAATACCAGATGGCGCTCAAACCCTGCTTCGAACGCTATCTTAACGACGGCAATGCGGACGGCTATTGGGACATTGAAATGTATATCGCGGTAGAGCACAAAACGGTTTAAGCCTGCAATATGAAGGGTTTTTCAGCCGGGTGCGATCCGCCCGGCTGAAAACACAGTACAATTGTGATTTGCCGTGTTGCTGGAGAGCGGGTGTGCGTCCCGACAAATCATTAACCCCATTTGAAATTCGCTTGTACAAACATTACCGCGTGGTGCACGGGAGTCGCATCGCGCTGGCTTTCGTATTGACCTTTGTACTGGTCCGGTTGCTGGATGTACCGGAGGGAACGTGGCCACTGATCACGCTGGTGGTGGTGATGGGGCCTATCTCATTCTGGGGGAACGTTGTTCCTCGCGCCTTCGAGCGGATAGGCGGTACCGTTCTTGGATCTGCCCTGGGGCTTATTGCCCTGAAGCTGGAACTCATCTCCTTTCCCGTGATGCTGGCGTGGTGCGGTGCTGCCATGTTCCTCTGCGGCTGGCTGGCGTTGGGCAAGCGGCCTTATCAGGCGCTGCTGATTGGTATTACTCTCGCGGTGGTTGTCGGTGCGCCCGCCGGGGATATGACCACGGCGCTGTGGCGAAGCGGGGATGTCATCCTGGGGTCACTGCTGGCCATGCTCTTCACTGGTATCTGGCCGCAGCGTGCTTTTCTGCACTGGCGTATTCAGATGGCTAACTACGTCACCGCCTTTAACCGCGTCTATCAGGCCGGTTTTTCCCCGAATCTGGTTGAGCGTCCCCGGCTGGAAAAACATCTGCAAACGATCCTCAACGACGTGGTTAAAATGCGCGGCCTGATCGCGCCCGCCAGCAAAGAAACCCATATTCAGAAAGCGATTTTCGAAGCCATCCAGACGGTAAGCCGCAATCTGGTCTGCATGCTTGAACTGCAAATCAATGCCCACTGGGCCTCGCGTCCAAGCCATCTGCTGATGCTTAACGCGCAGACCCTCAAAGAGACCCAGCAGATGACGCAGCAAACGCTGTTGACCATCGCTCATGCGCTCTATGAAGGGAACCCGCAGCCGATACTGGCCAACAGCGAGCGGCTGAATGAGATCGTCGCGGAGCTGAAGCAGTTAATCAATGAACGCCAGGGCGATAACGTGGCGGAAACGCCTATTCATGGCTACGTCTGGCTGAGCCTGGAACTGGCGCGGCAGCTTGAGCTGTTATCGCACCTTATTTGCCGCGCGCTGCGCAAATAAAAGGCGTATGTGACGGCTGCTGCTTCGATTCAGCAGCAATTGGGGTTATGATAGCTTTAAACGATATACTCATTGTCATTCGCAGCCGCTGTCAGTAAGGTTATTGTTACAACGGTTGCTTTAACGAATCCGAATCTCACATTATCAGGGGTGTAAAAATGGAAACTACCAAGCCTTCGTTCCAGGATGTTCTGGAATTCGTCCGCCTGTTCCGCCGCAAAAACAAGCTGCAGCGTGAAATCCAGGACGTTGAGAAGAAGATCCGTGACAACCAGAAACGTGTTCTGCTGCTCGATAACCTGAGCGACTACATCAAGCCAGGCATGAGCGTTGAAGCTATTCAGGGCATCATCGCCAGCATGAAGAGCGACTATGAAGACCGCGTTGATGACTACATCATCAAAAACGCTGAGCTGTCCAAAGAGCGTCGCGACATCTCCAAGAAGCTGAAAGTGATGGGCGAAATTAAAAACGCCGAAGCAAAAAGCGAGTAATCGCAGAGGATAGTGAAAAAGGCTCTCTGGTGACAGAGAGCCTTTTTTTATGATTCAGAGCGCGGCTGTAGCTGATAAATCCAGGCCTTAACCTGCCCACCTTTAAGGGTGGTCACTGTGACCTCAACCCGGTCATAGCCGTCTTCAAATTCATCGAGCATCTGCCAGTGTGCGGGAAGGTTATCAGAGATAAACAGATAGCCTTCGACACACGGTCCATCGGGGTGGAGGATAATCCCCGGGAAGTCCGCCGCCGCACCCCAGCCGCGTTCGTAAAACGTACCGGATACGGAACCGGCCAGCCATTCGCCGCCGATGTTTTCAAGAATATGCGCATTAGCGTGGCCCGGGCGCAGCGTGCCGTAGACAAACAGAGCGTTCATTTTCCTTTATCCGC
>NZ_JBGKEC010000013.1:0-80956 GCF_041399405.1 Enterobacter sp. KB-280D8
ATTTTGCTTTTCTCTGCTGACCCGGCGGCGTGTGTGCCGTTGTTCCGTGTCAGTGGAGGCGCATTATAGGGAGTTATTCTTCAGTGACAAGCACAAAATACAAAAAACTTTTCGTTCGCTCACTTTTCAAACTTAACGCTTATTTAAGTCGCGAATCGCCCGCTAAATGCGCAATTTCCCGTGCAAAACCGGCTACCTGAGACCAGTCGGTATAAACCACTTCTTTACGCGTATCGGTTTCCCCCCCGGTCATCTTCATAATCAGGCGGATCATAAAGCGGTCATACCAGCGGTAGCGAGGGTAGCGCAGCGCGCCGGCAAAAACGGCACACAGGTCTGGCTGCCACGGCGAGCTGAGCAAAAACTTGCGCGTGTAGCTGTTGGTCTGCGGCGTACGCTTTTCGGCTTTACGGGCAACCAGATTGACCGAGTAAAACGCGCCCGGCAATTTGTTGAGTACCGCCGTGTGCTTTTTCACGAAGCGATCCAGCGCCGGATGGAAATGCCCGTAACGAATGGAGGCGCCAATCACCACGCGATCGTACTCCTGCCAGGCAATCTGCTCCGCGCGATTCAGGTTCACCACATCCGAGTAAATGCCCAGCTCTTTTAATTCCGACGCCAGATACGCGGCAATCTCACGCGTTTGCCCGTCTCGCGTAGAGAAAAGAATCAGTGTTTTCATCAACGGCTCCTTATTCGCGCCAGAATGTTGGGGTGAACAGCACCAGCAGGGTAAAGACCTCAAGACGACCAAACAGCATATTGGCAATGAGGATCCATTTCGCGACCGGGTTCATACTGGCAAAGTTATCCGCCACAACCCCCAGGCCAGGCCCGAGGTTATTCAATGTTGCGACGACGGACGCAAAGGCGGAGAAATCATCCACCCCCGTCGCGATGATCGCCAGCATGCTGACGATAAAGACCAGCGCATACGCCGAGAAGAACCCCCACACCGCCTCGAGGATACGTTCCGGCAGCGCGCGGTTACCCAGCTTGATGCTGTAGACCGCATTCGGGTGAACCAGACGCTTCAGCTCACGGTTCCCCTGCTTGAACAACAGCAGAATACGAATCACCTTCAGGCCACCGCCCGTCGACCCGGCGCAGCCGCCGATAAAGGCAGAGCACAGCAGCAGTACCGGCAGGAACAGCGGCCAGCGCGCGATGCTGTCCGTAGTAAACCCAGCGGTCGTCGCCATCGACACCACCTGGAAGAACGCCTGATTAAGCGTGGTTAGCGCAGAGTTGTAAACATCATGGAACCACAGCACCAGGGTGCAGATGACGACCAGTGTAAGCTGGACGCCAATGAACATACGGAACTCAGGATCGCGCGAGTACACCTTCAGGCTACGCCCGCTGAGTAACGAGAAGTGCAGACCGTAGTTACAACCGGAGATAAGCAGGAAAATGGCAATGATGGTGTTTATCGTTGGACTGTCGAAGTAGCCCACGCTGGCGTCGTGGGTGGAGAACCCGCCGATAGCAATTGTCGCAAAGCTGTGTCCGATAGCATCGAAAGCAGGCATCCCGGCAAACCAGAGCGCCAGCGCGCAGGCTACCGTCAACAGAACATAAATCAGCCACAGGGTTTTCGCCGTCTCGGCAATACGCGGGCGCATCTTGTTGTCTTTCAGCGGTCCCGGCATTTCAGCCCTGTACAGCTGCATCCCCCCGACGCCCAGAATCGGGAGAATAGCCACCGCCAGGACGATGATCCCCATCCCCCCGAACCACTGCAGCATCTGGCGATAAAAGAGAATAGCGTGCGGTAACGAATCCAGCCCCACCAGCGTCGTCGCCCCGGTGGTCGTTAATCCGGAGAAGGATTCAAAAAAGGCGTCCGTGATGCTGAGATTAGGCTGTTCAGAGAAGATAAAGGGCAGCGAACCGACGCTTCCCAGCACCGTCCAGAACAGGACCACAATCAGAAATCCTTCGCGAGATTTCAGCTCACCTTTCTGACGACGGTTCGGCCACCACAGCAGCGAGCCGATCGCCAGCGCGACAAAGAAGGTCTGGGTAAATGCCCGCCCCGCGCCGTCCCGGTAGATAAGCGCCACCAGTCCAGGGAGAATCATCGTCCCCGAAAAGAGTATGACCAGCAGTCCAACGATTCGGGTTATGGCACGAAAATGCATCTCTGCCGTTTCCTTTGGTATTCAAAAAAGTGAGGTGGGGATTATTCTTCAATCGGCAGCAATTGCAACGAACCGCGACTGAAATCAGCCAGTTTTGCTGAAAAAGCAGCCAGTTCCGCCTGAGGAAGCGCCACGCGTAATTGCACCATTGCCTGGTAATCACTGTGCGCAATCACGCCGTTAAATTGTTTGAGCAGCGTTTCAATGCCCGATAGCTGAGCGTAATCGCACAACAAAGTATATTCGGTGAGCGGCGTTTTGCGGATGGTCGTCAGGATATTCAGTGCCTGCTGAACTCCGCCACCATACGCTTTAACCAGCCCGCCCGTACCTAACAGAATGCCGCCGTAGTAGCGCACCACCACGGCGGTAATTTCACCCACGCCGCTGCCCATCAGCTGTGAAAGCATGGGTTTACCGGCCGTGCCCGCCGGTTCACCATCGTCGGAAAACCCCAGTTGTTGTGAATCATCAGGCGGCCCTGCCACCCACGCCACGCAGTGGTGACGTGCGTCGGGATGCTCGGCCCGGACGGACTCGACAAACGCCTTTGCCGCCTCTACGCCATCGGTATGCGCCAGCAGCGTAATAAAGCGGCTTTTCTTGATTTCCTCGACAAAGGTGACCGGTTCAGCCGGTATCAGCCAGCTTTCCATCAGGCCAGCTTCAGGTCTCGCGTCATATTCTCGATACCGTTTTCGTGAACCACCACGTTATCTTCGATACGAATGCCGCCAAACGGCTTCAGCGCGTCGATTTTTTCCCAGTTGAAGTGTTTGCTGAACTGACCTTCACGCCACGGCGCCAGCAGGGATTCGATAAAGTAGATCCCTGGTTCAATCGTCAGTACCATACGCGGCTCAAGAATACGGGTGCAGCGCAGGTAAGGATATTTAGACGGTGCCGCCAGGTGCGTGCCGGTATCATCCTGCATAAAGCCCGCAACGTCGTGAACCTGCAGGCCCAGCGGGTGGCCGATACCGTGCGGCATAAATGGCCCGGTCAGATCGTTCTCGACCATCGCCTCTTCGCTCATGTCTTTCACAATCTGATGCTTACGCAGCAGTTTGGCGATGCGCTGATGGAACTGGATGTGGTAATCCACGTAGCTGGTTCCGGCTTTCATGGTGCCAATCAGCGCCAGCTGCTCATCATTCACGTCTTTAATCAACTGCGCGAAATCGGTGTCCGCATTTGCCGCCCAGGTACGGGTCAGGTCGGCCGCATAGCCGTTGTACTCTGCGCCTGCATCCAGCAGGAAGCTGCGCATCTCAGACGGAACCTGGTGATCCAGTTTGGTGTAGTGGAGAACAGACGCATGCTCGTTCAGCGCGACGATGTTGCTGTACGGCACGTCGGTGTCGCGGTGACCGGTTGCGGTCAGGTAGGCCTGGTTAATGTCGAACTCGCTCATGCCTGACTGGAACGCCTCGTGCGCGGCACGGTGGCCATTCACCGCCGTTTTTTGCGCTTCACGCATGCAGTAAAGTTCGTAGTCGGTCTTATACGCGCGATAGTAATGAAGGTAATCCAGCACGCCTTTCGGGTTGAGTTTATCTGCCGGAATATCCAGACCGAGCGCACGTTCAGGTACGGGGCCGATGTAGCCGATGTTGCCGCGCGCCGCTGGCAGCTGGCTACCAATACCGTCCGCTTTCGGCAGAGCAATAACCTCAATTTCTTCCGTCCAGAAAGAGGTCGGCAATGGTTCAACGTTGTGCCAGTAATCGACCGGCAGGTAGAACCACAGTTTCGGCTTGTTCACGCCATCCACCAGCAGCCAGCAATTTGGAACCTGAGTCACCGGCACCCAGGCTTTAAACTGCGGGTTGACCTTAAACGGGTAGGCGTGATCATCAAGAAAAGTATTCATCAGCTCGCCGGAGTGGATCAGCAGGGCATCCAGCTTGAAGCGGGCCAGTACATCGCGGGTACGTTCCTGTAGGGTAACGATATGATTTTTATAAAGCGAAGCCAGTGAGTCCATCATTCTTCCTTTCGTTTTTTTGACCTCAAGTCATCGCATCTTAGCACACCTCACTCCGGCTGCGTGATTTCCACCGACCGTGATCAATGCAGCATTTTCTTAATGAGTAATTTGCATTTTATTAACATAAATTCCACACTCCGTCTCATCTGGTATGACCAGATCCACTTGCTGGATTCAGGAGACTGACATGCTTTACAAAGGCGACACCCTGTACCTCAACTGGCTGGAAGACGGCATTGCCGAACTGGTGTTCGATGCCCCCGGCTCAGTGAATAAGCTTGATACCGCGACGGTGGCCAGTCTTGGCCAGGCGCTGGAAGTGCTTGAAAAGCAATCTGAATTAAAAGGGCTGCTGCTGCGCTCTAACAAAGCGGCCTTTATTGTCGGTGCCGATATCACCGAATTCCTTTCGCTGTTCCAGGTTCCGGAAGAACAGCTGAGCCAGTGGCTGCACTTTGCCAACAGCGTCTTTAATCGCCTGGAAGATCTGCCTGTTCCAACGATCTCTGCCGTGAACGGCTACGCGCTGGGCGGCGGGTGCGAGTGCGTGCTGGCGACCGACTACCGTTTGGCGACGCCGGACCTGCGCATCGGCCTGCCGGAAACCAAGCTGGGCATTATGCCGGGCTTTGGCGGATCCGTGCGCATGCCGCGCATGCTGGGTGCAGACAGCGCCCTGGAAATCATTGCCGCTGGTAAAGACGTAGGCGCGGAACAGGCGCAGAAAATCGGCCTGGTCGACGGCGTCGTGAAGCCAGAGAAGCTGGTTGAAGGCGCACTTGCCATACTGCGTCAGGCGATTAACGGCGATCTCGACTGGAAGGCCAAGCGCCAGCCGAAGCTGGAGCCGTTAAAGCTCAGCAAGATTGAAGCCACCATGAGCTTCACCATGGCCAAAGGCATGGTGATGCAGACGGCGGGTAAACACTACCCGGCGCCAATTACGGCGGTGAAAACCATTGAAGCGGCAGCCCGATTTGGCCGCGACGAAGCCCTGAAGCTCGAAAATCAAAGCTTTGTTCCGCTGGCGCACACCAATGAAGCCCGCGCGCTGGTTGGCATCTTCCTCAACGATCAGTTCGTGAAGGGCAAAGCCAAACAGCTGACCAAAAACGTTGAGACGCCAAAACATGCGGCAGTGCTCGGCGCCGGTATTATGGGCGGCGGCATCGCTTACCAGTCGGCCTGGAAAGGCGTACCGGTAGTGATGAAAGACATCAACGAGAAATCTCTGACGCTGGGCATGACCGAAGCGGCCAAGCTGCTGAATAAGCAGCTGGAACGCGGAAAAATTGACGGGCTGAAGCTTGCAGGCGTGATCTCCACCATTCAGCCTGTGCTGGAATACAGCGGTTTTGACCGTGTCGACGTGGTGGTCGAAGCCGTCGTCGAGAACCCGAAAGTCAAAAAAGCGGTGCTGGCGGAAACGGAAGACAAGGTTCGTCCTGAGACCGTACTGGCCTCTAACACCTCCACCATTCCAATCAGCGAGCTGGCGAGCGTGCTGAAGCGTCCGGAAAACTTCTGCGGGATGCACTTCTTCAACCCGGTACACCGTATGCCGCTGGTCGAAGTGATCCGTGGGGAAAAAACCTCTGACGAAACCATTGCTAAAGTGGTGGCGTGGGCAAGCAAGATGGGTAAAACACCGATCGTCGTTAACGACTGCCCGGGCTTCTTTGTTAACCGCGTGCTGTTCCCGTACTTCGCCGGTTTTAGCCAATTGCTGCGCGACGGCGCGGACTTCCGCAAAATCGACAAAGTAATGGAAAAACAGTTCGGCTGGCCAATGGGCCCGGCATATCTGCTGGACGTGGTGGGCATTGATACCGCCCACCACGCCCAGGCGGTGATGGCGGCAGGCTTCCCGCAGCGCATGCAGAAAGATTATCGTGACGCCATTGACGCGCTGTTCGACGCCAACCGCTTCGGCCAGAAAAACGGCCTGGGCTTCTGGCGCTATAAAGAAGACAGCAAAGGTAAACCGAAGAAAGAAGAAGATGCCGTGGTCGATGGCCTGCTGGCCGACGTTAGCCAGCCGAAGCGCGACTTCACGGACGATGAGATCATCGCCCGGATGATGATTCCAATGATCAACGAAGTGGTGCGTTGCCTTGAAGAAGGCATTATCGCCAGCCCGGCAGAGGCCGACATGGCGCTGGTATACGGCCTCGGCTTCCCTCCGTTCCACGGCGGCGCGTTCCGCTGGCTGGACACGCTCGGCAGCGCCCGCTATCTCGATATGGCCCAGCAGTACCAGCACCTCGGCCCGCTTTATGAGGTGCCGGAAGGGCTGCGTAACAAAGCGCGCCATAACGAACCCTACTATCCAGCAGTTGAGCCAGCCCGTCCGGTTGGCGAGCTGAAAACGGCTTAAGGAGTCACAATGGAAAAGGTTGTCATTGTTGATGCGATTCGCACCCCGATGGGCCGTTCAAAAGGCGGCGCGTTCCGTAACGTGCGTGCGGAAGACCTCTCCGCGCACCTGATGCGTAGCCTGCTGGCGCGTAACCCGGCGCTGGACCCGGCAGCGCTGGATGATATCTACTGGGGCTGCGTACAGCAGACCCTGGAGCAAGGTTTCAACATCGCCCGTAACGCGTCGCTGCTTGCGGAGATCCCACACTCGGTTCCGGCGGTCACCGTCAACCGTCTGTGCGGTTCGTCCATGCAGGCGCTGCACGACGCGGCGCGCATGATCATGACCGGCGATGCCCAGGCCTGCATGGTGGGGGGCGTGGAGCACATGGGTCACGTACCGATGAGCCATGGAGTCGATTTCCACCCAGGCATGAGCCGTAACGTGGCGAAAGCCGCGGGGATGATGGGTTTGACCGCCGAGATGCTCTCTCGTCTGCACGGCATCAGCCGTGAAATGCAGGATGCCTTTGCCGCGCGCTCTCACGCTCGCGCATGGGCGGCGACGCAGTCCGGCGCCTTTAAAAATGAGATCATCCCGACCGGCGGCCACGACGCGGACGGCGTACTGAAGCAGTTCAGCTACGACGAAGTCATCCGCCCGGAAACCACCGTAGAAGCGCTTTCCACGCTGCGCCCTGCGTTTGATCCGGTCACCGGTACGGTAACGGCGGGTACTTCGTCAGCGCTGTCCGACGGCGCCGCCGCGATGCTGGTAATGGGCGAAAGTCGCGCCCGCGAGCTGGGCTTAACCCCTCGTGCTCGGGTACGTTCGATGGCGGTGGTGGGCTGCGATCCTTCCATCATGGGTTACGGACCGGTTCCGGCCTCGAAGCTGGCGCTGAAAAAAGCGGGGTTAACCGCCAGCGATATCGATCTGTTCGAGATGAACGAAGCGTTCGCCGCGCAGATCCTGCCGTGCATTAAAGATCTGGGGCTGATGGAGCAGATCGACGAGAAGATCAACCTCAACGGTGGCGCGATCGCTCTCGGTCACCCGCTGGGCTGCTCCGGGGCGCGTATCAGCACCACGCTTATCAACCTGATGGAACGCAAAGATGCCCAGTTTGGTCTGGCAACGATGTGTATTGGTTTGGGTCAGGGTATCGCGACGGTGTTTGAAAGAGTGTAAATCAGGAAAAGTATCTCAAAGCCAATGGCGTCAGAACGAGCGCAGCCAACGCAGTTATGGCGTCATTGGCGAAGAGAGACAGTTTAGTTGCCGTTCTTCCCGCCTGTCAGGGGCGGGTTTTTTATTTAGATAAACGCAAACGCATCACCGAACAGACGGTCTTCACGCGCGTCACGTTCGTTACAGAACAGATCGCGGGCAATTTTCGCCATCTCGAAACGGCCTGCAATGTAGATATCATGTCCCGCCAGCGTACCGTGATCCTGCAGTACCGCCGTCAGCACCGTTCCACTACGTCCACGCCAGCCCTCTTCAGGCTGCTCGACCACTGGCTCGATGCGTAGATTTGGATGGTTGATGCTCAGCGCTTCCAGTTCAGACAGGTCATACAGGTGCTTCTCTTCGCGGCCGCCCCAGTAGATGGTGATATCACGTTCCGGGTTACGCGCCAGTGCGGTCAACAGAATAGAGCGCACATATGAGAAGCCTGTACCACCAGCGATCAGGATCAGTGGACGGTCTTCGTCATCACGTAACCATGCCTCGCCGTGAGGAATATCGACCACAATCTCACGCTCTTTCAGGATGCGGTCCATCACGGCCATCGCGTACAGGTTAAGCTCAGACGCACCAATATGCAGCTCAATAAATTCCTGCTCTGCTGGCGTAGAGGCCATAGAGAAAGGACGCTTATCACGCTCATCCATCACGACCATCAGGTACTGGCCAGCACGGAATGAGAATGCCGCTTCAGGAACCAGGCGGACGCGATATACGGTGTCGGTAATAGCATCTACCGACGTCACTTTACAGCTTAAGGTTGTCATTCGCTCTCTCTGTCGGGAAGTCTATAGGGCTTAACGGTCAGCTCAGGGTTTACCGTTATTCATTATGGCCAGTTCGTCCCAGATCGCGTCAATTCGCGCGGTCACGGCAGGATCTTTTTTGATCGGGCGACCCCATTCACGGTCGGTTTCGCCAGGCCATTTATTTGTGGCATCCAGTCCCATCTTTGAGCCAAGACCGGAAACCGGCGAGGCAAAATCCAGATAATCTATCGGCGTGTTTTCGACTAACACCGTATCACGCGCAGGATCCATTCGCGTGGTGATTGCCCAGATGACGTCATTCCAGTCGCGGGCGTTAACGTCATCATCGCAGACAATAACAAATTTGGTATACATAAACTGGCGCAGGAAAGACCATACGCCCATCATCACGCGTTTAGCATGACCTGGGTACTGTTTCTTCATCGTAACCACCGCCATGCGATACGAGCATCCTTCAGGCGGCAGATAAAAATCAACGATTTCCGGGAACTGCTTTTGCAGGATCGGCACAAATACTTCGTTCAGCGCCACGCCCAGCACCGCCGGTTCATCCGGTGGACGGCCAGTATAGGTTGAGTGATAAATCGCATCTTCACGCTGGGTAATGTGCGTGACGGTAAACACCGGGAAGTTATCCACTTCGTTGTAATAGCCGGTATGGTCGCCGTAAGGGCCTTCTGGCGCCATTTCACCCTGCTCAATGTAACCTTCCAGCACAATTTCTGCACTGGCCGGTACTTCGAGATCGTTAGAGATACACTTCACGACCTCGGTTTTGGTCCCGCGCAGCAGGCCGGCAAAGGCATATTCAGAGAGCGTATCCGGGACGGGCGTGACCGCGCCCAGAATGGTGGCCGGATCGGCGCCTAAGGCGACAGACACCGGGAAACGTTCACCCGGATGCGCAGCACACCACTCCTGGAAATCCAGCGCACCGCCGCGATGCGACAGCCAGCGCATGATGAGCTTATTTTTGCCAATCAGCTGCTGGCGATAAATACCGAGGTTTTGCCGCTCTTTATGCGGCCCGCGCGTCACGGTGAGGCCCCAGGTGATCAGCGGCGCAGCATCTTCAGGCCAGCACTGCATAATCGGAATTTTGGTGAGATCCACCGCCTCACCTTCCAGCACTTTCTGCTGGCACGGCGCGCCGCGCAGTCGTTTGGTGGGCATGTTCAGCACCTGCTTAAACTGCGGCAGCTTGTCGAACAGATCGCGGAAGCCTTTCGGCGGCTCTGGCTCTTTCAAAAATGCCAGCAGTTTACCCACTTCACGCAGCGCGGTAACGTCTTCCTGCCCCATCCCCAGGGCGACACGACGCGGAGTGCCGAACAGGTTGCACAGCACCGGCATGGAGTAACCTTTGGGATTTTCAAACAGTAATGCGGGACCACCGGCACGCAGAGTCCGGTCAGCAATTTCTGTCATTTCCAGATAAGGATCAACAGGAAGCGTAATGCGTTTCAATTCACCCTGCTGTTCCAGCAGCGTCAGGAAGTCGCGGAGATCGTGGTATTTCATGCAGTTAGTCATGGCCTCTCTGTAAGCGCTTCATTATACGGCGTAAGCCTTCTCGATGCTGTAATTTTGTTAAATTCGCGTGAACTTATCCGTTGTGTTCGAATTTCCCCCATTATAATCAACTTAGCGATCCCTCCAGGGTTTTGATATGCTTGCGCCCCGAACTAAGGGAAAGAGTGATTATGCAGGCCTGGTATTTACTGTATTGCAAACGCGGGCAACTTCAGCGCGCGCAGGAACATCTTGAACGTCAGTCAGTAAATTGTCTGACACCCGTGATCACGCTTGAAAAAATGCAGCGCGGGAAGCGCACAACCGTCAGTGAGCCTCTATTCCCGAACTATCTGTTCGTGGAGTTCGACCCTGAGGTGATCCACACCACCACCATCAGCGCAACGCGCGGCGTCAGCCACTTCGTTCGTTTTGGTGCCCACCCGGCCACGGTTCCGTCGACCGTCATTCATCAGCTGTCTGTTTATCAACAGCCTGAAGGGATCACCGATCCGGAAACCCCTTACGCGGGCGATAGCGTCGTCATTACGGAAGGCGCATTCGAAGGCCTGCAGGCGATTTTCGCCGAGCCGGACGGTGAAGCACGCTCAATGCTGTTGCTCAATCTGCTGAACAAGCAGGTGCTGCAGAGCGTGAAAAACACCGACTTCCGCAAAGTCTAAACGTTTATCCCGAACAGGCGACGCACGTTGTCATCCGTCTGCGCGGAAAGCCAGTGCGGATCCTCTCCGCGCCAGTGCGCTACGCGCTCAACAATGTGCCCCAGCCAGGCGGGCTCATTTCGCCGCGATGCCGGTTTGGGCTTCATATCTCGCGGCAGCAGATATGGCGCATCGGTTTCAAGAAGCAAGCGTTCTGCCGGGATCGCCGGCAGCAGCTCGCGAAGCTCAAGCCCGCGACGCTCATCGCAAACCCAACCGGTAATGCCCAGATAAAGCCCTCGCTTCAGGCAATCCAGCGCTTCCTGCCGTGAACCGGTGAAGCAGTGCAGCACTGCGCCCGGCAGTTTATCCAGCCACGGGTCGAGCAGTGCGAGAAAACGTTCATGCGCATCGCGACAGTGCATAAAGACGGGCATCTCAAGCTCTGCAGCCAGCGCAAGCTGGGCAGTGAATGCCTTTTCCTGTTCGTCAGGCGTCGAGAAGTTGCGGTTGAAATCGAGCCCGCACTCGCCAATAGCCACCACCTCTGCTGTTTTCGCCAGCGCGCGCAGTGTTTCTGCGCCCTCCTCAGTCCACTGGCTGCTGTCATGAGGATGAACGCCTGCGGTTGACCAGCAGCGTTGATAACGTTGCGCCAGCCGCTGCGCCTGCTCACTCTCATGCAGGTTGGTCCCGGTCAGGAGGAGTCCTTTGACGCCGGCGTCAAAAGCCCGTGCAACCACCTCGTCACGATCTTTCGCAAACTGCGAACTGGTCAGGTTGAGACCGATATCAAACATGCGAATCCCCATAGAACAACCGCCCTGACGGGCGGCTGGTTTTACTCTTCAGTGGTCTTTTCGGACGCGTCGTCTTCATCGTCCGACCGGCGTCCTTTACCCACGTAAAAACGCGAGAAGAAGACGCCAACCTCAAACAGGCAGTACATCGGTATTGCCAGCAGCGTTTGCGAGAAGACGTCCGGCGGCGTCAGCAGCATGCCGACTACGAAGGCGCCTACCAGGATATACGGACGCTTCTTACGCAGGTCATCAGGGGTGGTTACCCCAACCCAACAAAGCAGCACAATGGCCACCGGCACTTCAAATGCCACGCCGAACGCCATAAACAGCGCCATCACAAAGCTGAGGTAGCTGGCGATATCCGTCGACACCTGGACACCTTCCGGCGCGGTGTGCGTCAGGAAGCCGAAGGCCAGCGGGAAGACAACGAAGTAGGCAAACGCCATGCCGATATAGAACAGCAGCGAACTGGATACCAGTAGCGGGATGACCAGCTTGCGTTCGTGCTTATACAGTGCCGGCGCAACAAACGCCCATACCTGATAAAGGATGACCGGAGCAGAGGCAATCAATGAAACCCAGAAGGTCAGCTTAATCGGCGTAAAGAACGGAGAAGCAACGTCTGTTGCAATCATCGTTGCGCCCAGCGGCATCTGCTTGATCAGCGGCGCAGAGACCACCTGATAGATATCGTTGGCGAAATAGACCAGGCAAAGGAATATGAGGAATACCGCAATAATGCAGTTTAACAGGCGCTTACGCAGCTCAATAAGGTGCGTAATAAGCGGTTGAGTATCATCTACTGCCATGGTTACGCTTTATCACTCGACGAGGGGGATGATTCGGAAACGGGCGCGGCGGGTTTAGCTTCAGCCGTTTTTACCATCGGCTCTTCCGGCTGTGCCTGTTTTTTCAGTTCAGTTTCCTGCGGCGTTTGCTCAGGCGCTGCGGCCTGGTGCTCCGCACTCGCTGGCGTCACGCCCTCACGCTGCGCTTCGCTGTCCTTCACCACCGGGTTATGAATAGTGTTCGCTTCATCGCTCGCTTTTTCAGGATCGTTAACGCTGTAAGAGCGCTTCATGGATTCCGCCGCTTCGCGCAGTTCATCCATTGAGGCTTTCAGTTCCGGCGTCAGGTTATCCATGCTCGCCTTCTCGACCTTTTTCAGGCTTTCCTGAAACTCCTGCAGCTTAAGTTCCTGCGCCAGCTCATTTTGAACGGTCGAGGCCAGCGATCTTAGCGCACGAACCCAGCCCACGACGGTTTTTACCGCAACCGGCAGACGCTGCGGTCCCAGCACGATCAGACCAATCACAAAGACCAGCAGCAGCTCACTAAAACCAATGTCGAACACGACTTACACCTGCTCTTTATCGTGGCGTTTAGCGTCTTCCTTTTTGGCATCTTCTTGCTTGTCGGAGATGGATTTAGCAGTAAAGTCAGCGTCCTGGCTGGTTTTATCCTGCTTGCTCTCATCATCGCTCATCGCTTTCTTGAAGCCTTTGATAGACGCGCCCAGATCGGAACCAATAGAACCGAGCTTTTTGGTGCCAAACAGCAGCACGACGATGACGGCAATAATGACTAATTGCCAGATACTGATACCACCCATACATATTCCTCAGGGATAGATGATTAATTGGTCAGATCGCATTATACGTATGCGACCCGTCGATGGCGACGCAAACTCAGCGCGTTTTTCTCCATCCTGCAAGCCAGACAACAACCCCGCCAGCCATCAACCAGGCGGGCATCATCTGCCAGTCAGGACGGTTGATCAGCAGCAGCGTACCGCTCAGCAGCAGCGTTGCGCCAATCCCAAAAAGATAGCGTGACTGTCCCTGGCGCACACGGCTGGACTGAAGCTCGCGGGCGATTTTATCCATGCTGTGCTGAAGATTCTTGCTCTGACGCAAACTGTCGTAAACCAGCTCAGGAATTTCAGGCATTTTTTCTATCCAGAACGGGCCTTTCTCTTTAAGAGACCGAACCAGCGCCGGAAGGCCAACCTGATCCTTAATCCAGGATTCCAGGAAAGGTTTAGCCGTCTTCCACAAGTCTAACTGAGGATAGAGTTGTCGACCTACACCTTCAACGTAAAGTAATGTTTTCTGAAGTAAAACTAACTGCGGCTGAACTTCCATATTAAAGCGGCGAGCCGTATTGAACAGGTTTAACAATACGTGGCCAAAGGAGATTTCTGCCAGCGGTTTTTCAAAAATTGGTTCGCAAACGGTCCGGATCGCAAACTCGAACTCTTCGACGTTGGTGTCCGGCGGAACCCAGCCGGAATCAACGTGCAGCTCAGCCACTTTTCGGTAGTCGCGGTTGAAGAACGCGATGAAGTTTTCAGCCAGATAACGTTTATCTTCTTTGTTCAGCGAGCCCACAATCCCACAGTCGATACCGATGTACTTCGGATCCTCAGGATGCTCGTAGCTCACGAAGATATTACCCGGGTGCATGTCCGCGTGGAAAAAGCTGTCGCGGAAGACCTGGGTAAAGAAGACCTGAACGCCACGTTCGGCCAGCAGCTTCATGTTCGTTCCCTGCTTCTCCAGGGCCACCACGTCCGAAACCGGAATACCGTAGATGCGCTCCATGACCATCATGTTCTGGCTGCAGTAGTCAGAATAGACTTCAGGCACATAGAGCATCGGGCTGTTTTCAAAGTTCCGACGCAGCTGAATAGCGTTTGCCGATTCGCGCAGCAGATTAAGCTCATCAATCAGCGTTTTTTCATACTCCCGCACCACTTCCATCGGGCGCAGTCGGCGACCATCAGGTAACAAACGCGGTACCCAACGCGCCAGACGATAAATCAGCTTCATGTCGGCTTTGATGATCGGCAGGATATCCGGGCGGATCACCTTGATCACCACCTCTTTACCGTTCTCTTTCAGACGCGCAGTGTGCACCTGAGCGATAGAAGCCGACGCCAGCGGTTCTATTTCGAAATCGTCAAACCAGGCTTCAACGGGAAGATTTCCCATCGCCTCTTCGATCTGTTTCTTCGCTCTCACCCCATCAAACGGGGCGACACGGTCCTGAAGCATCGCCAGTTCATCGGCAATGTGCGGCGGGAAGAGATCGCGGCGGGTTGAGAGCATCTGCCCGAACTTAATCCATACCGGGCCGAGCTCCTGCAGCGCCAGACGCAGGCGTTCACCCAGCGGCTGACCTTTATGGCGATTTGGCATCCAGAACAGCGTCCGCCGCCAGATTCTGAGCGGCAGCGTGATACGCATTTTGGGGATAAGCTCGTCGAGCCCGTAACTCAAAAAGGTGTGGATGATAAAATAGAGGCGCCGAATTTCACCAGGCGTCATTTGCCCTCCAGTTTTTCCAGCCGTTTGGTTAACGCATCAACCGCGCGTTCAACAGCAGCAGTCTCTTCCGCAAACCACGCCACTTCCAGCGGTCCAGGGGCCATGCGCCACTCTTCCGTCAGTACTTCCGCGGCATAGCGCTGTTGACGTTGCAGATTTTTGCGCAGGAACGCCGTGCCGCCATGAATAACTTTCCCGATCCCTTCAGCGGCGATGTCGCCAATAAAAGGCGCCAGCAGCTCTGCCGGGTCGAATTCAGCCAGATCGCTGAGCGCAACAAAGTTCTGCACGACCTGGATGTCACCTTCTACTTCCAGCTCACCGCTGCGGATAAGCGCCGTTAATTGCTGGCGATCGCGCAACTTTGGCAGCACGCTCATATGGGTAATGACCGAGCAATCAGCCTCGCCTTCCCACTCACCCAGAACGTCAAGCTGGCGTTCGCTGAAGACCAGCACGAGCGGCGTCGAGAACTCTTTTAATACAATGCGCAGTACCTTCCCGTTTAGCCGCTGACGTGCGGCTTTCAGCGCCGGAGCGCGATACAGGAAGGCATTCAGCACATTCTCGATGCCTGCGGTGACTAAGGGTTTAAAGGGCACGGGACACCTCCACTCAGAATTTGTAACCGCGATGCAGCGCGACGACACCCGCCGTCATGTTGAAGTATTCAACGTTCTCAAATTCCGCATCCTGCATCATGGCTTTTAAGGTGTCCTGATCCGGGTGCATGCGAATTGATTCCGCCAGATAGCGATAGCTTTCCGCGTCGTTTGCCACCAGCTCGCCAATACGCGGCAGCACGTGGAAGGAATAGGCGTCGTAGGCTTTGCTCAGCGGGTCGATAATCGGTTTAGAGAACTCGAGCACCAGCAGGCGTCCACCCGGCTTCAGCACACGGTACATGGAGCGCAGCGCTTTTTCTTTATCGGTGACGTTACGCAGACCGAAGGAAATAGTGATGCAGTCAAAGGTATTGTCCGGGAACGGCAGCGCTTCGGCGTTGGCCTGCACGTACTCCACGTTACCCACCACGCCGATGTTACGCAGCTTTTCGCGTCCCATTTTAAGCATGGAGTCATTAATATCAGCCAGTACAACGCGACCGGTTTCGCCCACCAGACGGGAGAATTTCGCCGTCAGATCGCCCGTACCGCCAGCCAGATCGAGAACCGTTTGTCCACGACGCACACCGCTGCAGTCGATGGTGAAGCGCTTCCACAAGCGATGAATGCCGAACGACATCAAGTCATTCATCACATCGTACTTCGCCGCCACAGAATGAAATACGTGGGCCACCATGTCAGCTTTCTGCGCTTTGGCTACAGTCTGAAAGCCAAAGTGCGTCGTGTCTTGTGAATCGTCAACCATCTCAGAGCCTGCTAATCAGTCAAATGTTCGTGAAGTGTAACAGATTGGGCGCAATTGCCCTACGATTCAACCACCGCGAAAGAAACGCGCCGGCTGTTCATCTGGCGATAAACCCGCCGCTAAATCGTTGTCCTGGCTGAGGGTATTTTGTTCATCCCTGCCCTCACGCAGACGGAACTCTTCGTCCTGCGCTGTCGCCTGTTCGACCAATTCCGGATTAATCTCGCGTTTAACCTCCACCCCCAGGCTGCGGAATGCTTCAGCCTGCGCAAGCAGGTTGCCACGCCCCGAGGAGAGCTTTTTCATCGCCTGGCGGTAGTTATCCTGCGCACGGTCCAGGCTTTGTCCGACGGAAGACATATCGTCCACGAACAGACGCATTTTGTCGTACAGCTTGCTGGCGCGATCGGCAATCTGCTGGGCATTGCGGCTCTGGTGCTCATAGCGCCACAGGTTGGCAATGGTCCGCAAGGCCACTAACAGCGTGGTGGGGCTGACCAGCATAATGTTATTTTTCAGCGCTTCAGTGATAAGCTCAGGCTGTCTGTCGAGCGCCAGCAAAAACGCGGGTTCGACCGGGATAAACATCAGCACGTAGTCCAGCGAGCGCAGCCCCGGCAGCTGCTGATAATCCTTTCTGCCCAGCAGGCGAATATGGTTACGCACGGAAGCAATGTGCTCCTGCAGCGCCGATTCGCGCGTGTAGTCATCTTCGGCATTGAAGTAACGCTCATAAGCCACCAGCGTCATTTTGGCGTCAATGACCACATCTTTGCCCTGTGGCAGCCGCACAATCACATCCGGCTGCAGGCGCGAGCGGGCGTCGTTTTCGATACTTACCTGCGTTTCGTATTCATATCCTTCCCGCAGGCCGGAGGCTTCCAGCACGCGGGTAAGTACCACTTCCCCCCAGTTACCCTGAGTTTTGTTATCGCCTTTCAGCGCCCGCGTCAGGTTGACCGCCTCCTGTGCCATCTGCGCATTCAGCTGCTGAAGATTGCGAATCTCATGGGCCAGCGTGTGGCGCTCGCGGGCTTCCTGACCAAAGCTGTCCTGCACCTGACGGCGAAAGCCGTCCAGCTGTTCGCGCAGCGGCGTCAGGAGGCTGTTCAGGCTCTGGCGATTCTGTTCGTCAACGCGGCGGTTGCTGTGCTCGAAAATGCGGTTAGCGAGGTTCTCAAACTGCTCGCTGAGGCGCTGCTCGCTGTTAATCATCTGGCGGATTTTGTCTTCGGCGTGCAACTGAGTGGACTCAAGGCGGGTAGTCACTTCGCGGAGATCGGCCTCCAGCGAGGTGTTGATATCACGCAGGTTACGCAGTTCGTTATTGAGCAGCTCGCACTCGTCGCGCCAGTGGTCGCTCAGCGCAACCTGTTGTTTTGCCGCGCTAAGCTCGGCGACGATCTCTTCCCGCTCAGCCAGCTGCTCGGCTTTCTGCTGCGCGTGCTGGTAACTGGAAATCAGCCAGCCTATCCCTACGCCCGCCAGCGCAATCACCGCATAAATCAGGATTGAGATATCCACAATGCCCCCTGCATCAACGTATTACCCGCACAAAATAAGATTGTGCTGTATAAACGTCCAGTTTGAAAGGGTTTTCCTGCGAGGCGCTACGCAAAAAATAAAGGCCGAACGCGTCGGCCTTTTATCTCAGAGAGGAGAACTAGATCAGGCGGCGAGCCGCTTCAACCACGATTTTCACCGCATGACTTTCGGTCTGCTTCATAGTTTCGGCGTTCGGGATCTCCTGCTGGGTACGGTTGACGATAACGCCCGCCACCATACCGGCACGCAGACCCTGGCTTGCGCACATGGTCAGCAGCGTTGCGGATTCCATTTCGTAGTTCATCACGCCCATAGACTGCCACTCTTCCATTGAGCCTTTGAAGCGGCTTACAACGCGGCCAGAGAAGGTGTCGTAACGCTCCTGGCCCGGGTAGAAGGTATCGGAAGAGGCGGTTACGCCCACGTGAGTGGTTGCGCCCACGGATTTCGCCGCTTCAACCAGCGCGGTGGTGCACTCGAAATCAGCCACTGCCGGGAATTCCATCGGCGCAAAGTGCAGGCTCGCGCCGTCCAGACGCACGGACGCGGTCGTCACCAGCACGTCGCCGACGTTGATGTGCGGCTGAATAGCGCCGGTGGTACCGATACGCAGGAAAGTACGAATGCCCAGTTGCGCCAGCTCTTCAACCGCAATCGAGGTAGACGGGCCACCGATACCGGTAGAGCACACAATCACCGCTTTGCCATCCAGCTCTGCGCGCCAGGTGGTGAATTCACGATGGGCAGCCAGCTTGACCGGCTTATCCATCAGCGCGGCGATCTTTTCCACACGCTCCGGATCGCCAGGGACGATAGCGAGCGTAGCCCCTTGTAAATCGTTTTTAGTGAGGCCGAGATGAAAAACATCAGACTTAGACATAGGTGACTCCTCTGTGGGTCGGTTAGTCAGAAGAAGTAAAACGGTACTTTACAGAAGCAGTAAGCATATTTTCGTGACGCACCTCACCATGAATGAAAATGATTACATTGAATTTCCATAAAAAAGTGATTTACATCACATTAACAAGTTATATCGCCAGGTGCTGCACAAAAGATAGACCGTTTAAGGCACTGTGAGTTGTTAACCTGGTGTCTATATTTACCTTTGCGCTAACTCATTGGTACGGAGAATGCCATGACTGAAAAAACCGGTTTTGCACCTGCTGCGGCCCCACATGCTTCAACCATCGTGTCGACGCCAGAAGCGGCAATTACCGCGGGTGAGACCTCCATTCCCTCGCAGGGGGAGAATATGCCTGCTTATCACGCACGGCCAAAATCGGCAGACGGCCCGCTGCCCATCGTGATTGTGATTCAGGAGATATTTGGTGTTCACGAACACATTCGCGACCTCTGCCGCCGGCTGGCGCTGGAAGGGTATCTGGCCGTTGCGCCAGAGCTCTACTTCCGTCAGGGCGATCCGAACGACTACAGCGATATTCCAACATTGCTCAGCAACCTGGTCAGCAAAGTCCCGGACGCGCAGGTGCTGGCCGATCTCGATCACGTCGCCAGCTGGGCGGCGCGCAACGGCGGTGATCCGCATCGTCTGCTGGTCACCGGTTTCTGCTGGGGCGGACGCATTAGCTGGCTGTATGCCGCGCATAACCCGCAGCTCAAAGCCGCTGTCGCCTGGTACGGCAAACTGGTGGGTGAAAAAACGCTGAATTCACCGAAACATCCCGTGGATATCGCCACCGAGTTAAATGCCCCCGTGTTAGGGCTTTACGGTGGACAGGACACCGGTATTTCGCTTGATTCGGTAGAGACCATGCGCCATGCGCTCCGTGCGGCCAATGCGAAGGCGGAGATCGTGGTGTATCCGGATGCCGGGCATGCGTTTAACGCGGATTATCGTCCGAGCTATCACGCTGAATCGGCTAAAGATGGCTGGCAGCGGATGCTGGCGTGGTTTAGCCAGTACGGCGGTAAGAAGGCGTAATAACAAAAAAGCCCGGTGGCGGCTACGCCTTACCGGGCAATCCAGCACCTACGCCTGACGCAAATTCTGCGCCGCCTTCACCATGTTGGCGAGCGCCGCGCGCGTCTCTGGCCAGCCGCGAGTTTTCAGTCCGCAGTCCGGGTTCACCCACAGGCGCTCTGCAGGGATGCGCTGGGCCGCTTTTTTCAGCAGGGCTTCAATCCACTCCACGCTCGGCACGTTCGGGGAGTGAATGTCGTACACGCCCGGCCCGATTTCATTCGGATAGTCGAACTCTTCAAACGACTCCAGCAGCTCCATGTCTGAACGCGAGGTCTCGATGGTGATCACGTCAGCGTCCAGCGCGGCAATCGAATCCATGATGTCGTTAAATTCGCAGTAACACATGTGGGTGTGGATCTGGGTGTCGTCCTTAGCCACCGCAGCGTTGATGCGGAACGCTTCCACGCCCCACTGCAGGTAAGCATCCCAGTCGCTGCGGCGCAGCGGTAAACCCTCGCGCAGCGCCGGTTCGTCAATCTGGATGATGCCAATCCCCGCAGCTTCCAGATCCGCCACTTCATCACGCAGCGCCAGCGCAATCTGTTTGGCAATGGTCTCGCGGGTCACGTCTTCACGCGGGAACGACCAGCAGAGAATGGTAACCGGGCCGGTGAGCATGCCTTTCACCGGCTTGTCGGTCAGGGACTGCGCGTACTTCGCCCACTCAACCGTGATCGGTTCCGGACGGCTGACGTCACCGATGACCACCGGCGGCTTCACGCAGCGGGAGCCGTAGCTCTGCACCCAGCCGTTTTGGGTAAAGACGAAGCCGTCCAGGTGTTCACCGAAGTATTCCACCATATCGTTACGCTCGGCTTCGCCGTGCACCAGCACGTCCAGCCCCAGGCGCTCCTGCTCGATAATCGCCTGCTTGATGTGTTCCGCGATGCCGGTGCGGTAGTGGTTCGCATCCAGATTGCCCTTTTTGAAGTCCAGACGCAGGCCGCGGATCTCCGTAGTCTGTGGGAAGGAGCCGATCGTCGTGGTCGGCCACGCGGGAAGGTTGAAGCGGGCGCGCTGGGCTTCGGCACGTACCTCATATGGGCTCTGGCGCTGGCTATCCTGGGCGGTGATGGCCGCCAGACGTTTTTCCACCGCCGGGTTGTGCACGCGGGACGAGTGACGACGCGCCTGGATCGGAGCGCTCCAGTCGGTGATCGCCGCCGTGTCGCCGCTGTTCAGCGCGTCGCGCAGCAGTGTTAGCTCTTCGCATTTTTGCAGGGCGAAGGCAAACCAGCTTTTCACTTCAGGGTCGAGGCGGGTCTCCACGCTGAGATCGATTGGGCTGTGCAGCAGCGAGCAAGAGGATGCAACCCACAGCTCACGTTTGCCGACGATGTCTTTAATCTGTGCATATTTTTCGGTCAGATCGGCGCGCCAGACGTTACGGCCGTTGACCAGACCGGCGGAGAGCAGCCAGTCTGCGGGCAGGCGCTTGTGCAGTTCCACCACATCGTCCTTACCGTGAACCAGGTCAACGTGAAGGCCCTGAACCGGCAGCGCGGTAATGGTCTTCAGGTTCGGCGTCACGCCTTCGAAATAGGTGGTGAGCAGGAGTTTTACCTGTCCGGCGAGCGCGTCATACGCCGGTTTGAAGGCATCGAGCCAAACCTGGGGAAGCTCCAGCACCAGCGCAGGCTCGTCGATTTGCACCCACTGGATACCGCGCTTGCCCAGCTCAATCAGCACCTGCTTATAGACCGGAAGAATATCGTTCAGCAGGCTGAGGCGGTCAAACTGCTCGCCCTTCACTTTACCCAGCCACAGGTAGGTTACCGGCCCCAGCAATACGGGCTTCACCTGGTGTCCCAGCGCCAGCGCTTCATCCACCTCCTCCAGAAGCTGCGTCCAGGTCAGCTTAAACTGCTGGCCTTTGACGAACTCCGGCACCATATAGTGATAGTTGGTATTAAACCACTTGGTCATTTCCGCCGCTGCCGCTGGCTCACCCGTTGGTGCGCGGCCACGGCCGATGCGAAACAGGGTATCAATATCCACCGATCCATCTTTGTTCTGATGACGAGCCGGTACGTTGCCAAGCAGCAGGCTGGTCGTCAGAACATGGTCGTACCAGGCGAAGTCGCCCACCGGCAGCAGGTCAATGCCCGCCTGTTTTTGCTGATCCCAGTGGCGGGCGCGCAGCTCCCGCCCCACCGCCAGTAGTTCTTCACGGGAGGCGTTGCCCGCCCAGTAGCTTTCTTGCGCTTTTTTCAGCTCGCGACGCAGGCCAACGCGAGGGAAACCGAGAGTGTGATTGCGGATTGTCATGGTGTGCCCCTTGTGAAATTCGTTATTTAGACGTCCAGATGTTTACACTTCTATAATTGGCAGGTACTGTATATTCCTCAAGCGCAAAATGTTCATGGCGGAGTGAAGGACTTTCATGATCGAGATTAAACACCTGAAAACGCTACAAGCGTTGCGGAACTGCGGTTCGCTCGCGGCGGCTGCGGCCACGCTGCACCAGACCCAGTCCGCCCTTTCTCACCAGTTCAGCGATCTGGAACAACGCCTCGGATTTCGTCTTTTTGTGCGTAAGAGCCAGCCCCTGCGCTTTACGCCGCAGGGTGAAATTCTTCTTCAGCTGGCGAATCAGGTGCTGCCGCAGATCGCCAGCGCGCTGCAGGCGTGTAACGAGCCGCAGCAGACCAAACTGCGCATCGCCATTGAGTGCCACAGCTGCATTCAGTGGCTGACCCCCGCGCTTGAAAACTTTCGCCAGAAGTGGCCGCAGGTGGAGATGGACTTTAAATCCGGCGTGACGTTCGACCCGCAGCCTTCGCTCCAGCAGGGCGAACTGGATCTGGTGATGACGTCCGACATCCTGCCGCGCAGCGGCCTGCATTATTCACCGATGTTCGATTATGAAGTGCGCCTGGTGCTGGCGCCGGACCATCCGCTGGCGGCCAAAACGCGCATCACGCCGGAAGACCTGGCGACGGAAACGCTGCTAATTTATCCGGTCCAGCGCAGTCGTCTGGATATCTGGCGCCACTTCCTGCAGCCAGCAGGCATTAGTCCGCAGCTGAAAAGCGTGGATAACACCCTGCTGTTGATTCAGATGGTGGCGGCCAGCATGGGGATTGCGGCGCTGCCGCACTGGGTGGTGGAAAGTTTTGAACGCCAGGGTCTGGTGGTCACCAAAACCCTGGGAGAAGGACTGTGGAGCCGGCTGTACGCCGCCGTGCGCGACGGAGAGCAGCGTCAGCCCGTTACGGAAGCGTTTATTCGCTCAGCGCGGAACCACGCGTGCGACCACCTTCCGTTTGTGCGGAGCGCGGAGCGACCCAGCGGCGATGGACCCACAGCGAAGCCAGGATCACCGCTCCCCCAATAAGGAAGCTCGGCCAGTGCGGCTGTTCCTGCCAGATGGCGAGGTTCACCAGCAGCCCCGCTGGCACATGCACGTTGTTCATGATCCCCAGCGTCCCGGCGTCGACCTGCGTAGCGCCGTAGTTCCACATGAAGTACCCCAACCCTGACGCCACCACGCCCAGCCAGACCAGAACGCTCCACTGCACGGTGGTGGTCGGCAGCTTTTGCGGGTTACCGAGCAGAAACCACGCCGCCACTGCGACAATCGCCGCACCCATATAGAACCACGCAAACGCGTTGTGCTGCGGCATAGGGCGGGTTTCCATCAGGCGTTTGTAGCCTACCATGCCGATAGCAAAGCTGATATTGGCGAGCTGGACGAACATCAGCCCGGTCCAGAAGTGATCGCTTACTTTGTCATAGCGAATTATCGCCGCCCCGACCACCGCCAGCGCGGCGCTCAGCAGGTATCCCCAGCGCAGACGGCGTCTGCTGAGCAGGTCGTAAATCAGCGTGATATAGAGCGGCGTCAGCACGGTAAAGAGCAGGAATTCAGAGACGGACAAGTAGACGTAAGCCCGGAAGCTAAACAGATACATGATGCCGAGCTGCATCGCGCCCACCAGCATGTAGAGCAGAATGGTTTTCAGCGATTGCCCGCGCGTGCGCAGGAATGGCAGGAACACCAGCGCCGCCAGCCCCACGCGCATCAGCACCGAGAAGTAGCTGTCGACCGAACCGGCAAGGTATTCGCCAATCAGGCTAAAGGAGAAGGCCCACAGGATAGTGGTGATAATGAGTAGCGCCACAATGCTTGTCTCTCAGAAAGAAGGAGAGGCATTGTAGCGAACTCTTTAGTTGACAACTGAGCAATAAACAACCGAATGAAGATTATTCAAGGAACAGCTTGCGCAGATACTTCGGTACCGCGTTGTCTGCGTTGGTGCCGATCACTTCCAGCTCCGGGTGCAAATCTTTCAGACGCTGGTGTGCGTTTTCCATAATGCAGCCCTTGCCTGCCATCGAAAGCATCTCGGCGTCGTTCATGCCGTCGCCGAAGGCGATACAGTCCTTCAGCTCAAAGCCCAGTCGTTTCGCGACGGCTTCGAGCGCGTGGCCTTTAGAGACGCCCCCGGCCATTACTTCCAGACAGGTCACGGTGGAGAAGCTCACGTTGACACGATCGCCCCAGCGGGCGTTGATCGCCTGTTCCAGCGGCAGCAGCTCTTCGTGGCTGTCGCAGGTGAAGAACACCTTGCTGATCCCCTCTGGATCCAGCAAACCCGGCTCATAAAGGGAGTAGTTGAATACCGCTTCCCTGAAGAAACGCATTTCATCCGGGCGGTGGCGATTCATGAACCATTCGTCGTCGCGGTAAACGTTAGTGACGATAGCCGGGTTGTTATGCACCACGCCGAACAGATCGGCTGCAATATCGCGATCCAGGTTGTGCGTAAAGATCAGGTTGCCGTCGGTATCATGCACGCGCGCACCGTTGGAGGTGATCATGTACGACTTGATCTCAAGGTTATCGCGGATCTGCCCCACGTCCACGTGGTGGCGGCCGGTGGCAAACACAAAGTTCACGCCACGGGCGGTCAGAAGCTTTAAGGTCTCTTTCGCGTAAGGCGACAGGGTGTGGTCGGGGGAAAGCAGTGTGCCATCTAAATCAGATGCAACAACCTGGTACATAGGGATTTCAACCTCTGGTGGAAAACAATAATCAATTATGCCTGTTGAAAAATTCAACAATGGCGTTAAGCGCGACTGAGCGCATAGCGTCCTTTTCAAAAAGGATCTCATGGAACGCGCCGTTGATGACCAGCGGTTTACCCCCTTCGCAGGGGTGTCCCGCCGCAGCGCGCAGTTCACAATAGCGGTCATGCATGCGGTTATCCACCACACGCTCTTCTTCCGCCTGAATCAGAAGCGTCGGCGTGTCATCATCGCCTACGCCCGCCAGCACCTGCTCACCAGCCAGAATACCCTCCCGCACCCAGTGCCAGGTCGGGCCGCCGACGCGCAAGCGCGGTTCATCGGCATAAAAGCGCAGGTTGCGGCGATAGCGCTGCCGACTGTGGGTCAAGACGTTGATGGCGAACGGCAATGCGCGCCAGCGTCCGGTTCCGATGGCATAGCCTTCACGAATGCGCTGATGGCCCTCAGCCCAGTCGAGTAGATGGCGCACCATCCAGTCGGGGAAGCGAATAACGATACCGTACATCGGCGCGGTAAGCGCAATGGCGTCGCACTGGTGCTCATACCGCTGCAAAAACAGCGTCGAAATGGCACCGCCCATGGAGTGGGCAAGGATATACCGCTTGCGCCAGGGGCCGGGCTGCAATTCCTGCTGCCAGAATGCGGCAAAATCGTCGACGTAATCGCTGAAGCGATCCACGTGCCCACGGTGCGTGTCGGGCAGCATACGCCCGGACAGCCCCTGCCCACGGTGGTCGATGATCAGCACATCAAAACCCATATGGACCAGATCGTAGGCCAGTTCGGCATATTTAACGTAGCTTTCGATACGCCCAGGGCAAACCACGATCACCCGGTCATTTTTTTCATTGCGGAAACGAACGAAGCGCACCGGGATGCCCCCGACGCCGGTAAACTCGTCTTCCTCGCGCTGCCGCCAGAAATCGGTCAGCGGCCCCATTGAGAAAGCAGCAAATGCGTTTTCTCGTGTTTCCCAGTCCTTTTTCTGCTGAAACATTGGGTTTCCACTCACGTAATCCAGGGAATATCGTTTTTTTTCGTCACTGGTCACAAAATGACTCAACAATAGCGTATTGTGGCATAAAAATAGACGGTTCGGGAGTTTCAAATGACCTTCGAGTGGTGGTTCGCCTATCTGCTGACATCCATAATCCTCAGCCTTTCACCCGGCTCTGGCGCCATTAACACCATGACCACCTCCATCAACCACGGCTATCGCGGTGCGGCGGCGTCGATTGCCGGTTTGCAGACCGGGCTGGGCATTCATATTGTGCTGGTCGGGATTGGTCTGGGGACCCTGTTCTCCCGCTCCGTGCTGGCCTTTGAAGTGCTGAAATGGGCCGGGGCAGCGTATCTGATTTGGCTCGGTATCCAACAGTGGCGTGCGGCAGGCTCCATTAACCTGAATACGCTCGCTCAGACGCAAAACCGCGGCCATCTGTTTAAGCGCGCGGTGTTCGTTAACCTGACCAACCCGAAGAGCATCGTTTTCCTCGCCGCCCTGTTTCCGCAGTTTATCGTGCCGCATCAGCCCCAGGTGATGCAGTACGTGGTGCTGGGTGCGACCACGATTATTGTCGATATCATCGTGATGATTGGTTACGCGACGCTGGCGCAGCGAATTGCGGCGTGGATTAAAGGGCCTAAGCAGATGAAGGCCCTGAATAAAGTTTTTGGCTCGCTGTTTATGCTGGTTGGCGCGCTGCTCGCGTCAGCGCGTCATGCTTAGCGAGAAATGATGAGATGAATGCCGAAGCCGGCGAACAGCGCGCCGGCGAAGCCGTCGATCCACTTCGCGATACGCTGGTAGCCGCGGCGCATCGCCGGTAAGGCGAACAGGCTGGCCACAATGGTAAACCAGGCAAAGGTTTCAACGACGATCAGTAGGAAGATGCCCCAGCGTGCGCCCGCGCCAACGCTATCGCCGACAAACAACGAGAACACGGAGCCGAAATAGATAATCGCTTTCGGGTTCGCCAGGTTGGTCAGCAGCCCTTTTACAAAGCTGCGTCCGCCCGTTGCCAGCTCTACTTTTGGTTCTTGCGGTTTTTGCTCTTCTTTCTTCAGCGCCCCGCGCAGCATCTGGTAGCCCATCCAGCACAGATACAGCCCGCCGCCAACCATAATGATGTTATGCAGCCAGGCCATCTTCGCCAGGATCAGGTTCAGACCGAGCAGCGCGACCGCCGCCCAGATCATAACGCCCATGGTGATACCGAGCACGCCCATCATCGCTTCTTTGCGGGAGCGGCTGACGGCCGTTTGCGACACGAAGAAAAAGTCAGGGCCGGGGCTCATCAGCGCAACGATGTGCACTAACGCCACGGTGAGAAATAGCATTAACATAATTAGCTCGCGGGGAAATAATTTAGTGAGTCATCATCCTGGCACTTTTTCGCCCGGCTGACTACTCCTCATCATCACCATCAACGTGTGAACGGATGAGCGCCATAAACTCTTTACCAAAGCGCTCCAGCTTGCGCGTGCCGACGCCGTTGACGCTGAGCATTTCACTGGCGCTAAGCGGCATCTGCTCGGCCATCTCGATCAGCGTCGCGTCGTTGAACACCACGTAAGGCGGGATGTTTTCTTCGTCGGCGATAGCCTTACGCAGCTTGCGCAATTTGGCGAACAGCTTGCGGTCGTAGTTACCGCCGTAGGATTTCTGCATCACGCGAGGCTTGAGGGCGACCACGCGCGGCACGGCGAGCTTGAGTTCAACATCACCGCGCAGTACCGGACGCGCCGCTTCGGTCAGCTGCAGGGCGGAGTGCTGGGCAATGTTCTGCGTGGCAAAGCCGAGGTGGATCAGCTGACGAATAATGCTGACCCAGTGTTCGTGGCTCTGGTCTTTACCGATGCCGTAAACCGGCAGCTTGTCGTGGCCCATGTCGCGGATACGCTGGTTATTGGCACCGCGCAGCACTTCTACCACGTAGCCCATCCCGAAGCGTTGATTCACGCGGTAAATGGTCGAGAGCGCTTTGCGCGCGTCCATCAGGCCATCGTACTGCTTCGGCGGATCGAGACAGATATCGCAGTTGCCGCACGGCTCCTGTCGCCCTTCACCAAAGTAGTTGAGCAGCACCAGACGGCGGCAGGTTTGCGCTTCAGCGAAGGCGCCCATCGCGTTGAGCTTGTGGCGCTCGATGTCCTGGAGCTGCCCCTGTGGCTTCTCTTCCAGACAGCGGCGCAGCCACGCCATATCGGCCGGATCGTAAAACAGCATCGCTTCCGCCGGCAGACCGTCACGCCCGGCGCGGCCGGTTTCCTGATAGTAGGATTCGATATTGCGGGGGATGTCGAAGTGCACCACAAAGCGCACGTTCGGCTTGTTGATGCCCATCCCAAATGCCACCGTCGCGACGACGATTTGCAGGTCATCGCGCTGGAATTTCTCCTGCACGTCGGCGCGGATGTGGTTCTCTAACCCGGCATGGTAAGCAGCGGCGCTAAAGCCGCGGTTTTGCAGACGCGCGGCGGTGTCTTCCACCTTAGCACGGCTGTTGCAGTAGATGATGCCGGACTTGCCGCGCTGCTCCTGCACGTAGCGCAGGAGCTGATCCAGCGGCTTGAACTTTTCCATCAGCATATAGCGGATGTTAGGGCGGTCGAAGCTGCTGACCTGAATATACGGGTCGTTCAGCCCCAGCAGGCGAACGATATCCAGACGCGTGGTGTCATCTGCCGTGGCGGTAAGCGCCATAAACGGCAGCTCGGGGAAGCGTTGACGTAGCTGGCCGAGAGCGGCGTATTCCGGGCGGAAATCGTGTCCCCACTGGGAGATACAGTGCGCTTCATCGACCGCCAGCAGGACCGGGTTCCAGTGCGCCAGGTGATCGAGGAAGTTATCCAGCATCAGGCGCTCTGGCGCGATATACAGCAGGCGAATCTGCCCGGTGCGGCACCCGGCCATGACCTCTTGCTGCTGCTCGCGGGTTTGCGTCGAGTTCAGACAGGCCGCCGCCACGCCGTTGGCGAGCAGCTGGTCCACCTGGTCTTTCATCAGGGAAATGAGAGGCGATACCACGACCGTCAGGCCGTTCAGCACCAGCGCGGGCACCTGATAGCAGAGAGATTTACCGCCGCCAGTCGGCATTACTACCAGACAGTCCCGGCCTTCCAGCACGGTTTCAATGATGGTTTCCTGGCCGGGGCGGAACTGCTGGTAGCCAAAGGTTTCATGCAAAACCTGTTTAGCCAGCGACTCCTGATTCAATACTTCCGCCTGCGCCACGTTAACCCCATTTGCGAAAAATAAAACAGGCGCTATTTTCAGCGCCTGAGAGAGAAACTTCAACGTTTAACGCAAAAACATTCGAGCAGCCTAGAGAATATCGTTCAGCATTACGCCTACGCCAACGCGAGTCTGGTTAAAGTTGTAGTCGATCAGCGACTCGCCATAGCCGCTATACACCTGGGTATAGAGACGCACGTGCTTCGTCACCGGATAGCTTAAGCCCACTTCAGCACCGCCGTAGCCAGTGTTCCAGTTGTACTGGCCTTTCGCGCTCAGCACGGCGTCGCCTAACTGGTAGCCGACTTTGAGCTGGTAGTAGCCCATATATTTGGTAATGTCCGGGTTATCATCCGTGCTGCCGACCACGTACCATGGCTTCACTTCCACCATCCAGTTGCCGTTCTGCGCCATCAGGCGCGTATAGGCACGGTTCCAGCTGCGTGAAGTAGGGTCAGACCGGCCGTTAGAGTCGTGATTAAAACCGACCTCAACGTCACGCAGCGTCCAGCCAGCAAATTCATAATCCGTTGCGAAGCCGAGGAAGAGCTGCGGCTCATAGTTGGTTTCACGGAACGGTGAGGATTCGCCGCTGTTAGAGAGCTGCCACCAGGATTTCTGCGTGTAAGAGGCACCGAGCACCGAGTTCGGCCCCAGAATACCGCGCCAGAACGGGAACGCGAGGCTGAGCTGGAACTTCACCTCATCCTTACGCGCATTATCAGACCAGTTATAAGAGCTTATCGCCTCTTTGTTGAGATCGCTGGTCTGGGTATAAATCACGTAGTTCGTGTCATACGGGTAGAGCGTGAACGGGTTGTCATGCTCCTGAAGCATATTGGCGATAATGCTGCCCTTAACGGCAGGCTTATCATGGACTTCTTTGATCGTCGCTTCCTGCGCATATGCTGTGAGGGGCAGCGCAACCGCCGCCAGTAACCAGGCCAGATACGTCCGCATCGGTGGTGTTCTCCTGCAAAGAGTAAAATTACCTGAATAGTTATGAGGCGAACATTCTACAGACTTCTGCGATAACTGCTGCATCCTCGTTTCTGAAAGTGGAATTCCTTATTGCCGAGGCATAAAATCAACATTTCATTAACAATAAGGATGTGATGCCTCATGTCAGCCATGCTTACCGCCGAAGAAGTGTTAAAACTCGTGGGCGAGATTTTTGTTTACCATATGCCGTTTAACCGTGCGCTGGGACTGGAGCTGGAGCGTTACGAGAAAGAGTTTGCCCAGTTAAGCTTCAACAACCAGCCGATGATGGTGGGTAACTGGGCGCAAAGTATTTTGCACGGCGGGGTGATTGCCTCCGCGCTGGATGTGGCGGCAGGCCTGGTCTGCGTGGGCAGTACGCTGACCCGTCATGACACCATCAATGAAGACGAACTCCGCCAGCGTCTGGCGCGCATGGGCACTATCGATCTGCGCGTCGACTATCTTCGCCCGGGCCGCGGAAATCGCTTCACCTGCACCAGCAGCCTGCTGCGCGCGGGGAATAAAGTTGCCGTGGCGCGTGTTGAATTACACAACGAAGAACAGGTGTATATCGCCAGCGCAACCGCTACTTATATGGTGGGTTGAGGCGGCAAAATCGGGTAAAATTGATTCACTTTTTTGTAACGGATTTTCCCGATGGATGCTAAACAGACGCGGCAGGGCGTTTTACTCGCCCTTGCCGCTTATTTTATTTGGGGTATCGCCCCGGCGTACTTCAAATTTATCGCCTATGTACCGGCCGATGAGATCCTCACTCATCGCGTCATCTGGTCGTTCTTCTTTATGATCGCGCTGATGAGCATCAGCCGTCAGTGGTCCGGTGTTAAAACGCTGCTCAAAACCCCGAAAAAGGTCCTCCTGCTGGCGCTCTCTGCGGTGCTGATTGGCGGAAACTGGCTGCTGTTTATCTGGGCGGTGAATAACCACCACATGCTTGAAGCAAGCCTCGGTTATTTTATTAACCCGCTGGTGAACATCGTGCTGGGGATGATTTTCCTCGGTGAGCGCTTCCGCCGGATGCAGTGGGTGGCAGTGATTCTGGCCTTCTGCGGCGTGCTGGTGCAGCTCTGGACGTTTGGCTCGCTGCCAGTTATCGCCCTCGGTCTGGCGTTCAGCTTTGCCTTCTACGGCCTGGTGCGTAAGAAGATTGCGGTGGAAGCCCAAACCGGGATGCTGTTTGAAACCCTGTGGCTACTGCCGGTGGCGGCGATTTATCTCTTCGGTATCGCCGACAGCCCCACCAGCCATATGGGCAGCAACACGTGGTCGCTGAACCTGATGCTGATGGCGGCGGGTGTGGTGACCACCATTCCGCTGCTGTGCTTTACCGGTGCGGCGACGCGCCTGCGTCTCTCCACGCTGGGCTTCTTCCAGTACATTGGCCCGACGCTGATGTTCCTGCTGGCGGTGGTGTTTTACGGCGAAGTGCCGGGTGCGGATAAGATGGTGACGTTCGCCTTTATCTGGGTGGCACTGGCGATTTTCGTCGCGGATGCGATTTATACCCAACGCAGGGCGCGCAAAGGGCTGTGATGTTGCCCTCACCCTAACCCTCTCCCACAGGGAGAGGGAATTCGATCGTAGGGCGGGTAAGCGCAGCGCTACCCGCCAAATTTTACAGCCAGTTACGACGCTTAAAGTAGAGATACGGCGCCAGCCCGGCGAGGATCATGAAGATAATCGCCCCCGGGTAGCCAAAGCTCCACTTCAGCTCAGGCATAAACTCAAAGTTCATCCCATAGCTGGACGCCACCAGCGTCGGCGGCAGGAACACCACGGACACCACCGAGAAGATCTTAATGATGCGGTTCTGCTCGATGTTGATAAAGCCCATCGCCGCCTGCATCAGGAAGTTAACCTTCTGGAACAGGGATTCGTTGTGCGGCAGCAGGGATTCGATATCGCGCAGGATCTCACGCGCCTGTTCCAGCTGACCGCCCGGCAGACGCGCCTTGCGTACCAGGAAGTTCAGCGCGCGCTGGGTATCCATCAGACACAAACGCACCTTCCAGCCGATATCCTCCAGCTCTGCCAGCGTTGACAACGCTTCATCGTACTCATCGCCCTGATGGCCTTCCATGATCACGCGGCTCAGCTTTTCCAGATCGCTGTAGATGTTTTCAATTTCGTCCGCCAGCTGTTCAATTTTGGTCTCGAACAGATCGAGCAGCAGCTCGTAAGCGTTACCGTCCACCATCGCCTGGCTGCGGGCGCGCATGCGGTAGAGACGAAATGCCGGCAGCTCACGCTCGCGCAGAGTGAACAGACGACCGTCGCGAATGGTAAACGCCACGGTGGAGTTACCCGCGTGGTCTTCTGCATCTTCAAAGAAGAAGAAGGAGTGAATGTGCAGGCCGTCTTCATCTTCAAAGAAACGCGCGGAGGCTTCGATGTCTTCCAGTTCCGGGCGGGTTGCCAGGCTTTGCCCCAGCTCAGATTGTACGCGAAGGCGCTCATCGTCGTCCGGCTCGACCAGATCCACCCATACGGCATCAATGAGGGGCTGTGACTCTTCGGCTTCAAGCCGAGTCAGTCGGTTATTTTCGAGTTGAAATGCGCTCAACATGACCGGGACTCCCAATGCAAAAAATATCGGACAGTTCGGTGGGCACACAGAAACAAATTGGGTTTCAGACCATTAAACAGCCTGACTCAGCGCGACGGGAATAATGCAGTCGCTGACAACCACTAAGGCCATCAGCAAGAGGAGATAGCCTTAGGAGTTGTTCCTGGATGACAGGGAATTGAGCCAGTATCTACTGGGTGTGTCCAAGGCGAATGTCCTCTTAGCGTAATCGTGCGCGCATGTTACGCCAGCTATAACTGTGGCGTCAACACGCAACGGAACGCTGAAGGGCATTAATTGACCTTCAACGTATAAGGCTAGCAGATTATTACAAAATAATGATATTTTTCTGAATGTTAGACTGTTTCCAGCTTCGCATAGGCCGCCACCAGCCATTTAATCCCCTGTCCCTGGAACGCGACCTGCAGGCGGCTGTGCTCGCCGCTGCCTTCCAGATTCACAATGGTGCCTTCGCCAAACTTCGAATGGCGCACGCGCTGGCCAAGCTTATAACCGGTGTCGGTTTCAGAGATCGGCGACCCCATGCGCGGATGGCTAACCGGGCGGCTGATGCTGGCGCGCAGACGCACCTCCTCCACGCACTCCTCCGGCAGTTCGCCGATAAAGCGCGACGGACGGTGATAGACCTCTTTACCGTACAGGCGGCGGGTTTCCGCGTAGGTTAGCGTTAGCTTTTGCATCGCACGCGTCACGCCCACGTAGGCCAGTCGACGTTCCTCTTCCAGACGCCCGCCTTCATCCAGCGACATCTGGCTCGGGAACATTCCTTCCTCCATCCCGACGATGAACACCTGCGGGAACTCCAGGCCTTTGGCGGAGTGCAGGGTCATCAGCTGAACCGCATCCTGCCAGGTGTCCGCCTGCCCTTCACCCGCTTCCAGCGCGGCGTGGGAGAGGAACGCCTGCAGCGGCATCAGATCTTCGTCTTCTTCGTTGTAGCTGAACTGGCGCGTTGCCGTGACCAGTTCCTCTAAGTTCTCAATACGGGTCTGGCCCTTCTCGCCTTTTTCCTGCTCGTACATGGTGCGCAGGCCGGAGTCTTTAATCACCCGGTCGGTCTGCACGTGCAGCGGCATGTCGGCGGTTTCCTGCGCCAGAGCATCAATTAATTCCAGGAAGCGCTGCAATGCGCTGGCGGCACGTCCGGCGAGGGCTTTTTCCTGGAGCAGCTCGCGGCACGCCTGCCACAGCGTCAGCTGGCGATCGCGCGAGGCCTGACGCACTACGTCCAGCGTACGGTCGCCAATGCCGCGCGTCGGCGTATTGACGACGCGCTCAAACGCCGCGTCGTCGTTGCGGTTAGCGATCAGGCGCAGGTATGAGAGCGCATCTTTGATTTCCTGACGCTCGAAGAAGCGCATGCCGCCGTAAATGCGGTAAGGCATGCTCACTTGCAGCAGCGCCTCTTCCAGCACGCGCGACTGGGCGTTGCTGCGGTAGAGAATAGCGCACTGCTCCAGCGCGCCGCCGTTGTCCTGCCAGGTTTTGATGCGGTTCACCACGAAGCGGGCTTCGTCGAGCTCGTTGAAGGCGCAGTAAATCGAAATCGGTTCGCCGTCGACGCCGTCGGTCCACAGCTTTTTCCCCAGACGCCCGTTATTGTTCTCAATCAGGGCGTTGGCCGCGCTCAGGATGTTGCTGGTTGAGCGGTAGTTCTGCTCCAGACGAATGGTTTCCGCGCCGGGGAAATCGTTGAGGAAGCGCTGGATGTTCTCCACCTGCGCCCCGCGCCAGCCGTAGATCGACTGGTCGTCATCGCCCACGATCATCACCTTGCCGGTATCCCCCGCCAGCAGGCGGATCCACGCGTACTGGATGTTGTTGGTATCCTGGAATTCGTCCACCAGGATATTGGTGAAGCGTTCGCGGTAGTGCTGCAGGATGTGCGGCTTGTTGAGCCACAGCTCGTGGGCGCGCAGCAGCAGCTCGGCGAAATCCACCAGGCCGGCGCGATCGCACGCTTCCTGGTAGGCCTTGTAGACGTTCTGCCAGGTCTGCTCGACCGGGTTGCCGAAGCTCTGAATGTGGTGCGGGCGCAGCCCCTCGTCCTTCTGGCCGTTGATGTACCACATCGCCTGACGCGGCGGCCACTGCTTCTCGTCGAGATTCATCGCCTTGATCAGGCGCTTCAGCAGACGGAGCTGATCTTCGCTGTCGAGGATCTGGAAATCCTGCGGCAGATTGGCGTCCATATGGTGCGCGCGCAGCAGGCGGTGCGCCAGGCCGTGGAAGGTACCAACCCACATGCCGCCCTGGCTGGTGCCCATCAGTTGGGCGATGCGGTGGCGCATCTCCGCCGCCGCCTTGTTGGTAAACGTGACCGCCATGATGGAGTACGGCGAGCAGTTCTCCACGCTCTGCAGCCAGGCGATGCGGTGAACCAGCACGCGCGTCTTACCACTGCCCGCCCCAGCCAGAACCAGCAGGTTGGTGCGCGAGGCGGCAACCGCGTCACGCTGTTTGTCATTAAGGCTGTCGAGCAGGTAAGAAACGTCCATTGGCACCGTCACGTCATGTCGGGCAGGCAACTGTTTCCATTCGCCAAAACCCTGTTAATTTATACAGAACAATTGATGATTATATCAGCGTCGTGAGGGATGCCAACCGCGAAATTTCCACGTGCGGCAGAAGACGGCTGTCGGTTGCGGTCATCAGCTCCGCATTTTCTGGCCTGATCCAGCAGGCCTGCATCCCGCAGCGGATGGCGCCGGCCACGTCCGTGGTCAGGTCATCCCCCACGTGCAGGATCTCACCCAGCGGCAGGTTAAGTTTATCTGCCGCCAGATGGTACATGTCACTGAACGGCTTCGCGCGCCCGTGCGGACCCGCGCGCAGCACGAACTCAAAGTAATCGCTGAGGCCAAACAGCTCCGGCTGGGCATTACCGTTGGTAATGGCCACCAGCGGCCACTTTTCGGCAAGCGTCGCCAGCGTGTCGTGGGTCTCCTGCGGCACGTCGATACGGCTGCGCCATTTGGCGAAGTTTTCCATTGCCGCTTCAGCACCGATGGCCGCATCCTGCGCGCTCAGGCCAGCGTTGAGCATCGCCTGCTCAACCGCACGGCGACGCCATTCGGTCACGTCATGGTAAATGTCCGGTTCGGTCTCCCGCAGGGACTGGCGCAGCTTCTGGAAATCCTTGTTCTGCATCGCTTTCAGCGCGGGGTGGTAGTTCTGTACAAACGCCAGCGACTCCTGCTCGGTACGCAGGATCACCTCGCGGTTGTCATAAAGGGTGTCATCAAGATCAAACGTCAGGGCTGAGATCTGTCCGAGTGGGCGGTAAAAACGCATTATTTCCCCCGTTTGGCGCGTGGATGCGCCGCGTCATACACCGAGGCAAGGTGTTGGAAGTCTAAGTGGGTGTAGATTTGAGTGGTCGACAGATTCGCGTGGCCAAGCAGTTCCTGCACGCCGCGCAGATCGCCGCTCGATTCCAGCATGTGTGTCGCAAAGGAGTGGCGCAGCTTGTGCGGGTGAACGTGGCTGTTCAGCCCCTGCTTAATGCCCCACTCCGCAAAGCGCTTCTGCACGTTACGCGCCGAGATCCGCTTGCCGAGCTTCGATAAAAACAGCGCATCTTCTTCCGCGCCAAACAGCCCGCGTAGATCCAGCCAGTGCTCAATCCAGGAGACCGCATTGCGGCCAATCGGCAGGCGGCGCTCTTTGCTGCCCTTGCCCATCACCCACACTTCGCCGGTGTCGAGATCGAGATGCTTTAAGTCGAGGTTCACCAGTTCAGACAGACGCAGGCCTGCGCCGTACATCACCTCCAGCATCGCGCGGTCGCGCACGGCGAGCGGATCGTTAAGATCGATATCCAGCAGGCGGTTTACGTCGTCGACGTCGATATTTTTCGGCAGATGGCGCGGAGCTTTCGGCGTGGCGATCCCTTTCGCCGGGTTGGCTTTCAGGCCGCCCTGGCTGACCAGCCAGTCGAAGAAACTGCGCAGCGCGGAGAGCCGGAGCGCCAGGCTTGCCGGACTGAGATTTTTTTTTCGGCTACGCACGACGAACCCGCGTACCGTGGCAGCATCACATTGTTGCCAGCTTTTCAGGCCGATTTCGTCGGCAATCTGCATGATGGCATCAAGCTGACGCTGATAGTTGAGCAGCGTGACAGGGCTGAGCTGACGCTCAACGCCCAGATAGCGCAGAAAGCGCGAGACGTCAGTGGCGAGCAGTCCGTCCGTCATACGCGTTCAATCCAGCGCTCCAGCAGCTCGGGCAGCATCAGGGCGATCTCCTGCAGCAGGTGCGTGGCTTGCCCCTGCTCGTAGTGGTGCGCGTCGCGGCTGGTAAATAATATTACCCCCAGGTCACCATCGCGCCCCATCAGCGACATTGCCACCGAGCCAATCGCTTTGGCTTCCGGTAACACCACCAACAGCTCTGGCCCGTTAAGCGGCCCCAGATAGTGATGCTCATGGCCCAGGCGCTGAATGCGCAGCGGCTCAAACGCCTGACGGCTGAGCGCCAGATGGGTGAATCCCGACGGTGCGCCAATGCGCCAGCGGTCAGGGAACAGACGAATCGTTGCGCCTGCCAACCCCAACTCCCGGGCCCATCGGTGGAAGCGGCTGAGGAACTCGTCAAGGCTGTGCGCCGACGCCAGACGCGCCTGAAGATGCAGCAGACGATAGAACAGGCTTTCGTTGGTGCTGGCCTGCTCCATCAGCAGCGTCATGTTCTCTTCAAGCTGATTGATGTGGTTGCGCGAGCGCGCCATGTGCCATTCGACCAGCGACACGGTCCCGCGAACCGGATGCGGCACGCGCATCTGTTCGACGATGCGCGCATTGCGAATAAAAAACTCAGGATTGTTCAGCAGATAATCAACAACAGCGCTGTCGTCCAGTTCCGTCACTGTTTCCTGCAGTTCTTCCCCTGGTTGTTTCATAGATGGATAAACCCGTCATAAACATGTGTCGCCGGGCCCGTCATATACAGTGGATGACCCGGTCCTTTCCAGGCGATATCAAGCCGACCGCCCGGTAATTCCACGCGAACCTCTTCTGCCAGTAACCCCTGAGAGATCCCGACGGCGACGGCCGCACAGGCACCGCTTCCGCAGGCCTGAGTCTCGCCCGCGCCGCGCTCGTACACCCGCAGGCGGATGTGCTCACGCTTCACCACCTGCATAAAGCCGATGTTCGCGCGCTCCGGGAACCGCTCGTGGCTTTCCAGCACCGGACCGAGCGTTTCGACCGCAGCAGTTTCCACGTCATCCACCTGAATCACGCAGTGCGGGTTACCCATCGAAACGACGCCGCACAATACTGTCTGCTCGGCCGCACGCATAATATAGGTCTTTTCCGCTTTGTTTGCGCGAAACGGCACGGCGGAAGGCTCGAAATTAGGCTCGCCCATATTCACGCGCACCAGCTCGTCGTCGGTGACGCTGAGCACCATGCGGCCGTTGGCGGTGCTGACCCGAATATCGCGCTTGTTGGTCAGCCCTTTCAGGCGGACAAAGCGGGCAAAACAGCGCGCGCCGTTGCCGCACTGGTTAACCTCGCTGCCGTCCGCGTTAAAAATACGGTAGTGGAAATCGAGGTCGGGATCGTAGGGCGGCTCAACCACCAGCAGCTGATCGAACCCCACGCCCACGTGCCGATCCGCCAGTCGACGGATCAGCTCCGGGGAGAAAAACACATTCTGCGTTACCGCGTCGACGACCATAAAATCGTTGCCAAGGCCATGCATTTTAGAGAACTGCATCATTTGCTCCATTGCGCGGGTACAGAACGTTGTCGTCAGAGGTTAACCTGAGTTGGGCCACCGTTGTCGCCACGATCGTTAGTCTTTGGCGTGGAAGACTCGATGCCGCTGTTAACAGGTTTTGTCGGCGGCGGCGCGGTTTTATCCGCAGGTGGGAAGTAGAGTGGTCCCTTCAGTCCGCAGCCGGTCAGGCTAAACAGCGTGATGAGAACGGCAAGCGTTCGGAAAGCGTTTTTCATTATAAAGTTGCCCGTAAGTTCAAATCTGTTTCTATCATCGCAGGAGAAGACACAAAAGCAAGAGTTTGCCGCTTTCCTGCAACGGGAATTATTTAGCGTTATACTGCCGCCATCACGAAAAACAGGAACAAAACCATGAACGACAGTGAATTCCATCGCCTTGCCGACACCCTGTGGATGACCATCGAAGAACGTATCGACGACTGGGACGGCGACAGCGATATCGATTGTGAAATCAACGGCGGCATTCTGACCCTGAGCTTCGAAAACGGCAGCAAAATTATTATTAACCGCCAGGAACCACTTCACCAGGTGTGGCTGGCGGCCAAACAGGGCGGCTATCACTTTGATCTGAAGGGTGACGAGTGGGTTTGCGACCGCAGCGGCGAAACGTTCTGGGATCTTCTTGAACAGGCGGCGACCGCGCAGGCGGGTGAGGATGTAAGTTTCAGATAGTTTTGTTGCCCGGTAAGGCGTAGCCGCCACCGGGCGAAAAACCTCAGGAGAAATATTGCTGCAACAGCGGTGCGGTATCCTGATTAGCGGGTACTGCTGGGGTAATCGCCTGCGTACGGAACGGGATCACCTGCGCTCGCCCATCCACGTTCACAATCTGGTAGAACTGCGGCAGGTTGAAGTTGATAAAGCTGGAACCGTAGGTAAAGCGGTCATGTGAGGAAGAGTAGAAGCGGCTGACGTCGCGCACCAGCTCCTCTTTGCTGCCTTCACAGTGGTGATACACCTCGGCGCGGTTGGTCTCATCCAGAATGTAGATGTTGAACCCGGCATCGTCGCCAGACTCTTCAAAGAAGAATTGAATAATCCCTTCACTGGCAAAGCCGTCCACCACCTGCGGCAGCTTGACGTGGTTGGTTTCCACCTGAACTGAGAGGCCATGCAGCTTGTTGTGTGAAATCGCGCCGTAGAACTCAATGGCATTTTCCAGCTTCTGTACCGACACGTTCAGACGCTCGAAGAACAGGCCCCAGGTCTGCCCGGAGACGCGCAGCGCTTTAAAGCGCCCGGTTTCCTGACGGGTGCTGGAGAGACGTAGCTCGATACATTCAGAAACCAGCTGCTGCACGCGGGTACGAATTAAACCACGCAGGTGCTGGCTGTAGCAGAACACTTCGACGCTGTCCGGCGGCGCGGCGTCCTGGTGCATCTTGCCGAGAATGGTTTTCAGCGCTTCGATCATCGCCTGCTCGCCGTTAAAGTGCAGGGTACGCACTTCGTTCCACGAGTTGCGGTACAGCAGGTCTACGCTGCCCACCAGGCAGTTTTGCTGCTCGCCAAAGCTGAACACGTCCAGCTTGCGGAAGTCAAAATGAACCACCTGATTGCGGAAGGCCGCCGTCGGGTCGTATTCCAGGTTGACGATGATCGCCAGATGGCGGATCTCGCACGGGCTGTAGAGCGCTTTTGGCGTTGGCGCAGGCAGACGCAGCGGGAAGTGGTGCGAGACATCCGCCACCATCTCCTGCAGCTTGGCTAAATCGACCACCTCGTTGCCCTTGATAAACAGGCGCGTGCGCGAGGTCAGCAGGCCGTTAAACCAGGCCCACGCCACCAGCTTGTTCAGGTAGCGGTTATACTCCAGCGGCTGATGGCTGATGATCGAATCCATGCTTGGCGCACGGTTGTACAGATACCACCCGGTGCGGTTTGCGCGACCCGGCGGCACGTAAATAAAGGTCAGGTTTGGTTCAGACAGGTCAGGCGAAATCTGCGGGTTAACCAGGGTCACTTTGCCCGGGAGCGCTTCAAACGCGGCGTACAGCTTACGGGTTAACACCCCGATATCCTGAGGGCTGGCGGACACGCTGAGGTTGTTGCGGCGCGCAAAGCGGATCAGGTTACGGTAGCTCTGCATCATTGCGTCGAGCAGTTCATTGTGCGCTTCACGCACCTGATCGATCTTCCAGTTGGCGCGGTTATCGAGCATGGACAGACGCGCTTCGTCCCATCCCCACTCTTTCACTAGCTGACTGACCACTTCACGACGCCAGCCCACGCAGGCGCGCTCGCGGCTCAGCTTTTCACAGACTTTGAGATAGAAACATCGACGCACCAGGTCAAGACGCGTGGAATCATCAATGGCTTTCAGGTATTCGGTAACGCGCTCCAGCATCATGCAGTAGGCATCGAGCCCGTAGGAGACAATCTCCCCGTCGTGCAGGCGCTGCTTGATATCTTTCGCCAGCAGGCGCGGCGTAGGGTATTCCCACGAGTAGGCTTCGAGCAGCAGCGTTTTCAGCACCGCTTTATACGGTGAATCGATACTTTTGTAGAGCTGCCAGAGGCTTGCGCCAAAGTACTCTTCGGCGGACAGAGAGCTGAGGCCGCCCAGGTCCAGCCATTCGTTTGGCGTCAGTACGCCCTGCGCATAGAGCGACATGACGTAGTCATCGTAATGCTCTTCTTCTTCGCACGGGACCATATTCCACAGAATACGCTTTCCGGCGAGGCGAACGGCAGTACGGTAAAATTCATCCAGCAACAAGATGTGCTGAGTCGAGCCGCAGTCTTCACCACCCAGACTGCCGCTTTCGTTATGGCGGAAACGGTTTTCATCAATCAGGAAGAAGCTCACTTCCACGCCGAGCGAGGCTGCCCAGCTCTCCAGCAGGCTGCATTTACGCTGCAGTAGCTGGCGCTCTTCGTTATCGAGCCAGGATTGATGGCAGACCCAGATATCCAGGTCCGAAGAACAGCTCTGCCCTACCGATGAGGTACTCCCCATCGAGTAAACGCCGGTGATAGGCAGTTCACCTTTCGGAGAAACCTGAGGCGGCATGCCGCGGTAGAGTTCCAGCTCGTTCAGATAATGCTGTTGGGTTTCATCAGGCGTGAAGAGGCAAATGCCCTGGGGAACGTTACCATCAAGGTAGCCAGGCATCAGCGGATGGTGATAGTGCAATAATGTCGGCAGCAGACTGTATACCTGCTGGAAAGCAGGGCCCATGGCAGCAAGCGCGCGATCCACACGCAGTTGATTTATGGCATCCAGTCTCTGTTTCAGAGTCTCAATATAGAGGTACAAGACGTATCGCCTGATGTTTCCGGGTGTCGTAAGCTATTCAAAACACGAACAACAGCGAGCCCGCAGTATTTCAAAAAGATAACCGTTACCCTTTTTTCGCCCTTGTGATTATGGTGGTACCGACGAAAAAATGGTCTAAAACGTGATCAATTTAACACCTTGCCGGTTGACCGTAAAGAAAGATGCGCTACATACAAGTGTAGCACCGTTCTGTACGTGTAAATTCCTGAATACGGCTATGGCTGACGAATACGCCGCCTTGTCCCTCTCGCGCTTAATCAACCGTAAAACTGCCATCCCAGAGTCAACAATGTTAGGATGGTTAGCGATTGATAATGACGGTAACAAGCATGTTAGACAATGTTTTGAGAATTGCCACACGCCAAAGCCCTCTCGCGCTCTGGCAGGCACATTATGTTAAGCAGCGCCTTGAAGCCTGCCACAGTGGATTGCGCGTCGAGCTGGTGCCGATGGTCACGCGCGGTGACGTGATCCTGGATACGCCACTGGCGAAAGTGGGCGGCAAGGGCCTGTTTGTCAAAGAGCTGGAACTGGCATTGCTTGAGAACCGCGCCGATATCGCCGTACATTCGATGAAGGATGTGCCCGTCGAGTTCCCGGAAGGGCTGGGGCTGGTGACCATCTGCGAGCGCGAAGACCCGCGTGACGCGTTTGTCTCTAACCACTATGACTCGCTCGACGCGCTGCCTGCGGGTAGCGTGGTTGGCACGTCCAGTTTACGCCGTCAGTGTCAGATGGCGGAGCGTCGTCCTGACCTTATCATCCGCTCGCTGCGCGGCAACGTTGGCACGCGTCTGGGCAAGCTGGATAACGGCGATTACGATGCCATTATTCTCGCCGTTGCCGGCCTGAAGCGTCTGGGGCTGGAGTCACGCATTCGCGTGGCGTTGCCGCCAGAGCTGTCGCTGCCGGCCGTGGGTCAGGGTGCCGTCGGCATCGAGTGCCGTCTGGACGATGCGCGCACCCGCGAGCTGCTCGCCCCGCTGAACCATGACGAAACCGCTACCCGCGTAAAAGCCGAGCGGGCGATGAATACCCGCCTCGAAGGAGGGTGTCAGGTGCCGATTGGCAGCTATGCTGAATTAACCGATGGTGAACTGTGGCTGCGTGCGCTGGTCGGCGCCCCGGATGGTTCACAGATGGTGCGCGGCGAACGTCGCGGCAAGCCGCAGGATGCCGAGCAGCTTGGCGTTTCGCTGGCGGAAGAGCTGCTGAATAACGGCGCGCGTGAAATTCTGGCCGAGGTCTATAACGGAGAACCCCCTGCATGAGTATTCTTGTCACCCGCCCTTCTCCCGCAGGAGAGCAGTTAGTGAGCCGTCTGCGCGCACTGGGGCAGGTGGCCTGGAGTTTTCCGCTGATTGAATTCTCCCCCGGTCGGGAGCTCTCTGCGCTCGCCGACCAGATGAATACCCTGCAGGAAGGCGACCTGCTGTTTGCGCTATCGCAGCATGCCGTGGAATTTGCCCACGCGCAGCTGCAACAGCAGGGCCTGGCCTGGCCTGTCGCTCCGCGCTATTTCGCGATTGGCCGCACAACGGCACTGGTGCTTCATACCGTAAGCGGCGCGGATGTTCGTTATCCGTTAGATCGGGAAATCAGCGAAGTCTTGCTACAATTACCTGAATTACAAACTATTGCCGGAAAGCGCGCGCTTATTTTGCGCGGCAACGGAGGCCGCGAACTGCTGGGCGAAACGCTGCGTGAACGCGGGGCTGACGTCACGTTTGTTGAGTGCTACCAGCGCTGTGGGAAACACTACGACGGCGCGGAAGAGGCCATGCGCTGGCACGCGCGCGGAATTAATACGCTGGTGGTCACCAGCGGTGAAATGTTACAACAGCTTTGGTCGCTGATACCGCTTTGGTATCGCGAAAACTGGTTACTCCGCTGTCGGCTTCTGGTCGTCAGTGAGCGTCTGGCGAACCTCGCCCGGGAACTGGGCTGGCAGGATATTCGGATCGCTGATAACGCCGACAACGATGCGCTGCTGCGCGCATTACAATAACTCTCAAATGGGAAGCCATAATGACGGAACACGAAAAATCCTCCGCCGTGGTTGAAGAGACCAGGGAGACTGTGGACATAACGCCACAGCCAGAGACGACTGAGAAAACCGCTGAGAAGAAAAACGGCAGCAATAAAACCAGCCTCGCTTTGAGCGCGATTGCCATCGCCATTGCGCTGGCAGCCGGCGTTGGCCTGTATGGTCTGGTGAAGCAACAGAGTGCTAACCAGACGGCCACCAGCGATACGCTGGTGAATCAGCTTACCTCCCTGCAAAAAGCGCAGGAAACGCAGAAAACCGAGCTGGAAGCGGTGATTAAGCAGCAGGCCGCCGCGCTAGCCGAGGCAAACAGTAAACAGGAAGAGCTGACCAAACAGCTGGGTGAAGTACAGCAGAAAGTCGCCACGATTTCCGGCACCGATGCTAAAACCTGGCTGCTCTCGCAGGCCGATTTCCTCGTAAAACTCGCCGGGCGTAAACTGTGGAGCGATCAGGACGTGACCACCGCCGCCGCGCTGCTGAAAAGCGCCGATGCGAGCCTGGCAGACATGAACGATCCGAGCCTCATCGCAGCCCGTCGCGCGATTACCGAAGATATCGCCAGCCTCTCCGCCGTTTCGCAGGTGGATTACGACGGCATTATCCTCAAGGTGAACCAGCTTTCGAATCAAATTGATAACCTGCAGCTGGCGGATAATAACGACGACGACTCCCCGATGGATTCCGACGGTACCGAACTTTCCAGCTCCCTGAGCGAATGGCGCATTAACCTGCAGAAAAGCTGGCAGAACTTTATGGACAGCTTCATTACCATCCGTCGCCGCGACGAAACCGCCGTACCGCTCCTGGCGCCGAATCAGGATATCTATCTGCGCGAAAATATCCGTTCCCGCCTGCTGGTCGCGGCGCAGGCCGTGCCGCGCCATCAGGAAGAGACCTACAAACAGGCGCTGGATAACGTCTCAACGTGGGTGCGCGCCTACTACAACACCGATGATGCGACGACCACCGCCTTCCTCGAAGATATCGACAAGCTGAGCCAGCAGAACATCACCATGAACGTGCCGGATAAGCTGGCCAGCCAGCCGATTCTGGAGAAGCTGATGCAGACGCGCGTGCGTAATCTGCTGGCGCAGCCGGGCGTTCCGGCCGAGCAGACCGGCACAGCGCCAGCGCCTGAAAGCGCGCCACAGGGAGAGTAATGATGCTAAAAGTCCTTTTACTCTTCATCCTGCTGATCGCCGGGATCGTCCTGGGGCCGATGCTTGCGGGTCATCAGGGATACGTCCTGATCCAGACCGATAACTACAACATTGAAACCAGCGTAACGGGTCTGGCGATCGTTCTGATCCTCGGCGTCGTGGTACTGCTTGCCGTTGAATGGATCCTGCGCCGTATTTTCCGTACCGGTGCCCATACCCGCGGCTGGTTCGTAGGCCGTAAGCGCCGCCGCGCCCGTAAGCAAACGGAACAGGCGCTGCTGAAGCTGGCCGAAGGCGATTATCAGCAGGTTGAAAAGCTGATGTCGAAAAACGCCGATCACGCAGAACAGCCGGTGGTGAACTATCTTCTGGCAGCCGAAGCGGCCCAGCAGCGCGGTGATGAAGCCCGCGCTAACCAGCATCTGGAACGCGCGTCTGAACTGGCGTCTGGCGACCCGATCCCAGTGGAAATTACCCGCGTCCGCCTGCAGCTCGCGCGCAATGAGAACCACGCGGCGCGCCACGGCATTGACCGTCTGCTGGAAATCGCACCACGTCATCCGGAAGTCCTGCGCCTTGCGGAGCAGGCCTATATTCGTACCGGCGCGTGGGGCTCGCTGCTGGACATCATTCCGTCGATGGCGAAGGCCGAGGTGGGTGATGATGAGCATCGTGATGAGCTTCAGCGTCTCGCATGGATTGGCCTGATGGATCAGGCGCGCGCCGACCTGGGCAGCGACGGTCTGAAAACCTGGTGGAAAAATCAGAGCCGGAAAACGCGCCAGCAGGTTCCTCTGCAGGTGGCTATGGCGGAACATCTTATTGAGTGTGACGATCATGACACCGCGCAGGAGATCCTCCTCGACGGCCTGAAGCGCCAGTACGACGATCGTCTGGTCATGGTGATCCCGCGCCTGAAAACCAATAACCCTGAGCAGGTCGAGAAAGTGCTGCGCCAGCAGATCAAAACCGTCGGTGACCGTCCGCTGCTGTGGAGTACGCTGGGCCAGTCGCTGATGAAGCACGGGGAATGGCAGGAGGCGAGCCTGGCCTTCCGTGCAGCGCTGAAACAGCGTCCGGACGCGTTTGACTACGCGTGGCTTGCCGATACGCTCGACAAACAGCATAAGCCAGAAGAGGCAGCCGCCATGCGGCGTGATGGGCTGTTATTGACGCTGCAAAATAACGGAACGCAGCAGTAATTCATCAGGAGGCCAGACGGCCTCCTTTTTTTATCACTGTTCTCCTGCTACATTCTTTACACCGACAGCCGCAAACGAACCCGCCAATGTAACGATATCTTTTCATTAACCTTTTTTCGCACATGCGCGATCTGCGCATGGACTAAATCGTTTCTGAAAGGAAAGCGTCATGAACTCGCTTTTATACGCGCTTATTGAAGCGCTGCGCTGCCATCGCTGGCTGCGCCTGCTTGCCTGTGCTTTTATCTTCTCTTCTCTGGGAAATGGGTTAACCCAGGTCGTCGTCTTCGGCCTGCTGTTAGCGTGGTCGGCCCCGCCAGCGCTGCTGACCCTCGCTTTTCTGTTCGCCACGGTGCCGGGGTTTATCGGCAGCATGCTCGGCGAAAGGCTGTGCTCGCGCTTTTCTCCGATATCCCTGCTGATATTGACCGAAGGACTGGGCTTACTTGCCCTGCTCTTTCCCCTGCTTGGCGTGGGTTATCATAGCGTTGCCGCGTTACTCGCCGTGCAATCCACCGAAGCGCTGCTCAGCGGGATGAGCTGGCCCGCCCTGACTTTACTCTTTAAGCGCGGACTCAGCGAAACGGAACTGCCTGCCGCCACCTGCCTGGAAAATGTGATTTTTGCGTCTCAGGTGTTATTAGGTACCGGGCTGGGCGTGGTGCTTTTTCAGAAGATACCCGTGCTCGCCTTGCTGGCCATTGATGCCATCAGCTTTCTCGGGTCGCTGGTCATGCTATGGCTGGCGGGAGGCCTGTTTACTTCGGCGTCACGCACCGGCCATGTGGAAAAGGGGGCTTCAGCGACATTGCGCTGGCAGACATTGACCGTTCGGCAGAAACGCAGCTTGCTCATTTTGCCGGCGCTGGCCGCCGTCGGGTCACCTGCGATGGCGCTTCTTCCGGCGCTGGCCCAGCAGCTCCGTCCTCAGGACGCGGCGGGCCTTGCTCTGCCTTTGCTTTTCGCGAGGAGTATGGGGCAGCTTTGCGGCCCTCTGCTGCTGCAAAGAGACAGCCTGGCGCGTTTTGCGGCTCATACGCCGCGACTGTTGCTTTGCCTCGGCATCTTTCTGGCCGCTTATGGAATGCTGCCGTTTATGGCCGGCTGGATAGGGTATGCGCTGGGGATGATCTTTGTCGCGCATCTGGCCTCAAACGTGATTTTTGCGGCGGGTACGTTTGGCGTACTCAGTAATTTTCAGGCCGCGCAAACCGCTATAGCCAGCGGTAAAGCCTGGCGCTGGCAAACGCTCAGTGCCTCTCTTTTTACCGGAGTAGCAGCGATAGTGGCATCAGGGTTTGGCTCAGTACAGGCGCTTTATATGGTTTCGTCAGCGGCTCTGCTGATGGTTGCCCTCATCATGCGCTTTTATCGGGAATAAGACATAAAAAAACGCCTGCTATAAAAGCAGGCGTTAAAACAGGTCTGTAAGACAACATATTTGGTGCTTCACTCAACGTTATGTCCATGGTGTCTGATGAGGCCGAAGCGACATCTGTCAGTGGACGATAAGCACCGTAAATGGCTCTGCGTCATTCCTGAGTTTATGAGGCACTAAGGCGAACATAAGAGATGGAATGAGCATCTACTCGTATATTATTGCACGTAACGTGCCAGATTTACACGCAGAAGTTTTACATGGCGCAACATTTTAAGATAAAAGGAAATTATGCTGTTCAGCGGCATCTGACGCTTCACAACGTATCGGCAAAAGCATAAATATGTCGCCAGGAAGAGACAGCAAATCCCGTAAATAATTATTTCCTGTAATTTCAATTTGTTGTATGTCGCTGAATCGCGACAGTGATACAGGGCGCTGTCGGGGGATAACTACAGGGGAGAAAAGTTGCAGAAAACAAAAAACCCCGCCGAAGCGGGGTTCAAAATTGGTCGGCGAGAGAGGATTCGAACCTCCGACCCACTGGTCCCAAACCAGTTGCGCTACCAAGCTGCGCTACTCGCCGATGTACTGCTTTTTTGAATTTTTAGTTCAATTTATTAAAAAGTCGTGGTGCGAGGGGGGGGACTCGAACCCCCACATCCTAAGGACACTAACACCTGAAGCTAGCGCGTCTACCAATTCCGCCACCTTCGCAATTCACAACTCTTTCAATAATGGGGTGGCTAATGGGATTCGAACCCACGACAACTGGAATCACAATCCAGGGCTCTACCAACTGAGCTATAGCCACCACTGTATTCTTTCACGCGGTACTGACTACTTCTCAGACCACCGCAGCTCTAGCGCCGGGAACTAAAATGGCGCGCCCGACAGGATTCGAACCTGAGACCTCTGCCTCCGGAAGGCAGCGCTCTATCCAGCTGAGCTACGGGCGCTTAGCGCCGTTGCGGGGCTGGATATTACGTACCTCCGCCCCCGCTGTCTAGTGCTTTTTTGAAAAAAATGCGCGTTTGGTTATGGTTTGCACATTTTGCCGCTTATTCCTCCACTTTCTGCGTGGTGGCACGGCGACCCAGGCCAAGAAGCTTATACGCGGCCGTCACTGCCGCCAGGAAGATCAGCCCGACAAACAGCGACATGCGGGTATCTTCATTAAAGTACATTCCAATTAATACGCAAATCAGGAACGCCATCGTCAAATAGTTCGCATACGGGAACAGAATCGAGCGAAACGGATGGCTGGCGATCGCTTTTTTATGCGCATGGCGGAAACGCAGTTGGCTGATGAGGATAACAAACCACGGCACCATGCCCGGCAACACGCTGGCGCTGTAGACGTAAACAAACACGCGCTGTGGATTAGGAATGATGTAATTCAGGCAGGAACCAATCAGCAGGATGACAATGGAGACCGCTACGCCCGCTACCGGCACGCCAGCGCGTGAGACTTTACTCATTGTCGCAGGCAGCTGGTTATTTTTCGAGAGCGCGTAGAGCATACGGCCACAGCTGTACATCCCGCTGTTACAGCCTGACAGCGCTGCCGTCAGAACCACAAAGTTGATGATACCCGCTGCTGCTGTAATTCCGATCTTCGCAAAGGTTAATACGAACGGACTCCCCGTCGTCCCGATTTCGTTCCACGGGAAGATGGTGACGATGACGAAGATCGCACCCACGTAGAAAATCAGGATACGCCATAGCACTTTGCCCACCGCACTACGCAGCGTGACCTGCGGGTTTTTCGCTTCACCGGCGGTAATCCCGATCAGCTCCACGCCCTGGTACGAGGCCACAACGATACACAGCGCCGTCAGGAAGCCCTTCCAGCCGCCGGCGAAGAAGCCGCCGTGTTCAGTCAGGTTGCCAAAGCCGATGGCGTGTCCGCCGTTGCCAAAGCCATAAAAAATCACGCCCAAACCAATAACAATCATCACGATGATGGTGGTCACTTTGATCATCGCAAACCAGAACTCGATTTCACCGTAAAGGCGCACGGCTGCAAGGTTTGCCAGGGCCACCAGCCCCACGGCAATGAGAGCCGGTATCCACTGGGCCATGTCCGGGAACCAGAACTGGACGTAAACCCCTATCGCGGTGATTTCAGAGATGCCCACCGCCATCCACATAAACCAGTATGACCAGGCCGTCAGGTAACCAAAGAACGGGCTCATATACCGGTGTGCGTAAACGGCGAAGGAACCGGTCACCGGCTCCAGAAAGAGCATTTCACCCATTGAGCGCATGATGAAGAAAACAAACAGCCCGGCGATGATATACGCCAGTAATACGGAAGGGCCTGCCCATTTTAGGGTGCTTGCGGAGCCCATAAACAGGCCAACGCCGATAGTGCCGCCCAGCGCTATCAGTTCGATGTGACGAGCTTCCAGCCCACGCTGTAGCTCCGGTTGTTTCTCTGCCATAGATCCTCGATTGTGTTTGCTGTTTCCCGGCTTAATACCGGTTATTGTTTTTTAGGGGTACTAAAATACGGTGCGAATGGTTTCTTAAAATCGGCCAAATGGCAAACGATGCATTAAAAAAATGAATGCATTGCACAAAATATCAGCAGTTTTGCAGGCGAGTTGCAGCGCGAATAGCATATCGCGCTGCATTCTGATTACATTTTCCCGGTATAGTGCCAGGCGAGGTAGCGAAGCAGACGAATCTGTCGTTTAATGCGCGTCGGTTGCGATAGCAGGCGGTAAAGCCACTCCAGCCCCAGATTTTGCCAGACCTTTGGCGCACGCTTAACATGGCCGGTGAAGACGTCGTAGGTGCCGCCGACGCCCATATAGAGGGCATCCGGACAGACCAGACGGCAGTCGCGCATCAGGATCTCCTGGCGCGGGGATCCCATCGCCACGGTGACGATTTTTGCCCCGCTGTCGCGCACGCGGGCAAACAAAGCCTGCTGGTCTTCAGGCTTGAAGTAACCATTCTGGCTGCCGACGATATTCACATTCCATTGACGACGCAGTTTCTCTTCGGTCTCGGCCAGCACTTCAGGCTTACCGCCAATCAGGAAGACTGGCGTACCTTCCGCGCCTGCGCGGGCCATAAGCTGCTCCCAGAGGTCGGCACCCGCCACGCGGGAAACATTAGCGTCAGGATACTTTTTACGGATAGAGCGGACCACGCTGATACCGTCCGCGTATTTAAATTCAGCCGCTTCAATCAGGCTTTTCACCTCGGCGTTATCTTCCACCGCCAGCATCTTTTCCGCGTTGATAGCAACCAGCGTACCGGATTTCATCTGCCCGTCGGCGAACAGAAAGTCCAGCGCGTGCTGCATGTCGCGCCAGCCAATAAGCTGCAGGCCACGAAGCGCATAGCGCGGTGCAGAAATTTTATCAGTCATTACTTTCCCTACTCAGACTTGCGACAGCGTTGTGTTGCCCTGTTGCTCGCGCTTGTGCACAAGCCCTGCGCTGTCGAACAGCCAGTACAACAGTTTGGCCAGTAACAGGCAGATGCCAAAAACGACCATGAAGAACACCACGCGTGAAACGAACGAGTCCAGACCCTCGCGCGCCAGAACGATCATATTGAAAATGGCACCAAAGCAAAAACTGTGCAAAATAGCCGCCTTGTAGCGGTTGGTCTCTTCGTTACCACGCACGTAGAGCCAGTCGAACCACTTGATAATCAGCCCTACGACAAACGCGCCCGGCAGGATAAACCAGCCTCCTCCCATCACCACCAGGGAACCAATCAACGTTGGCGAGATCGCCAGGCCCGAATGGTTGTTGAGCACTTCCCAGGTAAAATAGTTCGCGGTATTGAGCACCACACCAGGGCGGTCCGGCCACAGCCAGCTCGGGATAAAGACGTAGAAGTCGCGAACAATCGGCGCCAGCCCCTGGAAATCAATCTTGTCGTAGTTTTGCAGCAGCAATGCCAGATTTTCCCACGGCGAGAAGGTGTCGCGCGTCAGGTAGAGGAACGTGTAAAACGCCTCATCGCCCGCCACGTTCATCCCGTAGCGCTTCAGCGCCAGCCAGAACATCCCCACAATGCCAAACACGCCTGCCGCAACCAGCATCCACAGCGAGATCCAGCCGCGGATAATGCCGATAAACAGGAAGATAGCGAAAGCAATGATAATGTTGGCGCGCGTACCGCCCACAATCATGTAGGTCAGGATACCGAACGCAACGGTACTGACCAGGAAGAACAGCCACGCTTTGCTGTCCTGGCGCAGGAAGAAGATCACCAGCATCGCCGGGATGAAGAAATAGAAGAATCGCTTAAGCGCCACGCCTGAGACTTCGGCCGAAAAAATCTGGCTGTAGGAGTGGAGCTTAAACAGCAGGAAGCCGTTATGCATGAAGAAGATGCCAACGCTGACCAGGGCGATGGTCATGAGCATCACCCACGTCAGATGGGTCTCCACCCGGTTCATGGTAAAGAGCGCCCGACGCGGGGCGGCGGCCTGCGCTGGCCGCAGACGCGTTTTATAGGTGACGTAGTAAACCGCATAGAAGCAAGTCGCCGCCAGCAGGGCCTGGAGGAGAATCTCCGGCGGCGCGACGCTCACGTCAAAACGGAAGACCAGAATGCTGGTCAGCGGGAAGCCGAAAAAGAAGGTCAGCAGAAACAGCAACGAGAAGAACACGTTAAAGTTGAAGCGCACGCGGCGGAACTCAAACCAGGTGAGCGTGGCGATAAACAGGGTGCTCAGAAGCCAGACAACCAGTAAGCCGCTGAATTGCAACTGACTCATGCGTTGTCTCCTGAAGCGATACGCAGCGCGCGGTGCCACGGCGTGAGGTAATTCGGGCTGAAAAAGTCGATGCTATTTTTATCCACCAGCGTGAGCTGGCGCTGTGCTTCACGCACCACTTCGACATTCAGCGTGTCTGAGGTGAACAGCACCGGAATATGCTGCTCGGCCATGTCCTGCCAGAACGGGTTGTCGCGGTTGAGCACGCACGGTACACCCGCCTGAATCAGCAGGCACAGCGTACCAATACCCTGCTGGCGGGCAAAGATGAAATAGCCCAGATCGCATTTTCGCAGCAGCGCAAGATAGTCATCAAACTCCAGCTTTTCGCTGAGAATGTGCAGATTTCCTTCGCTGAATAACGCAAGCCCCTGCTGGCGAACCTCATCAATATAGGCGTCGTTGTTGACCGGATAACCCATCGGCACCACCACGTTCACCGTGTCGCCAAACTGCTGGTATACCGCCCGTAGCGCGGCCACATGTTCGTTACTGCGGTCGCCGGAATTCCCCACCAGGATCGTCAGCTTGCCTTCGCGAACCGCGTCATTCGCCATGGTGTTCAGCGCCGGGTCCATACGGGTTGGGAAATAGAGTAGCTCGCCGCGCACGTTCGGGTGCTGCTTCGCAAAATAATTCAGATCGCCGCGGGTGGCAAAAACGCGGCCCACCCTTCCCTGCGCCATGCGACGCAGGGGATAGAAAAGACGGAACTTCCAGCCGCGGGAAACTTCGTAGAGATCGGCTCCCCAGATATGCCAGCTGCACTGGGAGGGTTTAATTCCCCCGCTGAGCAGAGCCAGCCACAGGCCGGTATTGAACTGCCCGTGGAAAAAGAAACGTTGCTCACGATCCGCTTTGGCTTTGGCAATAACCGCCTTCGCCAGGGAAGCTTTATCCGGCCAGAAGGCGATAGTCAGCGCCGGAAACGCCGCGCTCAGGCCATTATCCTGACCTGCAACCATAAACTCGCGCGCATCAGGATTTCCTGATGCCAGCTCGTCGTTAAAGAACCGCAAAACGGTCTGGTTATGGTGTGGGATATCCGATCCCAGGATATGAATCAGTGCAGTCATGCGCGTTTACGCCACAATAAAAATACGCCGCAGCAGGCAGCGAAATAAACGATATAGGTTGCCATATAGGCCTGAGCCGCCCCCAGCGCACCGTGCGCGGGTATCAACCAGTGTGAAAATGCTGTCAGTAGCGCAAACTGGCTAATCTCCGCCAGGATATACAACCGCAGCGAAGCTTTCGCAATCACCAGATAGCCGAAAACGTAAGCCCCCACTTTCAGCACATCGCCCACAAGTTGCCAGGCAAAGAGATCGCGCATGGCGGTAAACTTTGCGGAGAAAAGCAGCCAGATGGCAACATCGCGCAATAGCCAGACGGTCAAACTGGCCGCCGCCACAGCGGGTAATACGAAACGCAAGGAGCGGGAAATTTCGCGGGTAATATCCTGCCGGGACGTCAGGCGCGATAAGGTTGGCAGCAAATAAACGCTAAAGGAAGCCGTTATAAACTGGAGGTAAGCGTCGGAAATACTGCTTACCCCTTGCCAGATCCCCACCTCATCCCAGCTGTAATGCGCCGCCAGCAGGTTTCGCATCATCACGTATGCCACTGGCAGCGTGACGGAAGTAATGAGCGCCATCAGGGTAAACTTACCCAGTTGGCTGGCAAGCACCTTGTCCCATTGTGGTTTCAGGTAGCTCAGAGGGATAACGCCCCGACGCATCAGCATAAATGCCGCAGGCACAACAACCAGCGCCGGGACCAGCGCAAGCCCCAACAGTGCGCCTTCATAGCCGCCCAGGCGATAGCAGAAGTAATAGGCAATCACGCCGATGACGCTGCCCAGGATTAAGGCAAGCGCGTTCCCGGCAGCATCGCGAAAACCTTTCATCAGCGCCAGCAGCAGGTTAGCCCAGGCAATACCCATCTGGACCAGCGCAACCAGACGCACCAGCCCCTGGTAATGGGTGTGCCCGAACAATCCCTGGCTGATGGGCGCCGCCGCCAGCAGAAACACAATCGCCAGCAGGGTCGAAAAGCCCGTCACCATCGCCGACGCGGTGCCCACTACCCTGCGAAGCTGGGCCGCATCATCATGATATTGAGCAACGTATTTGGTCACGCCGTTGAAGATTCCGGCACCGGCCAGCACACCAAGGACGGTGACAAGCTGGCGGAAGTTGCCCGCCAGCCCCACACCAGAGGGCCCAAATGAGACGGCCAGCAGCTTTACGACCAGCAGTCCGGCACCAATTTTTACAAGCGTGGACGCGGCGGTCCACACCGATGCTTTTGCCAGAGACATATCAGCTGAAATAGCTCAGAAGGGTATTGATCACCGTACGCTGGTTAACTGGTGCGAGGTTGTAGAACAGCGGCAAGCGAAGCAAACGCTCACTTTCTTTCGTAGTGTAACGATCTTCACCCGCAAACGTGCCAAATGCTTCTCCGGCCGGGCTGGAGTGCAGCGGGATATAGTGGAACACCGCCATAATTTCGGCCTCTTTCAGCCAGGCGATGAGCTGGCTGCGATCGTCGTTATCGCGCAGCTTGATGTAGAACATGTGGGCATTATGGACGCAATCGGCCGGAATGGTTGGCAACTCAATACGCCCGGCTTTGGCCAGAGGCTCCAGCGCGTCGTAATAGGTTTGCCAGAGGGACAGACGCTGGAGATTAATCCGCTCAGCCGCTTCCAACTGCGCCCACAGGTATGCCGCCTGCAGATCCGCCATCAGATAGCTGGAGCCGATATCGCGCCAGGTGTACTTATCAACCTGACCGCGGAAGAACTGACTGCGGTTGGTGCCTTTTTCGCGGATCACTTCCGCACGCTCAACCAGGGCACGATCGTTAATCAGCGTCGCACCGCCCTCACCGCCAGCGGTGTAGTTTTTCGTTTCGTGGAAGCTGAAGCAGCCAATGTGGCCGATCGTGCCCAGCGCGCGCCCCTTGTAGGTGGACATCACGCCCTGCGCGGCATCTTCAACCACAAACAGGTTGTGCTTTTTGGCGATCGCCATGATGGTGTCCATTTCACAGGCCACGCCCGCGTAGTGAACCGGCACAATCGCGCGCGTTTTATCGGTGATCGCCGCTTCAATCAGCGTCTCATCAATGTTCATGGTGTCCGGGCGGATATCCACAAAGACAATTTTCGCCCCGCGCAGGACAAAGGCGTTTGCCGTGGAGACGAAGGTATAGCTCGGCATGATCACTTCATCACCGGGCTGGATATCCAGCAACAGGGCCGCCATTTCCAGCGATGCCGTGCAGGACGGGGTCAGCAGCACCTTAGCGCTGCGAAAACGCTGCTCCATCCACTGCTGACAGCGACGGGTAAAACCGCCGTCACCGCAGAGTTTGCCGCTGCCCATGGCAGACTGCATATAGTCGAGCTCGGTTCCCACGACGGGTGGTGCGTTAAATGGAATCATCTTGTCACCTGTATAACCAGTAGGCGGTGGCGTCGATGTTGGCACCACTCGCAATATAACGTTTAAGCGCGGCGGTGTTGCCCACCTGGGTCGCCACCCGCAGCGTCTCAACCTGCTGCTGCTGCGCCCAGTGCAGCGCCGCCTGCATGAGTTTCTCACCCATGCCGCGCCCGGCTAATAAGCCAATACGCGCCTCACGCGCGTTGAGCTTGCGCAGCGAGACAAATCCCTGAATCTGACCGTTCGCTGTACGGAAAACCAGGCAGACGTGGTCAAAGGTGCCTTTGACCGCATTCTCTACCCACTGGGCATAGAAACGTCCGCTATCGTCAGGGGCATACCAGGGCGTGCGAAAGCGGCTCTGCGCAAACGCCTGAGCCGCCATCTGGCGCAGCACAGGAATGTCCTGTTCCGTTGCAATTTCCGCGCCGGACACATCGTGCCAGGTAAGGGCAATGGAAAGGTCTACCTCACCCTCAACCAGCTGAAAACCACGCTGCTGGAGCGCGTCAAGCAGGTCGGCACGGTCCGCCGGGATTTTAGCCTGCACGCGCTGCCAGACGCTGAAGTCTACTTCCTGCAGGGCGGGCGCATTTTCGCACAAGCGGACTATCGCCGAGGGGCGGGCAAAAAATGTGCTTTCCCACTCAAGGGATTCAAGCACGCCGTGAAGTTCACTCAACGCCAGACGCCTTTCGTATCAACCACATACTGCTGACGTACGGCATCACCGGACGTCGCTTTAAACTCTTTATGATCCACCAGCAGCACCAGCACGTCCGCCGTCGCCAGCGCGTCATCGAGCGCCGTCAGCGTGCAATGCCCCGCCAGTTTTGCCGGCAGTTCATGAACATTTGGCTCGACCACCAGCGTTTCGCCCTTATGCCATTCGGCAATCATCTCGGCAATTTCCATCGCCGGGCTTTCGCGCAGATCATCAATGTTGGGTTTAAATGCCAGACCAAAGCAGGCAATTTTCAGCTCGCTGGCGCGCTTACCGCTCTCTGCCAGACAGTCCGCTACCGTCGCTTTAACCTGGTTGAGCACCCAGTGAGGTTTGCTGTCGTTCACTTCTCGCGCGGTGCGAATCAGACGCGCCTGCGCCGGGTTCTGCGCCACGATAAACCACGGGTCGACGGCGATACAGTGGCCGCCCACCCCCGGGCCAGGCTGGAGAATGTTGACGCGCGGATGGCGATTCGCCAGGCGGATTAACTCCCAAACGTTAATCCCCTGATCGGCGCAAATAAGCGACAGTTCGTTAGCAAAGGCGATGTTAACGTCACGGAAGCTGTTTTCAGTCAGCTTGCACATCTCGGCTGTGCGGGAGTTGGTCACTACGCATTCGCCTTCCAGGAAAATCTTGTACAGCGCGCTGGCGCGTTCAGAACAGACCGGCGTCATGCCGCCAATGACGCGGTCGTTTTTAATCAGTTCGACCATCACCTGCCCCGGCAGCACGCGCTCCGGGCAGTAGGCGATGTTGATATCCGCCTGCTCGCCAGCCTGTTGCGGGAAGCGTAAATCAGGACGCGCTTCTGCAAGCCACTGTGCCATCTGCTCGGTGGCCCCCACCGGAGAGGTTGACTCCAGAATCACCAGCGCGCCTTTCTTCAGCACGGGGGCAATGGATTTTGCCGCCGCCTCGACATAGACCATATCGGGCTCGTGGTCGCCTTTAAAGGGCGTTGGAACGGCAATCAGGTAGGCATCCGCTTCCACTGGCGTCGTGCTGGCGCGCAGGAAGCCGCCATCAACCGCCTCTTTCACGACTCGGTCAAGATCGGGCTCTACAATATGAATTTCGCCACGATTAATGGTTTCTACCGCCCGTGCGTTGATATCCACACCGACAACCTGTTTTTGACGGGAGGCGAATGCCGCCGCCGTGGGCAGGCCAATATAGCCAAGGCCAATGACAGAGATGGTAGTAAAACTCATAGCGATACCCGATTGTGTTTAAGTGCATGCAAAATACGGCCACAAGCCTGCCCGTCTCCATATGGATTGTGGGCCCGGCTCATCGCCTGATACGCTTCATCGTCGTGCAGAAGGCGAGTGACCTCTTCGACGATGAGCTGTGCGTTGGTGCCGACCAGACGCACCGTCCCGGCTTTAACCGCTTCCGGACGTTCAGTGGTTTCACGCATCACCAGTACCGGCTTGCCAAGAGAGGGCGCTTCTTCCTGAATCCCACCCGAATCGGTGAGGATCAGCCAGGCGTGGTTCATCAGCCAGACAAACGGCATGTAGTCCTGCGGTTCAATCAGCAGGACGTTTTCGACGTGGCCCAGGATGCGGTTGACCGGCTCGCTGACGTTAGGGTTAAGGTGAACCGGATAGACAATTTGCACATCGTCGTTCTGCGCGGCGATTTCAGCCAGCGCGTGACAGATTTGCTCAAAACCCCGTCCAAAGCTTTCGCGACGGTGGCCAGTGACCAGAATGGTTTTTTTGCCGTTATTCAGGAACGGATAGCGGGCAGCGAGCTCTTTCTGCAGCTCGCCGTTTGCCAGTACGCGATCGCGTACCCAAATCAACGCATCAATGACCGTATTGCCGGTCACAAAAATGTTGTTATCGGCGACATTTTCACGCAGCAGGTTCTGCCGAGAGTTCTCGGTTGGCGCAAAGTGGTACATCGCCAGATGCCCGGTAAGCGTACGGTTGGCCTCTTCCGGCCACGGAGAATAAAGATTGCCGGTGCGCAGGCCCGCTTCAACATGACCGACGGGAATACGCTGGTAAAACGCGGCCAGGCTTGTTGCCATCGTCGTCGTGGTATCGCCGTGCACCAGCACGACGTCGGGCTTGAACGACTCCAGGATAGGCTTGAGATCCTGCAGTATGCGACAGGTTATTTCCGTCAATCCCTGTCCCGGCTTCATAATATTGAGGTCGTAATCCGGGACGATGGAAAAGAGGGTTAGGACCTGATCGAGCATCTCACGGTGCTGAGCCGTGACGCAGACCTTCGCTTCAATATCAGGATCGCTGGCCAGCGCATGAACCAGAGGCGCCATCTTAATGGCCTCCGGCCTGGTGCCAAATACAGTAAGTACTTTCACATCGATTCTCTTCGATTAGACGATGAAGGCCATAGCCTTCATCGTAAACGGCGTTCTTAGTTTGTACGACGACGCGTTAACGCCACGCCAGCCCCAACGAGTGCGCCCACAATCCCCCACATGATCATCAGGAATGCACGACGCGGACTGTCGCGTTTTACAGGTTCTTCAGGCGTTCTCAAATAACGATAGGTCTGAAAACGCGGATCCAGGGAGGGGCCGACATTAAGCGTATTAAGCATCGCGCGATTTTGATCGTAGTCGAGGTCAAAATCAGGCCCAACGGCCTGCAGATTTTCCAGACGCGCCTGCAGCATTGGGCGACCAAGAAGGAACATTTCAGAATCAGGTAATTCATCAGCCGGAACATCCGTCTCAGTGCGGGAAATGTTGTGCTGTTCCGCAATTTTCAGCGCCTGCTGAATATTATGGACGCGGCGCGCAAAAATAGCGTTTGCCACCTCTTCCTGACGTTTGACCTGTGCCTTCATCTGGATAGTACGGGCTGCCCAGGCACCTTTGAGCTCTTCATTGAGATGGCTTGCGGCACGCTGGCTGGCAAACGCGACGTACTGGCGCAACAGATTGTTGGCGTCCGGCGCGGTTTCGGCAATCAGCTTAACGCTGTCGTTGACGTTACGCAGCGCGTCGCCGGGCATAAACTGAATATTATTAATCAGATCGTCCAGCAGCGCGGCATCGGCTTTAGTGTTATCAACCCGACGCTGCTTGTAGTAATCCGTCTGGGACCAGAAATCGCGGCGCGTATCCCATGACGCCAGTTGCATCACAAACTCTTTGTAGGCCTCATCCATAACGGAGGCCTGGTCCGGGGTGGCAAGACTGGCTTTAATATCCAGGTTTCGCAGGAATTGCTGCTGGGAATAGTACCCCCCGAGCATGTTAACCGTTGGTCTGTCCGTGATTGCCGTGGCGCTCCACTCCTGTTTCGCAAAGAACGTGTAGGCCAGCGCCAACAGTGCGAACCCCAGCGCGATTCCCGCAATCCAAAGTTTGCCTGCCCATAACACGCGAAACAAACCCCGAATATCCAGTTCATTCTCAGTTACCACTGATTTCGCTCCCGCCAACGGTTGAGTCATCATAGTCCCGGTTTTACTTAGTTAATGTTGTGTTTTTGCCACTGTTACGTCGCATCCTGCGCTTAATACGTTTAATGAAACGCGCCACCTTCCATGCGCGCTTAATGCAGTAGCCGTAGAGAGAAAATGCTAGCAAGAACAATACCAACATGGCCCACTCAGGCACAAAATGCGTATATTCCGCCGTCACGCCAATCCCCGCTAGAATAGCAGCCGCCAGCGTAATAAGCACAAATGCCTGCCGGGAAGTGAATCCGGCTCGCATGATCAGATGATGAATGTGCTGACGGTCAGCAGAGAATGGGCTCATCCCTTTACGCAGTCGGCGATACATAATCGCAACCATATCCATTAACGGGATGGCGATAATCCATAAGGCTGTTACCGGACTGATGGGATGTACATCGCCCTGAGTAGTTTCCAGCAAAATCCAAATGATAGTAAAGCCGATAAGCGTGCTACCCGCATCCCCCATGAAGACTTTATAGCGTCGGCCCAATGCGCCGAGATTTAACAGGATATATGGCAGGATTGCTGCAATCATGGCGAAACACCACATAGCAAGGCTATATTGCCCATCGAACCATAAAATGAAACCAATTGCGGCAAATGAGACGCAGGAGAGGCCTCCAAGCAAACCATCAATACCGTCAACCATGTTGAACGCGTTAATCGCCACCCACACGGCAAAAAGTGTCAGGAAATAGCCGAACGGGCCGAGTTCCATCTCCCAGGAGCCAAAAATATAGCCCAGGCTACTCAAGTGCAACTTAGCGAATACCATCATTGCAATAGCGACAGCTGCCTGAACGAAAGCGCGGATTTTGACGCTAATGTCGTATCTATCGTCAAGAGCACCGATCACGACAAGAACTGCTGCGCAAGAGAGATACAACCTGGCATGCGGAATATAGTAATCTGCAATAGCAAAAGTGAAGCAGATCCCTGCAAAAACAGAGATACCACCGACCAGAGGGATCATGCCTTGATGACGTTTACGGAAGTTGGGTTTATCCACTAAGCCCAGATATTTCGCCACCTTACGTGCCAGAAACAAAAAGCAGGTGGTAAATAAGAAAATACTGGTTAGTTCAGTAAACGTATCAAGTAGGTTCACAATGGGTGTTCTCAACAAATGTTAGTCAAGGAAGTATAACCATCAAGGCGCCGAGCCTGAAGTTATAAAGCAAACCTCTTACAATTCCATTTGTTTATTATTCAAGCTATTAATGTTTTTACTGTGCGAATTATCTTATTGTCGCACTGACCGGTCAAAATTGGGAGTAGGTGGTACTAGCGTATAGTCCATAAAAGAAAAACGCCACGTAAAAACGTGGCGTTCGCTGGCTTTATTTGCGTTACGAGCGCTTCATCATGTCGAAGAAGTCGTCGTTGGTTTTGGTCATCGCCAGTTTGTTAATGAGGAACTCCATCGCGTCAATTTCACCCATTGGATGGATGATTTTGCGCAGGATCCACATTTTCTGCAGCTCTTCCTGCGTGGTGAGCAGCTCTTCTTTACGGGTACCGGAACGGTTGTAGTCGATAGCCGGGAAGACGCGTTTTTCAGCGATCTTACGAGAAAGGTGCAGTTCCATGTTACCTGTACCTTTAAATTCTTCGTAAATCACTTCGTCCATTTTAGAACCGGTATCGATCAGCGCCGTTGCGATGATGGTCAGGCTGCCGCCCTCTTCCACGTTACGTGCGGCACCGAAGAAGCGCTTCGGACGATGCAGGGCGTTAGCATCCACACCACCGGTCAGCACTTTACCGGAAGCTGGCACCACGGTGTTGTAAGCGCGCGCCAGACGGGTGATAGAGTCGAGCAGGATGATCACGTCTTTCTTGTGCTCAACCAGGCGTTTAGCCTTCTCGATAACCATTTCCGCAACCTGAACGTGGCGAGATGCTGGCTCGTCGAAGGTAGAAGCAACCACTTCACCTTTAACCAGACGCTGCATCTCGGTTACTTCTTCCGGACGTTCGTCAATCAGCAGCACCATCAGCACGCAGTCTGGGTGGTTATAGGCGATGCTCTGCGCGATGTTCTGCAGCAGCATGGTTTTACCCGCTTTCGGCGGCGCCACAATCAGACCACGCTGGCCACGACCGATTGGCGATGCCAAATCCAGAACACGCGCGGTTAAGTCTTCGGTAGAACCGTTACCACGCTCCATGCGCAGGCGAGAGTTCGCGTGCAGCGGCGTTAAGTTCTCAAAGAGGATCTTATTACGCGAGTTTTCCGGCTTATCGAAGTTAACTTCATTGACTTTCAACAGCGCAAAGTAGCGTTCACCCTCTTTAGGAGGACGAATCTTACCTGAAATGGTGTCACCAGTGCGGAGGTTGAAACGGCGGATTTGGCTGGGGGATACGTAGATGTCGTCAGGGCCGGCGAGGTAGGAGCTGTCTGCAGAGCGGAGGAAACCAAATCCGTCTTGCAATATCTCCAGCACACCGTCGCCAAAGATATCTTCGCCACTCTTAGCGTGCTGCTTCAGGATGGCGAAAATGATGTCCTGCTTGCGCATACGAGCCTGGTTTTCCAGCCCCATATTTTCGCCGAGAGTGATCAGCTCAGAAACCGGCGTATTCTTTAATTCGGTAAGATTCATAATGGTGTGGGTTCTTAAACTCGGGGTGATTCTCGAACTTAATGTTGTGAATGGTATGGCAGGGTCATCCATGCCTGTTTAGCGGCCATCACCTCATGTCTGTTCGCTGTCTGGTCACAGGGAAAGAACGCAGAACTGAAACGACAAGACGGATTGAGTGACAAGCCCGGAATTTAGCCACTTCACGCATTGTTCATGTCAACAACGGGAAGTATCGGGTAAAACAAGATTCAAACAACAGATATGTTTAAAACGAAGTCATAGCTAACTTAGCACGACTTCAGCCGGGCGTCCAGAGTTCCACATCATTTAGCCGGGGGCTCTGGACGCACAGCGGAGAAACCTTACGCCAGGTTAGCGTCCAGGAACTCTTTCAGCTGACCTTTGGACAGCGCGCCCACTTTGGTCGCCGCCACTTCGCCGTTTTTGAACAGCAGAAGGGTCGGGATGCCACGGATACCGTATTTTGGTGCGGTACCCGGGTTCTGGTCGATGTTCAGCTTGGCAACCGTCAGTTTGCCCTGATATTCGTCAGCGATCTCATCCAGAATCGGGGCGATCATTTTGCAAGGACCACACCATTCAGCCCAGAAATCGACGAGGATCAGCCCGTCAGCCTTAAGTACGTCCGTGTCAAAACTGTCGTCAGTCAGGTGAATAATTTTATCGCTCATATATAACTCCACAGGAATAAGCCTGGTACGTTGGTTTTGTCTCCACCAACGACGTGTTGATGTCGCATTAACCAACTAAAGGTTGACTTTATTTCACCGGATACGCTTTCGTAAAGCAATAGTAAGCTGATATTCTACCACACTATGAGCAAAACACATTTAACAGAACAGAAGTTTTCCGACTTCGCCCTGCACCCGAAGGTGATTGAAGCCCTTGAAAATAAAGGGTTTCATAACTGCACGCCCATTCAGGCTCTCGCCCTGCCGCTGACGCTGGCCGGTCGCGATGTTGCAGGGCAGGCGCAAACCGGTACCGGCAAAACGATGGCGTTCTTAACGTCAACGTTCCATTATTTACTTTCTCACCCAGCGATTGCAGACCGCAAAGTTAACCAGCCGCGCGCGCTAATTATGGCCCCGACGCGAGAACTGGCGGTACAGATCCATGCAGACGCTGAGCCTCTGGCGCAGGCCACCGGCCTGAAGCTTGGCCTGGCCTATGGCGGCGACGGCTACGATAAGCAGCTGAAAGTGCTGGAAAGCGGCGTGGATATCCTGATCGGTACCACCGGCCGTCTTATCGACTACGCCAAACAGAATCACATTAACCTCGGCGCAATCCAGGTTGTGGTGCTCGATGAAGCTGACCGTATGTACGATCTGGGCTTCATTAAAGACATCCGCTGGCTGTTCCGCCGTATGCCGCCGGCCAACCAGCGCCTGAACATGCTGTTCTCTGCAACCCTCTCCTACCGCGTTCGCGAGCTGGCGTTCGAGCAGATGAACAATGCGGAATATGTGGAAGTGGAACCTGAGCAGAAAACGGGTCACCGCATTAAAGAAGAGCTCTTCTATCCTTCCAATGAAGAGAAAATGCGTCTGCTGCAAACTCTGATTGAAGAAGAGTGGCCCGATCGCGCCATTATCTTCGCGAACACTAAACACCGCTGTGAAGACATCTGGGGCCATCTGGCTGCCGATGGTCATCGTGTTGGCCTGTTGACCGGCGACGTGGCGCAGAAAAAACGCCTGCGTATTCTGGAAGAGTTCACCCGTGGCGATCTCGATATTCTGGTCGCAACCGACGTGGCGGCACGTGGTTTACACATTCCGGCCGTGACGCACGTCTTTAACTACGATCTGCCAGACGACTGCGAAGACTACGTACACCGTATCGGTCGTACTGGTCGTGCGGGCGCAAGCGGTCACTCGATTAGCCTTGCGTGTGAAGAGTATGCGCTGAATCTTCCAGCCATTGAGACCTACATCGGTCACTCTATCCCGCAGAGCAAATACAATCCGGAAGCGCTGTTAAGCGAACTGCCGCCGCCTAAGCGTCTTACCCGCCCGCGCTCCGGCAATGGTCCGCGTCGTTCAGGCGGCGCACCGCGTAATCGTCGTCGTTCAGGTTAAGAAAATATGCTCAGCTCCACCTCGCTCTATGCGGCAATTGATCTCGGTTCGAATAGTTTTCATATGCTGGTTGTGCGTGAGGTGGCGGGAAGCATACAAACGCTGACGCGCATTAAGCGCAAGGTCCGCCTCGCGGCGGGCCTGAGCAGCGATAATCACCTCTCCCCTGAAGCCATGGAACGTGGCTGGCAGTGTCTGCGCCTCTTTGCTGAGCGTTTGCAGGATATCCCGCATGCCCAAATCACCGTCGTCGCCACAGCGACGCTCCGACTGGCGGTTAACGCCGTAGATTTTATTGCCAAAGCGCAGGAAATTCTGGGGTGTCCGGTTCAGGTTATTAGCGGCGAAGAAGAAGCACGCCTGATCTACCAGGGCGTTGCCCACACCACCGGGGGTGACGATCGCCGCCTGGTGGTGGATATCGGCGGTGCCAGTACCGAGCTGGTCACCGGCACCGGCGCGCAGGCCACGTCACTGTTCAGCCTGTCGATGGGCTGCGTAACCTGGCTTGAGCGCTACTTTACCGATCGGAACCTGGGGAAAGAGAATTTCGACGAGGCGGAATACGCCGCGCGCGAAGTGTTACGCCCGGTGATGGACGAACTGCGCTATCACGGCTGGAAAGTCTGCGTGGGTGCGTCGGGTACCGTTCAGGCCTTGCAGGAAATCATGATGGCGCAGGGAATGGACGAGCGAATTACGCTTGCCAAACTTCAGCAGCTTAAACAGCGTGCCATTCAGTGCGGACGCCTGGAAGAGCTGGAAATTGAAGGCCTGACGCTGGAACGTGCCCTGGTTTTCCCGAGCGGGTTGGCCATTCTGATTGCCATATTCACCGAACTGAATATCCAGTGTATGACCCTGGCCGGCGGCGCGCTGCGCGAAGGTCTGGTCTACGGGATGCTGCATCTGTCGGTGGATCAGGACATCCGCAACCGTACTCTGCGCAACGTGCAGCGCCGTTTTCTGGTTGATATCGATCAGGCTGGCCGTGTATCGCAGCTGGCATCACGCTTTGCCGACCAGGTCGCTAACGCCTGGGATCTTGATCATCTGAGCCGCGATTTATTGCTGAGCGCCTGTGCGCTGCACGAGGTGGGGCTAAGCATTGATTTTAAGCAGGCACCTGCTCACGCAGCGTATCTGGTGCGCAACCTGGATTTGCCGGGCTACACGCCTGCACAGAAAAAGCTGCTGGCAACGCTGCTGCTAAACCAAACCAATGCCGTAGACCTCTCCTCTTTGCATCAGCAAAACGCCGTACCGCCGCGCGTGGCCGAGCATCTGTGCCGCCTGCTGCGTCTGGCGATCCTGTTTGCCAGCCGCCGCCGCGATGATTTGCTGCCTGCCATTAATCTGCTAGCCGATGATGAAAAGCTGACGCTGACGCTGCCAGAAAACTGGATTGATAATCACCCGCTTGGGGCAGAGATGATCGAGCAGGAGTGCCAGTGGCAGAGCTATGTGCACTGGGTACTCGAGGTGAAGTAATACGCTGAACATTGCCGGGTGGTGGCTTCGCCTTACCCGGCCTTGTATTATCCTTTCTCTTTGGCTTTTGCCAGCATGGCGCGGATGTTTGCCACGTTAGCCTGCCCCTTGTGCATCCGCTCTTCTGCGGTAATCACCTTGCGCTCCTGTTCCCAGATCAGGTCATCTTGCGGCAATTCCAGCAGGAAACGGCTCGGTTCCGGGCGGACGAGTTCACCGTACTGGCGGCGCTCTTTACAAAGCGTGAACGTCAGCTCCTTCTGCGCACGGGTGATCCCCACGTAGGCCAGGCGGCGCTCCTCGTCGACGTTATCTTCATCAATGCTGCTCTGGTGCGGCAACAGTCCCTCTTCCATGCCGACCAGATACACATACGGGAACTCAAGCCCTTTTGACGCATGTAGCGTCATAAGCTGAACCTGATCGGCCTCTTCTTCGCTCTCGCCGCGCTCCATCATATCGCGCAGGGTAAAGCGAGTGACCACCTGCGTCAGTGTCATCGGCTCGTCAATTTCAGAGCCCTCCAGCATTTCGGTCATCCAGCTGAAAAGCTGGTTAACGTTTTTCATCCGCATCTCAGCGGCTTTCGGGCTGGCGGAGGTTTCGTACAGCCAGGATTCATAGTCGATGCCGTGGATCAGATCGCGTACGGCTGCCACAGGCTCGCGCTCTGCCAGCCGCTGTACTTCGCCAAGCCAGTGAGTGAAGCGGGTTAAATTATCATACCCGCGCCCCGTCAGCGTCTGGCTCAGGCCCATATCAAAGCTGGCGGTAAACAGGCTTTTATTGCGGGTCATCGCCCACTCGCCGAGCTTTTGCAGCGTTGCCGGTCCAATCTCTCGCTTCGGTGTATTCACGATGCGCAAAAACGCGCTGTCATCATCCGGATTAGTGAGCACGCGCAGATAGGCCAGCAGATCTTTGATCTCTGGACGCGAGAAGAACGAGGTGCCGCCCGAGATCTTGTACGGAATGCGGTTCTGCATCAGCATCTTTTCAAAGACGCGCGACTGGTGATTGCCGCGATAAAGGATAGCGTAATCTTTATATTCGGTTTTATTGACGAAGTGGTGAGCGATGAGTTCGCCCGTCACGCGCTCCGCTTCATGATCCTCATTGTTGGCGCTGAGCACTTTCAGCTCCGTGCCGTAGCCCAGTTCGGAGAAGAGACGCTTCTCAAAAACGTGCGGGTTATTGGCAATCAGGATGTTTGCTGCCTTCAGGATACGCCCGGAGGAGCGGTAGTTCTGCTCCAGCTTAATCACCTGCAGGGCGGGGAAATCTTTGCTCAACAGCACCAGGTTTTGTGGGCGCGCGCCGCGCCAGGAGTAAATTGACTGGTCATCATCGCCTACCACGGTGAAACGCGCGCGCTGCCCCACCAGCAGCTTCACCAGCTCGTACTGGCTGGTGTTGGTGTCCTGATATTCATCCACCAGCAGGTAGCGGATTTTATTCTGCCAGCGCTCGCGCACTTCTTCATTGCGCTGCAGCAGCAGCGTGGGCAGCAGGATAAGGTCATCAAAGTCCAGCACGTTGCACGCTTTCATATGTGCATCGTACAGACCGTAGCAGTGGGCGAAGATCCGATCCCGTTCACCTTTAGCGATCGCCGCGGCCTGGGCCGGGGTCATCAGATCGTTTTTCCAGTTCGAGATCGTCGAGATCAGCTGCTGCAACAGCACCTTATCATCTTCGATCAGCCCCTCAGTAAGCTCTTTAAGCAACGCCACCTGGTCGGTATCGTCAAAAAGCGAGAAATTAGACTTCATTCCCAGCGCCGCATACTCGCGTTTGATGATATCCAGCCCCAGCGTGTGGAAGGTGGAGATCATTAGCCCGCGCGCCTCTTTGCGCCCCAGCGTCTGGCCGACGCGCTCTTTCATCTCGCGCGCCGCTTTATTGGTAAAGGTGACCGCCGCAATGTGGCGCGCCTGGTAGCCGCAGCCGCGGATCAGGTGCGCAATCTTGTTGGTGATGACGCGCGTTTTACCGGATCCTGCGCCCGCCAGTACCAGACACGGTCCGGTGACAAATTCGACGGCTTGTTGTTGTCCGGGGTTTAAACGCATAAATGATCGCTCAATGAAAGTCAGGAGGGGAGAATAACAGCGTGGTAGTATAGCGAGCCTAATCCATACCACTCAAGGCACGATCATGGCAAAAACAGCAGCAGCACTGCATATCCTTGTTAAAGAAGAGAAACTGGCTCTGGATCTTCTGGAGCAGATTAAAAACGGTGCCGACTTCGGCAAGCTGGCGAAGAAGCACTCTATTTGTCCGTCAGGCAAGCGTGGCGGCGATTTAGGTGAATTCCGTCAGGGTCAGATGGTTCCGGCGTTCGATAAAGTGGTTTTCTCCTGCCCGGTGCTGGAGCCAACCGGTCCGCTGCATACCCAGTTCGGTTATCACATCATTAAAGTGCTGTATCGGAAATAAACAGCAAGGCCTTCTCTTAGAGAAGGCCTTTAATGTTTGCACCCTCTCCCCGTGGGAGAGGGTCGGGGTGAGGGCATCAGCCCGCACCTGGTGTTAACCTGCTACCGCGATACGTTTCATATCGGTCATGTAGCCACGCAGTTTGTGGCCCACTTTCTCGATCTGGTGGCTGCGAATGGCTTCGTTTACGTCACGGAGCTGCGCGTTGTCTACCGCACCTTCCGCAATCGCTTTGCCCAGATCACCCGTCTGCAGGGTGGTCATGAACTCTTTCAGCAGCGGTACGCAGGCGTAAGAGAACAGGTAGTTACCGTATTCTGCGGTATCAGAGATAACCACGTTCATTTCGTACAGACGCTTACGGGCGATGGTGTTCGCAATCAGCGGCAGCTCGTGCAGAGATTCATAGTACGCAGACTCTTCGATGATGCCAGAATCCACCATGGTTTCGAACGCCAGCTCAACGCCTGCTTTCACCATCGCGATCATCAGTACGCCTTTATCGAAGTACTCCTGCTCGCCGATTTTACCTTCATACTGCGGCGCGGTTTCGAACGCGGTTTTACCGGTCTCTTCACGCCAGGTCAGCAGTTTCTTGTCGTCGTTCGCCCAGTCCGCCATCATGCCGGAAGAGAACTCGCCGGAGATGATGTCATCCATGTGTTTCTGGAACAGCGGCGCCATGATGGTTTTCAGCTGCTCAGAGAGTGCAAACGCGCGCAGTTTGGCCGGGTTGGACAGGCGGTCCATCATCAGCGTAATCCCGCCCTGCTTCAGCGCTTCGGTGATAGTTTCCCAGCCGAACTGAATCAGTTTTTCCGCATAGGCCGGGTCGGTACCTTCTTCCACCAGCTTGTCGAAGCAGAGCAGAGAACCGGCCTGCAGCATGCCGCACAGAATGGTCTGCTCGCCCATCAGGTCAGATTTCACTTCGGCAACGAAGGAGGATTCCAGAACGCCCGCACGGTGGCCGCCGGTCGCTGCAGCCCACGCTTTGGCAATCGCCATGCCTTCGCCTTTCGGATCGTTTTCAGGGTGAACCGCGATAAGCGTCGGTACGCCGAAGCCACGCTTGTACTCTTCGCGTACTTCCGTACCCGGGCACTTCGGCGCCACCATCACTACGGTGATGTCTTTACGGATCTGCTCGCCCACTTCAACGATGTTGAAGCCGTGGGAGTAGCCCAGCGCGGCGCCGTCTTTCATCAGCGGCTGTACGGAGCGCACTACGTCTGAGTGCTGCTTGTCTGGCGTCAGGTTAACAACCAGATCCGCCTGCGGGATCAGCTCTTCGTAGGTACCCACTTTGAAGCCGTTTTCGGTCGCTTTACGCCATGAAGCGCGCTTCTCGGCAATCGCTTCTTTACGCAGGGCGTAGGAGATATCCAGACCGGAGTCACGCATGTTCAGGCCCTGGTTCAGGCCCTGTGCGCCACAGCCGACGATGACCACTTTTTTACCCTGAAGGTAGCTCGCGCCATCGGCAAATTCGTCACGCGCCATGAAGCGGCATTTGCCCAGCTGCGCCAGCTGCTGGCGCAAGTTCAGTGTATTAAAGTAGTTAGCCATGGGTGATACCTCGTGATGTTGTGTGTCTTATAGTTCGGTTCGCGTTTCAGCGAGAATGTACCCACATTACAACAGGAAATTTATTGCGGAAATTGATATATTCACAACGTCATATTGCAATTTTTGCAATGTAAAAAGAGGGAGTGGAATCGGTGGATTTACGCGATCTAAAAATGTTCCTGCACCTGGCGGAAAGCCGCCATTTTGGCCGCAGCGCCCGGGCGATGCACGTCAGCCCCTCCACGCTTTCGCGCCAGATCCAACGCCTTGAGGAAGACCTCGGCCAGCCGCTGTTCGTACGCGATAACCGTACTGTCACCCTCACGGAAGCGGGAGAAGAGCTGCGCATTTTTGCCCAGCAGACGCTGTTGCAGTACCAGCAGCTGCGGCACGCCATCGATCAGCAGGGGCCATCGCTCTCCGGCGAACTGCATATTTTCTGCTCCGTGACCGCCGCCTATAGCCATCTGCCACCCATTCTCGACCGCTTCCGCGCAGCCCATCCGTCGGTTGAGATTAAGCTCACCACCGGCGACGCCGCCGACGCCATGGAAAAAGTGGTGACGGGCGAAGCGGATCTCGCCATCGCCGGGAAACCCGAAACCCTGCCGGGGGCAGTGGCGTTCTCGATGCTGGAGAACCTGGCGGTGGTACTGATTGCCCCGGCGCTGCCCTGCCCGGTACGTAACCAGGTCTCAGTGGAAAAACCGGACTGGTCCACGGTGCCGTTTATCATGGCCGATCAAGGGCCGGTGCGTCGCCGCATCGAGCTGTGGTTCCGCCGTCAGAAAATCAGCAATCCGTCGATATACGCTACCGTCAGCGGTCATGAGGCGATGGTGTCAATGGTGGCGCTCGGCTGCGGCGTAGCGCTGCTGCCGGAAGTGGTGCTGGAAAACAGCCCGGAACCAGTGCGCAATCGCGTGATGATTCTGGAACGCAGCGATGAGAAAACACCGTTCGAGCTTGGCGTGTGCGCACAAAAAAAGCGGCTGCATGAGCCGCTTATTGATGCGTTCTGGAAGATATTGCCGAACCACTAGCCCGCCAGAAAGAACCTGAACGCCGGGTTATGGGTTTCGTCGTGGCACTCATAACCCAGCTCGTTCAGCCGCGTTTCGAAATCCGGCTCGTGCTCGCCCAGTTCGAACGCCGCCAGCACGCGGCCGTAGTCGGTGCCGTGGCTGCGGTAGTGGAACAGAGAGATGTTCCAGTGCGTGCCCAGCGTGTGCAGGAACTTGAGCAGCGCGCCCGGCGATTCCGGGAATTCGAAGCTGAACAGGCGTTCCTGGAGTGGCTTCGATGGACGCCCGCCGACCATGTAGCGCACGTGCAGCTTCGCCATCTCGTCGTCAGAAAGATCGACCACGCTGTAGCCGCCGTTATGCAGCAGGCTAAGGATCTCTTTGCGCTCCTCCACGCCACGGCTCAGACGCACGCCGACAAAAATGCAGGCATCTTTGGCATCGGCAAAGCGGTAGTTGAACTCCGTCACCGAACGACCGCCCAGCAACTGGCAGAACTTGAGGAAGCTGCCCTTCTCTTCCGGAATCGTCACCGCCAGCAGCGCTTCCCGCTGTTCGCCCAGCTCGCAGCGCTCGGAAACGTAGCGCAAGCCGTGGAAGTTCACGTTCGCACCAGACAGCACGTGCGCCAGCCGCTCGCCGCGAATGTTGTGCTGCGCGATGTATTTTTTCATCCCCGCCAGCGCCAGCGCGCCGGACGGTTCCGCCACAGCACGCACGTCCTCGAACAGATCCTTCATCGCCGCGCAGATCGCGTCGCTGTCTACCGTGACGATATCATCGAGATATTCCTGGCACAGGCGGAAGGTTTCGTCGCCAATGCGCTTCACCGCCACGCCCTCGGCAAACAGCCCGACGCGCGGCAGGTCGACCGGATGGCCGGCATCCAGCGCCGCCTTCAGGCAGGCAGAGTCTTCCGCTTCAACGGCGATGACTTTGATCTGCGGCATCAGCTGTTTGATCAGCACCGCCACGCCCGCCGCCAGCCCACCGCCGCCCACCGGGACGAAGACGCGGTCGAGATGCGCATCCTGCTGCAGCAGTTCAAGCGCCAGCGTGCCCTGCCCGGCAATCACCATCGGGTGGTCGAACGGCGGCACCCAGGTAAAACCCTGCTGCTGCGCCAGCTCGATCGCTTTGGCTTTCGCTTCGTCAAAATTGGCACCGTGGAGCAGTACTTCCCCGCCGAAACCGCGGACCGCGTCGACTTTGATGTCTGCGGTAGCGACCGGCATCACGATCAGCGCCTTCAGCCCCAGACGGGCCGAGGAGAAGGCAACGCCCTGGGCGTGGTTGCCCGCCGACGCGGTAATCACGCCGCGCGCTTTCTGCTCGTCGGTCAGCCCGGCCATCATCGCGTAGGCGCCGCGCAGCTTGAAGCTGTGCACCGGCTGGCGGTCTTCGCGCTTGACCAGGATAACGTTGTCGAGGCGCGAAGAGAGTTTTTCCATTTTCTGCAGGGGCGTGACCTGCACGGCTTCATAGACCGGCGCGCGTAGCACCGCTCTCAGGTATTCCGCCCCCTCGGGGGCGGCGGATAAGGGTTGAGACTCGGCCATTATTAGCCCCCAAGTTTAGATTTATCGCGCACCGCGCCTTTATCTGCACTGGTGGCAAGGCTCGCGTAGGCGCGCAGGGCGAAGGAGACTTCACGCTGGCGGTCTTTAGGCGTCCAGGCTTTGTCGCCGCGGGCTTCCTGCGCTTCACGACGGGCCGCAATCTCCTGGTCGCTCAGCTTGAGCTGAATGCCGCGATTCGGAATGTCGATTTCGATCTGGTCGCCGTCTTCGATGATGGCGATGTTGCCGCCGCTTGCCGCTTCAGGGGAAACGTGGCCGATAGAGAGGCCGGAGGTGCCGCCGGAGAAACGTCCGTCGGTGATCAGCGCGCAGGCCTTACCAAGTCCCATAGATTTCAGGAAGGTGGTTGGGTAGAGCATCTCCTGCATGCCCGGACCGCCTTTCGGCCCTTCGTAGCGAATGACAACCACGTCGCCTTCCACCACTTTGCCGCCGAGGATGGCGTCTACCGCTTCATCCTGGCTTTCGTACACTTTCGCCGGACCGGTGAATTTCAGGATGCTGTCGTCCACGCCCGCGGTTTTCACGATGCAGCCGTTTTCCGCAAAGTTACCGTACAGCACGGCCAGACCGCCGTCTTTGCTGTAGGCATGCTCCAGCGAGCGGATGCAGCCTTCGGCACGGTCATCGTCCAGGGTATCCCAACGGCAATCCTGCGAGAACGCCTGCGTGGTGCGAATACCGGCAGGGCCAGCGCGGAACATCTTTTTCACCGCGTCGTCTTTGGTCAGCATCACGTCGTACTGGTCCAGCGACTCCGGCAGCGTCAGGCCGAGCACGTTTTTCACTTCACGGTTCAGCAGCCCGGCGCGATCCAGCTCGCCGAGGATACCGATGACGCCACCGGCACGGTGCACGTCTTCCATGTGGTACTTCTGGGTACTCGGCGCGACCTTACACAGCTGCGGCACTTTACGGGACAGCTTGTCGATGTCGCTCATGGTGAAGTCGATTTCGGCTTCCTGCGCGGCGGCCAGCAGGTGCAGAACGGTGTTGGTAGAGCCACCCATCGCGATATCCAGCGTCATGGCGTTCTCGAATGCGGCTTTGCTGGCGATGCTGCGCGGCAGCGCGCTGGCGTCGTCCTGCTCGTAGTAGCGTTTGGTCAGCTCAACGATGCGCTTACCGGCATTAAGGAACAGCTGCTTACGGTCGGCGTGGGTCGCCAGCAGCGAGCCGTTGCCCGGCTGAGAGAGGCCCAGCGCTTCGGTCAAGCAGTTCATGGAGTTAGCGGTGAACATCCCGGAACAGGAGCCGCAGGTCGGACACGCGGAGCGCTCTACCTGGTCACTCTGCTCGTCAGAGACTTTCGGGTCCGCGCCCTGGATCATCGCATCGACCAGGTCGAGCTTGATGATTTTGTCGGAGAGCTTGGTTTTCCCCGCTTCCATCGGGCCGCCGGAGACGAAGATCACCGGAATATTCAGGCGCAGGGAGGCCATCAGCATCCCCGGGGTGATTTTGTCGCAGTTGGAGATGCAGACCATCGCATCGGCGCAGTGGGCGTTAACCATGTACTCAACCGAGTCGGCGATCAGCTCGCGCGACGGCAGTGAATAGAGCATGCCACCGTGCCCCATCGCAATACCGTCATCCACCGCAATGGTGTTGAACTCTTTCGCCACGCCGCCTGAGGCTTCGATTTGCTCGGCAACCAGTTTGCCGAGATCGCGCAGGTGCACGTGGCCCGGTACGAACTGGGTGAAGGAGTTCACCACGGCGATAATCGGCTTGCCGAAATCGGCGTCGGTCATTCCGGTGGCGCGCCACAGCGCGCGGGCTCCCGCCATATTACGGCCGTGGGTGGTGGTGGCTGAACGATACTTAGGCATGCTTTATTGACTCCCGTCTGACTATTTAATGGGACGGTGCGTGCCGTCCCAAATTTATGCTTAGTGATTAACCTGATCTAACCAGCCGTATTTATCTTCTGTTTCGCCGGTGAAGAGGCCAAAGAACGCTTGCTGAATGCGCTTGGTGACCGGGCCACAGCGGCCTTCGCCCACCTGGATACCGTCTACGCTGCGCACCGGCGTGATTTCAGCTGCCGTACCGGACATGAACACTTCATCGGCCAGATACAGGGATTCGCGGGACAGCACCTGCTCGCGCACTTCGATACCCAGATCTTTCGCCAGCTTGATGATGGCGTCACGGGTGATGCCCGGCAGCGCGGACGAGGTGAACGGCGGCGTGAAAAGGATGCCGTCTTTCACTTCAAACAGGTTTTCGCCCGCACCTTCAGAGATGTAGCCGTTCACGTCCAGGGCGATACCTTCCTGATAGCCGTGGCGGCGCGCTTCGCTGCCGACCAGCAGGGAAGAAAGGTAGTTACCGCCTGCTTTCGCGGCGGTCGGGATGGTGTTTGGCGCCACGCGGTTCCAGGAAGAGACCATTGCGTCGATCCCCTGATCCAGTGCTTCTGCGCCCAGGTAGGCGCCCCACGGGAACGCGGCAATGATCACATCGGTGTTGTAACCGGCCGGCGGGTTCACGCCCATGCCGACGTCACCCACGAAGACCAGCGGACGAATATAGGCGCTGGTCAGTTTGTTCTGGCGAATCACTTCGCGGCAGGCTTCCATCAGCTCATCAACGCTTTGAGAGACCGGGAAACGATAAATTTTGGCTGAGTCATGCAGACGCTGCATGTGTTCGCGATGGCGGAACACCACTGGCCCTTTGTGAGAATCGTAGCAGCGGATGCCTTCAAACACGGAGGTACCGTAGTGCAGCGCGTGGGACATCACGTGGACCTTCGCGTCCTCCCAGCGAACCATCTCACCGTTGAACCAAATGTAATCAGCTTTTTTTGTCGTCATTTTTTCGTCCTGTCACGCTCAAGCGCGGATTTGTTGTGATGTGGTTGTGCTCTGGCAGATGGCAACATGGGCAACGTCTACCAGCTTTGATAACTGACTAAACAGTAAGTCGACCGGCCGCGGGCTGGCAACGGTTAATTCGATACTGATGTTTTGCGCGTCGGTGGCGGTTTCCATATTCATAGAGCAAATCTGAAAACCACGGTGACGGACCACGCGCAAAACGCGTTCTAAAGTTTCCGGGTTGAAGCGAGCCTGCACGGCGACCTGATGTTGCATCATGATAATTTCTCCAGCATTTGTGAGTTACTGGCACCGGGCGGTACCAACGGCCAGACGTTCTCAAGCTCGTCGATTGAGACATGAAGCAGGTATGGCCCTTCGCTTGAAAGCATGGTGTCGAGTGCCGCTTCAACCTGGTCTTTACGGGTGATGTGCTGGCCAGGAATGCCGAAGGCGCTGGCCAGAGTGAGGAAATCGGGGTTATCGGTCAGGGTTGTTTCGCTGTAACGCTCCTGGAAAAACAGCTGTTGCCACTGGCGAACCATCCCTAAACGCTGGTTATCGAGCAAGACGATCTTCAGCGGTAACTGCTTGCGCTTCACGGTGCCCAACTCCTGAACGTTCATCATGAAGGAGCCGTCACCGGAGATACAGATAACGGTATCGTTCGGGCGGGCTACCTGTGCGCCTACGGCTGCCGGCAGGCCAAACCCCATGGTGCCTAAGCCGCTGGAGGTGATGAAGTTTTCCGGGCGGGTGTAGGTCATGTGCTGTGCGGACCACATCTGATGCTGTCCCACATCCGTTGTCACCACGCTGTCTGCCGGCTTACGGTCGGAGAGTTGCTTCAACAGCAGCGGCGCGTAGATGGCCTCGCCGGGATGGTCGTAACGCCAGGCGTGCTCGGCGCGCATGTCTGCGGTGTGCTGACGCCATGCATTGATATCCAGCGGCTGCTGCAGTGCCGGTAACAGCGCGTTGAGATCGCCCTGCAGCGCGATATGCGCCTGACGCAGTTTGTTCATCTCCGCCGGGTCGATATCCATATGAATAACTTTGGCATTTGGTGCGAAGGTATTGAGCTTGCCGGTGACGCGGTCGTCGAAACGAGCCCCCACGGCAATGAGCAGATCGCACTCCTGCACCGCCAGGTTTGCCGCCTTGGTGCCATGCATTCCCAGCATGCCGAGGTAGTACGGGTAGTCCGCGTCGACTGCGCCCAGACCTTTCAGCGTGCAGGTAGCGGGCATCTGCGTCACCGCGATAAATTCGCGCAGGGCAGGAACGGCCTGCGCCATGCCTACACCACCGCCAACATAGAGCATCGGCTGTTTCGCCTGCGCCATCATCTGACGCGCCTCTTCAACGTCTGCATGCGGGAATGCTTCGTTGCTTTCAACGGTAGAGAAGTGCGGCTCCAGATCGCCGAGTGCAACCTGAATATCTTTCGGGATATCCACCAGAACCGGGCCAGGACGGCCAGAACTGGCGACCTCGAACGCTTCGGCCATCACGCGAGGCAGCTCTTCGAGAGATTGAACGAGGAAGCTGTGCTTGGTGCAGGCCAGCGATAAGCCGAGGACGTCCACTTCCTGAAAGGCATCGGTACCAATGAACGGAGAGGCTACCTGACCGGTAATCGCCACGACGGGGACGGAATCGAGCAGCGCATCAGCCAGGCCGGTGATCAGGTTCGTTGCACCCGGACCTGAGGTCGCCATGCACACGCCTGTTTTACCTGTCGCACGGGCATAGCCAATGGCTGCCATCGCTGCGCCCTGCTCGTGTCGGCACAAGAGGTGTTCCACGCCGCCGTCATACAGTGCATCGTAAATCGGCATAATTGCGCCACCCGGATAACCGAATACTGTCTCGACTCCCTGCGCGCGCAACGCATGTACTACCCATTGTGCCCCATTCATAGTTAGTTCCCCGTCATAAATCTGGAGAAACAGAATTTTATGCTGGTGTTCATTCTCTGCTCCTCGTTTAAGTTTTTTAGTCATAAAAAAACCCCCGGACCTTTCGGTGCGGGGGTCTTAGTTCGTTAAGGCTTGATTTCTAAGCCTTTCCTCGTCCAAGTGCAGCCCCGCACGGTGGGATAATAATCACCACCACGCTAATCACGACCAGGCTAATCACTCGTAGAAGGGCTGTCATTTTCAGTTCTTTTTGCATCTTGTTCGAAGGAATACCTAAAGAGTTATCACAGTTTTTAAATCAAACACAAGATTTATTTATGACGGACTTGGTTAGCCAGCGAATCATTTCCCATGAAGACGTTGTTTTATATAAGGAAATTTGGGAATGAATTTTTTTCATTTTTTTCCTGCCGTTCTTAACGTCAAAACGGGGGTTTTTATACTCTGCGAGGGTGCTTCCACAGTTATGCAATGGTTTCACTGTGCTATCAAAATCTCTGAACAGGCAGCGTAAATACACCAAAAGACACTAAACAAAGAAAACGGGCAATGGCACAGTCACACCAGGAGGTAGTACAAATGTCACTGTCAGTTGTTTATACGCGAGCGGCTCTCGGGGTGAAGGCTCCGCTTATTTCCGTAGAGGTTCATTTGAGTAATGGCCTCCCCGGACTCACGCTTGTTGGGTTACCTGAAACCACGGTCAAAGAGGCCAGGGACCGCGTTCGTAGTGCAATAATAAACAGCGGTTATACCTTCCCCGCAAAGAAGATCACCATCAACCTTGCCCCCGCAGACCTGCCTAAAGAGGGTGGGCGATATGATTTACCTATCGCAATTGCGCTTCTCGCGGCTTCTGAGCAGCTTAATACGACCAGGCTAGGCTCGTACGAGTTCGTGGGTGAACTCGCGCTCACAGGCGCATTGAGAGGCGTTCCCGGTGCGATATCGGGAGCGCTGGAAGCAATACGTGCAGGGCGGCAAATCGTTGTGGCCAATGAAAACGCATCAGAAGTGAGTCTTATTGCAGAAAAGGGATGCCTCATCGCAGGGCATCTCCAGGAAGTGTGCGCCTGGCTGGAGGGCCGGCACGAACTGTCCGAGCCGGAAGAGTGTGACGAGGCTATAGCGGATGCGCCAGAAGACCTCAGCGAGATCATGGGACAAGAGCAAGGGAAACGGGCGCTGGAGATTACGGCAGCGGGTGGTCACAATCTTCTGCTGATTGGCCCGCCGGGTACGGGCAAAACCATGCTGGCAAGCAGGCTGAGCGGGTTGCTCCCACCGCTTAATAACCATGAAGCGCTGGAAAGCGCTGCCATTTATAGCCTTATCAGTTCAACGTCGTTGCATAAACAGTGGCGCCGCCGTCCTTTTCGTTCACCGCATCATAGCGCTTCGCTGACGGCAATGGTCGGCGGTGGGTCTATTCCGGGGCCGGGTGAGATCTCACTGGCACACAATGGCATTCTGTTCCTCGATGAGCTGCCTGAATTTGAGCGGCGCGTGCTGGATGCACTGAGGGAGCCCATTGAATCCGGTGAGATACATATCTCACGCACGCGAGCCAAAATAAGCTATCCCGCCCAGTTTCAGCTTGTCGCAGCGATGAATCCCAGCCCGACGGGTCACTACCAGGGAAACCATAACCGCTGTACGCCAGAGCAAACGCTGCGCTATCTGGGAAAGCTTTCCGGCCCGTTCCTCGATCGTTTCGATATATCACTGGAAATCCCCCTTCCGCCGCCGGGCCTGCTAAGGCAGACGCGTACACAGGGTGAAAGCTCAGCGACTGTACGCGAGCGGGTTATCGCGGCGCAGGCACGGCAGTACGCTCGACAAAACAGACTGAATGCACGGCTGGATAATGCCGGGATTCGACAGTTTTGTTCTCTTAACGCTGAAGATGCGGGATGGCTGGAAGAGACGCTGACGCGCTTTGGGCTTTCCATACGTGCGTGGCAGCGCTTGTTAAAAGTAGCCAGAACCATTGCTGACGTGGAGGGCTGTACTGACATTGAGAGGAAACATTTGCAGGAAGCGTTGAGCTATCGGGCGATCGATCGTTTGCTTTTGCATCTGCAAAAGTTACTGGCATAAAAAAGGGGCCGTAGCCCCTTTTTCTTAATCATCAGACTCGGTGTAGTCTTCTGCACCTTCCATCTGCGGTTTACCGCCAGACAGCGTATGGAAACGTTTTGGACGCTTAATGCGAGCCATGTACTTGATCCATACACGTTCTGCTTCAGACTGCGGCTCACGCTCACCACGGCACACCGAGACAAACTGCTTTTCATCTTCGGTTGCAGGCTCACGTTTACCCAGATCCAGCTCGTTAAAGGCATAACCATGACGCTCAAGCAGCTGCGCCTCTTTGATGGTGAAATCGCCGTGACGAGAGAACCCGCGCGGATAATGTTTATTGTCGAAAAAACGATTAGTCGTCGTAAAGCTTTCCGCCATCCTACACGCTCCTAATTCTTTGGCCGAGCTATTTATGGCGCGGAGTATTAGTTACGCTTGACAGAGTGTAAAACAAAACATTTAAATCATAACGACAAATTATTTTGCGGAGAAAGATGTGGATACGGAATTGCTAAAAACTTTCCTTGAAGTGAGCAGAACGCGCCACTTCGGGCGAGCAGCTGAAGCCCTTTACCTGACGCAGTCAGCAGTCAGTTTTCGTATTCGACAGCTGGAAAATCAACTGGGTGTGAATCTTTTTACCCGTCACCGCAACAACATCCGTTTAACGCCCGCCGGTGAGAAACTGCTCCCGTATGCCGAAACGCTGATGAACACATGGCAGGCAGCACGCAAAGAGGTTGCCCATACGTCGAGGCACAATGAATTCTCAATAGGGGCCAGCGCGTCTCTGTGGGAATGTATGCTCAGTCAGTGGCTTACCCGGCTATATCACTCCCATGGTCATTTGCAATTTGAAGCCCGAATTGCGCAACGTCAGTCGCTGGTTAAGCAACTTCATGAGCGCCAGCTTGATCTTCTGATCACAACTGAAGCCCCCAAGATGGACGAATTTAGCAGCCAGATTGTGGGGCAGTTTGGTCTGGCGCTTTATGCCTCTGAGCCTTCGATGATGAAAGCAGACCTGACCTATTTACGCCTGGAATGGGGGCCAGATTTTCAACAGCATGAGACGGGATTGATTGCTCCTGATGATGTTCCACAGCTAACAACCAGTTCTGCCGAGATTGCCTGTCAGCAACTTCCCCTTTTGAAGGGTTGCACCTGGTTACCCGTTCGTTGGGCAGACACCAGGCCTGGACTGCATACCGTGGTGGATTCCACCACCCTTTCGCGACCACTATATGCAATTTGGCTACAAAACAGTGATAAGCAATCGCAGATAAAAGATCTATTAAAAATCAATGTAATGGATTGATGCTGAGGCCAGCAGAGATGCTGGCTGCATTTTAGAATGCGGAAATTTTCCCGAATTTCAGGCAAAAAAAAATCCTTTGCCGAAGCAAAGGATTCTATATGGCAGGGGCGGAGAGACTCGAACTCGCGACACCCGGTTTTGGAGACCGGTGCTCTACCAACTGAGCTACGCCCCTAAAGTTTTTTGCCATTAAGCCTGCCAGTGATGGCAGGCTTAATGTC
>NZ_JBGKEC010000014.1:0-65114 GCF_041399405.1 Enterobacter sp. KB-280D8
GTCGCTGAAAGCTTTAACTCATTCTGAAACAACCTTATTGCTTCTGCTTATAAATTACTGGGGATTCCTCAGCCCACGGGGAGAGGGAGAACGCCTGGCCCGTAGGCCCGGTAAGCGAAGCGCCACCGGGCGGTTGGGCTGCACTGCGGGCTGATGCCTTCTTTACTTCAGAGATCCTTTGAGGAACTGCTGCAACCGCGGGCTTTGCGGGTTCGCCAGCACTTCGTCCGGGTGGCCCTGCTCTTCAATTTTCCCCTGATGCAGGAAAATCACGTGGTTCGAGACGTTACGGGCGAAGCCCATCTCGTGCGTCACCACCACCATCGTTTTGCCCTCTTCGGCCAGCTTCTGCATGATGCGCAACACTTCGCCGACGAGTTCCGGGTCCAGCGCGGAGGTCGGTTCGTCGAACAGCAGCACTTCCGGCTCCATCGCCAGCGCGCGGGCGATAGAGACACGCTGCTGCTGGCCGCCGGAGAGGTGCACCGGGTACTTCATCTGCTGGCGCTCGTCGATACCCACTTTCGCCAGGTATTTCACCGCGCGCTCGCGGGCTTCCTGCTTGCTCAGGCCCAGGACCTGAACCGGTGCTTCCATCACATTCTCCAGCACCGTCATGTGACTCCAGAGGTTGAAGTGCTGGAACACCATCGTCAGGCGCGTGCGCAGCAGGCGCAGCTGATTCTTATCCGCCACCTTCAGCTGGCCGTCTTTGTCACGGACCAGGTTAATAGTCTGCCCGCTCACCACAATCGAACCTTCGCTCGGCTTTTCGAGGAAGTTAATGCAGCGCAGGAAGGTACTTTTACCCGAGCCGGATGAGCCGATGATGCTGATCACATCGCCCGCATTCGCCTGCAGCGACACCCCTTTCAGCACTTCATGTTCGCCGTAGCGTTTGTGCAAATCAATAACGTTTAATTTGTTCTCAGCCATCATCTTTCTCAGTGCGTCGAAGAAGGTTTTATATGCTGCAACCAGCGTTTTTCAGCCTTACGGAACAGGCTAATCAGAACATAAGAGATAATTAAATAGAGCACCGCCGCAATGCCAAACGCGGTAAACGGCTGATAGGTCGCGGAGTTGATATCGCGCGCGATTTTGAGCAGATCCGGCACCGTCGCGGTAAAGGCGAGCGCGGTGGAGTGCAGCATCAAAATCACTTCGTTGCTGTACGCCGGAAGCGCGATACGCAGCGCCGAAGGCAGAATAATACAGCGGTAAAGCTTCACGGAGGAGAAGCCGTACGCGCGCGCCGCCTCGATCTCTCCGTGCGGCACGGAACGAATGGCCCCGGCGAAAATCTCGGTGGTATAGGCGCAGGTGTTGAGCGTTAGCGCCAGCACCGTACAGTTCAGGCCACTGCGGAAGAACGCGTTCAGCATTTCCGTGCCTTTTACGATCTCAAGCGTATACATCCCCGAATAGAACACCAGCAGCTGCACGTACAGCGGCGTGCCGCGAAACACATAGGTAAACAGCCAGATCGGGAACTGGATAAACTTGTTGTTCGACACGCGGCCGATGGCGAGAAACACCGCCAGAATGCCGCCCATCACCACGGAAGAAATCAGCAGCCAGAGCGTAATCGCCACGCCGGTAAAGCGGTAGCCATCCGTCCACAGCAGGGATTTCCAGTATTCCTGAATAATCTCAATCACAGGTCAGCCCTCTTCACACCCACGGAGTAGCGACGTTCGAGCAGAAGCAGCACACCATTGGAGACGGTCGTAAAGACCAGATAGATCACGCCGCAGACCACCGCAAAGTAGAACGGCTCCCAGGTGCTCTTGCCCGCCAGCTGAGTCGCTTTAACAACGTCTTCCAGACCGAGCAGCGAGACCAGCGCCGTCGCTTTGAGGATAACCTGCCAGTTGTTGCCGATGCCCGGCAGCGCATAGCGCATCATGGCCGGGAACATGATCCGGCGAAACGTTTGTGAAGAGGTAAAACCAAATGCGGTTGCCGCTTCAATGTGTCCTCTTGGGACCGCCATGTAAGCGCCACGGAAGGTTTCCGTGAAGTAGGCACCGTAGATAAAACCGAGGGTAATAATACCGGCCACCATCGGGTCGATATCAATTTGTCCCATCCCCATCGCATCCGTCACGCTGTTCAGCGCAATCTGCAGACCGTAAAAGATAAGCAGCATCAGCACCAGATCGGGTACGCCGCGAATGAGTGTGGTATAACCTTCGAAAATGAGCGCCAGCGGTTTGTTAGCCGAAAGCTTCGCCCCTGCGCCCGCCAGACCTATCAGCACCGCCAGCACCACGGAGCTGATAGCCAGCTCAAGGGTGACAAGCGCGCCCTGTAAAATAACGCCAGAAAATCCGTACAGCATACCGCGAGCCCTGTCGTATCGTGAGTGGTAAACCGTGTCTTATCCCCTCCCGCAGCGGGAGGGGCCGCACGTTATTTGACGGAGCGATTAGCCGCCGTACACATTGAAATCGAAGTACTTTTTCGCCAGCTTGTCATAGGTACCGTCAGCGCGCATTTCCGCAAACGCTTTGTTCAGCGCTTCACGCAGCTCGTTGTCTTCTTTGCGCAGGCCCATTCCGGTGCCTACACCAAACAACTTCACATCCTTAATAGACGGGCCGCCGAACTTGTAATCTTTACCCACCGGCGTTTTCAGGAAGCCTTCGCTTGCCGCGACTTCATCCTGGAATGCCGCATCAATACGGCCTGCCGTCAGGTCTGCGTAAATATTTTCCTGGCCCTGATAGGAGACGATTTCAATCCCCTTCGGCGCCCAGTGTTCGTTACCGTAGGTTTCCTGCGTGGTGCCCTGCAGCACGCCCACGCGTTTCCCCTTCAGCGACTCGAGGGTCGGTTGAATGTCTGAAGACTTTGCCACCACCAGACGTGAATCGGCCGCATAGAGCTTGTCGGTGAAGGCAATCTCCTGCTGGCGTTTCTCGGTAATGGAAAGCGAGGACATAATCACGTCGATTTTTTTGGCTTTCAGGGAAGGGATCAGCGCATCCAGCGGGTTTTCTACATAAGTACACTGCGCTTTGATGCGTTTGCACAGCTCATTGGCCAAATCGATGTCAAAACCCACCAGTTCACCCTTTGAATTCTTCGATTCAAACGGCGCATAGGTTGGATCAGTACCAATACGGATTTTCTGCGGAATGGCTGCGAATGCCGCGGTGGCGCTGGAAAAGGCCAGCACGAGGGATAGTGACAACACGAGTTTTTTCATATTTGTCCTCAACAAACTGTCTACATACGGTTTTTTTACGACGACGGGGTGGGGTTAATGTGCCATTAATCCCTGCTGTCAGGCAAAGAATAATGCCTTTCTGGCGGGATTTTTTGCATTATAAATGCTTAAGTATGCACACAGCGACCCAATATGGTGCACAGACTGCACCATATTGAATCATCCTCACCCGTGATGCACCACATCAGTGCATCACCGTGATGCGTTAGTCACCGTAGACGTTGAAGTCGAAGTATTTCTTCGCCAGTTTGTCGTAGGTACCGTCTTTGCGCAGCTCGGCAAACGCTTTGTCAAAGGCGGCTTTAAGCTCTTTATCGTCCTTGCGCAGGCCAATGCCGGTGCCGTCACCAAAGTATTTTTTGTCTTTCACGGACGGGCCCGCAAAGGCGTAGTCTTTACCTGCCGACTGCTTCAGGAACCCTTCGCTCGCGGCGACTTCATCCTGGAACGCGGCATCCAGACGGCCCGCCGCCAGGTCAGAGTAGATCAGATCCTGGTTCTGGTAAGCCACCACGTCGACGCCCTTCTCGCGCCAGTTGGCATTGGCGTAACCTTCTTGGGTCGAGCCCTGGAGTACGCCAACGTGCTTGCCTTTCAGCGAGTCGATGGTCGGTTGAATCGGGGAACCTTTCGCGGCAATCAGACGCGAATCCGCAGCGTAGAGCTTGTCAGAGAACGCGATCTCCTGCTGACGCTTTTCGGTGATGGAGAGAGACGAGATAATGGCGTCGATTTTCTTTGCCTTCAGCGACGGGATTAACGCGTCGAAGTCGCTGCCCACCCATGTGCATTTCACTTCCATACGTTTGCACATTTCATTTCCCAGATCGATGTCAAACCCCACGAAATCGCCCTTCGCATCCTTGGAAGAGAATGGCGCGTAGGTTGCGTCTGTACCGATACGAACCGTCTGTGGAAGCGCTGCGTAGCTACCTGCTGCTGCACTTAACCCCACCAGCAAAGACAGAGCCAGAACCGTCTTCTTCATACATTTACCCTCAAGTACCGTGATTTTATTATGTATTGTGTTGTGTGTTGTGTTGCAGGCTTCTCTTGCAGGTCTTATGCCACATTGCCGTCTGGTCAAAACTTCGACGTTAAATATGTTAATAAAACGTTGCGATATTGCCTTAATGGTGAAAGATAGCAGGTCTGCCGAACGAACCGGAAAGAGAAAAAGGGAAAAAGCGAATTAAATGTCGAGGATATGATCGCCGTTGCATAATTGCCCTGAAACAGGGCAACGTCTCTTTTCATGCACAGCATTTGTGCACAGAATCAGGCTCCCTGCCAGCGGGTGAAGAGATCTTCGGGCAGGTCGATGTCAAACTGATCCAGCACGCGATTGATGGTCTGATTAATCACATCGTCCAGCGACTGTGGTCGGTGATAGAACGCCGGTACCGGCGGCATGATCACCGCGCCCAGCTCGGCGGCCTGAGTCATTAAGCGCAGATGGCCCAGATGCAGCGGCGTTTCCCGCACGCAGAGCACCAACGGGCGACGCTCCTTCAGCACCACGTCCGCCGCGCGCGTCACCAGGGTGTCGGTATAGCTGTTCACAATCCCGGAGAGCGTTTTAATTGAGCAGGGCAGGATAACCATGCCGGCGGTTTTAAACGAGCCTGAGGAGATGCTGGCGGCGATATCGCGGGCATCGTGAACCACGTCTGCCAGTGCCTGGACATCGCGCAGGGAAAGATCCGTTTCAAGGGAGAGGGTTTGTCGCGCCGCCTGGCTCATCACCAGATGCGTTTCCACTTCTGCCACGTTACGCAAAACCTGTAGCAGGCGTACGCCGTAAATCGCGCCGCTGGCACCGCTGATGCCAATAATGAGTCGTTTCATGATTTCGCCCTTGCTGATTTCTGGGCTGACTGTGCAGGATTTTGCGGGGAGTTGCAAGTGAGGGCACGCGCCCTCACCTGCGAAGAGATCAACCTTCGTTGTGCATCTCTAAGCTTTCGAGATCGTTTTGCAGCTGAACGGCTTTCGCATCGTCATTGCGCAGCGAATCAAGATAGTCAAGGTACTGCTGGTCAACGTCTTTCGTCACGTAGACGCCGTTAAACACGGAGCATTCGAACTGCTGAATTTCCGGGTTCTCGGCGCGCACCGCGTCGATGAGATCGTTCAGATCCTGGAAAATCAGGCCGTCGGCACCGATGATCTGGCGAATTTCGTCCACTTCGCGACCGTGAGCAATCAGCTCGTTGGCAGTTGGCATATCGATGCCGTACACGTTCGGGAAGCGAATTTCCGGCGCGGCAGATGCCAGGTAGACTTTCTTCGCACCCGCTTCGCGCGCCATCTCGATAATCTGCTCAGAGGTGGTGCCGCGAACGATGGAGTCATCCACCAGCAGAACGTTCTTGTCGCGGAATTCCGCGCGGTTGGCGTTCAGCTTACGGCGCACGGACTTACGGCGCAGATGCTGGCCCGGCATGATAAAGGTGCGGCCAACGTAGCGGTTCTTCACGAAGCCCTGACGGTATGGCTTTTCCAGAATACGGGCAATTTCCAGGGCGATATCGCAGGAGGTTTCCGGGATAGGAATAACCACGTCGATGTCGAGATCGTCCCACTCGCGGGCAATCTTCTCGCCGAGCTTCGTGCCCATGTTCACGCGCGCACTGTATACGGAGATTTTGTCGATGAACGAATCCGGACGGGCGAAGTAGACGTATTCAAACAGGCACGGGTTGCTGACCGGGTTGTCAGCACACTGGCGGGTAAACAGCTGGCCCTTCTCAGTGATATAGACCGCTTCGCCCGGCGCAACGTCGCGCAGGAATTCGAAGCCCAGGGTATCCAGCGCCACGCTCTCAGAGGCAACCATATATTCGGTACGGCCATCGCCAAGGTCGCGCTTACCCAGCACCAGCGGACGAATGCCGTTTGGATCGCGGAAGGCAACCATACCGTGACCGATGATCATCGCCACGCAGGCGTACGCACCGCGGATCTGGCGGTTGGTCGCAGCAATGGCAGCGAAGATATTGTCTGCTTCCAGCGGGTAATGACGGAAGTTATCCAGCTCGCTGGCGAACACATTGAGCAGGATTTCTGAATCAGAGGTGGTGTTAATGTGGCGACGTTTCTCTTCGAACAGCTTCTTACGCAGCTCATGGGCGTTGGTCAGGTTGCCGTTATGGGCAAGCGTGATGCCATACGGTGAGTTGACGTAGAAAGGCTGTGCCTCAGAGGCGCTGGAACTGCCAGCAGTAGGATAACGAACGTGACCGATCCCCATATTACCTTGCAGACGCTGCATATGGCGGGCTTCAAACACATCGTTTACCAGGCCATTCGCCTTACGTAAACGGAAGCAGTTGTTTGCATCAATGGTGATGATACCCGCAGCATCCTGCCCACGGTGCTGAAGCACCGTTAACGCGTCATAAATCGACTGGTTTACCGGCATGAAACCGGCGATACCGACAATACCGCACATTCGTCTTTTCCTCGTTAAGCCACATCTCAGGGTTTATGCCCTGGGCAAAAAACTCGACGAGCTTTGCAGATAGTCAAAGAACCATCTGATGATGAAGCTGAACTCCGGAATGAGCTGCGATTTCTGCCAGTCTTCACTTTTGGAGAACCCGGTGAAGGTATCCAGGAAGAACAGGATCGCGGCCACAATCAGCACGCCTCGCAACGCCCCGAAACAGATCCCGAGTACCCTGTCCGTTCCTGACAGACCGGTTTTCTCGACCAGCTGACCTATCACATAATTTACGATAGCGCCGACAATCAGCGTCGCAATAAACAGCACCGCGATGGCGATTCCATTTCGGACCAGTTCATCTTCAAAGCCCGTGAACCAGACAGACAGGTAAGTGTAGTAATGACTGGCGACAAAGAAAGCACAGCCCCATGTCACCAGCGATAACGCTTCACGAACAAAGCCACGGATCAGGCTAACCAGACAGGAAAAACCAATCACCGCAATGATGGCGTAATCAATCCAGACCATATGTGTCCCACGATTAAACGCCCTGTCATCCAGTTCGGGGCGAATTCTAACAGAAAAAGAAAACGTTTGCGTAGGGATTTCCTTCCCGCGCGTAAATAAAAAAGGCGCTGAAAAAATGTTCAACGCCCCTCACCCTAACCCTCTCCCCAAAGGGGAGAGGGGACGGTACGATGCAGTATGATACAAACGCGCTCAATGCGACTTTCACCCTCTCCCCTTTGGGGAGAGGGCCGGGGTGAGGGATAGATCTTATCAGTTCGCGCTGTAGCTCATCACCACACCGCTCAGCCCGGAGATCTGCTTCAGCTCGCCGAGCGACCCCTTCAGCTTGTCTTTCGACGCTTCCGGCCCCACGAGAATACGGGTAATTTTACCCTGCACCGGCGTGGAAGGTGAAGTGTAAACGCGATATCCCGCGCTGCGCAGTTTACCGACAACCTCGTTGACTTTATCGGCGTTTTTCAGCGCCCCCAGCTGCACAACGTAGGCTTTGCCGGTCGGGGCCGCGTCTTGCTTCGCCGGCGGTGGGGTTTCAGACGCAGCAGCCAGCTGCTCTGCCGCTTTATCCCGCTGTGGCTGTTGCTGTGGCTTCGGCTGCGGTTTCTCTACCGGCTTCGGTTTTTCAACAGGCTTAGGCTTCTCTACCGGTACCGGATCGATCTCGATGTTGTTATTCGCCGCCAGACGCGACGGATCGAGTGACGGTGCAGCGGCATCGCCCGCGCGAACTTCTTCCGCCGCCCCTTCAGGCGGCTGAGCAGGCAGCGCCTGCGTCGCCGCAGGCAGCATATCCGGCTCATCGCGGTCGCCCGGCTTCGGCACCAGCGGAATGGCTGCAAACTCGTCCTGATAATGTTTTTTCTGCCCGTCGAGCAGCCCGGGAAGAATAATTACCCCGAGCGCGACCAGCACAATGGTTCCTGTTAAACGGTTCTGAAACTTACTCGCCACCGGTTCTCCCCGCGTCCATCACTTCCATGACATGTGCCACCGTGTGGAAAGAGCCACACACCAGCACGGTATCTTCTGGTTTAGCCTCCGCCATCGCGGCATGCCAGGCCTGCGCCACGCTACTGTAGATTGCGCCTTTGCCGAGATGTTCCATCAGCTGCTCAGCGGTCGCGCCGCGCGGCCCCTCCAGAGGAGCACAATACCAGCTATCGACCACACTCTCCATGCAGGCCAGCGTCCCGCCGATATCTTTATCATGAAGCATACCGATAACCGCCAGCACGCGCCCGGTTTTTGGTAACGATTTGAGACGTCCTGCGAGATACGCCGCCGCATGCGGGTTGTGCGCCACGTCCAGGATCAGACGCGGTGACTCGCTGACGATCTGGAAACGCCCCGGCAGAATTGCGCTCTGAATACCGTCGCGGATAGCCTGCTCGCTGACAGCTAATCCGCTGGCGCGCAGTGCCGCCAGCGCGGTTGCCGCGTTAGGCTGTGGTACCTGCGGCAGCGGCAGGTTGTCCAGCGCACCCTGTGCATCGCTGAAGCGCCAGCCGTTGTCCTGTACCTCATACTGCCAGTCAACGCCGCGGCGCAGGAGCCGTGCGCCCTTCTCGTTTGCTACATCAGCGATGGTGTGCGGCATGTCCGGCTCGCCGACCACGGCGGGCTTATTTGCGCGGAAAATACCGGCCTTTTCGCGGCCAATACTTTCACGGTCCGGGCCCAGCCAGTCAGTGTGATCCAGCGCGATGCTGGTGACCACCGCCACGTCCGCATCCACCATATTGGTGGCATCCAGACGCCCGCCCAGGCCAACTTCCAGAATTACCACGTCCAGCTGCGCCTGTTTAAACAGCCACAGCGCCGACAGGGTACCGTATTCGAAATAGGTTAATGAGGTTTCCCCGCGCGCAGCTTCGATAGCCGCGAACGACGCCGTATGGGCAGATTCCGCCAGCTCGCTGTTTTGCACGCGTACGCGCTCGGTATAGCGCACCAGGTGCGGAGAGCTGTAAACGCCAACCTTGTAACCGGCTGCCATCAGGATAGCTTCCAGCGTGCGGCAGGTGGTGCCTTTACCGTTAGTTCCGGCGACGGTAAACACGAAAGGCGCCGGTTTCAGCACGTCGAGACGCGCGGCAACCTGACTTACGCGATCAAGCCCCATATCGATGGTTTTACTGTGCAGGTTTTCCAGATAAGAAAGCCACGCGGCCAGGGGCGACGTGGCTTGGGGAATGCTTTTATTTTCCATAATGCCCGGTTGTCATTAACAGGTTATAAAGCAAAAGGGCAGCGCCATCTGGCCCTGCCCTTTTCAGTTATCAGGCCTCGGGTTCCTGATCCGGTACCACCACGCCTTCGCGCGGCTCATCCGGGTTCGGCGCTGGCAGATTCATCAGCTTCGCCAGAATGCTGGCCAGTTTCAGGCGCATTTCAGGGCGGCGGACGATCATGTCGATAGCGCCTTTCTCAATGAGGAACTCACTGCGCTGGAAGCCAGGCGGCAGCTTTTCACGAACGGTCTGCTCGATGACGCGAGGACCGGCAAATCCGATCAGTGCTTTTGGCTCAGCGATGTTCAGGTCGCCCAGCATCGCGAAGCTTGCAGAGACGCCCCCCATGGTTGGGTCAGTCAGCACGGAGATGTACGGCAGACCGCGCTCCTGCATTTTCGCCAGCGCTGCAGAGGTTTTCGCCATCTGCATCAAGGACATCAGCGCTTCCTGCATACGTGCACCGCCAGAGGCAGAGAAGCAGATCAGCGGACAGTTGTCTTCCAGCGCCTGCTCAACGGCACGCACAAAGCGCGCGCCCACCACGGAGCCCATAGAGCCGCCCATAAAGGAGAACTCAAACGCAGCGGCAACAACCGGCATCTCATGCAGGGTGCCTTTCATGACGATCAGCGCGTCTTTCTCGCCGGTCTCTTTCTGTGCAGAGGCCAGACGATCTTTGTATTTTTTGGAATCGCGGAACTTGAGCACATCTTTTGGCTCCAGTTCACTGCCCAGTTCTACCAGAGAACCTTCGTCCAGCAGGCTATGCAGGCGGTTGCGCGCCGACATACGCATATGGTGGTCGCACTTCGGACACACCTCAAGATTGCGCTCCAGTTCTGCACGATACAGAACCTGGCCGCAGCTATCACACTTCGTCCATACCCCTTCAGGAATGCTCGCTTTGCGCGTCGGGGTAATGTTGCTTTTAATTCGTTCAATCCAGCTCATTGATAACCTTTCTGCCTGAACCTGGTCGTATGCCAGTTTTGCTATAAGAGGCGAATAATGCCATTTTTGCCTCCAACAGACCATGAATGTTGCACATTAAAACATAACAGCCCGAAACTTTGGATAAAAAAGTGGTCGAACCGCCAGTGTGCATTTACTTCGCTTGTTTTGCCGCCGCACGTTTGTGACGAATGATTTCGATAACGCCCGGCAGAACGGAAAGCACAATAATCGCTACAATCAGTAACTTAAGGTTTTCCTGAACCACCGGCAAATCGCCAAACAGGTACCCTGCATAGGTAAACAGTAGCACCCACAGCAGCGCGCCTGCGACGTTATACATTGCAAAATGACGATAGGACATATGCCCCATTCCCGCCACAAACGGTGCAAATGTGCGCACAATAGGCACAAAACGCGCAAGGATAATGGTTTTTCCACCATGACGTTCATAGAAGGCATGGGTCTTGTCTAAATAGCTGCGGCGGAAAATTTTCGAATCAGGATTGCTGAACAAGCGCTCACCGAACACCCTGCCAATCGTATAGTTGACAGCATCCCCGACAATCGCGGCGATCACCATCAATACCACCATCAGATGCACGTTCAAATCATTGGTGGGCAACGCCGATAACGCGCCGGCTACAAACAGCAGCGAGTCGCCAGGCAGGAACGGCGTAACGACCAGCCCGGTTTCACAGAACAGAATGAGGAACAGAATGGCGTAAACCCAGACGCCGTACTGCGCCACCAGCTCCGCCAGGTGAACATCAATATGCAGAATGAAATCAATCAGAAAACGTATTACGTCCATATTGTCTAAGCCTTAATTGCACCTTTGTTTAGTCCGCTAAAAACAGCGGGCCCATTGGCGGTTTTGGCAGGTCAAACCGATCCGGATAGTCTACAGAGACCAGATACAGTCCTTCCGCTTTCGCCGTGGCTGCCGCAAGCGTTCTGTCCTTCGCTGCCAGCAGGTCTGCAATCCAGCTCTCCGGCTGGTGTCCGGCACCCACTTCCATCAGGCTGCCTACAATATTCCGCACCATATGATGTACAAAGGCATTGGCTTTGATATCCACCACCACATACGCGCCAAAACGACTGACGTTAATGTGCATGACGTTACGCCACGGCGTGCGGGACTGACACTGCACCGCACGAAACGACGTAAAGTCATTTTCACCAATCAGACACTGCGCCGCGCGATGCATGCGTTCTGCATCGAGCGGTTCATAAAAATGCGTCACGCCCTGGCTTAACACCGCCGGGCGCAGACGCTGGTTGTAAATGACATAACGATAGCGACGCGCCGTCGCGCTGAAGCGCGCGTGAAAATCATCCGGCACAGCTTTCACCCAACGCACCGCGATGTCACCAGGCAAATTCGCATTTACACCCAGCGTCCAGGCAGCATCCTTACGCACGGCGGTGGTTTCAAAGTGCACCACCTGCCCCGTGCCGTGAACACCCGCGTCCGTACGTCCCGCGCACAGGACGTTTATCGGCTCGTTTGCCACCTGAGAGAGCGCTTTCTCCAGCTTTTCCTGGACGCTGCGTACCTCATTCTGACGCTGCCAGCCATAGTATTTACTGCCGTCGTACTCAATACCGAGGGCAATTTTATGAACCGGCTTTTGTTCCACGTCTGACATCAGTACAGATACTCCTGCACCAGCTTCTCGGCGATCTTGACCGCCATCAGCGCGCCGCCGAAGCGAACGTTGTCCGCAACGGACCAGAACTGAACCTGCTCCGGCATACCGTAGTCGTTACGCACGCAGCCAACGGAGAGATGCGCGCTGCCGGTAGCGTCGCCCACCTGCGTCGGGAACTCGCTCTCTTCGGAAAGGACAATGTCTTCACCGCGGCCAAACGCATCGCGCGCTTCTTCTGCCGCGAGCGGGCGCAGCGCTTCAAAACCGACCATCTGCGCGTGGCCGTAGAAGACCGGCGACTGCACGACGCTGGCGGAAATCATCAGCCCCTCGTCCTGCAGAATCTTGCGCGCTTCGTCGACGAGACGGCGCTCTTCGCGCACGGAACCTTCACGATCCGGCAGCAGCGGCAGCATGTTGAATGCCAGCTGGCGACCGAAGAAATCGTCTTCGTCAATCGGGATGCCGTTCAGCAGCTTCGCGCTTTGCCCTGCCAGCGCGTCGACGGCCTTTTTGCCATTTGCCGAGGCGGACAGCAGGCTGGTCACGGTGATACGCGACAGGCCGCCGTCGTCAATCAGCGGCTTCAGCGCGGTCAGCAGCTGGCTGGTCAGACTGTTCGGGACCGCGATGATATTGCGGTTACGGTAGTCAGCCAGCACAAAGGGGTTGACGTCCGGGACCACCAGCGGCACGTCCGGCACCAGGGAGAAGAGACCGCTCAGGTCGATCGCCAGACAGCCCGAATTGGTCGCATCTTCGATGTAAGACGCCGTCGCCTCAGCCCCCGCGGCAAAAAACGCCAGCTGCGCCTGAGTCCAGTCAAACTCTGCCGCGTCCTGAACCATGACGGATTTACCGCCAAAACGCAGATGCTCGCCCGCGCTGTCGGTGCGCGCCAGAGCATAAATTTCTCCCACCGGGAACTGACGCTCAGCAAGGGTTTCGAGCAGGGCTTCACCCACGGCACCCGTGGCACCTAAAATGGCAATGTTCCAGCCTTCAGACATGGTGGTTTACTCCAGAAATAAAAAAGCGTCCCTGTCGGCGTATCCGACAGGGAGCATTAAGAAGACATTAATGCGCCGGGTGATGAACGGCGTTAAAACCCAGTTTCTTGAGCAGCGCCGCAGCCGTTGCGTCGTCGCACATCACATACAGGGAAGACCACTCGCGGCGCTCAACGTAGTTCTTGCGCAGCTTGTCAAATTCACCCGGGATCCCCGCCACCTTACGCAGCAGCGCGTCATCGCGGCGCACATCATACACTAAATGCACCAGCCTTTTCAGCGTTGCCTGATCGAGGGGACCGTGCAGCGTAATGCGGCCAAATTCAGGCGCGGGGAGTAAGGTATCCAGCGCTACCTGCTGCGGATGACCAATAAAGGCGCTATAGGCTTCAAACACCTGCGTCGTGCCGCGCGCTTTGCCTTCAAGCGTATATCCCGCGATATGCGCAGTGGCTACGTCAACCTTATTCAGCAGTTCAACGTTGAGATCCGGCTCCGGCTCCCAGACGTCCAGCACCACGCTGAGGTCTTGCCCTTCATCCAGACATTTCAGCAGCGCGGCATTATCCACCACCGGGCCACGGCAGGCATTTATCAGAATTGTGCCAGCCTTCAGGCGACGAATCAGCGCCTCGTCCGCCAGGTGCAGGGACTTATACGGTCCCTCTTTAAACAGCGGCGTGTGGAACGTCAGCACATCGCACTGCTCTACCAGCTCATCCAGCGCGCGGAAATCCTCGTCGTCGCCGTTGTCTTTACGCGGCGGATCGCACAGCAGCGTGCGGATCCCTAACGCTTCAAGGCGCTTTTGCAGGCGCCCGCCGACGTTACCCACGCCGACAATCCCCACGGTGCGGTCTTTCAACGCAAAACCGTCGCGCTCGGCGAGCATCAGCAGCGAGGAGAAAACGTATTCCACGACGGCAATGGCGTTACAGCCCGGCGCAGCGGAAAAACCGATTCCCGCCTGCTTCAACCATCGATCGTCCACATGATCGGTCCCTGCCGTTGCGGTTCCGACAAACTTGATCGCTTTACCGGCAAGCAACGCCTCATTTACTTTGGTCACCGAGCGCACCATCAGCGCGTCTGCGTCATCCAGTTCGTTGACCGGGATTGGGCGACCGGGGACAGCCTTAACGTCGCCGAGACGGCTAAACAGCTCGCGGGCGTAAGGCATATTTTCATCAACGAGGATTTTCACGTCTGAGTACCTGTTTGAGAGGAAGAAAACCTGCCAAGTGTGCCATAATCTGGCCGCCAGGCATATACGTATACCTGGTTTACGCTGAGTTTTGACTTTAAGGATTTTTGACGATGCAGCCCATTTCAGGTACGCCGCCACGCCCTCCGGGTGAAGGCCCTGTCACGCCAAACGTTGCCGGTGAACAGCCGCTATCCACGCAACAGCGCACCGTGCTGGAGCGACTGATCACGCGCCTGATTGCGCTGACTTCACAACAAAATGCGGAAGTCTGGGCCGGGGTAAAGCATGACTTAGGCGTGAGGAACGACGCACCGCTGCAGTCGCGTCATTTCCCTGCCGCTGAGCAAAATCTCAACCAGCGTATTACGACCGCGCAGCAAAACCACACCACGCGTCAGATTGTCACACAGCTGACCGAGCTGCTGGGCCAGGGAAATAATCGTCAGGCTGTCAGTGACTTTATCCGTCAGCAGTATGGCCAGACCGCCCTGAGCCAGCTTACGCCAGACCAGCTTAAAACCGTGCTGACGCTGTTGCAGAACAATCAGTTGTCTATTCCGCAGCCTCAGGTGCGCCCGTCAACCGAGCGCCCGCTGCAGCCTGCCGAGCACAACACGCTGAACCAGATGGTAACCAAACTGGCCGCCGCTACCGGCGAGTCGACGAAGCTTATCTGGCAATCCATGCTTGAACTGTCCGGCGTGAAGGCGGGTGAGCTGATACCGGCCAGGCAGTTTACCCATCTGGTGACCTGGCTTCAGGCGCGCCAGACGCTCAGTACCCAGAGTGCCCCAACCCTGCATACCGTTCAGGCGGCGCTTAAACAGCCGCTGGAGCCGCACGAGTTCGAAGTGATTCGGGATTACGCCCAGCAGAACTGGCAGGCAACGCCGCAAACGGTGCTGACCACCGCGCAGGTGCAGGATCTGCTCAATCAAATCTTCGTTCGCCGCGCCGAGCGGGAAGGCGGCGTGCCGGAGGTAAGAAACGTTCAGCCGATCTACAGCCCGCTGTTTGCCCCCGTTGTGGAGACGTTCAGAACGCTCTCTGCCCGTCCGGGATTAATGTTTATTGCGTTATTGATTGCGCTGGCGATTTTCTGGCTGGTTGCCTGAGGATTTGCCCGGTGGCGCTACGCTTACCGGGCCTACAACGGCTCGAACCGTAGGCTGGGTAAGGCGCAGCCGCCACCCGGCGACAACAGTTAATTTCTGCGAAACGCCATCAGCGTCACCACGATCCCCACCACCGCAGAAACTGCGCCAGCCAGGAAGACGGACGGGTAGCCAAACGAGGTGGCTAACAGCCCGGCCAGCGGCCCGGTTACCCCGTATGAGATATCCTGAAACGCCGCGTAGCCGCCCAGCGCCGTACCGCGTACCTGCGGCGCCACGCGCTTCACCACCTCAACGCCCAGCGCCGGGAAGATCAGCGAACAGCCGCAGCCGGTGAGCGCGGCACCAAGCAGCGCAACGGAGGCGACCGGCGCCTGCCAGAGCAGCACCAGCCCAATGGTTTCAATCACCAGCGACGCCACCGCCACCTTCACTCCGCCAAAGCGATCCGGCATCCAGCCGAACAGGACGCGCATCAGGACAAACGCGCCGCCAAAGGCAGTCAGCGTAAAGCCCGCCATCGCCCAGCCACGGCTCATAAAATAGAGGGAAACGAAGGTACCAATCACCGCGAAGCCTACTCCCTGAAGCGCCAGCCCGAGCCCTGGCTGCCAGATTTGCCCCACTACACTCCACAGCGAAGGACGTTCGCCTTTATGGGCGGGCACCTTGCGTACCGAACCGTTAAAAACCCACGCCAGCAGCGGCAGCACCATGGTAGTACCCGCCAGTACCGCAAAACCAAACTGGCTGTGGATCAGCAAACCCAGCGGCGCACCTGCAGCCAGTGCGCCATAAATCGCCATCCCGTTCCAGGACATCACTTTGCCGGAGCGTGCTGGCCCCACCAGCCCCATGCCCCAGGTCAGTGTCCCGGTCAGCAGTTGGCTTTCACCGAAGCCAAGGATTAAACGTCCCGCCACAAGCAGCGCAAATTTATACGCGGCATCGACCGGCAGGAGAGCGGCCAGCAGCCACGCGCCGCCCGCCAGCCCGCAGGCGAACATCCCCTGCAACGCCGAGCGTTTTGCACCGTGCTGATCCGCCAGCCGTCCTGCGTAGCCGCGGGTTAATACCGTGGCTAAAAACTGAATGCCCACGGCAATGCCGACCATGGTGTTGCCATAGCCGAGTTCCTGATGAACGAACAGCGGGATCACCGGCAGCGGCAGGCCAACGGTCATATAGGTCAGAAATACCGCAAAGGCGATACGGAAAAGAGAAAGGTTCCCGGAAGGAGTGCCCTTCTCGGGGGTAACAGCCTTCATGCATAACTCCGTGTTCAGGCATAAAAAAAGGGAGCCTTCCGGCTCCCTTCTATTATACATTCAAACGGTTATGCTTTCAGCTTGCGCATAACCAGCGTGGCGTTGGTGCCGCCGAAACCGAAGCTGTTGGACATGACGGTAGTCAGCGTCGCTTCCGTTGGTTTGGTCACGATGTTCAGGCCAGCCGCCTGCTCGTCCATCTCTTCGATGTTGATGCTTGGGGCGATAAAGCCGTTTTCCAGCATCAGCAGAGAGTAGATCGCTTCCTGCACGCCCGCCGCACCCAGAGAGTGACCGGTCATAGCTTTGGTTGCAGAGATAGCCGGGCTGTTGTCGCCGAACACTTCACGGATTGCGCCCAGCTCTTTCACGTCGCCTACCGGAGTAGAGGTACCGTGGGAGTTCAGGTAGTCGATTGGGGTATCAACGCCGTGCATCGCCATCTTCATGCAGCGCACCGCGCCTTCGCCGGACGGAGCAACCATGTCGGCGCCGTCGGACGTCGCGCCATAGCCCACGATCTCAGCGTAGATGTGCGCGCCGCGCGCCAGCGCGTGCTCCAGCTCTTCGACCACAACCATACCGCCACCGCCAGCGATGACGAAACCGTCACGGTGCGCGTCATAGGTACGGGACGCTTTATCTGGCGTCTCGTTGTACTTAGTGGACAGTGCGCCCATCGCGTCGAATTCACAAGCCATTTCCCAGCCCAGCTCTTCGCCGCCGCCAGCAAATACGATGTCCTGTTTACCCAGTTGGATCTGCTCAACAGCATTACCGATACAGTGCGCGGAAGTCGCACACGCGGAGCTGATGGAGTAGTTCACACCGTGGATTTTGAACGGGGTCGCCAGGCACGCGGAAACCGCAGAACCCATGGCTTTAGTCACCACATACGGACCTACCGCTTTCAGACCACGCGGGCTGCGCATAGCATCAGCACCGAATACCTGCGCTTTTGATGAGCCGCCGGAACCAGCAATTAGGCCCACGCGCGGGTTGTTCTGATAAACCTCTTCACTCAGGCCAGAATCTTTGATCGCTTCCTGCATGGAGAGATAAGCATATATAGAGGCATCGTTCATGAAACGAACCACTTTACGGTCAATCAAACCGGTGGTGTCCAGTTTGACGTTACCCCATACGTGGCTACGCATACCTGAATCTTTAAACTCTTCAGAGAAAGTGATCCCGGAGCGTCCTTCACGCAGAGATGCCAGGACTTCCTGCTGGTTATTACCGATGCTGGAAACAATGCCCAGGCCAGTAATCACTGCACGTTTCATTCAATACCTCTGTAAGTCGCACTATAAAAAGTTTCGAGTCGCACAATAGCGTACACTTGTACGCCGAACAAGTCCGATCAGACATTTTCTGCGGAAATTTGCACCGATGGACTCACATCGTTAAGATCGTGCCACTGCCTGTCAGACGAGTAACTTACGTGAAACAAAACGCTATACAACCCGCCAACCTCGAATTTAACGCTGAGGGTACACCTGTTTCCCGAGATTTTGATGACGTCTATTTTTCTAATGATAACGGACTCGAAGAAACGCGCTATGTTTTCCTCGACGGAAACCAGCTCAGCACCCGCTTCCCGGTGCACCCGCGGAGCCTGTTTGTGGTCGCGGAAAGCGGATTCGGCACCGGGCTGAATTTTTTAACCCTCTGGCAGGCGTTTGACCAGTTTCACGCTGCACACCCTGAGGCTACGCTACAAAGATTACATTTCATCAGTTTCGAAAAATTCCCGCTCACCGCGCACGATCTGCGGCTCGCCCACCAGCGCTGGCCGGAGCTTGCAGCCTGGGCGGAGCAGCTTCAGGCGCAGTGGCCGCCTCATATTGGCGGCTGCCACCGTCTGATTCTGGACGGCGGACGGGTGACGCTGGATTTATGGCTGGGCGACATTAACGACCTGACCGATACGCTCGACGACTCGATGAATCAGACGGTGGACGCGTGGTTCCTGGACGGCTTTGCGCCCGCCAAGAACCCGGACATGTGGAGCCAGCATCTGTTTAGCGCGATGGCGCGGCTGGCGCGTCCTGGCGCAACGCTCGCTACCTTCACCTCGGCAGGCTTTGTCCGCCGCGGGCTGCAGGAAGCGGGCTTTACCATGCAGAAGACCAAAGGCTTTGGCCGCAAGCGCGACATGCTGGTCGGCAGGATGGACCAGACGCTGGACATTCCCGCTCAGGCTCCCTGGTTTGCACGCAGCGCCAGCGCATCGCGCGAAGTGGCGATCGTTGGCGGAGGGATCGCCAGCGCCCTGCTCTCTCTCGCGCTGCTGCACCGGGGCTGGCAGGTGACGCTCTACTGTGCTGACGAGGCGCCGGCCAGCGGCGCGTCCGGTAACCGCCAGGGGGCACTCTACCCGCTTTTAAGCGCGCACGACCCGGCCCTGTTCCAGTTTTTCCCCGCGGCCTTTACCTTCGCCCGTCGCCTGTACGACGCGCTGCCAGTAGCATTTGACCATGACTGGTGCGGCGTGACGCAGCTCGGCTGGGATGAGAAGAGCCAGCAAAAAATCGCGCAGATGCTGTCGCTGGGTCTGCCGGAGGAGATTGCCCGCGCGGTCAGTGCGCAAGAGGTGGGAGACGCCGCTGGCGTGGTCACCGGCTGTGGCGGCATTCAGTATCCGCTCGGCGGCTGGCTGTGCCCGGCTGAACTGACCGCGGCGGCAATGACCCTTGCGCAGTCACGCGGGATGACGGTGCATTATGCTCATAAGGTTGAATCGCTTAGCCGAAGAGAACACTGGAATCTGCGTTTTGCTGATGGCAAAGAGGCACAGCATGCCAGCGTGGTGCTGGCAAACGGGCACCACATTAGCCAGTTTATCCAGACGGAGACGTTGCCGGTCTATCCGGTCGGCGGCCAGGTGAGCCATATCCCGACCGCGCCCGAACTGAGCAAGCTTCGTCAGGTACTGTGCTATGACGGCTATCTGACGCCGCAAAATCCGTCTAATGGTCATCACTGCATCGGCGCCAGCTATCATCGTGGCGAAACGGATATGCACTACAGCGACGAGGATCAGCAGCAAAACCGTCAGCGCCTGATTGACTGCTTCCCGGATGCAGCGTGGGCGAAGGAGGTTGACGTCAGCGAGGGTGAAGCGCGCTGCGGCGTGCGCTGTGCCACACGCGATCATCTGCCGATGGCGGGAAACGTGCCGGACTACGACGCTACGCTTGAGGCCTATCAGGATCTGGCTGAACGTAAGGAAACGGCGGTGAGTGCCCCGGTTTATCCGGAACTGTTCATGCTGGGCGGATTAGGATCGCGAGGATTGTGCTCCGCGCCGCTACTGGCAGAGGTGTTAGCCGCGCAAATGAGCAACGAGCCTGTTCCGCTGGACAGAACCACGCTTGCAGGACTGAACCCGAATAGACTGTGGGTACGGAAACTGCTGAAGGGGAAGAAGGTTAAGTAGGGTGCGGTCGAATCCCCTCACCCTGACCCTCTCCCCAAAGGGGAGAGGGAAGAGAAGGCGGCGGCTTAGCGTTTAGCCTGCTGGAACAAATTGTCCCACATGCCCAGCACCAGAGACTGGTCGCGCGGAGAGAGCTCCCCGGCGAGAATGGCTTTTTCCAGGCTGCGAGTGACTTCAGCGTGAACGGCGTCGGCAGAGTGATCGTCACCCGCTTCCAGCTCGGCTACCGCCAGCGTCAGGTGACCACGCAGATAACCGCTGGCGAACAGCTCATCATCACTGGCGTGTTCCACCATTTCATCAATTAACGCCAGAATGCGTGATTCAAATTCTGCGATCATCTTCTTTCCTCTGTTAAAGATCTTCCGGCCAAGGGAAGCATTCCGCCGTGATAACCGGCGTGTGGTAATAATTCTGTAAGGCCTCGATCAGGCGTGCCGGACGCTCCGGGATGCCTTTCTCAAGATACTCCATCACCTGCGCGTGAACGCGGCGCTGGAAGACGATACGGTCTGGCTCGAAGTCGCCTTCGAGATTGTCACAGCTCACGTTGAACGGGAAGCCTGCCGCCACGCAGAACAGCCATTCCAGCGCCTGCGGCTTCACTTCCACATCTTCAAACTGGCCCTGTGTCGCAGCATCGCGCCCGTCCGGGCAGTACCAGTAACCGAAGTCCACCAGCTCGCGACGCGCTTTCCCCGCGATGCACCAGTGCGAAATCTCGTGCAAGCCGCTGGCGTAAAAGCCGTGGGCAAAGACGATGCGGTTATACGGAACCTCTGCATCAGCAGGAAGATAGATCGGTTCGTCGTCGCCTTTAATCAGACGGGTATTAAAATCATCAGCAAAACAGCCGTTAAAGATCTCAATCAGCTGTTCGTATTTATGCGTACTGTTCATTAGTGCATCCCCAACCAGGTGAGGATCTCCTGTCCATGGCTGTCATAAAGAAGTTTGGCGCTCATCACTGCCGAAACGATAACAATCATCGGGCGGATCAGCTTTTGCCCTTTGCTTAATACCAGGCGCGAGCCCGCGCGCGCGCCCAAAAACTGCCCTGCCATCATCACAAAACCGGTTGCCCAGATAACCTTGCCGCCGATGATAAACAGCAGCAGGCCGCCGACGTTTGAGGTCGCGTTAAGCACCTTGGCGTGAGCGGTAGATTTGGCGAGGTTAAACCCGGCCAGCGTCACGAACGCCAGCGCGTAAAATGAACCGGCACCCGGGCCAAAGAAACCGTCGTAAAAACCGACGCAGCCACCGGCAATCAGCGCAAACGGCAGGCCGTGCAGACGACGCTGCCTGTCTTCTTCACCGAGCTTCGGCATCAGTAAGAAATACAGGCCAATGCAGATAACCAGAACCGGCAGGATCTGGCGCAAAATATCGGACTGCACGTGCTGCACCAGCAGCGCGCCCGACGTGGAGCCGATAAAGGTCATCAGGATATTGAGCTTCTGATCGGCCAGGCTCACCACCTTACGGCGGATAAAATAGAGCGACGCGGAGAGCGAGCCGCCGCAGGCCTGAAGCTTGTTGGTGGCAAGCGCCTGTGCCGGGCTCATACCCGCCGCCAGCAGCGCGGGCACGGTTAACAGCCCGCCGCCGCCCGCGAGCGCATCGATAAAACCGGCCAGCATGGCCACGAAGAACAGCACCACCAGCAGCAGCGGTGACACCATAAACAGATCGACGAAATTATCCATTAAAGTACATGCTCATCCAGTAGCGCCTGGCAGGAAGGCGGCAACGGAGGCGGTGTCTTCTTCTCAGGCTTAGAGGTTCCAGGTTTTGCTGGCTCAAACCAGCTTTGCAGTTCCGCACCACAGCCATCGCCTGGCGGAGGTAAGGGCTGATCTTCACATTCCAGGCTGTTCGCCGGGCAGCGCAGACGAACGTGCATATGCGCACGATGCTGGAACCACGGGCGCACTTTGCGCAGCCAGTCGCGGTCGGTTCCGGCATCCAGACAGAGCTGCTGCTTGATGGCAGGGTTGACGAAAATCCGCGTCACGTCGTTATCTTCTGCCGCCAGCTTGATCATGCTGGAAATCTCCGGTGACCATCGGGAAGCAACGACCCGTTTGCCGTCGCCCGACACCAGATCCAGCGCCTGCGGTTTCAGCAGCTGCGCAGACGTCCAGCGCATTTTCGGCAGCTGCAGGAAGATATCGACATCCAGTCCGGTCTGGTGGCTGGCGTGCCCACCGTTAAAGCGGCCCCCGGCAGGCATCCCCATGTCGCCAATCAGCATCGTCCCCAGCCCCAGGTTATGCACCTGGTTCCCCAGTCGCTGAATGAACAGCACCAGATCAGGGTGGCCGAAGTAACGACGCTGATCGGTACGCATCACCTGATACGTATCCGATTGCAGCGGCAGCTCCTGCGCGCCCACGATACAGCCGTTAGAGAAGGCGCCGATGGACTGCGCGCTTCCCGCCACCGGATGGGTGATTTTTTGCCACGGCGTGGCGGCCAGACTGGCTCCACTGGCGAGCAGCGCCAGCAGAGCAATTGCGGTTTTTTTCATGTTTACCAGCGTGGAATGGTGGTCGTCACGTCCGCATTTTGCGCGCGCTGGCGCAGGAAGTGATCCATCAGCACGATCGCCAGCATCGCTTCCGCGATCGGCACCGCGCGGATCCCCACGCACGGATCGTGACGTCCTTTGGTGATCATCTCAACTTCTTCGCCTGAGCGGTTAATTGTGTGGCCCGGCACGGTGATGCTGGAGGTCGGCTTCAGCGCGATGTTGGCAATAATCTGCTGCCCGCTGCTGATCCCGCCGAGAATGCCGCCCGCATGGTTGCTCTGGAAGCCCGCCTTCGTGATTTCGTCGCGGTTCTGGCTGCCGCGAAGCGCCACCACGTCGAAGCCGTCGCCAATCTCAACGCCCTTCACCGCGTTGATGCTCATCAGCGCGTGGGCGATGTCAGCGTCGAGACGGTCAAATACCGGCTCGCCCCAGCCCGCCGGAACGCCGTCAGCCACCACGGTGACTTTCGCACCGATGGAGTCGCCCTCTTTTTTAAGGCCGCGCATCAGTTCGTCCAGCGCTTCAAGCTTGTCCGCATCGGCGCAGAAGAACGGATTCTGCTCGACCTGATCCCAGTCTTTGATCGCCAGTGGAATGTCACCCATCTGGGTCAGACAGCCGCGGATAACGATGCCAAATTTCTGCTGCAGGTATTTCTTGGCAATCGCCCCTGCCGCCACGCGCATCGCGGTTTCACGCGCGGAAGAGCGTCCGCCACCACGATAGTCGCGGAAGCCGTACTTTTGTTCGTAGGTGTAGTCGGCGTGGCCCGGACGGAAGACGTCTTTAATCGCGCCGTAGTCCTGAGAACGCTGATCGGTGTTTTCAATCAGCAGACCGATGCTGGTCCCGGTGGTGCGGCCTTCAAAGACGCCAGAGAGAATTTTGACCTGGTCCGGCTCGCGACGCTGCGTGGTGTAGCGGGAGGTACCCGGACGACGGCGGTCAAGGTCGTGCTGTAAATCGGCTTCGGTCAGTTCGATGCCTGGCGGTACGCCATCAACGATACAGCCCAGCGCCAGCCCGTGCGACTCGCCAAAGGTGGTCACGCGGAATAACTGTCCAATACTGTTTCCTGCCATCACGGCTCCGATGTTGTTGTTTGTGTTTGAGCGTTGTGAAACGGGCCGAAGCCCGCGAGATTAATCTTTATAAATGCTGAAGTGTTCGCGCGCGTCGAGCAGCTGCGCTTTGGTCAGCATAAAGACGCCGTCACCGCCGTTGTCGAACTCAAGCCAGGTGAACGGCACATCCGGGTACTGCTCTATCAGATGTACCATGCTGTTGCCCACTTCACAAATCAGAACGCCGTCATCGGTCAGGTAATCCGGCGCGCAGGCCAGAATGCGGCGGGTCAGCTTCAGGCCGTCAGAGCCTGACGCCAGACCCAGCTCCGGCTCGTGACGATATTCGTTCGGCAGATCGGACATGTCTTCCGCATCGACGTACGGCGGATTAGTGACGATCAGATCGTACTGCAGGGTCGGCAGGTCGCGGAACAGGTCAGAGCGAATTGGCGTGACGTGATGGATCAGGCCGTGCTCTTCAATGTTGTGTTCGGTCACGGCCAGCGCGTCGGTGGAGATATCGACGGCGTCCACTTCAGCTTCCGGGAAGGCGTAGGCGCAGGCAATCGCGATACAGCCGCTGCCGGTGCACATATCGAGAATGTGCTGAGGCTGATGGCCGATCAGGCCGTCAAAGTGGTTGTTGATCAGCTCACCAATCGGCGAACGCGGTACCAGCACGCGTTCATCGACGTAAAACTCGTGGCCGCAGAACCAGGCTTTGTTGGTCAGGTAGGCGACCGGAATGCGCTCGTTTACGCGGCGGATCACGCGCTCAACGATGCGGTGTTTTTCGCTGGAGGTCAGGCGCGCGGTGCGCATGTCTTCCGGAATGTCCAGCGGCAGATAAAGAGACGGCAGCACCAGCTGAACGGCCTCGTCCCACGGGTTGTCGGTACCGTGACCGTACCAGATATTAGCGGCGCTGAAGCGGCTAACCGACCAGCGCAACATGTCCTGTATGGTATGCAGCTCGTTTACTGCTTCATCGACAAATATTTTATCCACTCTTTCCTCCAGGGCATGCTCGCATAATTTTCGGCGGCTAGTTTGCCATGAAGACGGCGATAAATCAGCAATGACGCGTACCGCTTGAGGTTAAAAAATGCGTTTAGTCGGGTACACTATCGGAAATACGAGATGAGAATGACGAATGAAAAAGAAAACATCGCTCAGCGAGGAGGAGCAGGCTCTCTTCCGCCAGTTGATGACCGGGACGCGTAAAATCGCGCAGGACACGATTGTCCACCGCCCGCAGCGTAAAAAAATCAGCGAAGTACCGGTCAAACGGCTGCTGCAGGAGCAGGCGGATAACAGCCACTATTTTTCAGATGAATTTCAGCCGCTGCTCAATACGCAAGGGGCTGTGAAGTACGTGCGCGAAGACGTCAGCCATTTTGAGCTGAAAAAGTTACGCCGGGGAGATTATTCGCCGGAGCTGTTTCTCGATCTGCACGGTTTAACGCAGATGCAGGCGAAACAGGAGTTGGGCGCGTTGATTGCCGCCTGTCGCCGCGAACACGTTTTTTGCGCTTGCGTGATGCACGGCCACGGTAAACATATTCTGAAGCAACAGACGCCGCTGTGGCTGGCTCAGCACCCACACGTGATGGCGTTTCATCAGGCACCGAAAGAGTACGGCGGAGATGCCGCATTGCTGGTCTTGATTGAAGTTGAGGAGTGGCAGCCGCCAGAGTTACCCTGACAGAAGGGCGGGAAACACGTAGTACCCCGCCCTGTCACACGTCACGTCAGATCGCTTTTGCCATCTTCAGGTTGCACGGACTCATTTGCCAGTTGAAGACCCCTTTGCCGGTTTCGTCGAGGGTGACGTTGGCAATGGCGGAAGTGGTGAACATTGGCGGCGTTTCGCCCGGGCACAGCTCAGATACCAGATAGCCGACCAGCGGCAGGTGGGAAATGACCAGTGCGGAAGCGACACCTTCGTTGCACAGCGCCTGAAGATAAGCGCTGACAAGGCCGACATCACCGCATGGCGTCAGTTCGGGTAAAACATCCACACTGGATGGCAGGTTCATACACTCCCCCACCACGTCCAGCGTCTGTTCTGCCCGCAGGAACGGACTCACCAGAACGCGTTCAATGTCCACTTTTTGACCTTTAAGCCATGTAGCCATCTGACGGGATTCGTCGCAGCCACAGACGGTTAAAGGACGTACTGAGTCACTGGCGGCATCGAGTGCCGCGTCGCCGTGACGCATGATAAAAACTTGCATATTGCACCGCTTTTGTTAACCAGAATCACCGGCGTTAACTACCCGCGATTAATGCTCTGAGGTAGAAAACCCGATGGCCGGGCATTGTGCCTGATCCATTCGGTGAATGAAACGCTGTTTTTTACCTCAATGGCGTAAGTATAGTCAATCTCTGTTTACAAAATCGCCAGAACAGGTTCGTTCACCTCAGGATTTACCCTTCTTTGACTTCAGTTTACGAAATCAGTTTCCCTTGCAGGCCAGAATGTCTGGCCGCGCTCCGCCATCTGCAATAATTCGTCACACGGTGTAAACCGCGGACCGTATTGCGAGGCCAGACGTTGCAGAATGGCAACCACTTCACCCGCGCCGAGAGTATCCATGTAACGGAACGGACCGCCAAGGAACGGCGGGAAACCAATACCAAATACCGCGCCGATGTCGCCATCGCGCGCGCTCTTGATCACCTGTTCACCAAAGCAGCGCGCCGCTTCATTGAGCATCATCATGACGCAACGTTCAGCGCACTGAACGGCAGACAGTTTTCCCTGACCGGCGGCCGAAATAAGCCCATAAACCGAAGGGTCGACCTGTTTCTTGCTTTTACGCCCTTTTGCGCCGTAAAGATAGAAACCGCGTTCATTTTTTCTGCCTTTGCGATCGTCCTTCAAAATTGCAGAAACAATGTTTGCAGGCGGGGTAAAACGATCGCCGTATGCGGCTTCCAGCACAGGTATAATTTTAGTGCCGGTGTCTATTCCCACCTCATCCAAAAGTTGGATTGGGCCAACGGGGAAACCAAACTTTACCAGCGCCTCGTCGACGTGCTCGATTTTCTCCCCTTCCGTCAGCAGCCGCATCGCTTCGTTAATATACGGTGCCAGAATACGGTTGACGTAGAAGCCGGCCTTGTCCGCGACCACAATCGGGGTTTTGCCCTGCTTTTTCGCCAGCTTCACCACGGTGGCGATGGTTCGCGGGCTGGTCGTGGCGTGCGGGATCACCTCCACCAGAGGCATTTTTTCTACAGGACTGAAAAAGTGCAGCCCAATCACCTGCTCCGGACGAGCAGCTTTCGCCGCGATATCGCCAATCGGTAAAGACGAGGTGTTTGAGGCGAAAATAGTGTGCGGCGCGCAGTGTTGCTCAACGTCAGCCACCATCTGCTGCTTAAGCGCCAGGTCTTCAAATACGGCTTCAATTACCAGGTCCCGGTGCGCAAAACCGCTGTAATCCGTCGTGCCGGAGATCGTCGCCAGGGTTTTATCACGCTCGCTTGCCTTGATATGGCGGCGTTTGACCTTCTGATCAAGGTTCTGCCAGCTGTACTGCAGCGCGTGGTTGATGCCCTTAGCATTGATGTCTTTGATGCGCACGGGCAATTTGCCTTTGCTGGCGGTAACAAACGCGATGCCGCCGCCCATCAGCCCACCGCCCAGCACGCCAATAGCACGCAGCGGAGCAGGCTCTGCCTCGCTGCCGGGATCTTTTTTCACCTCGGTGCTGGCGAAGAAGATGCTGCGCAATGCCTGTGACTGTGGCGTCATCGCCAGCTCGCCAAAGGCTTTGGCTTCAGCGGCATAGCCGCTGCTGCTTCCCTGCGACAGCCCGGTTTCGATCACTTCCAGGATCCGCTTTGCCGCCGGATAGTTGCCTTTGGTTTTTTGTTCAGTCTTTTTGCCCACCATGTTGAACAGGAGCGCACGCCCCAGTGGCCCTGCCAGCACGCGCTCGCGTACGGAAAGAGGACGCTTTGCCTGCCGCCCTTTCAGCGCAAGCTCAACGGCGGCCTCCAGTAAAATGGAGTGCGGCACCACGTCATCGACCAGACCGGCTTTCAGCGCCTGACGCGCGCGCAGCTGCTTGCCGGTTAAAATCATCTCCAGGGCGGTGCTGACCCCCACCAGGCGAGGCAAACGCTGCGTGCCGCCGGAGCCCGGTAAGAGGCCTAACTGCACTTCTGGCAACCCTAAAACGGTTTTCGGATCGTCAGTGCAAATGCGGCTGTGGCAGGCCAATGCCAGCTCCAGCCCACCGCCCAGACAGGCACCGTGGATCGCGGCAATAACCGGGATCGGCAGCGCGTGGATCTCGGCCATCACCTGCTGGCCCTGACGCGCCAGGTCTTCTGCTTCCTGGGCGCTTTTCGCTCGGGCGATCATGTTGATATCGGCGCCGGCAATAAAGTTATCCGGCTTGGCAGAGATAAAGACCAGGCCACGGACGGCTTTGTTGTCGCGGATCTGCTTTAACATCCCGCGCACCTGAACACCAAATTCGGCCTTCAGGGTATTCATCTTTTCATCAGGCACATCAATAGTGATAACAGCCACGTTATCGAGGCGAACCGTCAGGTTAAATGCAGATGTCATATCCATTATTCAGCCTCCAGAACCATTGCTGCGCCAAGGCCGCCCGCCGCGCAGGCGGTAACGAGGCCAAACCCGCCGCCGCGGCGTCGTAGCTCGTGTAATGTTTGGGTGATCATACGTGCGCCCGTGGCTGCGAACGGATGGCCGTAGGCAATCGAGCCCCCCAATACGTTGAATTTGCTCTGATCCACTTCGCCAGTGGCATGGGCGCGGCCCAGCACGTCGCGCGCGAAACGCTCGCTTGCCAGCAGCTGGACGTTTGCCAGAGTTTGCGCGGCAAAGGCTTCGTGCATATCAATCAGGGTTAAATCTCCCAACGTCAGCCCCGCGCGATCCAGCGCCAGCGGCGTGGACCAGGCCGGACCCAGCAGCATGTCCTGCCAGACATCAATGGCGGTGAAGGCATAGCTGCGCAAATAGCCCAGGGGGGTAATGCCAAGCTCCTTCGCGCGGGATTCCGTCATCAGGATAACGGCGGCAGCCCCATCGGTGAGCGGCGTACTGTTGGCCGCCGTCACGGTGCCGTGCTTGCGGTCAAACGCCGGGCGCAGTTTGGCGTAATCCGCCAGTGTCGAGGTACCGCGAATATTGTTATCTTCCGCGAGCGGTTCACGGTAGGGCGGAATATAGGCGGTCATCACCTCATCGGTGAGCTTGCCCTCCGACCAGGCTTTCGCTGCCAGCTGATGCGAGCGATGCGCCAGCGCATCCTGCTGCTCGCGGGTGATACCGTAGGTTTTGGCCATCTGCTCGGCAGTATCGCCCATTCGCAGGCCTGTGGAGTACTCTGCTACGGCAGGTGGCACGGGCATAAGGTCGCGCAGGCGTAAACGCGAGAAGAGTTTGAGCTTCGCACCGGTGGTGCGGGCTTTATTGGCATCAACCAGAATGCGGGCCAGTTTTTTACTGACGCCAATCGGCAGTACGGAGGAAGAATCGGCGCCACCTGCGATCCCGGCGCGAATAGTGCCCGCCATAAGGCTTTCCGCCACGTTTGCTACCGCCTGGAAGCTGGTCGCGCACGCGCGGCTGACGCTGTAGGCGTCGGTGTGAACGTTCATGCCGGTACCGAGAACAATTTCCCGCGCAATGTTGGGGGCTTCAGGCATCTGTACGACCTGGCCGAAGACCAGCTGTTCGATGACCTCAGGCGGGATTTCGCTGCGAGCCAGCATCTCCCCCACTACCATTTTCCCCAGATCGACAGCAGGAATACCGTGAAACGCCGTCGCCTGACGCGCAAACGGCGTACGCAGTCCGCTGACAATGGCAATGCGGTCACCCTGTCGGGTGATTAGCGGTAATGCCTGACTCATAACCTTCCCCTGTGAAAAATTTTACATGAATATAAAGTGGTCTGACCTGATAACAGTCTTAACCATTTTTTTACATTCAGCCAATCAGGGAAGCATAAAAATGCGAGCTAAAACACAGAGAAGAAAAAGAAAATGCCCCAGGGAAAAAGCAAAACGGTAACCCACAGGTTACCGTTTTTAGTGTTTGCTCCCTCTCCCGTGGGAGAGGGCACCAGATCGCAGGAATTAACGCAGGCCTAACTGGAAAATCAGCGTTTCAGCTTCGCAGGCAAACACAAAGTCGATATCCAGCTTCACGCCGCCTTCCACTTCAGTGAAGGTAGATTTGATTTCACACGGATCGGACTCCACATCACGCGCGCGCTTGCTTAGCGCGGCCAGCGTTTCTTCGGCTTCGGCGCGGTTGGTGAACACACGGCTGTAAGACGCGGTGCAATCGGAGTTGTCCATGATGGTGCCAACATCCATACAGCAGCAAACCGGGGTTTCATCAGCACTGCATTTACTCATAGCTCAATTTCCTCTGTATTCGCGCAGCGCGCGAGATAAACACGATGCTGATATTTTACGCCCCAGCGCTGGCTCTCTCCAGCCGTTAATGGCGCAAAATCGGATAAGTGACCGATATCACACTAAAAAATGATCTAAAACAAAAATCACCCTTTTGGGTGAGCCGCGATGGTCACAATTTTGCCAACCAGATCTCGTTTCAAGAAACATGTTTGAAAATATTAATAAACAAACTTGCAACATTCCGGCTGGTCGGACCTATACTCTGGCCACTGGTCTGATTTGTCTGTCATACCTCAGACCCTACACTTCGCGCTCCTGTTACGGTATGTAACAATTATTGAATAAAAATAACTCAATGAGGTTATGGTCATGAGCCAGAAAACCCTGTTCAACAAGACTGCGCTGGCAGTCGCAGTGGCAATCGTCTCTACTTCCGCCTGGTCAGCGGGCTTTCAGCTAAACGAATTTTCTTCCTCTGGCCTTGGCCGTGCGTATTCAGGGGAAGGTGCAATCGCTGATGATGCTGGTAACGCAAGCCGTAACCCTGCATTAATCATGATGTTCGATCGCCCGACCTTCTCTGCTGGTGCGGTGTATATCGATCCTGATGTCAACATTTCCGGCACGTCACCTTCTGGTGCGAGCCTGAAAGCAGATAACATTGCGCCAACGGCGTGGGTCCCTAACCTGCACTTCGTTGCACCAATCAATGAACAATTTGGCTGGGGCGCATCCGTCACGTCTAACTATGGCCTTGCTACCGAGTTCAACAACAACTACCCGGCAGGCGAATACGGCGGTAAAACAGACCTGACAACGCTGAACCTGAACCTGAGCGGTGCTTATCGTCTGAACGACAGCTGGAGCTTCGGTTTGGGCTTTGATGCCGTCTACGCCGATGCAAAAATTGAGCGTTACTCCGGAGAACAGACGGCTCGCCTGCCGAAAAACAGCAACAAAATTGCCAGCCTGAAAGGCGATGAGTGGGGCTATGGCTGGAACGCCGGTATTCTGTACGAGCTGGACAAAAACAACCGTTGGGGCCTGACCTATCGTTCCGAAGTGAAAATTGACTTCGACGGCGATTACAAGAGCGGCATCCTGGCGCCAGTCAACAGCCTGGTTCCTGGCGCGGGTACCACCATCCCGTGGGGGACTTCCGGTCAAACTGTCCCTGGTTCACTGTCACTGCATCTGCCAGAAATGTGGGAAGTCTCCGGTTACAACCGCGTTGCGCCGCAGTGGGCTATTCACTATAGCCTGGCCTATACCAGCTGGAGCCAGTTCCAGGAGCTGAAAGCGACCGGCACCAACGGTCAAACGCTGTTCTATAAGGACGAGAGTTTCCACGACGCCTATCGTATTGCGTTGGGTACAACCTATTATATGGATGACAACTGGACGTTCCGTACCGGTATCGCATTCGATGATAGCCCGGTACCGGCTGATAAGCGCTCCATCTCCATTCCGGATCAGGACCGCTTCTGGGTGAGTGCTGGCGCAACCTACGCGTTCAACGAAAATGCTTCTGTCGATGCGGGCGTGTCTTATATGCATGGTCAGAAAGTGACCTTCAAGGAAGGTCCGTACGAATTTACCTCTGAAGGTAAAGCCTGGCTGTTCGGTACTAACTTCAACTACGCGTTCTAATCGCGCAGGGATCAAAAAAGGTGAGCGTTGCTCACCTTTTTTATTTATTCCGAATCAATATCTTTGAGTTCGTTTTCAATAGCCTTCGCGTTTGGATTATCTTCCGGCTTCAGCTTGCCGCCGTTGGCGATAAAGTCATGATTCTGGAAGTACGCTTCACGCACCATAATGTACGGATCGGAAGACTGGCGCAGCAGGCCGTCTGAATCGAGCAGTTGCGCGCGGGTTTCAATCCCCTCCACCGTCCATTTACCAATCGACAGCGGCCAGGTCAGCCACGACAGGACCGGATACAGCGTATCGACCATATCGCCGCCATCATCACGCACGGTGAAGCTGCCATAGAACGGCAGATGAACGTAAGGGCCGTAACCGACGCCATAATGCCCCAGCGTACTGCCGAAACGGTGCGGCTGTTCACGCTGCAGTTTCGGGTTTGCCATACCTGCGACATCGATAAAACCGCCCATCCCCAGCAGGGAGTTCAGGAAGAAGCGCGTAAAGTGCACCATCCCCTGATACGGATCGCCCTGCAGGAAATAGTTGACCATCACCGCAGGCTCTTCCAGGTTACTGGTAAAATTGCTTAACCCGTTACGCGCGGGCTGTGGAACGTAATCGCGCCATGCTACTGCCACCGGGCGAACCACGTACGGGTCCAGCACGTTGTAGTTGAAGCTATACATAGAACGGTTAAATCCTTCGAGAGGATCGGAGCGTCCCGTTTGCTCCCCGGAGCTGGCGCAGCCCACGAGCATCGTCGCGCCCAGCGCAAGCGCCGACAGCCGAAGTTTCATAAATATCTCCCTGTTCAGTATGGCTATCGTTGATTGCCATCCGTAACGGAGCATCTGGCGCTCCGTCTGAAAACGTGCAAGTGATTGTAACAGCACGTTTACCGATGTCTATGAGTTCAATTACGGGCAGTAATCACCGTGACTCTGATCTCAGCATAGCCTGACTTTTGGAATTCGTTTCGCTGGCAATTTTATAATGTCTTTGAACGAGATGTATCACCTTTGTTGTCATTCCCGCCAATTTAAGAGCATCCCCACAGGCATCCCGACAAAAGCCGCTACGCTTAAAAGAAAGATCAACCTCCGGGAGCAGATATGAAAGACGTGGGCGAAGAAAAAATTGGCGAGAGTAATGAGGAACATGAAATTGAAAGCGAGGAGAAAGCGCGCGGTGAGAAGATAGAAATTGATGAAGATCGCCTCCCTTCCCGCGCGATGGCCATCCACGAGCATATCCGCCAGGATGGCGAAAAGGAGATGGAGCGTGACGCGATGGCCCTCTTCTGGTCAGCCATCGCTGCGGGACTGTCAATGGGCGCCTCGCTGCTCGCGAAAGGGATATTTCATGTGCAGCTGGAGGGCGTACCCGGCGGATTTTTACTGGAGAACCTCGGCTATACCTTCGGCTTTATTATCGTCATCATGGCCCGCCAGCAATTATTTACTGAGAACACCGTAACCGCCGTTCTGCCGGTGATGCAAAACCCTACCCTCGGTAATTTCGGTTTATTGATGCGGCTCTGGAGCGTGGTTCTGCTGGGAAATATCATCGGCACGGGTATTGCGGCCTGGGCGTTCGAATATATGCCGATTTTTGATGAACCCACCCGGGACGCGTTTGTGAAGATCGGTATGGATGTCATGAAAAACACGCCGGTCGAAATGTTCTCTAATGCCATCATCTCCGGGTGGATTATCGCCACGATGGTATGGATGTTTCCTTCAGCCGGCAGCGCTAAAATTGTGGTGATCATACTGATGACCTGGCTGATTGCGCTGGCGGATACCACGCATATCGTGGTCGGTACCGTTGAAATACTCTACCTGGTCTTTAACGGCACGCTTCACTGGAGCGATTTTTTCTGGCCGTTCGCCCTTCCGACGCTGGCAGGGAATATCTGCGGCGGAACGTTTATCTTCGCGCTGTTAAGTCATGCCCAAATACGTAACGACATGTCTAATAAACGCAAAGCAGAACTTAAGGCGCAGGCAAATAAGGATAAAGCGGCAAAAAAATCAACCTGAATGGTGACTCTTTGAGCAGTCAGGCGGCAATGCGCTTAACGCAAAGTGTAAATAACGGTATACTCGTGCCGCCTCGTCCCCTTAGTTAAATGGATATAACGAGCCCCTCCTAAGGGCTAGTTGCAGGTTCGATTCCTGCAGGGGACACCATACACACCTCTCCTGACATCTACCAAATTCAATAAAACCCTCTTATAATCAGTGAGAAACCCTCTATTCTGGCTATGCGACATCAACTGATGTCTACCCATTTCAACGTGAATCAATAAACACCTGGGGGCCTTAGTGGGTGCTTATCCTGTTCAATGAAAAACGAGGCCCCCAAAAAGGACCTTAAATGCGCGTCAGGTCGAGACTGCAAAGCCAAGAGACAAAGCCTATAAGCTCGCTGATGGCGGAGGACTCTATCTCATGGTCAATACTAACGGTTCAAAGTACTGGCGCATGAAATATCGATTTGCCGGGAAAGAGAAAAAGCTCTCATTCGGAACCTACCCGGACATCTCACTTGCGGAAACTCGCACTAAACGAGATGAGGCAAGAAAGGTATTGGCGAATGATAAGGATCACGGAGAGGTCAAAAAAGCCACGCAATTAGCTAAAAAACTCTCGGTTACCAACACATTTGAAGCAATAGCTCTCGAATGGCACAGTGCAAAAGTATCTGGTTTGTCAAAGAGTTATGCTGATTACGTCAAGCGAGCTTTTAAAAATAATGTCTTCCCCTATCTAGGCTCTCAGCCAGTGGACTGACCCCGCCCCGGTAGACGATCCTGCCCTATAGTTGGACTGACCCCGCCCCCGAATATGCTCAAGTCATAATCAGGAATAACTGGCTTCAATCTGGCTGGATACTTCTCATCATCTTCTTGGTTCACATGACCTCCTTTTACCCATTTTTCCTTCTGAAGGACCTCAGCCCCAAAGCCTTCACCCGATGTTTGATAGTAGGGATCGTCCTGTGGGGAAGCCTCTCCCACACACCTGTAACACCGCCTTCAGGATATATATCCCTTAATACGCGGTCCTCAACAGGCTGCCAGAGCCGGGCCTCAGTCAGCCCCATTTTTCCGGTTTGGGCAAAAATGGCCTCCCGGGTACGATCCGGCAGCGACGCTTTTATTTTATCAATCCCTTTACTGTAGTGCGCCTGCATAAACACTAGTTCCCTTTCCGAGCAAGGTCTGTTTTTCCCTGTTCCAAGGTCAAATTTGACCACTGCCGCCCTCACCGCACTGACGCTTCTGCCCAGTCTGGTGGCAATTTCTTTTGTTGGCAGATACCGTAAATTTTTCCAGAAAGAACTTATCTTCACGGCTCCAGCTACTGCGACTAGTGAGCCCGGCAAGGGGACGCCTGCCGGAAGATAGCCTTGCGTGAACGCCCGGGCAAGAGTGATATGACATACTCTATGCCTTCTGCATAGTGGGTCCGGAGCAATACCAGCTCCTCTTCTGACCAGCACGGTGCGACGCCCTGGGACAGACCTAAAAGCTGAACAATTCGGGCCACTCCATGGGCAGACCGGCCAAGCCGCTACCCGATTTCACGGGCAGACAGCTGACCATAGTGTTGTTCCACAAACGTAATTTCGGTGGCCGTCCGGTGATTACGGTGTCGCTGTGTTTTACCCACCCCGCCAGTTCCTTTTACATCACTCACGATGTTTTTCCTGCGCCAGCATATAGACTTGAGCCCGGAGGTGCTGCTCAGCCTGCTGAATCTGCTGCTGACGCTGCGGAGAGTCTTCAGGGAGCAGCTTCAACTGCCGAAGCTGTTCTTCCACCGGCACGGTCTGCCGGAAGCTTGTCAGCATGCCAAAGACCTGCGATTTAAGTTCACTGACGGTGATGTATTTTCCCTTCTGACCATCAAGTGCATTCAGTTTATCGGCAAGAGCCTGAAGCTGCGTCATACCTTCATGCCAGCCGTTCGTTTTATCGACAGGAAGTACTGAGATATTAATCTGCTGCTGCCACTGCTGTACCAGGGTCTTAGCCTGATCCGGCCACAATACCTGAACCTGTTCGATGAGTTTTCTGCTGTATGCAATATCCCAGTCAGGAGGCAACTTATCCAGTCGGGCAAGCTGATGCTCTGTCTGTGCGATAAGGTCCTGCGGTAACGAAGTCTGCTGACGCAACATCCCCAGTTGTTCAGACGTGAGAGGTGCAGGGAACGGAGCCAGTGAAGCAGCAAGCTGAGTCTGTAGAGGGTCTGGACGGTGTAGAAAATGCCAGCTCCACGCTGAGACTATGCTTATCACCAGCATGGTACACGTGCCGGCAGCGAAGGATTTCCACTTTTTAACCGGAACAGGCATTGTCGACAGCACTTCCACATTCGACTGCGGTTCCGGTTGCGCAACGTAAACCCACTTCACTGCACTCTCTGGCGTATCTTCATCCGGTCCACCAGCAAAGTCTCTCGTGGATGCTGTCGCCTCATTCATCACGGTGGCAGGCAATACGATACCAGGCTGAATGCTCGACCCGGTAGTGGTTATGCCATCGCTATTTTCCAGCCGAACAGCACTGTTGTGCATCAGGGTACGCAACGTATCGAGCTGACTCAGATGCTTAAGCTCCAGACGCTGCAGTACCTCTCCCAGACCTGTAAGCAGTTGCTCCGCCCGGTACAACTGGCTGAGGTCGCTGTAATTCAGCGGGAGCGAGCGCATTCGTTGCTGCAGACGCTGACTCAGACTGCTGAGAATTTCCATGCGCGCATGGACTGGCTGAGGCCACAGTGTCCCCCACTGATGGCTTATCAGGGCCTCGAGTATCGTCAGCCCTTCATTGAGCCCGAATAAACCGGCCAGCTGTGCACGCGCAAGCGTATACCAGGCTGCAGTTTGCAATTCCACACCGTTCTGCTCGAACAGTGAGAGACATAGTTTTTCCGCATAACGCCAGTTCATATCCGGGCGAGCCGGATGCGTCAGCTTACTCAGCTCATCACGCAAGGCGGCATAATCAGATAGCGAGCGCGGGTCACCGCCGGTTTTAATCTTACGTTGGGTAATGTCATTCATGACCAGTTGTCCATTCTGACGTGTCCGGGAATAAGGATGATTAAGGCTTATGCGGCTTCGCTTTCTGCATATTCGAGACTCTGCAGATACTGTAACGCCACCGGGTCGGCGATATATTCAACCTGGCCATGATGACGCTCAACCTCATCGATAATTTTACTGAGTTCAACCCGGAAAAACTCCTTCCGCAGGTTGATTCGGTTAATCCGGTAGCTTTCCAGATGATCATGCAGTGTCTTTTCAAGCGCAGGGGCGTCATCGCAGGAAATCATGGCATGGACGTCAAAATCAAACGGCACGGCTGCTCCGCTCAGTTCTTTCACGCGCTCCATAGGCTCCAGCCGTCGGGTCATACCGATTTTAAATACGTTTTCACCGAAGGAGCCAATATTCGAAATCACATATACGTGTCCCTGCTTCGTGAGCTGGGCCATGGATTTGGCGCGTTCATACTGTTGATGCACATCCTGGATTTTCTGCTCCAGCTCCAGACGCTGTCTTTCCAGCTCTTCCCGGTGCGCACCTTCAGCGGCGAGCAGAGCTTCTTCCAGTAAACGCTGCTGCTCAGCAAGGCGTTGCTCCTCCTCTTCCGCTTCGCGCTGTTGCTGCTCCAGTTCATCCTGACGCTGTTTCTCTTCCCGCATCTGACGCTTGAGCTCAGCCTGATATTCTTTTTCTTCCTGCGCTTTTTCAAGCAGGGCGACCTTATCCAGAAACTGCTGTTTTACGCCTTCCCAGTCGGCATTATCTTCCAGTTCCAGAAAGGTGATTTTCTCGCTTATAGCAGCATAAGCGTCTCTCTCTTTTCTGAGCTGGTCGTACTTGCTTTGCCAGTTATTTACTGTGGTGCCGGAAAGCAGGGTTTTGACTTTGAATTTATACGCGGAGTCCACAATACGCTGCAGAGCCCGGGAGGTTTTATTTCTGGCATTGTGAAAGTCATCCCACTTACCGGAAAGCTTTTTCTTTTCCTGATACAGGCCGCGAGCCACTTCAGTCCTGACCGTTTCGTCAAAGGCTTTCTCTTTCTGGGCCAGGTCCGACATGGCCTGTTCGAGTTCTGTTGTTTTCTTCCGGAAACCCCGGTAAATGAAAATTCGTATTATCAACGCACCGGCTATCAGTAAACCTAAAAACAGACCGATTATTCCGACCGGATTAGACACAGATTCAATAAATCGCTCATTAATATTGATTAATGCTCTTACCGCAACATAAATACCCCAGACAACGACGCCAATAATAACCAGAATAATACCCGCAGCATTATCATCTTTTTTCTTCGTGCCATATTTTATTTCTTTCCTTTTTCCGTAAACCTGATTATTTAATCTTTACAACGGGCAGAGAGTCTGTTCCATATCCGATTAATACTGGTTCCCTGAGCAAATCGGTAAATGGGTGTATCCGGGCTTGCTGGCCATATAGAGGGGAGCGCATGTGGGCTGGCGGGGTTGGGTACTGACTGGTTCGTCATTTTCTGTCACTCGTTGCTGATTTTGCTTTGTCGAAGTTGTCACCTTTTTAGTCTGCGTTTTTCGGGTGGAAGTGGACGGTTTTACCCGATTACTGGCTTGTGAGGAACCATAACCGGAACAGAATCGTTTCGACTGACTCAGACTCCCGTCATTACAGACAAAGCGTCCATCCGATGTGCAGTGCGCTATACCGCCTTTTGAACCTGAGCAGGGCTGCCTTCCACGCGCAGCATCAGCCTGTGCCGTAAAAAGAATTCCTAAAACCAGAAGGAAGATTAATTTTCTCATTTCCATATCCGTAATTTATTTCGTAATTTTGTGGCTTTGTTCTCCGTCAGCCATTAACTGTTTCGCCAGGTAATTATGCAATGGCTGACAGGCAAACAAACTATTACTAATTCCGGTTCCGCTATTGAAGGAGCGCCAGAATCAAACCAAAAAAAGCGCTTTCATCAAAAACCTGCCCATGGCGGGATAAAGCACCAGGCGGAACAAAGGTCCAGTTGTTCACCGTCCCGGACCGCATAAATAATCGCCCCATAGGCGTCACGAGTCCTCCATTATGGAAGGTCGCCTCCACGCATCCGGTTACACCCTGAGCATACAGGAATACCGGCACAAATTTTACAGACCGGTCGTCGATACGAAGAACGAGGGCGGCAATATCAAACACTCTCCCCTCAACCAGCAGGTCCGTAACGGATGTACTGACCGTCTCCACATTCAGTCCGGTACCCTCCAGCCACGCGTCCATCTGCTCCTGAAGTTGTGTCATTTGCAGGCGAAACTCTGCAATATCAGTCTGACTCTTACTGACAGATGAAGCCGGAGCAGACTGTCGGGCCTGCAATTTATCGAGAAACTGTGATTTTACTGACATGATGCTCTCTGGCCTTACTGACGGGTTGTAGTATCGATATACTGCTGTTGCTTAAGATGGCGTAACATTACTCGCCCCTCCGGCATAAACTCAGTGCCATAGCGCACCAGACCAATACCGCTAAGTTCTGCATCTATGGCGTAGCGGAGCTCACCAGGAATTTCCTGATCAAGAAGTAGCACCTCAATAGACTTCAGGCGCGGCTCATATTTCAGCAAGACCGCAGACAGCGTCGACATCAGCTTATGTGCGGTTCCGGGAAGCCCCTGTAGAATGGTGGTCATATCCGGCAGACCATAGTCTGGCAGATGTGCCAGAGTACCGGCGCGACAGTTAAGGATCCGCTGCATGTTATCCAGCACCGACAGGATAACCTGATTTTCTTCACTGATATGCTGAAGGTCGAGATCACCGACAAAATTGCCATAAAGCATCTCGCATAATGAGGGCGAATTGCGCGGCATGATCAATTTCCCTCATCAGGAGCTATGTCAAACACGCTGCCGCCATCATCCCTTTCCAGCAGTGACCAACGGGCACGGTGCTTCTGTCCATGCTTATCTTCAAATTCCGGCATCACCTGTCCGGCGTGAGTGTGAGTATATTGCGTTGTGCCGTTAATAATGGTTGCCCAGCGGCCACTGAACGGTGCAAAAACGCCGCTCCAGCAGGTAATACGTTTCCTCTCTTCCTGCAAAAGTTTCTTTTCACGCTGTGGCCAGTTATAAAGCTCTTCCGGTTTCCCCTCCGGGAAAAAACCACCCGGCGGCACATCGATATATTCACCTTCGATACGGCGAATCAGCGTCCAGCCTGTTTTGGCCCACTTGGATTCTTTCCAGCTGTAGCTTCGTTTTCCACTTTTACTGACATAATCGCTTCGTTTTATTCCCTGCCAAGTTTCGGGTGGTTCACCAAAATCAGCCGGAATAAATCGGGCAGGAGCAAAGTCAATATCAGGCAGATAAATCCCCGTCTGAACAGGGTTTTCACCCAACTCTATTCGGACTGTTGGATCAAGCTCGTAACGAGGAACCTGGGATGGAAGATCATGGAGGTTATAAGCACCATATCCAATTTCGTCACAACCATCATATGTTAGATCCCCCTCATTCCAGGTGGCATCCAGAGTGGCGGATAATCTGCGATCTAATTTGGACGCAATGCTCTGAAGTTCAGATATTGTTTCGATTTCCTCCTGCGTCATCCAGCCATCCCAGCATTCTGTAATGCCTTTGCCGATATCACTCATGGTATGACCTATGTTAAATGCCCTGATATCATTATGAGTACGCAGAATAAAAGCTTCTATATAACGCTCCCTAGCAGAGCGAATATTGGGCAGCACGCGATTCCCCCACACTATATCAGCCTGTTGCCAGAGAGGGAGTTTACGGCTGTTTAACGGCATCTCCCGCAGGTAGCGGGCGAAAGCAGCTTCATGAGCGTCAATGTAAGCAATAATCGCATCGCGGGTTGCGGCGTAATGTTCAGGAGAAATAAACTTCTCCAGTAAATAACATTCCTGAGGATGTAGGACAGCCATTATTTTTTATCCTTTGGTTCATACCAGTTATGGGTGTTTTCCAGCTTCGGTAATCCCTGATACGGATAAACAGGGTCGTTAGCCGCATCACCATACCCCCAGCCTGTTTTCTGCCGTGGCCCGGTGTACTCTTTTTTCAGTTGTGACGGGTCAAGTACAATCTGCACAGCACCGCCTTCCAGCGAATATTCAGGGGCCTCACGATTAATCTGCGTACCAGCCCGGCCTTCCCAGACTTTCAGGGGTTGTCCTGGGGGAACGGTATAGGTCACATATTCACCGTTTTCATTCCACTTTTTCCATACCGCAAACCGTCGGCGCCAGTCGCCTTTACTGGTTAATTTGTCGAACTCTGCCTTGTGCATCCAGCAGATATTGTTATCACTGGAGGAAGGGTCAACCACACGATAGATAACCGTGCCCGGTGGAATTTCAACCGCCTGCATTGAGCTATCGAAAGTATCGAATTTATTCATAAGCGCCGGATTTTTGCTGGTTTCACTGATATCCGGCCAACCTTCAGTAATAGCTTCCTTATCTTTAAATTTTTCCAATGCCGGATATGCCCGTTTTCTTGCCCCAACATCCACCCAATCTGGCTTTTCCCGTTTGAAATATGCCAGTTCTTCACTGGCACGGGCCGTGCCGTAGAAATGAGCGTTATCACCGACATGCGCACGAAACGCATTATCCCCCTCAACCCTCAGGCGATTCGCCAGATGTTCAAGAATATCACTCAGCGGCTTCAGCGCTTTTGCCAGCATTGCATTCGCTTTGCTGCGTACAGAGACCAGCGTTTCCCACAGTGCAGCGACAGGACGTTGCAGACTGGATGGCCCCCAGCGAGTTACTGTATCGAACAGACTGCGCGTCACTTTCATCAGTTTGTCCATCACCTCTAGCAACGCAGAAGTACTGAGCATGCCTTTCAGTTCATCAATTTTGCCTGCCAGATAATGATAGGGATTGTAGATACGAAGCGTTCGTAACGTGCTTCGAACCGCAGGAGTATCCAGAAAACGGTTGAGTTGGGCGATACTCCCGTCCAGCAGGCGACTGTAGTTACCCGCCTTGCTCAGCTCGTTAAAATGGGCTTTGCGTACGGACAAGAACATCACTTTGGCACACCCCTTGACCAGCGAGCCCAGCGTCGGGAAGCAACCGACCAGCGTCAGACCAAGGCACACCCACGGCCAGACCTCGGTGTCATTTTCTTTGATCTTTTTGCAGTTGGCGATAAGGTCACGGACGTCGCAAATCTGATCCACCAGAGGGATCATCGAGATAACCGTTCCGGTAACGATCTGCCCGGTCGTCTGCTGTTCGTTAAAGTCGCCCTGAAGCGTTTCCCACAGCCACTCTCCGGATGCTTTGGCTTTTTCTGCCAGTTCGTCATACCAGCTTTGTGGTGGGGACTGGTAGAACGCCAGGGCGTGCTGAAGCTCCTGATCTATCATTTTCATCCCTCCCTGACGCTGGTTTTTTCCAGCAGTAAATCCCACGGTGCCCAGGGCTTTTCCGGCTCAGGCGGTGGAAGCTGGTAAGTCACGGTCGCTGACTCAAACGGCACATTTTTGTGCAGGGCATATCCCTGCTCATCCAGTACGCCAGCGAGTTCGCTGCCACCATCGAAATGAAGGGTATAGGGGGCTTTCGGGATAGCATCCGATCCGTCAAAAAAGTTAAGAGCGAGATCGTGTTCTCCCTTGCCCTCAAGCAGCACCACTTTAATGGACTTCAGACGTGGCTAATATTTCAGCAAAACAGCAGACAGCGTGGCCATGAGTTTATGGGCGGTGCCGGGAAGACCCTGCAGAATAGTGGTCATGTCCGGCAGACCGTAGTCCGGTAGATGTGCCAGTGTACCGGCACGACAGTTAAGGATCCGCTGCATATTATCCAGCACCGACAGGATAACCTGATTTTCTACACTGATATGCTGAAGGTCGAGCTCGCCAACAAAATTACGGTAAAGCATCTCGCATAAAGAAGGGCTATTTCTCGGCATCGTCAGTGATTCTCACCAGGATTAGCCTCGAAGGGGCTGCCACCGTCATCTCGATCCAGCAAACTCCAGCTTGCGGGTGTGAAGGTTTCTGGACTGTAGCCACCTTTGAAAACTGTCGCTTCAGGCATCTGGCCTCCTGTACGAACATAAGCAAACTGCTGATGACCTCCGGCAAGCGTGGCCCATTGCCCTGAGTGAGGGCACTTATCACCCGTCCTGCACTGGATACGTTTCCCTTGTGCTTCATGAAGAAAATACTCTGATTCATCCGGAATTATGCCGTCGCAATAGCGGTTGTCTTCCCAGACCAGGCGCCAGTGAACGTCACGATAACCCCAGCCTTCAGCCAGCAACAGATCTTCATAAATCTGCAAAGGTGCTTTCATTCCTCGTATGAAATAATTATAGGCACCAAGATTTTTAAACCCACTGATGTCAGTTTTTATCACTAACAACTTATGATTGTACTGAATTTTCACTGGTTCCCAGATACCGTCACAGAGTACAGGCTCTCCTGTTTTGATAATAATATCTGTACCTTCGGGAACGGGTGGCAGTTTTTTGGGAAATACAGGGTAAGGATATGTATGAAACACACCGTTATACCGACTGGAGTCCAATAAGTAATCTGCTTCAAAAATATTGCAGACATTATCGTACGGAGGAAATAACAGATTATCGCCATAGCACTCAGCCGCAAATCGCAAATTATCCAGGGGGATCACGTGTTCCGGATAGGGTTCTACATGAACCCAGCGTTCATGACATGAAGCCCAGAAAAATGATCTGACAAGATCAATCGGCCTACTCAGACGGTAAAATTCTCCCGTCTTAGTCTTCCATACCTGACGATTACCTACTGCCAGTTCTGACAGGCCTTCGTCATAAAGACGTAACGCATCATAAATCCAGATAATAGCTTTTTCATCAAACCCCTTAGTTTTCTCTTCCGGCCAGGTTTTCAGAGCTTCTTCGTACTTTCCTGCAAACAATGCCCAGGCTTCACGTTTACGTTGCCAGAGACTATAACTGCTGAGTCGTTGCAGCAACCAGAAAAGCCGGCGGCGAACATGTTCATCCGTCATCAGAAATTTTGTCATTATTTATTACCTTCAGTGCTGGTCTGGTGTTCAATGCGAGTGGCATTTACGATACTCCGCTGCGTCACTTTGCTTCGGAGTTCATCATCATGTAACTGGCGCGTATTGGACGCATAAGGAGGCTCAATACCTTCTGGTTTGCTGTATCCATATTTACCACTAACATCCTCCCACCTGGAGGGGTAAAATTCGGCTCTCACACCCTGGATATCGACAGTAATTGCATGGCCATTAGCTTTAGCCTGATTTCCGTAATTATTCACCATTCTTTTAAACCGTTCGTCCAGCTCAATAATGACCTGCTCCCCACCACCTTTTAGATATTGATTCGGCCTGTGTTTCCCGAATTGCTCAGCTATTATCCCATGCCAGGCGTTAGCGCCAGGCATCCGTGTACCGAAATCTTCGGGGAGGTGAAGTACAATGAGAAAGCCATTGCCGTTCCACTCATCCAGCACACCATATAACTCACGCCATTCTTCAGCTGTCTCTGGCGTTTTTTGATATCCCCAGAATCCTCCCGCGGCGTAGGATTCTTTGGCAAATTCACTTTCATTACCAAAAGCACGAAATAGTGTTTTCCCACCCATTTCCCTGGCGCTTTTCGCCGTAATCTCCCCACTGAAAGACGCTACGTCTGTAAATACGGTTTTTCCAGGAAAGGCTGGGCTCTCCCCTTCCCAGTGGAGGATGTTTGGATAACCTGTTTTTTGATACTTTCGTCTGAGACTCCCCCTGAAACGCGTCTCCGCCTGAATACTCGGGTACCGTGTCCCCTGTTTAGGTGCTTCCCGCAACTCACGCTCAATCAGATACGCCTCGGACTCACGACGAACGGTAGCACGCCCTGAGCTCGTAACCAGAATGAAAGGATTACCCTTATAGACCATCCCCTGTATCACTTTGAGCTTCAGATCCAGTTCCCGCAGAGCCTGAGGGATCATTCTGGCTCCCATATCCCGCAGGCTCGCAAAACCATCAACCAGCGAATAGAGCTGCCCGTGCCATTTTTCCGGCAGTGCACGCCCCAGCGTAGAGCCCAGGATCTTGTTCGTCACCGTAATCATCGTATTGCAGAACGCCCCAAATTTATCCAGCAGAATGGCCTGGTGAGACTGTACATCCAGTGCTTTCAACCACTTTGGGGCATTACCTTCGCCAACGCGGTTTAAAAACTGAATTATTTCCTTCTGCGTTTCAATGTTTTTTGCCGCTTTAGCTGTTTTGGCCGTCCCGACAAGCACCAGACGACCTACCCCTTTGATAACGCCGCCAATCACCGGAATCAGTGCAAACAACAACACCACCAGGAAAACCCACTCGGTGGTGCTTTCACGTTTTTTGGGTTCATTAATCAAGCCAATCGACACGGCCAGCAAATCACGCACGGCGGTGACATCCCCGACCAGAGGGATCATTCCAATGGCCGCATCGGTAATAATTTGCCCGATGGTCTGCTTCTCATTGAACGCCCCGGAGAGGGTCCCCCAGATCCACTGGCTGGTTTCAAGACTGGTCTGTTTAAACCAGGCGGTACTGCTGATATCGCTCATACTTCACTCCCTGTGTGGCGGGCAATCAGGTCATCAGCCTGAGCGTCACTCATCGCTTTCGCCTGATAGCGCGTGTTTTCCTCTGTGGCCTTTCGGGCAAAGCTGCGGCTGTCCGGTCCTATATCGACGGTCATCGGGCCGTCTGGCACATCGTCAAGATGCAGATAGCCTGCACCATCTAGATTCCCTGTACGCACAGAACCGTCCGACAGTGTCGCGGTAAACGGCGCTCCTACCACCGGCGCATCATCATGGTAAAGGTACTGCATCAGTGCATCATTGCGGTCTTTCAGCGGGTCAGCCAGCCACGGCACGTCTGGAGTCTGTGAAGCACCACCTTCCGTATCCAGCCGGCTGGCCTTGCGGGTATACGTCCCCGCAGTCTCGTATTTGATTTGCCCCTGCTCAATGAGGATGGAACTCCCGCCACCCACCAGACGTATTCGCTTCTTCCCGGCCAGCAGCATCTCGCTGGCAGAGATGAGGGTTAGTTTCTGCTCCGCGCTCAGATGCATCACGCCGTTCTGCGCCTGAAACTGGACCGGCCCCTGTGCCGAAATCAGGCTCAGCTTGCCGTGTTGAGCAAACATTCCCACGCTGTCGCCCGCCAGTCCGGTGATATGCCCCTGGGTCCCGATACTGATATCACCACCGGCATTCAGGGCAATATTGTCAGTGGCCGCCAGCTGCAGGTGCTCTGCGCTGGTAAAAGCCATCCCCTCGGGTGCTGAAAAGTGAAGCATCTCATTGAGAGTTTTCAGCCGTGTGGCGAACATTGCCTGCTGGCTGGCGATATCAGCTTCCAGGGCTTTCGCCTGTCGGGTGGCGCTGGCCAGTCCCTCGATTTGTGCGCGGACGGCCTCAATCTCATGGAGTGCCACATCCATATCCAGAATATCGCCCTCGCCATGTACTTTACCGTCGGCGGTGATAAACAGCCCTTTCGCTACGCGAATCACCCCGTACTCATCGGTGCGCAGCTCAAAGCCGGTGCCCCGCGGCTCGTTCTGTGCATCAACGATATGGCCCTGGTTAAGGGCCGTGGCTCCAAACGGCGTTTTCAGCGCAATATGCTCGCTTTGGCGCAGGTCTTCCATTCGCAGTTCGTTCTGGCCGGCGGTGCGCAGGATGTTCTGACTATGGTTATCCCGGGTGACCACATCCGGATGCTCAGAGTCATGGAATGCATGGGCAATGTACGGCCGGTCCGGGTCGCCGCCGTCAAAGGCAATCCCCACTTCAGTGCCATTTATCAGCGGCGTGTGCCAGCCGTACGTTTCCCCGGCGTACGGTTTGGCCTGACGTATCCACAGGTAGTTATAGCCCGGCTCTGCGTCTTCACGGATGAAGTCCAGTTTCACCCGGTAGCGCCCCGTTTCATCGAGGTGCGCATACGGCGCATTCTTCTCGTCGCTCTCAACACGGGCCGTCAGAGTCCCGGCAATCAGCGGGCGTGGTACAGGCTCGGGTCTGAAGCAAAACTGCTCGCTGTAAGGCATGCCCCACACCGAGACATGCAGGCGGGTATCACGTGCCGCGCGGAAGGTGGTGAGCGTGATGACCATCCCCTCTTTCAGCTCCGGCACGTCAGTGTCTCCTGTCTCCAGCACCATGCCCGGCGTCAGGTGGCTGGCGTTACTGAACAGGTGCAGGCGGATGGCCCTGTTCAGTTCACGTTCGTGCTGGATACGAGCATAAAACGCGCCGCTTTCGGTTTCCGGCTCAGAGGTGGTGTCATCGCCCGCTTCACGATAAGGGGCAAGATAGAGGTAATGTTCGCCGGTAGTGGCCGCCTCGTTTCTGACGCTGACCTTCGCATCCATCGGCGTACCGGCGGTGCGGTAGTTGTAGTCCCGTGTGGCCACACTGCCTGTCACCGTGTGGTGCCACACTCTGGCATCCCATACCGCCTCAACCGCGCCGTCATGGAGGGCAGAAGGCTCACGGTACGGCAGGCGTACATCAAACTGATACTGAAGCTGGCTGTCAGCAAAGGTCACCGTATCAAGACCAGTGGTGGTGTTGACCCCGGTGCGGAACCAGATGCCGTCTTCGGCCAGTATTCGCTGAATAAACTGCAGGTCGGTCTCACGCCACTGGGTAATCAGTTCGCGGACCGGGTAAGTGCGTTCCAGCCGGAATTCAAAATCCGCTCCTTCCAGCCCGTGGCTGCGCAGGACCTGTTCCACCAGTTCCGGTACCGAAACATTCTGCCAGACCGCGCAGCGGCGGGTGTGGGCCAGCAGTGCCAGGCGCGAGGAGAGCGTCACAGCGAAATGCGTCTGGTCCACGGTTTCGTTGAGGACCTCAAAGCCGGTAATAATACCCTGCACAACCCGGCCTGAGAGCATGCTGAGGGTGGCATACTTCAGCATCGCATCCTGACGGCTGATGCCTTTCTGTGGCGTGGTGAACTCAATGCGCCATTTGAACGGCGTATTCAGCGCTTGCCGCCCGTGGAAGTTCAGCACTTCCGGCTTCAGGATGCTGTCGTTTATCTCAAGGCGGTAGCGGGTCTGCCCGTCAAACAGCGCCAGCCAGTTATCAAGGGTGGTGTCCATGTCCTTACTCCTTCACCGGAACCAGGGTCAGCCCGGTGCTGTTGAGCTGGATGGTGCGCGGCTTATCCGGGTCGAGGTCGTCGCGGCTCAGTACCAGCTTCCAGGTGTTGTTTTTGATATCCGGCCGATTAAACAGCCCCACCACCGCCACAAATTTCGCCTCTTCGTTCATCGGCATATTGAGCGTCACGCTGCCTTTCGGCATCACCAGCAGCGACTTGCTGGCGACAATGTCCTCTTTAAGGGTGTTATCCGCATCGCGCAGCAGTTTCTGATAGTCAGCCGCGTCCACCTTCTGGCGGTCCTTCAACTGGTATACCTGCACCATGGTGGCAAGCGGCACCTGGCTTTCATCTGCGTTGATGGCCGCACGCGGCTCAAAGTCCAGGTGCAGCACCTTTATTTTTTTGTAGAAAATGGCTCTGGTTGCACTGATGGTGCCGTCCGACACGGCCTGAGTCAGGCCACATGCAGTCAACAGGGAACAGAGCAGCATCAGTGCGGCGCTGCGCGACAGGGAAGCGAAAGTCATTCGAGGAGTCCTTTTCAGCGTTCAGAAACAGGGGCGTGTTGAATGTGTTATGTGTCGGAATATCAGTCGAAACGATAGCCACCGGGTTCTGCCGGCCGCAGAGTCTCACAGGTGAGCCCCTCACAGGTACCAAGGCTTACTGTCAGGTGCGTACGGGTCGCGGGATGGTCGCGTTTGAGGCCCAGCACGCCGGTGCGGCCCAGTTGTACCCGGCTTGCCTTACCCAGGCGTGGTTCAGGCAGACAGCTTACCGGTACCGTGAGGCGAAGGCGTACATCGGAGCGATAACCCATGTACACCCGCAGCAGCACCATCATGTCAGTGTGCAGCTGACCGCCGGGCAGCCAGCCCTGCGCCTCCTGCGGATTGTCAGTCGCCAGCATCAAGAGGATACGGCTGCAGGCTTCTTTCCCGGTCCTGCCGAGCGTGGCCCGCTGTGACAACGACACGCGGTTGGCTTTGCCGAGTCCGCTGCGATTCTCCACGGGGACTTTGACCGGGTCCGGGCTGATAACCGTGGTCCGGGTCTCCGGGGCCAGCAGGCTCACCAACTGGCGGATGCCTTCGGCGTTTCGGGTTGGCAACCGCATGGTTCCCAGTAGCGCCAGGAAGCGGGAGACCGGCGTGGCAATCTGCTCCGCCGTACCCGGGATGCCAAGCCCCACCAGACCCAGCAGACACTGAGAAGTGTCATCCACGCCACCGGCTTCGAAAGTCGCCGGGTAAGCGTACTTGCGCCAGATACGGTAGTACTGGGTGTGAATACGGTGACTGAAGATATCGAGAAACGCGGTGGTGGCTTCATACCCCTCCCGGCGCTGCGCAATATCATCGAGATACGCCGTCGGTAGCGGGGAGTCCACCCCGTACATTCCGAGGAAAGTGGTCCGCACCGTCGGCGACAGGTCCGGGTGGTCCTCGTCGGTTTCAACCGCCTTCAGTTCACTGACCGGGAATCCCATCCCCGGCCACGGACGAAAACGCACCGGGTCGGCGGACAGTTTCTCGGTACTGCCCAGTTTCGGCGCATCCGGGTTCTCCTGCTCCAGCAGCTGACAGAATCGGTAGAAATTAACCTGCCAGATGTTGTCGCGAAGCGCTTCTGTCAGCCCGGAATGTGCTGGCTGTGATTCTCTTTCCATCGCAGTCTTTTCCCAGTCGGTTGCAGGACCAGCGTGAGCTGATTAAAGAGGTGGACATCGGCATAAAGGGCAAAGAAGCGATGCAGCATCTCGCCAAACAGCGTGACATCACCCTCCCCGGCAAAGTTATCGGCATTAAGGGTGATTTCAATGTCCACCCCGCGCAGCATAAAGCCCTTTTCAAAGCGACGGATAAGCGTGTGCTTCACGGCAACAATCGCCTCCAGGCGTCGGCGGTTCATCTCATCGTCGGTCCAGTCATACAGCGCCAGCGTGCCGCGTAACACTTCCGGGTTATCCATCATGCTTAAGAAACTTGAACCCAGATGGCTCATCACCCGCCAGTGGAAGCGGTCATTTGCCGGTGGGTAAAGCGGCAAAGTTGGCACCTTCAGATTCATGACCCGAACCGGCACTTTGCCTGCTTTCACCACCCTGTCCAGCAGCGTGCTCTGGAGTGAGCGGCGCGGCAGCTGGCCGTTGGTACCTGTGATGCGGATGGAGAGCGACTCCGGGGCCTGTGATAGCTGCTCCAGTTCGAATGACTTACCGCCAAGGACAAGCCAGGTGTCATACAGCCCCGAGGGGCCACGCTTCACGCGGGTATGGAAGTAACGCTCCGGCGCATCGTGGCGCATCATGCCCCCGCGATGGCGGAAACTGGTGAACGGCACGTACGGATGTTTGCCGTTTTTCACTGCGCCGTGGATGGAGTCCACGCTGTAGATTTCAGTATGACCGTCCTGAACGCGCATCGGGCGCAGCAGGTATTCGTTTTGCAGCGGATCAGGCGTCAGCGGGTCCGCTTCCAGTGAGAACAGGTTAATGACCGGCGCACAGTGCAGACGGAAGTTGTCGGTCTCAAACGGCATGTCAGAAGGCCAGCCGCCGTCGAGCACGATATCGGTCTCAAACCAGGTGGTTTTCGCACTCAGGCCGGCAAGATCCAGACCGTTAAGCTCCACGAACATAAACTTCTCGCGAAAGCTGAAATACTCCAGCAGCAGCTGGTAGCCACTGAACGCAGAGTCCCCTTTAGGCCACAGCCGGTCGGTATCATCAAAGCCCATGGGTTTACACCAGCCGTCAAAGCGTACCCGCTCAGTACGGGTCTCACTGTGGCGGACATACATCGCCTGCACCCGGCGCGTCAGCGCCAGATGCAGAGCCGAGGCCACCGGTCTGTCGGCATCGAGGTAAATAGCCACCTTATCAATCCTGGCTTTCGACCAGTCCACTTTGTCCGGGCATTCAAAGCGCAGGCGGATGGCGGCGCGGCCATCCGGTTCGGTCTGCAGGCGGGCCTCAGCCAGGTGCAGCGGCTGCAGGGGCACTTCGCGGGTGGTGCGGTACTGACAGACCGTATTATCGGGACCGACCGGACGCGACAGGACGGAAAAGCCGTTTTCAAGCACTTCCATTTTGCGAAGCTGGCGCCAGTCCGGCGTGAACGCCACTACCGACAGCGACGGAATGGTGCGCATGTAATGTGGCCACAGCAGGCTCACCAGCCCTTCGGTCAGTTCCGGCAGGTCATCATCGAGCTTTTCACGCAAACGGCCCATCAGGAAGGCAAAGCCCTCAAACAGGCGCTCCACATACGGATCGCGGGCCCCGGTTTTATCCAGATTGAGCATCGCTGCCCGATCGGGGTGGGCGCGGGCAAATTCTTTACCGGCTTCGCGCAGGTAACGCATCTCGGCTTCGTAATAGCGAAGGGTTAAATCATCCATGGGAGAAAGTACTCAATTCAGTAAATTTCAGGAAACGGCCATTCTTTCTTCTACAGCCTTACGACGATCCCACACGGGAGGTTGAGTGTTCATTTCGTCAACGTTGACACGAAGTAACGGAACACCGGCCATTTCAAACAGATGTTCGAGCCGTTTATCACGTGCAATGCGCTCATCTAGTTCATGACTTTTATCATCCAGCTCAATGGCGCAGACAATCTTGTTATTTTTTCTGGAGACCAGAACATAATCCACGGACATCGCATTAAACTGGGTAAAGAAACGCGCTCTTTCTTCAGCACTGAACGCCTCCTGCTCCGGTAACTTCAGGAAGCGCCCGGGACTCACCTGGCAAAATATCCGACAATATTGATCAAACCACGCTTCGAGCTTTTCCAGATATTGTCTTTCGGTCGGGGTTGTCATGTATTTTTTGTTTTCAAGAATGACATCTTCTTCCACCATTCCCCAGAACAGGTCCTCCTTCTCTTCCCAGCGAGAGTTTCTGTATTTAACGGCTGAATGTGGCGACGACGCGTGGGGACAAGTTGTTGGCTGAGCTTCGCTTCGGACAGTACGGTTCTTCGATGTGGACTGCAGAAAGGATTTTCGCTGACTTTTTCTGTGCTGCACTCCAACCCAGATGCCAGCACCAAAGCTGACAGCGACCCAGAACAAAACATCCATCATGTTTACCTCTTTTCTAACCGCACAGCACCATCGCCCGGGCGGGGTCAATGGAAATCAAGCCAGCCAGCAGTTCATCCATTTCAGGGGTGAGCCGGGATTTGTCGCTCTCGCTGCGACCAGCTTTCAGACGCAACAGCCGAAGACGGCGGGCAAGCACGTCAAACAACAGTCCAGGCTCCCAGTCACCGAGGGTCAGGTGCGGTGCACTAGCTGTGAGCTCACCGAGCAGGTGCAGGGCAAGCTCGTTGCGGCCGTACTGCTCTGCCACCCGTGCCATGAGTAAACGAATTAACCAGCGGCTTCGGGGTGAGGCCATGTCCGGACGATTCTGAAGCCAGGTCAGCGCTGCTTCCGGGCCATCGCGGTCACCTTTTTCCATCGCTTCCACTTCCAGCGCAGATATGTCATCCGTCTGGCCTCCGTTTGCCACCGCAGGCGCATCGGCAAACCCGGGCATCTCATCGTTAACCATTTCAGCAATCCAGTTCAGTGTCACCTCATCGGCCAACGGCGTGCCATCGTTCCAGGCAAGCGTCTCCAGGCCTGGCAGGCGTTTCAGTAACAGCCTCAGGTCGCTGAGTATGTACTCCGCCCAGTGCTCCCACGGCCCACCAGCCCGGCTCAGCCCCTGCCACAGATACCACTGCAAATCGAGCCAGAAGCGGTTACCGCCCTCAGAGAACATCACATCCACCTGCTCAACCAGTTCAGTCCAGCTCTGCTGCAGGTAGAGACGTTTAAGCTGGGCGCGGTAGTCAGCCTTTGGCGGCAGTAGGCGCGTCCGCCCGGCTGCATCAAGAGCCGGAAGTTGCGTCACCAGGTCCCAGCGGGCGGCCTTCATCATCCTGTGAGCGGCAAGCCAGCCCTGCGGCTGCTCAACCACCCAGCCGGACAGCACCCGCAGCTGACGGACCAGTTCCACTTCCGATTTGACAGCCACGGTTTCCGGTACATCAATGCCTGACGTCAGTGTGCTGTGGGTGCTTTCACCTGAGCCATCCGGTCCTGATGAAGCCACCGGTGTATCCAGCCCGCCGCTACCAGCCAGGCGGGTTTCCAGCCTGCGCAGCAAACCGGCAAAGTCAGGGCGTTCCGCATCCGGCAGCTGTTCCAGGGCCGTTTCCAGCAAGCACAGCGCGGCTGCTGTTCTGCCTGTCTCCTCACGCGTCACGTCCGGCCAGCGAGAGAATGTATCGAGCACTTTCTCACTGTTCAGCCAGTCGAGTGCGGCCAGTCTTGCGGTGCTGCGCTGTGGGTGGCAGTGCTGCCCCGCCTGCTCCAGCATGGCTGCCAGCAGCAGGATGCCATCCGTCAGACCGGTATCGCCATCGCGCTGCAGACGAGCCATGGTGTACCAGGTCACCACCCGGATGTCGCGGGCATGTTGGGTCAGAATGCTTTCCGCCAGGCGACAAAGCACCCCGGTATCGGTGCCGGAAAGCTTGTTGATCTCCTCGCGCATCAGCTGGAAATCATCCTCATAGGTCGGGTCATCCCCGGCTCCATTACCAGTCGGGAGTGGTGTCAGCCACGGCGACCACAGGGAGAGGCTTTCCCGGCTCTTAGCGAGCAGTGTGGTACGCTGGACCGCATCCGGAAGACACAGGGTCAGGAGCGTTTCTGCAGTCGCCATTTATTCGTCTCCGGCAAGGGTGAGTGAGCCGTCAGTCGCGCCCACGGAAAAAATAGTCTGTGGCAGACTGAAGCCCTGCAGTTCGAGCAGCGCCAATGGCCCGTTGCTAAGCTCACTGCGCATGATAAATTTCAGAGGATTACCGTCCGGCGTGATCCACACCAGTTGGGTACGGCTGCTGTCGAGCGGGGTGATAAGCGCCTTATCCAGCAAACGGATAAAGCCCCAGTTTCCCTGATTACTGGCATACAGGCGCATTTCTGTATTGACTGAGCGCCAGCTCAGATCCACACCGGGGTAATACGTATTGCCCGGCCAGGTGAAGCTCTGCCAGCTTTCCATCTGGTTGAAGTAATCCAGTTTCTGACCATCGAGCGTCAGCTGGGTGCGGGCCACATCGCGTGACGGTCGGGCCATCAGTTCGAAATGAACCCCGGCATCGCCCTGGGCAAAGACGATATCCGAGATATCGGCAAGCTTGTTGATGGCGGCAAGAAACGCCGGACTGATGCTCATTCCCTGACTGGCAGCCGGATCCACCACCCAGTGGTTGCCTTCCTGATGCAGCATGCCCCCGAGGTTGGTTTTGATAAATGCCGCGATACGCCCGGAGTCGCTGCGCAGGAACTGGGCCAGCAGTGGCAGTGAAGCATCGCTGCCGGTGGCCTTAAATGGATAGCGTCCGGCAAAGGCGGTGTTCCACTGCGAAACAATGGTGCTCTGCCAGCGGGCATTGAGGCTGCCTGCCGCCGGAGCCAGCACCTGACGCCAGGCCAGATCGAGCGGCTGCACAAACAGCGCCTGCCCGAAACCGTTCCACTCCTGCCCGAGACTTGCCGCTACCAGAGAGCCGTAGTCACGGGTGTCGGTCAGATCGATGGCTTTTCCCTGGAAAACAGTCTGGGCCAGCATCTGCGCCATCGCCTGCGGGTCAGGGGCGCTGGTCACCTGCTGCAGCTTGAGACGCACCTGGGTTACACGGGCAAGCCAGGACTGGAAGCTGAGGTTACCGTTTGAGCCGGTACCGTCCTTGCCGGCCATCAGCCCCGTAAGCGGCCCAAAGACGCCGTCCAGCGGCCCTTTCGGCCCCTGCGCCTGTTCAATAAACTGTTTTGCACTCTTCTGACGCTCCACCAGTTTTTTCGCCGAGTCCACCAGGGTGTCAGCCAGGGCTTCTCCTTTGGCCCCCGTCTGACCCTGCCAGGCAAGCGTATTCATCAGCGCCACCAGAGGTGACTGGCGCACATCCGCCAGCAGGTTCAGTTGCGCAATGGCCTCCGAAAGCGATGACGCTTCGTGCCACTGAATGCTGTTGGCCATGTTGAGCCAGGCGTTGCCAAAGTCAGTGAAGTAACGCTCAGTCAGGCGCTGTTTCAGCGCTTCCGGTGACACATCACTGCCCGGCTGATGGGTTTTGTCGGTCAGCACCCAGTCAATTTCATCACGGCGGGTCTTCACTACCTCATCAATCGCATCTTCAACCTGCTCTTCCCACGCCTGACGGGTGAACATCCCCGGCACCATCTCTTCCGAGGAGAACAGGGTTGACGCATCCGTATCGCCGGTCATGTCAGACAGGGTTAAATCCGGCCAGTTACGGGCAATACGCCCGAGCATCTCCTGGTACAGACCGCTTTCCGCGTTACGCTGACCAATCTGTTTGAGCAGGATCTGACGTACAGTGCCCACCAGTTCGCGGTCAGGAGAGATTTTCCACTCCGGGTGTGCCGGCAGGTTCTGCGCCCAGAAGCCGAGCAGCTTCGGCGCCTGGGTCTGCCACACGCTGTCCGGCACGCCGCTGCGGTGCGGCCAGGCCTTCAGCATATTGCCCGCCAGCCACTCCGCATCCGCTTTGTCTGGACGGGCCAGCATCAGGTAGCCTTTAAGCAGGCCATAGGTCTTCTGGGTGGCTGACGTTCGTGCGGTGCTTGCCGGAGGCAACTGCACGAAAGCGTTGAGCTGACGGTGAAGTTCGTCAGCCAGTGCATCACGCATCAGCGCCTGATTGTTACGGGCATACAATGGCCAGAGCAGCTTCAGCGTGTCGCTGTCCTGGTTCAGGCCAAAGCGGGTGTACCACGGCGCACCGTGCACTTCGCGGTTCTGCAGGCGGGCAATGGTCTGCTGCAGGGCTAACTGGTTACGCAGGCGATCCGACAGAGGCTGTTTAGTGTCAGCAGCAATCCGGGCCGTATCCTGAGCCAGCCAGATTTGGGTGCGGTTGACGGACAGGGACAGTAGCGTACCCGCGCCCCAGAGCAGTACCAGACCGAGCAGCACCATGCGCAGTACCTTTTGCCAGTGGAAACCGATTTTACGGGCATGCACCTGCAGGCTGTCGTTTTCGAGCGCCTGCCAGACCGGTGGTGAAAGGCGCGCATGCGGCACCGTTTCGGTCCCGGGCAATGCCGGACTGAACATCACCCCACGCAGACGGTATGGGGCTGGCCCTGACATCAGCGTGGTCAGCAGCGGGATCAGGGAGCGTCGCAACGAGCCGCGCAGGGCTTTAGACAGGCTCAACAGCCAGTGGTGCTGAGAGTTCTCCAGCAGCGCCGACACGCCTGGGGTTTGCAGGTCTGACGAGAGTGAGGTCAATGTCGAACGGACCTCTTCCGTTGTCGCACCTGGACCAAACAGCGCGCCGGCTGGAGGTACACCCACTCCGTCCTGGTCCCAGGAGCCTTCCCGGACAAGCCACAGCCAGACCGGCAGCTGCCAGCCCAACTGAGTATCGGTTTTCTGACGTACACGCACCAGCGTGTCCTGCTTCGCTGTATCGGGCAGTGCAGCCGTGTTCATCACCTGCACCACGCCATCCAGCGGACGCTGTGGTCGCACTGCTTTCAGCACGGACAGGAACTCATCATCCGGCACGCTTTCCGCCAGACCGCCGTAAATAAGCACAATCCCGTCACTTTCCTGCCAGTGATCGCCCTTAAGACCCGGCACAACCTTTTCGATATCACTGTCGGTCCCCTGTACCAGCAACAGGCGAACTTTGGCTTTCCAGCGACGGCGGTAGCGCAGGCGCAGATGATCGACCAGCGCCTCAGCCACAAACCGGGAGGTGTCCGCGTCGGTATGCTTTGCTTCAGGCTGGGATGCAGCAGCCTGCTGTCCGGAGGCGACCACATCCAGCTTTCCCTGTTTCTCACCGTTCTTAGCGAATACGGTTTCAAGCACCCAGCCGATAATCAATGCTGCCAGCATCAGCAGCAGGCTGATTATCACTATGCCGGTCGTACTGAATGGCCCTATGTTGAAGGTGTCCTTAACCCACTCCGGCCATAACAAGAGTGCGCCGCCAATGAGGCAGACAGACAGTGCGCCCAGAAGCAGCGCAAGCAGAAAAGTGGATGCGATTTTCATAACGGAGGAGAGCAATCCCTTGATAGTTATTCCGGGGTGACAATACAGAGTTGTCGGTTGTCTTCTGAAAGTTCGGTGACAATTAGCTGGGCTTCGCTGTCGCTCAAACACTGACGGGCAGCCAGCTGTAACGCCTGCCAGGGAGCGGCAACGCCCGCAAACCCGACAACCGTATCAATATGGGTAATTTTATCGGCTTTAAGCCCCGGGGCATGTGCCTCCCGGGCCTTGCTGAAGATATCGCCGGAGGCCATCTGGCCGCCGCTGGTCCAGGCCTGCTTCAGTGCAGTTTTTTCCAGCCCTGACCACATCATGACGCGCTCAAATGCCCGATCGAGATTGCCATCGCTACAGTTCTGCGGCCGGTGAACCCTGACTGACACATCCGGGATGTCCTTCAGGCGGCAGTTGGTCAGCAGTAACATGGAAATGGCCTCGCCACTGTCCTCTGGCGGATGTTCGTAAAGCTGAGCGCTGACCACCAGTAACGCAGCAGCACGGTCATAATGGCAGTCCAGCCAGTAGTCCAGGATTTCCAGCCCTGTCAGGTCGCGAATGCGTACCAGCGGATGGGACACGCTTTTTTGCAGGAGCGATGGCAGTGTCGAAAACTGTTCACCGGTATCTACCGACAGATAGCAGGTCAGCGTCGGCGGGAGCAACGACACCAGATTCTGTACGTGGGCGGTGATCTCCTGGAAGTAATGCGCTTCACGGTCAGCCATCTCTCCGGTGACGGCCAGCGCCCGGTGACGAACCGGATTGCCACCATTAACGGGCTCACAGGGCATCATCAGGGGCTTTTTAGCTAACACAGCCTCGTGCGTCACTGGACTGGCAGGCCCCAGCCCGTTAATCAGGACTTCGCCGATAAGCCAGGCAAAGCGCTGTCCGCGCGCAACGTCTGCACGGTAGCGTGCAGCAGTCGTGGCATTTTTCTGGTTGCAGCGCCCGCAAAGAAGGGCATATCCCAGATAGCGTCCGACAACCAGCAGGCCCCACAACACGACAGGCAATCCTGTTGCCAGCCCCCAGAAAGCGGCACCTGAGCGCTCGCCCTTCCAGAACAGGAATGTGGTCGCAACCCCTACCAACAACATCACAATGCCCAGGTGGAGCCAGCGTTTAAAACGCGGACGGGGCGGCAGTTTTTCCTGCGCGGGAATGCGCTCAAGTTCAACCGGCACGTTTACCCCACCAGAGCATTGGGCAGTGAGCTGATAAGCGTGCAGCCACAACCACACTTGTGGCCATGGAAGGCCACAGGAACACCACGATCGCGATAATTTGGGTTACCTTCGACAATAGTGGTATCACCATGCTCAGGGCAGGAAACTCGATCACCTTTACGGGCCACACCAATATCACCAAAAAACATGGTCGTTGAGCAGGACAATACGGCTCCACCGTGCGTGGTTCTGTCACCGAGACGAATAATTCCTTGCATCAGCATTCCTATTGTTACGCTTAGAATAATATAGAAACATTACTTCCACACACAATCTGAACGATCATCATTGTATGCACCTATGTTTTCAGAGAATTCAGAAACTTTTCCTTTTAATGATTTATAATCAAACTGATAAAAACGAGCACCTTGTGACATTACCGTATAATAACCATTGACTTTTCCGTTAAGCATTTCATTCCAATCGGTTGTAAAAGATGAGGGACGGTCAGCTGAATCTTGTTCTTCTGTTTTTACAAAAAGCAATGGAATAGCTGATTTCGAATACTCGTACTTAACATACCCAATATCCAATCCATCCTGAGATATTTGGAAGAATTTGACATTCGTCTTCCCTGCACTAAAACATCCTACAGTTTCACTCGCATGCGCCAAGAAACTGAGTGACATAGTAAATACCGACAAAATCGCAACTAATACTTTCATTAAGAAACCCCTAAAGCTGTAATTCTATCATTTATATAATTTAGCGCATCCTGACACTCAGCTTCGTAAAACCTTCACATCCAGAAAATTATTCTAATCTATTATTCACAGGGAATTCTTCCGGAATAACCATGTGATTTACCATCCACTAATTTTAAATAGACGAAATCACATTCAAGTCAAACAGTTCAAATCAGTTATACTTACTCTTGATGAATTGCTTAATAGATGCTGCATCTTTATATTTAAAATGCACTTCATCACCGTTGAACTCACCATCCATACCGTTTAACGCAGGATCCTATGTGATCACATCATTTAGAGTCAATAAATCATTAATGTATTTATAAGCATAGATTTGATAAGTATTCCCATTGATAGACTCAGCTTGATGCAATTGATGCCAAGAGATTAAAACAACAACGTTTTTTACATTGTGAATTTTCATAAAGAATACTGTGTCAACATTTGGAGTGTCACCATCCATTTCATATTTATCAACTTGAGTTTTTTTTGTTCCGGAATCGTAGTATAAACCGAGAGGGAAATCAGGATTTGATTCTCTCTGAAAGTAGATTGCTTTTTCGCCATCAATTTTAAACGGCCCTTGAACTACCTCACCTTGCCCATATAAAGACAATGAACAGAGTCCAAACAATAAGCTGCAAAGTATTTTAGGCAAAATACACTCCCCTTTGACTCACTCAAGTCGATGCTGATTTGAAATGTGAAATTCACTAACACCAAGAGTCACCATCAGACACAGTCAGCTATTTCTTTTTTTATCAAACTCAATTACGTGCCATTTACTGTTTTTCATAAAAAGTGGTTAGCGTCATAGTGCCTTATGTTAATACCATAACAATTAGTTGAATTGTTTGAGATATTCGATCCGCTTATTTGTTTTATCCAACAAGCATTTCTCATATATACTGGAAAATGCGGTCCCTGTTTTGGATTCATAAGTTTCATAATCACAACTTGCATCACGCATTTTTATCCATGCTAGTTGTGATTTTTTAAGGTATATATCACGTGATTCACTCTGTCCATACCCCCCCCCTTCTTTTTTATACTCCTGAATTTGTTGCTTATATACAGAATTCAGTTCAGCATCTGCTTTAGAATATGCATCTTTTATTTGCTCATAATTAACCCACTCACTTGGAGAGTCAGTTTTTGCAAATGAAGATGATATAAGCACAGCAAGTGTCAAATAAAAATATTTATTCCTCATGGTAATTCACCTTACCAATTGACCATTAGCCCCAACCCGAGTCGATGCTTAGTATACTGAAATCAATCGCCATATTTATTGTGTAAATAATTTTTTATCTTGCTCGCATTATCTAATTTATAGTTAGATATCTTTTCATTATCTTTTGTTTGAAAACCTGATAAATTTGGGTCCCTATCTGAATCCAAGAACAACTCATAACTTGAGTCTTTAGTAGCATTATATGCCTTTACTTCATAGTGATATGGATACTGGACACCATCAGTGAAATAATTAACATTCCAGCGCAGAAGAACAACCACATTTCTCTTGCCAGCAATTGTGGTAAAGAATACAGAGGAAACCTCAGCAGGAGCATCAGAGTAACTAAATGTATCAATTATTTTGTTAACCTTCCCGTTAACGGATAAATAACTTTGATAAAAATCAACATCTCTTTTATCTGGAGAGTTTTGAAAACAGATGACTCCATTATTAAATGCGCTATCTTTGAATGGTCCTTGAACCATGGCATTAGGATTATCACCACAAGCATAAACCAATGATGATACTAAAAGTATACTTAAGGCTATAACTTTAATTATAATACCTTTCATTTTAATCACCTTTACCTAACTCGTTCTCGATCAACTGGGCTTCGCCTTCACGGCGCCTTATCAAACCTCGCTGATTTGACCATAATCGCTTCATACTTCGTAGGCGACTCGGGATTTTAATTTCATTTCCAAGAGCAAAGTCATCTCGAATCTCTCTCATTTCTCGTCGGCTATCTATTGGATCATTTGGTTTAGGAAGTGCTAATGATGGACCACGATTTTAAATTAGTGATAGCATTGCACCCGCGCTATCCGGTGGTAGATTAATGGCCTGTGGATAAGCATCCACAACTTTCTGACAATGCCTTTGCTTTAGAACCATTGCCATATCTAAAGCTTTATCTTTAGTGATGGTTATATCTGCCAGTCCATGAACGATTGCCCTGGCATTATCACCTTTTTTCCCTATTGCGGTCAGCAATCTTTCAACTTGTGCATTTGAGTAATAAGCACTTAATAATTCGCGAGCTGATGATGTCGTCTGTTGCCCTAAATCATAACCATATCCGACAGTCACTCCGCTTGACTGTTCCCCACCAGGAACATAGGGTTTGGGAGCATATCCTTCCCAGGATAAAATGAATTCGGCTGATTTTTTTGATATCTGATACAAACCTAAAGTTGTATTGAAATCAATAGTATCACCATATTTTTCAGCAATTGCATTTAAAAATACCACAGGATGCATATGCCAGACAGGCGCACCACCACTTAATCCCTCGACCTTGCTCATCCATTCCATGTCGTCAAACCACTGTCTGACATAGCTGATGCACAGCGGATCCAGCTGCTTTAAAAACGTTCGCCAGCGGTGATGGTTACTGCCGCCAAACCATTCACTGTCGTGTTTGACAGTAAGCTGATAAGCGTACAGCCACAGAAACACCCAGAGCGCGGTAATTTGGGTTATCTTGGACGATAGTGGATTACCATGCTCTGAGCAGGAAACGCGGTCTTCTTTGAAAGCCACGCCGAGATAGCCAAAGATCATGGTTACAAAACAGAACAGGACTTCACTACGGTGGGCGTTTTTGTCACCGAGACAACATACTTTCCTTCTAGGAAGAATTTCAATGAGTATTAATCAAGACATTTGTTGTTACTGGCACCCAAGAGAGCTTCCTTTATCACACTGAAGCTTACTAATTAAATCAGAAAGTTTATCTACACCTTCACCCTTACAATTATAAGTATATTCTCTGTTATTTTTCAGATTGGTGACAGTAACTCCTTTAGTGCTCTCCCCATCTTCATAATTACTGAATACAGTATATTTGAAGTTATATTTTGTAAACGCTACATTTATATAGTCAGTTTGATAGCGCGAGTAATGATTATATAAAAAATCACTATAAGCGGGAGATGCAGATGAAAATGAAAACACCTTACCATTAGCATTTTTCATCTCATATACCAACTGATCGGAATTAGACTGCAAGGATAGTTCGCCCTTCGATGTTGAACATGAAAAATAATTCTCAGCACCCAATGCGAACGAAGACAAGGATAGCAATCCACTTATCAACAAGATACTATTTACTCTTTTCATAATTACTCCTCATTCTTAAATCGTATCCTTTCTGCCTCGGCCCATTATATCTCAAAGCAAAAGACAGCCAATCCTTATTTCTAATTGCATTCAAAAGTACAGAATCAGAATTGATGAAATTAACGAAAGCTGCCAATTGATTTTTTTCTGACTCTGAAATGGACTTAACAAACTCTTCTGGCGATGAATAACCTGCTGCTTTATAGTTTGAAGCAAGAATTTGAAACTTGCCCCACGATGTTGCCATTAACGCTGAACGCTTATCAAGCGCATACGCTTTTAAAAGCTTTAGGTATTGCTCTGAATTTTTACCGTACCCACCTGCATTTTTATTTGAAATATCCGATTGAGAATCGAATCTCCCACTTGTATATTTATGGAAATGATGCCTTTCAAACAAAATTGCTGGAACATAATCATCATGACTCTCAAATTTAAAATAACTGCCAGAACTGCCTGTCTCAGTATTAGCTACAGCTTTTATTGCAGCAACTTCGCATCTCAATTTATTTGCCGCCAATTCGTAATCTGATTCATCAATAACCTCGCCATTATAAAAATTAACGAAATCCAACGACACCAATTCACCATTAACTGGCGTTTTTGGAAGACTAAGGGCATTGATTGAACTTAAAAACACAACCGGATGCATATGCCATACAGGCTCACCGCTGCTGAATCCCTCCACCTTGCTCATCCATTCCATGTCGTCAAATCACTTTCTGACATAGCTGATGCACAGGGGATCCAGCTGCTTTAAAAATGTTCTCCAGCGATGATGGCTGCTGCCGCCAAACCACTCACTGTCGTGCTTCACCACCATTCGCGCCGCAATATCCCTGACATCCAGCTCCGCGTAATTAACTGCCTGGCGCAGTTCTTCACCGGAAAGGTCACAGTAGAGCCAGCAATAAGCACAATTATTCCCTTCATACATTCAGTTCAGTTCAGTTCAGTTCAGTTCAGTTCAGTTCAGTTCAGTTCAGTTCAAAATCGTCAGACTTAATCCAATATGACATCTTTTTCCCAGATGATGCTGTATATTCAATTTGATAAAACGAACCATCACCAGACATATCAGAAAGCTTAAACCTATCGCCCTTGATTAAATATGCCTTTAACATCCCTTGTTCATTGGGTTGAGAATATAAAGATGCTCTTTGAGTTAAAACAACACCATTCAACGATTTTCTTTTTGAGTAGTCTTCTCCTTCTGACATTAATTCCTGAGAGCTTTGTTTTCCATCTTTATAATAGACCCGTTTTACCTGCTGGCAATCAGCGCAAAAATCAGAGAACAGCAGAGTCCAAGGCTGTTCTGGTAAAGTCTTATACACGTCATTTATCCATGCCCCTTGGTCTCGATAGGAACTTACAACATGATCATTTATTGCTGTTACATTGCACAACTTCCCATCTTCGCCGGCAGCAGGATAATTTTCTATTTTATCATTTTGAATTTTAAAAATAACCGAACATTTATTAACATCACCCTCACTACTTAGGAAAAGATATTTACTATCATTTAACATTTTAACTTCAATGTTTGCATAACCCTTTTCTATGAATTTTTGAGAAGGTGCAGGTAACGTCATCCCATCACATACCTTAGTATTACAATCAGTTGTGTAACTATTCGCGCTTATATTGATTAAACTTAGTGCAGTAAGCATTATGATTTTTTTTAGTGACATTACTCCAAACCCCATTCTTTTTTAATTGCATCGAAATACCCCTGTCTTTCCGGTAAACCGTTTCGCCCACCATTGACTGCGAGAGTAATTAATTCAACATTATTCTTCTCATTATCAATCAAAATATTAATATCTCCCCTGGCATCATACTTTTTGTGAATACCACCATTATTACGCCAAAACCAGCAAGATGCCTTAATTGCATTACTCATCACCGAGGCAACCAACTCAGAATTAGCGACACAATCAACACCAGAGTAACCAGAGAAGCGTCGATAATTATTTTTCCATGTTAACTGAATCAGTCCCCTGCCTTTATAATGAGGACCGTCACCGACAACAGTATTTCCATTTTTAACGGCATCTTTATGCTGCCCTGGATCATAATTATGTCCAGAACCAAATTCTAAAGTTGTATCAAAATGCGCTGACTCATGCAAACATTGAGAAAGGAAATGTGCTTTATGATAGGCACCAATAATCCCATATGCAATTAATTGCTCATTAAATTCACTCACAAAACTTTGCTTATTAAACTCATAAACTTCAGGATAATTGTTTTTGAAATGGGTCGAAAATACCTTCCCGCCTCTTTTACCTGTAAACCAAGGATTAGTATGCCCTAATAATTTTTCGATCAGCTCAACAGTGACTTCGTACTCCGAAACTACGTTTATTGCATCCAAAAATACTACCGGATGCATATGCCAGACAGGCTCACCGCTGCTGAATCCGTCCACCTGACTCATCCATTCCATGTCGTCAAACCACTGTCTGACATAGCTGACACAGAGAGGATCCAGCTGCTTTAAAAACGTTCGCCAGCGGTGATGACTGCTGCCACCGAACCATTCACTGTCGTGTCTGACCACCATTCGCGCCGCAATATCTCTGATATCCAGCTCTGCATAATTAACCGCCTGGCGCAGTTCTGCACCGGAAAGGTCGCCACTGTTATCGCTGTCCATTTTCCGCAGCAGGGATTTATAGTAGTCAGAGACCTGTTTTTCCCGGATACCGCGTTCAGGGCGTACCCACTCCGCAATTCTGGTGAACCCGTCCTTGATCCAC
>NZ_JBGKEC010000015.1:0-47591 GCF_041399405.1 Enterobacter sp. KB-280D8
CCGGGGTGAGGGCATCAACCCGCACCAGTCTTATTTGGCGTCTGTCGCCGTGCCGTTCGCATGCCAGTCAAACACGCCGAACTCGAAGCCCTTCAGATCGCCCTTCGCATCCCAGGACAGCGGCCCCATGACGGTTTCGACCGTGTTCGCTTTCAGCCAGGTAGCAATCTCAGCCGGATCGGCTGACTGGTTCAGACCCGCCTGCAGGGACTGCAGCGCAGCGTAGGTAGTCCAGACGAACGCGCCGCTTGGATCCTGTTTCTTCGCCTTGATGGCATCCACGATAGGTTTGTTCGCTGGCACCTGGTCGTAGTTCTTCGGCTTGGTTACCAGCAGGCCTTCGGCTGATTCACCCGCGATGTTAGACAAAGACACGTTCGCCACGCCTTCCGGCCCCATGAACTGGGTTTTCAGACCCGCCGCACGCGCCTGACGCAGGATCTGGCCCATTTCAGGGTGGTAGCCGCCGTAGTAAACGAAATCAATATTCTCTTTCTTCAGACGCGCCACCAACGTGGAGAAGTCTTTCTCACCGGCGGTGATCCCGTCAAAGAAGACCACGTTGGCATTGCCTTTTTTCAGACCGTCCTGCACCGCACGGGCCAGACCTTCACCATACTGCTGTTTGTCGTGAACAATCGCGATACGCTGCGGCTTCACTTTTTCCAGAATGTACTTAGCCGCCGTTGGGCCCTGATCGGAGTCCAGACCCGTGGTGCGCAGGGTCAGCTTATAGCCTCGCGCGGTCAGCTCTGGTGCAGTTGCAGCCGGAGTGATCATCAGAATACCTTCGTCTTCGTAGATGTCAGACGCTGGCTGAGTAGAGGAGGAGCAGAGGTGACCGATAACGTATTTGATCCCGTCGTTCACCACTTTGTTCGCCACCGCGACCGCTTGCTTCGGGTCACAGGCATCGTCGTATTTTACGATCTGCAGTTTTTCTCCCTTGATGCCGCCCTTAGCATTAATGTCTGCAACCGCCTGTTCAGCGCCCGTAAACTCCTGGTCGCCGTACTGTGCTACCGGACCGGACATTGCGCCCACAACAGCCACTTTTATATCTGCCTGTGCCATGGTGCTGAATGCCAACGCGATACATCCTGCCAGTAACGCTTTACCCTTCATGTTCATCCTGAGATTCCCCATTATTATGGTTATTACGATTGTTGTGATGTTGTTGTGCAGCGCTTTATTTCAGTTATTGGTGTGCTGTTCGCGCTTTTTCAGCATACTCTGCTAAAACATACCCCATTTTTATGATTTTGGAATAGCTAATTTGAAATGAATATATGATAAGCCCGACAGGATTTACCGCCGGGCTTGTGGCTTTAACGTGTCAGCGACGCGGAGATAATATCCAGCGCTTTACGGAACTGCGCTTCTGGGATGGTAAGCGGATAGAGGAAGCGGATAACGTTGCCGTACACGCCGCAGCTCAGCAGAAGCAGCCCTTCGTTCAACGCGCGTTCCTGCACCTGGCGGGTGAATTCCGGCGAAGGCTGCCCGGATTGCGGATCGTTAAACTCTACCGCCACCATCGAGCCCTGTGCGCGAATGTCAGCGATATATGGGCAGTGTTCCTTGGCTTTATTGAGCACTTCCACCAGGTGATGACCGAGATGCGCCGAGCGCGTGCAGAGATCTTCCTCATCAATCACGTCCAGCACCGCGTGCGCTGCGGCAATCGCCAGCGGATTACCCGCGTAGGTGCCGCCCAGCCCGCCCGGCGCAGGCGCGTCCATCACGTCGGCACGGCCCGATACCGCTGAAAGCGGCATCCCGCCCGCCAGGCTTTTTGCCATGGTGATCAGGTCCGGCTTCACGCAGTGGTGTTCCATCGAGAAAAGCTTGCCGGTGCGGGCGAAGCCGCTTTGTACCTCGTCAGCAATCAGCAAAATGCCGTGGGTATCGCACAGGGCGCGAAGGGCCTGCATAAAATCAGCGGGCGCGATGTTGAAACCGCCCTCCCCCTGAACCGGTTCGAGAATAATGGCCGCGACCTGGTCAGGAGCGATATCCGCTTTGAAGATGCGTTCCAGGCTTTTCAACGCTTCCGCCGTGCTGACGCCGTGCAGCTCGTTCGGATACTGCGCGTGATACACCGAGCCGGGGAACGGGCCGAAGCCGAGCTTGTACGGCGCGACTTTACCGGTCAGCGCCATGGTCATAAAAGTGCGGCCGTGGAACGCGCCGCCGAAGGTGATAAGGCCAGGGCGCCTGGTGTACGCGCGGGCAATTTTGACCGCGTTTTCGACTGCCTCAGCCCCCGTCGAGAAGAACGCGGTTTTGGCCGGACCGTCAATCGGCACGCGCTGGTTGATGCGCTCGGCAAGCGCCACGTAGCCTTCGTACGGCACAATCTGGTAGGCCGTGTGGGTAAACGCGTGGAGTTGTTTTTCTATAGCGGAGATGACTTTGGGATGGCGATGGCCGGTATTCAGCACCGCGATCCCGGCGGCGAAGTCGATGTACTCATTGCCTTCCACGTCCCACACCGTGGCGTTTTCGGCTTTGTCGGCATAGAAGTTACACATGACGCCGATGCCGCGCGGCGTCGCCTGTAAACGCCGGTCGTTCAGTTCGTTATTTTTCACCCTGTCCCCCTGAGAAGTCGCCTGCTTAGCGCATCAGTAAGTGTTTGCCAGGGGGAGGGAATTCGCCAGAGCGGGCGCTAAAAAAACAAAACCCCCAGACTCTCATCCAGGGGTTCTCGGTGTTATTCGCGGTAATTACGCTTCGATTGCGGCGCGAAGTTTTTTCATGGCGTTCTTTTCAAGCTGACGAACACGTTCCGCAGAAACGCCGTAGCGGTCGGCCAGCTCCTGCAGCGTGGACTTGTTGTCTTCGTCCAGCCAGCGGGCGCGGATGATATCCTGGCTACGTTCGTCGAGGCCTTCCATCGCATGGGTCAGCTTGTTCGCGGCCTGATCTTCCCAGTTATCCTCTTCGATGCCGTCGGCAAAGTTAGAGGTTTTATCCTGCAGATACAGAACCGGTGCCATCGGCTGGCTGTCAGATGCGTCGTCGTCGGAGGACATATCGAAAGTCATGTCCTGCGCGGCCATACGGGATTCCATCTCACGCACGTCTTTGCTGGATACGCCCAGCTCACGCGCCACCATTTCCACTTCATCCTGATTGAACCAGCCCAGACGCTGCTTGGTTTTACGCAGGTTGAAGAACAGTTTACGTTGCGCTTTTGTCGTGGCGACCTTCACGATACGCCAGTTGCGCAGCACGTATTCATGAATTTCTGCTTTGATCCAGTGTACGGCGAAGGAGACCAGTCGCACGCCCACTTCCGGGTTAAAGCGACGTACAGCCTTCATCAGGCCGATGTTACCTTCCTGAATCAAGTCCGCCTGCGGCAGGCCATAGCCCGCATAGTTACGAGCAATGTGAACAACAAAGCGCAGGTGAGACAGGATCAGCTTCTTCGCTGCTTCCAGATCGCCCTGGTAATGCAGCTTTTCAGCAAGCTCCTTTTCTTCCTCGGCCGTTAACATCGGCCAGGTGTTCGCAGCCCGGATATAAGATTCCAGGTTACCAACAGGGGCTAAAGCTAAAGTTTGCATTTCTTTGGTCATTCATTCCTCTCAATGTTTCTTCTGGTCCAGGCTGTCCCCGTCAGGCAACAACCATGCCAAAGCGTTTGAGCAACGAGATTAGCATTCACTCTTTTATCAGACAGTGATTTTATCCACAAGTTCCAGGTGCAACGGTGAATAAATTACGCACAAAATGTGACATGGAGATGATAACAGGGGAAGAGACAACAGGGACGCTTTCCCTGCAGAGCGAACATCTCGGTGCAGGGAAAGATTATATCACGCTTTTATTAGTCGGGAGTAAAGTGGCGTAAATGTTGAACCGTTGCCAGCCATGCGGCAATCCAGCCGATCATGGAGCACACCAGCAGCAACAGCAGGCACTCATCGAAGCCTAAGCCACTGATATCAAACTTAGTTCCAAAAACCTGCGCCACTTCAGTGACGGCAGACGAAAGCCGCATCACCAAAATTTCTGACAATATCAGTGAAAGAAATGCGCCGGAGAAACCGAGCAGTGCGCCGCCGTAAAGGAACGGACGCAGGATGAAACCGTCCGTTGCGCCAATCAGTTTCTGCACGTTGATGGTATCGCGGCGCGCAAAGATGCTCAGGCGCACGCTGTTACCGATGACGAGGAACACCGCCGCCACCATCAGCACGCCGATCATCGCCGACACGCGTCCCACCAGCCCGGTCAGCGCCGCAAGACGGGCAAACCAGCTGTCGTCCATGCGTACTTCATCAATCCCGTTGATGCGGGTGATGCGGTCGCGCAGGGTATTCAGCGAATCGGTGCCCTGGAAATCAAGCTTCGGGATCACCACCGCCACAGCAGGCAGCGGGTTCTCTTCGAGCATATCCAGCGCGCCGCCAAAGCCTGACCAGTTACGGAACTCGCCCAGCGCTTCTTCACGGGAAAGATAATTGACCTTTTCCACGCCCTGCTCGGCCTGGATTTGCCCGACCACCTGCGCCGCCGCGTTATCGTCGAGCGCTTTATCCAGATAAACGGTGATCTGCGGTGACGGATAATACTGCGACGCCGCCTGGTTGACGTTCTTATAGACCATGTAGCAGACGCTTGGCAGCGTCAGGGAGATGGCAATCACCATCACCGTCAGGAACGTCGCCAGCGGTTTGCTTTTCAGGTCCTGCAGCGCGCCGTGGAAGGCGTAACGCACCTGCTCGTTAAACACGTTGGTCTTGCGGGAGGCTGGCTTCGGCGCCGCTTTCTGGCGCTTAGGCGCATTACGATTGCCGTCACCGCCGCCCTGCGGCTTACGGAAACGGTCAAACCGGTTCCCGAACTGCCGAATCTGGTTCATTGCATCACGCTTGTTCACCGTGGCCTCCGTGCAAATGCCCGTCGCTGAGGGTCAGCATGCGGTACGAACGACGAGAAATGAGCCCCATATCGTGCGTCGCCATCAGTACCGTTACCCCTACGCGGTTGAATTCCTCAAACAGACGCAAAATCCCTTCGGACAGGGCATCGTCCAGGTTACCGGTCGGTTCATCCGCCAGCAGTACCGCAGGCTTGTTCACCACCGCGCGGGCGATGCCGACGCGCTGCTGTTCACCGCCGGAGAGCTGGATCGGGAAGTTCTTCGCTTTGTCCAGCAGCCCGACCTTATCCAGCGCCGCAGAGACGCGACGACGGATATCGTCATAGCTGGCGCCGGCAATAATCAGCGGGATCGCCACGTTATCGAAAACGGTGCGATCCATCAGCAGGTGGTGATCCTGGAAAATCATGCCGATCTGACGACGCAGAAACGGCACTTCGCGGTTTTTCAGACGGCTAATTTCGTGGCCGCTGAACCAGATTTTCCCGGCGCTTGGCCGTTCTATCCCACAGATAAGCTTGAGCAGGGTACTTTTCCCCGCGCCGGAATGGCCGGTCAGGAATGCCATCTCGCCCGGCTGCAGGTGGAACGTCACCCCCTGCAGCGCTTGTCTCCCACCGAGATAGGCCTTGCTGACGTGTTCAAAGCGAATCATTGTTAGTCCTCTCGGGCAAATAATGCCTCAATAAAGTCGTCCGCCTTAAACGGACGCAAATCCTCAATACGCTCGCCCACACCGATGTAGCGGATAGGAATGCCGAACTGGTCGGCCACGGAGAAGATCACCCCGCCTTTCGCGGTGCCGTCCAGCTTGGTCAGCGCGATCCCCGTCAGTCCTACCGCTTCATGGAACAGCTTCGCCTGGCTAATGGCGTTCTGCCCGGTGCTGGCGTCGATAGTCAGCATAATTTCATGCGGTGCATCTTCGTCCAGCTTCTTCATGACGCGGACGATTTTCTTCAACTCTTCCATCAGGTGCGATTTGTTCTGCAAACGCCCTGCGGTGTCGGCAATCAGCACGTCCACGTTGCGCGACTTCGCCGCCTGGATGGCGTCGAAAATCACGGACGCGGAATCCGCGCCGGTGTGCTGGGCAATCACCGGAATGTTGTTGCGCTGGCCCCACACCTGGAGCTGCTCAACCGCTGCCGCACGGAAGGTATCGCCCGCCGCCAGCATCACCGATTTGCCCTGCTGCTCAAACTGACGCGCCAGCTTGCCGATGGTGGTGGTTTTACCCACGCCGTTGACGCCAACCATCAGAATAACAAATGGCGTTTTGCCTTCAATATTAAGCGGTTCGTCAACTTTTGCGAGAATTTCACCCATCTCGTCTTTCAGCAGGCCGTACAGCGCCTCGGCGTCGCGCAGCTGTTTGCGGCTCGCCCCTTCGGTCAGGTTGGTGATGATCTTACGGGTAGTTTCCACGCCCACGTCCGCAATCAGCAGCTGCTCTTCCAGCTCTTCAAACAGATCGTCGTCGATCTTCTTGCCGCGGAACAGACTGATAAATCCGGAACCTAAGTTTTCTTTGGTTTTGAGCAGGCTTCGCTTCAGGCGCGCGAAGAAACCTTCTTTGGTCGGTTTTTCCTGCTCCTGCACGATCTCTTCTTCGGCCTGCTCTTCCACCGGCACAACGATGACTGACTCTTCCGCGGCTTCCGCCGCCAGCGCCTGGGCTTCCAGCTCTTCGTCGGTCAGCTCTGGCTCAAGTGCCGCCTCTTCTTCCACCGCCTCAACGATTTCAACGGTTTCCGCTTCGGCCTGCCACTCTTCGGCAGACACCTCTTCGGCGTTGACCTCTTCCGGTAGCGGCAGCTCTTCATGTTCTGTTGCGGCCTGAGGCGCATCGGCAACGGTCTCGATGACGACCGGCTCTGGCTTCTCGCTCTCCTGAACCTGTTCAGTAACCTCAACCACCTCTTCAGCAAAGGATTCAATCTCTTCTTTGCTGTGGGCAGGCTCTTCCGCTTCGACAATCGCAGCGGTTTCTACTGGCGTTTCAGGCTGTGACTGCTCTTCTGCAACCTGTTGTTCTTCGGTTTTCTGTTCTGTTTCTTGCTCTTTTTCACCGAAACCCAACCAGGAAAAGAAGCCACGTTTTTTTTGTTTTGCCATCTGCGACTACACTCCTCGCGGCGCTATATACAGGGAAGCTAAAAAAATGATGAAATAGTCTAACACTTTACTTAATTGACATCACCGCCCGCAATCGCAGGGCAATGGTTAACAGAGCTTTCCAGAGATGAAGAAACCCACCCGCGCCCCGGCCGGTCAAATTCGCATTATCGGCGGCCAGTGGCGAGGCCGGAAATTACCGGTGCCGGACAGCCCCGGTTTACGCCCCACCACCGACCGCGTTCGCGAGACGCTGTTTAACTGGCTTGCCCCGTCAATGGTAGACGCCCATTGCCTGGACTGCTTCGCCGGAAGCGGTGCCTTAGGGCTGGAGGCGCTGTCGCGCTATGCTGCCAGCGCCACGCTGCTGGAGATGGAGCGCGGCGTCGCGCAGATCTTGCAGCAAAATCTGGCGACGCTGAAGGCGACGAATGCGAAAGTGGTAAATACCAATACGCTAAGCTTCCTCGCGCAACAGGGCACGCCGCATAACGTCGTGTTTGTTGACCCGCCGTTCCGCAAGGGGCTGCTGGAAGAGACGTTATCCCTGCTGGAGCACAATGGCTGGCTGGCGGATGACGCGCTAATTTATGTAGAAAGCGAAGTGGAAAACGGCCTGCCACCCGTTCCCGTTCACTGGGATCTGCACCGCGAAAAGGTCGCAGGCCAGGTGGCTTATCGTCTTTATCACCGTCAGGCACAAGGAGGATCCGATGCCGGTACTGATTAACCTGGGACGCTTGCTGATGCTGGGCGTCTGGGCATTTTTGATTTTGAATCTGGTGCACCCGTTCCCGCGCCCGTTGAATATCTTCGTTAACGTGGCGCTGATTTTCACCTCGTTCATGCACGCCCTGCAGATGGTGATGCTGAAAAACGGTCTGCCAAAAGATGGCCCGCCGATGACCGGCTGGCAGCAGCTGCGGGTGTTTATTTTTGGCGTGTTTGAACTGCTGGTGTGGATGAAGAAGTTTAAGGCGCAGGTGAAGAAGTAAGGTGCGGCCTGATGCCCTCACCCTAACCCTCTCCCAGAGGGAGAGGGGACGATTACACCCTCTCCCTCTGGGAGAGGGCCGGGGTGAGGGGAAAATTACCGCTCCGGTTCAAACCCTTCAAAACGCGATCCTTTGTAGCTCAGCGTTCCTTTCTCTCCCACCGTCAGCCGATGGTACTGCTGCGCCTCCAGGCGGAAGGTCATCTCCAGGCCGCCCGTTTCTGGCTTAAAGCTCGCTTCATAGCGCATTGTTGTGCCCGCAGGCGTCACCTGCTGCTGGCGCGAGCGGCGTTCGTTGAGCGGCTTCTCACGTTTGTTGGTCACCACCACGCGCTTTTGCATCAGCAGTGCGGCATCGTTATCCGCCTTCTCGCGGCGCTGTTGCACGAAGCGGAACGAGGCGGCAATGACGATAATCGCCACCACGATAATGAAAAACAGCGGCATCTTGCTCATTAAAACATCCCATCAGATTATGCGGAATTCAGGATACCTCGCCTGCCCCGGCATTGCCAAACGCCCGCCCGCGTCACTACACTGGATCAGAAACTGATTATTCAGCCTCAACAGTTACAGGGAGTTAATATGCTTTGGTCATTTATCGCTGTCTGTTTTTCCGCATGGCTTTACGTCGATGCGTCCTATCGCGGTCCAGCCTGGCAGCGCTGGTTGTTTAAACCCGTTACGCTGCTGTTGCTTCTGCTTTTAGCCTGGCAAGCCCCGATGTTTAACGCCATCAGCTATCTGGTGCTCGCCGGGCTGTGTGCCTCCCTGATTGGCGATGCCTTAACCCTGCTGCCGCGCCAGCGCCTGCTGTACGCCGTGGGGGCGTTCTTCCTGTCGCATCTGCTGTATACCATCTATTTTGCCAGCCAGATGACGCTCTCCTTCTTCTGGCCTCTGCCGCTGGTGCTGCTGGTGATTGGCGCCCTGCTGATAGCAGTCATCTGGTCGCGTCTGGAAGAGATGCGTCTGCCGGTCTGTACGTTTATCGCTATGACGCTGGTGATGGTGTGGCTGGCCGGGGAGCTATGGTTCTTCCGTCCAACCGCCCCGGCGATGTCCGCCTTCTTCGGTGCGGCGCTGCTGTTACTCGGCAATATCGTCTGGCTGGGCAGCCACTATCGCCGCCGCTTCCGGGCGGATAACGCGATTGCCGCCGCCTGCTACTTTGCCGGGCATTTCCTGATTGTGCGTTCGCTGTATATTTAAATAAGCCTTGACTCTGGAGTCGACTCCAGAGTGTATGCTGCGGTTAATGAGAAAATTATCATTACCGGAGACTGCCATGTCGACTCCAGAAACATCTAAAAAAGTTCCACAATTTTCGGCGCTTAAGCTCAGTCCGGTTCCGCCGAAAGACGACTGCTGCTGCGAAGGCGCGTGCGAAACGCAAACTCAGGCGCCTCCTGAAAGCGGCAACCGCTACAGCTGGATGGTCAGCGGCATGGACTGCGCGGCCTGCGCCCGCAAAGTGGAAAATGCAGTGAAGCAGGTGGCGGGCGTGAACTACGTTCAGGTGCTGTTCGCTACCGAAAAGCTGCTGGTCAGCGCCGATAGCGACGTCATGAAGCAGGTTGAAGCTGCCGTCAGCAAGGCGGGCTATACCCTGCGCAGCGAAACGGCTTCCGCTGAAAAAACCTCCCCGTTTAAAGAAAACCTGCCCCTTATCACGCTCATCATCATGATGGCGGTCAGCTGGGGTCTGGAGCAGATTAACCACCCGTTCGGTAACATGGCGTTTATCGCCACTACCCTGGTCGGGCTCTTCCCGATAGCCCGTCAGGCTCTGCGCCTGATAAGAAGCGGCAGCTGGTTCGCCATCGAAACGCTGATGAGCGTGGCGGCCATCGGCGCGCTGTTTATCGGCGCGACGGCGGAAGCGGCGATGGTCCTGCTGCTGTTCTTAATCGGCGAACGGCTTGAGGGCTGGGCGGCGAGCCGGGCGCGCAAAGGGGTAAGCGCGCTGATGGCGCTGAAGCCCGAAACCGCCACGCGGGTTAATGAAGGCAAACGTGAAACTGTCGCCATCAGCACGCTGCGACCGGGCGATGTGATTGAAGTGGCCGCGGGCGGACGCCTGCCAGCCGACGGTACGCTGCTCACCGCCACCGCAAGCTTTGACGAAAGCGCCCTGACCGGAGAATCCATTCCGGTAGAGCGTGCCGCAGGCGAAAAAGTCCCTGCCGGTGCCACCAGCGTTGACCGCCTGGTACAGCTCAAAGTCCTGTCCGAACCGGGCGACAGCGCCATCGACCGCATCCTGAAGCTGATTGAAGAAGCCGAAGAACGCCGCGCGCCCGTCGAGCGTTTCATCGACCGCTTCAGCCGGATTTACACCCCCGCCATCATGCTGGTTGCCCTACTGGTTACCGTGATTCCACCGCTGTTTTTCGGCGCGCCGTGGGAGGGCTGGATTTATAAAGGGCTGACCCTGCTGCTGATCGGCTGCCCGTGCGCGCTGGTGATCTCCACGCCGGCGGCGATTACCTCAGGACTGGCGGCAGCGGCCCGTCGCGGGGCGCTGATTAAGGGCGGCGCGGCGCTGGAACAGCTCAGTCAGATCCGGCATATCGCCTTCGATAAAACGGGTACGCTGACCGTCGGCAAGCCGCAGGTGACGGGCGTCTACCCGCAGGCGATCGGTGAAGACGAACTGCTGGCGCTGGCCGCCGCCGTGGAACAGGGCTCCGCTCACCCGCTGGCGCAGGCGATTGTGCGTGAAGCGCAGGGACGCGGGCTGAATATCCCTTCGGCAACCGCCCAGCGGGCGCTGGTCGGGTCAGGAATTGAGGCCGTCGTCGACGGTAAAAAGGTACTGATTGTTGCGGCGGGCACATTATCTCATCCACAGGTTGAGGCATTAGAGCAGGCCGGTCAGACGGTCGTTGCCGTGATGCAGGACGGCGCGCCGCTGGGCATGCTGGCACTGCGCGATACCCTGCGCGATGATGCCAAAGACGCCGTGGCGGAGCTGCATCAACTAGGCGTACAGGGCGTGATCCTGACCGGTGATAACCCGCGCGCGGCGGCAGCGATTGCCGGCGAGCTGGGGCTAGAATTTAAGGCCGGGTTGCTGCCTGCGGATAAGGTCAGCGCGGTAACCGAGCTAAACAGCCGCGCGCCGCTGGCGATGGTGGGTGACGGAATTAACGATGCCCCGGCGATGAAGGCCGCAACCCTCGGTATTGCGATGGGCAGCGGTACCGATGTGGCACTGGAAACGGCCGATGCGGCGCTGACCCATAACCGCCTGACCGGGCTGGCGCAGATGATTAGCCTGGCGCGGGCGACGCGCGCCAATATCCGCCAGAACATCGGCATTGCGCTGGGTCTGAAGGGGATATTTCTCGTCACCACGCTGCTCGGTATGACCGGGCTGTGGCTGGCGGTACTGGCGGATACCGGGGCGACGGTGCTGGTCACGGCGAACGCGCTGCGGCTGTTGCGTCGGAAATAAAATGGTTATCGAACCGTAGGCCGGGTAAGGCGTAGCCGCCACCCGGCATAAAACGGCATCACTGCATCCCTAACACCCCCGGCAACCATAATGAAATCGCCGGGATGTACGTCACCATCCCCAGCACTATCAGCAGCATGCCGTAGAACGGCAGCATCGCCCGCACAACGTGCTCGATCTTCTGCTTGCTCACCGCGCTCGCCACGAACAGCACCGACCCGACCGGCGGGGTGATCAGCCCGATCCCCAAATTGACCATCATGATCATCCCGAAATGCACCGGGTCAATCCCCAGCGAGTTGGTCACCGGCAGCAGCACCGGGGTCAGGATCAGGATGATCGGCGCCATGTCCATCAGCGTGCCGATCAGCAGCAGCATGATGTTGAGGTACATCAGGATCACGTACTTGTTATCGGACAGCGACGTGAAGAACTCGGTGATGCGCATCGGCAGCTGCATGTAGGTCATCACCGCACCAAACGCCGCGGCAAAGCCAATCAAAATCATCACGATGGTGACCGTTTTGACTGTGCGGCACATCAGCTTCGGCAGTTCGTTCCACTGGTAGTCACGGTAGATGAACATGGTGACGAAGAACGCCCACAGGCAGGCCACGGCGGCGGATTCGGTGGCGGTAAAAATCCCTGACAAGATCCCGCCAAGGATAATGACCACTGTCATCAGCCCCCACAGTGCGTCGAGCATGATTTTCAGCGCCTGTTTGAGAGGGATTTTGTCCCCTTTCGGATAGCCGCGCTTGCGGGCGAAGCACAGGCAGAGCAACATCAGACTCACGCCAAGCAGCAGGCCCGGCAGGACGCCCGCAATGAACAGCGTAGCGATGGAGACCGTGCCACCCGCCGCCAGCGAGTAAATCACCGAGTTGTGGCTGGGCGGGATGAGAATCGCCTGCACCGACCCACTCGCCGTGACCGCCGCCGCGTATTCGCGCGGATAGCCCTTCTTCTCCATTTCCGGGATCATCACGCTGCCGATGGACGCCGTATCCGCCACCGACGAACCAGAAATCGCGCCGAAGAAGGTTGAGGCGACGATGTTCACCAGCGATAGCCCGCCGCGAATGAAGCCGACAAAAACGTAGGCAAAGTTGACCAGCCGTCGGGCAATGCCCCCTTCCGCCATGATCGCCCCGGCAAGGATAAAGAACGGGATCGCCAGCAGGGTAAATTTGTTCACCCCGCTGGTTATCTGGATCATCAGCGCCTCCAGAGGCAGGTCAATCCACAATGCCCCCGCTACGGCGCTTAAGCCCACGGCAAAGGCCACCGGCATTCCCAGCGCCAGCAAAATGGCGAGGGTGAATAACAAAACAAAAGCATCCATCGTTCACCCCTTAACTGTGATTGCCGATCAGCACGACCGGACGGTTTTCCTGTGAGCCAAACAGCAGGCGTTCAAGCACAAACAGGATCAAAATCGCCGACCCAATCGGCAGCGGAAGATAGCTTTCGCCGGAGGTCAGGATGGGGAACTCCGCCACCGGCTGCTCCCACAGTTCGACGCACAGCCAGTAGCTGTACCAGCACATCAGGCCGGAGATCAGCAGCATCAGCAGATCCACCACCCGCGCGCACAGCCGTTGCAGCGACGCGGGCAAACGGTCGGTCAGCATGTTGACCGCGATATGCGATCCGGCGCGGTAACTCACCGCCGCGCCGATGAATGTGAACGTCACCATGCAGATAATGGCGATCGGCTCCGGCCAGGATTCGCCGCGATTGAGCACGTAGCGTGAAAAGATGCCGATGGGGATGACAATCGTCATCACCAGCAGCGAAATACCCGCCACCGCCATGGCGAGCAGATACAGACGGTCCATCCACTTCAGGTAGAGTTCGGACATACGTACTCCGGCTTACTGGACGTCAGCGATGGCTTTCATCAGATCCTGATGCTTGTCGCCATACTGCGCGCGCACCGGCTCTGTGGCCTTGATGAATACCGTCTTATCGATATCGTGGAACTGTACGCCGCCCGCCTTCATTTTTGCCAGCGCCTGGTCGTTATACGCATTCCACAGCTTGCGCTGTTCAAACTGCGCTTCGCGGGCCAGCGTCAGGATTTTTTGCTGTTCGTCAGCGCTCAGCTTGTCCCATTTCACTTTTGAATAGAGCAGCATTTCCGGGGTGATAAAGTGGCCGCTAAGAGTGTAGTTTTTAGCAACCGGCATGTAGTTGTGAGCGATAAAGGTGGGCGGGTTGTTCTCCGCGCCGTCAATCACGCCGGTCTGCATACCGCTGTAAACTTCGCTGACGCCCATCGCCACCGAGTTCGCCCCCATATCCTTCAGCGTGGCAAGCGCTACCGGGCTACCCTGCACGCGGATTTTCTTCCCTTTCAGATCTTCCGGCTTCACGATCGGCTCTTTGGTGATGAGGTTACGGGTGCCGGAATCCATCCAGCCGAGGAAGACCAGCTTCGATTTCGGGTTCGCGGTCAGCTTGTCGCCGATCTGCTTGCCGATATCCCCGTCGATCACCTTGTGCATGTGGTCCTCATCGCGGAAGACGTACGGCAGCGTGAAGACTTCAATATCCGGCAGGATGGCGGCAACCGGCGCCATGGAGACGCGGATCATGTCAATCGCCCCCATCTGCGCCTGCTCTATCATCTGCTTTTCATCCCCCAGCACGCCGCCCGGGAAAACCTTAATCTCCAGCTTGCCGTCGGTTTGCTGTTTGAGTTTTTCACCCATGTGCTGAACCGCGACCACGTTCGGGTAGCCTTCAGGATGCACATCGGCAGCTTTGATGGTTTGGGCAGAAACGGTGCAGGCAAAAGCAGACAGGCACAGTGCGGCCAGTAACGGCTTGAGGGTCGTTTTCATTGAGTCAGCTCCAGGGTAGTGATGTCAGCGTTAAAACAGTGTTTTATTTTTTTACGCTTAGAAAATAGACTAGCCCGGGAGAAGCGTAGGTGAAGCGCCTCACAAAAGCGCGAATTTATGAAACGACGGTTTAAATTTGTGAGGGCGGTAATGCCGGATGATGATGCGGTCATACCCGGCAGGGCATGACCGTGCGTTGATCAGGAAAAATAGCTCATGACCAGCCCTAAAAACAGCACCAGACCGACATAGTTATTGTTCATAAACGCCTTAAAACAGGCTTCGCGTTCGCGTTTTGCAATCAGCTTCTGCTGGTAGGCAAACAGCAATCCCGCCACCAGTATAGACCAGTAAAATTCCCAGTTCAGCCCGTTCAGGCGCGCAATCGCGACCATCAGCGCCAGTACCGCAACCTGCAAAATGCCAATAATGAGTTTGTCCTGACGACCAAAGAGGATGGCGGTAGATTTAATGCCTATTTTCAGGTCATCGTCGCGGTCAACCATCGCATATTGCGTGTCATACGCTACGGCCCAGAGAATATTTGCCAGGAACATCAGCCAGCAGCTAAGCGGTAAGGACTCACTAACCGCTGCAAACGCCATCGGAATCGACCAGCCAAACGCCGCCCCCAGCACCACCTGAGGCAAGTGGGTATAGCGCTTCATAAAGGGATAGACCCAGGCCAGAGCCAGCGCTGCGACGGACAGCAGAATCGTCATGGTGTTCAGAGTTAACACCAGCAGGAAAGAGAGCAGCACCAGAACGATGAACAGCACGCGGGCTTCTTTTCCGGTCACCTGGCCGCTGGGTAGCGGGCGGTTGGCAGTACGCTTTACGTGGCCGTCAAATTTACGATCGGCATAGTCATTCACCACGCAGCCCGCCGCGCGCATCAGCCAGACGCCGGCAACGAATACGCCCAGGATCCACAGCGGCGGCACGCCCGGCGTGGCCACCCACAGCGCCCATAAGGTCGGCCACAGCAGCAGCAACGCGCCAATGGGTTTATCGGTACGCATTAAGCGGTGATACGCCAACAGCTTATTCTGCGTCAGGCTCCACTCCATTTTTTCCTTCCTCTTAGTACAACGGTGATGCCGGTAAAAAAAGCTCCGTCAGGATTAACGGCTTACCGCTCAGGCGAAGGCGGGAACGGCGCCCCCACAGTTCGGCATCACGACCAATCTCAATAAAATCACGGGTCAGCTCAGATGAGGTGAAGAGATAACGTCCCAGCGGCGTTTTCCCCAGCCGCTGCAGCGCCAGCTCAGGCCCGGAAAGCGTTGATTCGGGCACCACCGTGCGCCCGGCAAGCCAGGGTTCGCCATCGGCACAGAGCAAAATTTCGCGCAGCCAGTAGCGTTCCTCCTGCGGCAGCAGCGGCAGCTCGCTGGCGATCTCATCGCCAGAGACAAACCCTTCCTGAATCAGGGTCACCGTGACCGTTTTACCCTGTTGCTCAAAACGTTTCGTCATGGAATCTTCCAGCAGCAACCAGTCCAGTTGCTGCGGATCAAGCGCAGGTATTTGGTCGAAATAGCGCAGCGCACGCAGTTGCGTTAGCGCAGGGTGTGACATGCCAGACTCTCCGATACATAACGTAATGGCATTGTATCGCAGAAACACGGATTGAGGGGGGCCAAACGTTATTTAACGATCACGATCGCAACATGGGCGCAACAGCATGGCGGATACGAAAAAAAGTGCGCCCACTCAGGCGCACTAAACTACTAACAAATCAGCACTGTGGGGAAACGGTTACCCCTTGCCTTTTACACTGCTGATAAAGGTGGAACGGGCAGTGGTTGAACCTAAACGTTCGGCTTCATCAAGCAGCTTCAGCGCTTTATCGACATCGCCGCGCTTCACCGCCTGCTTAATGGCGTTGTTGAAGTACTCTTCGGTGTCGTTCAGTACCGGCTCCGCTTTCTTCGCCGGGGCTGGCGCTGCGGCGGCGACCGGTGCGGCTGCCGTGGCAGCAGGCGCGGTGTAAGCAGGTGCTGCGGTATTGCCCACGGTCACAGGGCCGTTACCGGAGGAGCCAAACAGCGGGCCGACCAGCACGCTGGAACCGCTGTTCGTTTTCACCTTCAGCTTTAACGTTCCGTCGGTGACATGACGTGCGATCGGGTCCGGAATGTCCGGAACCGCGTTACCGGTGCCTTTTGCGTAGGCTTTAGCCGGATCGAGCAGCGTGGTGGTCTTCTGGAGGTCTTGCTCGGTGGTAAAGACCAGCACGTAGAGTTTTTGCTGGCCCAGCGCAGGGGTCAGGCGCATGACGCCTTCCAGACGATCGGCGCTCATCACGCCAGGCTCCTGGTAGGTAAAGTATTCGCTTGGGAAAAAGGCTGATGGCGTCATGTTCTGATCGAGAATCAGCACGTTAGGCGCAAATACGCTCGTCTGCTTGTTAACTTCACTGGTCAGGGTAATGGCCAGCTCACCGATATTGGCGGGTACGCTATAAGCAGCGACCGGGCCGGTTATACCCGAAACATTAAGCGACTGGCCGCCCGTTGAGAGCTGGGTAGTCTGGGTTTTAGACTGATCGACAGGCGTCCAGACAAGCTGTTGCAGTGCCGCTGTCGGAATAGCTGGCGCAGATGTTGTGTTTTGCGGAACGAAGTTGACGTTAGCGAGCGTTACGGCAGGCGCGCTTGCCAGCAGCACTGCGGATAAACAAAGGGCAAGGAGAGTTTTGTTCATTTTCATTGTTATCACCTCAAAATGCACAGGTTCAGCGGTAGCCAGGCAATAGCGCGCCGTCCCAAGGATTGAGGGGCTTGCGCCCCTCAGTTTGGTCATTACGTCAGGTTAAGACGGGATTACCACCAGATTTCCATCTGGGCGCCGAAGGACCACTCGTCGTTGTCGCCGCGGCTGAAGCTTTTCGCAGTGGTATCGCTATAGGCCATGCCTGGGGTGTAACCTGCAACGGAGTTTTTACCGGTTGGCGCATAACCCCACTTCTCATCCCACTTCGCATAGGTTGCGAATACGCGGATTGCAGGACGTGACCAGATGCTGTCGCCTGCCTGCCACTGTTGTGCCAGAGTAATTTTATACTGATCGTTGGTTTCGCCGGTTTCCTGGGATTTGACGTTGTCGTAACCCACTTCCAGCAAGGTGCTCATGATTGGCGTCCATTTGTACATAGGACGAACGCCCACGGTCCACCATTTGGTACCGTTGTTGTTATCCCAGTTGATATCCTGGTACATACCGACATACATCAGGTCCCAGCTATCGCCCAGAGAAATAGCACCGTGGTCAAGTACGCGCCACAGGTGACCATTGTTGTTGATGCCGTAGTTGATATCGTCGGTGGTACCGATGTTCGAACCTTGCGACAGACCTTTGCCCTGAGAGGTCATAGAGTCAGTTGCATATTGCAGAACGAACTTGTTGTAGCCTTTCAGCATGCTCTGCGTGTGTTCAGCAGTGAACATCCAGCCGTCTTTGGATGCGCCATCGATCAGATGATAATCATCACGTGGGTTTGCGCGACCGTAGTCAACGCCAAGCTCCAGCGTACCGCCTGGGTTGATCTCCATCTGCGCTAAACGGACGTCAAAGACATCGTTCGCTGTGCGGGTGGTGTAATCATAAATACTGTTGCTGGCGAAGGAGGAAGAACCACCGGCTTCAGAAGAACGGGTTGCAGCCAGAGAGAGCTTACCGAAACCAACGTCAATGTTTTCCAGACCCGCACCAGGACCTGAAATATCCCAGTAGTAGAAGTCGATCATGTGGACGTCATGACGCTGATAGAATCGCTTACCGGCCCAGATGGTGGAACCTGGCAGCCATTCGATCAGGTTTTTACCCTGCACGTTAGCTTCACGGAACGCCGGGTCAGTGGCTTCCCAGTCGTTCTGCTGCGCCACGGAGTACGCTACGTTGGTGTCGAAGTAGAAGCTCTTGTCGCCTTCTTTCCACACTTCCTGGCCCAGCTTCAGTTCCGCATAGGTTTCACATTCGTTACCAAGACGGTATTTACTTTGGGCACCGGTTGCCTGGAAGCACTGTTGTTCGCCGCCACTACCCGTCCAGCCGATACCGGAACGAGCATAACCATGGAAATCCACGGCCAGCGCCTGAGCAGACATTACGCCCGCTGCGACGGCAACTGCCAGAGGAAGTTTGCGCAGAGTAATCATCATTCTATCTCCTGAGATCATTGCTTTTCTTTGAACACTTCACCTGTCGGTTTCGTGTCTTCTTTTGGGATTGCTTAAACGCCTGGCTCTTTATGCAGCCGACGACATGCAGTGCCATCCTCACGGAACAGATGGCAGCGCTCTGGCGGCAAGCCGATAGCGAATGTGGCACCCTCTTCTACCAACACCACGTCATTCTGGCGGTAGACCAGGTTCTGACGGATGGCGGGGATCTGGATATGAATCTGTGTTTCGTGACCAAGCTGTTCGACGACCTGAACTTCACCTTCCAGGGTCACATCCGCAATGTGGCTTGGCAGCAGATGCTCAGGACGGATACCGAGGGACATATTTGCCCCGACCTGTACGTTGGCGCTGTCGACCGGCAGCCAGACTTGCTGACGGTTTGGCAGCTCCACCTGTACCTGTTCAATCGCCGTCGCCGTCACTTTAACGGGCAGGAAGTTCATCTTTGGCGAGCCAATAAAGCCCGCAACAAAGCGGTCTGCCGGGTAGTGATAGAGCTCCAGCGGTTTGCCCACCTGCGCCACGCGACCGGCGTCCAGCACCACGATTTTGTCAGCCAGGGTCATCGCTTCGACCTGATCGTGGGTGACGTAAATCATCGTGCGGCCAAGGCGCTTGTGCAGACGGGAGATTTCGATACGCATCTGGACGCGCAGCGCGGCATCCAGGTTAGAGAGAGGTTCATCGAGCAGGAACACGCGCGGCTCGGCCACCAGCGTACGGCCAATCGCCACACGCTGACGCTGACCACCGGAAAGCGCTTTCGGTTTACGCTCCAGCAGGTGCGCCAGCTGTAACACTTCCGCCACCTGCGTAACGCGCTGGTTAATGACCTCTTTTTTTGCCCCGGCCAGCTTCAGGCCAAAAGACATGTTCTCGGCAACGGAAAGATGGGGATAAAGTGCATAAGACTGGAACACCATGCCTACGCCACGTTCGGCAGGCGGGATGTCGTTCATTCGGGTATCACCGATCAGCAAATCGCCGCTGGTGATGGTTTCAAGACCGGCAATCATGCGCAGCAGAGTAGATTTACCACAGCCTGATGGGCCCACAAACACCACAAACTCGCCTTCAGTGATGTCCAGATTGATGTCTTTCGACACCACTACGTCGCCCCAGGCTTTCGTTACATTACGCAGCTGTACGCTCGCCATGCCCTTCTCCCTTCGTTACAACCTGTCACCGACAGAAACATTCAAGATAAGTTCACTATGGGGTATCCATTACTTTCGTGAATCCTCCACCCCCCGGCTTTTTTATGGGGGAGGAGGCGGGAGGATGAGAGAGCAGGCTCTGCGACCGCAGCCGGGGGGCTGAGGCGAAATTCGTGAAGCCGCCTGCAAAATTCGGTGGGTTTTTATGTGCGCCAGCACTCATAACTTAAATTTATGCAACGGAGATCACACAAACAGGGGGTGGGGCGTAGGGGTTGGGAGGATGGAAAGAGGATGTCAAATAAGGAGACTGAGTCACGTTGAACCACCTTATGTATCCACGAGCACATCACCAAAAAGGATGGCAGATATGAATATCAAGACTGGCGCACGCGTTTTCGCATTGTCCGCCCTTGCAGCAATGATGATTTCCGCCCCAGCGCTCGCCAAAATTGAAGAAGGCAAGCTGGTTATCTGGATTAACGGCGACAAGGGCTATAACGGCCTGGCCGAAGTGGGCAAAAAATTCGAAAAAGACACCGGTATTAAAGTTACCGTAGAACACCCGGACAAGCTGGAAGAGAAGTTTCCGCAGGTTGCAGCAACCGGTGACGGCCCGGACATCATCTTCTGGGCGCACGACCGTTTTGGCGGTTACGCGCAGTCTGGCCTGCTGGCTGAAGTCACCCCGGACAAAGCTTTCCAGGACAAACTGTTCCCGTTCACCTGGGACGCCGTTCGCTACAACGGCAAGCTGATCGCTTACCCAATCGCAGTTGAAGCCCTGTCTCTGATTTACAACAAAGACCTGGTGCCAAATCCGCCGAAAACCTGGGAAGAGATCCCGAAACTGGATAAAGAGCTGAAGGCGAAGGGTAAATCCGCCCTGATGTTCAACCTGCAAGAACCGTATTTCACCTGGCCGCTGATTGCTGCCGACGGCGGTTACGCGTTCAAGTTTGAAAACGGCAAATATGACGTGAAAGACGTGGGCGTGGATAACGCGGGCGCGAAAAAAGGCCTGACCTTCCTGGTTGACCTGATTAAGAACAAACACATGAACGCGGATACCGACTACTCCATCGCGGAAGCGGCGTTCAACAAAGGCGAAACCGCGATGACCATCAACGGTCCGTGGGCCTGGACCAACATCGACAAGAGCAAAATCAACTACGGCGTGACGCTGCTGCCAACCTTCAACGGCAAGCCGTCTAAACCGTTCGTGGGCGTGCTGAGCGCGGGCATCAACGCCGCCAGCCCGAACAAAGAGCTGGCGAAAGAGTTCCTGGAAAACTACCTGCTGACCGATCAGGGCCTGGGTGAAGTGAACAAGGACAAACCGCTGGGTGCCGTTGCGCTGAAATCCTTCCAGGATCAGCTGGCGAAAGATCCACGCATCGCGGCCACCATGGATAATGCCCAGAAAGGCGAAATCATGCCGAACATCCCGCAGATGGCTGCGTTCTGGTACGCCACCCGTACTGCGGTCATCAACGCTGCAAGCGGTCGTCAGACTGTCGATGCCGCACTGAAAGATGCTCAGGGTCGTATTACTAAGTAATGCCGTAGTCCCCTCTCCCTCTGGGAGAGGGTTAGGGTGAGGGTTGTCGCTATCCGCACGCCCTCACCCCGGCCCTCTACCCCAGGAGAGGGAGAAAAGATCAAACGTTGTAGAGGAAGAACCCCATGGATGTCATTAAAAAGAAGCACTGGTGGCAAAGCGACGCGCTGAAGTGGTCAGCGATCGGTCTGCTGTGTCTGCTGGTGGGTTACCTTGTTGTTTTAATGTACGTACAAGGGGAATATCTGTTTGCCATCATGACGCTGATCCTGAGCTCTGCTGGCCTGTATATTTTCGCCAACCGTAAAGCCTATGCCTGGCGTTATGTTTACCCGGGCGTGGCCGGGATGGGGCTGTTTGTCCTGTTCCCACTGATCTGCACCATCGCCATTGCGTTCACCAACTACAGCAGCACCAACCAGCTTGCGCAGGAACGCGCCCAGCAGGTGCTTCTTGATCGCTCTTATCAGGCGGGTAAAACCTTTAACTTCGGCCTTTATCCTGCGGGTGACGAGTGGAAGTTAGCGCTTACCGACGGTGAGAGCGGCAAAAACTATATTTCCGACGCGTTCAAATTTGGCGGCGAGCAGAAGCTGGCCTTAAAAGAGGCTGCGGCCCTGCCGGAAGGTGAACGTGCCAACCTGCGTATCATCACCCAGAACCGTCAGGCGCTGACCCAGCTCACCGCCGTGCTGCCAGACGAAAGCAAAGTCACCATGAGCTCGCTGCGCCAGTTCTCCGGCACGCAGCCGCTTTATACCCTGGCGGATGACGGTACGCTGACCAACAACCAGAGCGGCGTGAAGTACCGTCCGAATAACGACATTGGTTTCTATCAATCCATTACCGCCGACGGAAAATGGGGTGATGACAAGCTCAGCCCGGGCTACACCGTCACCATCGGCTGGGACAACTTTACCCGCGTGTTTACCGACGAAGGCATCCAGAAACCGTTCTTTGCCATCTTCGTCTGGACGGTGGTGTTCTCGGTGCTGACGGTGATCCTGACCGTGGCCGTGGGCATGGTGCTGGCCTGTCTCGTGCAGTGGGAGTCGCTGAAAGGCAAAGCGATTTACCGCGTGCTGCTGATTCTGCCCTACGCCGTACCGTCGTTTATCTCGATTCTGATTTTCAAAGGACTGTTTAACCAGAGCTTCGGTGAAATCAACATGATGCTGAGCGCGCTGTTCGGTATCAAACCGGCCTGGTTCAGCGACCCGACCACCGCCCGTTCGATGATTATCATCGTGAACACCTGGCTGGGTTATCCGTACATGATGATCCTGTGCATGGGCCTGCTGAAGGCTATCCCGGACGATCTGTATGAAGCCTCGGCGATGGATGGCGCAGGTCCGTTCCAGAATTTCTTTAAAATTACGCTGCCGCTGCTCATTAAGCCGCTGACGCCGCTGATGATTGCCAGCTTCGCCTTTAACTTTAACAACTTCGTGCTGATTCAGCTGTTGACCAACGGTGGTCCGGACCGCCTTGGCACCACGACGCCGGCAGGTTATACCGACCTGCTCGTGAGCTACACCTACCGTATCGCCTTCGAGGGCGGCGGCGGTCAGGACTTCGGCCTGGCGGCGGCGATTGCCACCCTGATCTTCCTGTTGGTTGGCGCCCTGGCGATTGTGAACCTGAAAGCCACACGTATGAAATTTGACTAAGGAGGGCACTGAACATGGCAATGGTACAACCCAAATCTCAGAAACTGCGCCTCCTGGCGACGCACCTGGGCCTGCTGATTTTCATCGCGGCGATCATGTTCCCGCTGCTGATGGTCATCGCCATCTCCCTGCGTTCGGGCAACTTCGCCACCGGGAGCCTGATCCCGGATGAAATCTCCTGGGAGCACTGGAAGCTCGCGCTGGGCTTCAGCGTGGAGCACGCGGATGGCCGCGTCACGCCGCCGCCGTTCCCGGTGCTGCTGTGGCTGTGGAACTCGGTGAAAGTGGCGACCATCACCGCGATCGGCATCGTGACGCTCTCCACCACCTGTGCTTATGCCTTTGCCCGCATGCGTTTCCCGGGCAAAGCGACGCTGCTGAAAGGCATGCTGATTTTCCAGATGTTCCCGGCCGTGCTGTCTCTGGTCGCGTTGTATGCCCTGTTTGACCGTCTCGGCCAGTACGTGCCGTTTATCGGCCTGAATACCCACGGCGGCGTGATCTTCGCCTATCTCGGCGGTATTGCCCTGCACGTGTGGACCATCAAAGGCTATTTCGAAACCATCGACGGCTCGCTGGAAGAAGCGGCGTCACTGGACGGTGCTACCCCGTGGCAAGCGTTCCGTCTGGTGCTGCTGCCGCTGTCCGTGCCGATTCTGGCGGTGGTGTTTATCCTGTCGTTTATCGCGGCGATAACCGAAGTACCGGTTGCCTCACTGTTACTGCGCGATGTGAACAGCTACACCCTGGCCGTAGGCATGCAGCAATACCTCAACCCGCAAAACTACCTGTGGGGCGATTTTGCCGCGGCGGCCGTACTCTCCGCCATCCCGATTACCGTGGTGTTCCTGCTGGCCCAGCGCTGGCTGGTCAACGGCCTGACGGCGGGCGGCGTGAAAGGTTAAGTTTCATCTGTTATGCCACTGCAACCCTCAACTTTAGACGTATTGTATTGACCCAACTTGTGACTGTTATTCGGCGGCCTTCGGGCCGCCATTTTTTTATTCCCGTTTCAGCCGCTTCGAATTGCACAGCCAGAGGGTGATCACCAGCAGCAGGATCGCCGCCGAGTAGATCAGCACGTCGAGCGGAGACTTATGATCGACGATGATCAGCCGCACAATCGCAGTGATGCCAATGTAGACAAAATAGCGCAGCGGGAAGTGAAAGCCGGACTGAAAGTACTTCACAATCAGGGCGATAAATTCAAAGTAGAGAAAGTAGACCACCAGGCCTTCCACCAGCGCATATTTGCTGGTTTGCTCAGGGGCGAACAGCACATCCGCCAGATGCACCGTCTCTTTACCGAGAAAGACGACCAGGATCAGGCCAAGGCTCAACAGACCGAGGTTCAGCACGGTCTGGAGGATGGTTGAGATAAACTCAACGCGCGGGCGAGTCAGGGATGTCATACAGCACCTCATTCTCCAGGGCGAGATTCCTGTATAACGCAAAAATGTGACGGAGATCTATATTTTTTGTTTATGTTTGGCGCATTCGCCCGGTGGCGCTGCGCTTACCGGGCCTACAAAAACCGTAGGCCGGGCAAACGCAGTGCCGCCCGGCGTGAAGCATCAGCGGAAGTTAATGTTCTTATCGCTGGTCATGTCATACAGCTGGAACTTACGCCCAAGCTGCTGGCCCCCGTCACGCGTCAGCGGCGTCCAGCCCACCGCCGCGCGGCTGCGGGTCGGACCTGACGAGAACAGATCCAGCGGAATCGACACGTAGACCCCTTTGGTGAAGTCCCCTTCCCCGTATTCGTCCGGCGAGACGTTGGTGATGGTGGCGTAGCCGCCCACCACGACGCCGCTGTCGAAGTGTTTGGAGATATCCAGCGTGCCGCCCTTATCGCCCGCCAGATACTGGCCGACGCTGGCTTTCACCAGTACGTCCTGCGCGAACGACGGCGTCCAGTAGGCGGTCAGGTGGCCGGTTTTGACGCTGTAGTCGGTGAACTTCATCATGTCCTGCGCGCTGCGCCAGTCACGCTGCTTAACGTAGTTGGCATCAATCCCGAACGCCCAGTTGCTGTCGACGGGACGATACAGCACCTCCGCTCCCGCGCCACCGAACATAGTCTCCAGGTAGCCCCCGTAAACCTGGCCGTAGAAGCCGTTGCCGAAATACTGGAAGTAGTTGGCCTGCAGGTTATTCACATAGACATCGTTCTGCACGTATTCACGCACGCGGGTACGCACGCGCGGCAGCTTCGAGTCGTTCGGCGGGTTGGTGTAGTTAAACTTGTCGTAGTTGTTCGCGATGTTGCCGAACAGGCTACCGGTGGTCAACAGGTGATCGGTGACCCACAGATCCGCCGTCGCCATCGCACCCAGTTGATACATGTAGAAGTTTTCCGGCCCGCCGACGGACTGGTTCAGCACAGGGTCGATATGGAAATCAAAGCGTGATTTGTCGATATACCAGCCCTGCTCGGTGGTTTCCGGCACGATCGGCTCTACGCGTTTTTGCACCAGCTCGGTTTCATGCCCGAGCGGTTCGCCTTCCAGGTGGCGCTTGAGGCTGGCGACATCGGTTTCGGTTGTAACCTGAGGCAGATTCAGGCGGTTCTCCGTCACGCGGATCGTGCGGATCCCGTCCGGGAGATCGTTCATCACGATCCGGTTGGCGCGTTCGATCCCTTCCCGCGAGTCGCGGTATTTCACCTGCTCGCCGGTGACGTACAGCGTATCGCCTTTCACCTGAATTTTCGGATCGGCCAGACCGGCGTTGTATTTCAACAGCGTCAGCTGGTTTGCCACCACGGAGTGCTGCAAAATCGCATCCTGCGGCTCCGGCCGGTAGGCAGGCCGCGCGTTATCGTTGTAGTGCGGCCGCATGTCGTTAAAGTTAGTGCGCAGCGTGAAGCCAAACATCACCGTGTTGCCGCGCTCGTAGCTGAGGTTAACGTCGGCCCAGTCGGTGACGCGATAAATGGCGCCGACGTTAAACTTGCTCTTCTGCTCAATCTTCCCGGCGAAGTCCTGCGAGTAGTCGTTCCCTTCGTACTCCAGCTTCAGGCGCAGCGGCTGCCACGGTGTCTGGTATTCCACGCCGCCGAACAGCGAGGCCGGACCATGGAACATCTGATCGCCGTTGATGGAGCCCGCTTTCTTGTAGCTGTTATCGCGATAGCAGTATTTATCGCTGTAGGTACAGAACGGGTTTTTGACGTTGCCGCTGGTGCCGAGATAACCCCAGCCAAGTCCCAGAGAGAAGTCAAACGGCCCCCAGGCTTTGCTGGCCACGATGTATTCCGCATCAAACAGGCCGGTCCCGCCGATATCTTTTGCACCCACGGATACCTGCGGCATCCAGTAGCTCTCTTCCCACAGGCGCAGCTTGACGTCAAAGGCTTTATCTTTGTAGGTCTGATCGCCGGAGAAGGCGTCGACGCTGCTGTACTGTTTCGTACGCACGTCGGTGTAGCGCAGCGTGGTTTCGAGCCACGGGAAAAGCTGTACGGAGGCGGAATAGTAGCGATACTGGTCGTTATCGCGGTAGTTCAGGCTAATTTCCCCTTCACGCGCCATGCGCGCGGTAGGCGTTTGCAGTAAACCGACGCCGCCGAAGTCTGACTGAGACGGGCCAACAGGTGCCGGATACGTTTCTGCATGGCAGGCGGCGCTTACGCAGAGCGCCAGCATGCTGTAGAGATAGGTTCTTTTCATTCTTCCGGTATCCGCTGTGTCAGGGAGTGAAGGATATCGGCGTTAAGCCCGTCATATGCCTTCGTCCAGAAATGGTCGGCAAAACCGACAAAAATGATGCTGCCCGGCATGGGTTCGATATGGCGTTTATTCCAGTACGCCACCGGCGCTTTTTGCGTATGCCCGTCGGGATAAATAATCCATGCGTAGCTGTTATCCGCGCCGCTCAGCAGGCTTTGTTCGTCAAGATAGCTCGCCACGTCGCGGCCGGGCGTAAAGGGCTTTTTACCCGGGCTGCTGATAAGCCCCATCACGGTCACCGTCGTCGGCTTCACCGGCAGCCAGAGGGTGTACTCCCCTTGAAGCGTGGGGTTGCCCTTTTCCGTGACGCGCACTTCATCTGGATCAAGATTGACTTTCTGGCGGCCTGTCACCTTCAGCGCCTGAAGCTGCTGGCGAACGCTGTTAATGGCTGCGGCATCGTCGCCGTCTTCCTGCTCTGCCAGACCCGTCAGTCGGGCCAGCAAGGCAAGGTGTTCCTGCTCCGCCTTAATCGTCGCCTGACGCTCGCCAATCACCGCTCCCGGCCACCAGCTGTTAGCAAGCCTCGGCTGCCCGACGAGATCGAGCAGATGCTCGGCGTTGGTTAAGGTTTTGGGTTTTTCACTGTCCGGCGTGTAGACCTTTACCGTTCCTGCTGACCATGCCAGCGGCGCGGCAAGACTGGCGAGAAGCGCAGCGTGGATGAGCGTTTTCATGATTTCGCCGCCTTGATCAGGGTGGTTTTCACCGGGAAGAAACCGGCGCCGAGATACTGTAAGGACTGACGGATCTGCCCTTCCTCGTCAATCCAGAAGCGGTTATGCCAGGTGGCCTGGTCGGTTGTCACCTTCTCATCCAGCACGCGAACCTGCGTTTCGTCGCTGCCCACCTTCACGCTATCCGTACCGTCCCAGCGGAAGGTGGAGCGGGCCGTGGCGTAGCGCACCTGCTTGTGCTCGGTCCAGCCCATGGTGCGCGTCCAGCCTGCGCCGTCGACGATCTGATTTGGCTTGATGAGCGGGTCTTCGGCGAGATTATTCACCTCGAGCAGGTTATCGCCGCCGAGCAGCGTTTTCACAATACGACCATGCTGCGTCACGATGGTGGCCTGATCCTGCGTCACCCATTTCTGCTGCCCGTTTTCATCGAAAGCGAGCACCACAAACAGTTGCGGGCCATCATTAAGCTGCATGTACTGGCTGGCGTACGGCATGTTCTGAAGTTCGTCATCGGTCAGATGCACGCCCGGTGTGCCGAACAGGCTGTCCCACAGTGAATGCCCCAGCCCTTTGGTGGTGGCTGAGCACGCCTGCAACAGCAGGCAAATCAGAATGATTGCAGGTCGCTTCACGACTCTTCTCCGAAGGGGCGAAATAACCACACCGAAGTGTGGTTATGATTAAAACACCCGGTATTACTGGGTGCTGGTTGTCGTAGTGGTCGTGGTTCCGGTATTGGAGCCATCACCGCCACCGGTTGCCGCCAGCGCGACACCCACGGCTGAACTTACGGTGCTGGTGCTGGCTGCGGTAGAACTTCCCGCAGACGCAGACGTCGCTGCCGACCCTGCTGCTTCCCCGACCTGGACCGGAGCTGCATAGACAGAGGTCGCCGCAAGTGCAGATATGGCAAAAATGCCATACAGTACTTTCTTCATAACAATTTCCCTTCAATGAATGAATGGAGATTTGCCCGAAAAGAAATTCAGGCGGAATCGAGTATACACAACTACAGCAGTGGGTTTACCGTGGGGGGAAATAGCGGAGTGGTTTTCGGACTAATGGATAAAACAGAAAAGAAAAACAAAATATTAAAATAAATTAACAATTAAAATCAATAATTTATAATATAACTTTATTATCTTACTTCTGCGTATTTTCTTAAAATAAAGCGCAGCAATTAGCAGGTTAAGCGCCTTTTTCAGATTAAACTCAGAGTGAGAATTTGAGTTAACTAACAGACATCAGGAATTATCCGATAAAAAAATGCCGGCATATCGCCGGCATTTTTCATGACATATTAATTACGCACGCCATGCTTTATAACGGTTAATCAAACCATTGGTGGAGCTGTCGTGGCTGTCGATCGCTTTATCGTCACCCAGCTCTGGCAGAATACGGTTTGCCAGCTGTTTGCCCAGCTCAACGCCCCACTGGTCAAAGGTGAAGATGTTCAGAATAGCGCCCTGAGTGAAGATCTTGTGCTCGTACAGCGCAATCAGCGCGCCCAGGCTGAATGGGGTGATTTCACGCAGCAGGATGGAGTTGGTTGGACGGTTGCCTTCGAACACTTTGAAAGGCACAACGTGCTCCAGCGTGGCCGGATCTTTACCCTGGTCACGGTATTCCTGCTCTACCACCTCGCGGGATTTACCGAACGCCAACGCTTCTGTCTGTGCGAAGAAGTTAGACAGCAGCTTCGGATGGTGGTCGGACAGCGGGTTGTGTGTAATCGCCGGCGCGATGAAATCGCACGGTACCATTTTGGTGCCCTGGTGAATCAGCTGGTAGAACGCGTGCTGACCGTTGGTGCCCGGCTCGCCCCAGATGATTGGTCCAGTCTGGTAATCCACCGCGTTGCCGTTACGGTCAACGTACTTACCGTTGGATTCCATGTTCCCCTGCTGGAAGTAGGCCGCAAAGCGGTGCATGTACTGGTCGTACGGCAGAATTGCTTCGGTTTCAGCGCCGAAGAAGTTGTTGTACCAGATCCCAATCAGCGCCAGCAGCACCGGCAGGTTTTTCTCAGGTGCAGTGGTGGAGAAGTGTTTGTCCATTGCGTGCGCGCCGGAGAGCAGCTCAACGAAGTTGTCGAAGCCCACGGACAGGATGATGGACAGGCCGATTGCAGACCACAGAGAGTAGCGGCCACCAACCCAGTCCCAGAACTCGAACATATTCGCGGTGTCGATACCGAACTCGCTGACGGCTTTACCGTTGGTGGACAGCGCCGCGAAGTGTTTCGCCACGTGCTTGTTGTCGCCCGCGGTTTTCAGGAACCAATCGCGCGCGCTGTGGGCGTTGGTCATGGTTTCCTGAGTGGTGAAGGTTTTGGACGCCACCAGGAACAGGGTGGTTTCCGGATTTACGTTCTTCAGCACTTCGGCGATGTGGGTACCATCGACGTTAGAGACAAAGTGCATGTTGAGGTGGTTTTTGTACGGACGCAGCGCTTCGGTCACCATGAACGGACCGAGGTCAGAGCCGCCGATACCGATGTTAACAACATCCGTAATTGCTTTGCCGGTGTAACCTTTCCACTGACCTGAGATGATCGCTTCGGAGAAGGTTTTCATCTTTTCCAGCACCGCGTTTACTTCCGGCATCACATCTTTGCCGTCAACGATGATTGGCGTATTGCTACGGTTACGCAGGGCCACGTGCAGCACGGCACGGTCTTCGGTGCGGTTGATCTTTTCGCCGGAGAACATGGATTTGATGGCGTCGGCAAGCTCAGTCTCTTTTGCCAGATCCTGCAGTTTTGCCAGCGTCTCTTCGGTAATGCGGTTCTTGGAGAAATCCACCAGCATCAGGTCATCGAAGGTCGCGGAGAACTTAGTGAAACGATCGGCATCTTTCGCGAACAGATCCGCGATGGTGACGTCCTTCATTTCATCAAAATGTTTCTGTAGTGCCTGCCAGGCAGCGGTCTGCGTTGGGTTGATGTTTTTCATTAGCAATACTCTTCTGATTTGAGAATTGTGACTGCGGTCGATTGTAGCGCCTGCAAATAAAAATTGTGATGGTTTTTATGCCATTGCCCTGGCCTGTATCAAACACAGGTGAAAAGACCCGAAAAGTATAGCTGCTGAAGAGCCCTCCCGGGGCGGCGAAATGTTGGTCAAAACAGGGTAAAATGGAGCATAAAATATGGCCCTGTTATAAGTCCTGTTTCTCAGGGGTACCCCCCCATAAAAAATCCGCATAATCCCAGCATTGACAGGACCTCCCCCACATTTTATTTATAGGGCCGTATTTTGCGCCTGCACCTGTTTTCGTTTCACTCTTGTGCCAAGGTCGCTTATTCATTCCCTGACACGAGGTTGTTATGACGAGTTTTGTGGTCGCCAAGTTTGGCGGCACCAGTGTGGCCGATTACGATGCCATGAACCGCAGCGCCGATGTGGTGCTGGCCGATCCGAATACCCGCCTGGTGGTGCTCTCTGCATCTGCCGGCGTGACGAACCTGCTGGTTTCTCTGTCTGAAGGACTGGAAGCGACAGAACGTTTCGTAAAGCTGGATGCACTGCGCAAAATTCAGTTCGACATCCTTGAACGTCTGCAGAATCCAAACGTGATCCGCGAAGAAGTGGAACGCCTGCTGGAAAATATCACCACCCTGGCAGAAGCGGCGTCTCTGGCCACCTCTACCGCCCTGACCGATGAACTGGTCAGCCACGGTGAATTGATGTCTACCCTGCTGTTCGTTGAAATCATGCGTGAGCGTAACGTTCAGGCGCAGTGGTTTGACGTGCGTAAAGTGATGCGTACCAGCGATCGCTTTGGCCGTGCCGAACCGGACGTTGAGATGTTGGCCGAGCTCACCAACCAGCAGCTGGCTCCGCGCCTGGCAGAAGGCATGGTGATCACCCAGGGCTTTATCGGCAGCGAAGCGAAAGGACGCACGACAACGCTTGGCCGTGGCGGCAGCGACTACACCGCCGCGCTGCTGGGCGAGGCCCTGCATGCAACGCGCGTGGATATCTGGACTGACGTGCCGGGTATTTACACCACCGATCCGCGCGTCGTTTCCGCGGCGAAACGTATTGATGTGATCGCCTTTGAAGAAGCGGCGGAAATGGCCACCTTCGGCGCGAAAGTGCTGCATCCGGCAACGCTGCTGCCCGCCGTGCGCAGCGATATTCCGGTCTTCGTTGGCTCCAGTAAAGATCCAAAAGCGGGCGGGACGCTGGTCTGCAAGAAAACCGAGAACCCGCCGCTATTCCGCGCCCTGGCCCTGCGCCGTCGCCAGACGCTGGTGACGCTCCACAGCCACAATATGCTCCACTCCCGCGGTTTCCTGGCGGAAGTGTTTGGCATTCTGGCGCGCCATAACATCTCTGTAGATTTGATTACCACCTCCGAAGTGAGCATTGCGCTGACGCTGGACACCACTGGCTCCACCTCGACCGGCGACACCCTGCTGACGCAGTCGCTGCTGATTGAGCTGTCTGAACTGTGCCGCGTGGAGGTGGAAGAAGACCTGGCGCTGGTGGCCATCATCGGTAACAAGCTGTCGCGCGCCTGCGGCGTGGGCAAAGAGGTGTTCGGCGTGCTCGACCCGTTCAACATCCGTATGATCTGCTACGGTGCCTCCAGCTACAACCTCTGCTTCCTGGTCCCTGCCGATCAGGCCGAGCAGGTGGTGCAGAAACTTCATCAGAATTTGTTTGAATAAAATTCGTTAGCACGATAAACAATACCTATAAGCCGGGCACAGACCCGGCTTTTTTATAACTAAACAACACGACAATACTGCAAGGAATTCACTATGTTATCCGCTATCACTCGGCTGTTCCCGCTATGGGCGCTGCTGCTCTCGGTACTCGCTTATTACACGCCCACCACGTTCACCGGCATTGGCCCGTGGGTCACCACGCTGCTGATGTTGATTATGTTCGGCATGGGCGTGCACCTGAAAATCGACGATTTTAAACGCGTGCTGTCGCGCCCTGCTCCGGTGGCCGCAGGGATCTTCCTGCACTACCTGGTGATGCCGCTCGCGGCCTGGCTGCTGGCGATGGCCTTTAAGATGCCGCCCGATCTCTCCGCCGGGATGGTGCTGGTGGGCAGCGTCGCCAGCGGTACGGCATCTAACGTGATGATCTATCTTGCGAAAGGTGATGTGGCGCTCTCCGTTACCATCTCTTCCGTTTCCACGCTGGTGGGCGTGATTGCCACGCCGCTGTTAACCCGCCTGTACGTGGATGCGCATATTCAGGTGGACGTGATGGGCATGCTGCTCAGCATTCTGCAGATAGTAGTAATCCCGATTGCGCTGGGGCTGGTCATTCACCATCTTTTCCCGCGCGTAGTGAAGGCCGTTGAGCCGTACCTGCCCGCGTTTTCGATGGTCTGCATTCTGGCGATCATTAGCGCCGTGGTGGCGGGTTCCGCATCGCACATTGCTTCCGTAGGCTTTGTGGTGATCGTCGCCGTGGTGCTGCATAACACGATTGGCCTGCTGGGCGGCTACTGGGGCGGGAAGCTGTTTGGCTTTGACGAATCCACCTGCCGCACGCTGGCAATCGAGGTGGGCATGCAGAACTCCGGCCTGGCGGCGGCGCTGGGTAAAATTTACTTCTCGCCGCTGGCGGCCCTCCCGGGCGCGCTGTTCTCCGTCTGGCATAATCTCTCCGGCTCGCTGCTGGCGGGATACTGGTCCGGCAAACCGATTGATGAACAAACGAAAAAAGATGCGGTGAAGCAGGGTTAATTTACGCTGCTTGCTTTACACTGAAGCCTCTCTATCAGGAGGCTTCAGCAATGGCTACACCACGTTTGACCCAGAAAGACATGACGGAAGCGGAGCAGCGCGAACTGAAAACGCTTCTCGACCGCGCCCGCATCGCGCATGGCCGCACGCTGACGAACGCCGAAACCAATCAGGTGAAAAAAGAGTACATCGATAAGCTGATGGCGCAGCGTGAGGCTGCGGCCAAAAAAGCCCGCAAGCTGAAAAAAGAGCAGGCTTATAAGCCGGATGCAGAGGCGACCTTTTCCTGGTCCGCCAATACATCAACCCGTGGCAGGCGCTAATCAGCGCCCTTTCTTTTTACGCCCCGGCTGGGTAAAGCGTTTTCCGTTGCCCGGCTTGCCTCGCCCTTTCTCTTCCGCCTGCGGCGCCTTCACCACCGGGCGCTTAATCGCCTGCGTTTTCGGTTTTGCTTTAGCTTTCGGCTTCGCCTCGGACGAGGAGTTCTCGATAAGCTTGAACAACTCAATCAGCTCGTCATCTGTTAAGTCACGCCACTCGCCCAGCGGAATACCGGACAGGCTGACGTTCATGATGCGCGTGCGTTCCAGCTTCGTCACTTCATAGCCGAAGTACTCGCACATGCGGCGGATCTGACGGTTCAGGCCCTGCACCAGGGTAATGCGGAACGCGAACGGTGCTTCTTTCTTAACCTTACACTTCTTCGTGACGGTACCGAGGATCGGCACACCGGCGCCCATGCCGCGAATAAATTCGTCCGTGACCGGCTTATTTACCGTCACGATGTACTCTTTCTCGTGGTCGTTACCGGCACGCAGGATTTTGTTGACCAGATCGCCGTGGTTGGTGAGGAAAATCAGCCCCTGAGAGTCTTTATCCAGACGGCCAATCGGGAAGATGCGGCTGCTGTGGTTCACGAAATCAACGATGTTGTCCCGCTCGCCGTCTTCCGTGGTGCTGACAATCCCAACCGGTTTGTTCAACGCGATAAACACCAGGTCTTCTGCATCACGCGGTTCGATGAGCTGACCATTAACTTTAACCACATCGCCAGGGACCACCTGGTCGCCGATGGTGGCGCGTTTGCCGTTAAGAAACACGTTACCTTGTTCAATGTAACGGTCAGCCTCGCGACGTGAGCAGATCCCGCTCTCGCTAATGTATTTGTTTAATCGGGTTGATTGAGTTGGCAGCATAGTTTCTCCTGTGAAGGGCGAAATATACCTTAGGTTTGGGCCGAAAAAAAAGATTAGCTGAAGGTAACTGAAGCGGGTTTTTTAGTTTGCGAGACGCTTTCAGGATTTAGCGTCAGGCCATTTATCCTTGTGCTAACTCCTTTTAGTTTTACTCTCCAGAAACAATTAATTTGTAGTTTATAAATTACAGGGAGTAATATGAAGGAGATTGTTCAGACAGAATCCTTCCAACGCTGGGAGCAAAACTTAAAAGATCGGCGAGCGAAGACCATTATCGCTTCCCGCCTCTTTCGGTTGGCAAATGGTTTAGCGGGCGACATTAAACCCGTTGGGGAAGGTATAAGTGAGCTGAGGATCCACTATGGTCCAGGCTACAGAATTTATTTTAAAGACCAGGGCAATTGCATCATCGTGCTGTTATGTGGTGGTGACAAAAGCAGCCAGGCCAGAGACATACATGTGGCAAAAATGTTGAGCAATGTATCCCAATGGCAGGAGTGAATGAGCATGCATAAATTAACATCCTACGATCCAGCAAACGCGCTGGTGGATGACGAGGAAATCGCCGTATTTATGGCTGATGCATTAGAAACTGGCGACTCAGCGTATATTGCTAAAGCGCTGGGCGTCATCGCGCGCGCGAAAGGAATGTCGACCATTTCACAGCAAACGGGTCTATCACGAGAACAACTGTATCGATCGTTCAGTGAGAAAGGAAACCCAACGCTTAAAACCACTCTGGCGGTCATGAAAGCATTGGGTCTTGGGCTAACAATCAAACATGCCGGAGATTAATACTCATCCCGCTCGTCGTCTTCATCCGGCTGCTCCATCACGCTGTACGCCACCGCGCAGAACAACGAGTTGAGACGCTTCATATCCCCGAGCAGCCCCAGATGCAGCGAACTGGTTTCGATACTCTGCACGTTCTGCTGGTGCAGACGCTCAACGTGGGCGTGCGAATAGCGGCGGTTGAGGATGCGGAAACGATGCTTGTTGCGGCGCAGGCGGCGAGCGCTCGGTACGTCGCTGGAGAAGAAGACCGACATCGCCAGCTTGAGGTTGCTCACCAGTTGTTCGTGGAGCGCTTCCAGCTCCTTCAGCCCTTCAACGGAGAACGCCCGACGCGCGGCCAGCGATTTATCGGCGATTTCGCTGCCCATACGTTCGACGATATCCGAGGCCTGCTCGAGGTTGAGCGACATCTCGATGATTTCCGCCCACCGGCGGGATTCCTCCTCCGCCAGCTCGTCCTGCGGGATACGCGCCAGATAGAGCTTGATGGCGGTATACAGCACGTTGATGTCGTCCGCCAGCCTGCGCAGCTCTTTTTCCTCGCGCGGCTCGCCGTGCATCACCTTCTGCAGCCCTTCAAGCATGGTTTCCATTGCATCGCCCATGCGCAGCGTTTCGCGGGCGGCGTTAGCGATAGCCAGCGCGGGGGTATCCAGCACGGAAGTATCCAGATGCTTCGGCTTAAGGCGCGCGTCCAGCTCCGGTTCGTCGCTGATAAGCCGCTCGCAGAAGCGGGCCATCGGCGCGGCAAACGGCACCATCGCCAGACAGCGCACCAGGTTATAGAACACGTGGAAGTAGATCACCAGCTCCGCTTTCGGCAGGGGGAGGTTGTCCATCAGGTTCGCCAGCGGGTGTACAAACGGCAGAATAATCAGGCTGCCCACCAGCTTAAACAGCAGGCTCCCGAGCGCCACGCGACGTGCAGCGGCATTGGCGGCGCTGTTGTTGAGCATTGCCAGCAGGCCAGAGCCGAGGTTAGCGCCTATCACCAGACACAGCGCTACCGGGAAGGAGATCGCGCCTGCTGCGGTGAGCGTGGCCGTCAGCAGCACGGCTGCCAGGCTGGAGTAGCTGATGATGGCAAACACTGCCCCGATCAGCGCATCCAGCATGATGTCACCTGTCAGCGAGGCGAAGATCACCTGCACGCCGTTCGCCTGGGTGATAGGCGTCACCGCCTGCACGATCAGCTCCAGCGCCAGCAGGATGAGGCCGAGGCCAATGCCGACGCGTCCGAGCTGCCCGGCACGCGTCTGCTTGCGGCCAAGGAAGAAAATGACGCCAATAAAAATCAGCAGCGGCGAGAGCCACGAGAGGTCAAAGGTCAGGATACGCGCCATCAGCGCGGTGCCGACGTCAGCGCCCAGCACGATCACCAGCGCCGGGGCGAGCGCGACCAGATCCTGCGCCACGAACGAGGTGACGAGCATAGTGGTGGCATTGCTGCTTTGCACCAGCGCCGTCACGCCGATACCCGCGCAGAAGGCGAGCGGCTTCTTCTCAACGCTGCCGCTGAGAACGGTACGTAAGCGCGCGCCAAACACGCGCATCACGCCGGTGCGGACAATATGGGTGCCCCATACGAGCAGTGCGACTGCCGAAAGCAAATGTAACAACGTCAGCACGGAAGTGGGTTCTCCTTATCGTTATAGATTTTATGATTAAGTATAAGGGTTTAAACGTAAGAAAGAGACAGGGCACCGTTGAGGTGCCCTGTTTGTTGTAAGGAAAAGTGACGTTAGTCCGCGTCGTAGCCCAGATTCGGCGCCAGCCAGCGCTCGACGTCTGACACGCTCATGCCTTTGCGCAGGGCGTAATCTTCGATCTGATCCCGCTGCAGTTGCGCCACGGCGAAGTACTTGCTGTCCGGATGGCTAAAGTACCAGCCGGACACGGACGCGCCCGGCCACATGGCGAACGATTCGGTAAGCTTCATGCCGGTATGGGCTTCTACGTCCAGCAGTTTCCAGATGGTGCCTTTTTCGGTGTGCTCCGGGCAGGCCGGATAGCCCGGCGCAGGGCGAATGCCCTGGTAGTTTTCACGGATCAGCTCCTCGTTGCTGAGGTTCTCATTCGCCGCATAGCCCCAGTGCACCTTGCGCACGCGCTCGTGGAGGTACTCGGCGAACGCTTCCGCCAGGCGATCGGCAATCGCTTTCACCATGATTTTATTGTAATCATCGTGCTGCGCTTCAAACGCGTTCGCCAGGGCGTCTTCTTCCAGCCCGCCGGTTACCGCAAACGCACCGATATAGTCGGCTTTCCCGCTCAGCTTCGGCGCGACGAAATCCGCCAGGCAATAGTTGGCAAAGCCCACTTTTTCGGTTTGCTGCCGCAGATGGCGGCTGACCGCCAGCACGTGGGTGCGGGTTTCATCGCGGTAGATTTCCACGTCATCGCCCACGCGGTTCGCCGGGAACAGGCCCACCACGCCGCGCGGGTTGAGGGTTTTCTCTGCGCTCAGCGTGTCGAGCATGTCGTTGGCATCTTTAAACAGGCGCTTCGCCTCCTCGCCTACCACCTCATCTTCCAGGATGCGCGGATATTTGCCCGCCAACGACCAGGTCATAAAGAACGGCGTCCAGTCGATGTAGTTACGCAGCGTTTCGATGCTGGCCGTCACGTCCTGCACACCCAGACGGTGCGCGACCGGTGGCGTATAGCTGGACCAGTCAAAGGCCAGATCGTTATCGCGCGCCGCCTGAAGTGAAACAGGCGGGGTGCGCGGTTTCTTACGTCCGTGCTGGATGCGGACGGTTTCGTACTCTTTGCGGGTGCGCGCCACAAAGTCGTCGCGCTGGGCGTCGGAGAGCAGCGCGGAGACCACGCCCACCGTGCGCGAGGCGTTCTGCACGTAGACCGTCGGGCCGCTGTAGTTCTGCTCGATTTTCACCGCCGTGTGCGCTTTCGAGGTGGTCGCCCCGCCAATCAATAACGGAATGGTGAAGCCCTGACGCTCCATCTCCTTAGCCACGTTGACCATCTCGTCCAGCGACGGGGTGATCAGCCCGGAGAGACCAATCAGGTCGGCGTTCACTTCGCGCGCGGTCTTGAGAATTTTATCCGCCGGGACCATCACGCCAAGGTCGATAATTTCGTAGTTATTACACTGCAGCACCACGCCGACGATATTTTTGCCGATGTCGTGCACGTCGCCCTTCACGGTGGCGATAACCATTTTACCGTTGCTGGAGCCTTTCTCTTTGCTGGCTTCGATAAACGGTTCCAGATAGGCGACGGCCTGCTTCATGACGCGGGCGGATTTCACCACCTGCGGCAGGAACATTTTGCCCTCGCCGAACAGATCGCCGACCACGTTCATGCCGTCCATCAGCGGGCCTTCAATCACTTCAATCGGACGGGCTGCCTGCTGACGCGCTTCCTCGGTATCCTGCTCAATGAACTCGGTAATCCCTTTCACCAGCGAGTATTCCAGACGCTTTTTCACGTCCCAGGAGCGCCATTCGGCCTGCTGAACGTTGGCTGCGTCATCCGACTTGCTGCCACGGTATTTTTCGGCCAAATCCAGCAACCGCTCGGTCGCGTCGTCGCGGCGGTTAAGGATCACGTCCTCGACGGCGTCGCGCAGCTCGGCAGGGAGGTCGTCATAAATCGCCAGCTGTCCGGCGTTGACGATCCCCATGTCCATCCCGTTGCGGATGGCGTAATAGAGGAACACGGCGTGGATCGCTTCTCGCACCGGATCGTTGCCGCGGAAGGAGAACGACACGTTCGACACGCCGCCGGAGATCAGCGCATGCGGCAGCTCGCGTTTAATATCTTCACACGCCCCGATAAAGTCCTGGGCGTAGTTATTGTGCTCTTCAATCCCGGTCGCGACGGCGAAGATGTTCGGGTCAAAGATGATGTCTTCCGGCGGGAAGCCCACCTCTTCGGTCAAAATCTTGTACGCGCGGCGGCAAATCTCGATTTTGCGCTCGCGGGTATCCGCCTGGCCCACTTCGTCGAAGGCCATCACTACCACGGCGGCACCGTAGCGGCGGACCATCTTCGCGTGGTGGATAAAGATATCAACGCCTTCTTTCATCGAGATAGAGTTGACGATGCCTTTACCCTGAATGCACTTCAGCCCTTTTTCGATGACTTCCCACTTGGAGGAGTCGATCATGATCGGCACGCGGGCGATGTCCGGCTCACCGGCGATCAGGTTGAGGAAACGCACCATCGCCGCTTCGGCGTCGAGCATCCCCTCGTCCATGTTGATATCGATAATCTGTGCGCCGCTTTCCACCTGCTGGCGGGCAACGTCCAGCGCCTCGCTGTACTTCTCTTCTTTGATCAGACGCTTGAACTTTGCAGACCCGGTGACGTTTGTACGTTCACCCACGTTCACAAACAGGCTGTCGTCGCCAATGGTCAACGGCTCAAGGCCGGACAGGCGACAGGCAACCGGAAGCTCGGGCAGCTTGCGCGGCGGAAGACCCGCTACCGCATGGCTCATGGCGGCGATGTGCTCCGGCGTGGTGCCGCAGCAGCCGCCGACGATATTCAGGAAGCCAGACTCGGCCCACTCGCGGATTTGCGCCGCCATAGTGTCGGCATCCAGATCGTATTCACCGAACGCGTTCGGCAGACCAGCGTTCGGGTGCGCGGTGACGTAGCATTCCGCGATGCGCGAAAGCTCCTGCACGTACTGGCGCAGTTCGTCCGGCCCCAGCGCGCAGTTCAGGCCGAAGGAGAGCGCTTCAGCGTGACGCAGGGAGTTATAAAACGCTTCGGTTGTCTGGCCGGACAGGGTACGACCGGAGGCGTCGGTGATGGTGCCGGAAATCATGATCGGCAAGTCAACGCCCAGCGCCTCAAACTCCTCTTTCACCGCGTAAATGGCGGCTTTGGCGTTGAGGGTGTCGAATACGGTTTCAATCAGGATCAGGTCGGAACCGCCTTCCACCAGCGCTTTGGTCGATTCACGGTAGGCGACAACCAGCTGGTCAAAGGTGATGTTGCGAAACGCCGGGTCGTTCACGTCCGGTGAAATCGACGCGGTGCGGTTCGTCGGGCCCAGCACCCCGGCAACGTAGCGCGGCTTATCCGGCGTGCGGGCCGTCCACTCGTCGGCGCAGGCGCGCGCCAGCTTCGCGGCTTCAAAGTTGATCTCCGCCGACAGGGATTCCATCTGGTAATCCGCCATGGCGATGGTTGTCGAGTTGAAGGTGTTGGTTTCAACGATATCCGCACCCGCTTCGAAGTAGGCGTTGTGGATATCCTTAATCACGGACGGCTTGCTGAGCACCAGCAGGTCGTTGTTCCCTTTGAGGTCGCAGGGCCAGTCGGCAAAGCGCTCGCCGCGGAAATCGTCTTCGCTCAGACGATAGCCCTGGATCATGGTGCCCATGCCGCCGTCCAGCACCAGAATTCGTTCATTTAACTGCGCACGCAGTTGCTCTACTTTGCTGCTCACACTTGCTCCCGACAACGCTCAACTAGGCCAAAAGGCTGCGTTCCATACTGGCACAATCTCGCAGGGTGGAAAAGTCACACTGCGGTAACATGAGACATGTTCACCATCACTCCTCCGATCAGTCAGGAAAGCGGTTGCAAATCCACCAAATAAAACGAAAATGATTTCCACGATACAGAAAAAGGAGATCGTCATGGTCGCGACCGTTCCCGCTAAACGCGGCAGAAAACCTGCCGCCACCACTGCCGCACAACCTGGCGGACAGGTTCAGTCGCTCACGCGCGGTTTGAAGCTGCTGGAATGGATTGCCGAGTCGCACGGCAGCGTAGCCCTGACGGAGCTGGCCCAGCAGGCTGGCCTGCCGAACTCCACCACGCACCGCCTGCTGACCACCATGCAGCAGCTGGGCTTTGTCCGCCAGGTAGGCGAGCTGGGGCACTGGGCGGTGGGCGCACACGCGTTTATCGTGGGCAGCAGCTTCCTGCAGAGCCGTAACCTGCTGGCGATTGTGCATCCGATTCTGCGCAAGCTGATGGAGGAGTCCGGCGAGACGGTGAACCTGGCGGTGCTGGACCAGAGCGACCATCAGGCGATTATCATCGACCAGGTGCAGTGTACGCAACTGATGCGTATGTCCGCACCGATTGGCGGCAAACTGCCGATGCACGCCTCCGGTGCAGGGAAAGCGTTTCTCTCGCAGCTGAGCGAAGAGCAGGTGACGGGGCTGCTGCACCGCAAAGGTCTGCACGCCTACACCCACGCCACGCTGGTGTCGCCGGTGCATCTGAAAGAAGATCTGGCGTTAACCCGCAAGCGCGGCTATTCGTTTGATGATGAAGAACATGCCCTGGGCCTGCGCTGCCTGGCGTCCTGCATTTTTGACGAGCATCGCGAGCCGTTCGCCGCGATCTCCATCTCTGGCCCCATCTCACGTATGACCGACGACCGCGTGACCGAGTTGGGTGCGCTGGTGATTAAGGCGGCAAAAGAGGTGACGCTGGCGTACGGTGGGATTCGTTGAGATTGAGTGCGGCCTGATGCCCTCACCCCGGCCCTCTCCCACAGGGAGAGGGAGAAAACCGGATGCAAAACCGCTGCTTGCGGCGGTAGGCATACACATCTTCCACGTGCCCATTTTTGATCCGCGTTTGCAGCCCGCGCCAGTAGCTGGCGCGGAACAGATCCTCATGCATCTCTTCAAATAGCGGGCCGATGCGCGGGTCGGCACACAGCCAGTGGCGAAACTCTTCAGGAAACACATCTCCCGGCGAAACGCTGTACCACGGCTCGCTGGAGAGCTCATCCTCCGGGTAACGTGGTGCTGGGATATCGCGGAAGTTCACTTCGGTCATGTAGCAAATTTCGTCGTAATCGTAGAACACTACCCGCCCGTGCCGGGTGACGCCGAAGTTTTTAAACAGCATGTCTCCCGGGAAAATATTGGCGGCGGCCAGCTGGCGAATCGCGTTGCCGTATTCTTCGATGGCATCCCGCAGCGCCTGACCCTCGGACTGCTCAAGCCAGATATTTAGCGGCACCATGCGGCGCTCAATATAGAGATGGCTTATCACAATTTTGTCACCCAGATCGGTAATTTTCGCGGGCGCTTCCTGCATCAAAAGCGTCATGAGCGCCGGGTCGATCTGCTGTTTATCCAGCACAAAGTTTTCGAACTCCTGGGTATCCGCCATGCGCCCGACGCGATCGTGCTCTTTGACCAGCTGATAGCAGGCGCGGACGTGCGCGGCGGTCATCTCTTTCTGCGGCGCGAATCTGTCTTTAATCACCTTAAAGACCCGATCGAAACCCGGCAGCGTAAACACCAGCATCACCATACCGCGAATGCCTGGCGCTTCGATAAACTGCTCGTCGGCCGTGGTGACGTAGCGCAGGTATTCCCGGTAGCTTTCCGTTTTGGCGTGCTTCTGGCAGCCAATCGCCATATACAGCTCGGCGGTGGTTTTACCGGGCAGGATCTCGCGCAGCCACTCCACAAGGGCGGCAGGCAGCGGGGCGTATACCATGAAATAGGAGCGGGCGAAGCCAAACACGATGCTGGCCTCGGCGCTGGTAGTCAGGCAGGTATCGACAAACAGTTCCCCGTTGTCGGTACGGTGGATCGGTAACAGAAAAGGCACGATGGCCGTCGGCGTAACCAATTTGCCCACCAGCCAGGCGGCTTTATTACGGTAGAAAAGCTCGTTGGCAACCTGCAAATGGCTACGGCTAAGCACCGCCTCGCCGAAGGTTTCATTGAGATGCGCATGGATATAGCCGATATCCCGGGCTTTATTCTCCCAGGGCAGGCGCAGCGGCAAATCGGTTAATACGCGGTGCAGGAGCTTTTCCCATCCGCGATCGGGAAAGAAGTCTTTCGCCAGCGGACGCGGAATGGAACGAAAGCGTCGCTCCGGCTGGGAGCTAAAAATAAATAACCGCTCAGGAGATAACGAGCGGTGGTCAAATAACCGGCAATAGACGGAGTTGAAAAAGCTCTCCGCAATCTCGAAGCGAGGGTAGTCGGGTAACAGATGGGTGTAATGCTCTTTCACGCGCAGTAAAAATTCCGCGTCCGGGCTTTTACCGTCGGTAATACAGCGCAGCTGCTCCACCACCAGACCCACGTGGTGGTCGTAGAGATGGATACGCTGCTTCATGGCCTGCTGAACCGCATGCCAGTCTGCATGTTCGAAGCGCTGCTGCGCGCCGGATGTCACTTCAAGAAAACGACCATACTGGGCATCGAAGCCCTGCAAAATAGTTTGGGCAATCAGTAATTCCAGGCCACGCGACATATATTCCCCTTACCCAACCCTCTCCCCGGAGGGGAGAGGGGGAAAAGATTAGAACTGTGCTTCTTCCGTTGAACCCGTTAAGGCGGTGACGGAGGAGGTGCCGCCCTGAATAATCGTGGTCACATTATCAAAGTAGCCGGTGCCCACCTCCTGCTGGTGAGACACGAAGGTGTAGCCGTCTTTACCCGCGGCAAACTCCGGCTGCTGCACCTTCTCAACGTAGTGCTTCATGCCCTCACCCTGCGCGTAGGCATGCGCCAGGTCGAACATGTTGAACCACATGCTGTGGATGCCTGCCAGGGTAATGAACTGGTATTTGTAGCCCATGTCGGACAGCTGCTGCTGGAAGCTGGCGATCGTTTTGTCATCCAGCTTTTTCTGCCAGTTGAAGGACGGCGAGCAGTTGTAGGCCAGCAGTTTTCCCGGGAACTTCGCGTGAATGGCGTCGGCAAAGCGTTTTGCCAGCGCCAGATCCGGCGTAGAGGTTTCACACCAGACCAGGTCCGCATAGGGGGCGTACGCCAGGCCGCGGCTGATCGCCTGTTCAATGCCGGCATGGGTGCGGTAGAAGCCTTCGCTGGTGCGCTCGCCGGTAATGAATTCGCTGTCGTACGGGTCGCAGTCAGAGGTGATCAGGTCCGCCGCGTCCGCATCGGTACGGGCAATCACCAGCGTCGGCACGCCGAGCACGTCAGCAGCCAGACGCGCGGCAACCAGCTTCTGAATCGCTTCCTGAGTCGGAACGAGCACCTTACCGCCCATGTGTCCGCATTTTTTCACTGACGCCAGTTGGTCTTCGAAGTGAACGGCCGCTGCACCGGCCTCAATCATCGATTTCATCAGCTCGAAGGCGTTCAGCACACCGCCGAAGCCCGCTTCCGCATCCGCGACGATCGGCAGGAAGTAGTCAGTAAAGCGCGGATCGCCAGGTTCGATACCGGCGGCCCACTGGATCTGATCCGCACGACGGAAGGTATTGTTGATCCGATCCACCACCGACGGCACGGAGTTTGCCGGATAGAGCGACTGATCCGGGTACATGCTGGAGGCCAGGTTGGCGTCCGCCGCGACCTGCCAGCCGGAGAGGTAGATAGCTTCAATACCGGCCTTCGCCTGCTGCAGCGCCTGACCGCCGGTCAGCGCGCCGAGGCTATTGATGTAGCCTTTTTTAGAGCCGCCGTGCAGCAGCTTCCACATTTTCGCCGCACCGTTCTGTGCCAGCGTGCATTCCGGGTTGACCGAGCCGCGTAATTTCACCACTTCCTCCGCGCTGTAAGGACGGCGGATGCCTTCCCAGCGAGGTTGTGTCCACTCTTTCTTTAACTCTTCGATTTGTTGGGTACGGGTTTTCATGTGCAGATGCTCCATATTGTTATGTGGTGAGTTACGCCAGGAAGCGGTAGCCCGGCAGGGTCAGGAAGTCGATTAAGTCATCTGATGTGGTGATTTGCTCCATCAGGCGCGCGGCGTCATCAAAACGTCCGCTGCTGAAGCGGTGCTCACCCAGCTCGTCCTGGATCACCCGCATCTCTTCGGCCAGCATCTGGCGGAACAGCGCTTTTGTCACCGGCTTGCCGTTGCTGAGCGTTTTTTGATGGTGGATCCACTGCCAGATGGAGGTACGAGAGATTTCCGCCGTGGCGGCATCTTCCATCAGGCCGTAGATAGGCACGCAGCCGTTGCCGGAGATCCACGCCTCGATGTACTGGACCGCGACGCGGATATTGGCACGCATGCCCTCTTCCGTCCGCTCGCCCGCACACGGAGCCAGCAGCTGTTCTTCAGCCGTTGGGGCATCTTCTTCGCGCGTGACAAACAGCTGGTTTTTGTTATCGCCGAGCACGCGGTTGAAGACCTCCATCGCCGTATCGGCCAGACCCGGATGTGCAATCCACGTGCCGTCGTGACCGTTACGGGCTTCAAGTTCTTTATCGGCTTTCACCTTGTTGAGCACCTGATTATTGCGCTCCGTGTCTTTGCTCGGGATAAAAGCCGCCATGCCGCCCATCGCAAAGGCGCCGCGCTTATGGCAGGTTTTGATCAGCAGACGCGAGTAGGCGCTCAGGAACGGTTTATCCATGGTCACAACCTGACGATCCGGCAGCACGCGATCGGGATAATTTTTGAGAGTTTTGATGTAGCTGAAGATATAGTCCCAGCGTCCACAGTTCAGGCCGACAATGTGATCGCGCAGGGCGTGCAGAATTTCATTCATCTGGAACACGGCAGGCAGCGTTTCAATCAGCAGCGTGGCCTTGATGGTGCCGCGCGGCAGGTTGAAACGATCTTCCGCGTAGCTGAATACTTCACTCCACCAGGCCGCTTCCTGCCAGGCCTGCGTTTTTGGCAGGTAGAAATAGGGACCGCTACCTTTTGCCAGCAGGTTCTTGTAGTTGTGGAAGAAATAGAGTGCGAAATCAAACAGGCTGCCCGGAATGGCTTCCCCACGCCATGTGACATGTTTTTCAGGCAGGTGCAGACCGCGTACGCGACAGATCAGCACCGCCGGATTCGGTTTGAGCTGGTAGATTTTCCCGGCTTCGTTGGTATAGCTGATGGTGCCGTTCACGGCGTCGCGCAGGTTGATCTGCCCGTCGATAACTTTGTTCCAGTCTGGTGCCAGCGAGTCTTCAAAATCGGCCATAAAGACTTTAACGTTGGCGTTCATGGCGTTGATCACCATTTTGCGCTCTACCGGACCGGTGATCTCAACGCGTCGATCCTGTAAATCTTCAGGGATGCCGCGGATTTTCCACTCACCGCGGCGAATGGAAGCGGTTTCCGAAATGAAGCCAGGCAACTTGCCATCGTCAATTTCCTGCTGCTGATGAATGCGGGCCGCCAGCAGCTTATTACGCTGTGGCGTAAAGCGGGTCACCAGTTCAGTCAGAAATTCTACCGCTTCCGCCGTCAACACTTGCTGTTCTTGCTCGCCATACGGCTGGGTAAAGGCCAGTTCGTCGACCGTCGTTGCCTGTTGAGTCATTAATCTGCTCCTCATCAAAGATCCAAAATCACGCCCCCGATGCGAACGAAAGATCGTTGGGTAGTTTTCGCTCAGCAGAATTAAGACTATCTATATTTTTTCTAAAATCAAAAACAATTTCCATTTTAATTGTTTATCGCAATTAATTTATTGATTTCATTGGAATTAAATTTTAATCGAATGATGAGTGATATTTCGGAAATAAAAAAGGCACCCGAAGGTGCCTGATTTGAATAGCTGAAACGCTTTAGGATCGTTTAGTGCAGAAGATTACTCCAGCGTCGGATTCATGTGACGCAGATCGTATGGCGTTATCTGATAGACGTAATAGTTGAGCCAGTTGGTAAAAAGCAAATTCCCGTGACTGCGCCAGGTCGCTCTCGGTTTGTTTTGCGGGTCGTCTTTCGGGAAATAGTTGTACGGTACATCCGGATTAAGACCCGCTTCGACATCACGGAAATACTCTGACGCAAGGGTATGCGGATCGTACTCAGGATGCCCGGTCACGAATGCAATCCGTTTATCCTTGCTGGCAAACAGATAAGCATCTCCATCTTCCGTTTCGGCCAGGATCTCCAGATCGGTGTAGTCACGAATCAGCTGGGCCGGGAAATCGGCGTAGCGAGAATGCGGGGCCAGGAAGGAGTCGTCAAACCCGCGCGTCAACAGCGCGTGTGGATGAAGAATGTGGTGTTCGTATACGCCGGAGAGCTTTTCAGTGCGGGTCTGTTTGGGAATACCGTAGAGAATGTTGAGTGCAGCCTGTACGGCCCAACAGACAAACAGCGTAGACGTGACGTGATCTTTTGCCCACTCCAGCACCTGTTTGATCTGCGGCCAGTAGGCGACATCGTTAAATTCCACCAGGCCAAGCGGCGCGCCGGTTACAATCAGTCCGTCGAAGTTTTCCCCCTGAATATCTTCGAAGTTACAGTAGAAGTTATTCAGATGCTCAGAGGGCGTGTTACGTGACTCACGGGCATCAATACGCAGCAGCTGAATATCGACCTGCAGCGGGGAGTTCGACAGAAGACGCAGGAACTGGTTTTCTGTTTCGATCTTTTTTGGCATCAGATTGAGAATAAGCACCTTCAGCGGGCGAATTTCCTGACCTGTCGCACGCGAAGCCGTCATCACGAAGACGTTTTCTTCACGCAAGAAATTGACGGCTGGTAGCTCGTCCTGCACCCGAATCGGCATAACTTAATATCCTCACAGCATACGTATAAACGTTTAGACATCCAGATAGCTAACAATACCCAGAAACTATCGGAATGTCGAGTCTGCAAGTTGAAGGTGAGAAAGTTTCAGGGAGAGAGAGGAAAAACAAAAGCAAAAAACCCCGCACCTTACGGTACGGGGTTCTTCTTG
>NZ_JBGKEC010000016.1:0-46717 GCF_041399405.1 Enterobacter sp. KB-280D8
ACCCGGCGGCGTGTGTGCCGTTGTTCCGTGTCAGTGGAGGCGCATTATAGGGAGTAATTCCGAAGCTGCAAGGATAAAGTGAAAATTATTTACTGACTGCTCACTTTCCAGGCGAAACGCATCCCAGACCTCAATTTTCGCCTGGTTTTTAAACAAAAACGAGCCGCAAGCGGCTCGTTTTTGCGTTTTGTGACTTACTGCACTGCCACAATGCGATCGTCGTTGGCTTCCAGACGGATAACTTTGCCCGGAATCAGCTCTCCGGAGAGGATCTGCTGCGCCAGCGGGTTTTCGATCTGCTGCTGGATAGCACGTTTTAATGGACGCGCACCGTACACCGGATCGTAACCATTCTCGCTCAGCAGCTTCAGCGCATCGTCGGAGATGTGAATTTCATAACCACGCTCTTCCAGACGTTTGTACAGACGCTGCAGCTGGATCTGCGCAATCGACGCAATATGTTTCTCACCCAGAGGATGGAATACCACCACTTCATCAATACGGTTAATGAACTCCGGACGGAAGTTATGGCTCACCACACCGAGCACCAGATCCTTCATATGGCTGTAGTCCAGTTCACCGAAACGTTCCTGAATCAAATCGGAACCCAGGTTCGAGGTCATGATAACTACCGTATTACGGAAATCGACCGTTCTCCCCTGCCCGTCGGTCAGACGACCATCGTCCAGCACCTGCAGCAGGATGTTGAACACATCCGGATGCGCTTTTTCCACCTCATCCAGTAGAATGACGGAATAAGGACGACGACGCACCGCTTCGGTCAGGTAACCACCCTCTTCATAACCAACATATCCCGGAGGCGCACCGACCAGACGCGAGACGGAGTGTTTCTCCATAAACTCGGACATATCGATACGCACCATCGCATCGTCGCTGTCGAACATAAAGTTAGCCAGCGCTTTACACAGCTCGGTTTTACCGACACCGGTTGGCCCCAAGAACAGGAATGAACCAATCGGACGATTAGGATCGGACAGCCCGGCACGGCTACGACGAATGGCATTGGATACTGCTTCAACCGCCTCGTCCTGACCAATCACCCGCTGATGCAGATCCTGCTCCATGCGCAGCAGCTTATCGCGTTCGCTTTCCATCATGCGCGCCACCGGAATACCGGTCCAGCGCGCCAGCACCTCAGCAATTTCCGCATCAGTCACTTTGTTACGTAACAGACGCATGGTTTTGCCTTCAGACTGCGTGGCGATTTCAAGCTGTTTTTCCAGCTCAGGGATTTTGCCGTACTGCAGCTCCGACATCCGCGCCAGGTCGCCCACACGTCGCGCCTGCTCAATGGCAATTTTTGCCTGTTCGAGTTCTGCTTTAATAGTCTGCGTGCCTGACAGGGAGGCTTTTTCTGCCTTCCATTCTTCTTCCAGCTCAGAATACTGGCGCTCTTTATCGTCCAGTTCCTCATTGAGCATATCGAGGCGTTTTTTACTGGCCTCATCAGACTCTTTCTTCAGCGCCTGCTGTTCCAGCTTGAGCTGAATGATGCGTCGGTCAAGTCTGTCCAGCTCTTCCGGCTTCGAGTCAATCTGCATACGAATGCTTGAAGCCGCTTCATCAATCAGGTCAATGGCCTTATCGGGTAACTGACGGTCGGCGATGTAACGATGCGAAAGCGTCGCCGCCGCAACGATGGCCGGGTCAGTAATCTGCACGTGGTGGTGCAGTTCATAGCGCTCTTTCAGACCACGCAGGATCGCGATGGTATCTTCAACGCTAGGCTCAGCGACAAACACTTTCTGGAAACGACGTTCCAGCGCAGCATCTTTTTCAATGTACTGACGGTACTCATCAAGCGTAGTGGCACCAACGCAGTGAAGTTCACCGCGCGCCAGCGCAGGTTTCAACATGTTCCCGGCATCCATCGCGCCGTCCGCCTTACCGGCACCCACCATGGTGTGCAGTTCGTCGATAAACAGGATGACGTTGCCTTCCTGTTTCGCCAGGTCGTTCAGCACGCCTTTCAGACGCTCTTCGAACTCCCCGCGATATTTCGCACCGGCCACCAGAGCGCCCATATCCAGCGCCAGTACGCGGCGGCCTTTCAGCCCTTCCGGCACTTCGCCGTTCACGATACGCTGTGCCAGCCCTTCAACGATGGCGGTTTTACCGACACCCGGTTCACCAATCAGCACCGGGTTGTTCTTGGTACGACGCTGCAGTACCTGAATCGTACGGCGGATCTCTTCGTCACGGCCGATCACCGGGTCAAGTTTGCCCTGCTCAGCGCGTTCGGTCAGATCGACCGTAAATTTCTTCAAAGCCTGACGTTGGTCTTCGGCTCCCTGATCGTTCACGCTTTCACCTCCGCGCATTTTCTCAATCGCCTGAGTCACATTGGTGGTGGTTGCACCGGCAGATTTCAGCAGGTCGGTCAAGGTACCGCGTGATTCAAGCGCCGCCAGAACAAACAGCTCCGACGAAATAAAGTTATCCCCACGTTTTTGCGCCAGCTTGTCGCAAAGGTTCAGCACTCGCACCAGATCCTGAGACGGCTGCACGTCGCCGCCGGTACCTTCTACCTGCGGTAAACGGCTCAGCGCCTGATCGATAGCGGTGCGTAACTGGCCAGCATTAATGCCAGCAGACGTTAATAAAGGACGTACCGATCCCCCTTCCTGATTTAGCAAGGCGCTCATTAAATGAAGAGGTTCGATAAACTGGTTGTCGTGCCCCAGTGCAAGGGACTGGGCATCGGCGAGAGCAAGCTGGAATTTATTAGTAAGACGATCCAGACGCATAACTCCTCCCATAACAGGTCAAATTTGCTACTGGAGATTAAATGAGGTCATCCCTCAATTATTCAAGGTTAATGACCTGAATTATGTGAAAAGAAAACGGCACGTGCCGGATCGTCTTGATTCTTTAGGTTATATCAGCCAAATGAAACTTGCCATACGCCCCGTCGTCTTGTCGCGGCGATAGGAGAAAAAATCACCCTTTTCGGTGAACGTACAGCGATCGCCACCGAAGATCTGCGTTACGCCAATATTATTCAGGCGCTGACGGGCAAGCTGATAAATATCCGCCAGATATTTTTCCCCGGCAGGCAGGAAGGCCTCAATGGCTTGCGGATCTTTATCTATAAAGGCTTCGCGAACCTCTGGCCCCACTTCAAAAGCACGAGGCCCAATCGCCGGACCAAGCCACGCCATGATATTGGCGGGATCATCATTAAAGCAGGCGACAGTCTCTTCCAGAACGCCCTCACACAGGCCACGCCAGCCCGCATGCGCGGCAGCCACTTCAGAGCCTGCGCGATTACAGAACAGAACCGGCAGACAATCGGCTGTCATGACGGCACAAACCGTGCCCGGTGTATTACTGTAAGAGGCATCGGCGCGTTTAGAAGCGCATGGTTCTCCCGTCAGCTTCAGTACCGCTTTACCGTGAACCTGCTCCAGCCAGACCGGTTTCGACGGCAGATTTCCCGCAGCAAAGAGACGCGTGCGGTTCTCTTCAACGTGCTCCAGGCTGTCGCCGCAGTGCGCGCCGAGGTTTAAAGACTCCCACGCGCCCTGGCTCACGCCGCCAATACGGGTCGAACTACAGGCGGCCACGCCTGCAGGCAGCGGCCACTCCGGGACAATCAGTTTGGTCATAGCCAGTCCACTTGATCCTTATGTTCTTCGAAATCGGCACGCATGGCGTCAATAAGTTCCACCATATCCTGCGGGATAGGCGCATGCCACTCCATCTGGATTCCTGTAATCGGATGATAAAGACGCAGCATGGTCGCGTGCAGCGCCTGACGATCGAATTTACGCAATACGCTGATGAACTCATCCGATGCGCCTTTTGGCGGACGCGGACGCCCACCGTACACCTGATCCCCCACCAGCGGATGGGTAATGTGCGCCATGTGAACGCGGATCTGGTGAGTACGCCCGGTTTCCAGGCGCAGACGCAGGCGGGTATGAATACGGAAGTGCTCCATAATGCGATAGTGCGTCACCGCAGGTTTACCCATCGGATGCACCGACATATGGGTACGTTTCGTCGGGTGACGGCTGATCGGCTCTTCTACAGTGCCGCCAGCAGTCATGTGCCCAATCGCCACCGCTTCATATTCGCGGGTGATTTCACGCAGCTGCAGTGATTCCACCAGACGAGTTTGAGCAGGAACAGTCTTCGCCACTACCATCAGACCGGTGGTGTCTTTATCCAGACGGTGAACGATGCCTGCACGTGGAACATCCGCGATCGGCGGATAATAATGGAGAAGTGCATTAAGCACCGTACCGTCAGGATTACCCGCGCCCGGATGTACAACCAGGTCGCGCGGCTTGTTGATCACCAGAATGTCATCATCTTCATAGACGATGTCCAGCGGGATATCCTGCGGCTCGAAGCGGATTTCCTCTTCGATTTCAGCATTGATGGCAACAGCTTCCCCACCAAACACTTTCTCTTTTGGTTTGTCCCAGATCTTGCCGTTTACCAGCACACGCTGGTCAAGGATCCATTCTTTTATGCGTGAACGCGAATAATCAGGGAACAATTCGGCCAAAGCCTGATCTAAGCGTTGACCGAGCTGATTTTCGGAGACTGTTGCGGTGAGTTCTACTCGTTGTGCCATAAACTGCTTCTTTGTTTAACGTTGGGTTTTACGGCTTTGCCGTTTAATATAGTGTGCTATTGTAGCTGGTCTTAATCGGGAGCAGGAACAGAGTTTCTCCCGGACAAACATTTGAGGAAAGTCAAAACGTCATGACGCGCATGAAATATCTGGTGGCAGCGGCCACGTTGAGCCTGGCTTTGGTGGGCTGCTCCGGTTCGAATGAACAGGTCCCTGACAATCCGCCGAATGAAATCTATGCGACTGCACAACAAAAGTTGCAGGACGGTAACTGGAAACAGGCGATAACGCAACTGGAAGCGTTGGATAATCGCTATCCGTTTGGTCCGTATTCGCAGCAGGTACAGTTAGATCTCATCTACGCCTACTACAAAAATGCCGATCTGCCGCTGGCTCAGGCAACTATCGATCGTTTCATGCGTCTGAACCCGACTCATCCTAACATCGATTACGTCATGTACATGCGCGGTCTGACCAACATGGCGCTGGATGACAGTGCGCTGCAGGGCTTCTTCGGCGTGGATCGTTCCGACCGTGACCCGCAGCATGCGCGCGATGCCTTCAATGACTTCTCCAAGCTGGTGCGCGGCTATCCGAACAGTCAGTACGTCACCGACGCAACCAAACGTCTGGTGTTCCTGAAAGATCGTCTGGCAAAGTATGAATACTCCGTTGCGGAATACTATACCCGCCGTGGCGCATGGGTTGCTGTGGTTAACCGCGTAGAAGGTATGCTGCGTGATTATCCGGATACTCAGGCAACGCGTGACGGCCTGAAGCTGATGGAAAATGCTTACCGTCAGATGCAGATGACCGCTCAGGCTGAAAAAGTGGCGAAAATCATCGCCGCGAACAGCAGCAACACCTGATATCGCTTCAATGCAAAACGGCAGCCAGAAGGCTGCCGTTTCTTTATTCATTTCAGACATCCGCTGAAGCGCTTTAGCCTCAACACATCCCGTCAACTATGACCGCAATTCGTACCTTCCACAAGGTAAATCTCACCTCTTCCTGCCCTGCCTCACAAAAAAGATTCCCTGACAAAAACCGACAAAATAACGTGATCTAAATCACACATTTTGACATTAGGTCGGGTATGCTGGAATCACCAAGACGGAAAGACAAGAGGTAAAATTTATGACAATGAACATTACCAGTAAACAAATGGAAATTACTCCGGCAATTCGCCAGCACGTCGCAGACCGTCTCGCCAAACTGGATAAATGGCAAACTCATTTGATTAATCCACATATCATCCTGTCCAAGGAGCCCCAGGGTTTCATCGCTGACGCAACTATCAATACTCCAAACGGCCATCTGGTCGCCAGCGCAAAACACGAGGATATGTACACCGCTATTAACGATTTGATCAACAAGCTGGAACGGCAGCTCAATAAAGTGCAACACAAAGGTGAAGCCCGTCGCGCCGCAACATCGGTGAAAGACGCCAGCTTCGCGGAAGAAGTTGAAGAAGAGTAATCCTTTAAATTGAGTGTACCGCCAACGCGCCTTCGGGCGCGTTTTTTATTGACAGGGTGAAAACAGTACGGGTACTTTAACGGTATCAATCACAGGATGACTTTATGAAACTTACGCCGTTCTTCTTCGCATTCTTTTTTACCTTCCCCTGAACGGGAGGCGTTTCGTCGTGTGATAAAGAATGCGAAGACGAACAACAAGGCCTCCCACACCGGGGGGCCTTTTTTATTGATAACGATAAAATGAGACAGGCAACACTATGACACCGGAAAACCCGTTACTGGATCTGCGAGTAAAAATCAGCGCGCTGGATGAAAAATTGCTGGCGCTGCTGGCCGAACGCCGCGCGCTCGCCATTGAAGTAGGCAAAGCCAAACTGGACTCCCATCGTCCGGTGCGTGATATCGACCGCGAGCGCGACCTGCTGGAGCGTCTGATCCAGCTAGGCAGAGCGCATCACCTCGATGCCCATTACATCACCCGGTTGTTCCAGCTCATCATCGAAGACTCCGTTCTCACCCAGCAAGCGTTACTCCAGCAGCATCTGAACAAAACCAACCCGCACTCGGCACGCATCGCCTTCCTCGGGCCTAAAGGCTCCTACTCTCACCTGGCCGCACGTCAATATGCCGCGCGCCACTTCGAAGAATTTATTGAGAGCGGCTGTGCGAAGTTTGCCGACATTTTTAACCAGGTCGAGACCGGCCAGGCCGATTACGCCGTCGTGCCGATTGAAAACACCAGCTCCGGTGCCATTAACGACGTCTATGATTTACTGCAGCACACCAGCCTGTCACTTGTCGGCGAGCTGACGATCCCTATCGATCACTGCGTGCTGGTCTCCGGCTCAACCGACCTGAGCACGATCGAAACCGTGTACAGCCATCCGCAGCCGTTCCAGCAGTGCAGCCAGTTCCTGAACCGCTATCCGAACTGGAAAATTGAGTACACCGAAAGCACCTCGGCGGCGATGGAAAAAGTGGCGCAGGCCAACTCCCCAACCGTTGCAGCGCTCGGCAGCGAAGCGGGCGGCGCGCTGTATGGACTGCAAGTGCTGGAACGCAACCTGGCAAACCAGACGCAAAACATCACCCGTTTCGTGGTGCTGGCCCGCAAGGCAATCAACGTGTCAGACCAGGTGCCGGCGAAAACCACGCTGCTGATGGCAACCGGCCAGCAGGCCGGCGCGCTGGTTGAAGCCCTGCTGGTGCTGCGCAACCACAACCTGATCATGACCAAACTGGAATCACGCCCAATCCACGGTAACCCGTGGGAAGAGATGTTCTACCTCGATATCCAGGCCAACCTGGAGTCAGCTTCCATGCAGAAAGCCCTGCGCGAACTCGGCGAAATCACGCGCTCCATGAAAGTGCTGGGCTGCTATCCGAGCGAAAACGTCGTCCCGGTTGACCCGGCTTAACGTTCGATAAACTGGCTTTTCTTCATCCCTGCTACGCTGACAGGCAGGGTGAAGATGCCGCCGGAGAGCGGATACTTCTCCACCTCCTCCGCATCCATATTTTCCCGCGTGGTGGTAATGAACAGCGTTTTCATGTCATCGCCGCCAAAGCAGACCATCGTCGGGCAACGCACCGGGATGCGGTATTCTTCCAGTTGCTCCCCTTGCGGAGAAAAACGCGCAATACGCCAGCCGTCAAACAGCGCGCTCCAGTAGCAGCCTTCCACATCCATCGCCGCGCCGTCGGGTATCCCTTCTCCCGCTTTAAACTGACGAAACACCTCGCGCCTGCCAGGGTCACCATGCTCATCAAGCGGCGTACGGTAAATTACGCCGTTTGGCGTGTCGGAGGTAAACATCCACCGCTTATCCGGGCTAAACGCTAAGCCGTTGTGCCCGTGAATATCGCACTGGATCACCTTCGGCGCCAGGTCGTTGTCGATGCGCATCAGCAGGGCACCGTTGTAATCTCCCGGCCCCCAGAACGTGCCCGCATAGAAGCGTCCCTGATGGTCGGTCCCCCCATCATTAAAACGTGCGAGCTGCGGGTTTGAGGGGTTATCGCACACCTTGCGCTGCAGGAGCCCATGCTTATCGGCAAGCCAGATGCCGTTGCGCATGGCGACAATAAAGCCGCCGCGCTCGCGCAGGGCAAAGCAGCCCACCTCTTCATGGAAGGAAAGCACGGTATGTTCCGCCGTTGACAGGTGGTAGCGGTGGATCTCCCCTTCCAGAATATCCGCCCAGTAAAGCGCATTTTCTTCTGCGCTCCACGTCGGGCATTCGGGCAGATGCCCGGTGTAGTTCAACAGCAGCTGCGGTTCAGCCATGACAGTTCCCCAAAATGAAAAAAGCCAGCATTGCTGGCTTTCAGTATATACATCATTGGATTACTGGCGACTGTCATTTGCCTGGCGCAACAGCGTGCGGCTTTCACTCTGGAAACGCGTGGCGTAATCGCCGAACCAGTGCTCCACTTTGCGGAAGCTGTCGATAAACGCCTGCTTGTCTCCGTGCTCCAGCAAGGTAATGGCTTCACCAAAGCGCTGATAGTAGCGCTTGATCAGCGCCAGGTTATTTTCAGACGACATAATGATGTCGGCGTAAAGCTGCGGATCCTGCGCAAACAGACGCCCGACCATCGCCAGCTCCAGACGATAGATAGGTGAAGAGAGCGCCAGCAGCTGTTCAAGCTGCACGTTCTCTTCCGCCAGATGCAGACCGTAGGCAAAGGTCGCAAAGTGGCGCAGCGCCTGAATGAACGCCATGTTCTGATCGTGCTCGACCGCGCTGATGCGGTGCAGCCTCGCGCCCCATACCTGGATCTGCTCCAGGAACCACTGGTAGGCTTCCGGCTGACGACCGTCGCAGTAAACCACCACCTGCTTCGCCAGGCTGCCGCTGTCCGGGCCAAACATAGGGTGCAGGCCCAGCACCGGGCCGGTATGTGCAGCCAGCATCGCCTGCAGAGGACCATTTTTGACGGAGGCCAGATCCACCAGAATGCAATCTTTCGGTAGAGGCGGGAGCTTTCCGATGATCTGCTCCGTCACGTGGATCGGCACGCTGACGATGACCATTCCGGCATCTTTCATGAGTTCCGGAGCATGCGCCCAGTCCTCTTTTTCCAGAATGCGCACCTGATAGCCAGAAAGCGTCAGCATTTTCTCGAACAGACGCCCCATCTGTCCTGCTCCGCCGACAATCACCACCGGCCGCAGGGACGGGCAGAGGGTTTTAAAGCCCTTGTCGTTTTCGCTGGAATAGGATTCCCGCATCACGCGACGCAGAACATCTTCAATCAAATCCGGCGAAACGCCCAGCGCCTGGGCCTCTTTACGACGGGAGGCCAGCATTGAGGCTTCGCGCTCCGGGACGTAAATCGGCAGGCCGTATTTGCTTTTCACCTCACCGACTTCGGCAACCAGTGCCATGCGGCGCGCCAGCAGGTCCAGCAGCGCCTTATCCACTTCATCAATTTGATCGCGCAGTGCGGTCAATTCAGCAACCATAACTACCCTCTTAAGCCAGACGCGTCGCCAGCTGGCCGCTTAAATCTTTATGGATCTCACGCAGCAGCGCATCGGTGGTTTCCCAGCTGATGCAGGCATCCGTGACGGAGACGCCGTGCTTCATCGCGCTGCGCGGCTGTTCTGATGACTGATTGCCTTCATGAATGTTGCTCTCAATCATCAGACCAATAATCGAACGGTTTCCGTCTTTGATCTGTGCAACCACGGATTCCGCAACCGCTGGCTGGCGACGGTAATCTTTATTCGAATTACCATGACTGCAATCTACCATCAGTGCCGGACGCAGTCCCGCCTGTTCCATCTCTTTTTCACACTGCGCCACGTCCGCCGGGCTGTAGTTTGGCGCTTTACCACCGCGCAGGATCACATGACCGTCCGGGTTGCCCTGCGTTTGCAGCAGACACACCTGGCCCGCCTGGTTGATACCGACAAAGCGGTGCGGCATGGCGGCGGCGCGCATGGCGTTGATCGCCGTCGCCAGGCTGCCATCGGTACCGTTTTTAAAGCCAACCGGCATCGACAAGCCAGACGCCATCTCGCGGTGGGTTTGCGATTCAGTCGTACGCGCACCAATCGCGGACCAGCTGAACAGATCGCCCAGGTACTGCGGGCTGTTCGGATCCAGCGCTTCGGTTGCCAGCGGCAGCCCCATGCTGACCAGCTCCACCAGCAGGCGACGCGCAATCTTCAGGCCTGCTTCCACATCAAACGAGCCATCCATGTGCGGATCGTTAATCAACCCTTTCCAGCCGACGGTCGTACGTGGCTTCTCAAAATAGACGCGCATCACCAGATAGAGGCTATCGCTGACCTCCTCCGCTAATGCTTTAAATCGACGAGCATACTCAATGGCGGTTTCAGGATCGTGAATAGAGCAAGGACCACATACCACCAGCAGGCGCGGATCGCGGCCGGCGATTATGTCAGAAATGGTCTGGCGAGAGTGCTCGATCTGAGCCTCCTGCGCGGCGCTCAGCGGAAACTCCGCTTTCAGTTGATCCGGGGTAATCAGAACCTGTTCGTCAGTGATATGTACGTTGTTCAGCGCGTCTTTTTGCATGATAGCGATCCTGTAAAGCTCGTTTGCGATAGTTGTTTTCCTCAGTGAGGTGAAACCACGATACCATAAAAAGTAAACATTTCAATCCAAAATACGTACACATTACTTTACACAAACCAATTAATTGCAAAAATTAGCCGCTAAAAACGTAAAGTTAAAATTACACCCTAACTTTCTTCCGCCAGGCTATGCTGAAGAAAAAGGAGAAGGATTATGCGATCGATTGCTCTCGTCCTGCTGTCGCTGTTTTTATCGGGCTGCCAGATTAATCCTTACACTTTCCAGCCCAACTGGACGAGCCCGGACTGGTTCAGTGCAGGTAAAGAAGACGCCATGAATGGCCTGCCGGTTAAAGATAATCAGACCCTGGCCGATAGTTTTAACGACCCCAATATCGATCGTAGTGAATATCTCCGTGGCTATGCTGATGGTCAGAAAAAAGTATGCGAAGAAGGCTTTATTCACGCATGGGGATTAGCGGGCAAATCTTATCCCGCCAGTTGTGATACCGTTGAAAATGCAGCGAAACTGCACGCGTCATGGCAAAAAGGAATGGATGAAAGTATGCGTTCCAGCAGGCTTAATTAAGTTTGCTTTTATTCTTTGGAAAATAAACAACTGTAGGATTTAGCTTAGGTCAGCCATGGGCTATTTCTGACATAATGACGGCTCTGATAAACAATGGTATTCTGCCCGCAACTCTTAAGGACATCTATTTCCGGAGCGGTACGGCGGATTCTGGTGAGAAATTTATACTTGAACTCTTTGTTCCGACTCACTCTGGTGCTAATGCTGTTCCTTATGGTGGGCCCGGCGATGGCAGGCGCGCTCACGGAGACAGATAAATCGGTACGTTCGATTGTCTCAGGCATAGTGAGCTATACGCGATGGCCGTCGCTTTCCGGTCAGCCTAAGCTCTGTATCTACGCCACTTCTCACTATACGCACGCGCTCAGCGGCGACCAGGGGAATAACGAGTTACCCTATACCCCCGTTATTGTCCGTAACGATCGGGAAGCCCTGGCCGCGACATGCGATGCTGTTTATTTCGGGACTGAACCACCTGCGAAACAACTTGAATTAATAAGTCAATATCAGGGCAGAGCATTGCTATTAATCTCAGAGCAAAATCCGGAATGTGTTATTGGCAGTGCCTTTTGCCTGATAATCGATCGTGGCCAGGTGCGGTTTTCCGTCAATCTGGATGCGTTGACACGCAGTGGCGTCAGGGTCAACCCGGATGTATTAATGCTTGCACGGAATAAGCAGCATGGATAAAGATTTCACCTCGACGCCACGTCCGACGTTTAAAAGAACGCTGAGGCGAAACAGCATGATAAGCGTCATCATCACGATGACGTTAATATGGCTGCTGCTCTGTTTTGCCTCGGTCGTAACATTAAAACAGTACGCGCAAAAAAATCTCGAATTAACCGGCGCCACAATGAGCCACAGCCTGGAAGCCTCGCTGGTTTTCAACGATTCACTGGCGGCCAACGAAACGCTCGCTGCGCTGGGTAAGCAGGGGCAGTTTGCCGTAGCAGAAGTCATCAACGGGCATAAAAAGCGCTTCGCCTACTGGTCCTGGAACCCGAAGGATAACAATGACACGCTGGGCGCGCTGGTGAGCCGCTGGCTTTTCCCCGTTCCGGTTGCACAGCCCATCATGCATAACGGCGCGGCAATCGGCGAAATTCGCCTTACCGCGCGTGACAGTCTGATCGGTCATTTTATCTGGATGTCGTTTGCCGTCCTCACCGGCTGTATTCTTTTTGCAACCGTCGTCGCGCTTACTATTACCCACTCTCTGCACCGCGGCATGGTAACGGCGCTGCAAAATATCACTGACGTTGTGCATGACGTGCGCACAAACCGCAACTTCTCCCGCCGGGTGAAAGATGGCCGTATCGAAGAATTTCACCAGTTTGGTGAAGACTTCAACAGCCTGCTGGATGAGATGGAGGAGTGGCAGCTTAAGCTCCAGGCCAAAAACGCCCAGCTGCTGCGTACCGCCATGCACGACCCGCTCACCGGTCTTGCCAACCGTGCGGCGTTTCGTAACAGCATTGCGGCCTTAATGAACGACCCTTCAGCCAGAAAAAACTCGGCCCTGCTCTTCCTCGACGGTGACAATTTTAAATTTATCAACGACACCTGGGGACACGCGGCAGGAGACTGCGTATTGATTGAAGTCGCCAGCAGGATGATGGAGTTTGGCGATAAACGCCATCAATCCTATCGCCTTGGCGGTGACGAATTTGCCATGGTGCTCTACGGTGTGCATTCTGAGACTGAGGTTCAACACATTTGTGCTGCGCTAGCGCAGCAGTTTATCCGTCCGTTTGATCTGCATAACGGACAAAAAGCATCGATGTCACTCAGCATTGGCTTTGCTCTGGCGTGGGAAAATGCGTCCGTTGAAGCATTACTGGAGAAAGCCGACCGCAATATGTACCAGGTTAAAAACCAGCGTACAAAAACAATAAGTTAGAAAGGAAATGCTATGTTAAAACGATATTTCGCGCCGTTAGTTATGGCCTCACTGGTTCTGGCTGGCTGCCAGTCGCCGCCCCAGGGCAAATTCACACCTGAACAAATCGCGGCGATGAAGTCATACGGTTTTAACGAACTGAACGGCGACTGGTCTTTGGGGTTGTCGGATACCATCCTCTTTGATAAAAATGACGCCAGGCTGCGCCCGGACAGTGAAGCACAGATCCAATCCATGGCCTCTCGCCTGGCGAAAACTGGCCTGAATCACGCGCGAATGGACGGTCATACGGATAACTACGGTGAAGAAAGTTACAACGAAGCACTGTCGTTAAAACGCGCCGATGCCGTTGCCGACGCGTGGGCGAAGGGAGCGAATATCCCGCGCACTAATCTCACCACCCAGGGATTAGGAAAAAAATACCCGATTGCGAGCAATAGTACTGCACAAGGGCGTGCTGAAAACCGCCGGGTGTCAGTGGTTATCAGCACGCCATAGGATTATTTAGCGGATGATTCGGTGAGCGACACGCCTGTTGCCGCTCGCCAGCGCAGCCAGTCAATCAGAACAAACAGTGTCAGACTCACGCCCATCACCGGCAAAGCCAGCCCCAGCAGTATGCTGATTATCACCGTAACGCCTCTTCCCCACCCTGACAGCGCAAGCCAGCTCTGAGAGAGCGTCTGCACCGGATTCATTGCAGATCGCGCCGGACGACGCATCCACCACATCCGGTATCCCCAGATGATGAGCACGCACAGGGCAAGGCCGAAGGCTACGAGCAGCAGCTGATTCACCAGCCCGAATAAGATCCCCATATGGAAATCCACGCCCCAGCGGGTCAGTTTTGCCATGAGCGGGAAATCTTCAAATCGGGTTCTGTCCAGGACCTGCATCGTACCGGGATCAACCGCAACGGCGTCCACCTGAGTCGGCCAGCTGCGGTCGATTTCCGTCACTGTCCATGCGCGATCCATCGTTTTCGCCGGGCGGATCTCCAGCCTGTTGGCATCAATCCCCGCCTTACGCGCCGCGCTTAACACGCCATCAAACTGCGCCAGATCCATCGCTATTTCAGGCATCACCATTCCGCCATGGTGACCACGGTGTTCAGCGTGCTCATCCACGTTCTCCGGCACGCCGGAAAGCGCCGTATTTACCTGCGGAGTTAGCCAGTTCATCTCAGCGCGCAGCTTATCAACGTTTCCCCCCGCCCACTGGGACCAGGTCAGGCCGGTTGCAGAGAAGAGCAGCATGCCCCCCAGTAATATCCAGCCGAGCGTCACATGCACCCGACGACGGTTCTGGAAGGAATTGTTAATCCGGCGTTTTGGCCGGGTATAAAACCACAGGGCAATCCCTCCCAGCGCGGCAACCCACATCCAGGAGGCGGCCAGTTCGCTATACAGTCGCCCGACATCGCCCAGCATCAGAGAGGTATGCAGATAATCAATGGTCTGACGCAGCGGTAAAATCCCGCTGGTGCCGTATACCGTCATATCCCCCAACACCGCCAGGCTTACCGGATCGATAAAGATCGCCCGGTTTTCCGAGGGCCCCAGCGTCGGATCAGCAAACATCACGCGGGTGGTTTCGCCTTCAACCAGCCCCGGACGAACGGCGTGCAAACGCAAATCTGAGCCAATGGCTTTTTCCGCCACGGTAATTTGTTCCGCCAGCGGCTTCGGCTCGCCCACAGAATCCGTATGGAGCGCTTGCCGGTAGAGCGCATTCTCGAGCTGCGGGGTCGCCACGTACAGCGTACCGGTCAGCGCGGCGAAGAAGATAAACGGGCCGACAAACAGCCCGACGTAGAAATGGAGGCGACGCAGCAGGTTTCCCCATGCCACGCGCGGCGTGCAGGTAGTCATACTTTTCCTTTTTAAGGCAAAAAGTTATCGATTTAGTTTTTAAAGGGAAAAAGCAGGCTGCCGCGGCGGCGCGCGGGTATCGGGGTAAAGCCAGGGGAAAAAGTGCCAGTGGCTGACCGCCTGACGCGGCGGCTTAACGCGAAGCCTCTGCAGCACTACGCTGAGCAGAACGATCAGCGCCAGCATCACGCCCGGCACGTGGGCTAACAGCACGCAATAGCCACAGGCTACAGCATGGTCGACAGGCATCGTGTGCGGCACATCGCTATGGTTCTCGTCCATCGACATCATACTCATGTCATGATGCATGCCCGGCATAGCGCTCATAGGGTCTTTCTGCAGCGAGACAGAGATAAGCGGCGCCACCACGATCAGCAGGATCGCAAACAGCGCGGTCAATGCCGCTGCGCGTTTCCTGTCAGGCTGATGCAGTACGTTATCCACTTCCCCTCCATTCAAGAGGCAAGCATTGTAAATGATTTATGACGAAAGGGTTAACGCGAGAGGTGCGATAGGATAAAAAAAGGGCCAGCCTTTCGGCCAGCCCTTTCTAACAGGATGTCGCTTAAGCGAATCTTAGTTCAGACGCTCTTTAATACGAGCAGACTTACCAGTACGCTCACGCAGGTAGTACAGTTTAGCTTTACGTACAGCACCACGACGTTTAACAGCAATGCTGTCAACTACCGGAGAGTGAGTCTGGAAGACACGCTCAACGCCTTCGCCGTTGGAAATTTTACGAACAGTGAATGCAGAGTGCAGACCGCGGTTACGAATAGCGATAACCACGCCCTCGAATGCCTGCAGACGTTTTTTGGAACCTTCAACAACCCATACTTTCACTTCCACGGTGTCACCTGGACGGAAGGAAGGTACGTCCTGCTTCATCTGCTCTTGTTCAAGTTGCTTAATAATGTTGCTCATAATTTAATCTCTTATCCTGGGTAAACTGATATTCGGGAGCGTATTACGCATTCCCATCATGTTCATGCTGCTGTTGCGCGTGTTCAGTTTTGAACTCGGCCAGCAACTTTGCTTGCTCTTCAGTCAGAGCCAGGTTTTCCAGAAGTTCAGGTCTTCTAAGCCAGGTTCGGCCCAGCGACTGCTTCAAACGCCAGCGACGTATCTCGGCATGGTTTCCAGACAGTAACACCGCCGGTACTTCCATCCCTTCTAACACTTCAGGACGAGTATAGTGTGGACAGTCCAGCAATCCATCGGCAAAAGAATCTTCCGTTGCCGAAGCTTCATGGCCCAGAACCCCCGGAATGAACCGGGCGACGGAGTCAATCAGCGTCATTGCGGGTAACTCACCACCGCTGAGAACGTAATCGCCGATAGACCATTCTTCGTCAATCTCGGTTTGAATTACGCGCTCATCTATCCCTTCGTAGCGTCCACAGACCAGAATCAGCTTTTGATTCGTCGCCAGTTCGCTCACGCCCGCTTGATCAAGCTTGCGTCCCTGAGGTGACAGATAAATCACCTTCGCGCCTTCACCTGCCGCGGCTTTTGCTGTGTGAATAGCGTCCCGTAAGGGTTGCACCATCATTAGCATCCCCGGTCCGCCGCCGTAAGGACGATCGTCCACGGTACGGTGCCGGTCATGAGTAAAGTCACGAGGACTCCAGCTCTGGATGCTCAGCAGGCCATTCTTTACTGCCCGGCCAGTTACCCCGTAATCGGTAATCGCGCGGAACATTTCAGGAAACAGGCTAATTATGCCAATCCACATAGCGCCGTCTTTTACCGTTTATCCGGAGAATTTAAAAACCAGGATCCCAATCTACTTCAATGGTTTGAGTAGTGAGATCGACTTTCTTGATAACCTGTCCATCGAGGAACGGAACCAACCGCTCCTTGATGCCAAATGCATCTTTCAGGTTTGCCTTAATGACAAGAACGTCATTTGACCCGGTTTCCATCATATCGATGACTTTCCCCAGGCTGTAACCTTCAGTGGTAACTACCTGGCAGCCCATAAGGTCTTTCCAGTAGTAGTCGCCCTCTTCCAGCTGTGGCAACTGCGACGAATCCACGACAATTTCACAATTAGTCAGCGCATTCGCGGCATCACGATCGTCAATGCCTTTCAGCTTGATGATGATGTCCTGATTGTGGTGACGCCAGCTTTCCAGCTCGACCTCTTCCCACTTACCGGCTTTCTGGATGAACCAGGGCTGGTAATCAAAAATGCTATCAGCGTCTTCAGTGGAGGAAAACACTCTGAGCCAACCACGGATACCGTAGCAAGAACCCATTTTTCCCAATACGATCGGTTCAACAGGTGCTTTATTGCTCATCATGACCACCGTGACAGATTAAGCTGCTTTGTTTGCTGCTTTGATCAGCGTAGCAACGCGATCGGAAACAGTAGCGCCCTGGCCAACCCAGTGAGCGATACGATCCAGATCCAGACGGGTTTCTTCTTCTGCGCCAGAGGCCAGTGGGTTGAAGAAACCAACGCGCTCGATGAAGCGACCGTTGCGTGCATTACGGCTGTCAGTCACAACAACCTGGTAGAACGGACGCTTTTTAGCGCCGTGACGTGCTAAACGAATAGTTACCATAACATCCTCTTGTGTGAATAAAACAACCGGGCCCCATCGAGGAACGGAGCCCGGGTGTCATATTAAAAGCCCGAAAATTTTACTGATTTTTGGGGAAAATGCAATCAGCAGTTGATAAGTCTGCAGTAAAAGGCCGTCGGCGAGCGCGCAGAAAGCGGAGCGTACACGTAGTACGTGAGCATTTACTCGCTCCGCTCGCCCTTCGGGCCGCCCTAAAGGGCGTTCAAAACACTATCGTGTTTTGTCGAGCACTCCCCGGCGTCAAAATGGCAAACAAGCCAGGCCGATCAACGTCCTGGGAATCCAGGGGGCATCATCCCTTTCATGCCGCGCATCATCTTCGCCATACCGCCTTTCTTCATTTTCTTCATCATGCGCTGCATGTCGTCGAACTGTTTCAGAAGACGGTTAACGTCCTGCACCTGCATGCCGCAACCGGCTGCGATACGACGTTTACGGGAACCTTTGATGATGTCCGGGTTAGCGCGCTCTTTCAGCGTCATCGAGTTGATGATCGCCTCCATACGCACCAGCACCTTGTCATCCATCTGCGCTTTCACGTTGTCTGGGATCTGGCCCATGCCCGGCAGTTTGCCCATCAGGCTTGCCATGCCGCCCATGTTTTTCATCTGACGCAGTTGCTCAAGGAAGTCGGTCAGATCGAAACCGTCGCCTTTTTTCAGCTTGCTGGCCAGCTTCTCGGCCTGCGCGCGGTCAACCTTGCTCTCGATATCTTCGATCAGCGACAGCACGTCGCCCATGCCGAGGATACGGGATGCGATACGGTCCGGGTGGAACGGCTCCAGCGCTTCAGTTTTCTCGCCCACGCCGAGGAATTTAATCGGCTTACCGGTGATGTGACGAATGGAGAGCGCCGCACCGCCGCGGGCGTCACCGTCCACTTTGGTCAGCACCACGCCGGTTAACGGCAGCGCTTCGTTAAACGCTTTCGCGGTATTCGCCGCATCCTGACCGGTCATGGCATCGACAACGAACAGGGTCTCTACCGGGTTGATAGAGGCATGCACCTGTTTGATCTCGTCCATCATCGCTTCGTCAACGTGCAGACGACCGGCGGTATCCACCAGCAGCACGTCGTAGAACTTCAGCTTCGCTTCTTTCAGCGCGGCGTTAACGATGTCGACAGGCTTCTGGGCAACGTCGGACGGGAAGAAATCCACGCCGACCTGCTCGGCCAGGGTTTCCAGCTGCTTGATCGCCGCCGGGCGATAGACGTCCGCTGAGACCACCAGCACTTTCTTCTTGTGCTTTTCACGCAGGAATTTACCCAGTTTACCGACGCTGGTAGTTTTACCCGCCCCCTGCAGGCCCGCCATCAGCACCACGGCCGGCGGCTGAGCGGCCAGGTTAAGCACCTGGTTCTCTTCGCCCATCGCCGAAACCAGTTCGTTACGAACGATTTTGACGAACTCCTGACCCGGGGTCAGGCTCTTGTTAACTTCATGACCAACCGCCTTCTCTTTTACGCGGTTGATAAAATCACGAACAACCGGCAACGCCACGTCTGCTTCCAGCAGCGCCATGCGCACTTCGCGCAGCGTTTCCTTGATGTTCTCTTCAGTAAGGCGTCCGCGGCCGCTGATGTTGCGCAGCGTGCGCGACAAACGATCGGTTAAATTATCAAACATTGTCTCTCGCCTGAGTAGAAACGTTGGGCCGCATTGAGCGACACATACACAGAATTTTGCCGGAGTATAACATGAAGGCGCCTTTGTTGTTATGCAACGGTTGGAGCAGGCGTCACGTAACGTTATACTGCTTCTCTTTCTTATTAAGACAACTGTCGATGCCTATATGCCTGTTTTCGCACTGATCGCCCTTGTTGCCTACTCTGTCAGCCTCGCGCTGATTATTCCCGGACTGCTGCAAAAAAACAGCGGCTGGCGGCGCATGGCTATTCTTTCGGCGGTCATTGCACTGATAAGCCACGCGTTTGCGCTGGAATCACGCATTATTCCCGGCGACGGCAGCGTGCAAAACCTGAGCGTCCTCAACGTCGGCTCGCTGGTCAGCCTGATGATCTGTACGGTAATGACCATCGTCGCGTCTAAAAATCGCGGCTGGCTGCTGCTGCCGATTGTCTATACCTTCGCGCTGATCAATCTGGCCCTCGCCACCTTTATGCCTAATGAATTCATTACGCATCTGGAGGCGACGCCGGGGATGCTGGTGCATATCGGCCTGTCGCTGTTTGCCTACGCGACGCTGATTATCGCCGCGCTTTACGCCATGCAGCTCGCCTGGATTGACTACCAACTGAAAAACAAAAGGCTGGCGTTCAACCATGAAATGCCTCCGCTGATGGTCATTGAGCGTAAGATGTTCCACATCACGCAGATAGGCGTGGTGCTGCTGACGCTCACGCTCTGCACGGGCCTGTTTTACATGAAGAACCTGTTCAGCGTGGAGAATATCGATAAAGCAGTGCTCTCCATCATCGCGTGGTTTGTCTATATTGTCCTGTTGTGGGGCCATTACCATGAAGGCTGGCGCGGTCGTCGCGTCGTCTGGTTCAACGTCGCGGGTGCGGGCATTCTCACCCTTGCCTATTTTGGCAGCCGCTTCATACAGCAATTTGCTGGCTAAGTAACAAAAGGAGTTCCCCCTGGAACACATCTCTACCACCACGCTGATCGTTATCCTGATCGTCATGGTGGTCATCTCCGCCTATTTCTCCGGCTCGGAAACCGGCATGATGACCTTAAACCGTTACCGGTTGCGTCATCGTGCTAAACAGGGTAACCGTGCCGCCCGTCGCGTTGAAAAACTGCTCCGCAAACCGGATCGGCTGATAAGCCTGGTGCTTATCGGCAACAACCTTGTCAACATTCTGGCCTCAGCCCTCGGCACCATCGTTGGGATGCGTCTGTACGGCAACGCCGGGGTGGCGATTGCCACCGGCGTGCTGACGTTTGTGGTGCTGGTGTTTGCCGAAGTACTGCCAAAAACTATCGCCGCGCTTTACCCGGAAAAGGTGGCCTACCCGAGCAGCTTCCTGCTGGCGCCGCTGCAGATCCTGATGATGCCGCTGGTCTGGCTGCTGAACATGGTGACGCGTGTTTTGATGCGGATGGTGGGAATCAAAGCGGACGTCACTATCAGCAGCGCGCTCAGCAAAGAAGAGCTGCGCACCATTGTGAACGAATCCCGCTCGCAGATCTCCCGGCGCAATCAGGATATGCTCCTGTCGGTGCTGGATCTGGAAAAAGTGAGCGTGAACGACATCATGGTGCCGCGTAACGAAATCGTCGGTATCGACATCAACGACGACTGGAAAGCCATTGTCCGCCAGCTGACGCACTCCCCGCACGGGCGCATCGTGCTGTATCGCGACTCGCTGGATGACGCCATCAGCATGCTGCGCGTGCGCGAAGCCTACCGTCTGATGACCGAGAAAAAAGAGTTCACCAAAGAGGTGATGCTGCGCGCCGCCGACGAGATTTACTACGTGCCGGAAGGAACCCCGCTCAGCACGCAGCTGGTGAAATTCCAGCGCAACAAGAAGAAGGTCGGCCTGGTGGTCAACGAGTACGGCGATATTCAGGGGCTGGTGACGGTCGAAGATATTCTGGAAGAGATTGTTGGGGATTTTACTACGTCAATGTCTCCTTCCCTTGCGGAAGAGGTCACCCCGCAAAACGACGGTTCGGTGCTGATTGACGGTAGCGCGAACATTCGGGAACTCAACAAAGCCTTTAACTGGCATTTGCCGGAAGATGAAGCTCGTACCATGAACGGGATGATTCTGGAAGCGCTGGAAGAGATCCCGGCGGCGGGCACGCGGGTGCGCATTGAGCAGTACGATATTGATATCCTGGACGTGCAGGACAATATGATTAAGCAGGTGAAGGTGCTGCCCGTCACGCCACTTCGGGAAAGTATTGCCGAATAAAACGTAGGCCGGGTAAGGCGAATGCCGCCACCCGGCACTACAGGTAGCAAATTACGCTTTCGCTTTCGCGACGGTCACCATCGCAGCGCGAATGGTACGGCCGTTAAGGGTGTAACCTTTCTGCATCACGCCCAGCACTTTACCGGCTTCAATCTCTTCAGATTCAACCATCGCGATGGCTTGGTGAACGTTTGGATCCAGCGGCACATCGGTATCCGCAATCACTTCCACGCCAAACTTACGCACCACGTCGAGCATGGATTTCAGCGTCAGTTCGATACCTTCGATCATCGCCGCGTTGTCCGGATTTGCTTTGTCAGCCACTTCCAGCGCGCGATCGAGGCTATCGATCACCGGCAGCAGTTCGTTGACGAATTTCTCCAGCGCAAATTTATGCGCTTTCTCAACGTCCTGCTCGGTACGACGACGCAGATTTTCCATTTCCGCCTTGATGCGCAGAACGGTGTCGCGTTCGCGATTCTGTGCTTCTACCAGTTGGGCTTCCAGATTCGCAATTTTTTCATCGCGCGGGTCCACCTGCTCAGCAGATGCGTCTGGCTCTACAGCCTCAACCTCATCGTGCTGTTCCGTGATAATTTCTTCAGGGGCTTGCCCCTCAGGCGTTTTCTGTTCTTTACTACTCATGAATTTCTCCGCGTTTTTCTGCATTCATCTCGCTAACTTCGCTTATTATGGGGATCAGTTTCCTGGATTCAAGGGAACAAGAGAGATTGTCATCATTCATCAGGCACAAGGACCTCCAGAAAATGAATAATCATTTCAGGTGTATTGGGATCGTCGGGCATCCGCGTCACCCTACCGCATTGACGACACATGAAATGTTGTATCGCTGGTTGTGTAGCAAAGGCTATGAAGTGATGGTCGAGCAGCAGATTGCGCAGGAGCTGCAGCTGAAAAGCGTCAAAACCGGCACGCTGGCGGAAATTGGCCAACAGGCCGATCTCGCCGTGGTGGTGGGCGGCGACGGCAATATGCTCGGCGCGGCACGCACGCTGGCGCGTTATGACATCAAGGTCATCGGTATCAACCGCGGCAATCTCGGTTTTTTAACCGACCTCGACCCGGACAATGCGCAACAGCAGCTGGCCGACGTGCTGGAAGGTCACTATATCAGTGAAAAACGTTTCTTACTGGAAGCGCAGGTGTGCCAGCAGGACTGTCAGAAGCGCATCAGCACCGCGATTAACGAGGTGGTGCTTCACCCCGGTAAAGTGGCGCACATGATTGAGTTCGAAGTTTATATCGATGAAATCTTTGCCTTCTCCCAGCGTTCTGACGGGCTGATTATCTCCACTCCAACCGGCTCAACCGCCTACTCACTTTCTGCGGGCGGCCCGATCCTGACGCCCTCTCTTGATGCCATCACCCTGGTACCGATGTTCCCGCACACGCTCTCCGCCCGCCCGCTGGTGATTAACGGAGACAGCACGATACGTCTGCGCTTCTCGCACCGCCGTAACGACCTGGAGATCAGCTGCGACAGCCAGATCGCGCTGCCGATCCAGGAAGGTGAAGATGTTCTTATTCGCCGGTGTGATTACCACCTGAATTTGATTCACCCGAAAGATTACAGCTATTTCAATACATTAAGCTCGAAGCTTGGCTGGTCAAAAAAATTGTTCTGATTTTGCATCCAGGACTTTACTGTATAAAAAACCAGTTTATACTGTATGAAAACACAGTTATGGTTTTTCATACAGGAAAACAATTATGCTGGCACAACTGACCATCAGCAACTTTGCCATTGTTCGTGAGCTTGAGATCGATTTCCACAGCGGCATGACGGCGATCACCGGGGAAACCGGTGCGGGTAAATCCATTGCCATTGATGCCCTCGGCTTGTGCCTTGGCGGCCGTGCAGAGGGCGACATGGTGCGCATGGGCGCAAACCGTGCCGACCTGTGCGCGCGTTTCTCTCTGAAAGACACCCCTGCGGCCCAGCGCTGGCTGGAACAGAATCAGCTCGAAGATGGACGTGAGTGTTTACTTCGCCGCGTGATCAGCAGCGACGGACGCTCACGTGGCTTTATCAACGGCACGGCGGTCCCGCTCTCCCAGCTCCGCGAACTCGGCCAGCTGCTTATCCAGATCCACGGTCAGCATGCGCATCAGCAACTCGTCAAACCAGAACAGCAGAAAGCCCTGCTTGATGGCTATGCGGGTGAGTATGCGCTTACTCAACTTATGGCGGAGCACTACCGCTTGTGGCATCAGAGCTGCCGCGAGCTCGCTCAGCACCAGCAGCAAAGCCAGGAGCGCGCCGCGCGTGCGGAGCTGTTGGCGTACCAGCTTAAAGAGCTGAACGAATTCAACCCGCAGGCGGGTGAGTTTGAGCAAATCGACGAAGAGTATAAGCGCCTGGCCAACAGCGGCCACCTGCTCTCAACCAGCCAGAATGCCCTCAACATACTGGCAGATGGCGAAGACGTGAATCTCCAAAGCCAGCTGTATAATGTCCGTCAACTGGTCACCGAACTGGCCGGCATGGACAGCAAGCTTTCTGGCGTACTGGATATGCTGGAAGAGGCCGCGATTCAAATCTCTGAAGCCAGTGACGAACTGCGTCACTACTGTGAGCGGCTGGACCTCGACCCGAACCGTCTGTTTGAGCTGGAGCAGCGCCTTTCCCGTCAGATCTCACTGGCGCGCAAGCACCATGTCACGCCGGAAGAACTGCCAGGCTACTATCAGTCTCTGCTGGAAGAACAGCAGCAGCTTGACGATCAGGCTGATTCGCAGGAAACCCTCTCTCTGGCCGTTAACCTGCATCATCAGCAGGCGCTGACCACGGCGAAAAAGCTGCATGAGATCCGCCAGCATTACGCTCAGGAGCTCGGCCAGCACATCACCGATAGCATGCACACGCTGGCGATGCCGCACGGCGTCTTCACCATTGATGTCCGTTTTGAAGAGAACCACCTGACGGCAGAAGGGGCGGATCGCATCGAGTTCCGCGTCACTACCAACCCGGGGCAGCCGCTGCAGGCAATCTCCAAAGTGGCATCCGGCGGTGAACTGTCGCGTATTGCGCTGGCGATTCAGGTGATTACCGCGCGTAAAATGGAAACCCCAGCGCTTATTTTCGATGAAGTGGATGTCGGCATCAGCGGCCCAACGGCGGCGGTGGTAGGTAAACTGCTGCGCCAGCTAGGTGAGTCGACGCAGGTAATGTGTGTCACCCACCTGCCGCAGGTCGCGGGCTGCGGTCATCATCACTTCATCGTCAGTAAAGAAACCGACGGCGAAATGACCGAAACGCACATGAAGCCGCTGGATAAACGTGCGCGTCTGCAGGAGCTGGCGCGCCTGCTCGGCGGCAGCGAAGTCACGCGTAATACCCTCGCGAACGCGAAAGAACTGCTGGCGGCATAAACTTTTTCGGGATCTCAGGGTCATACAGAACAATAAAAACGCCGCCAGACCGGTTTCAAAGTGGGGCAAGGTCTATTATCATCGGCATATTACATATGAGCCGCGTTCTGCTCGGGCCCGAAAAGGAATCAAATCACTATGCGTTGTAAAATGCTGACCGCTGCCGCAGCGGTTCTTCTGATGTTGACCGCAGGCTGTTCCACTCTGGAGAAAGTGGTTTACCGTCCTGACATCAACCAGGGGAACTACCTTACCCCTAACGATGTGTCCAAAATCCGTGTGGGGATGACACAACAGCAGGTCGCTTATACACTGGGAACCCCGATGATGACCGATCCATTCGGCACTAATACCTGGTTCTATGTATTCCGTCAGAAGCCGGGTCATGAAGATGCGACCCAGCAGACCCTGACGCTGACCTTCAGCAGCGCCGGCGTGTTGACCAACATCGACAACAAGCCTGCCCTGACCAAATAATCAGAAGTCAGAAATGCAAAAAGGTGCTCATTGAGCACCTTTTTTGTATTTCTTTTATCCCCTCGCCCCTTTGGGGAGAGGGTCAGGTTGAGGGGAAAACACGCTACTTACTCGCTTTCTCCGCACGCTGGCGACGCAGCTCTTTCGGGTCGGCGATCAGCGGACGATAAATCTCCACCCGGTCTCCCTCTTTCAGCACGTCGCCAAGCTTCACCGGACGGCTGTATATCCCGACCTTATTCTTCGCCAGGTCGATATCGCTACGAAGCTCAAGGATACCGGACGCGAGGATAGCCGCTTCTACGGTTGCCCCCTCTTCCAGCGTCACGCGCTGCAGATACTGCTTCTCCGGCAGCGCGTATACCACTTCAACAGCGATCTTATGCGACACTGTAAACCTCTTTGGCGCGGGTGGTGAACGCCTGAACCATATTCGACGCCAGCTCTTTAAAGATGCGGCCAAACGCCAGCTCAATCAGCTTATTGGTGAACTCAAAGTCCAGATGGAACTCAATGCGGCAGGCATCAGCGCTCAGAGGTGTGAACTTCCACCCCCCCATCAGCGTTTTAAACGGGCCATCCACCAGATGCATCAAAATACTCTGATTGTTGGTCAGCGTATTGCGGGTGGTGAACGTCTTGCTGATACCCGCTTTGGAGACATCCACCGCCGCAGTCATCTGCGTCGGGCCAGACTCCAGAACGCGGCTCCCGGTACATCCCGGGATAAACTCTGGATAAGACTGAACATCGTTCACTAACTGATACATTTGTTCCGCGCTGTAAGGCACAAGCGCAGTACGGCTAATCTGAGGCATAGCATTTTCCATGGTCACACAACGGACAAATAATAACATTTATCACCTGTTAAAAAAACGCTAAGGCTCATCTCGTGCTAAGATAGCGCGTTAGACCTCACAGGACGCAATGAGGTGACTTTTTGAAATCAGATTACCGACGGCTTTACGACACTTATGACGAAGAAAAAAGCACATAAACCAGGCTCGGCGACCATTGCGCTCAACAAGCGTGCTCGCCACGAGTATTTCATTGAAGAAGAATTCGAAGCTGGCCTTGCGTTGCAGGGCTGGGAAGTAAAATCGCTGCGCGCCGGGAAAGCCAACATCGGCGACAGCTACGTGATCCTTAAAGATGGCGAAGCCTTCCTGTTCGGCGCGAACTTTACGCCGCTGACCGTCGCCTCGTCACACTACGTATGTGACCCAACGCGCACCCGCAAGCTACTGCTGAACAAGCGTGAGCTGGAATCCCTCTACGGACGCATCAACCGTGAAGGTTTCACCGTGGTTGCCCTGTCACTGTACTGGAAAAACGCCTGGTGCAAAGTGAAAGTTGGCGTCGCGAAAGGTAAAAAACAGCACGATAAACGTACTGACCTGAAAGAGCGCGAGTGGCAGTTGGATAAAGCGCGCATCATGAAAAACGCAGGACGTTGATTCTGCACACTTATTGTACTATTCAATAAGTTAGCGTTCCGGGCTGGTATCCAGGAAGTGAAATCTGGTATACTCAGTTCAACACTATTGGGGCTGATTCTGGATTCGACGGGATTTGCGAAACCCAAGGTGCATGCCGAGGGGCGGTTTGCCTCGTTAAAAGCCGCAAAAAAATAGTCGCAAACGACGAAAACTACGCTTTAGCAGCTTAATAACCTGCTCTGAGCCCTCTCTCCCTAGCTTCCGCTCTTAAGACGGGGATCAAAGAGAGGTCAAACCCAAAAGAGATCGCGTGGAAGCCCTGCCTGGGGTTGAAGCGTTAAAACTAATCAGGCTAGTTCGTTAGTGGCGTGTCTGTCCGCAGCTGGCGTGCGAATGTAAAGACAAACTAAGCATGTAGTACCGAGGATGTAGAAATTTCGGACGCGGGTTCAACTCCCGCCAGCTCCACCAATCATGATTGGACAGTGCTAGGACAGCACTATAAAAAACAGGAAGTTAGCAGTCTCAGCAGGACACCGACCAGACGGTGAGGAGACTAAAAAGGATACGCAAAGGAGCCGCGGCTCCGGAGTGATACAAAACCCGCTTATGCGGGTTTTTTTGCATAGAGGTTCAAAATGTCTTCGTCAATCAAACAACAAATCAAAGATCGTGAAGAAAGCGTTGCCTCTATACATAAATGTTTCGCTAATGCATTACATTGCTATGTAATCCATTATTCATGCGAATCTTTTTATGATGTTCATGGCGGAAAGTCGACTAGGATAACATCGATAGCTGTGCGTAACTTAGGCAGTGCACAAACAGACCACTGGGCGCTTAATCGGTCAGCTGAGCTACTGAAACTCGACATATCAAATCCTGCTAATCTTGATATTCTCGAGAAGGACCTTCTTGATAATTTCTTCGCCTTTTTAAAGCGTTACGGAACTTGCACTTTCCTTCATTGGAACATGCGTGATAATAACTATGGTTTTCAGGCCTTGCAGCATAGGTATGCAGTGCTTGGCGGAGAACCATTTGTGCTGACAGACGATAGAAAGTTGGATCTTGCAAGAGCAACAACATCTATTTACGGACGTAACTATATAGATCATAAAGCAAAAAACGGCAGGGCCGGAAGATTGATGGCACTTGTTGAAAAGAATAATATTGCTGATAAAGACGTTTTGACAGGCCAAGAAGAAGCTGATGCATATGTTAATGGTGAGTATAGAAAACTAGAAATGTCCACTCTCCGCAAAGTGGATATCTTATGCAACATAGCCGAACGGATTAATGACAAAAGCCTCGAAACAAATTCTCGTTGGTTTAAACCAAGAAGCTTGCATCCATATTGGCTATTGACTAGGGCAAAAGAACACCCACTCATCATTGGTGCCGCTGTAATCAGTATCGTCATCGGAGTTGTAAATCGAGGATACGAGTTCTATTCCAATCTTCATCACTGACATGGGGTGTCGGGGGTCGGAGGTTCAAATCCTCTCGTGCCGACCAAAAACACATTGAAAACCAGCCTCTTATGGCTGGTTTTTTTATTGGTAATTTTCTTGTGGGGAAACATTGGGGAATAACTGGGGAATAACTACCGATAATTTTTCTTCAATCGGACGAAAAATCCCATCCTGTAGGTCGAATCCCTCGCTTGACACTGTATATTTTTACAGTAAAAATAAAACCTCCTCTCACAGAGATTAAGGAGACTGTTATGTTTGTTGAGTTGGTTTACGATAAGCGAAATGTTCAGGGTTTGGATGGCGCAAGAGAAATTATTTTGGCTGAGCTGACGAGGCGAGTTCATAGCATATTCCCTGATGCTGAAGTGAAGGTTAAGCCTATGCAGGCTAACGGATTGAATAGTGATGCCAGCAAAAGTGACCGTGAAAAGTTGAACCGTATGCTGGAGGATATGTTTGAAGAGTCTGATATGTGGCTTACTAATGAATGAATTTCCATATTGTCATCACAGCGAACCCAGATCCCCTATCGGATTTAGCGCTCTCTATTGGCAATGTCGCAACTTTGCGTAGCTCCTTCCAGTTTCACAACGTATCGCTTTACGCATTTCATCCTCATCAGCATAATCCCCGCGAATCCGTTTGTAAGACTTAACCAGCGCGCGCTACTTTTTCTCCCTGCCCTATACTTTCAGTCTGACTGACTGGAGGTTTCTATGTGTGGACGTTTTGCACAAGCACAAACCCGTGAAGAATATCTGGCTTACCTGGCCGACGAATCCGATCGTGACATCGCCTATGACCCGGAACCAATCGGCCGTTACAACGTAGCACCCGGCACCAAGGTCCTGCTACTGAGCGAACGCGACGAGCAGCTGCACCTCGATCCGGTGTTATGGAGTTATGCACCCGGGTGGTGGAATAAAGCGCCTCTGATAAACGCGCGCGTTGAGACTGCGGCCACCAGCAGAATGTTTAAACCGCTCTGGCAACATGGCAGAGCAATATGCTTTGCAGATGGTTGGTTTGAATGGAAACGGGAAGGTGACAAGAAACAGCCTTTCTTCATCCACCGCGCCGACAATCAGCCAATCTTTATGGCTGCAATCGGCAGCACGCCGTTCGAGCGTGGCGACGAAGCAGAAGGTTTTCTCATTGTGACGTCTGCTGCTGATAAAGGCCTCGTGGATATTCACGACCGCAGGCCGCTGGTTCTGTCACCTGAAGCGGCGCGCGAATGGATGCGCCAAGACATCGGCGAGAAAGAAGCTGAAGAGATAGCCGCTGACGGTTCCGTGCCAGCAGACAAGTTTATCTGGCACGCCGTCACGCGCGCCGTGGGAAATGTGAAAAATCAGGGTCCAGAGTTAATAGAGCCCATTACCTGACCACAAGCAGATCCGAAAACCGTGTGGTGTATCGTGGTGAAAGCATTTCTCGCTTCATCTGCCACTGCTGATGAATGCCCTGCCCGGCAAAGAAGAGTGTTCCTTTCCCGTCTTTCGCGTTCAAGTGATCGAGCACCTCCATCAACTTATCGCTTCCAGCGCGAGGCGCGTGCTCATCGAAAAGGTTAAGCTGCGCCACCCCTTGGCTGAAAAAATCTCCCAGCATGATTCCAGCCTTTTGATAGCGGTGGCCATCCCTCCAAATTTTGTCCAAGCACTTTATCGCGGCGTTGATGATGTCGCGGGAATCCTGAGTGGGGGTAAGAAGCTTCACTGACGCGCTGTTACCGTAATACGGCTCGTTCAGGGCAAAAGGTGACGTCTTCACGAACGCAGATATAAAACGGCAATACTGGTGTTCGCCGCGAAGCTTTTCAGCACCACGCGCCGCATAGCTGCAGATAGCCTGCCGCATCTGTTCGTATTCGGTAACGCGTTCACCGAACGACCTGCTACACACAATTTCCTGCTTAGCTGGTGCAAACTCCTCCAGATCCAGACATGGTTCGCCGCGCAGCTCCCGGACAGTTCGCTCCAGGACGACATTGAAGTGCTTTCGAATAATCCACGTACTCTGCTCAGAGAGATCCAGAGCAGTTTTGATACCCATCGCATTGAGCTTTTTGCTGATGCGTCGGCCGACGCCCCAGACATCCTCTACGGGCACGATCGCCAGCAGCCGACGCTGCCGATCAACATTTGACAGGTCAACTACCCCGCCCGTCTGCCGCTGCCATTTCTTCGCTGCATGATTGGCAAGCTTCGCCAGTGTCTTTGTCTGGGCAATGCCAACCCCGACAGTCAGGTGCGTACGCTTCAGAACTGTAGCGCGGATCTCTTTGCCAAAGTCAGTCAGGTCCCAGCAGTTCCTAACGCCCGTCAGGTCACAAAAAGCTTCATCGATACTGTAAATTTCGACGCGGGGGCTCATTTCTTCCAGCGTCGTCATTACTCTGTTCGACATATCAGCGTAGAGTTCGTAGTTGCTGCTGAAGCAAACAACACCAGCGCGCCTGAATAGTTCTTTCTGTTTGAAGAATGGCTCACCCATCGTTATTCCAGCTGCCTTTGCCTCAGCGCTACGGGCTATCACACAGCCATCATTATTCGAGAGAACGACAACCGGCCGTCCTTGCAGATCCGGTCTGAACACAGTCTCGCATGATGCGTAGAACGAATTCACATCACAGAGCGCAAACATATTCAGCTCGCAGATTTAACGATGAAAGTCACGACGCCGAAAACGTCCAGCGTGTCTTCGCTGCCCACAACAATTGGACTATAGGAGCTGTTCATAGGATTGAGTTGCACGGTCGGGCGCAGCTGCAGGCGTTTAACAGTGAATTCCCCTTCTACTGCGGCGATGACAATGTCACCGTGCTCTGCCGTGCGCGAACTGTCCACCACCAGCAGATCGCCGTCACTAATCCCAGCTTCGATCATAGAGTCGCCGGCAGCCTTAACGAAATATGTTGAGCTCGGATGAGCGACAAGTAACTCATTGAGATCGATGCGCTGTTCAACGTAATCAGCCGCGGGGCTCGGGAAACCACACTGAACTAAGTCACTGAAAAGCGGGAGAGTGATAATTTCTCGAAGTTCTGTTGGCCTGATGAATTCCATTGCACACACCTCAAATACTGTTTTTATATACAGTAGTTTCATTTGAGTGAGCGCGCAAGACAGAGGGACTACCCTGACTGCTTAAAGCTTCGCCGTTTCGTTTCTAAGTTTCTATGTCGCTTCGAATTATGAGTTTTGTAAATTTTATGGCAATAGCTCTTTGCGAGCAGATTTTAGCCGCCGCCCATTCTTGCATACGATGGGCAGCGGTTTTCTCATTATGAACCAGCAAAATTATTTCTAAGGTCTGCAAGTTCTTTCTGTGTAGCTTCCAGCTGCTTAATGACGAAATTCAGCGCCAGTACCGCATCAACTAACAGGACGTTGTTATCAAGCGCCAGGGTTGATGGCTTTTGTGTCTCGGTTCCATCCTCTTCAATTTCAATCCCTCCTGGCACCTCTTTCACGTAGTCCGGGTCAATCAGCATGATATCCTGGGCGATCACACCACGGCGAACGCGCTCCTTTTCATCGTTTTTGTAGATAAACGTAGTCGGTTTCATGGCTTTGATGTTTTCGACCGACGCTTTGCCATCTGTGTAAGTGATATCTTTTTTCAGGTTGGCATCGGATGTCGCTGATTTATTGAACACATAGTCACCAGCGAAACCGCCTGTTCCTGATACGTAGATATCGCCGGACACGAGATTAAATTGCCACGCTCGAGTACCTGCATTACCACCGTCGCCTAGAGTCATCATAACGATACTCGGCCAGGCTGATGCCCCATTCGCTACCGAACCGATTGCAGTCGCAGCATGATAGCCACCGGATGCGCCTGAGTGCCAACGCAGAGCAGGAACATATCCGCTGTCGTTATTCTGTGTCAGGTTAGGGCGGCTAAATGAAATATTGGTGTTGTCGGCATTGGCTATATCCATATACCCGCCACCGCCCCCCACACCAGGCGCCTGAACAGATTTACTACGGAATCGGCCATCAGAGTACCAGCGATAATCGGAATTTGTTGAAATGCCGTCGAAGATATTCATCTGTACGCGGTTTAAGTCGGTACCAGCTCCTCGAATGGCGCCCATTCTCCATATGCCCGCGTAATAGTTACCCGCAATCCAGTTTACATAGTTTTCTGTAGGTCCATCAGAGGACACATTTGACAGTGAGATAGATTTATTACCACCTGACCCACTCGCAATGCCGACTTGGTTCCCAGATGTTGCAATAACACTACCGGAAACCGTGCCGCCTGTTTTTCCGTTCACCGTAGTAAGGCGTGAATCGTCGCCTGCGGCCACCGTTCCCGCATCTGTTCCTACGTTCTTCGTGGCGCTGTTTCCCAAACCGAGGTTTGTGCGACTGCCTTCTGCCGTTGTTGCCCCGGTACCGCCCTGGTCAATCGGGAGAGCACCATTGGTACCTTTCTGAGCCAGTTTTCCGATACCTGGGATAGTTACGGGGGTGCCGTTGATCATAACGGTAATGTTCTGGTTGGCTGAGGTTGTGACGAACGTCTCCCACGCGCCAATGTTCTCGTCATACTCTTTGATGAGCTGCGACATTGCCTGTGCCAGTCCGTCGACAGAGATATTGTCGGACACCAGGATTCCATACTTCTGACCACTCAGTGCCGGAGCGGCGGCAGGTGTAACCGTCATCGAGGTGGAGCTATCCACGCTTGAGATCTGGAAAATTTGAACCGGGCTCGACATGACGATAATCGTCTGGCCAGCGCGGACCTGGCTGGCAGGTGCCGTCCAGTTAGTACCCGTCCCTGTGGCGGTATTTCCGTTGATAGCAATGATTCCAGTGTTATAAAGCATGAACTACCTCACGATAATAACGATCGTTTAAAGCGATCAATAATGTAAAATTGATCGCTCTTATCAATCTGACTATTTTTTAAACTCAAATAAAATGGATATTCACGCAGATACAGGAATGTAGAAATGAAACGATTATTTGCCGTGGCACTTTTGCTGGCGGCTGGCTGTGCTGATAAAGACAGAGACTATGCTTTCAAAATGGATTACCCGGTGGATGCGGCGCGCTTATCTCTTGGAGGAGATATTCACGTGAATATTGACTGTACCACGAGGGAAGTTAACGTAATTTCAGACAGCAGTAATGGCATCTTCAGCCGACATATAAATAAGCGGCTCAGCAATATCTGTTATAAGAAAACGGATAAGCTTGATGTCGTATACCGCTTCGAACCTGCAAAGGGTGTTAAGCAAGACATGATCGCTACTCACTACCCCCGCGTCCCGCCAGTATCAAATTCCGCCAAACTGAGCGATGGGAATTCGTAACCCTCGTCCCTGAAGTGTCTGGCTCCAGTTGCGCTGATTTTTGGATATATACCTGCCCTGCAACTGTGAGCCAGTCCATTTTAAAGCGATCCCTGAGTAACCCGTCGCCCCGCCATCATCACTTAGATTTCCCGGACAGTTGTTAACCAGAATCCACGGGTTAAATCCGAGGTTTATAGCAAAGGTGTTGTTCTGCAGATCATAACTCGCTGGCACGTCAAAAAAACCAACTACCCTGGGCATTTTCGATGCTGATGCAGCGCTCCAAATAAGGTTTCCTCCTGCGTCGAACACGTCCAGGTAACCGCTCTGCATTCCAATGTTTCGCGCCGTGCGTATCATCCTCCCTGCATTATCTTCAAGAAGATCGGCGCCGGGTAATCCATACTTATTTGTATCCAGTTGAAGCCAGCGTAAATTCCCGTCATTCCAGAATTGTTGCTGGGTAAATCCCAGCGTGCTTCCGTCACCAAACGGGCTGTCTACACTGTAAAACCCTTTTTCAGTTACAGCCCCCAGAGAGCGCTGATCATAAAAAAGGGTGGACCTGTTTTGCGAGTCAACAAGCAATTTCCCAGCACTGTTGTAAACTTCAAATCCACTCATTGAAAGTTATAAACCTCAACATTAAAAGTGAATGCCGGACTACCGGTGATAGGCAAATAGAATGCAGTAAAGCCGCCATTATAAGCACGGCAGTAATATTCGTTTGCAGTAACGCCAGCCGTGACAATCGATATAAATGTACCGTCCTGAGTAATGCCGGGATAAGAAACGTCCTTAGCCGTTTCCCCCGCCGCAAATGTTACTGAAGTGCTTCCAATATACCGAATAGCGTAATCACTTAAATCGACGGCAATACGGCCTGCGCCGTCCCAGCACTGTAAACCCTGTGGCATTACCATAACCCCATTCTGACGCGCAGCACGTTGTTGCTGTCATAGATTTGAATGAGCGTGCTGGATATCAGCATCCTTCCGCCGCCGCCCACACCGTTAATTTCAAACGTTCCCCCTTTATCGAGTCTCCAGCCGGCAGATCCCGCCACATAGTTATTGGATTGAATAAAGTTGCCGATTTTGGCGTTTTCAATGGTACCGTCCTGAATGAAGCTGGCCCTGATGAACGTCTGCCCATTCTGGATCACAAATGGCAACGCCACGCTATTTCCTGCTGCCGTAGTGACGGCAAAACGGTCGGCCAGGAAGATTACCTGCGACTGCATCCCTGATGGCGTATTCTCCACCCCGATCCCCATTCCTGCAGCGTAATACTGGCCATTACTCGTTACCCCAACCTTGATGTTGTACATCGCGCTGAGCTGGCCGTTTACGTTCGCAATGGCCTGGGCGTTCGTGGTTATAGAGGCAGTATGTCCATTGACTGTCGCCGTAATAGCATTTATCTGCGTGGCTGTAGACTGCTGATAATTCGAAACCGTCTGGCTCAGGCTATTGATGGATGCCGTATTACCGTTGACGCTCGTCTGCAAGCTCAGCAATGCACGTGCCGTTGCCTCCCTGTCATTGACGATCACCTCATCAATGCGGTCCAGCTGCGCGCTGTTACCGGCAACCGATGCCGACAGGGTTTTACGCGTGGCCACCTGAGCGAGGTTGGCCTGGATTATCGCAATTGCCGAGTTCTTCACGCCTCCTGTCATGCCGTCCATCGACACAGAAATCTCGTCTATTTTCACTTCGGCCTGCGCCAGCCCGTCAGCGTTCTCCTGGATGTCTTTCGCCTGCTGCTCGAGCTCGTCGGCATGCTTTTTGATTTCATCCACCATGCCTGCAACTTTTTCGTTGCTGTCCACCGCGTTCTCGATCAGGTCTTTGAATGTGTCGGAGTCTTTAATTTCCTCCAGGATCACATCGGTGATGTCGGAAACATCGATGCTGGCCTGACCTCGCACCCATTCAGTGAAACCTGATTCGTTGCCGGTTCGGTCCACCAGCTGCGCGCGGTACCAGAAAATCTGCCCTGCCTTAAGGCCCATTTGCTGATATTTGCGCTGCGGGTAAGGCACGTCGGCCAGCAGCATTGCATCGTCTTCGGTACCGGTCAGGCTGTACTGAATTTCCGTCTTCAGCGTGTCGTCGGTATTCGCCGGGAATCCCCAGTTCAGCTCGATACCGAATACCACGTTCTCAGAAGCGATGAAGCCAACCGGCTTCGGTGGATTGCCCACTTTACCCGTCAGCGTTTTCTCTTCTGAATAGCCCCATCCAGATGAAATTTCGGCGGCATTGATTGCGCGCACGCGTACCAGGTAGCGACCGGCATAAATTCCCGGGACGTCAAATGACGTAGTGGAGCTGCGCGGCACGTTAACCCAGTTCCCGTCATTGCGGCGCCATTGCGCTTCATAGGCGATAGCGTTCTGCGCCTGCTCCCAGCTGACGCGCATGGTCTCAACACTGATATTCTGCTGAACCACCGAAAACGAACTGATCGTAATATTGGCTGGCGGGGACTGACTACCAGGCGGAATAACACTTATTGGCCGCTGGTCGATGATGGCGCCGGTATCGATACGGGCATACTTATCCGGATCATGAAAAGCACCAGTAATCGAAAACGTGCCGTCGTTATTATCAGCGACGCTGATAACACGATATTGCTGTGCATAAAGCTCGTCGGATTCGACAATCCATACCGCTTCGACTGCCGGTGTTTCGCTGTAGGCCGTGGTCACGGTGACAGCCCGACCGTTAACGCTCTGTATCGTCCTGCTCTGCGATGCGCCGGACGATAGGTTAACCATAAGGCGGCTTCCGGGTGCGGCTGCCGAATCACGATCAAGCGTGATAACGCGACCGTTAACCGCGCTGATGCGCCCTCCCATCACTTTTCCGGAAAGCAGCTCATCGGCAACCGCGATGATATAACCAGGCTGTGGGATCTTGCCGTCAAGACCAACATCGAACGACACGATGCGATCCTTGTTATTGGTCAGGATACCCCAGCGCCCCTTACGGTTTGCCTCTGACTGCCGGGTACAACCAATGGCTGTCATTTCGAGCTGGTTTGTGCCAAAGCGAGCAACGAGATCCTGTTCAAATACCGGCTCCATCGCATCCGCATAGGCATTACCCGGATCAGACCAGGAAACCAATGCTGTGGTATAGCGGGTTTTCGTGGTGCTGCCCGAATAGGTAAAGCGCCCATTAACCACGTTTGCACGCGTGTAGCTGTAATCCACATCGCGGGGCATATCCGCCAGCGCAACGATTTGATCGCCACCCCAGTACGTCATGCCCCGGAATATCGCCGCAAAATCACGTAACACGGTATAGGCGTCATTCCTCTCCTGCACGTACACGTTACAGGTATAGCGAGGCTCAGTGCCGCTACCGCCTTTACCATCAGGAACCGGCTGATCGCAATATTGCGCAACCTGGTAAAGCGTCCATTTATCAATATTGGCCGCCGTCAGGCGATTGCCCAGCCCAAAGCGGTCGCTCACCACCAGATCGTAAAAAATCCAGGCTGGATTATCCGTCCACGCCCACTTAAACGCCCCAGTCCATGTGCCGCTATAGGTGCGGGTCTCCGGGTCATACGTATCCGGAACGCGGATTACACGCCCTCGCGGTTCGCAGGATATTTGCGGGATGGAGCCGTTAAACTGGCTTGAATCGAATTCAATGTACAGCAGCGCGGTGTTTGGATAGCGCAGTTTGGCATCGATTACCTCCGTGTAGCTCTGCAGCGTCATCGTGTCGCCAATTTTCGCACTGTTCGCATCCGCGGTGAGCTTGCGAAGGCGTACCGTCCAGGTGCTTCCCGCCTGCGGTAAGTCGATACGGTGGCTGCGTTCGTAGCCTGATGTGGTTTTCCCGGTGACGCTGGTATTAAGCACGGTCTGCCAGGTACCGCCATCTGTCTGCAGATCGATAGCGTAATTAATCGAATAGCCGACCAGATCGCCGTCGTCCTCCTGTTTAAACAGTGATGGCCATTTGAGGCGCAGACGAATGGCTGACAGCTGGGTGTTGGTAAAAGTATGCGTCCAGGCCGTAGTGCTTGATACTTCGGTACCAACGCTGATTTCATTCTCGGTACCAGGGATGCCCTGAATATACTTTTGAGCCTGAGTCCCCGGCCGGAACTCCCATGCCACGCCGCTGAAGTTTTGCGATCCGTCTGCGTTCTCCAGTGGCGTGCCGTCAAGATAGATATCTTTAGCCGTTAACTGCCCCGCAAATTCCCCCTCTCCCAGCGCAACAAGAATCTTGGCCTTCGCTACGGACTGGAGATCATCTGGCTGTTCGGTAGGGGTGCGGGAGCTGGAACTGCCGCCCTTGCGGCCTCTAATCTGAGTAGAAGTAGCCATATTGTGCCCATAAAAAAAACCACCCTGAGGTGGCCTGAAAGAAGGTTTTATTTACTGCTGATCTTCGACATATATCCCGGCAGAAATAATCGCGCCGCCGATTCGCCGGCGACCATAAAGGAGTGGTACCGGGTAGCCCTGCGCAGCGGTGTTTGTGACACCGCCAAACGCGTAGGAGGCGCGGTTATCAGAGCTTTGTTTGCTGGCCAGACCCGCTGGTTGAGGGGAAAGCATCTGGACAACCCCACCAATCATCATCGCAGCACCTAATTTAGCAGCCGCAAAACCAGCGGTTGATAACGTACCACCCGAAAAATAACCAACTGCCACACCGACAACGACGAGTACAGCACCCAGAATTGTTTGTAATAAACCAGATTTTTTGCTGCCAATTATTACCGGAACAATGCGAATAACCTCACCGGTAACCGGAAAGCCCAGGTCATCCACACCGATGTTTTTTTTACCCTTAAACACGGAGTAAGTGAGCCCACGGCGTTGGCTGGAAATCATAAACTGTTCAAATCCCGGAACAGTCTTTGCGAGCGATACTCCCGCCTCACTGACGCGGGAAATAAGACGGTGATGAACTTTCCCAAAAGTTTTTCCCAGCACACCGCCAAGCTCAATTCTGGTCATGACCTCTGGCATATATATCTCCGGCATAAAAAAACCACCCGAAGGTGGTCAACTTAATTTCTTCACAGACACGAATGAACTGCTTTTCCCCAGTGATCATTCCATCCTTTCGCCACTGCATAAACCTTAACATCACTGCCGCCACTGGATGATGAATCGATATTCACTACTGATAATGCCCCAAATATGTCATCGGAGGCCGTTATTTTATATCCAGTCTCGGTAGGAATGCTTGTGCTTGATGAACGCAATTCAACCCATTTAGGCGCTATGCATCTGTTAAGTTGATCAACACTTTTTTGTGAATGACCAGAAAATATGGGCTTTTGGGATTCAAGCGAGCTAACAGAACAACCAGCTGCACTAATAATCCCTAACGCCAATATGAATTTTTTCATATACCTATCCCCTATGTTTTACCAAAAGATTAACACAGAGATTTGTAACGAAAAATCTTCATTGTTCTTTCCTGCCAGTATCCGCCATAAGGAACACGTTGACTCAAATGCCCGTAAAGATGGTGCAGCAGCATGTTTCCCTCCAGCAATATCCCGGCATGATTCCACTTATCGGCCTGCACCTGCATGATGACCAGATCACCTTCCTGGGGCGGGCCATCAAACTCCCTGAATCCGCACTCGTACCAGCACTCCTGATAGAAATTGTCCGGGTAGTCGTTTTCCCACCAGGGATAATCCACCCGATAATCGTGGAGCTCGATACCGTGGGTCTGCCGGAAATAGCTCATTACCAGACCCCAGCAATCGAAATGGCCAAGGACGAACGGACGCTCCAGCAATGGCAGCTCCCCGCGTGGCTGAATGGTACGTAAATCCCCCTCTGGCCAGCTCACAATATGCCAGGGCAGCAGCGTTGCATCACACTGTGCCTTATCCAGCTCGCTGGCCTGCGTCGTCGCATCAGGATGGCTGTGAACAATGGCCACCACCGTCCCCCAGTCTTCTGCCGCTGCGTAATCTTCGGGGGACAGGTGAAAATGTTCAGTCGGCTCAGCTGCGAGATTACGACAGGGAAAATAGCGCTCAACCCGGCTTTTCTGTGCCACCACGCCGCAGCACTCGCGCGGATATTCCGCTGCAGCGTGTGCCATGATGGCATCAATAGTTTTCTGGCGCATATCAGCTCCTGATAAGAGATGTACCCGGGAAACCGCCGAACGGCAGCTCGTTGCTGTCTCCGTGCCGGAGCTTGCAGGCCGTCAGCGTGCCGTTGCAGACATCCAGCGAAGGATCGTCAACAGGATTATTGTTTTTGTCGAAGTAGCGCGTTCCGGCATAGTCGCAGCCGTCGCCGGTCCGGTACTTATTCCGGATGCACCAGCTGCATAACGAATGCAGCTGCCGCGTCGGTATCATCTGGCCCTGTAAATCCATCGGACTGGAAAGCGTAAACTCGACAACTTCATCCGTCTCAGTGCTTCTGGCATCGATATAAAAGACCTTCAGCTTTTCCTGTGACGGGTCAGCAGTGGGATTGCCCTGCGGAAAATTTCTGGCGTCCAGATACTGTGCCAGCGTGTCGTGAATACTGACTTTCGCCTGCAGCAGATCGTCATACGCCAGACAGAGCGCTGAGATCGAACTGTCCAAGTTCGCCACACTCAGTTTTGGCTGTGGGCTGGTACCGTCCGTGGTCGCTTCAATACCCTCAACCTGACACGGCCAGGCTTTATACTCCTCCCCCTGCCACCAGATGGACTTCGCCGGAAGTTTATTCTCATCCCCGCCTGCAGCCTCAATCTCTTCCGGGGTATGCGCAATGTTATGTGCGTGGAAGCGGAGCACATCTGACATACCGAACGCTGTGCCATCGACAGAAAAAAGCCGGACTTCATTGCCCGGCTCAAGCTTTTGATAATCAGCATTAAGACTCATGGTGCAAATGCCTGTTCAAACGTTGCGGTTACGGTTATCACTTTTACGTTTTTAACCACCTTTTTGAGGCTGTCAGCCTCGACACGCCACAGCGCCATATCGCCAAAAGGCGGAGTGAAAATAAACGACTTCACTTTATGCCGCCGAAGGAAGGCATGAATTTCATTCGCAGTAGTCGGATCACCGGAAAAGGAAAACTCATAGGTGCGAATCTCGTCATTCAGACCTGAGCCGCTCACCTGTGCGTACCCGTCGCCGAACTGGACCTTCCTGACGGTGTCTTTGCTTCCCTCGGTGGGCTGGCTGGAGACCTTAATTCCCCAGGAGAATGTTTCTATCGTCATAACTGTTACCTGCGATTGGTCGCATTCCAGATAAGCCCACCGGGCTGGATTGCCCTGGCGATACCATCGTTGACAGATTTATTAATCACCTGCTGATACGCTTTACCCAGCCGGTCTCCGTCGTTTTGCTGCTGTGCGTTACCGGGAGCATTTTCGACCGTCACCGGGGCATATACACTGACACCGAAAGGTGCTGCAGCTGGACCTGTACCACCGCCCCCGACATACCCACCCGTGGCATACCCTTTCATCATCCGGTAAAGATTGCCGACGCCGATCCGGCTGGTAGCCTCTTTGGTGAAAACAAATTCACCACGGTGAACGACACCTGCAGGTTCATATTTCCCGCCTGAACCGGTATAACCGCCACCTGCAAATCCCAGCGCGCTTGTCGCTGAATCCACCAGACCGACCATCGCCTGTTTCAGCAGGATCTGTGTCAGCATGGAGAGCGTGGAGCGGGTGAAGTCAGCCCAGTCAGCCTTTCCGCGCGTCAGCATGTCAGCCATATTTTGCCCTATGCCATCAAACGCACTGGTTGCAATCGACTTCATCTGGCCATAAGAATCTGAAGCAGAATCAACATAATCTGCCCATGCGGATTTGGCCCCGGATTGCCAGTCGTCTCGCAGCTTATCCTGCTCGGCGTAATACGCCTGCAGCGCCTGCAGCTCATTCTGATAACCAGCGTCGTTCTCCGAACCGCCACCATTTTTCCAGCCCTGAAGAAGCTGGGCCTCCTCATTGCGGCGTTGTGCTGCACGACTGCTCATACCAGCACTTTCCGCAAGGGCTCGAGTTTTCTCGCCGATCTGCGTGACGTATTTTTGGGACGTATCCTGCAGGCGATTAAGCCGCTCCTGCGCCACTATCTGATCACCAAGCTTCGCATTCAGCTCCGCACGGGATAGCACCTCGCTTTTACTGTCCAGCAGGGATTTTTCCTCAGCAGAAAGCGTCCGGGTCTTCGCGGCCTCTTCCAGAACCGTAAAGCGGGACTGCTGACGCCACAGCTCCTGACGCTGCTGGCTGATGGTGTCATTGATGCTCTTATGCTCCTGCAGGGTGCGCAGCTGTGCCTGCAGCTCCAGCGTCTGGGCGCTGGCCGTATCGGTGGCACGGGCACCTGCGGGGGTTCTGATTGCCGGGGTCGTCTTCGGCTTTTTAAGGGTGTCTTCGTACTCTTTTTTCGCGGCAGCCAGGTTGATGTTGTAGTCAGCCTGGAGGATCCGCCCCTCTTTCAGCGCCTTGTTGAGCTCGCTCTGCCTGGCCGTGTATTTCTCCAGTGCCGTCTGCGTTTTGGCATAGTTTGCCTGAGCCTGCGCAGCATACTTCTGGCGATCCGATTCCGCTGCCGCTTCGCGCGATGCATTCTCTTCATTCGCCCTGGCAATTCCCGCTTGCTGCTGCGCCATGTCCAGCGCCAGCCTGGCCGTTTCGCGGTCATTCCAGAATCGGGCGCGGGCCTCATCATTGACATATCGGTCACCTTTACGCAGGTTCCAGATTTCATCGGCTTTTTTGAACGCGGCTTCGGCTTTTGCCACCATCTCCTGCGCGGTGTCAGGTCGGCCAATATCGAGGGCTGCATCCCACATCGACTTGAAGGCGCGCTTCAGGGAGTCCGCTGAAGATTCAATCGTCCCCATATTGTCGCGGATGGCTTTTGTCTGATCGTTGAATCCGGCTGTAGCAGCCTCGTTAGCCGCCTGCAGTGCGCCAGCCTCATCACCGGCACGCTGCATCTGCGCCACATGGGCAATCTGTTCAGCGGTAACGTTATGGAACTGCTGGGCCATCGCGATCAGGCCCGATGTCGGGTCAGTTGCGAGCTTGCCATAGGCTGCTGCTACCTTTTCCACCGGCACGCCGGAGGCATCGGTAAACCGCGCCACCGCCTCGCTCATGTCATCAAAGCGCGAGCCAGCACGCACACCCGCGTTGATAAGCTCGGTCAGCGCTTCACTGGTCTGGTTGAAGGTCAGCCCCGCTGCCTGTCCGTTCCGCGCCAGTGCCAGCATGCGGTCAGCTGTCAGTCCGGCTGTGTTCCCCGACAGTACCAGCGTTTTGTTGAAATCAGACAGAGTGGAAGAGCCCTGGTACCAAGCATAGAACAACGCGCCCGTTGCAACGGACAATGCACCAATGCCGACCATCAACGGGGAAACCGTCCCAATCAACGCCCGGAATGTCGGGATGATCCCGCCAAAAGAGTCCTTAACCTGACCGCCCTGCTGAAGCAGAATCAGCCAGGGGTTCTGCCCACCTGCCAGCTGCGTGGCCACATCGGTAAACTGCGCCGGGAGCATACGCATTGCGGCGTTATACTGACCCACTGAAATACCGGCCTTACGCGCGGCGTTCTCCTGGCGGCTGAAGGACTGCTGGATACGTAACGCTTCGTCGTTTGCCGCATTGCCGGTCTGTTTTAATTCTTTTTTGACGTAGTTAAGCTGCTCGCTGAATTTCGACGAGTTAACGTCAAGGTTAACGACCAGATCACCGACTGCCGTCTGGGCCATAGCGCACGCCTCCTGAAATACCTGCAGCCTTCGCCATCAGCGTATTGTCATCCGGTTCATCAATGTCGATGGGTTCCGGTGCAGTATTAAGAATGCTGAAACTGTCCGGGGTTAACTCCGGATCGGCAAAAAACAGGGTTGAGATGGTGTAGAGCAAGCCGGAGAAGTGTGCGTCCAGCTGCGCATCATGAAAGTAATTGTCCTGGTAGAAGATTTTCCAGTCGCCGTACTCCGTTGAGGACATGCCAGCAAGCATGGTACGCCAGTCCGGGCGACCGAACTCACGCGCCAGTTTCATGGCAAATTTCAGCTCACTGGCGAGGGCTTTTCCGCAGTAACGGGTTCAGCGGGTTTATAACCTTCTTCGCCGGACGCTGCCTGGTCATCAGTTACCGGCGCAATCATCCCGGACAGGAGCTTCACCTTATATTCCGCTTCGGCAACCAGTTCGGTCGGCCATGACTGCATGACCTCATCCTGAATCTTTGCCACTTCCGCCGCCGCATTTTCTCCCTGTGAGCCTTTCAGTTCGTGGCCGTGCCAAAGCGACATCGCCACGAGGAACGCCCCACTTTTTACGGTGAGGGTGATGGCCGCCTGGAAATCGCCAGCTTCAACTGCCTCCATCTGTTTCAGGTATTCGAGGTATTCAATACGTTGAAGCGCCGAAAGCTGGAACAATGTGACGCTGCTGCCGTTACTTTCCAGCTGTTCGCTCTTTAGAAACATATTTACTCCGGGTCGGAACGGGGCTCACGCCCCGGTTATCAGGAAACAGTGACTTTGCAGATCGCCACAAAGTTGCCGTCATTGCTCATAACGATGATTTCTACGGTGCCCGCCGCCACGCCGGTGACAATCAGGGTATTGCCATTAACGGTAACCGTTGCTTTTGAAGGATCAGAGCTGGCTACGCGGAAGGATTTATCTGACGCACTGGCCGGAAGGACTGAAACCACCAGTTGCGTTGTGGCTGCGACCGCTACAGCTGCAGTGGATTTATCTAAATTGATCCCCGTGACAGCAATCGGCGCGGTACCGCTGTCTTCTGCCAGCGATGGTTTGCCGTTGTTTGTGATTTTGGCCGTGCGGGTCATTACCTCTTTGGAAGTAATGGTTTTACCAAGGCTGCTCACCCAGCCCTTAAACACATCGACGACACCATTTGGGTATTTGATTTTATATCCCCTCACGATCCCCTCATCGAACCAGTTCACCAGGTCCTGCTGACCTGAATCTCCCGGCATCCACGCGAGCGTCAGGTTAGTTTCACCGGCTGATTTCTGCCCCTGCATGGTTGATGTCCAGTCGGCATTCTCATCATCGATGTAGGTGTCATCTTCAGATTCAGCCGTCAGTTCACCGGGCTGCAGGTCTTTAATCTTTGCGAGGCGCAACCAGTCAACGTCTGAAAGCGGATTGGCATAGGGGTCACCGGTTCCGGTGTAAACCCAGAGAGTGGTACCGGCACCTTTTGTTGGCACCAGCGGGTTTGGTGTGGCCATAGGATCCTCACATTACATAGCTGATTGAATAATTGAGATCGGCTGATCCCCACATCATCACTTCCTCATCTCGCTGATAGTCATAGCCATTTGCATTCATCAGTTCGATTAGGGGCAGCAATTCTGGGATATTAGCCAGAGCGGGGTACACTTTTTCTTCCATCCAGGCATCCAGAGCGGAATCGGTCTCTTTTGCCTTCAAAAAGACCTCGATATGCAGCAGTGCAGTCCACATATCTTCATCCACGCTATCTTCTGTAGCTCTCGCATCAGTCAGATAGACGGCTACAGCAGGCAAATCTTCTTCTTCCAGAAATCCCGGACGGCCGTCGAACCAGGTTATTTGTTCTGTAATACTGCGTTTCAGGGCCGTCAGAACGGCGGCCCGTATCTGCGGGTGTTTCATCGTTTGAGTATCAACCTCAGTTGGTTTTGCAGGTTCTGGCGCATAACTGCTGGCATGTTTTCGTCCATCAGGCGGGGTAGCTCCGCACGGAAGGCCTCTGTAAGGGGAACAGCCAGTGGAATGCTGACCACTTCAATGGGGTAGCGGTTCTTTGTGGTGCGTCGCAGCACATGCCATCGACCATTTGCCAGTTGCTGGATAAAAGCGCCTGGAAAACGAAACGGGCCTATTCTGAGCACACTGTTTGCACCCGACTTATCCCGTTTTCTGCGGGACAGACGAACACTCGCAGGACCGAGTTTTATGGCGGGGAGATTTCCCCGGTTCACCCGAATAAGTGCGCGTGGTTTACTGACGGTAGCCCGCCGTAACCGGGCACGTTGCTTAACCAGTTTTCGAGGTACACGAGTCGATTTTGAAACGACAGAAACGCTTCGATTGATGGCCTGCCCGGCAATACGGTTAACCGACTGGGCAGAGGCACGTGGTACGGCCGTTTTGCTGATGCTGTTGAGGTTTGCGATAGCCTGCTCGAGGCCTTTGATCGACATAGCCCCTCCTACTCAATGAAGATACGAGGTTTCCCGTTAAACAGTTCGTGACGTGTGACGGTCCAGTTTTTGCCTTCCCAAACCACTTCATCGTTTCGCCGCGGGGTATATTCTCCACTGAATACCACCAGAGACCGTAAATTCCCTGATAACGGCCCCATCTCTTCAAGCAACTCAGCAGAAATAACGTCGTATGTGATTCCGTTAATAAGAACCGTTTTCCCCATCTTTTTTATGGTGGCCGCGTCCATGCGAGCCGCCATCCGGTCAAAGGGATTAGACATTAATCTTCACTTCAACAACGGTGGTGTTTGCCCCTGCATCTTCCCAGGCGATGCCCGCGGCAACGGCGTCCGTTTCTTCGATCGTGATTTTGCCGTCCTTCAGATACACCTGCGCCCCGGCAGTAACCGCATCTGCGGATACTTTTGGCAGGAGGAAAACACCCTCAGTAAAACCGTCCCCGGTATCGCCAGCCGGGATATCGGTAATTGCCACCGCGATAAGTTTTCCAACAACAACCGGGTCGCCGCTGTGAACATCGGTTGCACCACTGTTTACCAGAGGGATCGTTTTCCCGTCCTGCGCATAGTTCTTAGCCATAACTTCTCCATTCAGCCCCATGCGGGGCTGGTTTCACGTATAAAAAAAGCCCTTACGGGCGTCTGTTTGTCAGGACTGTTTTTTTACTGACCAGAGGATTTGGTCATGCCGCGATAGTCCAGCGGCGCCACACCTGCATCAATACGCACTTTCGTGGCGATACCATCAGTGGTGAAGCCTTCCTGCTGATCGATGTATGGCGTGTCGACGCCGTTGAGATAAGCGACCTCGATGGTGTCGGTGCCCTTCGCGGCAGCCAGATACCAGGCTTTTGCATCAGCTTCATCTAGGCGTGGTTCGGCAATG
>NZ_JBGKEC010000017.1:0-34894 GCF_041399405.1 Enterobacter sp. KB-280D8
GATAGCCTGAAGGAATAAGCTGAGGGTACCGCGAAGCGGCGATTTACCGCCGGGAGCCCGGGTCGCCAGGGCGGTGGCGATTGAGCCGCCCTGGCACGTTCACCGGTCATGTCCTCACAGAGTAGCAAGGAACGTGAAGTGAACGGAATGACCACCAGAGCCGTATGTTCCCCCTCACCCCAGCCCTCTCCCTCAAGGGAGAGGGGGTCGTCCGTGCTGGCATTATTTTGTGGGGAACCCTCAGCCTCAGGGGAGAGGGAGAAAACCGAATGGTCCCCTCTCCCTGTGGGAGAGGGTTAGGGTGAGGGTAAAAATCACTCTTTCGGATCTTTACCCGCCAGCAGCTTGTCCAGTTCGTCGCCGCCCACATGGCGGAAGTCCTGACCTTTCACGAAGTAGAAAATGTATTCGCAAATGTTCTGGCAGCGGTCGCCGATACGCTCGATAGAGCGCGCGCAGAACAGGGCAGTTAGCACGCTTGGGATCGTACGTGAATCTTCCATCATGTAGGTCATCAGCTGACGGACGATGCCCTCATACTCCTGGTCGACCTTTTTGTCTTCACGGTAGATACGCACCGCTTCGTCCAGATCCATGCGCGCGAATGCATCCAGCACGTCGTGCAGCATCTGCACGGTGTGACGACCGAGCGATTCCAGACTCACCAGCAGCGGCTGGTGCTGCTGAGAGAATTTCTCCAGCGCGGTGCGGCAGATTTTATCCGCCACGTCACCAATACGCTCCAGCTCGGCGATGGTTTTGATGATCGCCATCACCAGACGCAGGTCGCTCGCCGTCGGCTGACGTTTCGCGATAATGCGCACGCAGGCCTCGTCGATGGCAACTTCCATCATGTTGACGTTTTTGTCGCCTTCAATGACGCGCTTCGCCAGCTCGCTATCCTGGTTGTGCATCGCCGTAATCGCATCAGAAAGCTGCTGCTCGACCATGCCACCCATGGTCATTACCTGCGTGCGGATGCTTTCCAGCTCTGCGTTGAACTGGCCGGAAATGTGTTTATTTAGATTGAGGTTGTCCATGGTTTCTCCACATGCACTAAGGCAAATCAACCGTAGCGGCCAGTAATATAATCTTCAGTTTGTTTCTTCGCGGGCCGGGTGAACAGCGCATCCGTATCGCTGAACTCAATCAGCTCGCCCAGGTACATAAACGCCGTGTGATCGGAACAACGTGCAGCCTGCTGCATGTTATGGGTCACGATAACCACGGTGTAATCCTGCTTCAGCTCGGTGATCAGCTCTTCAATACGACCGGTTGAGATCGGGTCCAGCGCCGAGCACGGCTCATCCAGCAGCAATACTTCCGGACGAATGGCGATACCACGCGCAATACACAGACGCTGCTGCTGACCACCGGAGAGAGAGTACCCGCTCTGGTGCAACTTATCTTTGGTTTCGTTCCATAATGCGGCCTTGGTCAATGCCCACTGCACGCGCTCGTCCATATCGGCACGGGAGAGCTTCTCAAACAGACGAACGCCAAACGCGATGTTGTCATAGATGGACATCGGGAACGGCGTTGGTTTCTGGAACACCATCCCCACTTTGGCGCGCAGCAGGGCGATATCCTGGGCCTGGGTCAGAATGTTTTCGCCATCCAGGATAATTTCACCTTCAGCGCGCTGCTCCGGATAGAGCGAATACATTTTGTTAAAGGTACGCAGCAGCGTGGATTTACCGCAGCCGGACGGACCGATGAATGCCGTGACCTGGTTCTTCGCAATATCCAGGTTGATATTCTTCAGGGCATGGAATTTGCCGTAGTAGAAGTTCAAATCACGAACCTGAATCTTACCCGGGGCAGTATCAACCATACTCATTGACTCATTTCCTCATTCGGCGCCGCGATCTGCCGCGCCGTAAAAAATTAACCGTGTTTCTTCTTCGCGAAAATGACGCGCGCCAGAATGTTCAGCAACAGTACGCAAAGGGTGATGATCAGCACCCCGGCCCAGGCCAGCTGCTGCCATTCCGCGAATGGACTCATCGCAAATTTAAAGATCGTCACCGGCAGGTTGGCGATCGGCTGCATCATGTCCGTACTCCAGAACTGGTTGGAGAGGGCAGTAAACAGCAGCGGTGCCGTTTCACCGGCGATACGGGCGATAGCCAGCAGAATACCGGTCATGATCCCGGAGACCGACGCTTTCAGCGTAATCGCAGAAATCATTTTCCATTTCGGCGTACCCAGCGCGTAAGCCGCTTCACGCAGGCTGTCCGGCACCAGTTTCAGCATGTTTTCGGTGGTACGAATGACGATAGGCACCTGCAGCAGCGCCAGCGCAATCACGCCCGCCCAGCCGGAGAAGTGTTCCATTTGCGCAACCACGATGGTGTAAACAAACAGGCCCACGACAATCGACGGAGCGGAAAGCAGGATGTCGTTAATGAAGCGAATCACCTCTGCCAGCCAGGATTTACGCCCGTACTCCGCCAGATAGATACCGGCCATAATGCCCAGCGGCGTACCGAAGACCGTCGCCCACAGGATCAGCAGGCCACTGCCCGCCAGGGCGTTTGCCAGACCACCACCCGCCGTATTTGGCGGCGGCGTCATCTCGGTGAACAGCGCCAGAGACATGCCATCAATACCACGGGTGATGGTGGACATCAGGATCCAGATCAGCCAGAACAGGCCGAATGCCATCGTTGCCATGGAGAGCGTCAGCGCAATGCGGTTTTTGAAACGACGCTTCGCCTGCATTTTGCGGCGGGATTCCGCAAGCTGAGCGGTGCTTTGCATTTCGAGAGTTGCCATCAGCGTGCCCCCTCATTTTTCGCGAGACGCAGGATCATCAGCTTGGAAATCGCCAGAACAATGAAGGTGATAACGAACAGAATCAGGCCCAGTTCCATCAGCGCTGCGACGTGCAGCCCGGATTCCGCTTCGGCAAACTCGTTCGCCAGCGCGGAAGTAATGCTGTTACCCGGCATATAGAGTGAGGCGCTGTCGAGCTGATAGGTGTTACCGATGATAAAGGTGACTGCCATGGTTTCACCCAGCGCGCGACCTAAGCCCAGCATCACGCCACCGATCACCCCATTTTTGGTGAACGGAAGGACTATGCGCCAGATAACTTCCCAGGTGGTACAGCCGATGCCGTAGGCCGACTCTTTCATCATCACCGGGGTTTGTTCGAAAACATCGCGCATCACCGCCGCAATGTACGGAATAATCATAATGGCGAGGATCACCCCTGCCGCCAGAATACCGATACCGAATGCCGGGCCAGAGAACAGGGCTCCCACAAACGGAACGGCTGAGAGAACATTACCCACCGGTTCCTGGAAGTACGTGGCAAACAGCGGCGCAAAGATAAACAGACCCCACATGCCGTATACGATACTTGGGATGGCCGCCAGCAGTTCAATGGCAATACCCAGCGGGCGACGCAGCCAGCCCGGCGCCAGTTCCGTCAGGAACAGCGCAATACCGAAGCTTACCGGAACCGCAATCAGCAGGGCGATGAACGAGGTCACCAGCGTACCGTAAATCGGCACCAGCGCACCGTAGATGTCGTTCGGCGCGTCCCACTCTTTGGTCCACAGGAAGGAGAAACCGAATTTCTGAATGCTCGGCCAGGAGGAGAAAATCAGAGACACGATAATGCCGCCCAGCAGCAATAGCACAATCAGCGCAGCCAGTTTGACCAGCGCGCCGAAAATCATGTCACCTTTTTTACCCGGAGGGTTAAATGCAGGCTTGGTTGCAGCCATAAATTACTCTTCTTTATGAAACGTCTTACGAATATGCCCGGTGGCGCTGGCGCTTACCGGGCCTACAGGATGAACCGTAGGGCGGGTAAGCGTGAGCGCCACCCGCCATCTTCGTCAAAAATATCCTGTTAGTACAGCGCTTTACCGCTGCTGTCTTTCACGTTGGTTTTCCATGCAGCACGGACCTGCTCAACCACGCTGTCCGGCAGGCTGGCGTAATCCAGATCGTTAGCCTGCTTGCCGCCGTTTTTGTATGCCCAGTCGAAGAACTTCAGCACCTCAGCACCCTGCTCAGGTTTCTTCTGCTCTTTGTGAACCAGGATGAAGGTCGTGGAGGTGATTGGCCACGCGCCTTCGCCTTTCTGGTTAGTCAGATCCTGCGCAAAGGATTTGCTCCAGTCAGCGCCTTTCGCGGCGTTAGCGAAGTTCTCTTCGGTCGGGCTTACCGGTTTGCCGTCAGCAGAAACCAGTTTGGTGTAAGCCAGGTTGTTCTGCTTAGCGTAGGCGTACTCTACGTAGCCGATAGAGCCAGGCAGACGCTGTACGAACGCGGCGATACCGTCGTTACCTTTTCCGCCCAGACCGGTTGGCCAGTTAACGGTAGAGCCGGAACCGACTTTAGATTTCCACTCTTCGTTCACTTTCGCCAGGTAGCTTGTGAAGACGAAAGAGGTACCGGAACCATCCGCGCGGCGAACCACGGCGATATTCTGCGAAGGCAGCTTAACGCCCGGGTTCAGTTTAGTGATGGCTTCGTCATCCCATTTTTTGATTTTGCCCAGGTAGATGTCGCCCAGGGTTTTGCCGTCCAGCACCAGCTCGCCTGATTTCAGGCCAGGGATGTTAACAGCCAGCACAACACCGCCGATCACGGTTGGGAACTGGAACAGGCCTTCCTGATTCAGTTTCTCGTCAGACAGCGGAGCGTCTGATGCGCCGAAATCAACGGTATTCGCGGTAATTTGTTTTACGCCACCGGAGGAGCCGATACCCTGATAGTTAACCTTATTACCGGTTTCCTTCTGGTAGGTATCCGCCCATTTGGCATACACCGGCGCAGGGAAGGTTGCACCAGCGCCAGTCAGGCTTGCCGCTGCAAAAGCAGAGAAAGCGCTCAGAGATAAGGTCGCGGCGACAACAGTTGCGACAGTGGTACGCATAACTTTCATAATGTCTCCTGCAAGGATTTCGTAAATCATTGTTTAAGTGGCTACGATGAGCAAAATAGGACAAACAGGTGACAGATAAATGTACGAATTATGACAGTTTTATGACAATGGATATTTCACTTAAAGAAAAAGAAAACTATATATATTTATCAATAAGTTAACTTAGAACATGACGGCAGGGTTTCAGTAATATTTTCTTTATGTGACACTGAAAAAATAGCTGAAAATGACAGATTGTCATTAAAAAAGGCTCCACCTGATAGTGGAGCCTGGAAGGATTATTCTACGGTAACGGATTTCGCCAGGTTACGCGGCTGGTCAACGTCGGTGCCTTTGATCAGCGCCACGTGATAGGCCAGCAGCTGCAGCGGAACGGTGTAGAAGATCGGTGCAATCACCTCTTCCACGTGCGGCATCTCAATGATGTGCATGTTGTCGTTGCTGACAAAACCGGCATCTTTGTCGGCGAAGACGTACAGAACGCCGCCGCGGGCGCGAACTTCTTCGATATTAGACTTCAGTTTTTCCAGCAGTTCGTTGTTCGGTGCCACAACGATGACCGGCATATCCGCGTCAATCAGCGCCAGCGGGCCGTGTTTCAGCTCGCCTGCCGCGTAGGCTTCTGCGTGGATGTAGGAGATCTCTTTCAGCTTCAGCGCGCCTTCCAGCGCAATTGGATACTGATCGCCACGCCCCAGGAACAGAGCGTGATGTTTGTCAGAGAAATCTTCCGCCAGCGCTTCAATGCGTTTGTCCTGAGACAGCATCTGCTCAATACGGCTCGGCAGCGCCTGCAGGCCGTGAACAATGTCATGCTCAACGGAAGCATCTTCGCCTTTCAGACGCGCCAGCTTCGCCACCAGCATCAGCAGAACGGTCAGCTGAGTGGTAAACGCTTTGGTGGAAGCTACGCCGATTTCGGTGCCCGCTTTCGTCATCAGCGCCAGATCGGATTCACGCACCAGGGATGAGCCTGGGACGTTACAGATGGCCAGCGAGCCCAGGTAACCCAGTTCTTTAGACAGACGCAGCGCCGCCAGCGTATCCGCCGTTTCGCCGGACTGAGAAAGTGTGATCATCAGGCTGTTGCGACGCACCGCAGACTTGCGATAGCGGAACTCAGACGCGATTTCCACGTCGCACGGCACGCCCGCCAGGGATTCAAACCAGTAGCGAGAGACCATACCGGAGTTGTAGGAGGTGCCGCAGGCCACGATCTGAATATGCTCGACCTTGCCGAGCAGTTCGTTCGCGTTTGCCCCCAGCTCGCTCAGATCAACTTCACCGTGGCTGATGCGCCCGGTCAGGGTGTTTTTGATGGCGTTTGGCTGCTCGTAGATCTCTTTCTGCATGTAGTGACGGTAAGCGCCTTTGTCGCCCGCGTCGTACTGCAGATTCGATTCGATCTCCTGACGCTTCACCTGCTCGCCTTTGGTGTCGAAGACGGTCACGCTACGGCGAGTCACTTCCGCAATATCCCCCTCTTCCAGGAAGATAAAGCGACGGGTGACCGGCAGGAGTGCCAGCTGATCGGAGGCGATAAAGTTTTCACCCATGCCCAGACCGATAACCATCGGGCTACCGGAACGCGCTGCCAGCAGCGTGGATGGATCGCGTGAGTCCATGATCACCGTACCGTACGCACCGCGCAGCTGAGGGATAGCACGCAGCACCGCATCACGCAGCGTACCGCCCTGTGCCAGTTCCCAGTGCACCAGGTGAGCAATCACTTCGGTGTCAGTTTCAGAGACGAAGGTATAGCCGCGCGCTTTCAGTTCTTCGCGCAGCGGTTCGTGGTTTTCGATAATGCCGTTGTGCACCACCACAATGTGTTCAGACACATGCGGGTGCGCGTTACCTTCAGACGGTTCGCCGTGCGTCGCCCAGCGGGTGTGCGCGATACCGGTACCACCGTGCAGCGGATGTTCTTCCGCAGCCTGAGCCAGCATCTGCACTTTACCGAGGCGACGCAGGCGGGTCATGTGCCCTTCTGCATCCACGACAGCCAGACCGGCAGAGTCGTAACCACGGTATTCCAGACGACGTAAACCTTCGAGAAGGATTTCAGCAATATCACGCTGCGCAACTGCGCCAACAATTCCACACATATTTTAGATTCCGAATTTAGGCATTATGCCTGCGTTGTCGCTGACCTGTATTTGCCCTTTCCGGGCGCCCCGAGCCTTGTAGAGAGTGGGGTTATTTTTATGGGTACTGCCTGTGGGGGGAGGATTATGTTATCCCCTCACCCCAGCCCTCTCCCCAAAGGGGCGAGGGAGAAAAACACCGCACCTTTCAATTCCCCTCTCCCCTATGGGGAGAGGGTCAGGGTGAGGGGTGTATATTGTTGTTACTTCTTCTTCACCGGGCGTTTCCAGCCCTGCTTGTGTACCTGCGGCACACGGCTTAATACCAGCTCGTTATCGGCGATATCGCGCGTAACGGTTGTTCCGGCGGCAATCGTTACCCCGTTACCCACGGTAACCGGTGCCACCAGCTGTGTATCGGAACCGACAAACACATCATCACCGATGATGGTTTTAAACTTATTGGCACCGTCATAGTTACAGGTAATGGTCCCTGCACCAATATTTACGTTGTCGCCAATCTCCGCGTCGCCCAGATAGGTCAAATGACCGGCTTTCGAGCCTTTACCCAGACGCGCTTTTTTCATTTCCACGAAGTTGCCCACGTGCGCGCCTTCCAGCAGCTCAGCACCCGGGCGCAGACGCGCAAACGGGCCGATGGTACAGGCGGCATCCAGACGGGCATCTTCCACCACGCTGTACGGGCTGATTTCGCAGTCGTCACCGATGACGCTGTTTTTAATCACACAGCCGGCGCCAATTTTGACGCGGTTACCCAGCGTAACGTTGCCTTCAAGGATAACGTTAGTATCGATCTCAACGTCGCGCCCGTGAGACACGGTGCCGCGCAGATCGAAACGCGCCGGATCGCGCAGCATCACGCCCGCCAGCAGCAGTTTTTCGGCCTGTTCTGACTGATACACGCGCTCCAGGCGGGAAAGCTGAAGACGGTTATTCACCCCTTCGGTTTCGCTAATACGCGCCGGATGAACCGCCGCAATCTCACGTCCTTCCTGGTACGCCATCGCAATGATGTCGGTGATGTAGTACTCACCCTGCGCGTTGTGGTTGTTGAGCTGCGATAGCCAGCGCTTCATGTCCGCGCCATTGGCAATCAGGATACCAGTGTTGATCTCCTGAATCTGACGCTGTTCGTCGCTGGCATCTTTATGCTCAACAATACCCGTGACGTTGCCGTTTTCACGGGTGATACGGCCATAACCGCTTGGTTCGTCCAGCACGACGGTCAACAAGCCAATGCCGCCCTGCGGTTTGGCAGCACGCAGGCGAGTCAGCGTTTCAACGGAGATCAGCGGAACATCGCCGTAGAGCATCAGGATGTCTTCGTCATCCGCAAAGAAAGGGGCAGCCTGCTGCATCGCATGGCCTGTGCCCAGCTGTTCGGCCTGAAGCACCCAGTTGAGCTTGTCATCGCTCAGCGTCTTTTTAAGCAGATCGCCACCGTGGCCGTAGACCAGGTGGACCTGACGGGCGCCCAGTTCATTCGCTGCATCAATAACATGCTTCACCATTGGCTTTCCTGCCAGCGTGTGGAGCACCTTAGGCAGATCGGAATACATGCGGGTACCTTTGCCTGCGGCAAGGATCACCACGCTCATCGCACTGTTTGACATACGCATCCTGACGGTAGTTTGAGTGAGAAGTAAAAACGTTTGATGCCTAAAATTCTACATCTTTTTCATCATGAATTAAGGATGAAAAAAAAAGCCAGCCTGGTATCCAGACTGGCTTTTGTGCTTTTCAAGCCGGTGTTACATCGCTTTTTTGGTCAACTCGATAACGCGCAGTTTCGCGATCGCTTTGGCCAGCTCCGCAGACGCCTGAGCGTAATCCACGTCACCATGAGAGCTGCTAATGTGCTCTTCAGCCTTACGCTTCGATTCCAGGGCTCGCGCTTCGTCGAGATCCTGGCCACGAATAGCGGTATCGGCCAGAACGGTCACACTGCCAGGCTGCACTTCAAGAATGCCGCCGGACAGATAGATAAACTCTTCGTGACCGAACTGTTTAACGATGCGGATCATACCAGGCTTAATGGCGGTGAGCAGCGGTGCGTGACCCGGGAAAATACCCAGTTCACCTTCACTACCCGTTACCTGGATTTTCTCGACCAGACCAGAGAACATTTGTTGCTCTGCGCTGACGACGTCCAGGTGGTAAGTCATTGCCATATCACCCTCCGATTAAGGCGTTAAAGTTTTTTGGCTTTTTCCACGGCTTCTTCGATGGAACCAACCATGTAGAACGCCTGCTCTGGCAGGTGATCGTATTCGCCTTCCATGATGCCTTTAAAGCCACGGATGGTGTCTTTAAGGGAAACGTATTTACCCGGAGAACCGGTGAATACTTCCGCAACGAAGAACGGCTGGGACAGGAAGCGCTGGATCTTACGCGCACGTGCTACCACCAGTTTGTCTTCTTCAGACAGTTCATCCATACCCAGGATGGCGATGATGTCTTTCAGTTCCTGGTAACGCTGCAGCAGGGACTGTACGCCACGCGCGGTGTCGTAGTGTTCCTGACCAACAACCAGTGGATCCAGCTGACGACTGGTGGAGTCCAGCGGGTCAACGGCCGGGTAGATACCCAGAGACGCGATCTGACGGCTCAGTACCACGGTTGCGTCTAAGTGCGCAAAGGTGGTTGCTGGAGATGGGTCAGTCAAGTCATCCGCAGGTACGTATACCGCCTGAACGGAGGTGATAGAACCGGTTTTGGTAGAGGTGATACGTTCCTGAAGAACACCCATCTCTTCCGCCAGGGTCGGCTGGTAGCCTACCGCTGAAGGCATACGACCCAGCAGTGCAGATACTTCCGTACCGGCCAGGGTGTAACGATAGATGTTATCAACGAACAGCAGAACGTCACGGCCTTCGTCACGGAATTTCTCAGCCATCGTCAGGCCAGTCAGCGCAACGCGCAGACGGTTTCCTGGTGGCTCGTTCATCTGGCCGTAAACCAGGGATACTTTGTCCAGAACGTTGGAGTCGGTCATTTCGTGGTAGAAGTCGTTACCCTCACGAGTACGTTCACCTACACCCGCAAACACTGAGTAACCGGAGTGCTCGATCGCGATGTTACGGATCAGCTCCATCATGTTTACGGTTTTACCTACACCCGCACCACCGAACAGACCAACTTTACCGCCCTTCGCAAACGGACACATCAGGTCGATAACTTTGATACCAGTTTCCAGCAGTTCCTGAGAGCTGGACAGCTCTTCGTAGGAAGGTGCCGCGCGGTGGATAGCCCAACGCTCTTCTTCACCGATGTCGCCCTTCATGTCGATTGGCTGACCCAATACGTTCATGATACGACCCAGTGTTGCTTTACCTACCGGGACTTCGATCGGATGCTCAAGGTCTTTAACTTCCAGACCACGACGCAGACCGTCGGAAGAACCCATCGCGATGGTACGCACGATACCGCCGCCGAGCTGCTGCTGAACTTCCAGCACCAGGCTCTCGTTACCATTCTGTACCTCAAGCGCGTCGTACACGCGTGGTACGGCGTCCTGAGGGAACTCGACGTCCACCACGGCGCCGATTACCTGGACAATCTTTCCAGTAGCCATCTTGAATCCTCTACGTAATTCGTAAACCTGGTTAAACCGCGGCGGCCCCCGAGACGATCTCGGTGAGTTCCTGAGTAATGCTGGCCTGACGAGCTTTGTTGTAAACCAACTGCAGCTCTTTAATCAGGCTGCCGCCATTATCGGTCGCGGCTTTCATCGCCACCATTCGTGCGGCCTGCTCGCTGGCCAGGTTTTCTACAACGCCCTGATAAACCTGAGATTCAACGTAACGACGCAGCAGGGTATCCAGCAGCGGTTTCGGATCGGGTTCATACAGGTAATCCCAGGCTTTCTGCTTCAGCTCGTCATCTTCTGATGCCGGTAACGGCAGCATCTGAGTGAGCGTTGGAACCTGAGACATGGTGTTAATGAATTTGTTGCTGACAACGTACAGTCTGTCCAGGCGGCCTTCATCGTAGGCCTGCAACATCACTTTAACCGGGCCGATCAGTTCAGACAGGGACGGGTTATCACCCATACCGGTCACCTGAGCGACAATGTTGCCACCAACGGAGTTAAAGAAAGAGACGCCTTTAGAGCCAATCAGTGCCAGATCGCACTGAACGCCTTTATCAGACCAGCCTTTCATATCCGCCAGCAGTTTTTTGAACAGGTTAATGTTCAAGCCGCCACACAGACCACGGTCAGTCGACACCACCAGGTAGCCCACGCGCTTAACGTCGCGTTCTTCCAGGTAAGGGTGCTTATATTCCAGATTACCGTTTGCAAGGTGACCAATCACTTTGCGCATGGTCTCTGCATAAGGACGGCTGGCCGCCATGCGATCCTGCGATTTACGCATTTTGGAAGCGGCGACCATCTCCATCGCTTTAGTGATCTTTTGCGTGTTCTGGACGCTTGCGATCTTACTACGTATCTCTTTTGCGCCGGCCATGAGCTTCTCCTCAATGCCAGGCGGCTTGCCCTGAGACAAGCCGCCGGACGATTACCAGGATTGGGTTGCTTTGAAGGAATCGAGGATAGCTTTCAGCTTGCCTTCGATTTCGTCGTTATAGCCACCGGTCTGGTTGATCTCTTGCATCAGCGGAGCGTGATCACGGTCGACGTAAGCCAGCAGAGCGGCTTCGAAGCTACCGATTTTCGCCAGTTCCACATCTTCGAGGTAACCGCGTTCAGCCGCGAACAGTACCAGGCCCTGCTGAGCAACAGACATTGGAGCGTACTGTTTCTGCTTCAGCAGTTCGGTCACTTTCTGACCGTGGCTCAGCTGTTTACGGGTTGCTTCGTCCAGATCGGATGCGAACTGAGAGAACGCAGCCAGTTCACGATACTGTGCCAGCGCGGTACGGATACCACCGGACAGTTTCTTGATGATCTTGGTCTGAGCAGCACCACCCACACGGGATACGGAGATACCCGGGTTAACCGCCGGACGAATACCGGAGTTAAACAGGTTGGTTTCCAGGAAGATCTGACCATCGGTAATGGAGATTACGTTGGTCGGAACGAACGCAGAAACGTCACCCGCCTGGGTTTCAATGATCGGCAGCGCGGTCAGAGAACCTGTTTTACCCTTCACTTCACCTTTGGTGAAGTTCTCGACGTATTCCGCGTTAACGCGGGAAGCACGCTCCAGCAGACGAGAGTGGAGGTAGAATACGTCGCCCGGGAATGCTTCACGTCCTGGTGGACGACGGAGCAGCAGGGAAACCTGACGATAAGCAACAGCCTGTTTAGACAGGTCATCGTATACGATCAGCGCATCTTCACCGCGGTCACGGAAGTATTCGCCCATTGCACAACCGGCGTATGGCGCCAGGTATTGCAGTGCAGCAGATTCAGAAGCGGTAGCCACAACAACGATGGTGTTAGACAGCGCGCCGTGCTCTTCCAGTTTACGAACCACGTTAGAAATGGTGGACGCTTTCTGGCCGATGGCCACGTACACACATTTGATGCCGGAGTCACGCTGGTTGATGATGGCGTCGATTGCCATCGCGGTTTTACCGGTCTGACGGTCACCGATGATCAGTTCACGCTGACCACGACCGATTGGGATCATGGCGTCAACGGACTTATAACCAGTCTGCACTGGCTGATCAACGGACTGACGGTCGATAACGCCCGGTGCGATAACTTCGATTGGGGAGAAGCCATCGTGCTCCACCGGACCTTTACCGTCGATTGGCGCACCCAGGGTGTTAACAACGCGACCCAGCAGGCCACGGCCAACCGGCACTTCCAGAATACGGCCAGTACACTTAACCTTCATGCCTTCGGCGAGGTCAGCGTATGGACCCATCACAACTGCACCTACGGAGTCGCGCTCCAGGTTCAGTGCGATAGCGTAACGGTTACCCGGCAGGGAAATCATCTCACCCTGCATACAATCGGCCAGGCCGTGGATGCGGATAACACCGTCACTTACAGAAACAATAGTACCTTCGTTGTGAGCTTCACTCACAACACTGAACTGAGCAATGCGCTGCTTGATCAGTTCGCTGATTTCGGTGGAATTCAGTTGCATGCTCCAGTCCCCTTAAGACTGCAAGACGTCTGCAAGGCGCTCAAGACGGCCGCGTACGCTGCCATCAATGACCATATCACCCGAGCGGATGATTACGCCTGCCATTACAGACTTATCGATTTTGCAATTCAGCTTAACTTTGCGTGACAGACGTTTTTCCATCGCGGCGGTAATTTTCGCAAGCTGTTCGTCACTCAGTTCAGTCGCGGAAGTCACTTCGACTTCTGCAGTAGCTTCACTAAGGGCACGTAAGTGCTCAAACTGCTCGAGAACATCCGGGAGCACACGGAGACGACCATTTTCTGCCATCACCTTAATCAGGTTCTGGCCGTTGGCATCCAGTTGCTCTCCGCACACGGCGATAAACGACGCGGCGAGGGTTTCAGGTGCTAACGCACCGGAAAGCAACTCGGCCATTTGTTCGTTTTTCGTCACCTCAGCGGCAAACGCCAGCATATTCTGCCAGCGATCGACATTTTGGTGTTCGACAGCAAAGTCAAAAGCTGCTTTGGCGTAGGGGCGAGCTACCGTAACAAATTCAGACATCAGCCCCTCCCTCCTTACAGTTCAGCGACAAGTTTGTCCACGATGTCGCTGTTAGCAGCTTCATCCACGGAACGTTCGATGATCTTCTCGGCGCCAGCAACAGCCAGAATCGCAACCTGCTTACGCAGTTCTTCACGAGCACGTTTACGCTCAGCTTCAATTTCAGCCTGAGCCTGTGTCACGATCTTAGTACGTTCCTGTTCTGCTTCAGCTTTGGCTTCGTCCAGGATCTGAGAACGGCGTTTGTTAGCCTGTTCAATGATTACCTGAGCTTCAGCTTTCGCTTTTTTCAGCTGGTCTGTCGCGTTGGCCTGTGCAAGGTCCAAATCTTTCTTAGCGCGTTCTGCGGAAGCCAGACCGTCAGCAATTTCTTTCTGACGTTTTTCGATGGCAGCCATTAAAGGCGGCCATACATACTTCATGCAGAACCAGACAAAGAGAATAAACGCGATGGCCTGGCCGAGGATTGTTGCGTTCATGTTCACAGCACAATACCTCTTAAATTTCTGTGGCTTGGGGTTTTAAAACAACTACTACGCGACAGCAAACATCACGTACAGACCCAGACCTACAGCGATCATTGGGATTGCATCCACCAGACCCATAACGATAAAGAACTGAGTACGCAGCAGAGGAATCAGATCAGGTTGACGCGCTGCGCCTTCCAGGAATTTACCTCCGAGGATGCCGATACCGATCGCAGCACCGATAGCCGCCAGACCCATCATCACAGCGGCAGCCATGTACAGCAGATCCATATTCAGGTTTTCCATGACAGTCTCCAGTTTGTTTCAATTAAAACGTAGTAGTGTTGGTAAAAAATCAGTGCTCTTCAGACGCCATCGACAGATAGACGATCGTCAGAACCATGAAGATAAAGGCTTGCAGCGTAATGATCAGGATGTGGAAAATGGCCCACGGCACATTAAGAATCCACTGTGACCACCACGGCAGAAGACCCGCGATCAGAATGAAAATCAGCTCACCCGCATACATGTTGCCGAACAGTCGCAGACCCAGTGAAACAGGTTTGGACAGCAGGCTAACGCCTTCCAGGATCAGGTTGACCGGAATAAACGCCCAGTGGTTGAACGGCTGCAAGGTAAGCTCTTTCACAAAGCCGCTTACGCCTTTCATTTTGATGCTGTAGAAAAGAATCAGAATAAACACGCCCAGCGCCATCGACAGGGTGATGTTCACGTCCGCAGACGGTACCACACGCAGCGCAGGCAGGCCGAAGATGTGCTCGCCGATGAACGGCAGCAGGTCAATTGGCAGCAGGTCCATCAGGTTCATCAGGAAGACCCAAACGAACACGGTCAGGGCCAGCGGAGCAATCAGCTTGCTCTTACCATGGTACATATCTTTCACGCTGCCATGGACGAAGCCGATGATCATCTCAACGAATGTCTGGAACTTCCCTGGAACACCGCTGGTCGCTTTTTTAGCAACGCTGCGGAACATGGCCAGGAACAGAAGACCCAAAACCACCGAGAAGAACATGGAGTCGATGTTGATCGTCCAGAAGGTGGCCGGGGGGTTATGTGGATCCACCAGCGAGAATGTACGCAGGTCCAGCTGAAGGTTATTCAGATGGTGACCTATGTAATCCTGCGGCGTCATATTTTCTGAAGCCATGATGCCTTTTACCCTTTGTTATTGATTACAGCTGGAGCCAGAACTTGTACCACCAGCACCAAAACCCACGTTGCTATCAGCGGCATGAATACCACTTTCAAAACCGCCAGCGCCATCACCAGTAGAGCAAAGGTCAGCAACACCTTACACACTTCGCCGAGGGCGAAGGACCAGGCCACGCGGCCTTTGGCGGGTGTATGCGCCTGATGACGCCAGGCAAAAATCATAAACAACACGTTTGGCAGCACGACCGCCAAACCCCCGCACACGGCGGAGATGCCCCAGAAGGGGTCTTTGAGGCTAAACAGCAGTCCACTTGCTATCACAGCCAGAAACTGAATGAACAGAAGCTTACGAGCAACGTTTCTACTCAAGAGCGACACAGACATCACGTTTTTACTCCTGCTCCCTTCGAGGTATGCCGCGTGTCGTATAAAACGTCCTTTAAGGCTCAGAGTCAAGCATCAAAAAGCGGACAAATTATACGGTGCGTACCCGTGATTTCAAACATTAAGTAGCGAAAAGGTGAATAAATGTTTAAATATTTTTCCCCACCGCTATTTTTTAACTTTCGTAGAAAGCATCGACCTTCGAGCAAAACTGCAAACAGCGCGAAAACGTTGACTACAAAGCGTGCACGAGATCACAAAACACACATTTGCGATAAGGTTGTATTTATCAAAGCCGTAATTCGCCCAGAATTATCTTTCTGAAATTAAAGATAAAATATCGCAACTATTTTCAAAACAGCCCCGTACACAATAAAAACCTTTTATTGACATTCTTAATAAATATTTAACATTGTGTTCTGGTTACAGTCTTCCACTTTTAGCAGGCTGATATTTTCATAGTTGACTATCTTCACGATGAATAATCAGCGCGAGGTTAACTGCAAGAAAACCCATAGTGAAAAAGTGGTTAAATGCTCTCTGATAAATCCCGGGTAGTTGTGCTGTTTTTTAACATGCTCAGAACAGCACAAATTCCACATTTTTTATTAATTTTTTAAAAATTGTTTGGCTTAATTATCACCAGATGACGTTCACCATCGAGCTGAGGAACGTTTAATTTCTCGATGGTTTCAACGCTAAAACCGTCCGGAAGCTGTTCAATTTCATCACCGGGCAGCTGTCCTTTAAGCGCATAAAAACGGCCATCGACTGCCGGCAGATGCTTACACCAGCTCACCATGTCATTGAGCGAAGCAAACGCGCGGCTGATAACGCCGTCAAACGGTGGCTCCGCCGGAAACTCCTCTACCCTGCTCTGTACGGGCGTGATGTTATCCAGCTTAAGTTCATGCTGGACCTGACGTAAAAAGCGCACGCGCTTGCCCAGGCTGTCCAGCAGCGTGAAATGGCTCTCAGGTCGGACAATCGACAGCGGAACGCCCGGTAAACCAGGCCCCGTCCCCACGTCGATAAAACGCTCACCTTTCAGATACGGCGCGACCACGATGCTGTCGAGAATATGGCGTACCAGCATCTCGTTGGGGTCGCGAACAGACGTCAGGTTGTACGCTTTATTCCATTTGTTCAGCATATCGACATACGCCACCAGCTGGTTTTTCTGGTGATCGGTGAGCGAAATACCTGCCTGATCCAGCAGACGAGAGAGTTTATTGAGCACGGTGAATACCTGTTTAGAAACAATTTGCCCGGTGGCGCTAACGCTTACCGGGCCTACGAACGATGTTGGGCGGGTAAGCAAAGCGCCACCCGCCAAAACGACTGCAATTATGCGCTGCGGCGCAACATACCCTGCTTTTTCAGCCACACCAGCAGAATCGAAATCGCGGCAGGCGTGACGCCGGAGATCCGTGAAGCCTGGCCAATAGACACCGGTTTGTGATCGTTCAGCTTAGCGATCACTTCGTTGGACAGGCCTGTTACCTGACGGTAGTCCAGCATTTCCGGAAGCAGCGTGTTTTCGTTGCGCTGCTGTTTTTCGATCTCATCCTGCTGACGCGCGATGTAACCTTCGTACTTCACCTGTATTTCGACCTGTTCAGCGGCTTCCGCGTCTTCAAGACCCGGGGCGAACGCGGTGAGTTTCACCAGATTCTCATAGGTCACTTCCGGACGACGCAGCAGATCTTCGCCGCTGGCTTCCCGCGAGAGTGGCGCAGTTAAGTGAGCGTTCACTTCGGCAGCAGTTTCCGCCTGCGGATTTACCCAAGTGGTTTTCAGGCGCTGGCGTTCCTGTTCAATGCGCTCCAGCTTCTCGTTGAAGCGCGCCCAGCGTTCGTCATCCACCAGACCCAGCTCGCGGCCCATCTCGGTCAGACGCAGGTCGGCGTTGTCCTCGCGCAGCATCAGACGATATTCCGCGCGAGAGGTAAACATACGGTACGGTTCTTTGGTGCCCAGGGTGCAGAGATCGTCAACCAGCACGCCCAGATAGGCCTGAGAACGCGCCGGCGCCCATCCCTCTTTCTCGGCAGAGAAGCGAGCGGCATTCAGACCGGCCAGCAAACCCTGCGCTGCGGCTTCTTCGTAGCCGGTGGTGCCGTTAATCTGGCCCGCGAAGAACAGACCGTGGATGAATTTGCTCTCCAGCGTCGGCTTCAGGTCACGCGGGTCGAAGAAATCGTACTCAATAGCGTAGCCAGGGCGAACGATTTTCGCATTCTCCATCCCCTGCATTGAGCGAACAATCTGCATCTGCACGTCGAACGGCAGGCTGGTGGAGATGCCGTTCGGGTAAATTTCGTTTGAGGTCAGCCCTTCCGGCTCCAGGAAGATCTGGTGCTGGTTACGATCGGCAAAGCGCATCACTTTGTCTTCGATCGACGGGCAGTAGCGTGGGCCTATCCCTTCGATCACGCCAGCGTACATGGGACTGCGATCGAGGTTATTGCGGATCACGTCGTGGGTTTTCTCGTTGGTATGCGTGATGTAGCACGGTACCTGCTGCGGATGCTGCGCCGCGTTGCCCATGAACGAGAAGACCGGCATAGGGTTATCACCGTGCTGTTGCGCCAGCACGCTGAAATCAATGGTCCGCGCATCAATACGCGGCGGCGTACCGGTTTTCAGGCGGCTAACGCGCAGCGGCAGCTCACGCAGACGACGAGACAGTGGAATAGACGGCGGATCGCCGGCACGGCCACCGCTGTAGTTATCCAGACCGATATGAATTTTGCCGTCCAGGAATGTCCCGACTGTCAGCACTACGGCTTTAGCACGGAACTTGAGGCCCATCTGGGTCACGGCGCCCACAACGCGATCGTTTTCAACGATAAGATCTTCTACCGCCTGCTGGAAGATCATCAGGTTCGGCTGGTTCTCCAGTGCGGTGCGTACGGCCTGACGGTAAAGCACGCGGTCTGCCTGTGCACGGGTGGCACGAACAGCGGGGCCTTTACTTGCGTTTAGTATCCTAAACTGGATGCCAGCCCGATCGATCGCTTTCGCCATCAGGCCGCCAAGTGCATCCACTTCTTTTACCAGGTGTCCTTTCCCAATGCCGCCAATCGCCGGATTACAGGACATCTGTCCCAGCGTGTCGATATTGTGTGTCAAAAGCAGGGTCTGCTGACCCATACGCGCTGCGGCCATTGCGGCCTCAGTGCCTGCGTGACCCCCGCCAATGATGATGACGTCAAAAGGATCCTGATAAAACATGGTGGTCTGCCTCGCGTAAAGCGGTATGAAAATGGATTGAAGCCCGGGCCGTGGATTCTACTCAACTTTAGTCTTTCGAGAAAGCATTGGGATCCTGGGCTATTAAAAAGAAGATCTTTTTATTTAGAGATCTGTTCTATTGTGATCTCTTATTAGGATCGCGGACCCATGTGGATAAGTCCGATCCCGCAAATAAGATCATGCAGTTAGGAAGGATCGTTTGCTGTGAATGATCGGTGATCCTGGACCGTATAAGCTGGGATCAGATCGCGAGTTTATACACAGGCTAAAAACTAAGCCACGGTTGTTATTTGGATAACTACGGGTTAATACGAGCTTTTAACCAGAGTTATCCACATCTGTTCGCGCGATCTTTAATCGTTTTTGAGTAAATTTTTCCATTCCGCGAGCCAGATCTCGGCCGGATCCTCCGGAATGTCATGATCGAGGATGTTGATCTTGAGCGTTTCACCCAGCTGTTTTGCCCCACAAGAGGTAACAGCGGCTTCGACTTTCTCTATTGCCCCGCAGAAGGTGTCATATTCACGACTGCCGATCCCCACCGCGCCAAAACGGACGTTTGACAGGTCGGGCTGCTGTTCAAGCAGTTCGTCATATAAAGGTTGCAGGTTATCCGGCAGATCGCCCGCGCCGTGCGTGGAGGTGATCAGCAGCCAGACCCCGTCATTCGGGAGATCTTCAAGCAGCGGCCCGTGCAAGGTTTCCGTGGAAAAGCCCGCATCTTCCAGCTTCTCAGCCAGGTGTTCCGCTACATATTCCGCACCGCCAAGGGTGCTGCCGCTGATAAGGGTAATGTCCGCCATTGATCGCTCGCTCAGATAAAGAGGGGATCATTGTACGCTGTGAACGAGCTGGGATCTACCTGTGGAAAATGTGGGAATGAATTTGCCCGATCACGGGCGGATGGTACGCATGATCGGGTTTTGCAGGGAGATCAGTGTCTCGGTGGACTGAATTTCATCGATTGTTTGGATCTTGTTGATAAGTACCTGCTGGAGAGCATCGATGGATCGGCACATCACCTTTATAAAGATGCTGTAGTGCCCGGTGGTGTAGTACGCCTCGGTGACTTCATCGAGCGCGTTCAGCTTCGCCAGCGCGGAGGGGTAGTCTTTTGCGCTTTTAAGAATAATGCCGATGAAGCAGCAGACGTCGTAACCCAGCTGCTTCGGGCTGACGTCAATGCGCGCGCCGGTAATGATCCCTGCCTGCTTCATTTTCTCTACGCGAACGTGAATGGTTCCCGGGCTGACGCCAAACTGTTTTGCCAGTTCGGCGTAGGCTGTACGGGCATTGGCCATTAAGGCCTCCAGAATGCCGCGGTCCAGATTGTCGATCTGATAATTTTCCATAGCTTTTTCTTATGAAGATTAATGAATACCTCTATTCTAGCGTCATATTTTAACGAATCAAAAGTGAAGGCGGCTTTTTGTTGATGAGTTATTGAATTAAGTACCGGTTCTGTTGCTTAATCATTACCAACAGGACGCAGGAGTATAAATAATGAAAACCGCTTACATCGCAAAACAACGCCAGATCAGTTTCGTAAAATCCCATTTTTCCCGCCAGCTGGAAGAGAAGCTTGGTCTTATTGAAGTTCAGGCGCCGATTTTGAGCCGCGTGGGTGACGGGACGCAGGATAACTTGTCTGGATGCGAAAAAGCGGTACAGGTGAAAGTGAAAACACTGCCAGACGCACAGTTCGAAGTGGTTCATTCACTGGCGAAGTGGAAGCGTCAAACCTTGGGACAACACGACTTCAGCGCGGGCGAAGGGCTTTACACGCACATGAAAGCTCTTCGCCCCGATGAAGACCGTCTCTCCCCGATTCACTCTGTCTACGTTGACCAGTGGGACTGGGAGCGCGTTATGGGAGACGGTGAACGCCACGTCGGCACGCTGAAATCGACCGTTGAGGCGATCTACGCCGGGATCAAAGCGACCGAAGCGGCCGTGAGCAAAGAGTTTGGTCTGGCACCGTTCCTGCCGGAAACGATCCACTTTGTCCACAGCCAGGAACTGCTGAGCCGTTTTCCGGATCTGGATGCCAAAGGCCGCGAGCGGGCGATCGCCAAAGAGCTGGGCGCGGTATTTCTGATTGGCATCGGCGGTAAACTGTCTGATGGCAAGCGTCACGACGTTCGTGCGCCGGATTATGATGACTGGAGCACCGTGGCCGAAAGCGAATATGCCGGTCTGAACGGCGATATTCTGGTCTGGAACCCGGTTCTGGAAGATGCGTTTGAGCTCTCTTCTATGGGGATCCGCGTGGATGCTGACGCGCTGAAGCGCCAGCTGGCGGTGACCGGTGATGAAGATCGTCTCAAACTCGAGTGGCACCAGGCGCTGCTGCGCGGCGAAATGCCTCAGACGATTGGCGGCGGTATCGGCCAGTCCCGTCTGACCATGCTGCTGCTGCAGCTGTCCCATATCGGTCAGGTGCAGTGTGGAGTCTGGCCGCAGCAGGTTCGTGAAAGCGTCGGTTCTCTTCTTTAATTAACGTCGCCAGCGTCTGAGCAGGCGGCTCCGCAACCCGGTATCAAAGCGCCAGATATGATCGAAGATGCGCATGATGCCGGGCTTTCCATGGGCGGACATCGCCACCGCATGAAAACGGTGCTGATGCACCCGCTGCAGCTCCTTCACTTTATTTACCACATCATCCGGCAGCCGCTGGGCAATAAAATCTGAAATCACCACTGCGTCAGCGTCGTACCAGTCGCCGCCTTGCATACGTTCCACAATGCTTCGAAAACAACTGGCCAGATCGGTGCCGCCGCGAAAACGCTGGCTTAAAAAGCGGATGGCCTGCTCGATGCCCTGCTGGTTCGTCAGCTCATAGCCCACGACTTCGCTGGAGAAGAGCATGATAAAGCAGCGACGGCGATCGGCGAGCGCCACGCGCATCAGCGCCAGACAGAACGCCTTCGCACACTGCTCGTTAAAACCGCCCATTGAGCCGGACGTATCCACGCAAACAATAAACGGCCCGCGCGGCTGTTCATCAAAATCCTGATGAACGACAGGGCGCTGGCTTAGCTTCTCGTGCCAGGCTTCGCCGTGCAGTCGATAGGTGAGAAGCTGTTTTTCCACCAGACGACGGTAAAACTCATACTCCAGTTCGGTCATTCCCAGCGTGCTTAGCTCCGTGGGCAGCAGGCGCAGGATGTCGTCGCTTTGCTGAAGTCCGTCGACCTGTTCCGGCACGGTGGCCGGTTCGCGTACCAGGGTGCGGAAGGTTTCCATCGGGGCATCCTTCTTTGGGACAGACTTTGCCTCCCTGGACCGACCCAGCTGTTCCGCGAGTTTCATCAGCTCCGGCTGCTGGGTTAAAAAGTCGCCGTACTTCACGATCAGCTGATAATCCCCGCGCCGCAGCTGCCCGGCGCTCATATCCCAAAGGCGACCGGCGGCGTTTTCATTTTCTACCAGCACCTCTTCGAGCTGACCGCTCAGGGTCATGCGTTCCTGGACTTCGCTGAGCAACTGCTCGCGCTCTTCATCCAGCAGCTGTTGGTTCAGCGAGGTGGCCTGGACGACCAGGCTCAGGCGCCAGCGCTGTAAAAAGAGCGTATGCAGCGCCGGGGTAAAGGTGGCGTTTTCCGTGACCAGCGTTCTGGCCTGGCTGGCAAACGGCGAGTGGACTTTATCGAGCAGCGCCAGGGTTTGCGGGATCTGGACGATAAACTGCGGCGTCGATAGCCGCTGGCACTGCTGATAGGCTGCGACTTCCTCCGTCAGTTCTGGCGGGACTTCCGTCTCCTTAAACCGCTGACGCAGGTTATCGCGCCAGCGCGGGAGATCGTCCGTCATTGCTTTTTTGAGCTTCGGGAATTTTTCAAAAAACGCCGCCAGCTGTGGGGACGCCAGAAGTGTTATCACCACCTCCTCAATTAACCCTTCCTCGCTGACCGCCAGCATGACGTTAAGCGTGTCCAGCGTTAGCATTGCCGTGCCTGTTTGATTTGCGCGCTGACGTCCTGCAGGCTGGCTTCAATGCGGCCTAACCAGTCGCTATGAATAAAGAGGCATTTTTGCTGCTCGCTGAAGCGGGTGTGCTGCTGGTGCCATTCGGTATCCAGCGCTTCCAGCTGCTGTTTGATCTCTTCCGGCACGCTGTCAGAGGCGGTCCCGGGAAGCGCAAGACGCGATCCCTGAAGGCTCACGTCGCGGATCACCAGGTGCTGACTGCTGTCCACTTCCATATTCAGCGGCTGCGCGAAACCGATGCCGTTGAGCTTACCGCGGATCTCTCCGCCCTTATCCAGCCACTGCGCCAGCGGCTCGCGCTCAATCGTAATGTGCACCACCTGCATATCATGCAGCTTGAGCGGCTGCTGGAGCAGCAATGTCAGCGTCGTGCCGGTCAGATCGGCGGGTAGCTCGTAATGCGGTTTGCGGGCGAACATGCCCCCCAGGCGATTCACTTTAAGCGCGGTTTTATCGCTTTGCTGCTGCTGGAGCTGTAAGCGCCGTTGGGCAATCGCCCCCAGTTGGTTGAGCATCGCCTGCTGCCCCCAGGCGTGTCCGGTCATCAAAACGTCCAGCTGCTGCTGCATCAGGTTCATGCCTTCTGCGTCGTGCCAGAGGCAGTCTTTTAGCAGGATCAGATCGATAGGGGCGACCGCGTCGCGACCACTGAACAGCGCGCTGGCCTGGAGGAGACGGATCGCTTTTTTCCAGCGACGGTCAGAGACATACGGGGCGGAAGGCAGTAAATCAAGCTGCTGGCGCAGCATGAAGATCAGCTCAAAAACGGCATCGGGCAGTTTTATTTTGCCGATCTCTTCCTGCCACTGATGGTACTCCTCGTCCGTCACCTGCAGTGACGCAGCCACCGGGTTTTCGTTCTCATCCTGCTGGCTCACCAGCATGGAGCGGAAGTTTGATTTATCCTGTACTTTATCCAGCCACAGGCGGATCAGCATACGGTCATACAGCGCTTCCAGGCTGCTGTCTGCTTCGGGCAGTTCGTTTGACGCGGCCACCAGCAGGCGCATGGGGATTTTCTCTTCACTGGCCCCGTTGCGGAAACGACGTTCGTTAATTGCCGTCAGAAGGGTGTTCAGAATGGCCGGGCCGGCTTTCCAGATCTCATCGAGAAAGACGATTTCCGCTTCCGGAAGATAGCCCGCCGTCAGACGCTCATAGCGCCCCTCGTCCTTCAGTGCCTGAATAGAAAGCGGGCCGAAAACTTCTTCGGGGGTGGAGAAGCGCGTCATCAAATATTCAAATGCACGGGCGTTCTGAAAAGCGAACTTCAGGCGGCGTGCAATCAAACTTTTAGCAATGCCCGGCGGACCCAGCAGAAACACGCTTTCACCGCTCAGCGCCGCCAGCAGGCAAAGGCGAATGGCGTGGCTACGCTCGTAAAGGCCTTTCTCCAGCGCGCTGCTGAGGCGGGAAATTCTTTCTGCTAATAAATGTGAGTGAGCCATAATAGTTTTGCATCCTTTCGCCGTGGTGGCGGCCAATTGAAGCGAGTATAGACGTTTCAGTCAGGGCTGGTAATAGGCTGAAGTGCGGCGCAATTTTCTTTGCGCTACATTAATGCGGTTGCATTTAGGGGTACGATTTTGCAATGAATCGTGCATACTGTGCGCTTTTTGTGGACCAAGGGACAGGAACACATTTGTTATTTAAACGAAAAGACTAGTCTATGAGCACTGATAATAAGCAATCATTACCCGCAATTACGCTTGCGGCGATCGGGGTTGTCTACGGTGATATCGGCACCAGCCCGCTTTATACGCTTCGTGAATGTTTGTCCGGCCAGTTTGGCTTTGGTGTTGAGCGCGATGCCGTGTTTGGCTTCCTGTCCCTCATCTTCTGGCTGCTGATCCTGGTCGTTTCCGTTAAATATCTCTCCTTCGTTATGCGTGCAGATAACGCGGGCGAAGGCGGGATCCTGACCCTGATGTCTCTTGCTGGTCGCAATACCTCGGCCAGAATGACGTCCGTGCTGGTGATTATCGGCCTGATTGGCGGTAGCTTCTTCTATGGGGAAGTGGTGATAACACCGGCTATCTCAGTGCTCTCGGCGATAGAGGGGCTGGAAATTATCGCGCCACAGCTCGATTCATGGGTGGTTCCGCTGGCCATAATTGTCCTGACGCTGCTGTTCATGATCCAGAAACACGGTACCGGGCTGGTGGGCAAACTGTTTGCGCCGATTATGCTGGCCTGGTTCGTGATCCTGGCGGCGCTCGGCTTACGCAGCATTATCGCGAATCCGGACGTGCTGCATGCGCTAAACCCTTACTGGGCGGTGCATTTCTTCCTGGAATACAAAGTGGTTTCCTTCGTGGCGCTGGGGGCGGTCGTGCTCTCCATCACCGGTGTGGAAGCGCTGTATGCTGACATGGGGCACTTCGGAAAACTGCCGATCCGCGTGGCATGGTTTATTGTGGTGCTCCCTTCGCTGGTGCTGAACTACTTCGGTCAGGGCGCGCTGCTGCTTAAGAACCCGGAAGCGATTAAGAACCCGTTCTTCCTGCTGGCGCCTGACTGGGCGCTGGTGCCGATGCTCATTCTGGCCACGCTGGCGACCGTTATTGCCTCTCAGGCGGTGATTTCCGGGGTGTTCTCTTTGACCCGTCAGGCCGTTCGTCTGGGCTATCTCTCGCCAATGCGCATCATCCATACTTCAGAAATGGAGTCGGGCCAGATCTACATCCCGTTCGTTAACTGGCTGCTCTATTTTGCTGTTGTGATTGTGATTGTCAGCTTCGAGCACTCCAGTAACCTGGCGGCGGCCTACGGTATTGCGGTCACAGGTACTATGGTGCTGACGTCGCTTCTCTCCACCACGGTGGCGTACCGAAACTGGCACTGGAATAAATTCCTTGTAGCAATGATTCTGGTGGGCTTCCTGTGTATCGACGTGCCGCTGTTCTCTGCCAACCTCGACAAGATTGTTTCCGGCGGCTGGCTGCCGCTGACGCTGGGCCTGGTGATGTTCATTGTCATGACCACGTGGAAGAGCGAGCGCTTCCGTCTGCTGCGCCGCATGCACGAGCACGGCAATTCTCTTGAGGCGATGATCGCATCGCTGGAGAAATCACCGCCGGTTCGCGTGCCGGGCACCGCGGTTTATATGTCTCGTGCCCTGAATGTAATCCCGTTCGCGCTAATGCATAACCTCAAGCACAACAAGGTTCTGCACGAGCGCGTGATCCTGCTGACGCTACGTACAGAAGATGCGCCGTACGTTCACAACGTGCGTCGCGTTCAGATTGAGCAGCTGTCCCCGACCTTCTGGCGCGTGGTGGCAAGCTACGGCTGGCGCGAAACGCCTAACGTGGAAGAGGTGTTCCACCGCTGCGGTCTGGAAGGGTTGAGCTGCCGGATGATGGAGACGTCGTTCTTTATGTCGCACGAGTCGCTGATCATCGGCAAGCGCCCGTGGTATCTGCGCCTGCGCGGCAAGCTGTACCTGATCCTGCAGCGTAACGCCCTGCGCGCGCCTGACCAGTTTGAGATCCCGCCTAACCGCGTGATTGAGCTGGGAACGCAGGTCGAGATTTAAGTCTTTGTGCGGCCTGATGCCCTCAGCCCGACCTTCTCCCACAGGGCTGAGGGATCCCCACAAAATAATGTTTGCATGGACGACCCCCTCTCCCTTGAGGGAGAGGGGGCAAACATAAAAAACGGTAACCCTGGGGTTACCGTTTTGCATTTACCTCCACTACATTTCACTTAGCGAAACGTTTCGACGTTGATCACAATTCCGTTACGTCATGGTGGTTTTCTGAACACTCTTGCGTCTACACTCTTTTTAGCGAAACGTTTCGCTAGTGGAGCAAGAAAATGAAGAAAGGCACGGTTCTCAACTCAGAAATCTCATCGGTTATTTCCCGTCTTGGGCATACCGATACGCTGGTGGTTTGCGACGCAGGCTTACCGGTTCCGCGCAGCACAACCCGTATTGATATGGCGTTAACGCAGGGTGTTCCCTCGTTTATGCAGGTACTGGAAGTCGTGACGACGGAGATGCAGGTTGAGGCGGTCATTCTCGCGGCGGAAATCAAACAACATAATCCGCAACTCCACGAAACGTTGCTCAGCCACATTGAGCAACTGCAACAACACCAGGGAAACACCATAGAAATTCGTTACACAACGCACGAGCAGTTCAAACAACAAACCGCAGACAGTCAGGCGGTGATTCGCAGCGGGGAGTGTTCCCCGTATGCGAATATTATTCTCTGTGCTGGCGTTACCTTCTGAGGCCATCATGGAAGCATTACTGCAACTTAAAGGGATCGATAAGTCGTTCCCGGGCGTAAAAGCCCTCTCCGGCGCGGCGCTGAACGTCTACCCCGGGCGCGTGATGGCGCTGGTGGGGGAAAACGGCGCCGGCAAATCCACCATGATGAAAGTGCTGACCGGGATCTACCAGCGCGATGCCGGTTCGTTGCTATGGCTGGGCAAAGAGACCACCTTTAACGGCCCGAAATCTTCACAGGAAGCGGGCATCGGCATTATTCACCAGGAGCTGAACCTAATCCCGCAGCTCACTATTGCAGAGAATATCTTCCTCGGCCGCGAGTTTGTGAACAGGTTCGGCAAAATCGACTGGAAAACCATGTACGCCGAAGCGGATAAACTCCTGGCGAAGCTGAACCTGCGCTTTAAAAGCGACCGCCTGGTGGGCGATCTCTCCATCGGCGATCAGCAGATGGTGGAAATCGCGAAGGTGCTGAGCTTTGAGTCGAAGGTCATCATTATGGACGAACCGACCGACGCCCTGACCGATACCGAAACCGAATCTCTCTTCCGCGTTATCCGCGAGCTGAAAACGCAGGGGCGCGGGATTGTCTATATTTCTCACCGCATGAAAGAGATCTTCGAAATCTGCGACGACGTCACCGTCTTCCGCGACGGGCAGTTTATTGCCGAGCGCGAAGTGGCGACGCTGACCGAAGATACACTTATCGAAATGATGGTGGGACGCAAGCTTGAAGATCAGTATCCGCGTCTGGACAAAGCGCCAGGTGAGATCCGCCTGAAGGTGGACAACCTCTGCGGTCCGGGTGTGAACGACGTGACCTTTACCCTGCGTCAGGGGGAGATCCTGGGCGTGGCGGGCCTGATGGGCGCAGGCCGTACCGAGCTGATGAAAGTGCTCTACGGCGCACTGCCGCGCACCAGCGGTTATGTCACCCTCGACGGTCATGAAGTGGTGACCCGCTCGCCGCAGGACGGCCTGGCGAACGGTATCGTCTATATATCCGAAGACCGTAAGCGCGACGGCTTAGTGCTGGGTATGTCGGTAAAAGAGAACATGTCGCTTACCGCGCTGCGCTATTTCAGCCATAGCGGTGGGAGCCTGAAGCATAAAGACGAGCAGCAGGCGGTCAGCGATTTTATCCGTCTCTTCAACGTCAAAACCCCGTCGATGGAGCAGGCGATTGGCCTGTTGTCCGGCGGGAATCAGCAGAAAGTGGCTATTGCCCGCGGGCTGATGACGCGCCCGAAAGTATTGATCCTCGACGAGCCAACCCGCGGCGTGGACGTGGGCGCGAAGAAAGAGATCTATCAGCTGATTAACCAGTTTAAGGCCGACGGTCTGAGCATCATTCTGGTCTCTTCCGAGATGCCAGAGGTATTAGGCATGAGCGATCGCATTATCGTCATGCATGAAGGGCATCTCGGCGGTGAATTCACTCGCGAGCAGGCCACCCAGGAAGTTCTGATGGCTGCCGCTGTGGGCAAGCTTAATCGCGTGAATCAGGAGTAAGAAGATGACTACCCAGGCTGTTTCTGGTCGCCGCTATTTCACAAAGGCATGGCTGATGGAACAAAAATCGCTGATTGCCCTGCTGGTGCTGATCGCGATTGTGTCGACCATGAGCCCGAATTTCTTCACCGTGAATAACCTGTTCAACATTCTGCAGCAGACGTCGGTGAACGCTATTATGGCGGTCGGCATGACGCTGGTGATTTTGACCTCGGGTATCGATCTGTCCGTCGGTTCCCTGCTGGCGCTCACCGGTGCGATCGCCGCTTCGATTGTTGGTATTGAAGTTAACGCGCTGGTGGCTGTTGCTGCGGCCCTGGCAGCTGGCGCGGCGATAGGCGCTGTAACCGGCGTGATTGTGGCAAAGGGCCGCGTTCAGGCGTTTATCGCTACGCTGGTGATGATGCTGCTGCTGCGCGGTGTAACCATGGTTTACACCAACGGCAGCCCGGTTAATACCGGCTTTACCGATAACGCGGATCTGTTTGGCTGGTTCGGTATTGGCCGCCCGCTGGGCATTCCAACGCCGGTCTGGATCATGGCTATCGTCTTCCTGGCGGCGTGGTACATGCTGCATCACACCCGTCTGGGCCGTTATATCTATGCGCTGGGTGGTAACGAAGCGGCAACGCGCCTGTCCGGTATCAGCGTTAATAAAGTCAAAATTATCGTTTACTCCCTGTGTGGCCTGCTGGCCTCCCTGGCGGGCATCATCGAAGTGGCGCGCCTCTCCTCCGCGCAGCCGACGGCGGGTACGGGTTATGAGCTGGACGCCATTGCAGCAGTGGTTTTGGGCGGTACGAGTCTTGCGGGCGGTAAAGGTCGCATTGTTGGGACATTGATCGGCGCACTGATTCTTGGTTTCCTGAATAATGGTTTGAATTTGTTAGGTGTTTCCTCCTATTACCAGATGATCGTTAAGGCAGTGGTGATTTTGCTGGCGGTACTGGTAGACAACAAAAAACAGTAACTGACGACACTACAGGACATCTTAGATATGAACATGAAAAAACTGGCTACCCTGGTTTCCGCTGTCGCGCTGAGCGCAACCGTAAGTGCTAACGCCATGGCTAAAGACACCATCGCGCTGGTTATCTCCACGCTGAACAACCCGTTCTTCGTCTCCCTAAAGGACGGCGCGCAGAAAGAAGCGGACAAGCTGGGCTACAACCTGGTGGTGCTGGATTCTCAGAACAACCCGGCGAAAGAGCTGGCTAACGTTCAGGACTTAACCGTTCGTGGTACCAAGATTCTGCTGATCAACCCAACCGATTCTGACGCCGTAGGTAACGCCGTGAAGATGGCAAACCAGGCGAAAATTCCGGTGATCACTCTGGACCGTCAGGCAACGAAAGGCGAAGTTGTGAGCCACATTGCGTCTGATAACGTGCTGGGTGGTAAAATCGCCGGTGACTACATTGCGAAGAAAGCCGGTGAAGGCGCGAAAGTTATCGAACTGCAGGGCATTGCCGGTACGTCCGCTGCCCGCGAGCGTGGTGAAGGCTTCCAGCAGGCTGTAGCAGCACATAAATTCAACGTGCTGGCTAGCCAGCCGGCAGACTTCGACCGTACTAAAGGTCTGAACGTCATGCAGAACCTGCTGACTGCGCATCCTGATGTGCAGGCAGTGTTCGCCCAGAACGACGAAATGGCGCTGGGCGCGCTGCGTGCCCTGCAGACTGCAGGTAAATCTGATGTGATGGTTGTCGGATTTGACGGCACGCCGGATGGTGAAAAAGCAGTAAATGATGGCAAACTGGCTGCGACCATCGCTCAGCTGCCTGAGCAGATTGGCGCCACTGGCGTGCAAACTGCCGATAAAGTGCTGAAGGGCGAAAAAGTTCAGGCCAAATATCCGGTTGACCTGAAGCTGGTCATTAAGCAGTAAAAGGCGATTCAGGCAGTCGCTGGCTGCCTGAGGGACACCAAATAAAAGAAAAGTGTGGCATACGCCACCGGGTAACACCGGTGGCGCTCTCAGATGGACAGCTCAACCATGAAAACCGCAGGCAACCTCGTCGTCCTTGGCAGTATCAATGCCGATCACATTCTTAACCTTGAAACCTTCCCCACGCCGGGCGAAACCGTCACGGGTAACCAGTACCAGGTGGCCTTTGGTGGTAAAGGCGCAAACCAGGCCGTCGCCGCCGGACGAAGTGGGGCGAATATCGCATTTATCGCCTGTACGGGGGATGACGACACCGGTGAGCGCGTACGCAAACAGCTGGCGAGCGACAACATTGATATTGCGCCAGTGAGCGTAGTCGAAGGGGAATCTACCGGCGTGGCGCTGATTTTCGTCAATGCGGAAGGTGAGAATGTCATCGGTATTCATGCGGGGGCTAATGCTGCGTTAACGACAGAACGCGTTGAAGCGCAACGCGTAATCATCGCTGGAGCGGAAGCCCTGCTGATGCAGCTGGAATCACCGGTTGAAAGCGTGCTGGCTGCGGCGAAAATTGCGCATGAAAATCATACCACTGTCGTACTTAACCCGGCCCCAGCCCGTGTATTATCAGACGAGCTGCTGGCGCTGGTGGACATCATTACGCCGAACGAAACCGAAGCCGAAAAACTGACGGGCATTCGCGTTGAAAATGACGACGATGCCGCGCGTGCGGCGAAAGTGCTGCATGCAAAAGGCATCTGGACCGTTATCATTACTCTTGGCAGCCGTGGGGTGTGGGCAAGCGTAAATGGCGAAGGGCGTCGCGTGCCGGGCTTTAAGGTCAAAGCCATTGATACTATCGCCGCAGGAGACACTTTTAACGGTGCGCTGGTGACGGCGCTGCTGGAAGGAAACGTAATGGATGATGCCATCCGCTTTGCGCATGCCGCCGCCGCGATTGCAGTAACGCGCAAGGGCGCACAGCCTTCCGTTCCGTGGCGCAAAGAGATCGATGAATTCTTAAGTCAGCAGGGGTAACGTTTGGCTACGATGAAAGATGTCGCCCGCATGGCGGGCGTTTCTACTTCGACTGTCTCTCACGTTATTAATAACGACCGCTTCGTCAGCGAGGCGATTCGTGAGAAAGTCGAAGCCGCAGTAAAAGATCTCAACTATGCGCCGTCGGCGCTGGCGCGCAGTCTGAAGCTTAACCAGACGCGCACCATCGGTATGCTGATCACCGCCAGTACCAACCCTTTTTATTCTGAACTTGTTCGTGGCGTAGAACGCAGCTGCTTTGAGCGTGGCTACAGCCTGGTGCTGTGCAATACCGAAGGCGACGAGCAGCGCATGAACCGCAACCTGGAAACGCTGATGCAAAAACGCGTCGACGGGCTGCTGCTGCTCTGTACCGAAACGCATCAACCCTCGAAAGAGATCATCCAGCGCTACCCCTCTATTCCCACGGTGATGATGGACTGGGCACCCTTCGATGGTACCAGCGATTTGATTCAGGATAACTCCCTGCTGGGCGGCGATATGGCGACTCAGCATCTGATCGATAAAGGTCATACTCGCATTGCCTGCATTACCGGCCCGCTGGATAAAACCCCGGCGCGCTTGCGTCTGGAAGGGTATCTCTCTGCAATGGAGAGAGCTGGGCTTGCCATTCCTGATGGCTACCGAATCACCGGTGATTTTGAATTTAACGGCGGTTTCGAGGCTATGCAGAAGCTGCTGGCGCAGGATCCTCGCCCGCAGGCGGTGTTTATCGGTAACGATGCAATGGCGTTTGGTGCTTATCAGGCGCTGTATCAGGCGGGACTGCGCGTGCCGGACGATATGGCGATTGTGGGCTACGATGATATCGAACTGGCGCGCTACATGACGCCGCCGCTGACCACCATTCATCAGCCTAAAGATGAACTGGGTGAGCTGGCCATTGATGTGTTGATTCACCGAATGGCGCAGCCCACGCTGCAGCAGCAACGTCTGCAGCTTACTCCTGTTCTGATGGAACGGGGTTCGGTTTAGCCTTTGCTTTGTGTCGCTCTTTGATCAGGTTGCGGCCGTCTTTCGGTTTTAACAGCATAAAGACCAGCGCCGACACCACCGTCAGCACGCCCATGGTGATAAAGGTATAGTGGAACTGCTCAACGGTATTGGTACCGTCAAACCCTTCGTAGAACCGCAGTACCGCCGCACTCACGGCTACCCCGAGGCTGATCGACAGCTGTTGGGTCACCGCCAGCACGCTGTTGCCGCTGCTGGCGTTCTCGTCGGTCAGGTCCGCAAGGGTAATGGTATTCATCGATGTGAACTGCGTTGACATCGCCATCCCCAGCACAAACAGCGGCAGGATCAGCATCCAGACCGGTAACGCGGCGGATTGTAGCGAGAATTGCGCAATCATCAGACCGATAAAGACCGTCACGCCAACCAGCGTCTTACGATAGCCAAACCAGCGCAGTACCTGAGTGACCGTTGATTTCGCCAGAATGGAACCCATTGCCGTGGGCGCCATCATACAGCCGGCAATCAGCGCCGGGTAGCCGAAACCTACCTGCAGCATCAATGGCATCAGGAACGGTACGCAGCCCGTGCCCAGACGTGAGGCAATATTGCCCGCGATCCCGACGGAAAAGGTTCGGGTATTAAAGAGAGATAAAGAGATAAGCGGTGTCGGATGACGACGCGCATGACGTATATAAAGAAGGAACAGCAGAATACCGCTGAGGATGACGGCGAGTGCCAGCCACGTTTCAACGATCTTCTCGCCAATGAGCTCCATCCCACTGGAGAACAGCACCAGGCTCAGGCCAAACAGGAAAAAGCCGCCCATATCGAAGCTGCGCCTTGGCGTGGTGAAGTTCGGCATATATTTGCGGGCATAGATCAGCCCTGCCACGCCAATCGGAATATTAATCAGGAAAATCCAGTGCCAGCTTGCCCAGGTAACCAGTACCCCGCCGAGAACCGGGCCTAGTATTGGGCCGACCAGCCCCGGCATGGTGACGAAGTTGAGTACGGGAAGCAGTTCGCTGCGTGGATAGGCACGCAGCAAGGCAAGGCGCGCCACCGGCATCATCATCGCGCCGCCAATTCCCTGCAGCACGCGGAAGATAACCAGCTCCGTTAAGGATGTTGAAAGCGCGCAGGCCAGCGAACCGAGCGTAAATAGCGTTACGGCCAGCATGAAAACTCTGCGGGTGCCGAAGCGATCGGCCAGCCAGCCGCTAACCGGGATCAACATCGCAACCGTCAGGGTATAGCTGATAATGGCGGACTGCATTGCCAGTGGGGAGCGGTTAAGGCTTTGCGCGATAGCGGGAAGCGCCGTATTGAGGATGGTGGCATCCAGTGCCTGCATAAAGAACGCCATGGCTGCAATCCACGGCAATCCGGCCATGCTGCGTGCTTTTTTCTCTGTCATTTATTTACCTGCTGGTGGGTTGGCGCGGTCAGCAATGCCTGGCATGCAGTCAGGGCTCGCTGCCCGTCGCTCTCCTGAATGGCATCCACTATCGCCTGATGCAAATCCAGCTTTACCACTTCGTCTTGTGTAATAGAGGTAAAGTAGGTGTGGTACACCGAATGGAATAACGAGGCAAAGGAGGTCAGGAACGGATTGGCGCTCATCATATAGATGTGTTCATGCCAGGCCATATCGACCTCAACCCAGCGTTCCCGGTTGAAGTGTTTTTTCAGGAACACCATCTCTTCCATCAGTGCGTTAAGCTGCGCTTTCTGCTCTGCCGTTCCGAGCGAGGCGGCAAGCAGACATGCCTGGGGTTCCAGACTGCTGCGCATCACCAGAAAGTGATCGACAACCTGATTAAAGTTATCTTCAGTCATCCACCAGGAGAGCAGCTCCTGATCGAGAAAATTCCAGTTACTCTGTGGCATCACGCGCGTGCCAATACGAGGGCGTGGAAGCACCATGCCTTTTGCCGTCAGCGTTTTCACCGCTTCGCGAACGGCAGTACGGCTCACCCCGAACTGCTCACCCAGCTCCATTTCACCCGGCAAGATGCTGCCCGGGGCATATTTACCCGCTAAAATCCGCTGCGCCAGCTTTTCTGCCAGCACATAGGACAGATTTTTTTGGGCGGCTAGCTGTTGTGCGCTTAATGGCATCGCTTTTATTCCTTAATGTTTCATGCTGATAATTATGCCACCTCGAATGTGATTGTGGTTGCAGATACATCAAATTGAACAATTTGTAGCTTGATTTCACCGCTATTGGTGAAAAAAAACGCGGACAGAAACTTTTTTTAAGTTTCCTCTTGTCACTTAAGAATAACTCCCTATAATGCGCCTCCACTGACACGGAACAACGGCACACACGCCGCCGGGC
>NZ_JBGKEC010000018.1:0-30153 GCF_041399405.1 Enterobacter sp. KB-280D8
TGGCCGTACCGTTGGCGCGGGCGTGGTTGCTAAAGTTCTCGGCTAATTGCTGATAACATTTGACGCAATGCGCAATAAAAGGGCATCATTTGATGCCCTTTTTGCACGCTTTCACGCCAGAACCTGGCTCATCAGTGATTATTTTTGTCATAATCATTGCTGAGACAGGCTCTGCAGAGAGCGTATAATCCGAAAAGCGAATTAGCATTTCGATTTGGTTTGCCTCGCGATCGCGGGGTGAAAATGTTTGTAGAATACTTCTGACAGGTTGGTTTATGAGTGCGAATACCGAAGCTCAAGGGAGCGGGCGCGGCCTGGAAGCGATGAAATGGGTAGTAGTAGCCGTTCTGCTGATCGTAGCGATTGTCGGCAACTACCTTTATCGTGACATTATGCTGCCGCTACGCGCGCTTGCAGTGGTAATTCTGATTGCTGCAGCGGGTGGTGTCGCGCTGTTGACGACGAAAGGCAAAGCGACTGTCGCTTTTGCCCGCGAAGCGCGTACCGAAGTCCGCAAGGTAATTTGGCCGACTCGCCAGGAAACATTGCACACCACGCTGATCGTAGCGGCGGTTACCGCTGTAATGTCACTGATCCTGTGGGGACTGGATGGTATTCTGGTTCGCCTGGTATCCTTTATCACTGGCCTGAGGTTCTGAGATGTCTGAAGCCCCTAAAAAGCGCTGGTACGTCGTTCAGGCGTTTTCCGGTTTTGAAGGCCGCGTAGCCACGTCGCTGCGTGAGCATATCAAATTACACAACATGGAAGAGTTGTTTGGCGAAGTTATGGTTCCAACCGAAGAAGTGGTTGAGATCCGTGGCGGCCAGCGTCGCAAAAGCGAGCGCAAATTCTTCCCGGGTTACGTGCTGGTTCAGATGGTTATGAACGACGCGAGCTGGCACCTGGTGCGCAGCGTACCGCGCGTGATGGGCTTTATCGGCGGCACGTCTGACCGTCCGGCGCCAATCAGCGACAAAGAAGTTGATGCGATTATGAACCGCCTGCAGCAGGTAGGTGATAAGCCGCGTCCGAAAACGCTGTTTGAACCGGGTGAAATGGTTCGTGTTAATGACGGTCCGTTTGCTGACTTTAATGGCGTGGTTGAAGAAGTGGACTACGAGAAGTCCCGCCTGAAAGTTTCTGTTTCTATCTTCGGTCGTGCGACCCCGGTAGAACTGGACTTTGCCCAGGTAGAAAAAGCCTAAGCAGCGATCAAAAAAGCGACGATTTAATCGTTGCACAAGGCGCGGGATTGGAATACAATTTCGCGCCTTTTGTTTTTATGGGTCTCGGCCCGTAAAACGAATTTTATTCACGGGGAGCCTCCCTGAGGCGCTATTACCCAATCAGAGGATTTTAGAATGGCTAAGAAAGTACAAGCCTACGTCAAGCTGCAGGTTGCAGCTGGTATGGCGAACCCAAGTCCACCAGTTGGTCCAGCTCTGGGTCAGCAGGGTGTGAACATCATGGAATTCTGTAAAGCGTTCAACGCAAAAACTGAATCCCTGGAAAAAGGTCTGCCAATCCCAGTCGTAATCACTGTTTACGCTGACCGTTCTTTCACTTTCGTTACCAAAACCCCTCCAGCAGCAGTTCTGCTGAAGAAAGCGGCTGGTATCAAGTCTGGTTCCGGTAAACCGAACAAAGACAAAGTGGGTAAAATTTCCCGCGCTCAGCTGCAGGAAATCGCGCAGACCAAAGCTGCCGACATGACTGGTGCCGACATTGAAGCGATGACTCGCTCCATCGAAGGTACTGCACGTTCCATGGGCCTGGTAGTGGAGGACTAAGAAATGGCTAAACTGACCAAGCGCATGTCCGTGATCCGTGACAAAGTTGATGCGACCAAACAGTACGACATCAACGAAGCTATCGCTCTGCTGAAAGAACTGGCAACTGCTAAGTTCGTTGAAAGCGTTGACGTTGCCGTTAACCTGGGCATCGACGCTCGTAAATCCGATCAGAACGTTCGTGGCGCAACTGTACTGCCACACGGTACTGGCCGTTCCGTTCGCGTAGCTGTATTTGCTCAGGGTGCAAACGCTGAAGCTGCTAAAGCTGCCGGTGCTGAACTGGTAGGTATGGAAGATCTGGCTGATCAGATCAAGAAAGGCGAAATGAACTTTGACGTTGTTATCGCATCTCCAGATGCAATGCGCGTTGTTGGCCAGCTGGGCCAGGTTCTGGGTCCACGCGGCCTGATGCCAAACCCGAAAGTTGGTACTGTAACTCCTAACGTTGCTGAAGCGGTTAAGAACGCTAAAGCGGGTCAGGTTCGTTATCGTAACGACAAAAACGGCATCATCCACACCACCATCGGTAAAGTGGACTTTGACGCTGACAAACTGAAAGAAAACCTGGAAGCTCTGCTGGTTGCGCTGAAAAAAGCAAAACCAACTCAGGCGAAAGGCGTGTACATCAAGAAAGTTAGCATCTCCACCACTATGGGTGCAGGTGTTGCAGTTGACCAGGCTGGCCTGAGCGCTGCTGCAAACTAATGCCTTTACGTGGGCGGTGATTTTGTCTACAATCTTACCCCCACGTTTGCTAACGAAAGTTAGCGGCTAAAAGAATTGTTCGTTGGAGCCTGGCCTATCCAGGCCTCCGTCGAAGACCGCAGGTGTCTCGAAAGAGACTTAATCCCCTGCGTAGACGGTGACAGAACGCTAAGATTATTTTTAATACTCTGGCTTGTTTCTGCTCACCGTATTAAGACGCTCTTCCCGTTGGGAAGAGTGAAGTGAGTTCCGGAACATGAGTTCCGGCAAACATCCAGGAGCAAAGCTAATGGCTTTAAATCTTCAAGACAAACAAGCGATTGTTGCTGAAGTCAGCGAAGTAGCCAAAGGCGCGCTGTCTGCAGTAGTTGCGGATTCCCGTGGCGTTACTGTAGACAAAATGACTGAACTGCGTAAAGCAGGTCGTGAAGCTGGCGTATACATGCGTGTTGTTCGTAACACCCTGCTGCGCCGCGTAGTTGAAGGTACTCAGTTCGAGTGCCTGAAAGACACGTTTGTTGGTCCGACCCTGATTGCATACTCTATGGAACACCCGGGCGCTGCTGCTCGTCTGTTCAAAGAGTTCGCGAAAGCGAATGCAAAATTTGAGGTCAAAGCTGCAGCCTTTGAAGGTGAGTTGATCCCGGCATCGCAAATCGATCGCCTGGCAACCCTGCCGACCTACGAAGAAGCAATTGCACGCCTGATGGCAACCATGAAAGAAGCTGCGGCTGGCAAACTGGTTCGCACTCTGGCTGCTGTACGCGATGCGAAAGAAGCTGCTTAATTGCAGTTATCTTTATAAAGCATTTGCTTACGTATAAACTTATTCTGATTTTCAGGAACAATTTAAATGTCTATCACTAAAGATCAAATCATTGAAGCAGTAGCAGCTATGTCCGTAATGGACGTTGTAGAGCTGGTTTCTGCAATGGAAGAAAAATTCGGTGTTTCTGCTGCTGCTGCTGTAGCTGTAGCTGCTGGCCCGGCTGAAGCTGCTGAAGAAAAAACTGAATTCGACGTAATTCTGAAAGCTGCTGGCGCGAACAAAGTTGCTGTTATCAAAGCAGTACGTGGCGCAACTGGCCTGGGTCTGAAAGAAGCTAAAGACCTGGTAGAATCTGCTCCAGCTGCGCTGAAAGAAGGCGTGAGCAAAGACGACGCAGAAGCACTGAAAAAATCTCTGGAAGAAGCTGGCGCTGAAGTTGAAGTTAAATAAGCCAACTTTTCTGGTTGCAGCCTAAGCAATTAGGCTGATGGCTGGTGACTTTTTAGTCACCAGCCTTTTTGCGCTGTAAGGCATCAGTAGCATTTCACACTGTTTGACTGCTGATTGTCCTGACAATGCTTGTTTCTATCGACGACTTAATATACTGCGACAGAGTGCTCGCTCTGTGTAAATCGCAATGAAATGGTTTAAGCGTGATAGCAACAGGTATTGCGGAAAGTATTCAATTTTCCGGTCCACAAAATGGTGTTGCACAAACTGTCCCTTCGTCGGACAGATGGGTCGACTTGTCAGCGAGCTGAGGAACCCTATGGTTTACTCCTATACCGAGAAAAAACGTATTCGTAAGGATTTTGGTAAACGTCCACAAGTTCTGGACATTCCATATCTCCTTTCTATCCAGCTTGACTCGTTCCAGAAGTTTATCGAGCAAGATCCTGAAGGGCAGTACGGTCTGGAAGCAGCCTTCCGTTCCGTGTTCCCGATTCAGAGCTACAGCGGTAACTCCGAGCTGCAGTACGTCAGCTACCGCCTTGGCGAACCGGTGTTTGACGTTCAGGAATGTCAGATCCGTGGCGTGACCTATTCCGCACCGCTGCGCGTAAAACTGCGTCTGGTGATCTACGAGCGCGAAGCGCCGGAAGGCACCGTAAAAGACATTAAAGAACAAGAAGTCTACATGGGTGAGATTCCACTCATGACAGACAACGGTACTTTCGTCATCAACGGTACTGAGCGTGTTATCGTTTCCCAGCTGCATCGTAGCCCGGGCGTCTTCTTCGACAGCGATAAAGGTAAAACACACTCTTCCGGTAAAGTACTGTATAACGCACGCATCATTCCTTACCGTGGTTCATGGCTGGACTTCGAGTTCGATCCAAAAGACAACCTGTTTGTCCGTATCGACCGTCGTCGTAAACTGCCTGCAACCATCATTCTGCGTGCACTGAACTATACCACTGAGCAGATCCTGGACCTGTTCTTTGAGAAAGTGATCTTTGAAATCCGCGACAACAAGCTGCAGATGGAGCTGGTGCCGGAACGTCTGCGTGGTGAGACCGCGTCGTTCGACATCGAAGCCGACGGCAAAGTGTATGTGGAAAAAGGTCGCCGTATCACCGCGCGCCACATCCGCCAGCTGGAAAAAGATGATATCAAACACATCGAAGTTCCGGTTGAATACATTGCAGGAAAAGTAGCCGCGAAAGATTACGTTGATGAATCAACTGGCGAGCTGATCTGCCCGGCTAACATGGAGCTGAGCCTGGATCTGCTGGCTAAGCTGAGCCAGTCTGGCCACAAACGTATCGAAACGCTGTTCACCAACGATCTGGACCACGGTCCGTACATCTCTGAGACTGTACGCGTCGACCCAACGACCGATCGTCTGAGCGCGCTGGTCGAAATCTACCGCATGATGCGTCCTGGTGAGCCACCAACGCGCGAAGCGGCTGAAAGCCTGTTCGAGAACCTGTTCTTCTCCGAAGACCGCTACGATCTGTCCGCGGTAGGTCGTATGAAGTTCAACCGTTCTCTGCTGCGCGATGAAATCGAAGGTTCCGGTATCCTGAGCAAAGACGACATCATCGAAGTGATGAAGAAGCTCATCGATATCCGTAACGGTAAAGGCGAAGTGGACGATATCGACCACCTCGGCAACCGTCGTATCCGCTCCGTAGGCGAAATGGCGGAAAATCAGTTCCGCGTTGGCCTGGTACGTGTAGAGCGTGCGGTGAAAGAGCGTCTGTCTCTGGGCGATCTGGATACCCTGATGCCTCAGGATATGATCAACGCCAAGCCGATTTCTGCAGCAGTGAAAGAGTTCTTCGGTTCCAGCCAGCTGTCTCAGTTCATGGACCAGAACAACCCGCTGTCTGAGATTACGCACAAACGTCGTATCTCCGCACTCGGCCCGGGCGGTCTGACCCGTGAACGTGCAGGCTTCGAAGTTCGAGACGTACACCCGACGCACTACGGTCGCGTATGTCCAATCGAAACGCCTGAAGGTCCAAACATCGGTCTGATCAACTCCCTGTCCGTTTACGCACAGACGAACGAATACGGTTTCCTCGAGACCCCGTACCGTAAAGTGACTGACGGTGTTGTTACCGACGAAATTCACTACCTGTCTGCTATCGAAGAAGGCAACTACGTTATCGCTCAGGCGAACTCCAACCTGGATGACGAAGGCCACTTTGTAGAAGATTTGGTTACCTGCCGTAGCAAAGGCGAATCCAGCTTGTTCAGCCGCGACCAGGTTGACTACATGGACGTTTCCACCCAGCAGGTGGTATCCGTCGGTGCGTCCCTGATCCCGTTCCTGGAACACGATGACGCCAACCGTGCATTGATGGGTGCGAACATGCAACGTCAGGCCGTTCCAACTCTGCGTGCTGATAAGCCGCTGGTTGGTACCGGTATGGAACGTGCTGTTGCCGTTGACTCCGGTGTTACTGCAGTTGCTAAGCGTGGCGGTACCGTTCAGTACGTCGACGCATCCCGTATCGTTATCAAAGTTAACGAAGACGAGATGTATCCGGGCGAAGCGGGTATCGACATCTACAACCTGACCAAATACACCCGTTCTAACCAGAACACCTGTATCAACCAGATGCCTTGCGTATCTCTGGGTGAGCCAGTTGAGCGCGGCGACGTGCTGGCAGACGGTCCGTCCACCGACCTCGGTGAACTGGCGCTCGGTCAGAACATGCGCGTAGCGTTCATGCCGTGGAACGGTTACAACTTCGAAGACTCCATCCTCGTCTCCGAGCGTGTGGTTCAGGAAGATCGTTTCACCACCATCCACATTCAGGAACTGGCCTGTGTGTCCCGTGACACCAAGCTGGGGCCAGAAGAGATCACTGCCGACATCCCTAACGTGGGTGAAGCTGCGCTCTCCAAACTGGATGAATCCGGTATTGTTTACATCGGTGCGGAAGTGACCGGCGGCGACATTCTGGTTGGTAAGGTTACGCCGAAAGGTGAAACCCAGCTGACGCCAGAAGAGAAACTGCTGCGTGCAATCTTCGGTGAGAAAGCGTCTGACGTTAAAGACTCTTCTCTGCGCGTACCAAACGGTGTTTCCGGTACGGTTATCGACGTTCAGGTCTTCACTCGTGATGGCGTTGAGAAAGATAAGCGTGCGCTGGAAATCGAAGAGATGCAGCTCAAGCAGGCTAAGAAAGACCTGTCTGAAGAACTGCAGATCCTCGAAGCGGGTCTATTCAGCCGTATTTATGCGGTGCTGGTTGCCGGTGGCGTTGAAGCTGAGAAGCTCGACAAACTGCCACGCGATCGCTGGCTGGAACTGGGCCTGACCGACGAAGAGAAACAAAATCAGCTGGAACAGCTGGCTGAGCAGTATGACGAACTGAAACACGAGTTCGAGAAAAAACTCGAAGCGAAACGCCGCAAAATCACTCAGGGCGACGATCTGGCACCAGGCGTGCTGAAGATTGTTAAGGTGTATCTGGCCGTTAAACGTCAGATCCAGCCTGGTGATAAGATGGCAGGTCGTCACGGTAACAAGGGTGTTATCTCTAAGATCAACCCGATCGAAGATATGCCGCACGATGCTAACGGTACGCCGGTAGATATCGTACTGAACCCACTGGGCGTACCGTCTCGTATGAACATCGGTCAGATTCTGGAAACCCACCTGGGTATGGCTGCGAAAGGTATTGGCGACAAGATCAACGCCATGCTGAAACAGCAGCAGGAAGTCGCGAAACTGCGCGAATTCATCCAGCGTGCCTACGATCTGGGTACCGATGTGCGTCAGAAAGTCGACCTGAACACCTTCAGCGATGAAGAAGTGCTGCGTCTGGCAGAGAACCTGCGCAAAGGTATGCCAATTGCAACGCCGGTATTCGACGGTGCAAAAGAAGCTGAAATTAAAGAGCTGCTGCAACTGGGTGGTCTGCCAACGTCTGGTCAGATTACGCTGTTTGACGGCCGTACCGGTGAACAGTTTGAGCGTCCAGTAACCGTTGGTTACATGTACATGCTGAAACTGAACCACCTGGTCGACGACAAGATGCACGCTCGTTCTACCGGTTCTTACAGCCTGGTTACTCAGCAGCCGCTGGGTGGTAAGGCACAGTTCGGTGGTCAGCGCTTCGGGGAGATGGAAGTGTGGGCGCTGGAAGCATACGGCGCGGCATACACCCTGCAGGAAATGCTCACTGTTAAGTCTGATGACGTGAACGGTCGTACCAAGATGTATAAAAACATCGTGGACGGCAACCATCAGATGGAGCCGGGCATGCCAGAATCCTTCAACGTACTGTTGAAAGAGATTCGTTCGCTGGGTATCAACATCGAACTGGAAGACGAGTAATTCTCGCTCAAACAGGTCACTGCTGTCGGGTTAACGCCCGACAGCAGAGTGTGCTAACTCCGACGGGAGCAAATCCGTGAAAGACTTATTAAAGTTTCTGAAAGCGCAAACTAAAACCGAAGAGTTTGATGCGATCAAAATTGCTCTGGCTTCGCCAGACATGATCCGTTCATGGTCTTTCGGTGAAGTTAAAAAGCCGGAAACCATCAACTACCGTACGTTCAAACCTGAGCGTGACGGCCTTTTCTGTGCACGTATTTTCGGGCCAGTAAAAGATTACGAGTGCCTGTGCGGTAAGTACAAGCGCCTGAAACACCGTGGTGTGATCTGTGAGAAGTGCGGCGTTGAAGTGACCCAGACCAAAGTACGCCGTGAGCGTATGGGCCACATCGAGCTGGCGTCTCCGACTGCTCACATCTGGTTCCTGAAATCTCTGCCGTCCCGTATCGGCCTGCTGCTGGATATGCCGCTGCGCGATATCGAACGTGTACTGTACTTCGAATCTTATGTGGTTATCGAAGGCGGGATGACGAACCTGGAACGTCACCAGATCCTGACTGAAGAGCAGTATCTGGACGCGCTGGAAGAGTTCGGTGACGAATTCGACGCGAAGATGGGTGCGGAAGCTATTCAGGCCCTGCTGAAGAGCATGGATCTGGAGCAAGAGTGCGAGCAGCTGCGTGAAGAGCTGAACGAAACTAACTCCGAAACCAAGCGTAAAAAGCTGACCAAGCGTATCAAACTGCTGGAAGCGTTCGTTCAGTCTGGTAACAAACCAGAGTGGATGATCCTGACCGTTCTGCCGGTTCTGCCGCCAGATCTGCGTCCGCTGGTTCCGCTGGATGGTGGTCGTTTCGCAACGTCCGATCTGAACGATCTGTATCGTCGCGTGATCAACCGTAACAACCGTCTGAAACGTCTGCTGGATCTGGCTGCGCCGGATATCATCGTACGCAACGAAAAACGTATGCTGCAGGAAGCGGTAGATGCCCTGCTGGATAACGGTCGTCGTGGTCGTGCGATCACCGGTTCTAACAAACGTCCTCTGAAATCTTTGGCCGACATGATCAAAGGTAAACAGGGTCGTTTCCGTCAGAACCTGCTCGGTAAGCGTGTTGACTACTCCGGTCGTTCTGTAATCACCGTAGGTCCATACCTGCGTCTGCATCAGTGCGGTCTGCCGAAGAAAATGGCACTGGAGCTGTTCAAACCGTTCATCTACGGCAAGCTGGAGCTGCGAGGACTCGCCACTACCATCAAAGCCGCTAAGAAAATGGTTGAGCGTGAAGAAGCTGTCGTTTGGGATATCCTGGACGAAGTGATCCGCGAACACCCGGTACTGCTGAACCGTGCACCAACACTGCACCGTCTGGGTATCCAGGCATTTGAGCCAGTCCTGATTGAAGGTAAAGCTATCCAGCTGCACCCGCTGGTCTGTGCGGCTTATAACGCCGACTTCGATGGTGACCAGATGGCTGTTCACGTACCGCTGACGCTGGAAGCCCAGCTCGAAGCGCGTGCGCTGATGATGTCTACCAACAACATCCTGTCTCCAGCGAACGGTGAGCCAATCATCGTTCCTTCTCAGGACGTTGTATTGGGTCTGTACTACATGACCCGTGACTGTGTTAACGCCAAAGGCGAAGGCATGGTGCTGACTGGCCCGAAAGAAGCTGAGCGTATTTATCGCGCTGGCCTGGCCTCTCTGCATGCGCGTGTTAAAGTGCGTATCACCGAATACGAAAAAGATGCAAACGGCGAATTCGTTGCGAAAACCAGCCTGAAAGACACGACCGTTGGCCGTGCCATTCTGTGGATGATCGTACCGAAAGGTCTGCCTTTCTCCATCGTCAACCAGGCGCTGGGTAAGAAAGCGATCTCCAAAATGCTGAACACCTGTTACCGCATTCTGGGTCTGAAGCCGACCGTTATCTTCGCTGACCAGACAATGTATACCGGCTTTGCTTATGCAGCGCGTTCAGGTGCATCTGTTGGTATCGATGACATGGTCATCCCAGAGAAGAAACACGAGATCATCTCTGAAGCGGAAGCTGAAGTTGCGGAAATCCAGGAGCAGTTCCAGTCTGGTCTGGTCACCGCGGGCGAACGTTACAACAAAGTTATCGATATCTGGGCTGCGGCGAACGATCGTGTATCCAAAGCGATGATGGATAACCTGCAAACCGAAACCGTGATTAACCGTGACGGCGTAGAAGAGCAGCAGGTTTCCTTCAACAGCATCTACATGATGGCCGACTCCGGTGCGCGTGGTTCTGCGGCACAGATTCGTCAGCTGGCAGGTATGCGTGGTCTGATGGCGAAGCCGGATGGCTCCATCATCGAAACGCCAATCACCGCGAACTTCCGTGAAGGTCTGAACGTACTCCAGTACTTCATCTCCACGCACGGTGCGCGTAAAGGTCTGGCGGATACCGCACTGAAAACAGCGAACTCCGGTTATCTGACGCGTCGTCTGGTTGACGTTGCGCAGGATCTGGTTGTGACCGAAGACGATTGTGGCACCCTCGAAGGTATCACCATGACCCCGGTTATCGAGGGTGGTGATGTTAAAGAGCCGCTGCGCGATCGCGTACTGGGTCGTGTAACCGCGGAAGACATCCTGAAGCCGGGCACCGCAGACATTCTGGTTCCACGCAACACGCTGCTGCACGAACAGTGGTGTGACCTGCTGGAAGCGAACTCTGTTGACTCCGTGAAAGTGCGTTCCGTTGTATCCTGTGACACCGACTTTGGTGTATGTGCGCACTGCTACGGTCGTGACCTGGCGCGTGGCCACATCATCAACAAAGGTGAAGCCATTGGCGTTATCGCGGCACAGTCCATCGGTGAGCCGGGTACACAGCTGACGATGCGTACGTTCCACATCGGTGGCGCGGCATCTCGTGCGGCTGCTGAATCCAGCATCCAGGTGAAAAACAAAGGTAGCATCAAGCTCAGCAACGCGAAATCGGTTGTGAACTCCAGCGGTAAACTGGTTATCACTTCTCGTAACACCGAGCTGAAGCTGATCGACGAATTCGGTCGTACCAAAGAGAGCTATAAAGTGCCTTACGGTGCTGTTATGGCGAAAGGTGATGGCGAGCAGGTTGCCGGCGGTGAAACCGTTGCAAACTGGGATCCACACACCATGCCGGTTATCACCGAAGTAAGTGGTTTCATCCGCTTTACTGACATGATCGACGGCCAGACCATTACTCGTCAGACCGACGAGCTGACCGGTCTGTCTTCTCTGGTGGTTCTGGATTCTGCAGAACGTACTACCGGTGGTAAAGATCTGCGTCCTGCGCTGAAAATCGTTGATGCTCAGGGTAACGACGTTCTGATCCCGGGTACCGATATGCCTGCGCAGTACTTCCTGCCGGGTAAAGCGATTGTACAGCTGGAAGATGGCGTACAGATCAGCTCTGGTGACACCCTGGCGCGTATTCCTCAGGAATCCGGCGGTACCAAGGACATCACCGGTGGTCTGCCACGCGTTGCGGACCTGTTCGAAGCACGTCGTCCGAAAGAGCCTGCAATCCTGGCTGAAATCAGCGGCATCATCTCCTTCGGTAAAGAGACCAAAGGCAAGCGCCGTCTGGTTATCACGCCAGTAGATGGCAGCGAGCCGTACGAAGAGATGATTCCTAAGTGGCGTCAGCTCAACGTGTTCGAAGGCGAACGTGTAGAACGTGGTGACGTGGTTTCCGACGGTCCAGAAGCGCCGCACGATATCCTGCGTCTTCGTGGTGTGCATGCTGTTACTCGTTACATTGTTAACGAAGTACAGGACGTATACCGCCTGCAGGGCGTTAAGATTAACGATAAGCACATCGAAGTTATCGTTCGTCAGATGCTGCGTAAAGCAACCATCGAAAACGCGGGCAGCTCCGACTTCCTGGAAGGCGAGCAGGTTGAATACTCACGCGTTAAGATCGCTAACCGCGATCTCGAAGCGAATGGCAAAATCGGTGCGACCTTCGCACGCGATCTGCTGGGTATCACCAAAGCGTCTCTGGCAACCGAGTCCTTCATCTCTGCAGCATCGTTCCAGGAGACGACTCGTGTCCTGACCGAAGCCGCTGTTGCAGGTAAACGTGATGAACTGCGTGGTCTGAAAGAGAACGTCATCGTGGGTCGTCTGATCCCGGCCGGTACCGGTTATGCGTACCACCAGGATCGTATGCGTCGTCGCGCAGCGGGCGAACTGCCAGCTGCACCGCAGGTTACTGCTGAAGATGCCTCCGCTAGCCTTGCAGAACTGCTGAACGCAGGTCTGGGCGGTTCCGACAACGAGTAATCGTTGATGCCGTAAATAAAAAACCCGCCTCGGCGGGTTTTTTTATATCTGCATGTCTTTAATTCACTAGCGGGATGCGTCGATAAAGCTCAATCATATCGCCCGCCAGATCCTGAATAACCATCGCGTTCATCAGGTGGTCCTGAGAATGAACGGTGATCAGATTAACCGGCAGTTTCCCGGTTCCTTCGTCAAGGCCGATAAGCTGCGTCTGGATCGTATGCGCGTGCTTCACATATTCGCGCGACTCTTCCATCGCTTTCTCAGCTTCGTCAAACTCACCTTTACGCGCCATCTGCAGGGCCGTCAGGGCCGCGCTGCGTGCCGCACCTGCATTGACCAGCAGTTCCATGATCGTGGTTTCTAAGTCGTCCATTATGACTCCAGCAGCTTGAGCGCTTTTTCCAGTACGGCATCGCCTTTCATCATGCCGTAATCCATCATGTCGATCACCGCGACCTTTTTGCCCAGCGGGTCGGCCTGCGCTTGCAGTTTAGCCTGCTCGTATTTAACCTGTGGCCCCAGCAATACGATGTCGGCCGTCGCGATGTTGTCTTTAAACTCCGCAACCGGAACGGCTTTAATGGTGACTTCAACCCCTTTTTTCTGCGCGGCGTCTTTCATACGTTGAACCAGCATGCTGGTTGACATTCCCGCTGCACAGCATAAAACGATGTTCTTCATAATCAGCCTCGATCTACATGTGTTTATTGATAATTATCTCGCACAGAGGGCTTCAACAACCGCTTTACCACGATTGTGTGTCAGGCATCACAAAGAAACCGGCGAATTTCTGAAACCGGTTACAATTTGTATGACCGTCAACCTCACCCGTGGGGAACGGGCGGGCTGTGAGGTGGGGAATTAGCTGATGGCTGTTCGGATAATGCGGTTTTTACCCTGCCGTTTCGCGCTGTAGAGGGCACTATCAACGCTTTCGACAAATTGTTCCAGCGGTTCGAAGTGCCATTCACCGAGACCCGCACTGAACGTGACGTGCAGGTTTTCTTCCCGCCAGGCGCGCCTTTCAACGGCGGTGCGCCATGCATCAAGCAATGAGAATGCGGCAGCGATCTGCTCGGCCTGGAAGATCACCGCGAACTCTTCGCCACCGTAGCGGTAGACCGAGACGTTGTGGGGCTGCATTATCTGGATCCCCTCACGCGCCACGTTACGCAGGACGATATCACCGCTCAGGTGTCCCCACGTGTCGTTAATTGACTTGAAGTTATCAATATCAACCAGCGCCATCGCGAAAGGCTGGTGGGCGCTTAATAATTCCTCTACATCGCTATCGAACGCACGGCGGTTTTTGCAGCCCGTCAGCGCATCGTGAGTGGCCTGGCGGACATATGCCATCTCACGCTCTTTATTGGACTGGATGGTGTGGCTCAGCATCGCTTCCAGACGCGGTGCCTGGCTGACATCGCCCGTTTTGATCGCGTTGATAATGGTCATCAGCACGGTACGTGAGGCATGGCGCAGATAGAGGCCGAAGAGAATGATAATGATGGCCGCCAGCGCGAAACCCCAGCCTACGATCGTCGTTTCGTGGCGGGTAATATCGGTAAGCGTTGCGCCAGAGACCCGGTAGATAACAAACCAGTCCGGGTTTGTGAAAGAGTAGTAGTAATACCAGGCGTTGGTTTTCTTGTCGTAGAGATGGCCTTCGCCGCTGGTCATTTTGTCCATCAGCGCTTCGCTCACGTACTGTTTGAAGAGCGCGCCAGTATCAGGGTGCAGCACGACGGCGCCATCACGTTCGACGACGAAGAATTCCCCCTGAACAGGGGCGACCATCTGACGCAGGGTGTAGCCCATTGACGTCAAATCAAGATGAAACGCGAGCGTGCCCTTAAGGCGGCCTTCTGGTGAAATTAACGGCTTATAGACGGTTACCGTCGGGTGGCCGGTGAAGTAATCCATATAGGGGCGGGTATAGTGGCTAAAGATACTGGCTTCAGCCTGGGCGACAAACCACGGCCGCGTCCGGGGATCGAAAGTTTTGCTCTTTTCCGTGGGGAGCACTTCCGGCGCGCGCAGATAATGTCCCTGCGTGTCTGCCAGCGAGATGGATGATACGGTCGGCATCAGATTCTGCAAATGCATCATCATCTGCAGACCTTGCGTCGGGTTAAGGTTGAGGGTCTCGTTTAGCTTGTCGTCGCGCGCAAAGTAGATGGCGGAGCGTCCCAGAATATAGTCATTTTCACGCAGGATAGACTCGGTGTAGTTCACCGCAAGGTTATGGGTGAAATTCCCATTAATCTTATGATAGTCCTCAAGAAAATCCTTTTGTTGCGAAAGCGTGACCACGACTGCGATCAGCGCAAAACTGCACAGGATCCCCGCGAAGCTAAGCATGATTGGCCGGGTAAAAGAGAGCTTTTTGCTGTGAAGTGCCATGAGTTGTACATCGATCCTGATGGTGAATACTTTTCGTCTGCCGATATCCTCTCAGCATAGTCGCTGTCCTGCGGTTAGCGGTGAATTATACGGAACCCGATTTAAGACGAGATGATTTATCTTAAGAATCACTAAGAAATACCTTATTCATGCCATGTCGCCCATCTTATACACGGAGTCTGAGGCAGGGCGAAACGAGGAAGAAGCTTTTCGCCCTGGTCAGCGTCCGTTGCTGACCTGATGACAATAAAAAACCGGACGATCGCTGACAATCATCCGGTTTTGCCTTTCCGTAGCGCCTCGACAATTTTTTACCGTGTTGCAGTGCGTTTCATCGTCATTGCGAGGCTCTTCCCAGCCAGCTGTCCCAGTCTTTCCAGACAGGCTGCAGACCCTGTGCCGTCAGGGCGGCGGCAACGGTTTCTGGACGCCGTCCGTCATGCGGTGCAAACTGCTCCAGCTCCGGATGGTCGTCTGCATACCCGCCCGGCTGCGTTTTGGAAAACGCGCTGACGTTGTTAATCGCAAGGGGAATGACGCGATCGCGAAACGCCGGGGACTCACGTGTTGAGAGCGATAATTCTACTTCCGGGGCGAGCAGGCGAAACGCGCAGATGGTCTGCACCAGCTGGCGCTCATCCATCAGCGAAGCCGGTTCAATGCCTCCTGCGCAGGGGCGAAGGCGCGGGAAGGAGATGGAGTATCGGGTTTGCCAGTAGTGTTGCTGCAGCCACAGCAGATGTTCTGCCACCATGTAGCAATCAACCCGCCAGCTGTCTGAAAGCCCAATTAGCGCCCCCAGCCCGATTTTGTCGATCCCGGCACGGCCCAGCCTGTCCGGCGTTTCCAGCCGGAAGAAGAAATCCTGCTTCTTCCCCTTCAGGTGATGCCGGGCGTACGTCGTCTCGTGGTAAGTTTCCTGATAGACCATGACCCCATCCAGCCCGAGCGTTTTTAACTCTGCATACTCGTCCTGCGACAGGGGCTGAACCTCCATCTGCAACGACGCAAACTCCCGACGTATCGCCGGAAGATGCTGACGGAAGTAGTCCATTCCCACTTTCCCCTGATGCTCGCCCGTAACCAGCAGAAGATGCTCAAACCCCATTTCACGAATGGCGGCACACTCGCGTGCGATCTCCTCTTCATCGAGCGTTTTCCGCTTGATGCGGTTGCTCATGGAGAAACCACAGTAGGTACAGTCGTTGGCGCACAGGTTCGAAAGATAGAGCGGGACGTAGAAGCTTACCGTGTTGCCAAACCGTTGCCGGGTGAGGCGCTGAGCGCGCTGTGCCATCGGTTCAAGGTAGGCGCTGGCTGCCGGAGAGAGCAGGGCCATCAGATCCTCACGGGTCAAATGACGGGCATTCAGCGCGCGTTCCACGTCAGCCGCCGTTTTGCTGTTGATGCGCAGGGCAATGTCGTCCCAGTTAAGCTCGCGCCAGCGCTCGGTAAACGTGCTCATGAGAGCGCCTCCAGAAAACCGGTCAGCGGGCTGGTAGCCTGTGCCTGGAAACTGCGTGAGCCGGGACCTGATTCTCTGGCCAGCACGCCAGCCTCCACGGCAAGACGGAACGCGCGCGCCATCATCACCGGATCGTCAGCTACCGCAATCGCGGTATTCACCAGCACCGCGTCGGCACCCATCTCCAGCGCCTGCGCGGCGTGGCTGGGAACGCCGATGCCCGCATCCACCACCACCGGCACGGTCGCCTGCTCGATGATGATCTCCAGCATTGCGCGGGTTTCCAGCCCCTGATTGGAGCCAATGGGGGCGCCCAGGGGCATGACGGCGGCGCAGCCGACCTCTTCCAGACGCTTACACAGCACGGGATCCGCGCCGCAGTAAGGCAGAACGGTAAACCCCTGCTGCACCAGCTTTTCTGCCGCTTTCAGCGTCTCGATCGGGTCGGGCAGCAGCCAGCGGGCATCCGGGTGAATTTCCAGCTTCAGCCAGCGGGTGCCGAGCGCTTCCCGCGCCAGCTGTGCGGCGAAAATCGCCTCTTCGGCCGTTTTGGCGCCGGAGGTGTTAGGCAGCAGCGTGACGCCAGCTTCAAGCAACGGTGCAAGAATGGCATCGCTGTGATGACGCAGATCCACGCGCTTAAGCGCCAGCGTCACCAGCTGGCTGCCGCTTTCGCGAATGGCATCCACCATCAGCTGTGGCGAGGCGAATTTTCCGGTTCCGGTAAACAGATGCGAATCAAAGACTTTATCGGCAATACGTAACATATCAGCCCCCTGCGATAACCTGAAACAGCAGGATCTGGTCGCCTTCATTGACCTGCTGATGTTCCCACTGCTCGCGCGGCAGGATCTGTTGATTGAGCGCCAGCGCCGTTCCCGGCTTAAGCTGGCGTAATTTATCGAGCAGTACGGCAACGGTAAGCCCGTCGTCGCAGCTCATCGGCTCATCGTTAAACAGAATGCGCATCGCGGCCTCCGCATACCGGGCAGCGGCTGGCGCGGTGTAGCGCCAGATGGCGCCAGCCGCTGGAGCGGGCGTCGAACAGGCGCAGCGTGTTGCGCTCCGTCTCCATGCCGCTGAGCAGCTTGATGGCCTCCAGCGCCTGCAGCGTGCCCATCACGCCCACCACCGGACCAAGCACACCCGCCGTGCGGCAGTTGCGCGCTGGCTCGGCATCGTCCGGCCACAGGCAACGGTAGCAGCCCTGCGCCCACGGCGGCGTCAGGACCATCATCTGCCCGCCGAACCCCACCGCGCTGGCGGTGATCAGCGGCGTATTCTCTGCCACGCAGGCGGCGTTGATGGCCTGACGCGTCGCCATATTATCGGTGCAGTCCAGCACCGCGTCGGCAAGGGCGACTTCACGCTGCAAATGTTCACCGCTCAGCCGCGTCTGAAGTGCAATCAGTTCGATATCGGGGTTGAGCTGATTCAGCCTCTGGCGCGTAACTTGCGCTTTAGGCTGGTTGACATCGTCTGTCGTGAAGAGGATTTGCCGCTGCAGGTTGCTGAGGTGCACTTCGTCGTCATCGGCCAGCACCAGCGTGCCCACGCCCGCACCGGCCAGATAGAGCGCGGCGGGCGCGCCTAATCCTCCCAGGCCAACAATCAGCACCCGGCTGGCGAGCAGCTTTTGCTGCCCGTCGATGGCGATATCTTCCAGCAGGATCTGACGGCTGTAGCGCATAAAATCGCGGTCATTCATTGCCAGCTCCTGCCAGCTGTAAAAGCTGTTCGGTGGCGGACCGCCAGTCTGCGGCCTGGGTGATGGCGCTGACGACGGCGATACTGCCGACGCCGGTCTCCAGCACTGCCGGGGCGCGTTCAAGGCTGATTCCGCCAATGGCGACGGTCGGGTAATCGGCAAGGCGCTTAACGTGACTCGCCAGCTGCGTCAGCCCCTGCGGCGCCGAGGGCATCTGCTTGGTTTGCGTCGGGAAGACGTGACCCAGCGCGATGTAAGAGGGGCGGGCCGTCAGCGCCACGTCGATCTCCATGTCATCGTGTGTTGAAACGCCAAGGCGCAGGCCAGCCTGGCGGATGGCGTTCAAATCGGTGGTTTCCAGGTCCTCCTGACCCAAATGGACACCATACGCCTGGTGCTTAATCGCCAGTCGCCAGTAATCGTTGATAAACAGACGCGCGTCGTAACGGCGTCCCAGCGTGATGGCGGCGACCACATCGGCCTCTACCTCTTCATCGCGCTTATCCTTGATGCGCAGCTGGAGGGTGCGAACGCCGGCCTCAAGCAGGCGTTCGATCCACTCCACGCTGTCCACCACCGGATAGAGCCCTAAACGGAAGGGCACGGAGGGGAAATCAGGCTGGTACATTACGCCTCCTCTTTTTTGAGGTAGATTTCGCCGCCTTTCGCGCGGAAGGTTTCTGACATGTCCGCCATGCCGACTTCAATGGTCTGCGCGGCGGCGTAGTCGCGCACCTCCTGGCTAATTTTCATCGAGCAGAACTTCGGCCCGCACATGGAGCAGAAGTGCGCCACCTTACCCGATTCCTGCGGCAGGGTTTCATCGTGGTAGGCGCGGGCGGTGAAGGGATCGAGCGCCAGGTTAAACTGGTCTTCCCAGCGGAATTCAAAGCGCGCTTTGGACATGGCGTTGTCGCGGATTTGCGCACCCGGGTGGCCTTTCGCCAGATCCGCCGCGTGGGCGGCAATCTTGTAGGTAATCAGCCCCTGCTTCACGTCCTCTTTGTTAGGCAGGCCGAGGTGCTCTTTCGGCGTCACGTAGCAGAGCATGGCGCAGCCGAACCAGCCGATCATTGCCGCCCCAATGCCTGACGTGAAGTGGTCATAGCCCGGCGCAATATCGGTCGTCAATGGCCCCAGGGTGTAGAACGGCGCTTCGTGGCAGTGTTCCAGCTCCTCGGTCATGTTGCGGCGGATCATCTGCATCGGCACGTGGCCCGGGCCTTCAATCATTACCTGCACGTCATACTCCCAGGCGATTTTGGTCAGTTCGCCCAGCGTGTGCAGCTCGGCAAACTGCGCTTCGTCGTTGGCGTCGCGAATTGAGCCCGGACGCAGGCCGTCGCCCAGCGACAGCGAGACGTCATAGGCGGCGCAGATTTCGCAGATCTCGCGGAAGTGCTCGTAGAGGAAGTTTTCCTGATGATGGGACAGGCACCACTTCGCCATAATGGAACCGCCGCGCGAGACGATGCCGGTCAGACGCTTCGCCGTCATCGGCACATAGCGCAGCAGCACGCCTGCGTGAATGGTGAAGTAGTCCACACCCTGTTCCGCCTGCTCCAGCAGCGTGTCGCGGAACGCTTCCCAGGTGAGGTTTTCGGCGATGCCGTTGACCTTCTCCAGCGCCTGATAAATCGGGACGGTACCGATCGGCACCGGGCTGTTACGCAGGATCCATTCGCGGGTTTCGTGGATGTAGCGGCCAGTAGAAAGATCCATTACCGTATCCGCGCCCCAGCGCGTTGACCAGACCAGCTTTTCCACCTCTTCTTCGATGGATGACGTCACCGCCGAGTTGCCGATGTTGGCATTGACCTTCACCAGGAAGTTACGGCCGATAATCATCGGCTCGGATTCCGGATGGTTAATGTTGGCGGGGATAATAGCGCGGCCTGCGGCCACTTCGTCGCGCACAAACTCTGGCGTGATGTTTTCCGGCAGGCGAGCGCCAAAGCCTTCGCCCGGATGCTGGTGGCGCAATATTTCGCTGCGGATGCGCTCACGGCCCATGTTTTCACGGATGGCGATGAACTCCATCTCCGGCGTGACGATGCCCTGGCGCGCATAGTGCAACTGGGTCACGCATTTGCCCGCTCTGGCGCGTTTTGGCGTCAGCAGGCCGGTAAAGCGCAGCTCGTCCAGACCGTCGTCGGCCAGACGTTCTTTGGTATACGCAGAGCTGCGCACGCTCAGCTCTTCGCAGTCGTTACGCGCGTCAATCCACGGCTGGCGTAGCTTTGCCAAGCCCTGCTGGACATTGATGGCAACATCAGGGTCACCGTACGGGCCTGAGGTGTCATACACCGGCACGGCTTCGTTGTCTTCGTACTGCGGGTTCTCTTTGCTGCCGCCAATAAGCGTCGGGCTAAGCTGGATTTCACGCATCGGCACGCGGATATCGGCCTGCGAGCCGGTGATGTAGATACGTTTCGAGTTTGGGAAGGCGGTCCCTTCCAGGGTATCGATGAAGCGTTGGGCGTGTTCGCGCTGTTCGCGACGGGTCAATTTAGCGATAGACATAGCTCATTCCAAAAGTGAAGGACATGGCTTGTCAGACGACGGATGAAGCAAGAGAAGATCGCCCAGGGGCGATTCAACAGCAGTGTAACTCTTGTTCCCTTCGCAGGTATTAGCCTGATCAGGTTCCGCGGATCCCGAATTAACGGTCTCAGCCCGCGCGTTCAGGCGCTGGGCACTCCGACAAGAAAAATCCCCCTCCGTAGAGGGGCGAATGGTTGTAAATTACTCGTTAACGATTAAGAACTCAAGCCGGGCGCACGACGTTATCTTCGTGGCTGACGTCCAGGCCGTTATCCAGGGCGAGGGCGATCAGCTTATCTTCCAGCGTGAATCGCTCTTCCAGCGCTTCGCCAAGGTCGGAAAGCGCCTGCTGGAACTCAAGATAATTATCGTGATCGATGGCATTCTCGAGCGTGGAATCGTAGTAATCCATAATCTGCTGGGTATTGGCTTCCAGTAGTGGACAAAGTTTGCTGGCCGCTAAACAGGGATTTGTGCCTTCCATTTCGCGGATAATACGTTCATAAATGTTGAAATGGCCGTCGGAAAGGTAGTCGACCAGGCTCTGACAAAAATCATCCAGCGCTTTTTCGTTCAGCCGCATAAAGGATTCTTTGCCAGGCTTAAGACCGACCAGATTGTAATACGCCACGAGGAGATGCTTGCGTACATGTAGCCAGCGATCCACCAGTGTGTTACTTCCTCCAACGCGCTCCGTCAGGCTTTCTAGCTGGTTTAACATGGTCGACTCCGCAAAGTTTAGAATGGGATCTACTTATCCAAAATGTAACCACAATGCTAACAACATGTCAGTGAAGCGAAGGTAGTGCAATAGATATGGATCGTATTATTGAAAAATCAGATCTGGGTTGGTGGATCGTCAGTCACGAACAGAAGTTGTGGCTGCCCGGTGGAGAAATACCCTACGGTGCGGCAGAAACGTTCGATCTCGTGGGCCTGCCTGCGCTCAGGATCGGCGAGTGGCAGGGTGAGCCCGTATGGTTGATCCAACAAGCGCGTCGTCAGGATATGGGATCCGTTCGCCAGGTGCTTGATCTGGATGCGGGACTGTTCCAGCTCGCGGGGCGGGGCGTGCAGCTGGCGGAGTTTTATCGCTCGCACAAATACTGCGGCTATTGCGGGCATACCATGCACCCGAGCAAAACCGAGTGGGCGCTGCTCTGCGGCCACTGCCGTGAACGTTATTATCCGCAGATCGCGCCGTGCATCATCGTCGCCATCCGGCGCGACGATTCCATCCTGCTGGCGCAGCATACCCGCCATCGCAACGGCATTCATACCGTCCTCGCCGGGTTCGTCGAGGTGGGCGAGACGCTGGAGCAGGCGGTAGCGCGCGAGGTGATGGAAGAGAGCGGAATCAAGGTGAAAAACCTGCGCTACGTCACCTCGCAGCCGTGGCCGTTCCCGATGTCGCTGATGACGGCGTTTATGGCTGAATATGACAGCGGCGAGATCGTTATCGACCAGAAAGAGCTGCTGGAGGCAAACTGGTATCGTTATGACGATCTGCCTCTTTTACCCCCACCGGGTACGGTGGCGCGTCGGCTGATAGAAGATACCGTGGCGATGTGTCGGGCCGAGTATGAGTAGTGTTACACTGAGGCCATGACGCTTAAGGAACTGCAAAAATGACCGAACTGAAGAACGATCGTTATCTGCGTGCGCTGCTGCGCCAGCCCGTTGATGTCACCCCGGTGTGGATGATGCGCCAGGCGGGACGCTATCTGCCAGAGTACAAAGCCACGCGCGCGCAGGCGGGTGATTTTATGTCGCTGTGCAAAAATGCCGAGCTGGCCTGTGAAGTAACGCTCCAGCCGCTGCGCCGCTTCCCGCTGGATGCCGCCATTCTCTTTTCGGACATTCTCACCATTCCGGACGCCATGGGCCTTGGGCTCTATTTTGAAACCGGCGAAGGCCCGCGCTTCACCTCCCCAATCAAAAGCAAAGCCGACGTGGATAAGCTGCCGATCCCCGATCCGGAAGGCGAGCTGGGCTACGTGATGAACGCCGTACGCACCATTCGCCGTGAGCTGAAAGGTGAAGTGCCGCTGATTGGCTTCTCCGGCAGCCCGTGGACGCTGGCGACCTATATGGTTGAAGGGGGCAGCAGCAAAGCCTTCACCATGATTAAAAAGATGATGTACGCCGAGCCGCTGGCCCTGCATGCGCTGCTCGACAAGCTGGCGAAGAGCGTCACCCTCTATCTGAACGCGCAGATTAAAGCGGGCGCGCAGTCGGTGATGATTTTCGATACCTGGGGCGGCGTGCTGACCGGGCGCGATTATCAGCAGTTCTCCCTGTACTACATGCACAAAATCGTCGACGGCCTGCTGCGTGAAAACGAAGGCCGCCGCGTGCCGGTGACGCTGTTCACCAAAGGTGGCGGCCAGTGGCTGGAAGCGATGGCGGCAACCGGCTGCGACGCGCTGGGCCTCGACTGGACCACCGATATTGCCGAAGCGCGCCGTCGCGTGGGCGACAAAGTGGCGCTGCAGGGCAATATGGATCCGTCCATGCTCTATGCGCCGCCAGCCCGCATTGAAGAAGAAGTGTCGACTATACTGTCTGGTTTCGGCCAGGGTGAAGGCCACGTGTTTAACCTCGGCCACGGCATCCATCAGGATGTGCCGCCAGAACACGCAGGCGTATTTGTGGAGGCGGTGCATAGGCTTTCAGCCCAGTATCACAAGTAAGGAGAGGTTATGGATCTCGCGTCGCTACGCGCTCAGCAAATCGAACTGGCTTCATCGGTGATCCGTGAGGATCGTCTGGATAAGGATCCTCCGCAGTACATTGGTGGAGCGGACGTCGGGTTCGAGCAGGGTGGGGAAGTGACGCGAGCGGCGATGGTCGTACTGAAATACCCTTCGCTTGAGCTGGTGGAGTACAAGGTGGCGCGTATCGCGACCACCATGCCGTACATTCCGGGTTTCCTCTCCTTTCGCGAATATCCCGCGCTGCTGGCAGCGTGGGAACAGCTCTCGCAAAAACCTGACCTGCTGTTTGTCGATGGACACGGTATTTCCCACCCGCGCCGCTTAGGCGTTGCCAGCCACTTTGGGCTGCTGGTGGATGTGCCGACCATCGGTGTCGCCAAGAAGCGCCTGTGTGGGGCGTTTGAGCCGCTCTCCCCAGAGCCTGGCGCGCTGGCGCCGCTCATCCATAAAGGCGAGCAGCTGGCGTGGGTCTGGCGCAGCAAGGCGCGCTGTAACCCGCTGTTTATCGCCACCGGGCACCGGGTCAGTATGGACAGCGCCCTGGCGTGGGTTCAGCGCTGCATGAAGGGCTACCGTTTACCTGAGCCGACGCGCTGGGCGGACGCCGTTGCCTCCTCGCGTCCGGCTTTTGTTCGTTGGCAGGAAATTCAGCCGTGATTCAGGTAAACTGCGGCTAATTTTCGATTCGAGACATCATCATGCTACAAAACCCGATTCATCTGCGCCTTGAGAAGCTGGAAAGCTGGCAGCACGTGACGTTTATGGCTTGCCTGTGCGAGCGCATGTATCCCAACTACGCCGCGTTCTGTAAGCAAACGGAGTTTGGCGAAGGCCAGATTTATCGCCGCATCCTGGATTTAATCTGGGAGACGCTGACGGTGAAAGACGCGAAGGTGAACTTCGACTCTCAGCTGGAAAAGCTGGAAGAGGCGATCCCGGTTGCGGATGATTTTGACCTGTACGGAGTTTATCCGGCGATTGATGCCTGCGTCGCGTTAAGCGAGCTGCTCCACTCTCGTCTGAGCGGTGAAACGCTGGAGCACGCTATCGAAGTCAGTAAGGCCTCGATTACCACCGTCGCGATGCTGGAGATGACCCAGGCAGGTCGTGAAATGACCGACGAAGAGCTGCGTGCCAATCCGGCCGTAGAGCAAGAATGGGATATCCAGTGGGAAATTTTCCGCCTGCTGGCAGAGTGTGAAGAACGCGATATTGAGCTGATCAAAGGTCTGCGAGCGGACTTACGTGAGGCCGGCGAGAGCAATATTGGTATAATTTTTAACCAATGAGACAACAAAACGTGATTTAACGCCTGTTTTGTCGCTCCTCGACTCTTCCCTTCTGCCCCCCGTCTGGTCTACATTTGGGGGGCGAAAAAAAGTGGCTATCGGTGCGTGTATGCAGGAGAGTGCTTTTTTGGCATTTTCGTCGCACTCGATGCTTAGCAAGCGATAAACACATTGAAAGGATAACTTATGAACAAGACTCAACTGATTGATGTAATTGCGGACAAGGCTGATCTGTCTAAAGTGCAGGCTAAAGCTGCTCTGGAATCTACCCTGGCTGCTATTACTGAGTCTCTGAAAGAAGGCGATGCTGTACAACTGGTTGGTTTCGGTACCTTCAAAGTGAACCACCGCGCTGAGCGTACTGGCCGCAACCCGCAGACCGGTAAAGAAATCAAAATCGCCGCAGCTAACGTGCCGGCATTTGTTTCTGGTAAAGCACTGAAAGACGCTGTTAAGTAAGACGCGTGGCAGTGAACAGTTTTAGCGAAGGGGCGGCAACGCCCCTTTTGTCTTTCTGGCGTGGAACGCTCGCGCTGGTAGGCGTGCTGTTGCTGTCAGCCTGTAGCCACTATTCCTCCCTCCCTCCGTTTACCGCCAGCGGTTACGCGGACAACCAGGGGGCGGTCAGGATCTGGCGCAAAGATTCCGGTGGCGAAGTGCATCTGCTTTCTGCCTTCAGCCCGTGGCATAGCGGCAATACGTCGACTGCGGAATATCGCTGGCAGGGAGATGACCTGTCGCTGATTGAACTGAACGTCTACAGCAAAACCCCCGAACACGTGAAAGTGCGTTTTGATGACCATGGCGAGCTGAGCTTTATGCAGCGTGAAGTCGGCGGTCAAAAACAGCAGCTTTCCAGTGATCAAATCGCCCTCTACCGTTACCGTGCCGAACAAATCCGCCAGACAAGCGACGCGCTGCGTCTGGGACGCGTTGTGCTGCGCCAGGGGCGCTGGCATACCGATGGAACGGTGACCACCTGCGAAGGGCAGACGGTGAAGCCTGAGCTCGAATCCTGGGCTACCGAACATATTCAACGCCGTCAGCGTCATTCATCAATGGAGGTGAGTGTGGCGTGGCTGGAAGCGCCGGAAGGCTCTCAGCTGCTGCTGGTGGCGAACGAAGACTTCTGCACCTGGCAGCCGACAGAGAAAAGTTTTTGATTTAAGTTCCCTCTCCCTTGAGGGTGTACAGTCCGGGGACATGGTAGACAGGTGTTCGGGGACATGGTGAACACTTTTTAACATCCTTTACCCATGGTGATCGACTTTTTCTTCAGGTCGATCACCCCCACTTTCGTGCTGTACCACCATACTTCATAGCAGCCATCTTTCTCCGTCTCCTTCAGCCCGACCCGTTCTCCCCTGAACGCCTTGCCTGCGCTCAGACTGACACCCTGTATGCTCAGCTTTCCGCTGACATCCACTTTCCTGACCATCACGCCCTCGTCATATTCCGGTGGCGTTGTGTTGCCGCTGTACTGCCGGGCTGACGGCTGATACCGCGAGCCCGGTACCGCCATATCCAGCGCCTCGTGCGGGCGTTCAAGGTTATAGACCGTCCGCCAGTGGTCGAAGGCGCGCTGCAGCTCACCGCTGTCCGCGAACCATTTTCCCTGCAGCACTTCCGCCTTCAGGCTGCGGTGAAAACGCTCCAGCTTGCCCTGCGTCTGCGGATGATAAGGCCGGGAATGCCCCACCCGGATACCCAGACGCATCAGCCACAACTCCAGCGCCGTCCAGGTGCCGGTGGTGTCGCCCCACGGTGAGCCGTTGTCCATCGTCATCCGGTCCGGCAGGCCGTAGCGTTCAAACACGCTGACCAGCTGCTGCTGCACGGTCTCGCGCCGTTCATCGGTACAGTGCGCAAGGCACAGGGAAAAACGGGAGTGGTCGTCCAGCAGGGTGAGCGGATGGCAGCGGCCACCGCCAAAGAGAAAGTGGCCCTTAAAATCCATCTGCCAGAGGCGGTTCGGCGCGTCGTGTTCGAAGCGTCCCGTGGCGGGAATGCCCGGTGAAGCGCCCGGCAGCAGGCCGTGACGGGCCATGAGGTTATGGACGGTGCTGAAGGCGGGCATGGGGTGCCCCTGGTCTTCGAGCCAGCGCTTAATCTTGCGTGCGCCCCAGCGTTCATGACGGTCATGCGCCATGTGCAGCAGGGCCGTGATGTCGTCAGATGAGCGGTTCGGGGAATGGTGCGGTGTGCGCGGGCGGTCCTGAAGGCCGGCGGCACCTTCCTGAGCCCAGCGGCGAAGCCACTTGTAGCCGGAGGCAGGTGAAATGCCAAAGCGACGGCAGAGGGAACGGATGTTCGCCCCGTCCTGCGAGGCGAACAAAACAAACTCGGTACGTAATGACATGGTATCTCTCGCATCCCAGGGCATAAGCGACTCCATAAACGGGTTCTTATGCCTCAGTTGTAAGTGTCTACCATGTCCCCGAACAAGTGTTCACTATGTCCCCGGACTGTACAGAGGGAGAGGGTTAGGGTGAGGGTGTGAAATTACTCGCCCTGCTCACGCGCAATCGCGCGATAACCGATATCCTGGCGGCTGAAGCTGCCGTCCCAGTGAATATCCGCCATCAGCGCATAGGCGCGCTTCTGCGCTTCTGCCACGGTATGACCCAGCGCGGTGGCGCACAGCACGCGGCCACCGTTGGTGAGGACGCGATCGTCGTCAGCCAGCTTCGTCCCGGCGTGGAACACCTTCGCACCGTCAATTTCTTCCAGCGGCAGGCCGTGGATTTCATCGCCGGTGCTGTAGCTACCCGGATACCCGCCCGCAGCAATCACCACGCCCAGAGACGCGCGCTCGTCCCACTCTGAGGTTTTCTCGTCGAGCTTGCCTTCGCAGGCTGCCAGACACAGATCCACCAGATCGGATTTCATGCGCAGCATGATAGGCTGTGTTTCCGGATCGCCGAAGCGGCAGTTGAATTCAATCACCTTCGGGTTGCCCTGCTTATCGATCATCAGACCTGCGTAAAGAAAACCAGTGTAGGTATTGCCTTCCGCCGACATCCCTTTCACGGTAGGCCAGATGATGCGGTCCATGGTGCGCTGGTGCACTTCGTCAGTCACTACCGGAGCAGGGGAGTAGGCGCCCATCCCGCCGGTATTCGGGCCGGTATCGCCGTTGCCCACGCGCTTGTGATCCTGGCTGGTGGCCATCGGCAGAACGTGCTCGCCGTCGACCATCACGATAAAACTCGCCTCTTCACCGTCGAGGAACTCTTCGATCACGATGCGGTGGCCCGCGTCGCCAAAGGCGTTGCCGGCCAGCATATCGTGAACAGCGGCTTCGGCTTCCTCGAGGGTCATCGCGACGATAACGCCTTTCCCGGCGGCCAGACCGTCGGCCTTGATGACAATCGGCGCGCCTTTTTCACGTAAGTAGGCCAGGGCTGGCTCCACTTCGGTGAAGTTCTGATACTCCGCCGTCGGAATGTTATGACGCGCGAGGAAATCTTTGGTGAAGGCTTTAGAGCCTTCAAGCTGGGCTGCACCTTCCGTTGGGCCGAAGATTTTCAGGCCTGCTGCGCGGAACGCATCCACCACGCCAATTACCAGCGGTGCTTCCGGGCCCACAATCGTCAGGTCGATTTTCTCGCTCTGGGCAAAGCTCAGCAGCGCCGGGATATCGGTCACGCCGATAGCCACGTTCTGCAGCGCGGGTTCCAGCGCGGTACCGGCGTTGCCCGGTGCCACGAAGACGGTATCAACCAGCGGAGACTGCGCCGCTTTCCACGCCAGAGCGTGCTCGCGCCCGCCGTTACCAATCACTAATACTTTCATTTTCTGCTCCGGGAATTAATGGCGGAAGTGACGCATGTCGGTGAAGATCATCGCGATGCCGTGTTCGTCGGCGGCGGCAATCACTTCGTCGTCGCGGATAGAGCCGCCAGGCTGGATCACGCAGGTGATGCCCACAGCAGCAGCCGCGTCGATACCGTCACGGAACGGGAAGAAAGCGTCAGAAGCCATGGCGGAGCCTTTCACTTCCAGACCTTCATCGCCTGCTTTAATGCCCGCAATTTTCGCGGAGTAAACGCGGCTCATCTGGCCGGCGCCTATCCCGATGGTCATGTTCTCTTTGGCGTAGACAATGGCGTTTGATTTGACGAACTTGGCGACCTTCCAGCAGAACAGCGCGTCACGCAGTTCCTGTTCGCTCGGCTGACGCTTGGTCACCACGCGCAGGTCGGCTTCTGTCACCATCCCCAGATCGCGGTCCTGAACCAGCAGACCGCCGTTCACGCGCTTGAAGTCCAGGCCCGGCACGCGTTCGGCCCACTGGCCGCAAACCAGTACGCGCACGTTCTGTTTCGCCGCGGTGATTTTTAGCGCTTCTTCGGATGCGGATGGCGCGATGATCACTTCAACGAACTGGCGGGAGATGATGGCCTGTGCGGTTTCAGCATCCAGCTCGCGGTTGAAGGCGATAATGCCGCCGAACGCGGAGGTTGGGTCGGTTTTGTACGCGCGATCGTAGGCATCCAGAATAGAGTTGCTCACGGCAACGCCGCATGGGTTCGCATGCTTGACGATAACGCAGGCAGGCTCGCTGAACTCTTTCACGCACTCCAGCGCAGCGTCGGTGTCGGCAATGTTGTTATAGGAGAGCGCTTTGCCCTGCACCTGCTTGGCAGTCGCAACAGAGGCTTCTTTTACCTCTTCTTCTATATAGAAGGCTGCCTGCTGGTGGCTGTTCTCACCGTAACGCATATCCTGCTTCTTAATGAAGTTCAGGTTCAGGGTGCGCGGGAAGCGGCCAGAAGGATCTTTGCTTTCACCGTGGTAAGCCGGCACCAGGCTACCGAAGTAGTTGGCGATCATGCTGTCGTACGCCGCGGTGTGTTCGAAGGCTTTGATGGCGAGGTCGAAACGCGTTTCCAGTGTGAGCGACCCTTCGTTAGCATCCATCTCATTAATAATGGTTTCGTAATCGCTGCTCTTCACCACGATGGCCACATCTTTATGGTTCTTGGCTGCGGAGCGCACCATGGTCGGGCCGCCGATATCAATATTCTCTACGGCATCTTCAAGAGAACAGCCTTCGCGGGCAACGGTCTGGGCAAACGGGTAGAGGTTAACGACCACCATGTCGATTGGGGCGATGTCATGCTGTTTCATAATGGCGTCGTCCTGACCGCGACGGCCAAGAATACCGCCGTGTACTTTCGGGTGCAGGGTTTTGACGCGTCCATCCATCATTTCCGGGAAACCGGTGTAATCGGACACTTCGGTTACCGGCAGACCTTTATCTGCTAACAGGCGAGCGGTACCGCCTGTGGAAAGCAGCTCCACACCGCGTGCGGAAAGTGCCTGAGCGAATTCGACGATACCGGCTTTATCAGAAACACTGAGCAGAGCGCGGCGGACTGGACGACGTTGTTGCATGGTAAATCCCCTGGATTTCACGATTACAGAGAGCGTTAGATGAATTTTCCAGTGAAAAACTCATCTAACACACCTGACGGGGCATCCTTATTAAGCGCGAGCATTTTAACGAAAACGTTTGCGCAACGCTCGCATATTTTCACTTTTTCGTATCATTGTGGATAAGTCTGTGTGTAAAAAGGTATAAGGCGGGGTTTTGCTGTGGAATGCAGCAGTCAGTCATTTTTCTGTCATTTAGCGGTTGCGGCCTGCTGAGAA
>NZ_JBGKEC010000019.1:0-26096 GCF_041399405.1 Enterobacter sp. KB-280D8
CGGCCGTACCGTTGGCGCGGGCGTTGTTGCTAAAGTTCTGGGCTAATTAATTATCCCTGAATAAAAAAAGGACGCTTCGGCGTCCTTTTTTGTTTTCTACCGTAAAGTCACTGTCATAAAAATTCGCATTTTTTGTCCGCTCCCGCCCCGTATTCCGGCGCTTGTGCTATTGTAATCATAACCATTCTCACTTACACTTTGCGCATATTTTGAACGGGAGTCTCTATGTACGTTTGTTTATGTAATGGTGTAAGCGACAAAAAAATACGTCAGGCCGTTCGCCAGTTTCAGCCACAGTCATTCCAGCAGCTTCGCAAGTTTGTTCCGGTGGGAAATCAATGCGGTAAATGCGTTCGCGCAGCGCGTGAGATTATGCAGGACGAACTGATGCAGATCCCGGAATACAAAGAGATCGCGTAAGCGCCCATCTTTTTTTTGACATCCCCGTAGCCCGATCTACGCTTCAATGAGTGGAAGCGGAGGGACTATATAATGAAAGGTGATGTTAAAATCATAAGTTATCTCAATAAATTATTGGGAAATGAGCTTGTCGCAATCAACCAGTATTTTCTCCATGCAAGAATGTTCAAAAACTGGGGTCTTACACGTCTGAATGACGTTGAGTACCATGAATCTATAGATGAGATGAAACACGCTGATAAATATATCGAGCGTATTTTATTTCTTGAAGGTATTCCTAACCTGCAGGATCTCGGCAAGCTGGGCATCGGTGAAGATGTCGAGGAGATGCTGCGTTCTGACCTCAGGCTGGAACTTGAAGGTGCGAAAGACCTTCGTGAAGCCATTGCCTATGCGGACAGCGTTCATGACTATGTGAGCCGCGATATGATGATCCAGATCCTCGCCGATGAAGAAGGTCATATTGATTGGCTGGAAACCGAACTGGATCTCATTAGCAAAATTGGCCTTCAGAACTACCTACAGTCCCAGATCAAAGTGGAAAATTAATCAGATTTTCCCCTCCAACGCATAAACCCGCTGCTGCCAGAAATGGCCCAAAAGGCAGTGGGTTTTTTAATGCACCTTTATCAGAGGTGAGAAACGAAAAAACAAGAATGCAAAGCAGCGCCATAAGCGCGGCGAGTAAGGCCAGCGTAGGCAGTATGCACCAGCCATGCCACGCACCAAGTGCGGCCAGATACTTCAGATCGCCATATCCCATCCCTTCACGCCGGCAGATAAGCCGATAGCCCCAGTAAATCAAGGCAAAGCCAAGGTATCCAGCCACCGCCCCCGTCACTGCACTTGGAAGAAAATCAGGATGAATAAAGAGTTGGTAGAGCAGGCCCGTCCAGAGCAGCGGGCAGAGAAACTTATCGGGCAGCAAACCGTCGCGAATATCAGCGCGTACGAGTAAGGCCGTCAGAGAAAAATAGATCATCAGGAAGGGGAGGGTGGTTAGCATGGAACAGGCCTCAAAAGGTTTTGAGCGCATACTCGTTACAATCTGCCTGTCCGGCAATGCCCAAAAACAGCAATTGCGTAGCGGCTTCCAATAAAGAATCCAGAAAGGATACACGGCGTAAAAAGTTGCGCAGCCCTACGCATACTGAGCCTTTGGCGCTTAATTTCTAAACGGTACTTGCGTCTTTCTCTGATTTACGTATAATGCGCGGGCTTGTCGTAATTGACGGCGGGTTCAATCAGAACCAGAGTAGCTCATTTTGTTACTCAACAATGCTCCCAATTGGGGAGCTACGTAAGAACGGTTACACTCTCCCATCAATCGTAATGGGTTTGAGGAGTAATCATTTTCGTTTATAAAATAATTGGAGCTCTGGTCTCATGCAGAACCAAAGAATCCGTATCCGCCTTAAAGCGTTTGATCATCGTCTGATCGATCAATCAACCGCGGAAATCGTCGAGACTGCTAAGCGCACTGGTGCGCAAGTCCGTGGTCCGATCCCGCTGCCGACCCGCAAAGAGCGCTTCACCGTTCTGATCTCCCCGCACGTCAACAAAGACGCGCGCGATCAGTACGAAATCCGCACTCACAAGCGTCTGGTTGACATCGTTGAGCCAACTGAGAAAACCGTTGATGCTCTGATGCGTCTGGATCTGGCTGCCGGTGTAGACGTGCAGATCAGCCTGGGTTAATCAGGTCATCGAGCGATTGAGAGGTTGAAACAATGATTGGTTTAGTCGGTAAAAAAGTGGGTATGACCCGCATCTTCACTGAAGATGGCGTTTCTATCCCAGTAACCGTAATCGAAGTTGAAGCAAACCGCGTTACTCAGGTTAAAGATCTGGCTAACGATGGCTACCGCGCTATTCAGGTTACCACTGGTGCTAAAAAAGCTAACCGTGTAACCAAACCAGAAGCGGGTCACTTCGCTAAAGCTGGCGTAGAAGCTGGCCGTGGTCTGTGGGAATTCCGTCTTGCTGAAGGCGAAGAGTTCACCGTAGGTCAGGACATTAGCGTTGAGCTGTTTGCTGACGTTAAAAAAGTTGACGTAACCGGTACCTCTAAAGGTAAAGGTTTTGCTGGTACCGTTAAGCGCTGGAACTTCCGTACCCAGGACGCTACTCACGGTAACTCCTTGTCTCACCGCGTTCCGGGTTCTATCGGTCAGAACCAGACTCCGGGCAAAGTGTTCAAAGGCAAGAAAATGGCAGGTCAGCTGGGTAACGAACGTGTAACCGTTCAGAGCCTGGACGTAGTACGTGTTGACGCTGAGCGCAACCTGCTGCTGGTTAAAGGTGCGGTCCCGGGTGCAACCGGTAGCGACCTGATCGTTAAACCAGCTGTGAAGGCGTAAGGGGATAGCAATGGAATTAGTATTGAAAGACGCGCAGAGCGCGCTGACTGTTTCCGAAACTACCTTCGGTCGTGATTTCAACGAAGCGCTGGTTCACCAGGTTGTTGTTGCTTATGCAGCTGGTGCTCGTCAGGGTACTCGTGCTCAGAAGACTCGTGCTGAAGTAACTGGTTCTGGCAAAAAGCCATGGCGCCAGAAAGGTACCGGCCGTGCGCGTTCAGGTTCTATCAAGAGCCCGATCTGGCGTTCAGGTGGCGTGACCTTCGCTGCGCGTCCACAGGACCACAGTCAAAAAGTTAACAAAAAGATGTACCGCGGCGCGCTGAAAAGCATCCTGTCCGAACTGGTACGTCAGGATCGTCTGATCGTTGTCGAGAAGTTCTCTGTTGAAGCGCCTAAAACTAAGCTGCTGGCACAGAAACTGAAAGACATGGCTCTGGAAGATGTGCTGATCATCACCGGTGAGCTGGACGAGAACCTGTTCCTGGCCGCACGTAACCTGCACAAGGTTGACGTACGCGATGCGACTGGTATCGACCCGGTTAGCCTGATCGCCTTCGACAAAGTCGTAATGACTGCTGATGCTGTTAAGCAAGTTGAGGAGATGCTGGCATGATTCGTGAAGAACGTCTGCTGAAGGTGCTTCGCGCACCGCACGTTTCTGAAAAAGCGTCTACTGCGATGGAAAAAACAAACACCATCGTTCTCAAAGTTGCTAAAGACGCGACCAAAGCAGAGATCAAAGCTGCTGTGCAGAAACTGTTTGAAGTCGAAGTCGAAGTCGTTAACACCCTGGTAGTTAAAGGGAAAGTTAAACGTCACGGACAGCGTATCGGTCGTCGTAGCGACTGGAAAAAAGCTTACGTCACCCTGAAAGAAGGCCAGAATCTGGACTTCGTTGGCGGCGCTGAGTAAGTCGGAGGAGTAATACAATGGCAGTTGTTAAATGTAAACCGACATCTCCGGGTCGTCGCCACGTAGTTAAAGTGGTTAACCCTGAGCTGCACAAGGGCAAACCTTTTGCTCCGTTGCTGGAAAAAAACAGCAAATCCGGTGGTCGTAACAACAATGGCCGTATCACCACTCGTCACATCGGTGGTGGCCACAAGCAGGCTTATCGTATTGTTGACTTCAAACGCAACAAAGACGGTATCCCAGCAGTTGTTGAGCGTCTTGAGTACGATCCGAACCGTTCCGCGAACATCGCGCTGGTTCTGTACAAAGACGGCGAGCGCCGTTACATCCTGGCCCCTAAAGGCCTGAAAGCTGGCGACCAGATTCAGTCTGGCGTTGATGCTGCAATCAAAGCAGGCAACACCCTGCCGATGCGCAATATCCCGGTTGGTTCTACCGTTCATAACGTAGAAATGAAACCAGGTAAAGGCGGTCAGCTGGCACGTTCCGCTGGTACTTACGTTCAGATCGTTGCGCGTGATGGTGCTTATGTCACCCTGCGTCTGCGTTCTGGTGAAATGCGTAAAGTCGAAGCAGACTGCCGCGCTACTCTGGGCGAAGTTGGCAATGCTGAGCATATGCTGCGCGTTCTGGGTAAAGCTGGTGCTGCACGCTGGCGTGGTGTTCGTCCTACCGTTCGCGGTACTGCGATGAACCCAGTCGATCACCCACATGGTGGTGGTGAAGGTCGTAACTTTGGTAAGCACCCGGTAACTCCGTGGGGCGTTCAGACCAAAGGTAAGAAGACCCGCAGCAACAAGCGTACTGATAAATTTATCGTACGTCGCCGTAGCAAATAATTTTAGAGGATAAGCCATGCCACGTTCTCTCAAGAAAGGTCCTTTTATTGACCTGCACTTGCTGAAGAAGGTAGAGAAAGCGGTGGAAAGCGGAGACAAGAAGCCCCTGCGCACTTGGTCCCGTCGTTCAACGATCTTTCCTAACATGATCGGTTTGACCATCGCTGTCCATAATGGTCGTCAGCACGTTCCAGTCTTTGTTACCGACGAAATGGTTGGTCACAAACTGGGTGAATTCGCACCGACTCGTACTTATCGCGGCCACGCTGCTGATAAAAAAGCGAAGAAGAAATAAGGTAGGAGGAAGAGATGGAAACTTTAGCTCAACATCGCCATGCTCGTTCTTCTGCACAGAAGGTTCGCCTTGTTGCTGACCTGATTCGCGGTAAGAAAGTGTCGCAGGCCCTGGACATCCTGACCTATACCAACAAGAAAGCTGCGGTATTGGTCAAGAAAGTACTGGAATCTGCCATTGCTAACGCTGAACACAACGATGGCGCTGACATCGACGATCTGAAAGTCGCGAAAATTTTCGTAGATGAAGGCCCAAGCATGAAGCGCATTATGCCGCGTGCGAAAGGTCGTGCAGATCGCATCCTGAAGCGCACCAGCCACATTACTGTGGTTGTGTCCGATCGCTGAGACTCTGGAGACTAGCAATGGGTCAGAAAGTACATCCTAATGGTATTCGCCTGGGTATTGTAAAACCATGGAACTCTACCTGGTTTGCGAACACCAAAGAATTCGCTGACAACCTGGACAGCGATTTTAAAGTACGTCAGTACCTGACTAAGGAACTGGCTAAAGCGTCTGTATCTCGTATCGTTATCGAGCGTCCAGCTAAGAGCATCCGTGTGACTATTCACACTGCTCGTCCTGGCATCGTTATCGGTAAGAAAGGCGAAGACGTAGAAAAACTGCGCAAGGTCGTAGCGGATATCGCTGGCGTTCCTGCACAGATCAATATCGCTGAAGTTCGTAAGCCTGAACTGGACGCTAAATTGGTTGCTGACAGCATCACTTCTCAGCTGGAACGTCGTGTTATGTTCCGTCGTGCTATGAAGCGTGCTGTACAGAACGCAATGCGTCTGGGCGCTAAGGGTATCAAAGTTGAAGTTAGCGGCCGTCTGGGCGGCGCGGAAATCGCACGTACCGAATGGTACCGTGAAGGTCGCGTACCGCTGCACACTCTGCGTGCTGACATCGACTACAACACCTCTGAAGCGCACACCACTTACGGTGTAATCGGCGTTAAGGTATGGATCTTCAAAGGTGAGATCCTGGGTGGTATGGCTGCTGTTGAACAACCGGAAAAACCGGCTGCTCAACCTAAAAAGCAGCAGCGTAAAGGCCGTAAATAAGGAGCGTCGCTGATGTTACAACCAAAGCGTACAAAATTCCGTAAAGTGCACAAAGGCCGCAACCGTGGTCTGGCGCAGGGTACGGATGTTAGCTTCGGCACTTTCGGTCTGAAAGCTGTTGGCCGTGGTCGTCTGACTGCACGTCAGATCGAAGCAGCACGTCGTGCAATGACCCGTGCAGTTAAGCGTCAAGGTAAGATCTGGATCCGTGTATTCCCGGACAAACCGATCACCGAGAAGCCGCTGGAAGTTCGTATGGGTAAAGGTAAAGGTAACGTGGAGTACTGGGTTGCCTTGATCCAACCGGGCAAAGTCCTTTATGAAATGGACGGCGTTCCGGAAGAGCTGGCCCGTGAAGCCTTCGGCCTGGCAGCAGCGAAACTGCCTATCAAAACCACCTTTGTAACTAAGACGGTGATGTAATGAAAGCAAAAGAGCTGCGTGAAAAAAGCGTTGAAGAGCTGAACGCTGAGCTGCTGAACCTGCTGCGTGAGCAGTTCAACCTGCGTATGCAGGCTGCAAGTGGCCAGCTGCAACAGACTCACCTGCTGAAGCAAGTGCGTCGCAATGTTGCACGCGTTAAGACTTTACTGACTCAGAAGGCGGGTGCGTAATGACCGATAAAATCCGTACTCTGCAAGGTCGTGTTGTTAGCGACAAAATGGAGAAATCCATTGTTGTAGCTATCGAACGTATTGTGAAACATCCGATCTACGGTAAATTCATCAAGCGTACGACCAAACTGCACGTACATGACGAGAACAACGAATGTGGTATCGGCGACAAGGTTGAAATCCGTGAATGCCGTCCACTGTCCAAGACTAAGTCCTGGACGCTGGTTCGCGTTGTAGAGAAAGCGGTTCTGTAATACAGTACGCCTTCTCAATACGAATAAACGGCTCAGCGATGAGCCGTTTATTTTTTCTACCCATATTGCAGAAGCGGTGTTATAATGCCGCGCCCTCGATATGGGGCTTTTTAACGGCTCTGATTTTAGAGTCTCAGGTAGTAGTTGACATTAGCGGAGCACTAAAATGATCCAAGAACAGACTATGCTGAACGTCGCCGACAACTCCGGTGCACGTCGCGTAATGTGTATCAAGGTTCTGGGTGGCTCGCACCGTCGCTACGCAGGCGTAGGCGACATCATCAAGATCACCATCAAGGAAGCAATTCCACGTGGTAAGGTCAAAAAAGGTGATGTGCTGAAGGCGGTAGTGGTGCGCACCAAGAAGGGTGTTCGTCGCCCTGACGGTTCTGTCATTCGCTTCGATGGTAATGCATGCGTTATTTTAAACAATAACAGCGAGCAGCCTATCGGCACGCGTATCTTTGGGCCGGTAACTCGTGAACTTCGTACTGAGAAGTTCATGAAAATTATCTCTCTGGCACCAGAAGTACTCTAAGGAGCGAATCATGGCAGCGAAAATCCGTCGTGATGACGAAGTTATCGTGTTAACCGGTAAAGATAAAGGTAAACGCGGTAAAGTAAAAAATGTTCTGTCTTCCGGCAAACTTGTCGTTGAAGGTATCAACCTGGTTAAGAAACATCAGAAGCCGGTTCCGGCCCTGAACCAACCAGGCGGCATCGTTGAAAAAGAAGCTGCTATTCAGGTTTCTAACGTTGCAATCTTCAATGCGGCTACCGGCAAGGCTGACCGTGTAGGCTTTAGATTCGAAGACGGAAAAAAAGTCCGTTTCTTCAAGTCTAACAGCGAAACTATCAAGTAATTTGGAGTAGTACGATGGCGAAACTGCATGATTACTACAAAGACGAAGTAGTTAAGAAACTCATGACCGAGTTTAACTACAATTCTGTCATGCAAGTCCCTCGGGTCGAGAAGATCACCCTGAACATGGGTGTTGGTGAAGCGATCGCTGACAAGAAACTGCTGGATAACGCAGCAGCTGATCTGACAGCAATCTCCGGTCAAAAACCGCTGATCACCAAAGCACGCAAATCTGTTGCAGGCTTCAAAATCCGTCAGGGCTATCCGATCGGCTGTAAAGTAACTCTGCGTGGCGAACGCATGTGGGAGTTCTTTGAGCGCCTGATCACTATTGCTGTTCCACGTATCCGTGACTTCCGTGGCCTGTCCGCGAAGTCTTTCGACGGTCGTGGTAACTACAGCATGGGTGTCCGTGAGCAGATCATCTTCCCAGAAATCGACTACGATAAAGTCGACCGCGTGCGTGGTTTGGATATTACCATTACCACTACTGCGAAATCTGACGAAGAAGGCCGTGCTCTGCTGGCTGCCTTTGACTTCCCGTTCCGCAAGTAAGGTAGGGTTACTGAATGGCTAAGCAATCAATGAAAGCACGCGAAGTAAAGCGCGTAGCTTTAGCTGATAAATTCTTCGCTAAACGCGCTGAACTGAAAGCGATCATTTCTGATGTGAACGCTTCCGACGAAGATCGTTGGAATGCGGTTCTCAAGCTGCAGTCTCTGCCGCGTGATTCCAGCCCGTCTCGTCAGCGTAACCGCTGTCGTCAAACAGGTCGTCCACATGGTTATGTGGGCAAGTTTGGGTTGAGCCGTATCAAACTGCGTGAAGCCGCCATGCGCGGTGAAGTGCCAGGCTTGAAAAAGGCTAGCTGGTAATTACCAATTGAATCACGGGAGTAAAGACAGATGAGCATGCAAGATCCGATCGCGGATATGCTGACCCGTATCCGTAACGGTCAGGCCGCGAACAAAGTTGCGGTCACCATGCCTTCCGCCAAGCTGAAAGTGGCAATTGCCAACGTGCTGAAGGAAGAAGGTTTTATCGAAGATTTTAAAGTTGAAGGCGACACCAAGCCGGAACTGGAACTTACTCTCAAGTATTTCCAGGGTAAAGCTGTTGTAGAAAGCATTCAGCGTGTCAGCCGCCCAGGCCTGCGCATCTATAAGAAAAAAGATGAGCTGCCAAAAGTTATGGCTGGCCTTGGTATCGCAGTTGTTTCTACCTCTAAAGGTGTTATGACTGATCGTGCAGCGCGCCAGGCTGGTCTTGGTGGCGAAATTATCTGCTACGTAGCCTAATCGGAGGAAAGAATGTCTCGTGTTGCTAAAGCACCGGTCGTTATTCCTGCCGGCGTTGATGTAAAAATCGACGGTCAGGTTATTACGATCAAAGGTAAAAACGGCGAGCTGACTCGTACCCTCAACAAAGCTGTTGAAGTTAAACATGCAGATAACGCTCTGACCTTCGGTCCACGTGATGGTTTCGTGGATGGATGGGCTCAGGCTGGTACCGCGCGTGCCCTGCTGAACTCAATGGTTGTTGGTGTTACCGAAGGCTTCACTAAAAAGCTTCAGCTGGTTGGTGTAGGTTATCGTGCAGCTATCAAAGGGAATGCAGTAGGCCTGTCTCTGGGCTTCTCACACCCTGTTGAGCATCCGCTGCCGGCCGGTATCACTGCAGAATGTCCGACTCAAACTGAAATCGTGCTGAAAGGCGCTGATAAACAGCTGATCGGCCAGGTTGCAGCAGATCTGCGCGCCTACCGTCGTCCTGAGCCTTACAAAGGCAAGGGTGTTCGTTACGCCGACGAAGTCGTGCGTACCAAAGAGGCTAAGAAGAAGTAAGGTAACACTATGGATAAGAAATCTGCTCGTATCCGTCGTGCGACCCGCGCACGCCGCAAGCTCAAAGAGCTGGGTGCAACTCGCCTGGTGGTACATCGTACCCCGCGTCATATTTACGCACAGGTAATTGCACCGAACGGTTCTGAAGTTCTGGTAGCTGCTTCTACTGTAGAAAAAGCTATCTCAGAACAATTGAAGTACACCGGTAACAAAGACGCCGCTGCAGCTGTAGGTAAAGCTGTTGCAGAACGCGCTCTGGAAAAAGGTATCAGCAATGTTTCCTTTGACCGTTCCGGGTTCCAATATCATGGTCGTGTCCAGGCACTGGCAGATGCTGCCCGTGAAGCTGGCCTTCAGTTCTAAGGTAGAGGTGTAAGATGGCTCACATCGAAAAACAGGCTGGCGAACTGCAGGAAAAGCTGATCGCGGTAAACCGCGTATCTAAAACCGTTAAAGGTGGTCGTATTTTCTCCTTCACAGCTCTGACTGTAGTGGGTGATGGTAACGGTCGCGTTGGTTTTGGTTACGGTAAAGCGCGTGAAGTTCCAGCAGCGATCCAGAAAGCGATGGAAAAAGCCCGTCGCAATATGATTAACGTCGCGCTGAACAACGGCACCCTGCAGCACCCAGTTAAAGGTGTTCACACGGGTTCTCGTGTATTCATGCAGCCAGCTTCAGAAGGTACCGGTATCATCGCCGGTGGTGCAATGCGCGCCGTTCTGGAAGTTGCTGGGGTTCATAACGTACTGGCTAAAGCATATGGTTCCACCAACCCGATCAACGTGGTTCGTGCAACTATTGATGGCCTGGAAAATATGAATTCTCCAGAAATGGTCGCTGCCAAGCGTGGTAAATCCGTTGAAGAAATTCTGGGGTAATTGACCATGGCAAAGACTATTAAAATCACTCAAACCCGCAGTGCAATCGGTCGTCTGCCGAAACACAAGGCAACGCTGCTTGGCCTGGGTCTGCGTCGTATTGGTCATACCGTTGAGCGCGAGGATACTCCTGCTGTTCGTGGTATGGTCAACGCGGTTTACTTCATGGTTAAAGTTGAGGAGTAAGAGATGCGTTTAAATACTCTGTCTCCGGCCGAAGGCTCTAAAAAGGCGGGTAAACGCCTGGGTCGTGGTATCGGTTCTGGCCTCGGCAAAACCGGTGGTCGTGGTCACAAAGGTCAGAACTCTCGTTCTGGCGGTGGCGTACGTCGCGGTTTCGAGGGTGGCCAGATGCCACTGTACCGTCGTCTGCCGAAGTTCGGCTTCACCTCTCGCAAAGCAGCGATCACAGCGGAAATCCGTCTGTCTGACCTGGCGAAAGTTGAAGGCGGCGTTGTAGACCTGAACACGCTGAAAGCAGCTAACATTATCGGTATTCAGATCGAGTTCGCGAAAGTGATCCTGTCTGGTGAAGTTTCTACTCCGGTAACTGTTCGTGGCCTGCGTGTTACTAAAGGTGCTCGTGCTGCTATCGAAGCTGCTGGCGGTAAAATTGAGGAATAAGTAGCAGATGGCTAAGCAACCGGGATTAGATTTTCAAAGTGCCAAAGGTGGATTTGGCGAGCTGAAACGCAGACTGCTGTTTGTTATCGGCGCGCTGATTGTGTTCCGTATTGGCTCTTTTATTCCGATCCCTGGTATCGATGCCGCTGTACTTGCCAAACTGCTTGAGCAACAGCGAGGCACCATCATTGAAATGTTCAACATGTTCTCTGGTGGTGCTCTCAGCCGTGCTTCTATCTTTGCACTGGGTATTATGCCGTACATTTCGGCATCTATTATTATCCAGCTGCTGACGGTCGTTCATCCGGCCCTGGCAGAGCTGAAGAAAGAAGGGGAGTCTGGACGTCGTAAGATTAGTCAGTACACCCGTTACGGTACTCTGGTGCTGGCAATATTCCAGTCGATCGGTATTGCTACCGGTCTGCCGAATATGCCTGGTATGCAGGGCCTGGTATTAAACCCAGGCTTTGCATTCTATTTCACCGCTGTTGTTAGTCTGGTCACAGGGACTATGTTCCTGATGTGGCTCGGCGAACAGATTACTGAGCGTGGTATCGGTAACGGTATCTCAATCATTATCTTCGCCGGTATCGTTGCGGGACTCCCGCCGGCCATCGCCCATACTATCGAGCAAGCGCGTCAAGGCGACCTGCACTTCCTCCTGTTGCTGTTGGTTGCAGTATTAGTATTTGCAGTGACGTTCTTTGTTGTCTTCGTTGAACGTGGTCAACGCCGCATTGTGGTGAACTACGCTAAACGTCAGCAAGGTCGTCGTGTCTATGCTGCACAGAGCACACATTTACCGCTGAAAGTGAATATGGCGGGGGTTATCCCGGCTATCTTCGCTTCCAGTATTATTCTGTTCCCGGCAACCATCGCGTCATGGTTCGGGGGCGGTACTGGTTGGAACTGGCTGACAACAATTTCGCTGTATTTGCAGCCTGGGCAACCACTTTATGTGTTACTCTATGCGTCTGCGATCATCTTCTTCTGTTTCTTCTACACGGCGTTGGTCTTCAACCCGCGTGAAACAGCAGATAACCTGAAGAAGTCCGGTGCATTTGTACCAGGAATTCGTCCGGGAGAGCAAACGGCGAAGTATATCGATAAAGTAATGACCCGCCTGACTTTGGTTGGTGCGCTTTATATTACTTTTATCTGCCTGATCCCGGAGTTCATGCGTGATGCAATGAAAGTACCGTTCTACTTCGGTGGGACCTCACTGCTTATCGTTGTTGTCGTGATTATGGACTTTATGGCTCAAGTGCAAACTCTGATGATGTCCAGTCAGTATGAGTCTGCATTGAAGAAGGCGAACCTGAAAGGCTACGGCCGCTAATTGGTCGCCTGAGAAGTTACGGAGAGTAAAAATGAAAGTTCGTGCTTCCGTCAAGAAATTATGCCGTAACTGCAAAATCGTTAAGCGTGATGGTGTCATCCGTGTGATTTGCAGTGCCGAGCCGAAGCATAAACAGCGCCAAGGCTGATTATTTCGCATATTTTTCTTGCAAAGTTGGGTTGAGCTGGCTAGATTAGCCAGCCAATCTTTTGTATGTCTGTACGTTTCCATTTGAGTATCCTGAAAACGGGCTTTTCAGCATGGTGCGTACATATTAAATAGTAGGAGTGCATAGTGGCCCGTATAGCAGGCATTAACATTCCTGATCAGAAACATGCTGTGATCGCATTAACTTCGATCTACGGCATCGGCAAGACCCGTTCTAAAGCCATCCTGGCTGCAGCGGGTATCGCTGAAGATGTTAAGATCAGTGAGCTGTCTGAAGGACAAATCGACACGCTGCGTGACGAAGTTGCCAAATTTGTCGTTGAAGGTGATCTGCGCCGTGAAATCAGCATGAGCATCAAGCGCCTGATGGATCTTGGTTGCTATCGCGGTTTGCGTCATCGTCGTGGTCTGCCAGTGCGCGGTCAGCGTACTAAGACCAACGCACGTACCCGTAAGGGTCCGCGCAAACCGATCAAGAAATAATCGGGGTGATTGAATAATGGCAAAGGCACCAGTTCGTGCACGTAAACGTGTAAGAAAACAAGTCTCTGACGGCGTGGCTCATATCCATGCTTCTTTCAACAACACCATCGTTACTATTACTGATCGTCAGGGTAACGCATTGGGTTGGGCAACAGCCGGTGGTTCCGGTTTCCGTGGTTCTCGCAAATCCACTCCGTTCGCAGCTCAGGTTGCGGCAGAGCGTTGCGCTGAAGCCGTAAAAGAATACGGCATCAAGAATCTGGAAGTTATGGTTAAAGGTCCGGGTCCGGGTCGTGAATCTACTGTTCGCGCTCTGAACGCCGCTGGTTTCCGCATCACTAATATTACTGATGTGACTCCGATCCCTCATAACGGTTGTCGTCCGCCGAAAAAACGTCGCGTATAACGCTCGTTTTTTAGGTTAGTTGGAGATAGAAAATGGCAAGATATTTGGGTCCTAAGCTCAAGCTGAGCCGTCGTGAGGGCACCGACTTATTCCTTAAGTCTGGCGTTCGCGCGATCGATACCAAGTGTAAAATTGAACAAGCTCCTGGCCAGCACGGTGCGCGTAAACCGCGTCTGTCTGACTATGGTGTGCAGTTGCGTGAAAAGCAAAAAGTTCGCCGTATGTACGGTGTGCTGGAGCGTCAGTTCCGTAACTATTATAAAGAAGCAGCACGTCTGAAAGGCAACACAGGTGAAAACCTGCTGGCTCTGCTGGAAGGTCGTCTGGACAACGTTGTATACCGTATGGGCTTCGGCGCTACTCGTGCTGAATCACGTCAGCTGGTTAGCCACAAAGCAATCATGGTAAACGGTCGTGTTGTTAACATCGCTTCTTATCAGGTTAAAGCGAATGACGTTGTTAGCATTCGTGAGAAAGCGAAAAAGCAATCTCGCGTGAAGGCCGCTCTGGAGCTGGCTGAGCAGCGTGAAAAGCCAACCTGGCTGGAAGTTGATGCTGGCAAGATGGAAGGTACGTTCAAGCGTCAGCCAGAACGTTCTGATCTGTCTGCGGACATTAACGAACACCTGATCGTCGAGCTTTACTCCAAGTAAAGCTTAGTACCAAAGAGAGGACACAATGCAGGGTTCTGTGACAGAGTTTCTAAAACCGCGCCTGGTAGATATCGAGCAAGTGAGTTCGACGCACGCCAAGGTGACCCTTGAGCCTTTAGAGCGTGGCTTTGGCCATACTCTGGGTAACGCACTGCGCCGTATTCTGCTCTCATCGATGCCGGGTTGCGCGGTGACCGAGGTTGAGATTGATGGTGTACTTCATGAGTACAGCACCAAAGAAGGCGTTCAGGAAGATATCCTTGAAATCCTGCTCAACCTGAAAGGGCTGGCGGTGAGAGTTCAGGGTAAAGATGAAGTTATTCTTACTCTGAATAAATCTGGCATTGGCCCTGTGACTGCAGCCGACATCACCCACGACGGTGATGTTGAAATCGTCAAGCCGCAGCACGTGATCTGCCACCTGACCGATGAGAACGCAGCTATTAGCATGCGTATCAAAGTTCAGCGCGGTCGTGGTTATGTGCCGGCTTCTGCCCGAATTCATTCGGAAGAAGATGAGCGCCCAATCGGCCGTCTGCTGGTCGACGCATGCTACAGCCCTGTAGAGCGTATTGCCTACAATGTTGAAGCAGCGCGTGTAGAACAGCGTACCGACCTGGACAAGCTGGTCATCGAAATGGAAACCAACGGCACAATCGATCCTGAAGAGGCGATTCGTCGTGCGGCAACCATCCTGGCAGAACAACTGGAAGCTTTCGTTGACTTACGTGATGTACGTCAGCCAGAAGTGAAAGAAGAGAAACCAGAATTCGATCCGATCCTGCTGCGCCCTGTTGACGATCTCGAATTGACTGTCCGCTCTGCTAACTGCCTCAAGGCAGAAGCTATCCACTATATCGGTGATCTGGTACAGCGTACCGAGGTTGAGTTGCTGAAAACGCCGAACCTGGGTAAAAAATCTCTTACCGAGATTAAAGACGTGCTGGCTTCACGTGGTCTGTCTCTGGGCATGCGCCTGGAAAACTGGCCACCGGCAAGCATTGCTGACGAGTAACCGGATCACAGGTTAAGGTTTTACTGAGAAGGATAAGGTCATGCGCCATCGTAAGAGTGGTCGTCAACTGAACCGCAACAGCAGCCATCGCCAGGCTATGTTCCGCAACATGGCAGGTTCACTGGTTCGTCATGAAATCATCAAGACGACCCTGCCTAAAGCGAAAGAGCTGCGTCGCGTAGTTGAGCCGCTGATTACTCTTGCCAAGACTGACAGCGTTGCTAATCGTCGTCTGGCATTCGCCCGTACTCGTGATAACGAGATCGTGGCAAAACTGTTTAACGAACTGGGCCCGCGTTTCGCGAGCCGTGCCGGTGGTTACACTCGCATTCTGAAGTGTGGTTTCCGTGCAGGCGACAACGCGCCGATGGCTTACATCGAGCTGGTTGATCGTTCAGAGAAAGCAGAAGCTGCTGCAGAGTAATCTGCAGTAACGTAAAAAAACCCGCCTCGGCGGGTTTTTTTATATCCGCAGTATCCCCATTTCTCTACAATGCCTGTATCAATTTTGTTCATCCCCTGGAGCTGATGATGTGGTTGCTTGACCAGTGGGCAGAACGCCATATCCGCGATGCCCAAAATAAAGGCGATTTCGACAATCTTGCCGGAAGCGGCGAACCTCTGGAACTGGAAGATGATTTGCATATTGCGCCTGAACTCCGGGCTGGATATCGTTTATTAAAAAATGCCGGCTGCCTTCCTCCTGAGCTTGAGCAGCGCAGAGAGGCTGTTGAACTTGTCGATCTGCTAAAAGGGATCCGTCAGGACGATCCTCGACATACAGAACTTAGCCGCAGGCTTGCGCTGATCGAGCTCAAGCTGCGCCATGCAGGAATGAACACGGAGTTCCTGCATGGGGAATACGGTGAAAGATTGCTGAAGAAGATAAATGAGGAGTAGCGATGTACCGTATCGGTGAACTTGCAAAGCTCGCTAACGTAACGCCGGACACTATTCGATATTACGAAAAGCAGCAAATGATCGATCATGAGGTACGCACAGAAGGTGGCTTTCGGCTTTATACCGATAACGATCTGCAGCGTCTGAGATTCATACGCTATGCTCGACAGCTTGGCTTCACGCTGGATTCGATCCGCGAGTTACTATCGATCCGCATCGATCCTGAGCATCACACCTGCCAGGAATCCAAAAGCATCGTGCAGGCCCGGCTTGATGAAGTTGAAGCCCGTATTCAGGAACTACAAACCATGCAGCGTTCTCTGCAAAGGCTTAATGATGCCTGTTGCGGAACGGCCCACAGCAGTATTTATTGCTCAATTCTGGAAGCCCTTGAACAAGGGGCCAGTGGAGAAACTCGGGGATGTTGATTTTTAATCTACCCGGGTCTAGACTTCCGTCGTCATAAACCATGCTCAGGAGAAATTATGAGCCGCTATCAGCACACTAAGGGACAAATTAAAGACAATGCCATTGAGGCTTTACTTCACGACCCGCTTTTTCGACAGCGCGTTGAAAAGAATAAAAAAGGGAAGGGAAGTTATCTGCGCAAAGACAAACATGCAAAACGGGGTAACTGGGAGGCCAGTGGCAAGCAAGCGAATCGCTTATTTACCACTGGCCTTCCTGCTTTTGTTTACTGATTAAACGCGGTTGTTCTGCTCTTTTAACAGATCGCGGATTTCCGTCAGCAATACTTCTTCTTTCGTTGGTGCTGGTGCGGCCGCGGGCTCTTCTTTTTTACGGTTGAGCCTGTTGATCAGCTTGATAGCCATAAAAATAGCAAACGCCACAATCACGAAATCAAATACGTTCTGGATAAACACGCCGTAGTGCATTACTACTGCCGGGATATCACCCTGTGCTTCACGCAACGTGAATGCGAACTGTTTGAAATCAATGCCCCCGATTAGCAGCCCTAAAGGTGGCATGATGATGTCTGCAACTAATGATGAAACAATCTTGCCGAATGCCGCACCAATAATGACACCCACTGCCAAATCCACCACGTTCCCGCGCATCGCAAATTCGCGAAATTCTTTAATAAAACTCATTATGTTCTCCTTGTGCCAGCTGACGACTATAAGTTTAACAAATGATTAGCCAATTGCCATTCGGGATAATTGAACGTTATGAAAATAAAAGGCACAGCAATAAAGGGGGTAAAGTGCAGGTGCTCTATTGAGAGCACCAGACATATTAAAGGAAGAATGGGCTTGGCTGGAATAAACGCTCGACGTCGGTAATAAATTTTTTATCGGTAAGGAACATAATTACGTGATCGCCTTGCTCAATACGTAAATTATCATTGGCGATCATGACATCATTTCCACGCACGACGGCACCGATAATTGTGCCCGGCGGCAGCTTAATTTCGTCGATGGCGCGGCCCACAACGCGAGAGGTGGTTTCATCTCCATGGGCCACCGCTTCAATCGCTTCTGCCACACCGCGGCGGAGCGATGAAACGCCGACAATGTCCGCTTTACGTACATGGCTCAGCAGAGCGGAAATGGTCGCCTGCTGCGGTGAAATAGCAATATCAATCACGCTGCCCTGAACCAGGTCGACATACGCCTTACGTTGGATAAGTACCATGACCTTCTTTGCCCCCATACGTTTGGCGAGCATGGCGGACATAATATTCGCCTCGTCATCGTTGGTGACGGCAATAAAGAGATCAACTTGATCAATATGCTCTTCTGCCAGTAATTCCTGATCTGACGCGTCACCATAAAATACGATCGTATTTTGCAGTTTTTCCGCCAGCTCAGAAGCACGTTGCTGATCGCGCTCGATCAATTTCACGCTGTAGTCTTTTTCCAGCCTTCGCGCGAGACCCGCACCGATATTGCCACCACCGACCAGCATAATGCGTTTATAAGGCTTTTCGAGACGCTGCAATTCGCTCATTACTGCACGAATATGCTGAGAGGCCGCAATAAAGAAGACCTCATCCCCTGCTTCGACAATTGTGGAGCCCTGCGGGCGAATAGGTCTGTCGTGCCGGAAGATGGCGGCGACGCGCGTATCAATATGAGGCATGTGCTCGCGCATGGTGGACAACGCGTTGCCGATCAACGGACCGCCGTAATAGGCCTTTACGACGGCAAGACTGACTTTACCTTCGGCAAAGTTCACCACCTGCAGTGCGCCTGGATATTCGATCAGACGATAGATATTGTCGATAACCAGCTGTTCCGGTGCGATAAGATGATCAATGGGAACCGCTTCTGAATTAAACAGTTTTTCTGCATCGCGAACATAGTCCGGTGAACGGATGCGTGCGATTCTGTTTGGCGTGTTGAAAAGCGAGTAGGCCACCTGACAGGCCACCATATTGGTTTCGTCAGAACTGGTCACCGCAACCAGCATGTCGGCATCGTCGGCACCCGCCTCGCGGAGCACACGCGGGTGTGAGCCATGACCCTGCACAACGCGAAGGTCAAATTTGTCCTGTAAAACGCGCAGACGATCGCCGTTGGTATCAACGATTGTGATGTCGTTGTTTTCGCCAACCAGGTTTTCCGCCAGCGTTCCGCCCACTTGTCCTGCGCCCAGAATGATAATCTTCATATCTCGTGACCTGTTCTCAACATCACTCTTTGATTAGCTTAGCGTAAAAGAAGCCATCACCCTCTTCCGCGCCCGGCAGGTTTTGCTGTCCTGGGCATTCAGGCGTTCCCGTATCGCGCAGCGTAGCGTCCGGGGTACGCTTAAGGAAGGCTGCGATTTGCTGGCTGTTTTCTTCTGGCAGTATGGAGCAGGTGGCATAAACCAGCGTACCGCCGGGTTTAAGATGTGGCCAAATCGCGTCAAGTATGTCCGATTGCAGTTGGGCAAGTTCCTTAATATCACGATCGCGGCGTAGCCACTTGATGTCCGGATGACGACGAATTACGCCTGTTGCAGAGCAGGGTGCATCCAGCAAAATGCGGTCGAACTGGGTTTCACCACACCATTCCGCAGGCTTGCGTCCATCGCCTTGTTTAACCTGTGCCTTCATGCCCAGGCGCTTGAGGTTGTCGTAGACGCGTGAAAGACGCTGCTCATCAACGTCCACTGCCATCACGCTGGCCTGTGGAGCCACTTCCAGAATGTGTGTCGTTTTTCCGCCAGGCGCCGCGCACAGATCGAGGATCTGCTCACCATTTTGGGGTTCAAGCCAGGTCATACAACCCTGAGCAGAGGCATCTTGCACGGTCACCCAGCCTTCATCAAAACCAGGTAAAGCATGTACCGGTGCAGCGGAGGCTAAACGCACGGCATCCGGATAGGTTTCATGCGTGAATCCACTCATTCCAGCGTCTTCCAGTAATGCCAGCCATGCGTCACGGGTGTGGTGATTGCGATTGACGCGTAACCACATCGGCGGGCGTTGATTATTCGCTTCGGCAATGTTTTGCCACTGCTTCGGATACGCTTTTTTAAGACGATTCAGCAGCCAGTCCGGGTGGAGAAAACGTGTTTCGCTTTGCGCAAATTCAGCCAGAAGCTCATCCTGCTGACGCTGGAACTGACGCAGTACGCCGTTGATTAATCCTTTCAACTGAGGACGTTTTATCGCAACGGCGCCTTCCACTGTTTCAGCAAGCGCGGCGTGAGGTGGAATGCGAGTATGAAGAAGCTGATAAAAACCCACCATGATCAAATAATGAACGGTGCGCTGCTTGCCCGTCATTGGGCGTGACATCAGCTTATTAATGAGCCACTCAAGCTGAGAAAGGGTGCGCAGAACGCCAAAGCAAAGCTCCTGGAGCAGGGCTTTGTCTTTATCTGATACTTTTTGTTGCAGGGGGGGCAGGACATTACTCAATGACTGGCCCTGCTCGATAACCTGCTCAACGGCCTGAGCCGCCATACTGCGTAGATTTTGTTTTTTCATAACCGTAAAAATAAAAATGCCCGGAAACACCGGGCCTTAAGCATATGTTTGTTCAGGCAAGGCGATTGCCCGGGATAAACCATTCGCGACGGGAATTTAAAAGATCCTGAGCGCTCATGGCTTTCTTCCCGGCCGGTTGCAGCGATTCAAGATTCAGTATCCCTTCTGCAGTCGCAACCTGGATACCGTTCTTGCTGGCGTCGATAATCGTGCCGGGTTCAGCAGCCGTATTGCCGTTAATGACTGACGCTTTCCAGACTTTCACTGGCTGCTCATCAATCTCCATCCAGCTCATCGGCCACGGATTAAAGGCGCGGATGCAGCGTTCAAGTTGAGCGGCAGACAAGGACCAGTCGATCCGGGCTTCTTCTTTACTCAGTTTTTCAGCATACGTCACCAGCGCCTCATCCTGAACCTCAGGTTTTGCCGTATTGTCAGCAAGCCGCTGCAGCGTCTCGATAAGCCCTTGCGGACCGAGGCCTGCTAATTTGTCATACAGCGTAGCGCTGGTATCGTCTGCAGTAATAGGGCACGCCAGTTTATGCAGCATGTCGCCGGTGTCTAAACCTACGTCCATCTTCATGATTGTGACGCCGGTTTCTGCATCCCCCGCCCACAGGGAGCGCTGGATAGGTGCCGCACCGCGCCAGCGTGGGAGCAGTGAGCCATGCACGTTGATACAACCCAGACGAGGCATATCAAGCACCGCTTTTGGCAGAATTAAACCGTAAGCCACTACGACCATTACGTCGGCATTCAGCTCAGCGACCAGCTGCTGATTTTCCTGAGGGCGTAAGGATGCGGGCTGAAAAACGGGAAGCCCATGCTCTTCTGCCAGCACCTTTACCGGGCTGGGCATCATTTTTTTACCGCGGCCAGCCGGACGGTCCGGCTGGGTAAAGACGCCAACAACCTGGTGACCAGAAGATAACAGCGCGTCAAGATGACGCGCTGCAAAATCAGGGGTTCCCGCGAAGATAATACGTAGTGTTTTAGACACGATGATCCTTGTATCCGGGGGGACGTTATGCGCGAGAGCGCAAACGATCCAGTTTCTCTACTTTTTGACGAATACGCTGTTGCTTCAACGGCGAGAGGTAATCGATAAACAGCTTACCGACCAGGTGATCCATCTCATGCTGAATGCAAATTGCCAGCAGGTCATCTGCTTCCAGTTCGAACGGGTCACCGTCACGATCCAAAGCGCGGATTTTCACTTTTTCGGCACGTGGCACCAAAGCGCGTTGTTCAGGAATGGACAGGCAGCCTTCCTCAATGCCCGTTTCACCGCTCTTTTCAAGCAATTCAGGGTTGATCAGCACCAGACGCTCATCGCGATTTTCGGAAACGTCGATCACGATAATACGTTTGTGAATGTCCACCTGCGTCGCCGCCAGACCAATGCCTTCTTCGGCGTACATGGTATCGAACATATCATCAACGATACGCTGGATTTCTGCATTCACTTCTTTGACCGGTTCAGCGACGATGCGAAGGCGCTCGTCCGGAATATGTAACACTTGCAAAACTGCCATAAATTTCCAGAGTCGTGTTCAGGAGTTGATAAGAATATTACTTCTATTCTAGACAAATCCAGGGTCGATTGACAGCATCAGTGACCAATCGCAATGATTGCGCAGGCCGCTTATGGCAGGGGGGAAAGGATGACGTCTATCGAGATATGGCTACGGCTAATACACACAGGTTCACTATGTGGCGATGGAATGCTGGAAGCGGCTGTGCAACTGCAGAAGCATGAAAACCTCGACGTGCCTGTCGTCAAAAGCGCCGGTCTGACAGCAAAACAGGTTGAACGGTTCTTTGCCCCAGATGAAAGTGAGCTGGAGCGTAGTCTGGCGTGGCTTGAGCAGCCGGGAAATCATTTATTGACGGCAAACCATCCACTTTATCCTCCTTTACTTCGAGCAATTCCTGATTATCCCGGGGCGTTATTCGTAAAAGGTAACCCTGAAACCCTTAATGCTGTCCAACTGGCGGTAGTAGGCAGCCGTGCACCGTCATGGTATGGAGAGCGATGGGGAAAAATTCTGTGCGAACAACTTTCGCAATGTGGTTTCACGATCACCAGTGGGCTGGCCTGCGGTATTGACGGTGTTGCCCATAGTGCTGCGCTATCAGCAAAAGGGCGTAGCGTGGCCGTACTGGGGAACGGCCTGTTTAGCATTTATCCCCGTCGACACCAGGCGCTGGCTATGCGATTAATCGAAGCTGACGGGGCGATAGTGTCTGAGTTTCCCCTTTCGGCGCAGCCCCGACCGGCAAACTTTCCGCGTCGTAACCGAATCATCAGCGGGCTTAGCCAGGGAGTATTGGTCGTTGAAGCGGCAGTGCGAAGCGGTTCGCTGGTCACGGCACGATGCGCGCTCGATCAGGGCAGGGAGGTTTTCGCCTTACCCGGCCCGATAGGTAACCCGGGGTGCGAAGGACCACACTGGCTGATAAAGCAGGGGGCGACGCCGGTAACAGAAGTGCGGGACATTCTTGAAAATTTGCAATATGGCTTGCAATGTCTGCAGGAAGATCCCGAAAAGCGACATTATTCATCAGATCAGGGAAAGGTGGCATTGCCATTTCCCAAGCTCCTGGCTAACGTAGGAGATGAGGTAACACCTGTTGACGTTGTCGCTGAACGTGCCGGCCAACCTGTGCCAGTAACGGTAGCACAGCTACTCGAACTGGAGTTAGCAGGGTGGATCGCAGCTGTACCCGGCGGCTATGTCCGATTAAGGAGGGCATGCCATGTTCGACGTACTGATGTATTTGTTTGAGACTTACATCCATAACGAAGCAGAAATGCGAGTGGATCAGGACAAATTGACACAGGATCTTACCGATGCGGGGTTTGAGCGGGAAGATATCTATAACGCGTTGATGTGGCTGGAAAAGCTGGCTGATTATCAGGAAGGCCTCGCCGAGCCGATGCAGCTTGCTTCTGACCCATTGTCAGTACGCATTTATACCGCTGAAGAGTGTGAAAGGCTGGATGCCAGCTGCCGGGGTTTCATCTTATTCCTTGAGCAGATTCAGGTGCTAAACCTCGAAACGAGAGAAATGGTGATAGAGCGCGTCATGGCGCTGGATACGGCAGAATTTGAACTGGAAGATCTCAAATGGGTGATTCTGATGGTTCTGTTTAATATCCCGGGCTGTGAAAATGCCTATCAGCAAATGGAAGAATTACTCTTTGAAGTGAATGAAGGTATGCTGCACTAATTCAATGTGCAGCACCAAGAGTTGTTATGGCCAAATCAGCACTATTCACGGTGCATAAAAACGAGCCCTGCCCGCAGTGCGGGGCTGAGCTTGTTATTCGGTCCGGGAAACACGGCCCGTTTCTCGGTTGTTCACACTATCCGGAATGTGATTATGTCCGTCCTCTGAAAAGCCAGGCGGATGGACATATCGTCAAAATTCTGGAAGGACAGCTATGTCCTCTTTGTGGTGGTGAATTAGCGCTACGTCAGGGCCGTTTCGGTATGTTTATTGGCTGTAGCCGCTACCCGGAATGTGAGCATACGGAACAAATTGATAAGCCTGATGAAACGGCTATTGCGTGTCCCCAGTGTCAGCGCGGTCAACTGGTACAACGCCGTTCTCGTTATGGTAAGACCTTTCATTCCTGCGATCGCTACCCTGAATGCCAGTTCGTTATCAATTTCAAACCGGTAGCGGGCGTCTGCATTCATTGCAACTATCCGCTACTTATCGAGAAGAAAACGGCGCAGGGTATGAAACGCTTCTGCGCCAGTAAACAATGTGGAAAGCCGGTTACGGCGGATCAAAATAGTGAATAATAACCTGCCATCAGGCTCCATTGCGCATGCAGTGGACGTACTGAAAAATGAAGAAGTCATCGCCTATCCAACTGAAGCTGTTTTTGGGGTCGGTTGCGATCCTGACAGCGAGACGGCTGTGAGCCGCCTGCTTGCCTTGAAACAAAGACCCGTCGAGAAAGGGCTGATTTTGATAGCTGCGAAGTACGAGCAGCTTAAGCCCTACATCGATGACTCTATGCTGACGTCGGCGCAGCGCGAGACTATTTTTTCCGCATGGCCCGGTCCAGTGACCTTTGTTTTCCCGGCACAGCCGACAACGCCACGCTGGTTGACCGGACGCTTTGATTCCCTTGCCGTTCGCGTAACTGACCACCCGCTGGTAATAGAGCTTTGTCTGGCATTTGGTAAACCGCTGGTCTCAACCAGCGCCAACCTGACCGGATTGCCACCTTGTCGTACAACCGAAGAAGTGCTGGCACAGTTCGGGAACGACTTCCCGGTTGCTGTTGGAGAGACGGGAGGGCGCCTGAATCCGTCTGAAATTCGCGACGCTTTGACCGGCGAACGTTTTCGCCAGGGGTAATCTCATGGAAACCTATGCTGTTTTTGGTAATCCGATTGCGCACAGCAAGTCACCGCTGATCCATCAGCAATTTGCGAAGCAGCTGCAGATTAATCATCCCTATGGTCGCGTACTTGCACCGGTGGATGCATTTATTCCAACGCTGGAGGCTTTTTTCGCCGCCGGCGGTCAAGGCGCTAATGTGACGGTCCCTTTTAAAGAAGAAGCCTTCGAACGTGCGGATGAGCTTACCGAGCGTGCTTCGCTGGCTGGTGCAGTAAATACCCTGAAACGGCTTGAAGATGGACGCCTTCTGGGTGACAACACCGACGGAATAGGTTTGCTGAGCGATCTGGAACGACTGTCGTTTATTAAACCCGGTTTCCGGGTCCTGCTGATTGGTGCGGGTGGCGCATCGCGGGGAGTACTGTTGCCTCTGCTTTCTCTGGACTGTGCGGTGACCATTACCAACCGAACCTTTTCCCGGGCAGAAGCGCTGGCGGCGTTGTTTGCGCATACTGGCAGCGTAAGTGCGGCAGCGCCTGGCGATCTTGCTGGGCGTGAATTTGATCTGGTCATTAATGCCACCTCCAGCGGCATTAATGGAGAGATCCCGGCAATCCCCGCTTCTCTGGTAAGCCCTCATATATACTTCTATGACATGTTTTATCAGAAAGGGAAGACGCCTTTTCTGAACTGGTGCGAGCAACACGGTGCGAAACAGCTCGCTGATGGACTGGGGATGCTGGTGGGTCAGGCTGCGCATGCGGTGCTGCTCTGGCATGGCGTGTTGCCTGCAGTCGAACCTGTCATTGAAAAGTTAAAGCAGGAGCTTTCGGCGTGAATCAGGCTATTCATTTCCCGGACAGAGAGAACTGGGATGAGAGTAAACAAGCGGTCTGTTTCCCGGTGCTGGTGCAGGGTATGCAATTGACCTGCGCCATTCATGGGGAAACGCTGTTGCGTCGCTTTGGCGGTTCAGATCCTATAGACATATTTTGCGAAAATCGCTGGGATCTGGAAGAGGAAGCCAGCGATTTAATTCGCGATCAGCAGGAAGACGATCAGGGCTGGGTTTGGTTGTCCTGATCCAAATAGTCATTCTTCCATTTTACGTAGTTGTTCGCTGAGTACTTCAGTCCTTCGATCTCTGCCTCCTTCAGGGGGCGGATCTGTTTTACCGGGCTTCCCAGATAGAGATAGCCACTCTCCAGACGTTTGTTCTGCGGGACCAGGCTACCGGCCCCAATCATTACGTCATCTTCTACTATGACGCCATCCAGCAAAATCGATCCCATGCCAACAAGCACCCGATTACCGATAGTGCAGCCGTGAAGCATCACTTTATGACCGACGGTAACCTCTTCTCCAATGATGAGGGGATTACCCTGCGGGTTATAGGAGGATTTGTGGGTGACATGCAGAACGCTACCGTCCTGAATATTGGTACGGGCACCAATCGACACATAGTTAACGTCTCCCCTGATCGCAACGAGTGGCCAGATACTGACGTCATCGGCCATTCGGACATCACCAATGACCACGCTGGTGGCATCGATCATCACGCGATCGCCTTTTTGGGGGAACAGATCTTTATAAGGGCGTAATACTGCGGACATAACTACCTCTGAGGATGAGCTTTATACGGAAGACTTGATCATATTATTGGATCGAGGCAAGGCAAAAAACATCAATATTTAAGCAGATCGGGCGGGATTTCAGCGAAAAGCGCGGAAAATCAGCAGTCGGAAAAAAAGATCTAAAAAATACTTGTGCTAAAAATTGGGATCCCTATAATGCGCCTCCATCGACACGGCGGATGTGAATCACTTCACAGACAACCCGGTCGGTTGAAGAGA
>NZ_JBGKEC010000020.1:0-23121 GCF_041399405.1 Enterobacter sp. KB-280D8
TCGGCATCTGGAAAGATTGCCCGGTGGCGCTGCGCTTACCGGGCCTACTTGTCCCGTAGGTCGGGTAAGGCGCAGCCGCCACCCGACTAACATGCCCTCAGTTGCCCAGCTTAACCGGCATCCCCGACCGCCGTTCCAGTTCAGCGCCCGCGCCCTCGTTTATCAGCTGCGTTCGCTGCGCGGCTGAAATGGGCAGAGGCACTTTCCGGGTTGACTCAAATTCCGCGCGGTTACGTGATAATGGCTCGTGAACCTCCACCCACCGGCTGCCGTCCGGCTCCGTGGTCATCTTTACGGGCCGATCGATAAGCTGCACGCGGGTGCCTACGGGAACGTTATCGAAAAGGTATTTAATGTCGTTGTTACGCAGACGAATACAGCCCTGGCTCACCCGCAGCCCGATGCCGAAATTCGAGTTTGTGCCGTGAATGGCGTACAGCCTGCCGATATAAATCGCATACAGCCCCATCGGGTTATCCGGCCCGGCGGGCACGAAGGCCGGGAGCGTTTTACCCTCTGCCGCATAGGCACGGCGCGTGTTCGGCGTCGGAGACCAGGTTGGTCCCTCCTGCTTGCGCTCAACCGCCGTCACCCAGTTACGCGGAGTCTCGCGCCCGGCCTGACCGATGCCGATGGGCAACACTTCCACCGTATTGCTGCCAGGCGGGTAATAGTAGAGACGCATTTCCGCCACGTTCACGACAATCCCCTCGCGGACGGTATCGGGTAAAATCAGCTGCTGGGGAATAGTTAAGGTCGTTCCGGCTTTTGGTAAAAAAGGATCCACGCCCGGGTTCGCTTCCAGCATGTTGCTCAGCCCCAGGCCGTGCTGGGCGGCAAAGTACTCCAGAGGCAGGGTATTTCCCTCGGGGACCACAACCGTAACGGGGTTGCCGACAAGACGACTGCCTTCAGGCGGCAGCGGGTACGTAACAGCCAGCGCACCGGGCGTTACGGCAGCAAGCATCAGCGCGAGCGAGAATAAGCGAATCATAGTTTCCCTGCGATAAAACGAATGGTCACAGGCTAACTATAACTGCCCGCTGCGAAATTTGTCAGAATAGTCACGTGGCGATAACGCTTTGCGAGAAAAACCAGCACAACATGCTGATGAAATAATGCGAGAATAGTGATACCAGACCGGGTCAGGAGGACACAATGCTGGAAAATATGAAAGCCTTCAGAATGGTCGTAGAGTGTCAGGGGTTCCGCGCCGCCGCGATGGCCATGAAACTCTCCCCGGCCATGATCAGCCGCAGAATTGAAAAGCTGGAAAGCGAGGTGAATGCGCAGCTGATTAAACGCAATTCACGTCGCATTTCTCTGACGACGGCCGGTGAGCAATTTTACCAGCGCTGCCTGCTCATTATTGATGAATATGAATCCTGCCTCAGGGATGTCAAAAGCCTCAGTAACGAAATCGGCGGAAATCTCAAAGTGGGTATCCCCCATTCCATCAGCAATCAGCACGTTATTCCGCACCTTGGCGCCTTCCTGGAACGCTATCCCAATCTGAAGCTGGATATCGTGACCGGCAATCACTGTATGGAGCTTTTCAGCCACGGCTTCGATCTGGCGCTGCAGTGTGGCCCACTGCCCGACAGCAACCTCTACTACACGCTGATTGGCTACTGGCGAAAATACACCTGTCTTTCACGCTCCTACGCGCAGCAGCACGGTATTCCGCAACATCCTGATGAGCTCCGCCAGCATACCTGTCTCCTGCATTTTGATAACCACCGCCGCAGCTGGAAGTTTGTGATTGACGATGAGCTGGTTGAAATCCGCCCTCATTACGTCTCCAGAGTGAGTAACAGCCTCGACCTGTGCAATATGGTGCATCACGGGTTAGGGATCTGTTACCTGCCGGAATTCACCGTGAGAGCGGGAATGGAATCAGGAGAAATCATCACCGCCCTTGACGCGTTTATGCCTGCCCCTCTTCCCATGTATGTGGTGCATATCAATCCTCACCCCTCCCCCAAGGAACAGGCATTCATTGATTTCCTCCGCACGCTTAACCTGGCAACGGCCCCGGCGCCAGCATCCTGAGCGGGTTCAGCAGCGCGATCTCCTCAATGCGCGCCGCATCCAATCCGGCCTCTCTGAACCAGCGGTGGCTGTCCTCCAGCCACTCGCCGATGTCGGGCTGGCCCGGCTGGCCCAGATCCGAGCTGTAAACCAGGTTATGCACTCCCGTCAGCACCTCACAGAGATCGTCGAGGGGCTGATAGCCTAAATAGACCGTCAGGGCGCACTGCTCCACAAAGAGCCACTCATGTTCGCCGAGCGCGCGCAGTTCCCGGGCGGTAAATCCCGTCATCGGATTCGCCGGCTGGTTCAGCATCAGCCTGCAGCCGCCCACTCGCTCAACGGCCTCAATCAGACGCAGCGTTTGGTCTTTCGTCGCATGTCCTGAGGAGATCACAATGTCATGGTGCCGGGCAAAGTGAATGAGCGTTTTTACGCCTGAACGCAGTTCACCCGCCTCATCAGCAATCGAGAGCGGCTGCCCGGCGAAATGCCGGGCGTACTCGTTGCTGAACGTTCGGGATAACCCGCTTTTATGCGCCGTTGGAACCACGGTCGGCAAGTGCACCAGCAGCCTGGGCGCACCCTCAAACTGATACTGGCTCAGCGCCTGGCGGACGACGTTAAGGTTTATCCCCCCGGCGGCGGCATTCAGCACGACCGAGCCAAAGACGGGCAGACCTTGCTCCTGCATCGCCGATGCCAGCGCGCTGACGCTTCCCAGATGGTTCTTAAGCACCACGCCCCCCTGATACTGCGCGTAGCGTTCTCCGGCCTCCATGGCGGAGTAACGCCGCTGGTAGCTGTCCGGGCGCGCGTGATAGTGCACGTCCAGAAAGCGCAAACGGGACGCCCAGTAGTCAAAAAACGGGCGCGTCATGCTTTTGCTTCCCAGGGCACATGGTAACCAAGCGTTTGTCGGGCTACGTCGAGCGAGGTGCCTTCACGAACTGCGTTGATGATCTCACGCTCCGTTTTTTCTACGTTTTCTGCCCGACGGATCACCTCCTCCAGCTGCTCAGCGGGGATCGCCAGAACGCCATTCTCATCGCCGAAAATCCAGTCGCCAGGGCAGACCGTTACCCCTTCAATCTGCAGCGCACACTGCACCGCAGTGACCCGCGCACGGTTCTTGCCGGAAACCATATAGATGTTGCTGGCGTACAGCGGGTAATTCATCTGACGAATGTCTGCAATGTCCCTGGCTGAACCGTAGATGACGGACCCGGCGATGCCTTTAAGCACGGCTTTGGTGGTCAGAATATTGCCCCAGCTGGTGCAGTCCGTACGGCCGCCATTGTCCACAACGATGACCGCGCCAGCCGGAACCCGATCGATATAGTTCCCGGCATTCATAAACTGATTTTTCTCCGCCACGCAGGCTTCATATTTTACGGTCCAGGCAGGTCCCGCCAGCTTACTGCCCCCGGCCTGCAGCTTGATGCCCGCAAGGCCTCCCGCAATGTATAAACTGTCCAGCGCGTCCGAAACGGCCGCCGTGTCCAGCGCCAGCAGGCGCGACTGAAGCGTTGATTGAGTCGTCATTGTCAAATTATCCATGCTGTGTTGTCAGGGTTTTTAAGGCGCACCAGGCGGCATATTCCGGCAGGGTTTGCGCGAGCAGTGTTCTGTTCACTGGAAACGTCATCTGATGCGCCTGACCATCTTGATGACGAACCGACAGGGTCATTTTCCCCAGCCGTGCGTCGCTGTTCAGAAGCTCCGAGAGCGACGGGCTGACCGTCACATCCATCTGCACCGTCGGCTCTCCCTGGCGAGGCAGGCCCCCGGCAGGCAAATACGCTGAGAGCGCTGCATCTGGCGTATGCCAGCGGATACTGCACGCATCCCGCAGTATTTCGCCCGCCGTTTTATTACGTTTGCTCACCAGATAGGGACGCAGCGCGCTGTCCAGACTTTGCCTCACCGGAAGCGGTAAAGGCCGGTGTGCAGGGGTTTCGATCTGCACAATGACGTAAGGGCTTTTCCATAAAAAATGACTATCCCAGTCGGTGGAGGTGGCCAGCGCATTGACGATAGAACCGACCTCGCTCTCGCTGATCCCGATCAGGGTCCAGCAGTACTTTTGCCTTTCAGGCCCGGTATCTTTGTTATTTGCTAATGCCTCTTCCAGCATCGGCAGCGCCTGGGAAGGCGGCCCGGGCAGAACCACCAGCTGGCTGCCCGCCACGCATGCGCTGAAACCTGGAGCGGTGCCGCAAGCGTTATCCAGAATGGAAGCGCCCTCGGGGAAACGCGCCTGAAGACGGTTTGAAGGATCGCTTTTCACCCCGAACGTCACGAGACGACCCTCAATGATTTTCCACGTCTCTTCGTCGTGCACAAGCGACTTGCTCAGAACCTGAGCAATGGCCTCGCGGGTTTTATCGTCAGAGGTTGGGCCAAGGCCGCCGCACACCACAATGAGATCGTCCTGCCCGATACGCCCTGTTACTACCGAGCTTATCTGCGGGATGTTGTCTGCGCAGGTCGCCTGAAATTTGACACGGTAGTGCGCCTTTTCAAGGCATTGACTGATAGCCTGCTGGTTCGTGTTAAGGCATTGCCCAGACAGGAGCTCATCACCAATTGCAATCACGCTGGCCGTTTTAGCGATGGCTGGCTGAACCAGGGCGTCGATTATCGCCTTTGCCATCTCCTCCGTTGTCGCCGGGCCGCCTAAATCGTAGGTCGCCACCTTCCCCTCACGAACAACGCGATCGACAGCCTGCTGCAGTTTTTCCGCCTGCGCCTCAAAGCCGAGGTACGCCAGCATTAGCGCAATTGTGTAGAACATTGCACACGGATTGGCTTTTCCCTGCCCCGCCATCCCCGGCGCGCTGCCGTGTACCGGTTCAAAATAGGCCACCTCGCTGCCAATGTTGGCGCTGGGCGCCAGGCCAAGCCCGCCCATCACGCCGGCGGCCAGATCCGACAAGATATCGCCAAACATATTTTCCGCGACAATCACGCCAAACTCGTGAGGCTTACGCACCAGCCAGAGGGCAATCGCATCCACGTTGTGAATATCTGCCCGAATGTCAGGGAAGCGCGCGGCCACTTCCTGAAAGATTGTTGCCGCAAAATGACCGCTTTCGCGCATGACGTTGGGTTTATCGGCAAACGTGACGCGTGAAAAGCGGTGTTGGCGGGCATAGTCAAAGGCCGTCTGAAACAGGCGCACCAGGCCGTAGCGCGTTTGCAGACGCACTGACCATGCCGCCTCTTCCGGGCCATATTTTTCGAGATTCGGGTGTTTAAGCCAGCTGGCCACGTTCTCACCGACACCTTTAAAATCCATTCCGGCGTACAGCCCCTCGGTATTTTCCCGAATCACACAGCAGCGGAAAGGACGGCGATCTCCCGTCACGTATTTCACCGGGCGGATGTTGGCATAGAGGCCAAGCCGCTGACGGAGCTGAATCACCGGTGAAACATACTCAATGCCTTTCTGCTGGAGCGCGACGGGCAGCGCCTGCTGAGCCTGCACTTTCCCCTTGCTGGTGATGGCGCCCAGCAGCACCGCGTCCGCCTCAGCAATCTGTTCCCAGGTACGTGCCGGCACAGGATTGCCCTCGCGTTCCCAGCAGGACCAGCCTATTTCACCAAAGGTCAGGTTGATGGGAAGATCCAGCGCACCGATAACGGGCAGCGCAGCGTCGCAAACCTCCTGACCAATACCGTCTCCCGGCAAAACCAGAACATTTTTTTTCATAAGGTATCGATCCATTCGTTGAGCAGCGCATTCACCGCAGCGGGATTGTCATTCCACGGACGCATCCCCGCGCCGGGGATGCGTTTGTAATAGTGCTGGGTTCGGGGGCTGTGGGTCTGGTTTTCCCATGAGGCCAGCTGGGATTTTTCACCCACAATCGCAAGATAGTTACCGTCATAGGCGGCAATATCCGCGCGGGCATCCATCTTTAACAGCAGTGAGAAGCCGGTGAGCATGCGCTTAATCGCCGCCATTTTCTCTGCATCTGGCAGGGAAAATTTTTCCTGCGGCGCAGGCTGACCTTCGGGCAGGACGTAGTGATGAAGAATATCCATGGCCGAACCGAGTTCACCTTTTTCAAGCAGTGCGATGAGACGCACCAGCCGCTGCGTTAATTTCTCGTCGGCAAAACCGGGGGCGCTCACGCTCATGACGCCCGCTACGCCGCGCAAACGGTGCGCAAGCAGTTGCACCAGCGTGCCCGCCATCGCAAACCCCACCAGCAGCCAGGGGCGTTTGACATGGGCATTTAGCTTCTGGCAAAGCGCGTCAATCGCGCTCTGCGGGTCGTCGTGCGTAATCAGGCTCAACGTATCGACGATGGTGACGGAAAAACCTTTTTCTTCGAGCAAGGTAACCAGCGGAGCGCAAAATGCCCCGCCGTCCCAGGCAGGCATGACCGGTGCCAGTATCACCGCATCCTGTAACTTCATGCTGCGGTCCCTGTGATCACGTTTTCAATAGCGCTGAAGACACGCTGACTCTCTGTCGTCAATGACTCTTCAACCATTTTCCGGTTCTCCACGCTGAGATTTTTCACCCCAAGGATCATATCCACTACGCTGCGGTAAGAGGCGTTGTAAAATTCCTTCGAAACCAGCTGATGCACCTGATTAAATATCCACTCCGTGTGATAACGTTCTTTGCCTTCGTTGAAATTACACAGCGACAGCCAGATTTCCATCGCCAGATTTCCCGCCCCTTTTCCCATGCCGGTCAGGGAGCTATCAATAAAGGTCGCGCCGGCCTTTACGGCTTCAATGGAGTTTGCCATTGCCAGCCCCAGGTTATCGTGGGCATGGAATCCCACCTCAAGCGGCGTTGCGCATTTAAGCAGGTTAACCAGGCGGGCGGTCTGTTCAGGCCGCAGGCTGCCGTTAGAATCCGCAATGCAAATAATATCGGCCCCGGCGTTCTCACACTGCACTGCCACGTCAACAAGCGTCTTCGCGTTAATTTGGCTGGCGCGCGTAAAGTTCATGCTCACGCGCAGGCCATTTTCTTTCGCCACCTCACACAGTTCCAGCGCGGGTTGGGGATTGTCGGTTTTAATACAGAGCCGAAGCAGCGCAACGCCACATTCCCGCAGGCGAATAATATCCTGCCGGGTAATATTATGGGGGTGGGCAATGACAACTAATTTCGCTTCGGGCACGGCATCATGAATTGCCTGAATATAATTATCAGGCGACATTCCGGTTAAACCAATATCCGCGATGGGTTTAAATGAACCGTTTCGGTAACCTATTTCAATCCATTCAACGCCACTGCTCACCAGTGCGCGCACATGCTTAATTGCGTAGTCTACGGGAAAGCTGAAATTGTTTTGATACCCGCCATCCCTTAATGTGACATCTATATTATTAATCATTGATATTACTCTCTTTACTGGAGACAAATTCCATAAACCCATATTGACCAAAAACATATACAAGGAAACCAACAACGCAGACGCAGGCAATAATCAGCGCGGTCATGACGGGAGCATGGGCTGAAAGTTTGCCAATCAGGAAGGTTGCGAGCGCTGCGCTTCCGAGCTGTAAGGCCCCCATTACACCCGAAGCGGTACCCGACGCCTTCGGGTGCGCCGCGATGGCAGACGCCGTGCCCAACGGCAGCAAAAATCCATTGCCAAAGGTCAGAATGCCGATGGAGAGAATGCTGGTAAACAAAGGCACAGGGCTTAAGTACATCTGAAGTGCAAAAATAATGCCGCCGAGGACAAATATGCGATACCCAAGGCGAATGGTCTCTTCAATACCCGCCTGACGAGATCTCTTCTTAGCGATCAGATTCCCCGCCACGTAGCTTACGGATAGCAGAATATAGGTGTAACCGATATAAAGCGGCGAAAGCCCGAGTTTGCCCAGCAAAAAGGGGGACTCTACGATATAGGAAAAATAGGCTGCATAAGCAAAACAGGGAATCGCGGCATAAAACAAAAACTGCCGGTTTCTTAACACCACAAGCGTATTGACCATGGCCGCCACCGCGCTCAGCTTTTGCCTTTTCTCAGGCGGTAAGGTTTCGCGCAGTGCGGTGAGGCACAGTCCCAGCGTCATGACGATAAACAAGGTCAAAAAGATAAAACAGGATTTCCAGCCGAAGTGTTGGGTTAACACGCCGCCGATCATGGGTGCAATGGCCGGCGACATACCCACAAAGGGAAATATGACAAGATAAAGCTGAGCCGAAGACTTCTTATCCAGCATGTCATTAATAATCGCCCGGCTGACGGTGATACCAGCGCAGGAGCCGATGCCCTGTAATAAGCGTAAAATAAGCAGCTCATTAATATGAGTAGAGTAAATAACACCTACCGTCGAAACCAACCAGATTAACAGCCCCGCAATAAGCGTTTTCTTTCTCCCCAGGCTGTCGCTTAACGGCCCGTACACCAGCTGTGAAAACGCAACGCCAAATAAAAACAGGGCGATAGCATCCTGTATTTGCGCCTCCGTGACCTTATAAAATAATTGCATTTCGCTCAGTGCAGGCAAAAAGATATCGGTAGATATTAATCCGCCCACGGACAGGCATGCAATTAATACCACCAGGGGCATAGATAGCTTTTTATTCATATTCGTATAAACCAGGAATTGGGGTAATACGAATTTATCGGAAGCGCTTCACAATGAGAACAATAATAAACTAAACGGTCTGTTGCACATTAGTAAACGAACGTTTTCTGTCGATAAGATAACGGTAGCGGCGCAACCATCAACCGCATGCGGCGGAAAAGAGAAAGCCTGGGCTCAGGCTTTCTCAGTTTACGCTATCACGCCTCGGTTTTGCGCCACCGGCGCGTCAGCACTTTCTCCGCCTCGACAATAAGGAACATCACAAAACCAATCAGGAAGGTGATGACCCAGTAGCGGAACGGCAGCGCTTCGGTGCCAAACAGCATCTGCATGAAGGGTGCGTATATGATAAGAAGCTGTAGCGCCAGCAGTACGCCGCTCACGATCCAAATCCCTTTATTCGCCAGCAGGCCTTTGCTCAGCGAGAAGCCGTCATTAACGCGGCAGTTGAGCATGTAGAACCATTGCGCAGTGACCAGGGTTTGCAGCAGCACGGTGCGGATAAATTCCGCCGAGTAGCCGCGCGGCTGTAGCCAGGCTTCGAGCACGAAGGCGCTGATGGCAATCATCAGACCGACAAACACCACGCGCCAGATGGCATAGCCGTCCATCACGTGGAGATTCGCCTTGCGCGGTGGCCGGTTCATGATGTCCTTCTCACCCGCTTCAAACGCCAGTCCAAACGACAGCGTTGCCGACGTCGCCATGTTCATCCACAGGATCAGGACAGGCGTCAGCGGGATCAGATTCCCCGCCAGCAGCGCGATGATGATCAGCAGAGCCTGCGCGATGTTGCTGGGGATAACGAACAGAATGGTCTTTTTCAGGTTATCGTAAACCCGACGCCCCTCGTGCACCGCACGGGCAATGGTGGCAAAGTTGTCATCCGTTAACACCATGTCGGCGGCTTCCTTGGTGACTTCCGTCCCCTTAATCCCCATGGCGATACCCACATCCGCCCGCTTGAGCGCTGGGGCATCATTTACGCCATCCCCGGTCATGCCCACGACTTCCTGTTTACTTTGCAGGGCCTGCACCAGGCGGAATTTATCCTCCGGGCTGGTTCGGGCGAAAATATCGTACTGCTGCGCGGCGTCGCTCAGCTGACGATCGTCCATCGCCTCCAGCTCACGTCCGGTGATAGCGCTTGCGGCGTTACCAATCCCCAACATTTGCCCAATGCTCATTGCCGTTTGCGGGTGGTCACCGGTGATCATTTTCACGCGGATCCCGGCCTGCAGACAGTCGGCAATGGCGGTAATGGCCTCCGGACGCGGCGGGTCCATCATCCCTGCAATACCCAGCAGGATCACGCCATCATGCAGGTCCGGATGATCCAGCTCGCGTTGCCCCTCGCGGGCAGGTTTCCAGGCCGCAGCCACCATGCGCAACCCTTCCCGGGCATACTCTTCAATTTTACCTTCCCAGTAAGGCTGATCGAACGGCTGCAGTCCGTCATTCGTCTGCTGGTACTGGCAGAGGCGGAACAGGACGTCCGGCGCGCCGGTGATTAAAATCACCTCTTCATCACCCAGCCGGTACAGCGTGGACATGTATTTATACTGCGAATCAAACGGGATTTTGCTGCGCATTTCGGTATCGAGCGGTGGGAGCGGAATTTTCGCCGCCAGCACCTTCAGCGCGCCCTCGGTTGGTCCCCCGGTGATTTTCCACAGCCCATGCTCGTCTTTAATCAGCTGGCTGTCATTGCAGAGGTCAATGGTGCGCAGGTAGCGTTCCAGCAGGGAACCCTGCGTCACGCTGACGGGCGTCGGGTCATCTATGGGGTGAATATTCCCCACCGGTTCGTAGCTGTCGCCCTCCACGCGATAGATCGTGTCAGCGGTAATCACCGCTTTGACCGTCATTTCATTCATCGTCAGGGTGCCGGTTTTATCCGAGCAGATGACCGTCATTGCGCCCAGCGTTTCCACCGTAGGCAGCTTGCGAATGATGGCCTTGCGACGCGCCATGGCCTGTACGCCAAGCGAAAGGATGATGGAAATGATGGCCGGCAGGCCTTCCGGCACGGCGGCAACGGCGAGGCTGATAAGCGACAGCACCAGTTCAGAAACCGGCATATCCCGGAACAGGAGGCTAAAGACAAACAGCGCCACCATCATCACCAGGATAGTGATGAAGATGGTCTTCCCGAGCTTATCCATCTGCACCATCAGCGGCGTGCGGTGCTTTTCAATGTCGGACATCATCTGATTGATGTGGCCAAGCTCGGTCTCGCCCCCGGTTGCCACCACCACGCCTTTACCGCCGCCGGAGCTGACGGTGGTACCTGAGTAGAGCAGATTATACCGGTCACCTAAAGGCAGTTCCCCGCTTAACGCATCGCTGTTTTTCTCAACAACGGTGGATTCGCCGGTCAGGATGGCCTCCTCCACGCGCAGGTTATGCGCTTCAATTACGCGCAGGTCCGCAGGGATACGATCCCCGGCGCGGATCACCACGATATCGCCAGGCACCAGCGCCGTTGTAGGGATCGTTTCATGATTCCCCTGCCGTACCACCACGGCTTCGCTCGAGAGCATATTGCGAATACTCTGCAACGATTTTTCAGCATTGCTCTCCTGAATATGGCCAATCAGCGCGTTGATGATGGCAACCCCAAGGATGACAAACATGTCTACCCAGTGCCCCATAAAGAGCTTAAGCAACGCGGCCACCAGCAGAACGTAAATCAATACATCGTTAAAATGCGCCAGGAAGCGCAGCCAGCCGGGTTTGCCCTTTTTTTGCGGTAACGCATTCTCACCATGCTGCTGAAGGCGGGCGGATGCCTCAGTGCCGCTAAGTCCTTCCGGGGTGGAGTGGATATTAGACAAGGTTTCGTCAACGGTTTGTTGATAGTACGGACGTTCAGGTTTTCCTGTTTTCATCGTTCCTTCCTCAGGTTCTATTCAGAAATCACCTTGCTTTCATGTAATTAACGAATAACGAAAACAGGAACGTGGGCGTAACGCACAATACTTGCCGCCTCTGACCCTAACAAATGGGTTTGAATATTTGGATTTCGAGAACCGACAATAATCGCGCCAGCAGCAAGTTCGTCCGCCAGCTTAATAACCTCATCACGAACATTCCCGCTACGAACATGGAGATGAACACGTTCTTCCGGCAGATTCAATTTTTTGACCAGATCGGCCAGCTTTTCTTTCGCATTATTAATCATATATTCATCCATCTTACGCGCATCTGAAATAAACCCACGCGTCAGTTCGGCTGAAAATTTGGGCATGACGTGAAGCAAATGAACGTCACCCGATGCGCTTTGTGCCAGAAACTGTGCATGCTGCAACGCTTTATCCGCCAGGCTTGTCTCGTAGACATCCACCGGAACGAGAATATTTTTATACATATCGAGCATCCTTTTTTATAACCAACACGAGAGTGAGTGAAGCTAAAAAACGCATTAAATGCAGGAGGTTGCCATTAATGCCAGCTACGGTAAAAAGAGATGATTGATATTAAACGTAGCACAGGAATATCAGGTTTAGCGCGCCCCCACTGATAATGGTTATTTAACATTTCGCTTTTCGCCGACTATGCTCATAGTCAGCCACCGCTTCCGGCTCATGGAGGAATTTATGTATGGTTTAAGCCTGCTCCGCCTGGGTATGTTCATTGCGCTCGCCATTATCGCCAGCACGGCGATTGGTTTATTTACCTATATGGTCGTCACTGTTCTGGCCGAATAGTGTCACCCCCTGCCCTTGCTACGGAATAAATAAAACAGTTATTTATTAGGGGAATACATTGAACCGCTACTTCTCTCTTCTACCATTCGTTTTATTAACGCTCACGGCGTGCGACCCGAAACCGGAGCAAGCCTCCCCCCTGCCGCGAATGGTAAAAGTGGCGGAGGTGGCTGTCCCCGGACACGCCCAGCAGCGCGTCTTTCCCGCCCGCATTGAATCGGGTGATGCCACAGACCTTTCCTTCAAGCGTGCAGGTCAAATTGAAGCGCTCGATATACGCCAGGGCGCAGCCATCAAGCAGGGACAACAGCTTGCCAGATTAAACGCCCGTGAGGCCCAGCAGCGGGTTAACGACAGACAAACGGCAGCGACGCTGGCCCAGCGGCAATTCGATCGCTTCCAGACGCTGGCGGGCCGCCAGGCGATTTCGAAAGCAGAAATGGATGTGCAGCGTGCAAACCGCGATTCGGCGAATGCGGCGCTTCAGATTGCCAGAGAGGAACTGAATCAGATGACGCTCGTTGCCCCCTTCAGCGGGACGGCGGCCAGCGTACATGTACGAAACCATCAGGTGGTGTCTGCCGGTCAGCCCATTGCGACCCTAACCCGGACCGATCTGCTGGACGTGGTGTTTAGTATTCCTGAGAACCTGTTCAAAACCCTTGATATCCGCAACGCGCAGTATCGCCCCGTGGTGAGAATTAACGCCATTCCGGATCGCGAATTTACCGCCGTCTACAAAGAACATTCGGGCAGCAGCGACAGCAATACCCTGACCTGGCAGGTGATACTTACCATGCCGCGGCCTGATGATTTTCCTGCCGTCGGCGGCGTAAGCGGTACGGTGACCATCAATTTAAGCAACCTCCCGGCGGGCGCGGATGCTCAGGCGCTGGTCGTACCGGTTGAGGCAGTCTTTAACCCGGACAACAGCCCGCGCAATGAGCCGCACGTCTGGGTCGTAACGGGCGAAGGCGACACGCTGCATCTTGAAGACCGCAAGGTCAGCGTGGGGCAAGTGAGTACCGAAGGCGTGGTGATTACCAGCGGGCTTAGGGCGGGCGAGCGCGTGGTGGCCGCAGGCGTTGGGGAGCTCCATGCTAACCAGCCGGTGCGTATCTGGACGCGTGAACGGGGACTGTAATGGATATCTCTCGTCAATTTATTAATAACCCTGTTCGCGTCTGGCTAACGATCCTGCTGCTGGGCATCGGGGGTATTTTCGCCCTGTTGAATATCGGCAGGCTGGAAGATCCCGCCTTTACCATTAAAACCGCAGTGGTGGTCACTCACTACCCTGGCGCATCCGCTCAGCAGGTTGAAGAGGAGGTGACGCTTCCGCTGGAGAATGCCCTTCAGCAGTTGCCTTATCTGGACAACGTGAGCTCCATCTCTTCAAACGGTCTGTCGCAAATCACCGTTAATATCGCTTCTCGCTATCACTCGAACGAGCTGCCGCAGATTTGGGATGAACTGCGCCGCCGCGTGGGCGATGCCTCGCGTCAGTTTCCGCCCGGCGTCGTCACGCCCTTTGTGAATGACGATTTCGGCGACGTCTTCGGCTTCTTCTTCGCCATTTCCGGAGATGAATTCAGTAATCCTGAACTGGTGAGATATGCGGAGCAGCTGCGCCGGGAGTTGATTCTGATCCCCGGCGTCGCGAAGGTCGCCATCGGCGGGGCCATTAGCCAACAGGTCAACATCGATATCTCCCTGACCAAAATGGCCGCGCGGGGCATTACGCTGAACCAGCTTTCCGCCCTGCTCAGCAGGCTTAACGTCGTTTCCAGTGCCGGAGAAATTACCTCCGGCACCGAATCCATTCGCCTGCACCCGACCGGTGAGTTCGAGAATCTTGATGAACTGGCGGATATCATCATCACGCCTTCCGGCACCGGGGCGGCGACGCGTCTGCGGGATATCGCCACGCTGTCGCGCGGGCTGAACGAATCGCCGGCCAGTATCTACCATGCCAACGGCAAAAAAGCCGTCACCATGGGCGTCTCGTTTATTCCCGGCGTGAACGTTATCGACGTGGGCCACGCGCTGGAGGCGAAGTTAAACCAGATGTCGGCGGAAAAACCGGCGGGCATACAGATAGACCTGTTTTACGATCAGGCCGCCGAAGTAGGCCATTCCGTTAACGGTTTTATTATTAACTTCCTGATGGCGCTGGCGATTGTCATCGGCGTGCTGCTGATCTTTATGGGCGTACGCAGCGGGATCATCATTGCGTTTTCTCTCGCGCTTAACGTGCTGGGCACGCTGCTGATTATGTATCTGTGGGGCATTGAGCTGCAGCGCATATCGCTCGGGGCGCTGATTATCGCCCTCAGCATGCTGGTGGATAACGCCATCGTGATTGTCGAAGGGGTGTTGATTGCCCGACAGCAGGGCTCCCCGCTGTTAACCGCCGTGAACAACATCATCCGCCGCTCCGCCCTGCCGCTGCTGGGGGCGACGGTGATTGCCATCCTGGCGTTTGCCCCTATCGGGCTGTCGCAGGATTCCACAGGGGAATATTGTAAATCCCTGTTCCAGGTGCTGCTGATTTCCCTGATGCTGAGCTGGTTCTCGGCGCTCACCCTCACCCCGGTGCTGATTAAGTGGTGGTTGTTTAAAAACGACAGCGCGCCCGATAAAACCGACGAGTCAGATCCTTACGATAAACGACTCTACCGCGCCTACCAGCGCCTGCTTAACACGCTGCTGCACCATAAGGCACCGACGCTCATTGTCATGGCTGCGCTGCTGGCAGCGTCTGTCTGGGGCTTCGGCGCCGTGCGGCAAAATTTTTTCCCGTCGTCTAATACGCCGATTTTCTTTGTCGACCTCTGGTTACCCTACGGTACCGATATTAAATGGACCGAGAAAATGACCGGCGATATTGAAAAGACGATCAATGGCCAGCCGGGCGTGGAGACCACCGTCTCAACCATCGGTCAGGGAAGTATGCGGTTTATTCTGACCTACAGCGGGCAGCGGCAGTACGGCAACTATGCGCAGATCATGGTGCGCATGGACGACCAGCGCAACATCTCTGCCCTGACGCGCCACGTGGACGAGTACATCGCGCGAAACTATCCGCAGGTCAACGCCAGCACCAAACGGGTGATGTTTGGCCCCTCCGGCGACAGCGCCATTGAAGTGCGTATTAAAGGCCCGGATCCTGACAGGCTGCGCCTGATTGCCAGCCAGGTGGACGATATTCTGGTGCGCGACCCGGCCACGGGGAGCGTCCGGAACGACTGGCAAAACCGCAGCAAAGTGATCCGCCCGCAGTACGTCGCCGGGCTGGGACGCGAGCTTGGCGTGGATAAACAGGACGTCGACAACGCGCTGGAGATGAATTTCTCCGGCAGCCGTGCGGGGCTGTATCGGGAAGGGAGTGACCTGCTGCCCGTGGTGGTCAGGCCCCCGGAAAGCGAAAGGCTGGATGCCAGTCATCTGAACAACGTGCTGGTGTGGAGCCAGACGCGGCAGCAGTATATTCCGCTGAGTAACGTCGTCAGCCGCTTCTCGCTGGAGTGGGAAGATCCGCTAATCCTTCGACGCGACCGCTCGCGGGTACTGACGGTTCAGACGGACCCGGATCCGCTGAGCCAGCAAACCTCCGGCGACATTCTCGCCCGCGTGAAGCCGCAAGTGGATGCCCTTAGCCTGCCACACGGCTACAGTATCGAGTGGGGAGGCGACGCGGAAAACTCCAGCGAAGCTCAGCAAGGGCTATTCACTACGCTGCCTCTCGGGTATCTGGTGATGTTTGTGATTACGGTTCTGATGTTCAGCTCGGTAAAAAATGCCGTCGCTATCTGGCTGACCGTACCGCTGGCGCTGATTGGCGTCACGCCGGGATTTTTAATTACCGGTATTCCCTTTGGCTTTATGGCGCTGATAGGTCTGCTGAGCCTGAGCGGCATGCTGATCCGCAACGGCATCGTGCTGGTGGAAGAAATCGAACAGCAGAAAACGCAAAAGGATCAGCACAGCGCGATCGTTTATGCCGCCACCTCGCGCCTGCGCCCTATCCTGCTCACCGCGTTCACTACCGTACTTGGCCTGGCTCCGCTGCTGCTGGACGTTTTCTTCCAGAGCATGGCCGTTGTGATTATGTTTGGACTGGGGTTTGCTACAATCCTGACGCTACTGGTACTCCCCGTTATCTATGCGTGTTTCCATCGTAAGGACGAAGCCAAACAACAATGAATGCGACAGGGCTGAACATTATCAAGACGCTGGGCTGCATGACGGCGGTTACCTTCTTCACCATCTACAATACCTGGGATCATTATGATTATGACTATCACTGGATCCTGGGGTTTTTAACCTTTATCTCGACCATCGCCACGCCGCTGTTTTTTGTGGTGTCGGGCTATCTCGACGGACAATCGCGGCACGGCACCCGCTGGCAGCTGAGTAAAATTAAAAGCCTGGTGATTGTTTTTCTGTTCTGGATAACGATCTACTACCTGTGGGAGCCTTATCAGCGTGGGTATCTGATTCAGCCCTGGTTTGTGTTCGCCTTTATGGTGATTTATACCTTTCACCCGGCAGTTGAGTGGCTTAGCCAGCGGAGAGCGCTGTTCTGCGGCGCGATTGCTGCCCTGCTGCTCTTTTCCTACGGATACGATCTGCTATCGGCGCTTTATCCTGAAACGCACGTCCTTTCTCTGTCACCGCAGTATCGGCTGTGGACATGGCTGCTGTTTTATCTGACGGGGCAAATCTTTTGCGACCCGAAAATTGCCGAGTGGATTAGCCGCAAAAATGTGGTCAGGGCGGCGATGGTCGCCATCCCCTTTATCTATCTCTTCACCTGGTTTTACGAGCGCCACTTCTTCTTCGCGCTGTTCAAGGCGGACAGAAACGCCTTTATTCTCACCGGCTCTCAAATTTACATTTTGATCATCGCGCTGGTAATTGCGGCGAACGGCGTGCGCTTTCGCCGCAACGCTGAATTTAAGGAGTCCATTCTGGCCGCCATCAGCAAAACGATGACAGGCGTGTACATTGTGCACTACTCGGTGTTTCATCTGCTGACGGCGCTGATACCGGTGACCTCTCTCGGTATGAAGCTGGCGCTGATTGTGCTCACTTTCATTACCTCTGTTCTCTTCTCCATGCTGGTATTGTCTAACGCCGTGGCAAAAAAGGTTATCACCCTTTAAAAGCCTAAGCGCAGCCAGGCAAAGAGCACGTTACCGTTGTTATACGTCCCGGGAATATAGGTGAACTGGACGGTAACGCGTTTATACCCGGCCGAAAACAGCGGGAAGATGAACGGTAGCGGGACATAGTTTGCAAAATCATCTCGCGCCGTGATGCCCGCCGCGGCACCGAGTCCAAGCCGGAAATCTTTGGCATTATCCAGATACCAGCCCTTCTCCCAGCCATAGCCCATCGCGGGCTGCCATTCGTTGTGCGAGTCCTTGAACATCATCGCAAACAGCGCGCTCCAGTTGCCCTCTTCGTTATAGCGGGAAACGCCCAATCCGCCTCCCCACGGCATTTCATTGTAATTGTCGGTTTTTTCTTTGTCGTACATGAAGCGGGCATGCCAGCTCAGAAACGGCAGGTACAGATCGTAACGTTGTGGCTGAGTCCAGGTTTGCGAAACATCGTCCGTTAGCGCATTCCACCAGCCGCTGATGCGCTGTTCGCCGTAGACGCTGGGTTCCGCATGAAGCGGCGTGGCGAATAAAAACAGAACCATCAAGAGTGCCGAAAAGGTGCGTTGCATCGTGATTCCCTCAGCTTAAGTCACGCAGCGGTCACTATTACTGTAAACCATTCAGCAGGTAACGGAGCCAGGCAGACATAATTATAGCGCTGTAGGTGCAGATGAAATTTATTTATTCAGCGCCTTCCTGAAAGATAAAAACGTTTTCTCAGGCGTTCTGTCGCGGTAGTCTCATAGGTTCCGTTTACAGGACGGACGCAAAGTGAATGACCTTTTCTTATACCAATAATTAAAAATCAGTACGGACAGGACAACTATGGACTCCACCCTCATCTCCGATCGTCCCAACGAGGAGACACCTTCGCTCAATCGCGCCCGCCGCGCCGCCCTCGGCAGCTTCGCGGGTGCCGTCGTCGACTGGTATGATTTTCTGCTTTATGGCATTACCGCCGCGCTGGTATTTAACCGCGAATTCTTCCCCCAGGTCAGCCCCGCGATGGGCACCCTCGCCGCCTTTGCCACCTTCGGCGTCGGGTTCCTGTTTCGCCCGCTCGGCGGGGTGATCTTCGGCCACTTTGGTGACCGCCTCGGCCGCAAGCGCATGCTGATGCTCACCGTCTGGATGATGGGGATCGCCACCGCGCTGATTGGCATTCTTCCTTCGTTTTCCGCCATTGGCTGGTGGGCGCCGGTGCTGCTGGTCACTCTGCGCGCCATTCAGGGCTTCGCGGTGGGCGGTGAATGGGGCGGCGCGGCGCTGTTATCTGTTGAAAGCGCGCCGAAAAACAGGAAAGCGTTTTACAGCAGCGGCGTGCAGGTGGGGTACGGCGTGGGCCTTCTCCTCTCCACAGGGCTGGTATCGTTAATCAGCCAGCTCACCACCGACGAGCAGTTCCTGAGCTGGGGCTGGCGCATTCCGTTCATCTTCAGCATCGTGCTGGTCATCGCCGCGCTGTGGATCCGCAACGGGATGGAAGAGTCCACGGAATTCGAACAGCAGCAGCGGGAAAAGCCGGTTGCGAAAAAACGGCTGCCGGTAATGGAAGCGCTGGTTCAGCATCCTGGCGCTTTTCTGAAAATTATCGCCCTGCGCCTCTGTGAACTGCTGACGATGTATATCGTCACCGCGTTTGCCCTGAACTACTCGACGCAGAACCTAGGCCTTCCCCGCGAGCTATTCCTGAATATTGGCCTGCTGGTCGGCGGGATCAGCTGCCTGACCATCCCCTGCTTCGCCTGGCTGGCGGACAGGTTTGGCCGCCGCCGCGTCTATATCACCGGGGCGCTGATTGGCAGCCTCAGCGCCTGGCCGTTCTTTATGGCGCTCGAAGCACAGTCGGTCTTCTGGATCGTCTTCTTCGCCATCATGCTCGCCAACATCGCCCACGATATGGTGGTCTGCGTGCAGCAGCCGATGTTCACCGAGCTGTTTGGCGCGAGCTATCGCTACAGCGGTGCGGGCGTGGGCTACCAGGTGGCAAGCGTGGTCGGCGGTGGATTTACGCCGTTTATTGCCGCCGCCCTGGTCACCTTCTCCGGCGGAGACTGGCACAGCGTGGCGGTCTATCTGCTGGCCGGCTGCCTGCTGTCGGCGGCGACGGCGCTGCTGATGAAAGAGACGAGCCACGCCTGATCTCCCTTTTGTTTCACGGGCGTGTGACATACTATCGGGTAGAGTCGCACACCTGTGGAACAAGGAGACAGAGATGAATAATAAGGGCTCCAGCCTGACCCCGGCTCAGGCGCTGGAAAAACTCGACGCGCTGTATGAACAGTCCGTCAATGCGCTGCGCAGCGCCATTAGCGAATACATCGAAACAGGGAAACTCCCCGATCAAAAGGCCAGAAACGAGGGCCTTTTTGTTTATCCATCGCTCTCTGTGACCTGGGACGGTAGCGCCAGCACAACGCCGAAAACCCGCGCCTACGCCCGTTTTACCCACTCCGGCTGCTACAGCACCACCGTCACCCGCCCTGCACTGTTCCGCCCTTATCTTGAAGAACAGCTCACGCTGCTGTACCAGGACTATGGTGCGCATATTGCCGTTGAGCCCTCACAACATGAAATCCCGTATCCCTACGTGATTGACGGCTCGGCGTTAACGCTTGACCGCTCCATGAGCGCGGGATTGACCCGCCACTTCCCAACGACGGAACTTTCGCAGATTGGCGATGAGACGGCAGACGGGATTTATCACCCGGCAGAATTTTCTCCCCTGTCGCACTTTGACGCTCGCCGCGTGGACTTCTCGCTGGCGCGCCTGCGCCACTACACCGGTACGCCAGCCGAGCATTTCCAGCCGTTTGTGCTCTTTACCAACTACACCCGCTACGTTGACGAGTTCGTCCGCTGGGGCTGCAGCCAGATCCTCGACCCGGAAAGCCCGTACATCGCGCTGTCCTGCGCGGGCGGGATCTGGATCACCGCCGAGACCGAAGCGCCAGAGCAGGCCATCTCCGATCTGGCGTGGAAAAAGCACCAGATGCCGGCCTGGCACCTCATCACCGCCGACGGTCAGGGCATCACCTTGATCAACATCGGCGTGGGTCCGTCAAATGCCAAGACCATCTGCGACCATCTGGCGGTCCTGCGCCCTGACGTGTGGCTGATGATTGGCCACTGCGGCGGCCTGCGCGAAAGCCAGCTGATTGGCGACTACGTGCTGGCCCACGCCTATCTGCGTGATGACCACGTGCTGGATGCGGTGCTGCCGCCGGATATTCCTATCCCGAGCATCGCCGAAGTGCAGCGCGCGCTGTATGACGCCACTAAAGAGGTCAGCGGCATGCCGGGTGAAGAGGTTAAACAGCGCCTGCGCACCGGTACGGTCGTCACAACGGATGACCGCAACTGGGAGCTGCGTTACTCCGCCTCCGCGCTGCGGTTCAACCTGAGCCGGGCGGTGGCGATTGATATGGAGAGCGCCACCATTGCCGCCCAGGGGTATCGCTTCCGCGTTCCTTACGGCACGCTGCTGTGCGTCTCCGATAAGCCGCTGCACGGTGAAATTAAGCTGCCGGGTCAGGCCAACCGTTTCTATGAAGGGGCGATATCCGAACATCTGCAGATTGGCATCCGGGCCATCGACCTGCTGCGAGCGGAAGGTGACAGACTCCATTCGCGCAAGCTGCGTACCTTCAACGAGCCGCCGTTCCGCTAATAGCAATAAGGAAAAAACATGCACACCCCTACACCGCTCTCTGCCCTGCGCCACTGGCTTGAGGCAAGTCATCTCGACGGGATGATCGTCCCGCGTGCGGATGCCTGGCAGAGCGAATACTGCGCGCCCTACGACGAAAAGCTGGCCTGGCTGACGGGCTTTGACGGCTCTGCCGGCGTCGCGCTGGTGCTGAAAAACAAAGCGCTGCTGTTCGTCGACGGGCGCTATCAGGTGCAGGCCCGCGTTCAGGTGAATATGGATGAGGTTGAGATCCACCATCTGCACAACGAGCCGCTGGCAGACTGGCTGGCGGCAAACGTTGAGGCGGACACGCGCATCGGTTTTGACCCACTGCTGATGACCAACTCAGAGTTCACACAGCTGTCAGCCACGCCATGCGAGCTGGTGCCGCTGAACGCGTCACCGTTTGACGCCTTATGGACCGATCGTCCTGCCGCACCGGCGGGGCTTATCCGTGAAATGCCGGTAGAGACAAGCGGTGAAAGCAGCGAGGACAAACGTCAGCGCGTTGCCGCTGTGCTGGCCGCGAACAACGCTGACTACCTGGCCGTTACGCTGCCGGATAACATTGCGTGGCTGCTCAACGTGCGCGGCTCGGATATCCCCACCAGTCCGGTACCGCTCTCCTTTGCCCTGCTGAGTCGCGACGGTCACGTTGAGTGGTTTGTTAACGACAATAAGCTCAGCGCCCTGCCTGACGAAGTGCGCAATGCGTTCACTATTGCGCAGCAGGACACCTTTATTGAACGCTGTCAGCAGCTTGCTGAAGGGAAGCGGGTGATGGTTGATGCCGATTCCGCCCCCGTCGCCCTGCGCTTCGCCATTGAACCACGGGGAGAAATTGTCTGGCGAACCGATCCCATCACCCTGATGAAAGCTACCAAAAACCCGGTCGAGCTGGCGGGTTATCGCGCGTGTCATCACCAGGACGGGGCCGCGTGGGTCAACTTCCTCGCCTGGCTGAGCCGCGAAGTGCCGCGTCGTGCAGCGGCCGGACAACCGCTCACCGAGCTGGAAGTGCAGGCTCAGCAGCTGGCATTCCGCAAACAGCAGCCCGGTTTTATCGAGCAGAGTTTTGCGACTATCTCTGCTTCCTCCAGCAATGCGGCGATGTGTCACTACCATTCGAGCGAGGCCAGCAATAAGCCCATCGGCCATGACCATTTTTACCTGAACGATTCCGGCGGTCAGTATGCTAACGGCACCACCGACGCCACGCGCACGCTGGCGTGGGGTAAGGTCGACCCCCAGCTGCGCCTGCACTACACCGCCGTGCTGAGAGGCTTCCTGTCGCTCATTACCCTGCAGTTCCCTTCCGGGACTCAGGGGCATCAGCTGGATGCGTTTGCGCGTCGGCCGCTGTGGGAGATGGGGCTGGATTATGATCACGGCACGGGACACGGCGTGGGGCACCAGCTTCTTATCCATGAGAACCCGCATCGCATCGCCAAAAAGGTCAACCCGTGGCCGCTGGTGGCGGGCAATATCATGACTATCGAGCCGGGTTACTATCTGGGCGACAGCCACGGTATTCGCATTGAAAACCAGGTGGAGATTGTGGAGAGCCGCCCGGGGTTCTGCAGATTTGCCTCGCTGACGCTCATCCCGATTGATTTAAGCCAGGTGGAATTGAATCTGTTGAGCGAGCAGGAAAAACAGTGGCTGGATGCGTATCATCAGCAGGTACGTGAGGCGCTGTCACCGCTGGTGAATAGCGAGGCGCGTACGTGGCTGGTTGAGGCGACGGCACCGATTGGCGTGTAATTTCGCGCGGTCTGGTGCCCTCACCCCATCCCTCTCCCACGGGAGAGGGAGCAAACACTAAAAACGGCAACCAGGTTGCCGTTTTGCGTTTACCTTGCGCAGAAAAGCAAAAAGCCTGCTTTAAAAGCAGGCTTTTTAAATTTGGCTCCTCTGACTGGACTCGAACCAGTGACATACG
>NZ_JBGKEC010000021.1:0-9410 GCF_041399405.1 Enterobacter sp. KB-280D8
GTTATCTACTGCTGATCTTCGACATAAATTCCGGCTGAAATAATCGCTCCGCCGATTCGCCGGCGACCATAAAGTAGCGGTACCGGGTAGCCCTGAGCTGCAGTGTTTGTCACTCCACCGAATGCGTATGAGGCGCGATTATCCGAGCTTTGTTTGCTGGCCAATCCCGTTGGCTGAGGAGAAAGCATTTGCACAACCCCGCCGACCATCATCGCCGCACCAAATTGTGCGACACCATACCCGGCTGCAGATAACGTACCTGCTGAAAAATAGCCAACAGCCACCCCGACAACAACCAGCACTGCACCAAGGATTGTTTGTAATATCCCTGCTTTTTTACTGCCTATAATAACTGGAACAATACGGATAACGTCACCGGTAACCGGAAAGCCAAGATCATCCTCACCAATGTTTCTTTTACCCTTAAACACAGAGTATGTGAGCCCGCGACGCTGGCTGGAAATCATAAACTTCTCAAATCCAGGAATGGTCTTCGCGAGTGCGACACCGGCCTCGCTCACACGTGAAATCAGGCGATGGTGAACTTTTCCAAACGTTTTACCAAGAACTCCGCCAAGTTCAATTCGACTCATAACCTCTTTCATACAATTTCCACACATAAAAAAAACCGCCGAAGCGGTTTAAATATCAATTTTGTGCAGCTTTACCGCCGGTACACTGATATTCGACAGATACGTTGGACATAATACAACTCCCAAAACCATCCATCTGTCCACACTGGCTAGTTTGTCCGCCAAAAGGTTCTGCACCTTCATATCCCCAGGTTTTACATTTTTGGGCGGCTAAAGATGCGGCTTGATTAAGGTCAACAACAGGCTTTTCAAATTGACCGACTGTATAACCCATTCTCACAGTACCATCGGCCTTGCTTCCCCCCATAGGGACCATTTCCTTTCGAACCGCGCAACCAGATAAAATCATGGTAGTTAAAACTATCAGGACTATTTTCTTCATCATTTATTTCCCTTAATTACAATCGGAAATATCTTAACACCATTCAATCTGGCTGCAATATAAGAATTATTTTTTGATGACATAATTTAATATACAAATAAATCTTTATAGCGCAATAACTTAACTGTTCGTTCCTGCCAGTAGCCGCCGTACGGCACACGCTGGCTTATGTGTCCGTACAGGTGATGCAACAGCATATTGCCCTCCAGCAAAATTCCCGCGTGATTCCACTTATCGGCCTGGACCTGCATGATCACCATATCGCCTGGCCTCGGCGGGCCGTCGAACTCTCTGAAACCGCACTCGTACCAGCAATCCTGATAGAAGTTGTCCGGATAATTGTTTTCCCACCAGGGATAGTCCACCCGATAGTCGTTGAGCTCAATACCATGCGTTTGCCTGAAATAACTCATGACCAGCCCCCAGCAGTCATAGTGTCCAAGCACAAACGGACGCTCCAGCAGCGGCAGCTCTCCGCGCGGCTGGATGGTACGTAAATCCCCCTCCGGCCAGCTCACGATGTGCCAGGGTAAAAGCGTTGCATCGCATTGCGCTTTATCCAGTTCGCTTGGTTGCGTCGTGGCATCAGGGTGACTGTGAACGATGGCGATCACAGTTCCCCAGTCTTCAGCTGATGCGTAATCTTCCGGACAAAGGACAAAATTGTCCTCTGGCGCCGCTGCAAGATTACGGCACGGGAAATAACGTTCAACACGGCTTTTCTGCGCCACCACGCCGCAACACTCGCGAGGATACTCAGCTGCAGCATGAGCCATAATCGCATCGATGGTTTTCTGACGCATATCAGCTCCTGATCAAAGACGTCCCAGGGAACCCACCGAACGGCAGTTCGTTGCCGTCTCCATGCCGGAGCTTACAGGCCGTCAGAGTGCCGCTGCATTCATCCAGGGACGGATCGCTGACCGGGTTATTGTTTTTGTCGAAATAGTTGGTCCCGGCATAGTCGCAGCCGTCGCCGGTGCGATACTTGTTCCGGATGCACCAGGTACAGAGCGAATGCAGCTGACGCGTCGGAATCATCAGTCCCTGCAGGTCCATCGGACTTGAAAGTGTGAATTCCACGGCCTCGTTTGTCTCTGCGCTTTTGGCATCGATGTAAAATACTTTCACCTTTTCCTGCGTAGGGTCTGCAGTGGGGTTCCCGCCTGGAAAATTTCGGGCATCAAGGTAGCTGGCCAACGTATCATGGATCGTGACCTTCGCCTGCAGCAGGTCATCATAGGCAAGACAGAGCGCAGTTATAGAGCTGTCGAGGTTAGCAACCGATAATTTAGGCTGCGCGCTGCTCCCACTGGTGGAAACCTCAATCCCCTCAATCTGGCAGGGCCACGCTTTATATTCCTGCCCCTGCCACCAGATGGATTTCGCAGGCAGTTTGCTTTCATCCCCACCAGCAGCATCAATCTCTTCTGGTGTATGCGCGATATTATGCGCATGGAAGAAAAGCACATCTGACATGCCGAAGGCCGTACCATCGACAGAAAAAAGCCGGACTTCATTGCCCGGCTCGAGTTTTTGATAATCAGCATTAAGGCTCATGGTGCAAATGCCTGTTCAAACGTTGCGGTTACGGTTTCCACTTTTTTATTCAGGGTGACTCGCTGAAGGCTGTCAGCCTCAACACGCCAGAGGGCTAAATCACCACCAGGTGGAGTGAATGTGAAAGACTTTGTTTTATGCCTCCGCAGAAATGAATGAATCTCTCTGGCTATTACCGGATCGCCAGTAAAAGAAAAGGCATAATTTAGAACTTCATCGTTCAGGCCAGAACCACTTACCTGCTTGTACCCATCACCGAACTGCGCCGTTCTGACTGTATCTTTGCTGCTCAGAGTGGGCTGGCTTGCTGCCTGAATCTTCCATGCAAAATGCTCTAAGGCCATCAGTTACCTCTGTTTATTAGCATTCCAGATAATCCCACCAGGCCGTATTTCACGGGCTATCCCCTCCCGCACAGAGCGATCGACCACTTTCTGGTAGGCCTGAGCGAGTGCACCACTATTTTGTTGCTGCGTCTGATCGCCGGCTTGCCCGGTTGTAACTGAAATAGGGGCATAAACACTAACGCCACCCATACCAGCAGCAGCGGCATTACCACCACCAACCAGTCCGCCCGTTGCATAACCGCGCATCAGGCGATAAAGGTTTGCCACACCAATACGGCTGGTCGACTCTTTGGTGAAGACGAACTCTCCCCGGTGGACAACACCTGCAGGCTCATACTTACCGCCGTGCCCTGTGTAACCACCCACGTCGTAGCCCGTGGGCCGGAAAGACGGTACCGCGAATGACTGGCCTGCAGAGGCCGTATCGGTACCGCCACTCACCCAGCCCATTGCACTCTGGATTGCGTAAGCCACCAGAAGCTGGTTAATAACGTTTACTATCATTTTGAGGATCGAGGTGGTGAAGTCCCTGAAGCTGGCTTTGCCGGTTGTCACAAGGCTGGTGAGCTGGCCCGCCAGCCCGGTGAATGTGGCCTGCGAAATCTGCTGAACGGAGCTGAAAACGTTTGTCGCTGAATCCTGATATTCAGCCCAGCCCTGCTTAGCACCGGCCAGCCAGTTTGCGCGCAGGGCATCTTCTGCCTCAAACGTTGCCCTTTGCTCTTCGAGAACCTTTTGCTGTGCCTGAGGATTGTAGGAATAGCTCTCGGTGAGACGCTGCAGGGTGGATTGTCGTCCGGCCTCGCGGGTGGATACCCCCTCAGACTGAGCCTGCAGGCCCGCCCTGGCGGCTTTTTGCTGCTGCTCAAACTTCACGGCCTGATCGGCCAGCTGGTTGAGCTTTTGCTGACTGGCAACCTTATCGCCCAGGTCGGCCAGCTGCCGCTTGTACTCGAGCGTTTCTTCCTTGTGCGCCAGCAGGGATTTTTCCTGCGCCGTAAGCTGACGACGACCAGCAGCCTCCTGCAGAACGGTGAACTGATTTTCAGTTTGCCAGAGGTCCTGACGCTGTTTGCTTATGACGTCGTTTACGCTGGTATGCTGCTCGAGCGTTTTAAGCTGGGCCTGAAGGGTGAGGAGTTCGGCCTGGGCCTTTTCCTCGGCCTTGTCTCCGGCGGGCGTTGAGTAGCTTTTGCCTTTCGGCGTTTTGACGTCCTTAAACTGCTTTTCAATCCCGGCGCGGGCCGCGGCAATGTCTTTTTCAGTCCACAGCGTGGCTACGCCGTCTTTCGCATCCTGGCGGTTTTTCTCAATAAGCTGACTGAGCTTTTTCTCTGCTGAAGCCCGCTTTTCTGCCGCCGTCGCGCCGGACTCCACCAGCTGATTAAACTGCTGCTGGCTGCGGATTGCCTGAGCCTGCTGGTCCGTCCGCATTTTTTCCCGCGCGGCTGCCAGCCCTTCCTGAGCGTATTGCTGATCGGCAAGATCGTAAGCCTGCTTTTTCAGCTCCACCTGCTGGCGCGCATTTCTCAACCTTTCCGCATCAGCTTTCTGCAGAACGTTGTTACCGGCATAATCCGGGTCGACCTTAAGATTGCTGGACAGCGCGCGGTACTCTTTCTCTGCTGCCTGCCATTCAGCAAAAGAATCCTGGCGCTTCATCGCGGTGTCAGGATTACGCCCTATGCCCAGCATCGCATCCCATGCGCCGGATGCGGCATTCTTCACCCAGTTCCAGGCTTTTTCGAGGGAGCCAAGATTATCCTCGACCGCCCCGGCGCGCTGAATGACCGCGTCGGAATATGCCCGCATGGCCAGCTCGGCAGCTTTCTGCGAATCCCCCAGCGCCTGAGCAGAAGCTATCTGCTCATACTGGGTGGCTGTCAGGAAATGAAGGGAATCGTTGAGCGTCGCGACCGCGTTAACCGGATCATCCCTCAGGCGTTTAAACTGATTTATGGTTTCGTCAACGGCCTGCCCGGTAGCCTGCTGCAGCCTGGCGACAACGTTGCTGACCATGCTGACGTCATTACCGCTGAACGCGCCGCTTCCAACGACCTGCGCCAGCACGCCTGCAGCGGCATGCTGCGTGATGCCATTACCGGCCAGCGAGCGCGCCAGCGCCTGAAGCTGCCCTGACGTTTTCCCCGCGTAGTTCCCGGTCAGGATCAGCTGCCTGTTAAATTCCTCAGACTCTTTGCTGCCGTCATACCAGGCCTTACCCAGCCCGAATACCGCCGCGGCAATCCCACCAACCAGGCCGGCGATCCCAAGCCCGCGCAGCGACAGCAGCTGGTCAATCCACCCTGCCCGGTTAGCCAGTGTGATCCCCGATCCCCGCAGCGCGCCGAAGTTACCGCGCATGACCTCACCGATCAGTATTCCCAGTTCCTGACGTGCGGCAGCACTTTGTAGCCCCAGACCGTGCGTGGCGACTTTGGCAGCTTCGAGCTTGCGGATATAAACCTCAGCCGCATCGCTGGCACCAACCTGCGCCGCCTTCATGCGCAGCAGCTCGGTACCGGAGAGCTTTTGCTCTGCAACCTGTTGCTTCAGCTGGCTGAGGAATCGCGTACGCGCGGCGGCCGATTTTTCCTGCACGATCTGCAGTTCTTTTTGCCGGGCAGTGGTGCGGGAAATAAGGGCGAGATAATCCTGCTGGGTGATGTTGCCCTGTGCCCTGGCTGCGCGAAAGCGCGCCTGTACGTTCGCAAGCGACTGTGTTTCACGATTGAGCTGGCGAACGCCGTCAATCTGGCGGAAAAATGATGCCGCCAGTTCATCCTGTCGACGGGCAAGCGCTGCGGCCTGCCCGTCATTCTCACGCATGCGCTGATTTAGCTCGGTAACGCGGCGGTGAGTTTCATCAACGGACTTTGAAACGTTTTGCCAATCTTTGGTCAGCCCTGCCGTTGCGGCCGACTGGCGGGATTTCATTTCTGCGGCAGCCGCCGCGCCAGCGTCGCCCACGGTTTTAAACGCAGCCGCCTGCCGCTCGGAAGCACGCTGCATTCGCGTCTGGACTTTTTCTGAGTCCTCAGCCATCCCGGTTAGCTGGCCCTTTATGCGGGCAACCTGCTCGCTAAACGTGGCGCTGTCGACATCAAGGTTGATGACCAGGTCGCTAATTTGCTGGGCCATATCGGATACCTCCTGTGATCCCCTCAGCTGCGGTCATCAGCGCATCATCATCCGGCTCATCATCGCTGATGGCGACTCCGGAAGGAGAAAGCAGGCTGAAATGTGCGGGGGTAAGTTCCGGGTCGCGGAAGAAAAGAGTGGAGATGGAATAAAGCAGCTCTGAGAAATGTGCATCGAGCTGCGCGTCCTGAAAATAATGCTCCAGATAGAACTGGTGCCAGTCGCCCAGCTCACTGGAAGTCATTCCAGCCAGCATGGCGCGCCAGTCGGGTCGCCCGAACTCGCGCGCCAGATTCAGGACAAACGTCAGCTCGCTGGCAAGGGCTTTTCCGCCGTAACGGGTTCTGCGCTCTCGGCCTCCGCGGAGACATCCGGATCGGCAGGATTGTCATCCTCAACCGGAACGAGCATGCCGGAGAGCAGCTTTATCTCCATTTCGGCTTTACCGATCGCCTCTGGCGGCCAGCCATTCAGGACCTGCTGATATAACGTTTCCACATCAGTGCCAGCCGGATCGTTATGCCACAAAGACATTGCGATCACCCGCGCACCGCAGCGAATATTTGAGCCAATCAGCCTGGCCGTCATTTCCTGATCGCTGATGCCGTCGCTCTCAGCGCTGACGGTCTTTTCCTCTGCGGCCATAAACGTAAGGAACTCAATACGCTGAAGCGCCGACAGTTCGAAGATGGTCAGCGATTCTTTTTGCCAGGTGAACTTCTCTTTTTTCAGAAACATGCGGCCTTCCTTACGCTGCTGTTACGGTGACTTTGCAGACCGCAACGAAATTACCGTCACTGGTCATAACAATAATGTCAGCGGTGCCCGCCGCCACGCCGGTGACGGTGATCGCGTTGCCGCTAACGGTGACCGTTGCTTTTGCCCCGTCAGAGGTTGCCACCCGGAACGAGGTATCTGACGCGCTGGCAGGGTTAACCGTCACATTAAGCGTTGTGGTTGCGCCGACGGCCACGCTTGCCGTGGCTTTATCGAGCGTAACGCCGGTCACGGGGATATTCGGGGTCCCGCTTTCTTCAGCCAGCTCCGGCTTGCCAGTATTGGTGATTTTCGCTGTACGGGTAATGACCTCTTTTGCCGGAATGGCTTTACCCAGGCTGCTGCACCAGCCGCGGAAAACGTCGACGGTACCGTTCGGGTATTTGATTTTGTAATAGCGCACTGAGCCATCAATAAACCATGCGACCAGGTCTTTTTGCCCTTCTTCGCCCGGTTTCCAGGCGAGGGTGAACGAGGTATCGCCAGCAGATTTTGCCCCCTGGGCGGTGGCGTTCCAGTCGGCATCCTCATCGTCGAGGTAAGTGTCGTCATACGATTCGGCGGTCATTTCACCCGGCGTCAGCTCTTTAATTTTCGCCAGACGGTTCCAGTCGATATCCGAGAGTGGGTTAGCGAAAGCGTTACCCGTTCCGGTGTAAAGCCAGAGTGTGGTACCGGCGCCTTTTACGGGTGCCAGCGGGTTAGGAGTAGGCATAAGTACCTCTTAAATTGAATAGGTGATTAAGTACGTGAAATCGACTGAACCCCAGGTGGCCATTTCGTCATCCCTCTGATAGTCATAACCCTGCGGGGTGAACGTCTCGACCAGTTCGTTCAGACCCGGGATGAAGGCCATTGCCGGATACACTTTCTCTTCCATCCAGGAATCAAGCGCGCTGTCGGGGCTGGAGGCTTTAAGAAATACCTCGATGTGAACAACCGCCTGCCACGAATCTTCATCAAGCGAATCGCCGGTGTACTCCGCGTCAGAAAGATAAACAGCCACTGCAGGGAGATCCTGCTCTTCTAAAAAAACAGGGCGCCCGTCAAACCAGATGACGGTGTCGGTGATATCGGCTTTCAGTTTTGCAAGAATGGCTGCACGAATTGCGCTGTGTCTGTTCATCGCTTCAGGTGGATCCTCAGTTGGTTTTTCAGGGCTGCGGAAAGTTCTTTGGGCATATCGCGTTCAATGAGGCGCTTTGAAATAGCGGTAAATGCCACGGTGAGTGGTGTCTCAAGAGGAACTTTGACCACATCAATCGGATAACGGGCCTGACCTACGCGTCGCATGACCTGCCAACGCCCGTTAGAAAGCTGTTGGATAAAAGCGTTACGAAAGGTATAGGGCCCGATTTTGAGGACGCTGCCCGCTCCGTTTCTGGCTCCTTTTTTACGCGAGAGCAGGACGCGCGCCGTGCCGAGCTTTATCGCGGGAAGATTACCGCGGTTGATTTTTATCGACGCGACCGGGCGATCGTGGCGGGCCTTACGCAGACGGGAACGCTGCCGGACCAGACGTACCGGAAGCCCCTTTTTCCGGTTATCATCCACCTTTGCCTCTTTCGCTACAGCTTTGCTCCCCTGGCTTATCGTTCTGCTGGCCACCCGGTTAAGTGCTTTCGCGGTTGCCTCAGGAACGATTAACCGGCTGAGGCTGTTCAGGTTCTGAATAGCCCTTTCCAGTCCTTTCACAGTCATAGCGCCTCCTCATTCGAGATGGATGCGGGGTTTCCCGTTGAACATGTCATAGCGGGTAACGGTCAGATTCTTACCGTCGTAGTCGACACTGTCGTTTCGGCGTGGCTGGTAAAGCTCAGAGAAAACCACCAGCGAAGTACCCGTTCCCGACAATGGCCCCATTTCCTCGAGCTGCTCGGCGGGAACAACGTCATAGCTGCTGCCATTGATGATCGCTGTCTTTCCCATCTTTTTTATGGTGGCCGCGTCCATGCGCGCCGCCATCCGGTCAAAGGGGTTAGGCATTGATCTTAACTTCAACAACGGTGGTGCTTGCCCCTGCATCTTCCCAGGCGATGCCCGCGGCAACGGCGTCCGTTTCTTCGATCGTGATTTTGCCGTCCTTGATATACACCTGCGCCCCGGCAGTAACCGCATCTGCGGATACTTTTGGCAGGAGGAATACACCCTCAGTAAAACCGTCCCCGGTATCGCCAGCCGGAATATCGGTAATTGCCACCGCGACCAGTTTTCCAACAACAACCGGGTCGCCGCTGTGAACATCGGTTGCACCACCGTTTACCAGAGGGATCGTTTTTCCGTCCTGCGCATAGTTCTTAGCCATAATTTCTCCATTCAGCCCCTTGCGGGGCTGGTTCCAGGTATAAAAAAAGCCCTTACGGGCGTCTGTTTGTCAGGACTGTTTTTTACTGACCAGAGGATTTGGTCATGCCGCGATAGTCCAGCGGTGCAACACCGGCATCAATACGCACTTTCGTGGCGATACCATCAGTGGTGAAGCCTTCCTGCTGATCGATGTACGGCGTGTCGACGCCATTGAGATAAGCGACCTCAATAGTGTCGGTGCCCTTCGCGGCAGCCAGATACCAGGCTTTCGCATCAGCTTCATCCAGGCGTGGTTCGGCAATA
>NZ_JBGKEC010000022.1:0-5581 GCF_041399405.1 Enterobacter sp. KB-280D8
CCTGCGTTCGGCTTGTCAAAGGGTGGATTAACGCCTTTTGATCGTTTGCTGACAAAATCGGCAAAGTGATGTTTTTGACAGCGGAATGCACCGCTTTGGTGCGGAAATACCTCTAATGGGGCAGATCATAAACTGCTGTTTCAGTAATAAAACCACACCCCATGATTAGGTTTCCTTATTTTCAGGCGCTTAGCGACCAATTCAGACTGTATGGTAAAAGTGGCACTCATATTGCAAAACCTGTTTAACAACGACAGCCGGTTCCGGCAAAGCATTTCGAACAGGGGGCAAAATGAACTTAAGACGACTGAAATACTTCGTAAAAATCGTCGATATCGGCAGCCTGACTCAAGCGGCAAAAGTGCTGCACATCGCGCAGCCCGCGCTGAGCCAGCAGGTGGCTACTCTGGAAGGTGAAATGGATCAGCAGTTGCTGATCCGCACCAAACGCGGCGTCACGCCAACGGAAGCAGGCAAGATCCTTTATACCCATGCGCGCACCATCCTTCGCCAGTGTGAACAGGCGCAGCTGGCGGTGAATAACGTGGGCCAGACCCTGAGCGGACACGTGTCTATTGGCCTGGCGCCGGGAACGGCCGCGTCCTCTATTACCATGCCGCTGCTGCAGGCCGTCCGCGCTGAGCTGCCTGAGGTGCTGGTGTACCTGCACGAAAACAGCGGTTCCGTCCTGAACGACAAGCTGCTGAACGGCCAGCTGGACATGGCGGTGCTTTACGATCGCTCTCCGGTCGCCGGGATCACCAGCCAGCCGTTACTGAAGGAAGATCTCTACCTTGTGGGCACCCGCGACTGTCCGGGCCAGAGCGTAGACCTCACCGCCGTGGCAGAGATGAACCTCTATCTGCCGCGCGACTACAGCGCCGTGCGCGTGCGCGTGGACGAAGCGTTTTCCCTGCGCCGCCTGACGGCCAAAATCATCGGTGAAATTGACTCGATCTCCACGCTGACCGCAGCCATTGCCAGCGGAATGGGCGTCACCGTACTGCCCGAATCCGCCGCGCGTTCGCTGTGCAGCGCGGCGAACGGCTGGATGGCGCGCATCACCACGCCGTCAATGAGCCTCCCGCTGTCGCTGAATATGTCTGCGCGCGGTTCGCTGTCGCCGCAGGCGCAGGCGGTAAAAGAGATTTTGATGTCGCTGGTCAGCAAGCCGTCGCTTGAGAACCGGGAACTCCAGCTCGTGAGCTGATATTCCATAAAAGCATAAGATGCTGGTTTTTATTATTTGTTCTGCAGCGCAGCTGACTCTAACAATAGAGCTATGTCAGATGTGCCGGAGTGAATCGTGAATTTCCAGCAGCTTAAAATTATCCGTGAGGCGGCCAGGCGGGACTACAACCTGACCGAGGTCGCCAATATGCTTTATACCTCCCAGTCCGGCGTCAGCCGCCATATCCGCGAGCTGGAGGAGGAACTGGGCATAGAGATCTTTATCCGCCGCGGCAAGCGGCTGCTCGGCATGACTGAGCCGGGCAAAGCGTTGTTGACCATTGCTGAGCGTATCCTTAACGAGGCCAGCAACGTGCGTCGTCTGGCAGATCTCTTCACCAATGACGCCTCGGGCGTACTCACCATCGCCACCACCCACACCCAGGCGCGCTACAGCCTGCCGCCGGTGATTAAAGCCTTCCGCGAACTTTTCCCCGACGTCCGTCTGGAGCTCATCCAGGGCACGCCGCAGGAAATTGAAGTGCTGCTGCAAAACGGCGGGGCGGATATCGGCATAGCCAGCGAACGCCTGAGCAACGACCCGCTGCTGGTGGCCTTCCCCTGGTTCCGCTGGTACCACAGCTTATTGCTCCCGGTCGATCATCCGCTGAATCAGGTCTCTCCCCTGACGCTGGAAGACGTTGCGAAATGGCCGCTGATCACATACCGCCAGGGGATCACCGGACGTTCGCGCATAGACGAGGCCTTCAACCGTAAAGGACTAACGCCGGACGTGGTGCTGAGTGCGCAGGATTCTGATGTCATCAAAACCTACGTCGAGCTGGGTTTGGGCATTGGCCTGGTGGCGGAACAGTCCAGCGGCGAACGCGAAGACGGGAACCTGGTGCGTTTGGATACGCGTCACCTGTTTGATGCCAATACCGTATGGCTAGGTCTGAAGCGCGGGCAGCTGCAGCGCAACTATGTGTGGCGTTTTATTGAGCTCTGCAACGCCGGGCTGTCGGTGGATGAGATCAAACGCCAGGTGATGGAGCCGGAAGAAGTGGCGATTGATTATCAGATTTAGCTGCTGGCTTGCCCGGTAGCGCTGCGCTGACCGAATCAGGGGGCAGGGATGTCGTCACTTATTGTAAGTGGTGGGGACATGCTGCTGCATCAACTCAACGATCCAGTCAATAAAAACGCGCAGCCTCGCGTTGACATGGCGGTTCGGCGGAAATGCCAGATACAGGGGCATTGGAGCAATACGCCATTGTTCAAATAGCGGAATCAAGTCACCACGAGCCTGATGTGCTGCCGCCATATAGACTGGCAGCGCAATCACGCCTAATCCCGCTAGCCCAGCTTCGAGGTAGGCATTGCCATCATCTACTGCCAGCACATAGCTGGCCTTGATTTCAATACGTTCACTCTCGCGGTGTAGTACCAGAGGGTCAATCTTACCGGTGCGTGAGGACAAGAATCCCACGATGCGATGGTCCGTGTTTTCCAGCTCTCGCGGATGTGCAGGGGCACCGAGGCGTTCCACATAACCCGGTGCGACGTAAACACCGATTGGCAAATCGCCGACATGGCGCGCGATCAGGGACTGGTCGCTGATTTCGCCGCCCCGCAGGACGCAATCCACGTTGTCGCCGATCAGATCCACCACCCGGTCGCTCACGCCCATATCGAACTGGATATCAGGATAGCGCGAGTGAAAAGCCGGTAGCGCGGGCACCAGCACGAAGCGGGCGAGAGGCGTGGGCACATCCACCCGTAGCCGTCCCCTGGGCGTCATCGCCGAACTGGAGAGGCTGTTTTCAGCATCCTCCATGTCTGCCAGCAGGCGGATGACGCGCTCGTAGTAGACCGCGCCATCAGGCGTGACGCCGAGCCTGCGGGTGGTGCGATGGAGCAGCTTGACGCGCAGGCGCACTTCCAGCTGCTGAATCAGCTGAGTCACCGTGGTTTTGCTCATATGGAGCGTTTGGGCAGCCTTTGTGAAGCTGCCTGCCTCCACCACGCGAGCAAAGGCGCGCATCGCATCAAAACGATCCATCCATCATCCTCTCACTTCACCGATTGTTTGGATATTACAAACAATGATGGACAAAGTCGCCTGTTTATCCCTCCGCTTTAGCACCTTAGAGTGTCTCTATGTTCACCGGGCAGATTTCGCCCCATTACAAAGGTACAAGCATGACAACACGCGAAGCCGTTTTTCCCTTCGGACGCCAGGCGCTCTATGAGCGCAATCGGTATTCACCCGCCATCAAATCTAACGGCTTCCTGTTTGTTTCGGGACAGGTGGGTAGCCGGGAGGATGGTTCGCCTGAAGAGGATCTAAAAGCGCAGATCCGGCTGGCATTCGATAACCTTAATGCTGTTCTCACGGCTGCGGGCTGCACGTTCGATGACGTGGTTGACGTTACCCTTTTTGTTGTCGATCCCGAATCAAACCTCGACGCTATCTGGAGTATCCTGCCAGAATACTGGGGGGACGCGCCTTACCCGACGTTGACCGGGATCGGCGTGACGTGGCTGTACGGATTCAAGTTTGAGATTAAGGTGATTGCAAGGCTGCCCTAGGGTTATGGGTCTTTCCGCCGGTCGAAGAAAAGACAGAGGAAAACTGATGAAAGCAGCGGTTTATGACGTGGAAGGCGCTCCCGGCGTCCTGAAATATGTCGATGTCCCGGATCCGGTCGCCGGGCCTGACGACGTCCTGATTTCTGTCGAGGCTATCTCGATTGAAGGGGGAGACCTGATCAACCGGCGCTCAACTCCGCCGCCTCTTCCTTCATGGATCGTCGGGTACGCGGCCGCGGGGACAGTTGTTGCCGTCGGATCGAAAGTCCGTAGCCGCAGGGTGGGAGACAGAGTGACTGCTTTTAGCATGCAGGGATCGCATGCGGAACGTTGGGCTGTGCCTGCGGAACGCACCTGGCTTATCCCGGAAGGGGTGGATGCAGCAGACGCGGCGGTGGTACCGATCTCTTTTGGAACCGCACATCATTGCCTGTTCACACGAGGCATGCTCCGGCACGGAGAAACCGTCCTGATTCAGGCAGCAGCGGGGGGCGTGGGGCTCGCGGCCGTTCAGCTTGCCTCACAGGCGGGCGCGAGGGTCATCGCCGTGGCAAGCGGAACGCAGCGAAGCAGCCGGTTGCTTGAACTGGGTGCCGCTCACGTCGTGGATCGGGCAAAGAGTGACGTCGTGGACAGTGTCCGGCAGGTCACCCACGGCACCGGTGTTGGCCTCGTTATCGATCCGGTGGGGACGACGTTGCCTGCCTCGCTCTCTGCACTCGCGCCGGATGGACGCCTCGTCTTCGTCGGTAATGCGGGTGGTGGCAGCCTGACTGTCGACCTGTGGCCGCCAATGCAGTCTAACCAGACGCTCATGGGGGTATTCATGGGGCCCCTTTTTGAAAGGCCCGGCGTCCGGACAAGTGTGGACGACATATTGCAGGCTGTGGCAGAAGGGCGCCTCAGAGTTGTCATTGACCGCATTTTCCCCCTGGCTAACGCCGCCGGGGCCCATGAATACGCTGAGACAGCGAAACCGTTTGGCCGCATCGTTATGAAGCCGTGAGGGGGGAACCCCAAACTGACCTCATAATTCTCCCGATGCGGAAGCCGCCTCGCATTTCGTTTATCCGATCCGCCATAATCCTTTGAACTGCAAAATCTATGGATGTTATATTAAAATATAATATTCGGAGGTGCGCTATGTATAAAACTCGCCTGAAAAAGGTCGGCGGATCCATCATGCTGGCGGTTCCTCCCGCCGTGCTGAAAACACTGGAGCTATCTACGGACAGCGAAGTCGGCATGACCATTAATAATGGCTGCCTGATTATCGAACCTCAGAAACGGCCTCATTATTCGCTTGAGGAGCTGCTGGCGCAGTGCGATCCGCACGCTGAAATGAGCGAAGAGGATCGGGAATGGATTGATGCGCCTGCGGTGGGCAAGGAGATCCTGTAAATGGAAAGAGGGGAAATCTGGCTTGTTTCACTGGACCCGATTGCTGGCCACGAGCAAAGTGGAAAACGTCCGGTACTCATCGTATCGAAGGCATCGTTTAACAAGCTGACCCGGCTACCGGTAGTGGTTCCCGTTACCAGCGCCGGAAACTTTGCACGTACAGCTGGTTTCACCGTTTCACTGGAAGGGGCGGGGACAAAAACAATGGGCGTTATTCGCTGCGACCAGCCCAGAACTATTGATATGGCTGCCCGGAACGGCATGCGGCTGGAACGCATACCTGACGCTGTGGTAAATGAAGTGCTTGCCAGGCTGGATGCGATTCTGAGTTAACATCAGATACGCAGAAAAGCAAAAAGCCTGCTTCAAAAGCAGGCTTTTCAAATTTGGCTCCTCTGACTGGACTCGAACCAGTGAC
>NZ_JBGKEC010000023.1:0-3960 GCF_041399405.1 Enterobacter sp. KB-280D8
ACTCTTACTGGTGATGTGGATCCCGCCGTGCCACATGTTATTCGTTCCGGCCAGCCAGGAGCCGTGTGGCTCCTGAAAGAGCGGCTGCATCATTTCATCCAGGGTGGCGTATTGTTCACCATTCGCTTTTCGGGCAGGAAAACAGATTTTCATTCCGGTTATCCTTAACGTGAAATAGAGATCACCCTATTGGATCGGGATACGCTCATGTTCAACCTACCCCATTACCACATTGGGCTATGAGCTGATAAGCGTGCAGCCGCAGCCACACTTGTGGCAGTGGAACGCCACAGGAATACCGCGCTCGCGGTGATTTGGGTTACCTTCGACGATAGTAGTATCACCATGCTCAGGTCAGGAAACACGATCACCTTTACGGGCCACGCCAATATCACCAAAAAGCATGGTCGTTGAGCAGGACAACACTGCACCACCAAGAGTGGTTTTGTCGCCAAGTCGGATTATTCCTTGCATACCAGCCTCCATTAAATCATTTAATCACACGCATGTTTTTCCAACCATCAGGATTCCAGACAAAAAGCTCACTATGTGCTAATACTTTTCCCGATGAGGATTTTTTTAATAAAAACTGTGGAGAGGAAGTGTCGCACTCTACATCAGGATTATCTTTATCAGACCAGCTTAGCGCTAGTTGGTTACCATTTCTGGATACAGTATATTTTCCATCGCAAGTGAAAGGCACATGCCATGATGAAATTTTGACGACTGCATGACTGTCATCCTTGACATAAATATTCCAGGTAATACTCACCTTAGCCCCATCAATAAGTTCTTCACCTTCCTGCGTAAAAGAATATTTTCCCGCCGAGATTTGAACAGAGGGTTCAGCAAAGGTGAACTGGCTAAAAAATACTATAACAATTCCGCAATAGATGATTTTTTTCATTCGTACACCTCAGATGAACAAGTTGCTTCGACATCATACCCCAAAGAATAATAAAGATGAACGCTGCCGAATTTAGAATATACGTGAACACCATCTGAACTAGTACAATAAGAAACAATATCATCAACACCGTGCACATGAATTTTAAACTTATTATCTTTATAAAAATCAATATCAGGAAGATTTTATTTTTTAAGGTAGATGAAAGCCACATCAACTCCAGATTGATAATGTGCACTTACAGGCTTTTTATAATCAAAGCTAAAGACCGTCTTGCCTCCAGAAACATCTTCAACATTACTACTCTCCTCGCCCTTCAAAAAGTCACTACCATTATACGAAGTACACTTTTTTTTCCATTGAACTGCAAATCAAAACATTATCATTCGACAAATCATCATTTGTGGTTGAAATTTTAATTCCAGCCTCATCAAACTTAGCGACGCCAACAGGTACCAATACAGATTGTGAAGCAGCATGGGAGTACGCAGTTAAAAGTAAACCAAGATAAACTAATTTAAAGTACTTAAACATATTTCGCCAACTTTAGTGCCAGACATCGAATCAGTGAGAAAGATAAGACAGTAAGTTATGAGCTTCGAATAAAAAAGCAACCTGACACTTTTAAACTGAGGCGAATGAATATGCACTCCTTACATTAAATACAAAGCCAGCCCATCGATTTACAAATATTCAATACTGAGATTCAGTCGAGATTAACAAATTGGTCCCAGTCGATTCCTCATTGAAGATGTAATGAATTGATTCATTATCCATCTCGAGGGAAATTTTTAGCTTACCTTTACCTTGCCACTGATAGTCAACATTCCCTGAGTCAACTTTATCTTTTTCATTTGTGGTTGGTAACTTTGGATTCAAATACTCACCTGTACTGCTAAGTTCCTTTAATTTATTATATGCAGCACTCAAACCCATTCCAGGGAATGTGCATTCAGTGTTAGTTGCCCCATCAAACTCTTTATTTGGATCTTCATCTCGACAATAACTGGATAAATCCATTTTTCTTACTTTACTGCTACCTCTAACTTCATCCTCATTTACATGCTTAAAAAATAAAATATAATTTTGGTCGGAAACAGTCAAATAATCGTTAACTCTTAGTATTTCTGCATATGGTGCCGGGCATTCTTTACCAGGATACAAAGACATCAGAAGATCAATATCATCAGAAAGTGGTACGTTGCTCTCCTCGTAGACTTTCTTATACATATCAGCTGTTTTTTGCGACAAATAATATGAAAGCGGTGTTTTTTTTAGTGACACAAAATCAGTTGAGCATACATTGTTATTTTCTAAAAAATCGTTTTTTATCGTTAGTTTTTTATCTTTGGTTGTTATAATGACCTTTTTAAAAGATTCATCAATGTGAGCTATCACGTTCGAATCATGTTTACCAAACACATCAACATTAGATACTTTATCGTATACCCATGTAGAAGCATTAAAATCGACTTCAGAGCAAACCAAAGTGGAAAATAATGATAAAACAACAAAAATAAATGTCACATATTTTTTTTGCATTTTAAACCCTCATAACAACTCAGTGAGAAGAGTCATAAACTCCAGTTAAAAACAACGAACGCTCTTTCTGTCGACGATTAACAAGTCCGGAAACGCCACCATTAGTTATATCTAAAAACTCATTGGCGGCTCCTGCATAATCAGCCTGGTTGAGCTTTGATGTAAGCATTGGGGCCTTACTCATGCTCCCCATATTAAACAACAGACTAATCAAAGCATCAAACTCATACTGATACATATTACAGTTAACAGTTCGCTTCAACTCACCAACATATAAAGGAACTCTAGCTTCAAATAACTTATCTGCCTTTGCAGTTGTAATTCCATTTTTAAACTCATCAGGTAAGTTTAAATTTTCACACTTGTCCCTGGCTATTAAATGTCCATAACCTATAGTGCAAAAACCTTCAGATTCATTATACGCAGTAGAACTGAAACTCTCCCAGCCTTTGATGAAGGATTTTCCTTGATCTGATAAATTTAACGAGCTAATTGGCAACCGATTGTCAGACGAAGGCTGTCCATCATCGAACGTGTTCCGGTATCCTTCACGTAATATATCCAATGGGTCGCGCAAATCACTCCGGCGTTTAAATGGTAACGTTGGAGTATTGTTTGGTGGAGGGGTGCTACCATTCCCAGGATAGTATTCAAAATGAAGCATGTAAACTGTTTGTCCGGTGATAATACTGGGATGCTGACCCGTCGCTGGGTTAATCATCAATCCCGTCTTTGCTAAAATAGCCCCTTGTTTTACATGCTGACCATTACTAACCATAATACTTGCATGGTCAACCTCGCCATATCTGATATAAAAATGGCGCCCATCAGAAGTTGTGTGCTCTATGGTAATCTGCCATGTACCATAGTAGTAGTGAGAAATATTTCGTACTATACCATCACTTACCGCAACAATTTCAGTTAAGGGTTCGGAGTACAAATCTCTGGCTGCATGCTTTCTTCCCCCACCAGATCTATTACGCCCAAAAATAGCCTGGGACGCATTGGAATCTGATAAAGATGCGGCCCAATAATATCGTTTCCAAACCCCATCAATGTCATTTTTAGGTTTCACTTTGAATGGGAATATGATCTCTTTATTCTCTACCTGAGATATTGCATTTAGAAAAACAATTGGGTGCATGTGCCAGACAGGCGCACCGCTGCTGAATCCCTCCACCTGACTCATCCATTCCATGTCATCAAACCACTTTTTGACATAGCTGATGCACAGCGGATCCATCTGCTTTAAAAATGTTCTCCAGCGATGGTGGCTGCTGCCGCCGAACCATTCGCTGTCGTGTCTGACCACCATCCGCGCCGCGATATCCCTGACATCCAGCTCCGCGTAATTCACCGCGAGACGCAGTTCTGCACCGGAAAGGTCACCACTGTTGTCACTGTCCATTTTTTGCAGCAGGGCTTTGTAGTAGTCAGAGACCTGTTTTTCCCGGATACCGCGTTCAGGGCGTACCCACTCCGCAATTCTGGTGAACCCGTCCTTGATCCAT
>NZ_JBGKEC010000024.1:0-1737 GCF_041399405.1 Enterobacter sp. KB-280D8
ATACGGATTAACAGTCCGCCGTTCTACCGACTGAACTACAGAGGAATCGTTGTGGAGGCTTATCTTAGCGGCGAAAAAACTTTTGTCAAACCTGATCTTAGGGAAAATCGACTGATTGCTGATTCTGTCGTCAGTTTGTTGTAATTCCACACATCTTTTTTCAGGAAAATACTTTGCAGGATTAGCTTTTCTCCCCCATCATTTGAAATGGAGTTTCAACTTTTCTCGCTAAGGTCCATTTTGAACGTCACTGCCTCCTTACGCCAGGCGATAGAGCGCACGCCGTGGTATGCAAAACGTAAAAGCTATCGTGTCCTGTTCTGGCGTGAAATCACCCCTCTCGCTGTGCCTATCTTCCTGGAAAATACCTGCGTTTTGCTGATGGGGGTCCTGAGCACCTTCCTGGTGAGCTGGCTGGGGAAAGAGGCGATGGCGGGGGTCGGGCTGGCGGACAGCTTTAACATGGTGGTGATGTCATTTTTTGCTGCCATAGACCTCGGTACGACGGTGGTGGTGGCTTTTAGCCTCGGCAAGCTTGACCCCAAACGTGCGCGCGAGGCGGCCCGCCAGTCGCTGATGATCATGACCATTTTTTCGATTGTTCTGGCGGCGGTGATCCACTATTTCGGTAAAGAGATTATTGACTTTGTCGCCGGGGAGGCCACCAACGAGGTTAAAGACCTGGCGCTGACCTACCTGGAGATGACCGTTTTAAGCTATCCGGCGGCGGCTATTGCGCTGATTGGCAGCGGCGCGCTGCGTGGGGCGGGCAACACTAAAATTCCGCTGCTGATCAACGGCGGGATGAATATCCTGAATATCATTATCAGCAGCGTGCTGATCTACGGCGCGTTCTCGTGGGATGGGCTGGGGTTCGTAGGAGCGGGGCTGGGGTTAACCATTTCACGCTATATCGGTGCGGCGGCCATCATCGGGGTGCTGATGACGGGAATTACGCCTTCGCTGCGTCTTACGCTCAAGAGCTACTTCCGGCCCTTGAACTTCGCCATTATCTGGGAAGTGATGGGAATCGGCATTCCCGCAAGCATTGAATCCGTGTTGTTTAACGGCGGGAAGCTGCTGACGCAGATGTTTGTCGCCGGGATGGGGACCGACGTTATCGCCGGTAACTTTATCGCCTTTTCCATCGCCTCGCTGATTAACCTGCCGGGTAACGCGCTGGGTTCGGCATCAACCATTATCACGGGCAAACGGCTCGGGAAAGGGCAGATAGGTCAGGCGGAGCGGCAGCTGCGGCACGTCTTCTGGCTGTCGACCATAGGGCTGACGCTGATCGCCTGGGGAACCGCGCCGTTTGCCGGGCTGATGGCCGCGTTCTATACCCACGAAGAGGATGTTAAAGAGGTGGTGAAGATCCTCATCTGGCTCAACGCCGCCTTTATGCCCATCTGGGCGGCATCCTGGGTGCTGCCCGCCGGGCTGAAAGGGGCGCGCGATGCCCGTTTTGCTATGTGGGTGTCCATGCTTGGCATGTGGGGGTGTCGCGTTGTGGCGGGCTATACGCTGGGCGTGGTGCTCGGCTGGGGCGTGGTTGGCGTCTGGCTGGGGATGTTCCTTGACTGGGCCGTGCGTGGGGCGCTGTTCTACTGGCGTATGGTCAGCGGGCGCTGGCTGTGGAAATATCCGCGACAGAATGCCTGACAATTGCGCGAAGTGGAGAATAAATCGGCAAACGATCCGAAATCTGCATTCTGCCTTTGACATCCCAGGGGAGCA
>NZ_JBGKEC010000025.1:0-1058 GCF_041399405.1 Enterobacter sp. KB-280D8
GGAGCTGAAATCAGTCGAAGATACCAGCTGGCTGCAACTGTTTATTAAAAACACAGCACTGTGCAAACACGAAAGTGGACGTATACGGTGTGACGCCTGCCCGGTGCCGGAAGGTTAATTGATGGGGTTAGCGGCAACGCGAAGCTCTTGATCGAAGCCCCGGTAAACGGCGGCCGTAACTATAACGGTCCTAAGGTAGCGAAATTCCTTGTCGGGTAAGTTCCGACCTGCACGAATGGCGTAATGATGGCCAGGCTGTCTCCACCCGAGACTCAGTGAAATTGAACTCGCTGTGAAGATGCAGTGTACCCGCGGCAAGACGGAAAGACCCCGTGAACCTTTACTATAGCTTGACACTGAACACTGGTCCTTGATGTGTAGGATAGGTGGGAGGCTTTGAAGCGTGGACGCCAGTCTGCGTGGAGCCGTCCTTGAAATACCACCCTTTAATGGCTGGTGTTCTAACGTGGACCCGTAATCCGGGTTGCGGACAGTGTCTGGTGGGTAGTTTGACTGGGGCGGTCTCCTCCCAAAGAGTAACGGAGGAGCACGAAGGTTAGCTAATCCTGGTCGGACATCAGGAGGTTAGTGCAATGGCATAAGCTAGCTTGACTGCGAGAGTGACGGCTCGAGCAGGTGCGAAAGCAGGTCATAGTGATCCGGTGGTTCTGAATGGAAGGGCCATCGCTCAACGGATAAAAGGTACTCCGGGGATAACAGGCTGATACCGCCCAAGAGTTCATATCGACGGCGGTGTTTGGCACCTCGATGTCGGCTCATCACATCCTGGGGCTGAAGTAGGTCCCAAGGGTATGGCTGTTCGCCATTTAAAGTGGTACGCGAGCTGGGTTTAGAACGTCGTGAGACAGTTCGGTCCCTATCTGCCGTGGGCGCTGGAGAATTGAGGGGGGCTGCTCCTAGTACGAGAGGACCGGAGTGGACGCATCACTGGTGTTCGGGTTGTCATGCCAATGGCACTGCCCGGTAGCTAAATGCGGAAGAGATAAGTGCTGAAAGCATCTAAGCACGAAACTTGCCCCGAGATGAGTTCTCCCTGA
>NZ_JBGKEC010000027.1:0-850 GCF_041399405.1 Enterobacter sp. KB-280D8
ACGGCTTACAGAACGCTCCCCTACCCAACAACACATAGTGTCGCTGCCGCAGCTTCGGTGCATGGTTTAGCCCCGTTACATCTTCCGCGCAGGCCGACTCGACCAGTGAGCTATTACGCTTTCTTTAAATGATGGCTGCTTCTAAGCCAACATCCTGGCTGTCTGTGCCTTCCCACATCGTTTCCCACTTAACCATGACTTTGGGACCTTAGCTGGCGGTCTGGGTTGTTTCCCTCTTCACGACGGACGTTAGCACCCGCCGTGTGTCTCCCGTGATAACATTCTTCGGTATTCGTAGTTTGCATCGGGTTGGTAAGCCGGGATGGCCCCCTAGCCGAAACAGTGCTCTACCCCCGAAGATGAGTTCACGAGGCGCTACCTAAATAGCTTTCGGGGAGAACCAGCTATCTCCCGGTTTGATTGGCCTTTCACCCCCAGCCACAGGTCATCCGCTAATTTTTCAACATTAGTCGGTTCGGTCCTCCAGTTAGTGTTACCCAACCTTCAACCTGCCCATGGCTAGATCACCGGGTTTCGGGTCTATACCCTGCAACTTAACGCCCAGTTAAGACTCGGTTTCCCTTCGGCTCCCCTATACGGTTAACCTTGCTACAGAATATAAGTCGCTGACCCATTATACAAAAGGTACGCAGTCACACCCGAAGGTGCTCCCACTGCTTGTACGTACACGGTTTCAGGTTCTTTTTCACTCCCCTCGCCGGGGTTCTTTTCGCCTTTCCCTCACGGTACTGGTTCACTATCGGTCAGTCAGGAGTATTTAGCCTTGGAGGATGGTCCCCCCATATTCAGACAGGATACCACGTGTCCCGCCCTACTCTTCGAGTTCACA
>NZ_JBGKEC010000028.1:0-613 GCF_041399405.1 Enterobacter sp. KB-280D8
CGTGCCGTTCTGGCTGGAAGCGCTGGAGCCGGACTTCGTGCCGATGAACAGCGATGCCGCCACCCAGCTCAATCAGGGCGTTTTTATCGATAACTGGGGGCGCCCGAAAAAATATCAGGTCTATAAAAGCCTGCCAGTATCCGGGCGTCAGTTCGATACCAAAGAGATAGATGCAGAGAACATGCTGCATCTCAAATTCACCCGACGCCTGCACCAGACCCGCGGAACGTCTCTTTTGTCTGGTGTTCTGATGCGTCTGAGCGCGCTGAAAGAGTACGAGGACTCGGAGCTTACCGCTGCCAGAATTGCTGCGGCACTCGGCATGTATATCAAAAAAGGCGACGGACAGAGCTTCGATTCTGATTCCGGTAGCGATGACCGCGAGCTGATGATTCAGCCTGGTATGCTCTATGACGAGCTGCAGGCCGGGGAAGAAATCGGGATGATTAAATCCGATCGCCCGAACCCTAACCTCGAGTCGTTTCGTAATGGACAGCTCCGTGCCGTGTCCGCCGGCAGTCGCCTCAGCTTTTCCAGCACATCCAGAAACTACAACGGAACGTACAGTGCCCAGCGGCAGGAGCTTGTCGAGTCAACCGACGGATATCTGATT
>NZ_JBGKEC010000029.1:0-613 GCF_041399405.1 Enterobacter sp. KB-280D8
TGTGCCGTTCTGGCTGGAAGCGCTGGAGCCGGACTTCGTGCCGATGAACAGTGATGCCGCCACCCAGCTCAATCAGGGCGTTTTTGTCGATAACTGGGGGCGCCCGAAAAAATATCAGGTCTATAAAAGCCTGCCAGTATCCGGGCGTCAGTTCGATACCAAAGAGATAGATGCAGAAAACATGCTTCATCTCAAATTCACACGACGCCTGCACCAGACCCGCGGAACGTCTCTTTTATCAGGTGTTCTGATGCGTCTGAGCGCGCTGAAAGAGTACGAGGACTCGGAGCTTACCGCTGCCAGAATTGCTGCCGCACTCGGCATGTATATCAAAAAAGGCGACGGACAGAGCTTCGAGTCTGATTCCAGCAGCGATGATCGCGAGCTGATGATTCAGCCCGGTATGCTCTATGACGAGCTGCAGGCCGGGGAAGAAATCGGGATGATTAAATCCGATCGCCCGAACCCTAACCTCGAGTCGTTTCGTAACGGACAGCTGCGTGCCGTGTCCGCCGGCAGTCGCCTCAGCTTTTCCAGCACATCCAGAAACTACAACGGAACGTACAGTGCCCAGCGGCAGGAGCTCGTCGAGTCAACCGACGGCTATCTGATA
>NZ_JBGKEC010000030.1:0-607 GCF_041399405.1 Enterobacter sp. KB-280D8
TGAGAATGTGCCATCATCGTTATCGTTTACACTGACAACGCGGTATTGCTGCGCGTAGAGCTCGTCAGATTCCACCACCCAAACAGCTTCGGCCTGTGGCGTCTCACTATATGCCGTGGTGACTGTGACTGATTCACCGTTCACGGCCTGAATGGTCCTGCTCTGCGACGCTCCGGAAGGTAGGTTGAGAATAAGGCGATCACCTACTGCCGCATCTGCCACGCGATCAAGTTTGATAACGCGACCGTTAACGGCGCTGATGCGGCCGCCCATAACCTTTCCGGAAAGCAGCTCGTCTGCAACGGCGATGATGTAGCCCGGCTGCGGAATGTTTCCGTCCAGCCCGACATCAAATGAAACAACACGATCCTTGTTGTTGGTGAGAATACCCCAGCGCCCCTTTCGGTTAGCCTCTGACTGTCTGGTGCAGCCGATGGCGGTCATTTCCAGTTGGTTAAAGCCGTACCGCGCAACCAGCGCCTGCTCAAATACCGGCTCCATCGCGTCGGCGTAGGCATTACCGGGATCGGACCACGACACCAGCGCCGTGGTATAGCGGGTTTTCGTGGTGCTGCTCGAATAGGTAAAACGCCCTTCAATAACGTTA
>NZ_JBGKEC010000031.1:0-607 GCF_041399405.1 Enterobacter sp. KB-280D8
CGAGAAGGTGCCATTATCGTTATCGCTTACGCTAACAACGCGATACTGCTGAGCGTAAAGTTCGTCAGATTCCACCACCCAAACAGCTTCGGCCTGTGGCGTCTCACTGTATGCCGTGGTGACTGTGACTGATTCACCGTTCACGGCCTGAATGGTCCTGCTCTGCGACGCTCCGGAAGGTAGGTTGAGAATAAGGCGATCACCTGCTGCCGCATCTGCCACGCGGTCAAGTTTGATAACGCGACCGTTAACGGCGCTGATGCGGCCGCCCATAACCTTTCCGGAAAGCAGCTCGTCTGCAACGGCTATGATGTACCCCGGCTGCGGAATGTTTCCGTCCAGCCCAACATCAAACGAAACAACGCGATCCTTGTTGTTGGTGAGAATACCCCAGCGCCCCTTTCGGTTAGCCTCTGACTGTCTGGTGCAGCCGATGGCGGTCATTTCCAGTTGGTTAAAACCGTACCGCGCAACCAGCGCCTGCTCAAATACCAGCTCCATCGCATCGGCGTAGGCATTACCGGGATCTGACCACGACACTAGCGCCGTGGTATAGCGGGTTTTCGTGGTGCTGCCCGAATAGGTAAAACGCCCTTCAATAACGTTT
>NZ_JBGKEC010000032.1:0-542 GCF_041399405.1 Enterobacter sp. KB-280D8
TTGGTGCCTTCGGGAACTCTGAGACAGGTGCTGCATGGCTGTCGTCAGCTCGTGTTGTGAAATGTTGGGTTAAGTCCCGCAACGAGCGCAACCCTTATCCTTTGTTGCCAGCGGTTAGGCCGGGAACTCAAAGGAGACTGCCAGTGATAAACTGGAGGAAGGTGGGGATGACGTCAAGTCATCATGGCCCTTACGAGTAGGGCTACACACGTGCTACAATGGCGCATACAAAGAGAAGCGACCTCGCGAGAGCAAGCGGACCTCATAAAGTGCGTCGTAGTCCGGATTGGAGTCTGCAACTCGACTCCATGAAGTCGGAATCGCTAGTAATCGTGGATCAGAATGCCACGGTGAATACGTTCCCGGGCCTTGTACACACCGCCCGTCACACCATGGGAGTGGGTTGCAAAAGAAGTAGGTAGCTTAACCTTCGGGAGGGCGCTTACCACTTTGTGATTCATGACTGGGGTGAAGTCGTAACAAGGTAACCGTAGGGGAACCTGCGGTTGGATCACCTCCTTACCTTAAAGAACCTGCCTTTG
>NZ_JBGKEC010000033.1:0-525 GCF_041399405.1 Enterobacter sp. KB-280D8
GAAGGTGGCCTGTGAGGGCTGCTGGAGGTATCAGAAGTGCGAATGCTGACATAAGTAACGATAAAGCGGGTGAAAAGCCCGCTCGCCGGAAGACCAAGGGTTCCTGTCCAACGTTAATCGGGGCAGGGTGAGTCGACCCCTAAGGCGAGGCCGAAAGGCGTAGTCGATGGGAAACAGGTTAATATTCCTGTACTTGGTGTTACTGCGAAGGGGGGACGGAGAAGGCTATGTCAGCCGGGCGACGGTTGTCCCGGTTTAAGCGTGTAGGTGTGTGTTCCAGGCAAATCCGGTTCACTTTAACACTGAGGCGTGATGACGAGGCACTACGGTGCTGAAGTGATAAATGCCCTGCTTCCAGGAAAAGCCTCTAAGCATCAGGTAACACGAAATCGTACCCCAAACCGACACAGGTGGTCAGGTAGAGAATACCAAGGCGCTTGAGAGAACTCGGGTGAAGGAACTAGGCAAAATGGTGCCGTAACTTCGGGAGAAGGCACGCTGATATGTAGGTGAAGCCCCTGCGGG
>NZ_JBGKEC010000034.1:0-514 GCF_041399405.1 Enterobacter sp. KB-280D8
GTGTCATATATTGCGGGTCAAGCGACACCCAGAACGCCCCGCCGGTCATTTCGGATTTGCTGTTCAGTGCCCGGGCAAGCCCAAACCTCTGCGTCTGTCCCTTCAGGTCGAAGGTGATCTCACGCACCACAATAACGCGGTCACCCGTTTTGAGTTTATCCGTCTTCGCGCCCGGAGCCTTATCTCCGGCTTTTTCTTTGCCGGTATATTCGCGTTTATGAAGAGCATCGCCCTTCTCTGTGACCAGATACAGCGTGTGCTTCGGGAAGGCAGACAGCGGAGCAAGCCCGATATACAGCGAGTAAAAATCGAGGCTGTTGTCCTTTTTTTCGGGATCGGGGGTACAGGTCGATTTGACCAGCACAAACGTACTGGAATACTGCAGTGGGTTATTGATGTATTTACCGGTCAGATAGTCCTGATTAATACGCCAGGCCACCACTTCGCCGCCCGCCATAAACTGAAGCGGCACCGCCGTGTCTGCCGTCTCGTTTGTCAGCACAGAACCCGGGGC
>NZ_JBGKEC010000035.1:0-437 GCF_041399405.1 Enterobacter sp. KB-280D8
CCGGTCACGTCAGTTGTACGGAAGTAGAACTGTGGACGGTAGCCTTTGAAGAACGGAGTATGACGGCCGCCTTCGTCTTTGGACAGGATGTACACTTCAGATTCGAACTTGGTGTGTGGCTTGATTGAGCCTGGCTTCGCCAGAACCTGACCACGTTCGATTTCTTCACGCTTGATACCACGCAGCAGAACACCAACGTTCTCACCAGCACGGCCTTCGTCCAGCAGTTTGCGGAACATTTCAACGCCAGTACAGGTAGACTTCGCAGTCTCTTTGATACCAACGATTTCAACTTCTTCACCAACTTTGATGATACCGCGCTCTACACGACCGGTAACAACGGTACCACGACCGGAGATGGAGAATACGTCTTCGATTGGCAGCAGGAATGGCTTGTCAATCGCACGCTCTGGTTCTGGGATGTAAGAATCCAGGAA
>NZ_JBGKEC010000036.1:0-358 GCF_041399405.1 Enterobacter sp. KB-280D8
TCAATCTGTAGCGAAGGCTAAAATCCTCGTTGCGCTTGGGGAAGGGGAGTTTGCAGGGCAGCTAACCGGCAAAGATATTTACCTGGACGGAACGGCGCTGGAGAACTCCGACGGCTCACAAAACTTCAGCGGCGTGACGTGGGAGTTTCGCGCGGGAACGCAGGCGCAAAATTACATCCAGGGCATTCCCGGTACTGAAAACGAAATCAGCGTGGGTACTGAAGTTTCCAGTGTTACAGCCTGGACACGCACTTTCACTAACACCAAGCTCTCGGCAGTACGCCTGCGTCTGAAATGGCCGTCTCTGTTTAAACAGGAAGATGACGGGGATTTGGTCGGCTATTCGATCAACTATGCT
>NZ_JBGKEC010000037.1:0-358 GCF_041399405.1 Enterobacter sp. KB-280D8
GCAATCTGTAGCGAAGGCTAAAATTCTGGTTGCGCTTGGGGAAGGGGAATTTGCAGGGCAGCTAACCGGCAAAGATATCTACCTGGACGGAACGGCGCTTGAGAACGGCGACGGCTCCCAAAACTTCAGCGGTGTGACGTGGGAGTTTCGTGCGGGAACACAGGCGCAAAATTACATTCAGGGTATTCCCGGTACCGAAAATGAAATCAGCGTGGGCACCGAAGTAACAAGCGCTACAGCCTGGACGCGCACGTTCACCAATACGCAGCTATCAGCGGTTCGTCTGCGTCTGAAATGGCCTTCGCTTTTCAAGCAGGAGGACGACGGGGATCTGGTCGGCTATTCGATTAACTACGCG
>NZ_JBGKEC010000038.1:0-346 GCF_041399405.1 Enterobacter sp. KB-280D8
AGTAAACTGGGTTGTAACATCGGGTCTTACGGACCATTCGCCCCACTTTCTGCGGATATCAGTGGCCAGCTTTTTAGCGATCTTCCCGTTAGTCAGCATCGGATGCGGTTCAACTATGATGCCCTTCGCACCCACCACCCTTTCTTCCAGCTTGTCGAAAACGCCAATCACCAGATCGTGGTTGTTGTCCAGCCAGCGCGCCTGCTGCCTCAGTGCAACCGCCCCCATCTGGCTAAGCTGATCGGCTGAACGATTTTCCTTCTGGGCTTTGTGGGTACGCGTTTGCTTTACCGCCTCATACGCCTTAATAACCGCGCGTGCACGCAGGCGTGAGGCTTTCCAGCCT
>NZ_JBGKEC010000039.1:0-346 GCF_041399405.1 Enterobacter sp. KB-280D8
TAGCTGGCCACGCCGATACCTTTTTCTGTCAGGGCCATACGCGCATACTCGCGCAGCGTCATACCGTTATAAACGTTATCCCGCTCCTGACCTTCGAACCCGGCACGCGCCATCAGTGCCTGGCGAATACCATCCGCGACGAAGTTACCGTTGCCCGCATGAATATGCGGCTGGGTGGTTTTATTGGACGGCGTGGCCGTTTTACCGAGTTCTGCCAGCAGCAAATCTTTCGCCTTATCGACGGAGCAATCAGGGTCGGCCACACACTGATTCTGCAGTTCCATGTGCTTATTGCCGAACATGGCAAAGAGATCGCCGATAGCGTTAACACGGGCTTTCTGCTCAG
>NZ_JBGKEC010000040.1:0-346 GCF_041399405.1 Enterobacter sp. KB-280D8
GGGCTGGAAAGCCTCACGCCTGCGTGCCCGTGCGGTTATTAAGGCGTATGAGGCGGTAAAGCAAACGCGTACCCACAAAGCCCAGAAGGAAAATCGTTCAGCCGATCAGCTCAGCCAGATGGGGGCGGTTTCACTGAGGCAGCAGGCGCGCTGGCTGGACAACAACCACGATCTGGTGATTGGCGTTTTCGACAAGCTGGAAGAAAGGGTGGTGGGTGCAAAGGGCATCATAGTTGAACCGCATCCGATGCTGACTAACGGGAAGATAGCTAAAAAGCTGGCCACTGATATCCGCAGAAAGTGGGGCGAATGGTCCGTAAGACCCGATGTTACAACCCAGTTTACC
>NZ_JBGKEC010000041.1:0-328 GCF_041399405.1 Enterobacter sp. KB-280D8
ACGCTTCCACTAACACACAAGCTGATTCAGACTCCGGGCTGCTCCCCGTTCGCTCGCCGCTACTGGGGGAATCTCGGTTGATTTCTTTTCCTCGGGGTACTTAGATGTTTCAGTTCCCCCGGTTCGCCTCGTTAACCTATGTATTCAGTTAACGATAGTGTGACGAATCACACTGGGTTTCCCCATTCGGACATCGCCGGGTCAAAGGTTCATATCACCTCGCCGGCGCTTTTCGCAGATTAGCACGTCCTTCATCGCCTCTGACTGCCAGGGCATCCACCGTGTACGCTTAGTCGCTTAACCTCACAACCCGAAGATGTTTCACTTC
>NZ_JBGKEC010000042.1:0-284 GCF_041399405.1 Enterobacter sp. KB-280D8
TCCCGTCCCCGATATCAAACCAGCGCTTGCGGTTGCTGTCTTTGAACGGATGGCATTTGTCCTGCGGCATAATTTTGTGAATATCTTTCTTCACCTTACCTTCAGTTTTGGTGAAGGTATCCCCGGAACGGGCATAGACAGAACTCTCCGGGTGGATATGAACAAATTTCGGGCCGCTCTTCACCTGTGCCTTATTGCGCAGAAAATCGATCATCCGGCCGTCGGTGCTGAGCACTTCAATGTGTGCGAACGCACTTTTCTCCACACCGTGTAAGTCGCAGGGG
>NZ_JBGKEC010000043.1:0-284 GCF_041399405.1 Enterobacter sp. KB-280D8
ACCCTGCGACTTACACGGTGTGGAGAAAAGCGCGTTCGCACACATTGAAGTAATCAGCACCGACAGCCGGATGGTCGATTTTCTGCGCAATAAGGCACAGGTGAAGAGTGGCCCGAAATACGTTTATATCCACCCGGAAAGCTTCCTTTATAGCCGTTCCGGCGATACTTTCGCCCAGACCAAAGGACAGGTGAAGAAAGATATTCACAAAATTATGCCGCAGGACAAATGCCATCCGTTCAAAGACAGCAACCGCAAGCGCTGGTTTGATATCGGGGACGGGG
>NZ_JBGKEC010000044.1:0-278 GCF_041399405.1 Enterobacter sp. KB-280D8
CCGTTAAACTGGCTGGAGTCGAATTCGATGTAGAGCAGCGCTGTGTTTGGATAACGTAACTTGGCGTCAATCACCTCAGTGAAGCTCTGCAGGGTCATCGTATCGCCGATCTTCGCGCTGTTGGCATCGGCGGTAATTTTACGCAGTCGAATTGTCCAGGTGCTGCCAGCCTGCGGTAAATCAATTCGATGGCTGCGCTCATATCCTGATGTCGTTTTCCCGGTCACGCTGGTATTGAGTACCGTCTGCCATGTTCCGCCGTCCGTCTGCAGGTCGAT
>NZ_JBGKEC010000045.1:0-278 GCF_041399405.1 Enterobacter sp. KB-280D8
TTATCGTTACGTCTTGGGCTTAGCCGGGTTTTAACTTCAGGGCTACAGCGAAAAGTACGGTCCAGGCGTTTTTTGGAATGCTCGCGCGCTTTTTCCTCAGATACCTGAATCACAAGCATATCTGCCGGATCGCAGACAATGTTATAAACAATCCAGCCGTCAATCAGCCCGATGGTTTTACCCGTTCGCGCCGGGCCCACAAACACCACCGCATCGTATTCACGCGATGCCAGGCAGTTCATCGGCTCAATCACATAGGGTGCCAGATCCGGATCCCA
>NZ_JBGKEC010000046.1:0-252 GCF_041399405.1 Enterobacter sp. KB-280D8
GGTGCTGCTACTGAATCCGACTGGATACGTGCCAGCGGTCGCAACCCGGATGATGTTAAGTCACGCCGTAAAGCGGAGGTTGACGAGAACCGTGAACAGGGCCTGGTGTTTGACACCGACCCCGCCAATGATAAAGGAGGCACCAGTGCCGAAGCCAAAGAACCGGGCGCGCCACCGTCCGAAAGCCAGCGCAAAAAGTAATTCGTGGTTCCGCATGCAGGCCAGCAATAACAGCGAGGCCGACATTTTTAT
>NZ_JBGKEC010000047.1:0-241 GCF_041399405.1 Enterobacter sp. KB-280D8
TCGGATATTCAGGGTTCGCTCCCCCTCCTTCTGCAGACGCATCAGCTTGCGCGATTCGTCCAGGCTGGCCACAGAAATTGCGCCCGCGCTCAGGTTCTTGTGATCGGCATGGAACAGCGCCTTTCCGTCTGAGAGTTTCGGGTTTTTGGTCAGAATGGCATAAACCAGATCGCCAATCGTTGCTTTCGCCGCGCGCCCCATCTTCATCGGTACGTCGGTAAGCTGGTTCAGATCGTCGTTG
>NZ_JBGKEC010000048.1:0-241 GCF_041399405.1 Enterobacter sp. KB-280D8
TAACGACGATCTGAACCAGCTTACCGACGTACCGATGAAGATGGGGCGCGCGGCGAAAGCAACGATTGGCGATCTGGTTTACGCAATTCTGACCAAAAACCCGAAACTCTCAGACGGAAAGGCGCTGTTCCATGCCGATCACAAGAACCTGAGCTCGGGCGCAATTTCTGTGGCCAGCCTGGACGAATCGCGCAAGCTGATGCGTCTGCAGAAGGAGGGGGAGCGAACCCTGAATATCCGT
>NZ_JBGKEC010000049.1:0-239 GCF_041399405.1 Enterobacter sp. KB-280D8
GGTGATGTCTTCGACGGTATTGCTATTTATAACGCGCTGAAGCACCACGGCGCGGCGATTACCGTGCATATCGACGGTCTGGCGGCCTCCATGGCCTCGGTGATTGCGATGGTAGGCAATCCGGTCATCATGCCTGAAAACACGATGATGATGATCCATAAGCCCTGGGGGTTTGCTGGTGGTGACGCGAGCGATATGCGCGACTATGCGGATCTTCTCGACAAGGTTGAATCCGTTCT
>NZ_JBGKEC010000050.1:0-221 GCF_041399405.1 Enterobacter sp. KB-280D8
ACAAAATGGCGGCGCTCCACGCCCCATGAAGCCCCTCCGACCACCGGAATTTTATCGCTCTATAACCGTGGTGACCGCCGTCGTCTTTACTGGCCATGCCCGCATTGCGGCGAATATTTCCAGCCGGAAATGGACAATATGACCGGATACCGCGACAGCAGCGATCCTGTGCTTGCCAGCGAAGCGGCGTTTCTTCAGTGCCCTGCCTGTAAAGGCAGGAT
>NZ_JBGKEC010000051.1:0-216 GCF_041399405.1 Enterobacter sp. KB-280D8
AGGAACTGAGTTTCCCGCCCCCATTGGCACGCGCATATAATTACTGACCGCATCGGCCACCGGCATACGACGCGGGGCTCGTAAAATACCGGAAACATCGCGGCGGATGTCCCTGGCAGATGCCCGCTTTGCCATCAGTCCTCCTCAGGCTCTTCCTCCTCTTTTTCAGCGTCCTGCACCCTCTCAGCCATCTGGTCGCGCAGATCATCAATAACA
>NZ_JBGKEC010000052.1:0-216 GCF_041399405.1 Enterobacter sp. KB-280D8
CGTTATTGATGATCTGCGCGACCAGATGGCGGAGAGGGTGCAGGACGCTGAAAAAGAGGAGGAAGAGCCTGAGGAGGACTGATGGCAAAGCGGGCATCCGCCAGGGACATCCGCCGCGATGTCTCCGGTATTTTACGAGCCCCGCGTCGTATGCCGGTGGCCGATGCGGTCAGTACTTATATGCGCGTGCCAATGGGGGCGGGAAACTCAGTTCCA
>NZ_JBGKEC010000053.1:0-215 GCF_041399405.1 Enterobacter sp. KB-280D8
TCTCACGTTGAATACGACACCCCGACTCGCCACTACGCACACGTAGACTGCCCAGGCCACGCCGACTATGTTAAAAACATGATCACCGGTGCTGCGCAGATGGACGGCGCGATCCTGGTTGTTGCTGCGACTGACGGCCCAATGCCTCAGACCCGTGAGCACATCCTGCTGGGTCGTCAGGTAGGCGTTCCTTTCATCATCGTGTTCCTGAACAA
>NZ_JBGKEC010000054.1:0-207 GCF_041399405.1 Enterobacter sp. KB-280D8
CCGAAGAAATTGCGGCAATGCTGGAGGACGAAACCTGGATGAACGGCAGCGAGTGCCTTGAACTGGGTTTTGCCGACCAGGTGACACCATCCCTTCAGGCTATGGCCTGTATTCATTCAAAACGTATTGAGGAATTTGAAAAAATGCCAAAAAGCATTCGCAACATGATCACCCCGCCGCGCAACACTACCCAGCGTGACCCGGTTA